>NZ_JAGSYB010000001.1:0-1375472 GCF_025685415.1 Terriglobus aquaticus
GACGCACCGTGGGCGCCGGAACCATCACCGAAATCATCAAGTAAGCCACTGCATGGAGCAGATGCGCTTCGCGTCTGCCCCATGCAAGCTCACATGCAACACCGAAGGGCCGCATCGAACGATGCGGCCCTTCTGCTTGTGCTTAGAAGTTGTGAGCATCCTGCTTCCAACCAGCAAGTAAGCCAGGCTGAGCACCGCGCTCGTCGAACGCTTTGCTATAGGAGCTACGAGACTTCGCTGTGCCTTAACGAGGGGCTTTAGCCCCTGCCCCTTGCTCGAGGATCAACTGCATCTGGACAGCGTTTGCGGTGGCGTGGCCGAGCGCGGTGTTGTCGAAGATGATCCAGGTCTCCGATGGCTGCTGGGAGTCTTTCGGGGAGAGTACCTCTTCGGCGATTTCGCGAAGCCGGGGTTCTTCGTACTCGGAATAGTAGGTACGCGGTGTGCCGTGCAGGCGCCAGTAGTGGAGGTCCTGCCATCCGCCGGGACGCGCCGCCAAGTCGGAGCCCTTGGGTGGGTCGGCAGCCACGCGGGCGACCTGGAAATCGCGTAGCAGACAATCTGCGGCAGCGGTGAACCAAGTGGCGTTACGGGCTTCCAGGACGATGTTTCCGGTGTGCAGCTCACGGAGCGTGGTCAAGAACTCGTGAGCGATGCCTTCGTCGAAGGAGAGTTTGGGTGGGAGCTGCACGAGGATGGGGCCGAGCTTGTTCCCTAAGCCGCTCACGCCCGCGAAGAAGTCGAGCAGCATCGCACCCGTGTTGATGAGCTTGGCCGTGTGTGTGACGGACTTGGGCGCCTTGACGGCGAAGCGGAAGTCGTCGGGCACGGAGGCGGCCCAGCGCTCCCAGGTAGAGCGACGGTGCGGCCGGTGGAAGCTGGAGTTGATCTCCATGCAACGGAGGCGGGTTGCATAGCGCTCGAGGTGCGAGAGCTTTCCGCCGTCGGGCGAGGCAGGGAAGAGTGGCAGATGTTGCTTCGGCACGGTCGAACCTGCCGTGCCGACGAAGCAGCGCATGAGTTACAGGGTACGCGGAAGCGAACGGCGGGAGCTTGCCGGCTATTGCATGGTGTAAACGAGGCGCGGCCGTCCCGGGCTGTTCCACGTTTCCGCGACCTGCGCGAGCGGAACGGCTACGGTTGCCAGATGGAGCTTGCCCTCTGCGGCGAGGTTTAAGGTGTGGCCGATGGCTTCAAGCAGTTTAGGGAGCGGAACGGATTTTAAGCCGCTGCCCATGATCTGGATAGCGGAGGAGCGCAGGGCGGCGGCGGGAAGCTCGAGCGCTTCGCGGCTGGCCTCGCCTACCTGGATGAAGCGGACGGGTGGGCGTCTTCAACCGCCCTAGCGATGCTGGTGATGATGGTCCGGGCGCTGGTGCCCCACAGGTAGTCGATGACCACGTCGATGCCCTGAGTGAACTCAGCGGCAAGTGCGGCCGCGAACCGGTCAACGCCGTCTGAGTCTCCGGGGCGGAGGTCAAAGGGAAGGATCGCGTCAGCGCCGAGGGCGCGAAGGGATTCGAGCTCGACGGCGTTGCGACCCGTTGCGATCACCCGCTTTGCGCCAAGCTGCTTTGCGACCTGCACCGCTACATTGCCGGATGCGCCGGTTGCGCCGTTGACGAGCACGGTCTCACCGGGCTGGAGGTGGGCCCGTTCCACGAGCGCGGCCCAGCAGGACATGCCCGGGTTGGCTATGGCCGCGGCAAGAACGCTGTTCAACGCGGCGGGGACGGGAATGGTGTGGCGCGGGTCGACCAGGGTTTGCTCTGCCATGGCACCAAAGGGTGCCTCCGGAAGAACGAAGTACACGCGGCGACCGTCGATGGTGGTGCCTACGCCATCGACGCCGGGAACGAACGGATACACATACTCCGAGCTGTAGTGCGAGCCGGAGGCGCGGCCCTTCGTGAGATTGCTGAGAGCGGCCGCGTGAACTGTGACCAGGTCCATCTGGTCGCGTAGTGTTGGAGTTGGGAAACTACCAACAACCGGAGTTTGACCAGGGGATTGGACGACGGCAGCCTTCATCGGTCTAGTATGGACCTGCCCGGTTGCATTGCTGTCCGAAGACAGGGTCGGCTTGTCCCGCTCCTTGGCCGGAGTTCGTGAGACGGTGAAGAGGCGAGTGCTTGGCACACTACGGGAGATCGAAGAGCATGGGATCGCAGTGCAAGTAAAAGGCCGATTTCTGCCCGAAGCTCCGGAAGCCGCACGGAACGTCGTTCAGGGCAGCGGTGAGATGGCCGATCTGGTCCGCCGCATGGACTGGAGCAGGACACCGCTGGGTCCGATTGCTAAATGGTCAGAGACGCTGGTCGCGGCCGTTAACTTGATGCTGCTGTCGCCGTTTGCGGGGGCGGTGTATTGGAGCAGCGACCTGATCCTGCTGTACAACGACCACTATCGTCCATTCCTGGCTCAGAAGCATCCGTGGGCGCTGGGCTGCACCGGGCCCGAGGTTTGGGCAGAGGCTTGGGAGCAGATTGGGGACCCGATCCGCTCGGCGTTCCATCCGGGCAAGTCGGTGTCGGCCCGTGCAGAGAAGATTCCGATCCTGGTGGATGGCGTGATGCAGGACCGGTGGTGGACGTACGGTCTGAACCCGATCTTTGAGAGCGGCAACATCGTGGGTATTGCAAACCCGGTTGTCGACGATACTGCCGCTGTGATCGCTGAACGGGAGTTGAGGCGCAGTCGCGAAGAGTTCGAGATGGGGATGGAGGCGGCCTCGCTGGGTATGTGGCACTACAACCCCGAGACGAGGCAGGTGATTGCAGACGACCGCATGCACCGCATTGTTGGGTCGCCGAAGCCAAATGGTGAGGTGGCCTACTGGTTGAACCTGCTGCATCCCGAAGATCAAGAACGAGTTGCGGAGCACTTCCGTGGAGTGCTGGCGGGCAAGCACGATTACGACATTGAGTACCGCATCCTGCGGGATGGCGAGGTGCGCTGGCTGCGATCGAAAGGAAAGGCATCCCAAGCCGCGGACAGTCCGCAAGAACTGTTCGCCATTGTGGAGGATGTGACCGAGCGCAAGCTGGCGGAGACGGCGCTGCGGCAGAACGAAAAGCTTGCCGCAGTCGGGCGGCTGGCAGCTTCGATTGCTCATGAGATCAACAATCCTCTGGAGTCGGTCACGAATCTGCTGTACCTGATCCAGAACAGCGACAGCATGGAAGACGTTCGGACCTATGTGACAACGGCCGAGCGGGAGTTGCGTCGCGTGTCGCTGATCGCGAACCAGACGTTGCGCTTCCACAAGCAGCAGACCCGACCGGCGATGGCATTTTGTTACGACCTGATTGGGGATAGCCTGGCCATGTTCCAGGGGCGCGTCGTCAACAACGGCGTGACGCTGGAAAAGCGCAAGCGGGCGGAGCACCCGGTGGAGTGCCTGGGTGGAGAGATTCGGCAGGTGCTGAACAACCTGATTGGAAATGCGCTGGATGCCATGCCGAAGGGTGGTCGCCTGTTACTGCGCAGCAGGGAACAGGTTGACCCCGTAACGGGCGAGCGCGGGCTGGTGATGACCGTGGCGGACACCGGAACTGGAATGTCTCCGCAAGTGAAGGAGCGCATTTTCGACGCGTTCTACACGACCAAGGGCATGGGAGGCACCGGCCTGGGCTTGTGGATCAGCAGTGAGATCGTGGCGAGGCACCGGGGCAAGCTGAGGTTCCGGAGTTCTGACCGCCCAGGAAAGAGCGGAACCGTGTTCACGCTTTTCCTGCCGTTCGGCACATGTTCTGCGACATCCGGACAGCGCTAAGGGCGGAAACCCGCCAGGCTGAGGAGCGCGCTCGTCGTTTGAGTTGTGTTCGAGCCGACTTTTCCGTTATATTCGTAGGGTTGGCCGAAATGGCCTGACGCATTTTCGCTCTTTGAGAGAAGAACATGGCTGGACAGCAAAGGATTCGTATTCGCCTGAAGGCGTATGACTATCGCGTGCTCGACACGTCGACCGGTGAGATTGTGGAGACGGCGAAGCGCACGGGCGCACAGGTGGCGGGTCCGATTCCGCTCCCGACGATGAAGAACAAGTACTGTGTTCTGCGTTCGCCCCACGTGGACAAGAAGTCGCGCGAGGCGTTCGAGATCCGCACGCACAAGCGGCTGATCGACATCCTGGAGCCGACGCAGCAGACGGTGGACGCGCTGATGAAGCTCGACCTGCCGGCAGGCGTGGACGTCGAGATCAAGACCGTAACCAAGTAATCTTCGCAAGCTTCCGCTGCGCGCTGTAGTCCACCAGGTTCGCCCTCAAAGACAGCTCCGCGCAGCACCGCACCACCCAAGCAGCAAACCAAAATTCAACCGGCAGTGCCCGATGCGAGTCGCGGCATGATGAGGAGTGGCAAATGGCAGTAACAGGTATTCTCGGCCGCAAGGTCGGTATGACGCAGGTGTTCGACGATCAGGGTGCGGTGCACCCGATCACGGTCATCAAGGCCGGTCCGTGTGTGATCACACAGCTCAAGACCCAGCTGAAGGACGGCTACGACGCCGCCCAGATCGGTCTGGTCGAGTTTGTGAAGGCGAGCAAGGTGAACAAGGCCATGACGGGCCACTTCGCCAAGAGCGATGTTCCGCCGGTCAAGATCATCAAGGAAGTCGCGATCGAAACTTCGACCGGTACGGTCGAGGGTGATGGCAGCGAGGCTGTGAAGGCTGGCGACCGCATCATGGTCGACATCTTCAACGATGCCAAGTTCGTGGACATTATCGGCACCAGCAAGGGCCGCGGTTTCGCGGGCGTTGTGCGCCGGCACGGCTTCGGCGGCGGTCCCAAGTCGCACGGTCACATGTTCCAGATCCAGGGTTCGATCGGTGCATCGTCGTTCCCGTCGCGCGTGTTCCCGGGCCAGCGTATGCCGGGTCACTTCGGCGACGCGCAGGTCACGGTGCGCAACCTGCGCATCCGCGGCATCGACACTGAGGAGAACCTCCTTATGGTCGAGGGCGCGGTTCCCGGACCTCGTGATGGTGTGGTTCTGATCTCGAAGGCGAAGGCTCCGCCGCGTGAGCGTCGTGGATTTGCGGGTTCGGGCACGGTCGATCCGCTGAAGGCTTCGAAGAAGGCTTCGGCAGGCAAGAAGAAGTAGGGTTGAGCGTCCAGCGGAGACTGCGCCTCTCGGCCATGTCCCGGTGGGCGCAGTGGTTTGCCCCATGCGCATTTGCGTGGCGGGTCGCTCCAAGGCAGTACAGCAGCACTGCACCGTGCGGTTCCAGTCTTTGGCTCGGAATATCGGCACGGTGACACAACGACAGTACGGCGCCCGCAATGGTACGGGCCCAAAGGAAGCAAGATGGCAAAGATCAATGTTGTCGATCTCGGCGGAAACACAGTCGGCGAGCTTGAGCTTGCGGACGAGGTGTTTGGCGTCGAAGTGAACGAGGCATTGCTCTGGGAAGCAGTCAAGCACTACCGTGCAGCGCTGCGCCAGGGTACGGCCGCCACAAAGAACAAGAAGCTTGTGTCGGGTTCCGGCAAGAAGCTGTGGAAGCAGAAGGGAACTGGCCGCGCCCGTGTGGGTTCGGTGCGTTCGCCAATTTGGCGCCACGGCGGCACGGTGCACGGACCTCAGCCCCGCTCGTATGAGTACCAGTTCCCCCGCAAGAAGCTGCTGGGCGCGCTGAGCTCGGCATTGGCGAGCAAGCTGGCCGACGGCAAGCTGACTGTGGTTTCGACCCTGGAAGCGACCGAGCCGAAGACCAAGCTGTACCGCAAGATGCTGGACACCCTGGATGCCAAGAAGACGGCCCTCTTGGTGGAAAGCGGCCAGAAGCTGAGCGACAACCTGTTCTACGGTTCGCGCAACCTGGACGGTGTGGAGCTGGTTCTGTCGAGTGAAGTGCACCCGTACGATCTGCTTCGCTACGAGCACGCCATCTTCTCGCAGGCTGCCATTGAGGCCCTGCAGGAGACGCTGAAGAAGAACGTTTCCAAGCGCAAGCTGGACGCGCAGAAGGAGGCAGCATAAATGCCGACCGTATACCAAGTGATCCGTCGCCCGCTCATCACTGAGAAGAGCATGGGCGTGAAGGAGACCGAGGGCACGCTGGTGTTCGAGGTTGCCGCGAATGCGACCAAGACGGAAGTGAAGCAGGCGGTGGAGACGCTCTTCCAGGTGAAGGTGTCCACCATCCGTACGTCGAACGTGCTCGGCAAGGAACGCCGCCGTGGCCGTTTTACGGGCTTCCGCCCCGACTGGAAGAAGGCCTATGTACGGCTGAAGTCTGGCGAAGAGATGCCGGAGTACGTGAACAGCCTGTAAGTCAATAGCCTGTAAGGCAGTGGCGAGTCGGCAAACCGGTTTTGTCAGCCGGTTTGCAAGGGCTCCAAAGAGCTCGCCACACGCTGAATCTGTAACTGCTCCGCGCGCCTGACAAGCTATGCGGAAGGCAAGGGAACAAGGCAATGCCGATTAAGACATTCCGACCTGTGACTCCGACGCTGCGCTTCCAGTCGAAGCTGGTGAACTCGGACATCACGACGAACGAGCCCTACAAGCCGCTGCTGGAAGTAAAGCAGCGTACCGGTGGCCGTAACAGCACGGGCAAGCTGACGATCCGCCACCATGGTGGTGGCCACAAGCAGAAGCTCCGCATCATTGACTTCAAGCGCGACAAGTACGGCGTTCCGGGCACCGTGGCGACGATCGAGTACGATCCGAACCGCTCGTCCCGCATTGCGCTGATCAGCTACCGCGACGGCGAGAAGCGCTACATCCTGCAGCCGGTTGGCCTGAAGGTTGGCCAGCAGGTGATGAGCGGCCCCGACGCCGACATCCTCGTTGGTAATGCACTGCCGCTCAAGAACATTCCGGCCGGTACCACGGTCCACAACGTTGAGCTTCGTCCCGGCAAGGGTGCACAGATGGTGCGTTCGGCTGGATCGAGCGCGCAGCTGGTGGCCAAGGAAGGCGAGTACGCCTTGCTGAAGCTGCCTTCCGGCGAGACCCGCCGCGTTCTGGTGGATTGCATGGCGACCGTTGGCCAGGTGGGCAACACGGATCACGAAAACATCAGCTACGGTAAGGCCGGCGCCAGCCGCTGGCGTGGCATTCGCCCGGCGAACCGTGGTGTGTCGATGAACCCTGTGGATCACCCGCACGGTGGTGGTGAAGGTAAGACCTCCGGTGGCCGTCATCCTGTGACGCCCTGGGGCCAGCCGACTCGCGGATACAAGACCCGTAACAACAAGCGGACCGATGTGTTCATCGTGAACCGCCGCAGCAAGTAAGAGCTGAGAGGGACATATGGCACGTTCTACGAAGAAGGGCCCGTTTGTCGATACACACCTGATGACCAAGGTTGAAGTGATGAACTCGGCCAGCAAGAAGGATGTCATCAAGACCTGGTCGCGCCGCTCCACCATCTTTCCGGAGTTTGTGGGCCACACCTTTGCGGTGCACAACGGGAAGAAGTTCATTCCGGTGTATGTGACGGAGAACATGGTCGGTCACAAGCTGGGTGAGTTCTCGTTGACGCGGACCTTCAAGGGCCACGCGGCAAAGGCCGAGAGCTCGGCAAAGGGCAAGTAAGGAACCGGGAGCGGGTCTAGACCCGCTCCCCACTTGAGAGTCAGGAAGACACTATGGCGAAGACAGCCGAGAAGAGCACGACCGCGGTTCGCGAGTTTCGCGCCGAGGCGAAGTTCCAGCGGACCAGCCCGCAAAAGGCGAAGCTGGTGCTGGATACGATCAAGGGGCAGCGCGTGGAGCAGGCGCTGAACACACTCATGTTTACGCGCAAGCGCGTGGCGCCCATCGTCGAAAAGGCGCTGCGTTCCGCGGTGCAGAACGCGAACTATCTGTCGCAGGAGCAGGGCTTCGACCTGGATGTCGACAACCTGTTCGTGAAACAGGCAGTGGCGAACGAAGGTCCGCGCATGAAGCGCATCCGCCCTGCACCGATGGGCCGTGCGTACCGCTACCAGCGCCGCATCGCGCACATTATCGTTACGGTTGCCGAGAAGCAGAGCAAGGGCGGCCAGCAGGGCACCGAGGCAACGAGCAAAGCTGTTGCGACGGGCAAGACGTCTGGCAAGGCGACCACTAAGAAGGCTTCGAACAAGAAGTCGGCAGGCGCTGCAGCCTAATTTCGCACGCCGCTTCGGTGGCGTGTCAGGGTACTGAGTATGTTCGCCGGCACGATCCGGTGGACGCGAAGTGAAGGGATAAGTAATGGGTCAGAAGGTCCATCCGTATGGGTTCCGCCTCGGCGTAAACAAGCCGTGGAAGTCGCGGTGGTTTGTTGAGAAGGACTACGACAAGCTGCTGGTCGAAGACGTGAAGCTGAAAGCTGAGCTGCGCGAGAAGCTGAAGGCCGCCGGTGTCTCCTCCGTTGAAGTGGAGCGTCCGGGCAACAAGCTGCGCTTGATTATCCGCACCGCTCGTCCGGGCATCATCATCGGCCGCAAGGGCGCGGAGATCGACAAGCTGAAGGCCGACATCCAGAAGCGCACGAACCGTGAAGTGTTCGTCGACATCCTGGAAGTGAACAAGCCCGAGCTGGACGCGCAGCTTGTTGCAGAGAACATCGCTCTGCAGCTTGAGAAGCGCGTGAGCTTCCGCCGCGCGATGCGTAAGAGCGTGGATTCTGCGCTGCGCTTCGGCTGCAAGGGCATTAAGGTTCGCGTTTCGGGCCGCTTGAACGGCAACGAAATCGCGCGTTCCGAGTGGTATCTGCAGGGCCGTCTGCCGCTGCACACGCTGCGTGCGGACATCGACTACGGCTTTGCCGAGGCGAAGACCACCTACGGCGTGATCGGCGTGAAGACGTGGATCTACCGTGGCGACATCTACGAGCAGAAGCGCCGCCGCGATACGAACACGACCACTGGCGTGTTCTAAACGAAACACCGATGCGTACTGCCCGGCTCACCTTGCGGGCAGTACGTACGCAGGAAGAACAGTTGTGGCGCGGAGACTGGCTTAGCTGCCAAGGCCGTGCAGGAGAGATGACATCATGTTGATGCCAAAGAAGGTGAAGTACCGGAAGCAGCAAAAGGGCAAGATGCGCGGCAAGGCATGGCGCGGGTCCGAGCTGGCTTTCGGCGATTTCGGTCTGAAGGTGGTCGAGTGCGGCTACATCACCGACCGCCAGATTGAGGCGAGCCGTATCGCCATGACCCGCTACATCAAGCGTGGTGGCAAGGTTTGGCTGCGGATTTTCCCGGACAAGCCGATCACCAAGAAGCCGGCCGAAGTTCGAATGGGTTCCGGTAAGGGTGCGCTCGATCACTGGGTCGCCGTGGTTCGCCCGGGTAAGCTCCTGTTTGAGATGGAGGGCGTTACGCCCGAGATCGCGAAGGAAGCGATGCGCCTGGCCAGCAACAAGCTGCCGCTGAAGACGATCTTCGTGCAGCGTCCGAACATTGCCGCACCTGCGGGCAAGACCGAAGCCGCGGCCTAAGCCGCCCGAGTTAGCGCGGCGGCTGCTGCGCACATAAGAGAGAAGACCGATGAAGATCGACGAGATCCAGAGCCTGACGGCCGAAGAGCTGAAGCAGCAGGAAGCCCAGACGGGCGAGAAGCTGTTCCGCATTCGCTTTCAGAAGAGCCTGGGCCAGAACGAAGGCCTGAAGAACCTGCGCGAGCTGAAGAAGGACATCGCTCGCATCAAGACCGTGGCGCGTCAGCGCGAGCTCGGTCACGCAACCGCTCCGACCGAGAGCACCAAGCCGGCTAAGAAGTCGCGCAAGAAGAAGGACGCATAAGCCATGGCAGAGACGACGAACACTCCTGCAGTTGAGACCGCCGCGGCGGAGAAGACGGGTCATCGCACCGAGAAAATCGGCCTGGTGACCTCGACGAAGATGGATAAGACGATCGTGGTTTCGGTGGAGATGCGCAAGGCGCACCCGAAGTACCGCCGCGTGGTCAAGTCCAACAAGAAGTTCTACGCGCATGACGAGCAGAACTCGGCACGCGTGGGCGACCAGGTCCGCATTCGCGAGAGCCGTCCGCTGAGCAAGCTGAAGCGCTGGACGCTCGAAGAGATCGTGCGCCGCTCGTCGCTGTCGCAGCTGGCAGACACCAAGCCTACGACGCCCGCAGCGAAGTAGCGGAGACCACAGCGCCTGGATGATGAACGGAGAGGAAGTTGCTCTTCGTTCCGCTCGGCAGGCGCCGCAAGATTGAGCATCACTGGGACGCGAAGTCCCCGGTTCCGGCGACACGATCGCAGCGGGATCAGGAGAGAAAACAATGTCCGTTCAAATGAGAACGATCCTCGACGTGGCCGACAACTCGGGCGCGCGCCGGCTGCAGGTAATCCTGCCGTTGGGTGGCGGCCTGGGCAAGAAGGCCGGTCTGGGTGATGTGGTGACCGCCGCGGTGAAGGAAGCTTCGCCGGACGGCACCGTGAAGAAGGGCAAGGTCGTGAAGGCCGTGATCGTGCGCACCCGCAAGGAAGCGCGCCGCAAGGATGGCACCTACATCCGCTTCGACCAGAACGCGGCCGTGGTGATCAACGATGCAGGCGAGCCGGTGGGCACGCGTGTGTTCGGACCCGTCGCCCGTGAGCTGCGCGACAAGAAGTTCCTGAAGATCGTGTCGCTGGCTCCTGAAGTGATCTAAGCTTCTCTATCCTTGCTGAAAGCGCAGACTTAGCTTGCTAAGCTGCGCTTTTTCGCGTAGAGTAGACAAGTTTGGTCCAAACAGTTGCAACCTTTCCTGCTGAGGCACAGCAGAGGCCTGTCACCGGGACCACGGTGCGGGACAAGGAGTAAGGAAATGGCAAACATTCTTCGCAACGATCAGGTAATCGTCATCGCTGGCAAGAACAAGGGCAAGACCGGCCGAGTTCTGCGTGTGATCGCGGATAAGAACCGCGTTCTGGTTGAGGGCGTGGCTATGATCAAGAAGCACGTCAAGCCGAATCCCCAGGCCAACATCAAGGGGGGCATCGCGGAGCAGGAAGCCCCGATCCACATCTCGAACGTGGCCCTGATGGACTCGAATGGCAAGGCGACCCGCGTGGGCATCCGCACCGTGGACGGCAAGCGCGAGCGCTTTGCGAAGTCGACCGGCGAGACGCTGGCACTGCCGAAGCGCAAGTAGTTTACCGAGCGGCGAACCGTCCCTAGACCTCTTCGCATTTTTGAAGCTGAGTAGGATCGGTCATCTAGCAAGCTGAACTTGTACTCGAGGAACACCCCACGAAACGGTATACGGCGCGCGAGCGCTACCCCGGAACCGTGGAGAAAGACAGGAAGAAATGGCAGCACGCCTGCGTGAGAAGTATTCGACCGAGCTGAAGGGCGCGGTTCAGAAAGAGCTCGGCATCCAGAATGTGATGGCCGTGCCAAAGATCGAAAAGATCATCATCAACATGGGCCTGGGCGAGGCCACGCAGAACAACAAGATCCTCGACCCGCTCGTGAGCGATCTGGCCCAGATCACCGGCCAGAAGCCGGTGCTGACCAAGGCCAAGAAGTCCATCGCGCAGTTCAAGGTGCGCGCCGGCCAGTCGATCGGCGCCATGGTCACCCTGCGTGGCGACGCGATGTACGAGTTCCTGGATCGCCTGATCTCGGTGGCGCTGCCCCGTGTGCGTGACTTCAAGGGTGTTTCCGCCAAGAGCTTCGACGGCCGTGGCAACTACACGCTGGGTCTACGCGATCAGCTCATCTTTCCGGAAATCGACTACTCGAAGGTCGAGAAGCTGAAGGGCATGAACGTCACGATCGTGACCACCTCGCCCGATGACAATGGCGCCCGCGTGCTCTTGAAGCACTTCGGCATGCCCTTCCGCGCATAAGCGGCGAACTGAGAGGATTAGAAGAACATGTCGACTACCGCAAAAGCAGTCAAGGACGCCAAGAAGCCCAAGTTCAAGAGCCGCCAGCACAACCGCTGCCAGCTGTGCGGTCGCCCCCGGGCGTTTCTCCGCAAGTTTGGGATCTGCCGCCTGTGCTTCCGTGGCCTCGCTTTGAAGGGCGAGATTCCAGGTGTCGTGAAGTCTAGCTGGTAAGTACTCCGCACGGTTCCCGGCGCGCGATGCGCGCGCTCGGGGTGACGAGATTGTGTAGCCTGCGCAGAGCGCATCCGCTGCATGCAATGCAAATCCTCTGCAGGTTCTGCCGGCATCGCGTTTCAACGTCGCCCGCAGCAAACGAGAGGTAGAGAGAAGAAGACCATGAACTTGACCGATCCAGTCGCAGACTTCCTGACCCGCGTTCGCAACGCGATCCGTTCCCGCCACCAGAAGATGGATGTTCCTGCCTCGAACCTGAAGGCCGAAATCGCCCGCATTCTGAAGGAAGAGGGCTACATCACCAACTTCAAGGTGACGGAAGAAGAAGGCAAGCGCGTTCTCCGCGTGTACCTGAAGTACTCCACCGACAACCAGTCGGCGATCACGGACCTGAAGCGCATCTCCAAGCCGGGCTCGCGCGTGTACCTGGGCAAGGACGACATCCGTCGCGTGCAGGGTGGCCTCGGTATTTCGATCCTGACAACGCCGAAGGGCGTGATGACGGGCCGTCAGGCCCGCCGCGAGAACGTCGGCGGCGAGATCCTCGCACACGTCTGGTAGGCGCTTCGCCCCGTTCTCGACGCCTCACGTGAGGGCGGTGCTAATCGGCTCGATGGCGCGGGCGGCCTAGTGGACCTCCGCGCTGCACTCAGCAAATTGCAAGACAGTAGTGGTACGGCATGTGGTGGCGACATCGCATGGGCTGCAGTGGAACGGCACGGGATAATCCCGCCGCGACTCGCAAGCCGCAAAGGAACAAAAGCATGTCACGTATTGGTTTGAAGCCGATCCCCAAGCCGGCCGGTGTAAGCTACACCGTCAACGGCAATACCGTTGAGGTGAAGGGACCCAAGGGCACCACCACCGCTCTGCTGCCCACGGGCATCAAGCTGGTGGAAAAGGACAACAACATCGTTGCCGAGCGAGAGAACGACTCGCAGAAGGCAATTCACGGCCTGGCGCGCGCCTTGGTGTTCAACGCAGTCGAGGGCGTGACCAACGGCTGGAAGAAGGAACTGGACATCGTCGGCATCGGTTACCGCGCCGAGATGAAGGGCAAGGGCCTTGTGGTGTTCACGCTCGGCTACTCGCACCCGATCGAGTTCCCGCTGCCCACGGGCATCGATGTTGCCATCGATCCCAAGCAGACTCACCTGACGGTCACCGGCATTGACCGGCAGAAGGTTGGCCAGGTTGCCGCGGACATGCGTTCGCTGCGCAAGCCCGATCCGTACAAGAACAAGGGCGTTCGTTACACCGACGAAAAGCTCAAGAAGAAGGTCGGCAAGACCGGCTCCAAGTAGCCCTTCGGGCCGTTCTCGACACGCTTCGCGTGTGGTTGGGATCGGCCCTGAGGATTGGCTGGCTCACTTGAGAGAGTGGCAGCATAAACCGAGGCGACGGACGAGATGCCGTCGCTCCCCGACTCCGAACGCGGCCGCCCAGGGTGGCTGCGCCTGTAGGAAAGGAAAGACGAGATGATTACACTCACCAAGCGCAATGAGGTCCGCAAGCGGGTCCACAAGCGCGTCCGGAACAAGGTTTCAGGCACGACCGAGCGTCCCCGCCTGAACGTCTTCCGTTCGCTGAACCATATCTACGCCCAGGTGATCGACGACTCGCAGTCTGCGACCCTGGCGGCCGCTTCCACCCTGACGAAGAAGGGCGAAGAGGCCAAGGCCGGCGGCAACATCGAGGCAGCCCAGCAGGTTGGCAAGCTGATCGCCGAGCGCGCACAGGAAAAGGGCATCAAGAAGGTCGTATTCGACCGCGGCGGCTACCTGTATCACGGCCGCATCAAGGCCCTGGCCGACGCTGCACGCGAAGCCGGTCTCGAGTTCTAACTCAGGTTCAACGGAAGGATTTCGAATGGCACTCAAGAAGAAGATCGATGCGAATCGCCTGAACCTGAAGGATCAGGTTGTGGCGATCAACCGCGTGACCAAGGTGGTCAAGGGCGGTAAAAACATGAGCTTTGCGGCGCTGGTTGTCATCGGCGACCCGGCAGAGGGCGTGGTGGGCTACGGTTCGGGCAAGGCGAAGGAAGTTCCGCAGGCGATCCGCAAGGGTATTGAAGCGGCGAAGAAGAACCTGCACCGCGTGAACCTGACAGAAACGTCGATTCCGCACCAGGTGTTGGGCCGCTTCGGATCGGGTCATGTGCTGCTGAAGCCGGCGCCGGAAGGTACCGGTGTGATCGCGGGTGGAGCGGTGCGCGCGGTGATGACGTCGGCCGGCGTGCAGAACGTTCTGACCAAGTCGCTGGGAACGGCAAACCCGCACAACGTGATCAAGGCCACGTTTGACGCGCTGACGCAGTTGCGTGACAAGGCCGAAGTCGCGGCACTTCGTGGCAAGTCGGTGGAAGAGCTGTAAGAACCGGAACAGGGAACAGGGCATCGGCTCTGCTCCCATTCCTCTTCGGAGAAAAGCAATGGCAGAGAACACGGGCAAGATCAAGATCCAGTACTACCGCTCGAAAATTGCGACCCCGGTGAAGCACAAGCTGGTGGTCAAGGGCCTCGGCTTCACGCGCCTGAATCAGATCGTGGAGCGCGAGGATTCCCCCTCGATCCGCGGCATGGTGGCAGCGGTGCCGCACTTGGTCCGCATCGTCGAGTAGTTCAACACCGCCTGTTTATCAGGCAGTCACCAGGCTGACATAGAACACGAGTCAGCCGCCGTACGTAAGTGCGGCAAAACATGCGAGTCGACGCTCTTCAGCGCCGGCGTTAGCGAGGAAAGAACAATGGCACTGAATCTTTCGAACCTTGGCGCGCCCAAGGGAGCAAACAGCAACAAGAAGCGCGTGGGCCGTGGTATGGGCTCGGGCATGGGCAAGACCTCGACCCGCGGTCACAAGGGTCAGCGCTCGCGGTCGGGCTCGCGCATGATGCGTGGCTTCGAAGGCGGCCAGATGCCGCTGCACCGCCGTCTGCCGAAGCGTGGCTTCACGAACATCTTCCGTCAGGAGTACTTCGTGCTCGGTCTGGACCGCATCGCGCTGATCGCGGCCACCAGCAACGAGGGCGAGCTGACGCCGGAAGTGCTGTACAAGCTGGGCGTTGTCAAGAAGAAGAACGGTCTGATCAAGATTCTGGCGAATGGTGAGATCTCGACGGCAGTGACCGTGCACGCGCACAAGGCAAGCAAGCAGGCGCAGCAGAAGATCGAAGCCGCGGGTGGTAAGGTCGTTCTGCTCGGCGCTCCGGCAGCCGGAGAAGCACAGGCATAGCCTAGCGGTTCTCGTTACAATCGAGGTACACGCTTTGCAAGCCAGGTAAGCGGGTCGAGCCAGAACTGGCTCGGCCTTTGCCTGTATAGCGAAGCCGGCTTCCGACCGAGTCGGGGCAACAGTTTCAGGATGCATTGGAGCGAGCGCTCCAGATGGGTGTTTCCGCCGGATGTTTGACAAGATCGCGAATATCTTCCGAATCCCGGACCTGCGCAAGCGGGTTCTGTTCACGCTGGGTCTGCTGGCGGTGTACCGCCTCGGCGGGCACATCCCCACGCCGGGCATCAACGCCGATATGCTGGCGCAGTACTTCCAGCAAAATGCGGGATCGTCGCTGGGCCTGGTGGACCTGTTCACCGGCGGATCGCTGCGTCGCCTGACCATCTTCGCGCTCGGCATTATGCCGTACATCACGGCGTCGATCATCTTCCAGTTGCTTACGGTGATCTACGAGCCGCTGGCCAAGCTGCAGAAGGAAGGCGAAGTCGGCCGCCGCAAGATCACTCAGTGGACCCGGTACGTGACGGTTCTGCTGGCCATCGTGCAGTCGTTCGCGATCGCGCTGACGCTGACCAAGAGCACCACCGGCGGACCGATGGTGACCATGAGCGCCCCGGCGTTCACCGCTCTTTGCGTGCTGACCCTGACGACCGGTACGGCCTTCATCATGTGGCTGGGTGAGCAGATCACCGAGCGCGGCATTGGCAATGGCATGTCACTGATCATCTTTGCCGGCATCGTTGCGGGCCTGCCAAACGGCATCAACGACCTGCTGGAAAAGGCACGGGACAGTGCGTGGGGCGGTTTCACGCCGGTCGCAATCGCGCTGCTGCTGGTGGTGATGATCGCGGTCGTGGCGTTCATCGTGTACGTGGAGCGGTCAGAACGCCGCATTCCCGTGCAGTACGCGAAGCGGATCGTCGGACGCCGCATGATGGGCGGACAAGCGACGCACTTGCCGCTGAAGGTGAACTCGGGCGGCGTGATGCCGGTGATCTTTGCGAGCTCGATTCTATCGGCGCCGCTATTGTTCGCGAACAACGCGTTTGTGCAGAACAACTCGGTACTGCGCAAGATCACGGAAGGTCTGCGACCGGGTGAGCCGTGGTACGAGCTGATCTACGTCGCCGCAATCATCTTCTTTGCATATTTCTACATCTCCATCGTCTTCCGTCCGGATGACATCGCGGACAACATGCGCAAGTACGGCGGCTTCATCCCGGGCATTCGTCCTGGCCGGCGCACGTCGGACTTCATCAATGACATCCTGACGCGGATCACGCTCGTCGGTGCGATCTACCTCATCGTGATCTCGATCATCCCCCAGTTGCTGATTGGCGGCATTCACTTTAACCATCTTTGGCTACTCGGCGGAATGTTCGATCGCATGCCGACGTGGGTGAACAACGGCCTGGGCCTGACGTTCTACTTTGGTGGCACGTCGCTGCTGATCGTGGTCGGAGTGGCGATGGATACGGTGCAGCAGGTGGAATCGCAGTTGATCATGCGTCACTACGAGGGCTTTACGCCGAAGAGCGGCCGCGTTCGTGGCCGGCGGAGCTGGTAAGCCGGGTGAGTCAGGACGAGATGGTGCAAGAGATTGGAGCAGGGTTCGTTCCGGGCCCTGTTCTCTTATTGGGCGCGCCCGGCGTCGGCAAAGGAACACAAGCGCAGCGGCTGATGGAGCTATGGGGAATCCCGCAGATCTCTACCGGGGATCTGATCCGCGACAACATCCGCCTTGGGACGGTCATCGGCAAGCGTTTCAAGGAATTAGTGGACGCCGGGATCTACGTTCCCGACGAGGTCGTGAACCAGATGGTGGCGGACCGCACCGCAGAACGGGATTGCGAACGCGGCTTCATCCTGGATGGCTATCCACGAACTCTTGGACAGGCGGAGTGGCTGGACAGCTTTCTGCTGACGAAGCACGGCGAAGCCGGGTTGCCTCTGGTTGCGGTTTCCGTCCAGGTTCGCTATGATGAGTTGTTGCGTCGCGTCACGGGGCGGCGGGTAGGCCCGGGTTCGAAACGGATCTACAACATCTACACCAATCCTCCGGTTTCCCCCGGTGTGTGCGACGTGGATGGCGAGCCGCTGGTTCAGCGGCCGGATGACACCGAAGAGGTCTTTGCCGAGCGCATGCGCGTCTTCGGCGAGCAGACCGCGCCGGTGATCGATCATTACCGTGACCTCGGCAGGTTTGAGGAAGTGGATGGAGAGCAGGCCGTCGAGGTTGTGACGGAGCAGATTGTTGCGGCGCTCAGGCGTTTGCGCACTAGGTAAGGCGGCGGCCAGTTTCCAAGCCGCAGAAACGATCTTTGAAGTAGATGGCGATTGTACTGAAAACACCGGCGGAGATTGAGCGGATGCGCCGGAGTGGAGCTCTGCTGCGGCAGGTGCATCACGCAGTTGAGGCTGCGGTAAAGCCTGGCGCGAGCACGATGGACCTGGAACGGGTGGCCGAAGCGAAGATCCTCGAACTGGGAGCCAAGGCTGCGTTCAAGGGCTACCAGAACTACCCGGCTTGCCTCTGCACCAGCGTGAACGAGGAAGTGATCCACGGGATTCCTTCCGAGCGCAAGGTCCTGAAGGAAGGCGACGTGGTCAGCGTGGATTGCGGTCTGCTGTTGGATGGCTACTATTCCGACGCGGCGGTGACCTACGCAGTGGGAGCGCTGAAGCCCGAAGCTGCTAAGTTGCTGGACGTAACGAAAGCTTCGCTGGAACGGGCCATCAGCGTGGCGCAGGTTGGAGCGACACTGGGCGACATCGGCTTTGCGGTGCAGGAGATGTGCGAGGCCGAAGGCTATGGTGTAGTCCGGGAGTTCGTCGGGCACGGCATCGGTCGCAGCATGCACGAGGAGCCGCAGGTGCCCAACTACGGTCGCCGGGGCAAGGGCCAGAAGCTGAAGGCCGGCATGGTCCTGGCGATCGAGCCAATGATCAACGCCGGGACGGCTGAAGTGCAGGTGTTGAAGGATGGTTGGACCGCGGTGACCAAGGACGGAAGCTGGTCGGCTCACTTTGAGCACACGGTTGCAATCACCAAAGATGGACCGCTGGTTCTGACACGATAGTCGGGGCGGGCGAGAGCAGGGAACGGTCGCGGCATGGTGCCGCCTCCGCGAAGTGGCGAGGGAGACGGTTTGTCGAAGGAAGATGCAATTGAAGCAATGGCAGTGGTCGTAGAGACGCTGCCCAATGCGATGTTCAAGGTGGAAATGGAGAACAAGCATCAGGTGCTGGCTCACGTCTCCGGCCGGATGCGCAAGAACTTCATTCGTATTCTGCCTGGGGATCGTGTTGCCATCGAGTTGAGCCCGTACGACTTGTCGCGTGGGCGCATTGTGTACCGCTACAAGTAAGTAGCGAGTCAACAAGTCGGCCATCAGTAGCCCTTGGGACTCCTGGGACCGACCGGAAGGAAGCAGTTGCAATGAAGGTACGTGCAAGCGTGAAGCGCATTTGCGACAAGTGCAAGATCGTTCATCGCCACGGTGTGGTGCGGGTGATCTGCGAAGTCGCGAAGCACAAGCAGCGCCAGGGATAAGTTCCCGGGCGTGTAACAGTAACAGAGCGGAACCCAATGGTCTTCTGGGGCGAGTTCGCCGAAGTCAAGGCGTGCGATGAACCCCGGGCCCTCCGCCTAACCCGCTAGCGGCGACAGCGCCGCGTGGCACAGGAAGTAAAGAGGAAGACACAGACATGGCACGTATTGCAGGTGTCGATCTGCCGAACAACAAGCAGGCAAGGGTCGGCCTTACCTACATCTTCGGCATTGGTCCGAGCCGTGCGTTGAGCATTCTTGCAAAGGCGGAAATCGATCCGCTGCGCAAGCTGCAGACGCTGGACGAGGACGAACTGAATCGCATTCGTGGTGTGATCGAGCAGGAAGGTGGAATCGAAGGTGACCTCCGCAAGGAAGTCGGCCTGAACATCAAGCGCCTGATCGAAATCCAGAGCTACCGTGGCCTGCGCCACCGCCGCTCGCTGCCTGTCCGCGGACAGCGCACCCACACCAACGCCCGCACGCGCAAGGGTCCCCGTAAGGGCACGGTTGCCGGCAAGAAGAAAGCGACGAAGTAATGGCCAAGCAGCAGAACAAAGGAAACTCGGGCGCTGCCGGCAAGTCCGGCAAGGGCAAGAAGTTCAAGAAACGGGAACGGAAAAACGTCCCGTACGGCCTGGTGTTTGTCCAGGCGTCGTTCAACAACACCATCGTGACGATTACGGACCAGCAGGGCAATACTCTGAGCTGGAAGAGCTCGGGTTCGCTCGGCTTCCGTGGATCGCGCAAGGGCACGCCGTTCGCGGCACAGCAGGCCGCGGTGAATGCCGCCCAGGCTGCTCGCGATCACGGTCTGCGTTCGGTCGACGTGCGCGTCTCCGGCCCCGGTTCGGGCCGCGAGTCGGCAGTGCGTGCGCTCGCGGTTGCGGGTCTTGAGGTCCGCTCCATTCGCGACGTTACGCCGATCCCGCACAACGGCTGCCGTCCGCCGAAGCGCCGCCGCGTGTAAGTAGAAAGTAAAGGTGGGAAGTAGAGGGCAGGCTGGTTGGACCTTCTACTTCTCTCACCTTGAACTTTGAACAGCAGTTCGGATCGGGACGACACGCCGCCAGCGCGTAAACCGATCGCCACCTGAAGTACTGGAGAGAAGATTCATGGCACGTTATACCGGAGCTGTCTGCCGCCTTTGCCGGCGCGATGGCGTCAAGCTGTTTCTGAAGGGCTCGCGTTGCTTTAGCGATAAGTGCGCGATTGACAAGCGCAACTTCCCCCCGGGCCAGCACGGCCAGGCTCGCGCGAAGAAGATCGTTGGCTACGGCTTGCAGCTGCGTGAAAAGCAGAAGGCGAAGCGCTACTACTTCACGCTGGAAGGCCAGTTCCGCAAGTACTACGAAGAGGCCAGCAACAAGACCGGAGTGACGGGCGAACTGCTACTGCAGCAGTTGGAGCGTCGCCTGGACGCGCTGTGCTATCGGGTGGGCTTTGCCCTCTCGCGTCGTCAGGCCCGTCAGCTTGTCCGTCATGGCCACGTTCTCGTGAACGGTAAGAAGGTCAACATTCCTTCATACCAGATCAAGGTCGGCGACACGGTCGAGCTTCGCGAAGACGCGAAGAAGCTCGCGATTGTGGAAGGTGCTGAGCAGTTCCATGCGGGTCTGCAGCAGCCGTCGTGGCTGCAGATCGACCGCGCAAACCGCAGTGCCAAGGTTCTGGCCCTGCCGAAGCGCGAAGAGATCCATCTGCCGGTTAACGAGCAGCTGATCGTCGAACTTTACTCGAAGTAAGCCTGCCAGTTGCTCTGTTGTTCGTTCCCTCGGTTATCTGAGGGAACGAACAACGGCTTTTCAAGAAGCGAGAGCGATGGCATACGAGGAACAGCCGCTCGCAACCAGGCTGTTGTCAGTGGCACATCGCCATGGAACCAGCAAGACCGATTCCCGGCACCCGCAAAATGCTTCGCGGCTCCGCTCGGGAGGAGGGAATGAAGGAGAGTACCCATGTTGTGGAGAGGTTTCCAGAAGCCTAAGCGTCTCGCGGTCGAGCAGGAGTCGCTCACCGAGAAGTATGGCAAGTTCAGCGCGCAGCCCTTTGAGCGCGGCTTTGGTACTACCATCGGAAACAGCCTGCGCCGCACGCTGCTGAGCAGCATCGAAGGCGCTGCCGTGACGGCGGTGAAGATCGAAGGCGTTCTGCACGAGTTTCAGTCGATCCAGGGCGTGGTGGAAGACGCGACCGACATCATCCTGAACCTGAAGCAGATCCCGTTCAAGCTGAACGGCGACGGCCCCAAGGCCCTGTATCTGCGCGTGGAAGAGCCGGGCGTTGTGACCAGCGGCATGATTGAGGCCGACGGCGACGTCGAGATCCTTGATAAGGACGTGTACATCGCGACCGTGTCCGAAGGTGGCAAGCTGGACATGGAAATGCGCTTGAAGCGCGGCCGTGGCTACCAGTCGGCGGACAAGAACTACGATCCGGATCTTGGCATCGGCTTCATCCCGGTCGACTCGGTCCACTCGCCCGTGCGTAAGGTCAACTATGCGGTCGAAGCGGCACGTCTGGGTCAGATCACGGATTATGACAAGCTGACGCTCGAGATCTGGACCAACGGCACGGTTCAGCCGGCCGATGCGCTTGGCCTGGCGGCGAAGCTGCTGAAGGACCACATGACCATCTTCATCAACTTTGAAGAGGAGATGGAAGCGGGTCTGGATGGTGCGCACGATGGTCCCGCGCTGCGGAACGACAATCTGAACCGTTCTGTGGAAGAGCTGGAGCTGAGTGTTCGCAGCTACAACTGCCTGAAGAACGCGAACATCGCGACTATCGGCGAGCTGATCCAGAAGACCGAAGCCGAGATGCTGAAGACCAAGAACTTCGGCCGCAAGAGCCTGAACGAGATCAAGGAAATCCTTGCTCAGATGGGTCTCTCGCTTGGCATGAAGATCGACGAAAACGGTCAGCCTCAGCCTGGTCCGACCTCGGTTCTGCCCGCTGCGACTCTGGCGGCCTCGTTCAACAGCTTCGATGATGAAGAGGACGAGGAAGAGGACGAAGACTTCCGCATGCCGGAGACGGAGAACTTCTAAGAGCAGGGAACAGGGGTCAGGAGCAGAGGCTATCTGTTCCGCTGATCGCGAGCTCTGCGGCTCTGATTCGGTGAGTCAGGGTGAAGAAAAAGTAAGAGCCGCTCCGGGTAACTTCTGGAGCGGCGGTAGTTCGGAACGACGCACACGGACGCTGTTCCCCGGTGCCGGTTCCCTGATCCCTAGTTCAGAGAGAAGACAATGCGCCATCGTAAAGCAGGAAACAAACTTGGACGGAACCACAGCCACCGCCGCGCTCTGCTGCGTAACCTGGTGACCTCCGTTGTGATCGAAGACCGCGTGGAGACGACCGTGGCGAAGGCAAAGGCCGTTCGTCCTCTGGTCGAGAAGATGATCACGCTGGGTAAGCGCGGCGATATTCACTCGCGCCGTCAGGCGGCTGCGTTCCTGCAGACGCCGGAGTCGGTGTCGCGCCTGTTTGCCACGGTAGCTCCGCGCTACGGCGACCGCCAGGGCGGATACCTTCGCATCGTTCGCACCGGCTTCCGCCAGGGCGACGGTGGCGAAAAGGCCATGATCGAGCTGCTGGGCGCCGAGCAGGAGCTGGGCGCGAAGCAGCAGAAGCGCGCTGAGGCGAAGGCCAAGAAGCGCGAAGAGCTGGAGCGCCAGCTTGCCGAGCAGGGTGGCAACGAAGAAGGCGGCTCGGAAGAGAACGCCTAAGTTGCCGGTCTTGCACCACGCACACGGATCGAAACGGACGGGACGCAGAGCGCAAGCTCTTGCGTCCCGTTTGTGTTGCTGGGGACGCAAGACATGATGCGGCGGGCTCCAGTGCTGTTGGGCGGCCGAGCTCTGCCGCGGCGGCGCGGTCCCGTCGCACACTTCCTGTTTGTCTGGGCACCTGTGATCGTCATGCTGCTGGTGATCGCGCGCGAGTCGACCGCCGCGTTCGGCAGCGTGAATACGTCTTCGGTTCTTCGCGTGGTTTACCAGGCCGTGTTCGGCCATGTACCGGATGATGCGTGGGAGAGTATCCACCATTACATCCGGAAGACGGGGCACTTCCTCGGATACGGCACTCTGGGCGTCAGCTGGCTTCGTGCGTTCCTGTATTCCTGGATGCTACCCTTGCGGCACCGCCCGGCCGGGGTGTGGCGCCGGTGGTGCCTGCAGATGGCGATCTGCTGCACGGCGCTGGTGGCGTCGCTGGATGAGCTGCACCAGTCCTATATTCCGGATCGAACCGGGCTCGTCACGGATGTTTTGCTGGACACCACCGGTGCCCTGGTACTGTGCCTATTGGTCGCGCTGTTCTGGCTCCGCACAAGTGCCCGAAGGGCCCCGTTCACAGGGGCCGTCTCCGTCGTTCCTAAGTCGTTGGTGTAATTAGTCGAGCAGAGCCTGCCGAAACAATGCAGTGCCGGAGCTCCACGAGCGAAGCAGCCGGAATTGGATGCGCTGGTGCAGAGCGCGCCTGCGCTGGAACAGCAGCACTGCTGCCGCAACCGTGAGCATGAGAAACGCACCCGTGGTGTCCAGCAGAACATCCGAGACACACGCCGTACGGTTCGGCAGGAAGCTTTGGTGAAGCTCGTCCATGCTGGCGACGAATGCCGTGGAGAGCAGGGCTAGACCGCCCGCCAACATGCGAGTGCGAGCCCAGGTCTGCTGCGTCCAAAGCGACCGACTGCGAGCAAGCAGGAACGTGAGCCAACCCTGCGCGAAGATGAAGCCGAGCGTGCCGTAGCCAAAGAAGTGGCCGCACTTGCGCATGACATGGTTCAGCTCGGCCATGTCAGAGTTCGCAAGGTGAACCAGCGGCATGCAGAGACGGCTGAGCCAAACCATCGTATGGTCCGCACCCATAACTCGAGTGGACTCGCCACAGATCACGAGAACTCCCATGAGCGCCGGAAGCCACGCCGCCATGAGACGCAGCGGGATTGGCTTTGCAGTGACAGGTTTCAGGTGGGTCGGAGCGTTCTGTGCGTTGGTCATCGCAACAGGTGACAGCACGTGCCGTACCAAACTTGCTGAAGCTTGCAAGGCACTATTGGAGAACGAGTTACGAGGTGAGCGCGAACTAGACGCGTGGGCTAATACCGACGAGGATGCGTGTAGCTTGCCGCAGTTTTTTCGCAGAAGGCATGTTGAATGTCATGTCAACTACTTGCGTTGCCTTGGTTGCTTCTCCGTACTGAAGTTCGTCAAGCCGCAGACTCGCATAGAGAAAGGCCGCCTAGTGGCGGCCTTTCTCTATGCTCCAAACACGATGGTGGTGCATGCACCCACAAGGTTACGCCTTGTAGGACTTGGCAAGTTCAAAGCGCTTGTTCACTTCTTCCCAGTTCACCGTGTTCCACCAGTTGGCCAGGTACTCGGGGCGCTTGTTTTGGTACTTCAGGTAGTAGGCGTGTTCCCACACATCGTTGCCGAGGATGGGGTAGCTGCCCTGGGTGATGGGATTGTCCTGGTTTGGCGTTGTGACGATCGCGAGCTTGCCGCCCTTGTAGATGAGCCAGCCCCAGCCGGAACCAAACTGCTTGGCCGTGGTCTCGTTGAACTGCTTCTTGAACGTTTCGAAGTCGCCGAAGTCGGCCTTGATCTGGTCGGCAATCGCGCCCGTGGGTTCACCGCCGCCGTTTGGCTTCATAAGCTGCCAGAACATGGTGTGGTTTACGTGGCCGCCGCCGTTGTTGCGGACCACCGCACGCACGTCCTCGGGAATCGCTTCCAGATTCTTGATCAGGTCTTCTGGCGACTTGGAGCCCAGCTCCGTGTGCTTCTCGACGGCGCCATTCAGGTTGGTGACATAGGTGGCGTGATGCTTGTCGTGGTGCAGCTTCATCGTCGCTTCATCGATGTGCGGCTCGAGCGCGTTGTAGTCATAGGGCAGCGGCGGAAGTTCAAAGGACACGGTGATCTCCTTGCTTTGGTAGTACGAAGAGGTTTGGGCAGGCGCAGGCGGGCCCGTCACACACGCTCTCTAGGATGCCTCCGTTGAAACAGCGGATGCAGGAAGGTGTGCGAACCGTCTCGCCTCGCGGGCGTCTCATCAGCCGTACAAACAATTGTGTTGCAATGGGAAGCGTCATGGATGCTTTGAACGCGCTGTACAAGTGGCTGCCCGATCAGGGCCCGGCAACCGGCGGCCCGGGCATCATGCCACGTTGGACTTCCAGCAAGAAGGACTCGGTCAGCACGGCGTATTCGGCCGCCAGTCGCGTCTGGTTCACCATCTCGCATGGCACGCTGAACGAGATCTACTTCCCGACGATCGACCGGCCACAAACGCGTGACATGGAGCTGCTGTTCACCGACGGCGAGACGTTTGTGCATGAGGAGAAGCGCGACTTCGAGTATGACTTCCACTACATCGATCCGGACGCGCTGGCGATCCGCGTGGTAGCCAGCGACCTGGGCGGCCGCTATACGGTGACCAAGGACTTCATCAGTGACCCGCACCACCCTGTGGTGCTGATGCGGGTAAGGCTGGACGGCGACGAAGAGGTTTTGAGCCGGATGAAGTGCTACGCCCTGCTGGCTCCGCACCTGGACGGTGGTGGTGCCGGCAACAGCGCACGCGCGATCGAGATTGCCGGGCAGCGCGCACTGCTGGCCTGGAAGAACAACATGCATGTGACCATGGGCGCGGATGTTGGCTTCACGCGAACCTCCTGCGGCTATGCCGGAACGACGGACGGCTTTCGCGACCTGAAGCAGAACATGCAGATGGACTTTCAGTTCGGCGAGGCGCTGGATGGCAACCTGGCGCTTACCGGTGAGGTCGACCTGTCGCGCACGCGCGAGTTCACCATTGCGCTGGCTTTTGGCGAGGGGCCGCACGCTGCGCTGTCTGGCATGATGCAGTCGCTGAGTGTGCCCTTCGACCTGCACCTGAAGCGCTTCATCGAGCAGTGGCATCGCGCCGCCTCGCCCGAGCGGCTGGGTGCCGCCAGCATGGACAAGGGCCGGCTGATGCGCATCAGTCACAACGTGATCCTGGCGCACGAGGACAAGATCTTCCCCGGTGCGTTCATCGCATCGGCTTCGATTCCGTGGGGCAACGCGAAGAGTGACGACGACCTGGGTGGCTACCACCTGGTGTGGACGCGCGACATGATCCAGTCCGCAACGGCTCTGCTGGCCTGCGGACGCACGGACACGGCGCGGCGGGCGCTGGTGTACCTGGCCTGCACGCAACGGCCGGATGGATCGTTTGCGCAGAACTTCTGGATTGACGGAACGCCATACTGGACCGGCATTCAGCTCGATGAAGTGGCGTTTCCGATCATGCTGGCGTGGCGGCTATGGAAGGTCGGCGGGCTGGGTGAGTTCGAGGTCTTTCCGTTCGTCGAGCAGGCTGCGGCGTTCCTGGTGCAGTATGCGCCCATCACACAGCAGGAACGTTGGGAGGAGGCGGCAGGCTACTCGCCGTCCACGCTTGCCACGGTTATCGCAGCGCTGCTCTGCGCCGCCGACATTGCGCAGGCGCACCCCGCGCCGGAGCTGGCGAAATTCCTGCAGAGCTACGCCGACTGGATCGAGGAGCACCTAGACGAGTGGACCACCACAAACGATGGCGTGCTGCTGCCGGAGGTGAAGCGCCACTACGTCCGTATCAACCCGCCGAAACCGGGCGAGCCGTTCTACAACGCTGAGGCCGGCCCCGGCAGGTACAACATTGCGAACCGCGCCCCGGGCGAGCAGTTCAACTTCGCCGCGAACGAGATTGTGGACGCCGGGTTTCTGGAACTGGTGCGCTACGGCATTCGCAGGGCAGACGATCCGCTGATCGTGGACTCAATCAAAGTCGTCGACCACGTTCTGAAGATCGATACGCCGTATGGACCGTGCTGGCGGCGCTACAACCACGACGGATACGGTCAGCAGAAAGATGGCGAGCCGTTTGTGCACTATGGGCAGGGCCGCGCATGGCCGATCCTGACCGGGGAGCGCGCGCATTACGAGCTCGCCGCGAACGGGGCTTACCAGCCGCTGATCCAGGCGATGGAGCGCTTCTCCAGCTTCGGTGGCATGCTGCCAGAGCAGGTGTGGGATTACAAAGACATGCCTGCGAAGGGCCTCTTCTTCGGCCGTTCCGCGGGATCGGCACAGCCACTGGTCTGGGCCCATGCGGAATACATAAAGCTGCTGCGCTCCGGTGTGGACGGTAAGGTGTTTGATCGCATCTCGGTAGTGGAGGAGCGCTACGGCGTTCGCCGCGAAGAGCGCACGTGGAAGAGCGATGTGGAGTTCTTCAAGATTGCGCGTCCGCTGACGGAGATGGCGGCAGGCAAGCGTCTGCAGGTGCTGGACCGCGAGTATTTCGAGGTGCTCTGGACGGTGGACGGGTGGGCCACGCACCAGACCACGTCGGCGTCGCTCATCGGCTATCCCGGCTTTGCGGCGGAGCTTCGCTTGCCGGACAAATTTCAAGGGAAGCTCGAATTGACACTCCATTGGCCGAGTTCGGACCGCTGGGTGGGGCACAACTTTCTGATCGAGGTCGGCGCACCGCTGACCTGAAGCATCTGATTCATCAGGTTTCCGCGCGTACACTGTCGATAGGGCGCAGAGCTGTAGGCAGGTACAACGAAGCGGCTGCAGTACCCAGAGACTTTTCACGGCTGCGCCCAGCGCAGGCGATCTGCACCAGACCACGACTGAGGAAAGAATGAGCGACAAGGATCTCGACAAGCTTTCGATTGATACTCTCCGCCTGTTGGCGGTGGACGCCATTGAGCGCGCAAAGAACGGCCACCCGGGCGCACCCATGGCGCTGTCGCCGCTGGCGTACCTGCTGTTTACGCGCTACATGAAGCACGATCCGGTCGACTTCAAGTGGACCGATCGCGATCGCTTCGTCCTGTCGAACGGCCACGCGTCCATGCTGCAGTACGGCTCGCTCTTTCTGTCCGGCTATGACGTCTCGCTGGACGACCTGAAGCTATTCCGCGAGTGGCACTCGAAGGCGCCGGGTCACCCGGAGTACGGCTTTACGCCCGGTGTGGAAGTGACCACTGGACCGCTTGGCCAGGGCTTCGCCATGGCAGTCGGCCTGGCCATTGCTGAGAAGCACCTTGGCGCTGTGTACAACAAGCCGGACATGCCCATTGTCGACCACCGCACCTATTGCATCGTGGGTGACGGCTGCCTGATGGAAGGTATCTCGCACGAGGCAGCGTCGCTGGCCGGCACGCTGAAGCTGAATAAGCTGATTGTGTTCTACGACGACAACCTGATCTCGCTCGACGGCCCCACGGAGCTGAGCTACACCGAGAACGTGACAGAGCGCTTCAATGCGTACGGCTGGCACGTGCAGATGGTGGATGACGGCGAAGACCTGAAGAAGCTGGCGCAGGCAATCGAGATTGCCAAGGAAGAGACGCAGAAGCCGTCGTTGATCCGCGTTCGCACCATCATCGGCTACGGTTCGCCGAAGGCCGGCACCAAGTCCGTGCACGGCGAGATGCTGGGCAAGGAAAACACCCGCAAGACCAAGGAGTTCTTCGGCTGGGATCCGGATAAGGATTTCGTGGTTCCGGAAGAGGCGCTGAAGAACTGGCGGCAGGCCCAGACCAAGGGCGCCGAAGCGCACGCGAAGTGGAACGAGCTATTCGACAAGTACAAGACGGCGCATCCTGAGGCCGCGGCCGAGTTCGATCGCGTGATCAAGCAGGAACTGCCGAAGGACGCCTTTAAGGACCTGAAACCGTTCCCGACGGACAAGCCGATTGCGACCCGTACGGCCGGCAATGTCGCGCTGGAAGCCATCGGCAAGAACGTACCGGAGTTGATGGGCGGCGCGGCCGACCTGACCTCGTCGACCAAGACAATCTTCAAGGCTTCGCCTTCGTTCGCGGATGATCCGAAGGGTCGCAACATCTTCTTTGGCGTGCGCGAGTTCGGCATGTGCGCGGCGGTCAACGGCATGGCAGCGCACGGCGGCTTTATCCCGTTCGGCTCCACGTTCTTCGTGTTCTCGGACTACGCCCGCAGCGCGATCCGTATGGCCGCGCTGATGAGCGTGCATTCGCTGTTCGTGTTTACGCACGACTCCATCGGCCTGGGCGCCGACGGACCGACGCACCAGCCCATTGAGCACCTGATGGCGCTGCGCGCGATCCCGCAGCTCACGGACTTCCGCCCGGCGGATGCGAACGAGACGAACGCCTGCTGGCAGCTCGCAGTGGAGCGCAAATCGGCCTCGTTCATGGCGCTGTCGCGGCAGGACCTGCCGGTGATCGACGCCGAGAAGTACAACGTGACCGAGGGACCGCGCAAGGGCGCCTACGTTCTTGTCGAGCAGGAAACCCCCGACGTCATCGTGGTTGCGACTGGATCGGAAGTTTCGCTGGTGCTGCAGACCTTGCCGAAGTTCGAAGAGGCCGGCATCAAGGCGCGCGTCATCTCCATGCCTTCGTTCGCCATCTTCGAAGAGCAGGATGAGGAGTACAAGAACTCGATCTTCCCGCATGGCGTGCCAAAGGTCGCGGTGGAAGCCGGTGCCTCGATGGGCTGGTGGAAGTACGTCGGCCGCGACGGTCAGATCATCGGTGTGGACAAGTTCGGCGCGTCTGCCCCTGGGCCGGAAGTGCTGGCGAAGTACGGCTTCACTCCGGAAAACATCGTCAAGGCGGCTCAAACCGCAATGGGGAAGTAAGCTCATGCGCATTGCAATTGCAGCCGATCACGCCGGCTTTCCGTTGAAAGAACTCGTTCGCGCATACGTGGCCAAGCTTGGCCACGATGTGCAGGACCTGGGAGCGTATGACACCACGCCTTCGGACTACCCGGACTTCGCTGTCAAGGTCGGCACTGCTCTGATGCAGGGCGAGGCCGACCGCGGCATCCTGATCTGTGGCTCCGGTGTGGGCGTCTGCATCGCGGCGAACAAGATGCCAGGCGTACGCGCGGGCATGTGCCACGACACCTACTCCGCGCATCAGGGCGTGGAGCACGATGAGATGAACGTGATCGTGCTGGGCGCTCGCATCATTGGCGAAGAGTTGGCCTATGCATGTGTCGAGTCGTACCTGCAGGCGAACTTCATTGCCAAGGAAGAGCGTTTCGTTCGCCGGTTGAACAAGGTGTACGCGATCGAGAAGAAGTACATGCCCGATGCGGCTGGAACCAGCTTCGCCGCCGCTGCCTCCAAGAGCTAACCAGAGAGAGTGAGCGAGATGGCAGAGCAGGAATCGCCAACCGGCAAAGGCAAAGTGTGGTTCATCACTGGGTGCTCCACCGGCTTCGGCCGCCTGCTGGCCGAGGCGGCGCTGGAGCGTGGGGATCGCGTAGTCGCCACCGCACGCGATGAAAGCAAAATCATCGACCTCACGGACAAGTATCCGCAGACCGCCCTGGCACTGACGGTCGACGTAACGGACAAGAACACGATCCTCATCGCCGTGCAGGACGCGATGGAGACCTTCGGGCAGATCGACGTGCTGGTCAACAACGCCGGCTACGGTTTGAGCGGAGCGGTGGAGGAGGCCAGCGACGAGGAGATTGAGCAGGTCATTGCTACCAACGTCTTTGGCGTGGTGGACACGACGCGTGCTGTGTTGCCGCACATGCGCGAACGGCGGTCCGGTCACATCCTGATGTTGTCGTCGGTGGCGGGCCTGATCGGCACGCAGGGGCTGGCGTACTACAACCTGACCAAGTTTGCGGTAGAGGGCTTTTCCGAGGGCCTGGCCCAGGAGGTCAAGCACCTCGGGATCCGGGTGTCGATCATCGAGCCAGGTCCGTTCCGCACGGATTTCCTGGGCCGCTCCGGGCAGGTGGCCCAGCAGCAGATCGACGATTACAAGGAGTCGGCTGGCAAACTGCGGGAGTACTTCAACACGCAGGCCGGGCAGCAGAAGGGTGATCCAGCCAAGGCCGTGGAGGCGATGCTGCAGCTTGCTGACACGCCCGAGCCGCCGCTGCACCTGTTGCTGGGCCGCAACGCCTACGATCGCCAGTTGGCCAAGCTGGACGAGTGGAAGCAGGGCATCGAAGCGTGGCGGGAAGTTACGCTGGGTGCAGACTTCCCGGAGGCAAAAACTCCCATCCAGTAAAGCATTGGATTTTGCCGGGTCCGTGTTGGGCCGGGCATCATCAAGAGACTTGCACCACGCTTGCAGCCTGCAAGGCGTGACAACTACGAAAGGGAACGTGCGATGGAACTCGGTCTGATCGGTCTTGGCAAAATGGGCGGCAACATGGCGGAGCGGCTTCGCCTGGGCGGCCACAAAGTGGTTGGCTTCGACTTCAACAAGGAAGCCACGGCCAAGCTGACGGCAGCCGGCTCCGTAGGCGTGAACTCATTGGAAGATCTGGTCAAGAACATGCAGTCGCCGCGCGCCATCTGGATCATGGTGCCGGCCGGCGATCCTGTGGACGAGACCATTGCGAAGCTGAAACCCATGATGCAGAAGGGCGACATCTTCATCGACGGCGGCAACTCGAACTACAAGGATTCCATTCGCCGCCACGACGAGCTGAAGAAGGAAGGCTTTGAATTCATCGATGTGGGCACCTCGGGCGGCGTGTGGGGCCTGAAAGAGGGTTACTCCATGATGGTCGGCGGCGATGAAGATGTCGTCGAGAAGATTCGTCCCGTGCTGGAGACGCTTGCTCCTGCGCCCGATAAGGGCTGGGGCCGCACCGGCCCGGCCGGTGCTGGCCACTTCGTGAAGATGGTGCACAACGGCATCGAGTACGGCATGATGCAGGCATTTGCAGAGGGCTTCGCGATTTTCGAAGCGAAGAAGGAGCTGAACCTGAACAATGCGCAGATCGCGGAGATCTGGCAGTACGGTTCGGTGGTCCGGTCCTGGCTGCTGGACCTGACGGCGGCCGCCCTGAAGGCCAATCCGGAGCTGAAGGGCATTGCACCGTACGTGCCGGACTCGGGCGAAGGCCGCTGGACGGTCTTCGAGGCGATCGACCTGAATGTGTCCGCGCCCGTAATCACGGAGTCGCTGATTCGCCGCATTCGCTCGCGCGAACAGGACAACCTGACCGACCGCATGCTGTCGGTGATGCGCAATGCCTTCGGCGGTCACGCCATGAAGACGGAGTAGTTCACGGTTCGCGGCGGGTTCTGCCTTGCGTCTTCCTGGCAGCCCGCTGCATCTGTTCATCAGCCCGGCACCTCAATCCCCGGATAAGGAAAGATCATGGCAACACAGGAAAATAGCGTCTCTCAGGCAGAGGCGAGCCAGACGAAGCAAAATACGCCCGATCCTTGCATCGTCGTCATCTTTGGCGCGTCGGGCGATCTGACCAAGCGTAAGCTGTTGCCCGCGCTGTACCACCTTGAGCAGCAGAACCTGCTGCCTGAGAAGTTCGCCGTTGTGGGCGTCGCTCGGCGCGACCTGTCCAAGACGTTTGCGCCCGACATGAAGGACGGCATCGTCAAAGGCGGTGGCGTCGACCAGGGTGAAGCCAAGCTGGGCAAGTTCATGGAGCGCGTCCATTACTTCGCCACGGAGTTCGACAACGACGAGGGCTATGAAGGCCTGAAGAAGTATCTGGCCGACCTGGATGGCAAGCTGGGCACGGGCGGTCGCCGCCTGTTCTATCTCGCGGTGGCGCCGGAGTTCTTTGCGGACATTACGCAGCGCATTGCAAAGCACGGCATGGCCAAGGGCGAGGGCGACGCGTGGGTGCGCTTCATCATCGAGAAGCCCTTCGGCACCGACCTGGCCAGCGCCAAGAAGCTGAACGATGACATTCATGCTGTGCTGGAAGAAGACCAGATCTTTCGCATCGACCACTACCTGGGTAAGGAAGTGGTGCAGAACATTCCGATCTTCCGCTTTGCCAACTCCATCTTCGAGCCGCTCTGGAACTCGAACTACATCGACCACATCCAGATCACTGGCGCCGAGTCCATCGGCATCGAGGGTCGTGGACCTTTCTATGAAGGTGCCGGAGCTCTGCGGGACGTGCTGCAGAACCACGTGATGGAGGTGCTCTCCTTCGTCGCAATGGAGCCGCCTACCAGCTTCGAGTCGGCCGCTGTACGCATCGAGAAACTGAAGGTTTGGAAGGCGATCCGGCCGGTTCCTATCGAAGACACTGCGCGTGGCCAGTACGGCCCAGGCAAGGTCGACGGCCAGGACGTGATCGGCTACCGCCAGGAAGACCGCGTCAATCCCGAGTCGCAGCAGGTCACCTACGCAGCCATGAAGCTGTCCATCGACAATCTGCGTTGGGCGGGTGTTCCGTTTTACATCCGGGCGGGCAAGCGCCTCGCCAGTCGTGTTACCGAGGTGGTGGTTGTGTTCAAGCAGCCACTGCGCAACATCTTTGGGCAAGGGGAGTTGGAACCGAACGTCCTTACCCTGCGCATTCAGCCGGACGATGGCATCAGTGTGCAGTTCGGCAACAAGGTGCCCGGGCCGACCACGACCATTGACCAGGTGGCGATGACCTTCAACTATGCGCAGAAGTTCGGCAAGTCCTACGCGAGCGGATACGAGCGCTTGTTGCTGGATGCGATGCTCGGCGACGGTACTCTCTTCGCCGAGGGAGCGGGCGTAGAAGCCACGTGGACCCTGATGACACCCATTCTGGAAGCGTGGGAAGGTCAAATCAAGGATTTCCCGAACTACGCCGCCGGTAGCTGGGGTCCGAAGGAAGCGGACGAACTGTTGCAGCGCGACGGCCGCGAGTGGCGCGTTAGCTAGAAACGCTCGACGAACAGGAAACGCCTGGGGACTACCTCAGGCGTTTCGTTTTCAGGCTGCTGCGCATCCCAACTGCAGCAGGAAGCAGGTAGGTATGGCTCGCAATTGCATTGCAGATTTTCTGGTGTACGACACACCGGACCGCGTAGCGCAGGCCGCGGCTGAGGTCTTCACCAAGTATGTTGTGGACGCGGTACAGGCCCGGGGCGTTGCGCGCGTTGCTATCTCGGGCGGCACCACGCCCAAGCGCATGTTTGCACTGCTAGCCGCAGAGCCCTTTGCGCAGCAGGTGCCGTGGGACAAGCTGGAGCTGTACTGGGTGGACGAGCGCTGCGTCGGCCCTGACAATGCGGACTCCAACTACCGCATGACGCGCGAGCAGTTGCTGAGCAAGGTACCGCTGCCGGCGGACAAGGTCTTTCGCATGGAAGGCGAACTGGACCCAGAGGAAGCTGCGGCCAAATACGAGACCTACCTGCGCAACAACTTTCGACTGGAAGGCGCACAGGCGCCTGCGTTCGACCTGATCTTTCTCGGTATGGGCGACGATGGACACACCGCATCGTTGTTCCCGCACACGCAGGCGATCAATGAACTCGGCCGCCTGGTGGTTGCCAACCACGTTCCGCAAAAAGACACGTGGCGCATCACGCTGACCGCTCCGGTGATCAATCACGGAAAGCGGGTCGTGTTCTTAATTGAAGGCGGTGCCAAAGCCGAGCGCCTGCACGAAGTGCTGCTTGGCAACTACGATCCTGAGGCGCTACCCTCTCAACTGATTCGTCCTGAGTCGGGCCACGTGTACCTGCTGCTGGATGCAGAGGCTGCCCGGCGTCTGCCCAAGGTAGGCATGCACGGCGATGCGGAAACCGGGACGCTGGAGCTTTGCCGATGATTTTGGCAGGAGATGTGGGCGGCACCAAGGTCGACTTGGCGCTGTATGACTTTCAGGGCGGAAGCCTGCGCATGCTGCGGAGCAAGAAGTTTCCCGCGCATGGCTACCCATCGCTGCAAGACGTGGTGAAGGAGTTCCTCTCCACGGACGACACTGGCGAGAAGGTCACGCACGAGGTGGTTGCCGCCTGCTTTGGCTGCCCCGGCCCGGTGAAGGACGGGCACCTGAAGCTCACGAATCTGCCGTGGGAACTGGACGCGCGGGACCTGTCGAAGATCCTCGACATCGAGCACATCTTCCTGATCAACGACCTGGAAGCGAATGGCTACGGCATCGCTGAGCTGGGGCCGGAGCAGATTTTTGAGCTCTACCAGGGTGACAAATCGGCGCTGGGGCATCGCGCCCTGATCTCGGCCGGTACGGGCCTGGGCGAAGCTCTGCTGATTTGGAACGCAGCGGCACGGCGTCACCTGCCGCTGCCCAGTGAAGGCGGCCACGCGGACTTCGCGGCGCGCAACCCGCTGGAGATCGAGCTGTTGCAGTATCTGCAAACCAAAGTGGGCGGCCGCGTCAGTTGGGAGCGCGTCGTTAGCGGCATCGGTCTGAAGAACATCTACGAGTTCCTGCGCGACACTGGCAAGGCTGAGGAGCCAAGCTGGCTGCGCGACCGCATGCAAAGTGAAGATCCCAACTTCGTCATCGGCACCACGGGCGAGGACGGTTCCAGTGAACTGACCCGCATGACGCTAGAGGTCTTCGTCTCGGCGTACGGCGCAGAGTGCGGCAACATGGGCCTGAAGCTGCTGGCCAGCGGCGGTGTGTATCTGGGTGGCGGTATACCTCCGAAGATCCTGAAGACGCTGCAGAACGGCAAGTTCCGCGACGCGTTCCTCGATAAAGGACGTCTCTCACCGGTCCTGCACAACATCCCGGTGCGCGTGATCCTGGAGGAGCGCACCGCGTTGATCGGCGCAGCGGCGTATGCTGAAGCGCGCGCCAGTGAACTGACCGGTCACAGCGAACGGATCGCGTCGCAAGTTTAGAGACACAAGCGGAACAAGAAAGAGCTCGTCCAAGACGAGCCTCTTTTCTTGTTCTTAGTCTGCGTCACCCTTATTGCAAGCGGAAACGTTCGACCATAAGCCGTTGAAACCGCGGCTTCCAGATCAGGTCGTACGCAAGTTCCTTGCCGGGAAACATGGCGAGCGCTGCCTCGCGCGCGTCCGAAATCATGCGAGACGCTTCGTCTACTGTGAGGCTGCCGTCCTGCGCGATCACCTGCATGACCATGTTCATCATCATCTGCAGGCGGCGCAGCAGCTTCCGCTCGTCTGCCTCGGCCTGCTGAGATTGCGGCGTCGATGCGATGTTGTTTTCCGTGCGGATCTCGTCCATGTTGCCTCCCTCGTGGAAAGGTCACAGGGTGCGTCGACGAACCGCATCGCCAAATGGCCCTACTGTTCAGACGCTCTCCGCACAGAATCGATGCGGGGTCAGTCAGTCAGCGGTGGCACGGCTGTTGTGACGGAGCCGTCCTCGTGCAGCGTGTACTCGACGGCACCCATCGTGTCCGTGCGCGACGTGAGCACATGGTGCTCTGACAGGCGCTGCAACACGGGCATTCGCGGATGGCCGAAGTGGTTACCGCGACCACAGGAGATGACCGCAACGCGCGGTGCCAGTGCGTCCAGAAAGGGTTCGCTGGTGCTGGTCATGCTGCCATGGTGTCCCACCTTCAGCAGTGTGACCGGCGACAGCAGATGCGCGGCGAGCATAGCGTCCTCGCTCGGCAGCTCTGCATCGCCGGCCAGTAGGGCGGAAGACCGGCCGAACACCGCGCGAAGCACCAGGGAGTCGTCGTTGGCGGGAGCGCTGCCCGGCTGATAGTCCGTGCGCGGACTCAGGACGTCCATCTCCACCTGCTGCCATTGCTGTCGCTGACCTGCGTGGAGCCAACGAACGTCCGTGCCCTGCGCCCGTGCCTGTGCGATCAGGGCGTGCAGCCGGTCGGAGGAGACGTCTTCGCTCAACCAGAGCTCTCGTGGGCGGAAGTTGCTCAGGACAGCGCTCATGCCGCCCAGGTGATCCATGTGCGCGTGGCTCAAGGCAAGCACGTCGAGTCTTGAGATACCGCGATGCCACAGGTAGGGCGAAACGACCTGCTCGCCGATGTCGAAGTCGGCCCCGCGTTGCTGCTGGTGCGCACCTTCTTCGGGGCCCACCTGACCGCCAGCGTCGATCAGCATGGTTTTGCCGTTGGGTGCGATCAGCAGCAGGGCATCGCCCTGGCCGACGTCGATCGCTGCCACCTGTAAGGCTCGAGCAGGTAGAAGGTGCCTAGCGCCCAGGACTGTACCGACCGCAACAGCACAGGCGAGCGCCACGGCCGCCCATCCGGCAACGCGAGGTCGCGATCGTAGCAGCGCGATGCACAGGGCCATGCATGCGACGAGCGCCAGGGCGACAGAGGTGGGCGGCCCGGGCGTGCGCAGGTCCGCGACGTGGATCGCTGCCAGCGATCGCACCATCCCGCCTGCAACATGAAGCAGCAGGGCCGCAGGTGCCGCTGCCAGCAGGGCGACGGGATAGCTGATGAGGCTTAGCAGGAAGGCAGGGATGCCGCACACCGTCAACGGCAAGATCAGTGGCATGACCAGCAGGTTGGAGGGCAGGGCGAGCGCGGTGAAGCGGTGGAAGTACACCGCCATAGGCAGCGCCATGGTGAGCTCGATCACGGCGGACAGGACACTCAAAGACAGCAGTGCCATGCCTGCCCGAACCAGCCCGACCAGCGCCGTGCCCGTCCACGATCCAAAGGTGAGGCCCAGCTCCCGAGCCATCCATCGCAGCCGAACGCGGAACTGCGCCACATGGGGTGGCAGCCGACGATCCAGCCGCAACAGGTGCAATCGCCGGCACGCTCGCGCATAGGGAGCAATGGTGCGGTCGAGCAGCGGGATGGCAATGCCGGCAAGGGTGAGCGCGATGAGCACCGTCATCTGGAAGGCCGTGTCGCGGATGGCTTGTGGCCGCACCAGCAGCATCGCCAGCACGGCCGCGCCCACCGCATTAAGCGCATTGCGCTCGCGCCCAATGGCCTGCGCTAGCAGAAACGCAAGCGTGACAAACAGCGCACGCTGGACCGGCTCACCGAAGCCGGTCAGCAGGGCGTAGCCGCACGTTGCCAGCGCGGTCAGCAGAACAGTCAGAAGCCTAGGGCTGCGCAACCGCTCTGCCAGGGCGAAGACTACCCACGCTACCAGGCCAAGGTGCATGCCAGAGACGACGAACAGATGGAACGTGCCGGTCTGTTCGAAGCTGGCGCGCAGGCTGTGCGTGAGAGCGCTGCGATCGCCGAAGAGCATGGCGCTCCAGGCTGCCGCATCGGCTTCGCTCCACCTCATCACGCGCGGCAACCACGCTTGCGTGTGCTGCCACGCGGCAAAGTCGTGCAGCCGCTGCGACGCCGCCCACATCCGAATCTGTTGCACCCGGCACATGAGTGGTGGTGCGCGCATGGCCATCTGGGTGAGTCGGCCAGGTACCGCGGTGCCTGTGGCGGAGACCTCCTGCGTGGCAAGCCATTCGCCGTACTGCCATACACCGGGGTCGCGGAATTGGCGAGGGCGATACAGCCGCAGCACGGTGCGAAGCTCCTCGCCGCAGCGCAGGGCGGCTCCATCCGAGCCGGAGAGCGTGACGCGTGCCGTCGCTGTCGTCGGCGTCATGCTCGCCACATCCGGATTCAGCTCTTCCACCGCACTCAGGCGAAGGTCCGCCGTGTATCGCGTCTGTTCCGGTGCGGAGGGCTCCTGATCGGGCGCCTGTTCCCCAAACCGCAGTGGGTCCGCAGATTCGGTGCCATCACGTTGCGCAAGAGGCTGCACGGCGAGCACGGTCGCGATCACCTCGCGTCGCATGCCATCGGCATAGGGAAGAATCGTGCTGTCGGCGGTGCTCCGGGGATGAAGAACGCCCAGGGTCCAGCCCAGGAGAAACCATGTCACCAGGGTGGTCGCGGTAGCCAAGCGGGGAGCGCACCGCAACGCGATGGCTGCAATGGCGATGCATAGCCCGGTGGCGCATACGAGCAGGGCGGCAGGCCGCCACCATTGCGAGGCAGCAACGCCCAGCGACAGCATGGCAGCCGTGTACAGCAGCGGCGCGCGTCGCAACTCCAGCGGCAGCACTCGCGAAAAACGCGATGGATGGGCGCGGATCTCGCGCACCAGCATCGAGGGCAAACCGCGTTCGCCGTGGGTACTTTGCATCGCCTGCGCAGGCCTTGGTCGCGGTCGGCCGCGAGGTTACCCGCGGCGAAAGACGGCGATCGTTTCCGTGTGGTTTGTCTGGGGGAAGAGGTCGAGCAGGTGCAGATCTGTAATGGTGTAGCGCGAGTCTACCAGCGCACGAGCGTCGCGCGCGAACGTCGCCGCGTCGCAGGAAACGTAGACCATCTCCGGTGCGCCGATGCGAATCAGTTCCTGCGTGATGGCGCCGCCAAGACCAGCACGCGGCGGGTCCATGACGATCAGGTCGGGCGGAGTAGCAAGACGCGCGCGCTTCAGGAAATCCAGCACGGGCTGTGCCATCGCGCGATGTTGCTGCCCGGCGGAACGCAACGCCGCAGCCAGATCCGTCGCTGCGGGCTGGCCGACCTCCACTGCGGTGACCTGATCGAAACGGTCCGTGAGCGGGACAGAGAACAGGCCGGCGCCGGCAAAAAGATCCCATGCCGCGCGCCCGCTGCGGCCGTTCAAGACCAACTCCACCATGCGGCCGGTGAGAAAGCGGTTTACCTGGAAAAAAGCGCCACGCGACACGGCGTATGCCTGGCCGTTTACGCGAAAGGTCAACCCCGGCGCACCCCATCGAGCGACTTCTACCCGCTGCCGCTCCTGTACCCGGCGCGATCCGCTCGCCAGTTCACCCTGCACCAGCAGGCCCCCACCGGCGGTCTGTGGCACACGTTGCCGCAGACCTTCGCACAGGTCCCGGAACTGGCGCGGCGTGTCACGGTCCAGCGTGACCACTGTTGCGTCCACGTGCAGCAGTAGCTGCAGCGCTGCTTCATCGCCGTCCGTCATGAGTTCAAGTTCTTTGCTGCCAACGGGCCAGAGATTGGTGGTGGCTGCCAAGTTATCCAGCGCCGCTGCCGCTTGCCACAAGAGCGGCGACGCGATGGGGCACTCCTGGATCGGCAGGAAGTCATGCGAGTTGAAGCGGCTGTATCCTACGCGCCCGCCCTCAACGCGCAGCCGGATGCGATTGCGATACTCGTACCCCGCAGCGGTATGCGTTTCGATCGTCGGACTTGGAACGCCCGCTTGCTGCAGCCGAATCCGTACCGCGTCGACTTTGCGCAGAGTTTGCGTCTGCTGCGACAGGTGCTGCAGTTGGCATCCGCCGCACACGCCGAAATGGTGGCAGCGGGGCGTGACCTCCGCTGTAGCGTTGAGGCCAGCCGCTTCCGGCATTACAGGTGCTCCATGTAAAACAGGCTGAGCCGAGGCACGTTGTACCGTTCCAGCAGCCGCTTGTTCAGGAACTGTTGCGTCACGTGCTTCAACTGTGTCGCGTTCATGCCGCGGCTGCCAGCTAGGCCGCGGGCGGCCTGCTCGCGCCACTCGGTCTGGTGTGCTTCCGGCGTGGCCAGCAGCAGCATGGCAAAGAGCTTCTCTTCCAGGACTGTCAGCGTGCGTTCCAGGTCTTCGGTGTCGCCCGGAGCTTCCGCCAGAGTGTGCAGACGCGCCACAATCTCATCGCGCTGGCTCGAGATCGAATCAGGAAGCGAAGCTGCTGCGAGGCGTTCCGCATTGCGCTGGAGGTATGCCCTGACCGGCTCGGCTTCGAATCCGCTTTGGCGGGGTTCCGCCGTTGTCTGCGCTCCCATGGCGGCGTCTTTCATCTGCTCGGTCGCTGCCATCACAGCCTGCGCTGCCCAGGCCAGGCCATTTACCTTGCGCAGGCGTTTGCCGGTCTTCTGCGCACGCGCGTCGTACTTGTCGAACGCCTCATCGATGCCGCGCAACACGGCTGCAAGCGGCACACCGGCCTCGCGCCAGGCGTCGATCAGCGCCCAGTCCAGGGTGCTCAGCAGGGTCAGCGTACCGCGCCGGCGCTGAAACCGGTCTTCGATCTCCGTGAAGTACTCGAAGTAGTTCTGCTGTGGTGCTTGCACGTTAGACGGTGGTTGCGGGCTGAGCTTCTGACCGGGTAGACCGCCGCTTGATCCGGTCCTGATTGCGCTCGTAGATCAGGCGCACCCCGTCCAGCGTGAGCGTGGGGTCAACCGTTGTCAGGTACTTGGAATCCGGGGAGAGCATTCGAGCAAAGCCGCCGGTTGCAATAACCTTGGTCTCCGGTCCAAGCTCTGTAATCATGCGCTCGCAAATGCCATCGACCAGGCCGATGTAGCCGTAGTACAGACCGACCTGGATGTTGTCGACGGTGCTTGTGCCCACGACTTTGCCCGGCTTGCGAATGTTGACCCGTGCCAGCTTGGCCGCCTTGTCAAACAGCGCATTGGCGCTAATGCCGAGCCCGGGGGCGATTGCGCCGCCGAGGAATTCGCCCCGGGCGGAGACCACATCAAATGTGGTCGCCGTTCCCAGGTCCACCACGATGCACGGGCCGCCGTAGCGGTCGAATGCCGCCACCGAGTTCACAATGCGGTCCGCACCCACCTCCGCCGGATTGTCCGTCAGCACCGGGAGGCCCGTTTTCACGCCCGGTTCCACAAACAGCGGACGTACGTGGAAGAAGCTCTCCACCACTTCGCGCAACAAGGAATCGACCGGTGGTACCACGCTGGAAACTGCAACTCCGCTGATCCCCTGGATATCAACCCCATTCAGGGCAAAGAGGCTGTGAAACGCGATGCGAAGTTCGTCGGGTGTGTGCGTCAGCGGGGTCGCGATGCGCCAACTGTGCAGCAGCTTCGCGGGTTCCGCTTCGGTCGCCAGCGCGTAAAGCCCCAGCACCATGTTTGTGTTCCCAACCTCGATCGCAAGCAGCATGTGACCCTTTCCTGCCTCCGTAGGCCGGCATGTCTCGCCTGCCCACGCCTTCGCACGGTTAGAGCGCCTCGCGCACTCCGCCGTGCCGTACCTCGCGCACCTGCCCAGTGTCGCAACGCACACGCAACAGGCCCGCCGCGGTCAACCCGAGCGTCACGCCAGTATAGCCGTCCTGCTCCGCCACCTGGACGCGTTTGCCCCAGACCCAGCGGCTGTGCTCCGCGAACCTTTGCCGCACCGCGGCGGGTGATTCCTGGACCGCGAGGAGCTCCAGGTGCAGTTGGCGAAGGAACGCGATCAGGACTGCCTCTCTCGGAACAGTCTTCCCGGTCCACCGCCGCAGCGATGTGGAGATCGCCTCCAATTCCGGCGGCATCACTGTGTGGTTCAGGTTGATGCCGACGCCGATTGCGGCGTAGCGAAGCAGGCCGTCGGTTTGCATTGCGGATTCGGTCAGGATGCCGCCAAGCTTCAAGCTGCCGGGACCCGGCGTGACCAGGTCGTTGGGCCAGCGCAGATCAATCTCAGCACCCGTCACTTCCCGGATGGCGGCTTGCGCGGCCAGGCCTGCGGCGAACGAGATCGTCAGTGCATCGTCGGCGCGCAGATTCGGCCGTGCGAGCACCGTCACGTAGAGCCCGGTGCCCGGATTTGAGCTCCAGGTGTGGCCGCCACGGCCGCGACCGGCGGTCTGCTCGTCCGCCACGTACACCTGACCGCCTTCGGACCCGGCTTGCGCCTCGGCGATGGCGCGCGTTTGCGTGCTGTCGATCGTGACAAAGTGGTGCAGCTTGCCGTGGAAGATCGTGTCTGCCAGCGCAGCATTCACGCGCGATAGGTCCAGGGCAGGCGACGCTTCCTCGCTCATATGCGGATCGGCCGCCGCGCTGACTTCCCGCTTGTCAGTACACATCGGCGGTGATGCGCATGCTCAGGTCTACGGCCAGGGCACCGCGAGTCAGATTGCCGACGCTCAGGAAGTCCACACCGGTCTCTGCATACTCGCGCACGTTCTCCAGGTTCAGGTGGTCCGCCACTTCCAGTAGTACGTTCGGATGGTCCGCTCGCATCTGCTCCACGGCCAGGGCCACCTCGCGGGGCGTCATGTGAACGAACAGGAGCACGTCCGCACCGGCGCGCACCGAGGTCTCGGCGTCTTCCAGGTTGCGGATCTCCACCTCGACCTTTTGCCCCGGCTTGCGCTGCTTGACCACACGCGACACCGCCGCCTCCAGGCCGCCGGCCAGGGCGATGTGGCTCTGCTTCAGCAGGATGCCGTCCTGCAGGTCCAGCCGATGATTCTGCCCGCCACCGCAACACACGGCGTACTTATCGAGCAGGCGCAGTCCTGGCATAGTCTTGCGCGTGTCCAGCACCTGGGCGTGGGTGCCTTCCGTGGCGTCGACGAACTCGCGGGTCAGGGTCGCGATACCGCTCATGCGTTGCAGTAGGTTCAGGATGACGCGCTCGCAGCTGAGGATGGCGGTGGCCGAGTGCCGGATGACCGCAACGGTCTGACCCTTGCGCACGCGCACGCCGTCGAAAATCTCGGGGTGGCTGATGATTTCGTACCGGCTGCCGCGCTTGCCGCCGGCGCGGGTTTGCAGCGACGCAAACGCGTCAAAGACGGCTCCGATTGCACCCAGACCGGCGATGACGCAGTCTTGCCGTACCAGGACGGTGGCGCTGGCGCGCTGGTCGGGAGCAATCGCCAGGTTGGTGGTCACATCGTTGGTCGCTTTGTCCTCGGCCAGCGCGGCTTCCAGCACCGCTGCGACCTTTCTGCTCTTCCAGTCCATCGTTCACAATCCTACGGGCGTCGGTCGCATCCTACGGGAAACGCCTTGTGAAAGGAAAGCCGTCTCACACTGCACATGAACCCTGTTCTGCTGACGTCCACTCTGATGCACCAAGCCGGGATGTTGCTGCTGCTGGCGATTCCGATCGCCTGCATGAGCTGGACGGTCACGCACGAAGAGGTCTTTCGCGAGCCGCGCGAGTTCTGCAAGCGCAAGAGCCAGGACTGCGGCTCGCTGCCCCAGCGCAAGTTCTTCTACCTGTTTACCTGCGAATATTGCTTTTCGCACTACGTGACGGCGCTGGTGCTCTTCTGTACACATTTCCAGTTGCTTTACACCAGTTGGCGAGGCTATGTGCTGGCGGAGTTCGCACTGGTGCTGGTCGCCAACGGATACATGAGCCTGTACAACCGGCTGCGGCTCGACATCAAGCACGAAAACGTCGTGATCGCGGTAGAAGAAAAGCAGGTCACGAAGGATAAGTAGCTTTTCCACAGGCAACCGGTTATGCTCGTAAGTGATCGTCGATCCGATCGGTTCGTTTTGCCCGTCCAGGTACTGCCAGGAAGCAACACACTACCAATTGCGTTCAGCGGTACATCAAGGGTGCGACTCGCTCGCACAAAGGAAATACAAATGGAACAGGGCACTGTGAAGTGGTTTAACGACGCCAAGGGTTTCGGCTTTCTGAGCCGCCAGAACGGCGAGGACGTATTCGTCCACCACACCGCGATCAAGACCAACGGCTTCCGCACGCTGCAGGAAGGCCAGTCCGTGACCTTTGACGTCGTCAAGGGACCCAAGGGCTTCCAGGCAGAGAACGTTCAGCCTGCATAAGCATCCGCATCGCAACCGCGATGCAAGCAGAAAGGGCAGCCACCTCGGTGGCTGCCCTTTCTGCTTGTCCACGCTTAGGCGGGCAGGGCCGCAAGCGACGCCTTGGCCTTTTCGTACAGCGCAGACGTCTCCGCCTGCTGCTTCTTCAGGCCATCGACCACGGCCTGCGGCGCCTTGGCCAGAAAGGCTTCGTTGCCGAGCTGACGTTCCGCAGCCTGCAAGCCCTTCTCGAGCTTTGCGATCTCCTTGGTGAGCCGCTCGCGTTCGGCGGCCACATCGATCTGCCGCTCGTACACCACTGCTACGTCGAAGTTCGCGCCGGAACGTGCTGCCGCACCGGTCAGCGGATCGTTGCTGAAGTCCACATCGCTGACGCGCGCTTGCTTGGCCAGCATGTCGCGATTCGCGTCGGCCAGCGCAAGCGTGCGGTTGTCCCCGTGCAGCAGGATCGGGGCGGCTTCCTTCTCCGGCACGCCCATGTCCTTGCGCAGGCCGCGAACGGTGACGATCAGCTCCTGCAGCGTGGTGATTGCGGCGGTGGCGGCGTCGTCGGCAGGGTAGTCCTCCGCCTGCGGGTAGCGGGTCAGCGCGATCGACTTCGCGGGTGCTGCGTCCTCGTACAGCGCGTGCCAGACCTCTTCAGTCAGGAACGGCATGAACGGCGACAGCAGCCGCAACGACGCTTCGAAGACACCGACCAGGCCGGCCAGCGAGATCGCCGTTTCCGGGTTCTGGATCGGTTTCTCGTCTTCCGCCGCGCCCTCAGCGGGAGCAGGGAAGTCGAGCCGCAGCTTCACCAACTCCAGGTACCAGTCGCAGAACTCGCCCCAGAAGAACTGATAGACCGCGTTGGCCGCCTCGTCGAAGCGGTAGTCCGCCAGCGCCTTGTCCACCGCGCCGCACACCTCGCGCAGACGCGCAAAGATCCAGCGCGTCTCAATCGGCGTGATCTCCGGCAGTGCAGAAACAGCGGCCGCGGGACCCATCTTCACGTTGTAGCCGGCAGCCTTGGCGCGCTCCATCTGAAGGAAGAGGAAGCGGGCGGCGTTCCATATCTTGTTCGCAAACGCGCGGTAGCCCTCGGTACGCTGCTCGTTGAAGGCGATGTCCGTACCGGGCGACGCCTGCGATGCCAGCGTGAAGCGCACCGCGTCCGTGCCGTACTTCTCGATGATCTGGATCGGATCGATCACATTGCCCTTGGTCTTGCTCATCTTCTGCCGGTCGGCATCGCGCACCAGGGCGTGAATGTAGACTTCGCGGAAGGGCACCGCATTCTTCAACTCGCGCTTCGATCCGTCCGGCATCGGCACGTCCAGCATGAAGTGTGTGCCCAGCATGATCATGCGGGCGACCCAGAAGAAGAGGATGTCAAAGCCCGTGACCAGCAGATCGGTGGGATAGAACTTCGCCGAGTCCAGCGACGGCTCAGGCCAGCCGAACACCGTGAAAGGCAGCAGGCCGCTGGAAAACCATGTGTCCAGCACGTCCGTTTCCTGCTGCATCTCCGCGTGATCGCAGCAGCCACAGCGCTCCGGCCGGGTGCGGCTCACGCACACGGTCTCGCACTGCGGGCAGTGGTAGGCCGGAATGCGGTGGCCCCACCACAACTGCCGGCTGATGCACCAGTCGTGGATGTTCCGCATCCACTCGAAATACGTCTTCTCGTACATGCTGGGCGTGAACTTGATCGCGCCCTGCTCGACCGCCGCGATGGCCTTGTCTGCCAGCGGCTGAATCTTCACGAACCACTGCGGTGAGAGACGCGGCTCAATCACCGCGCCCGAACGTTGCGACGTGGCAACGGCCAGGTTGTGGTCCTTGACGTCGACCAGCAGGCCCTGCGCGCGTAAATCTTCGACCACGCGCTCACGCGCTTCGTAGCGGTCGAGACCGTCGTACGGCGAACCGGGCACGGCGATGTGCGCGGTCTCGTCCATGATGATCAGGTTCTGCAGGTTGTGGCGCTTGCCGATCTCAAAGTCGTTCGGGTCGTGCGCCGGCGTCACCTTCACCGCGCCTGTGCCGAACTCGGGCTTGGCCCAGTCGTCGGCAAGGATCGGGATTTCTCGGCCGACTAGCGGCAGCGTGATCGTCTTGCCGACCAGCGCGGTGTAGCGCTCGTCCGCCGGGTTTACCACCACGGCAACGTCGCCCAGCATCGTCTCCGGACGCGTGGTCGCGATCGTAATGTCGCCCGAACCGTCCGCCAGCGGATAGCGCACGAAGTACAACTTGCCGACGGTCTCCTTGTGCTCGACCTCCAGGTCGCTCACGGCGGTCTGCTGCACCGGATCCCAGTTCACGATGTAGCTGCCGCGGTAGATCAGCCCCTGCTCATACAGGCGCACAAACGCCTCGGTCACCGCGTTCGACAGGTTGTCGTCCATGGTGAAGTACTCGCGACTCCAGTCGACGCTGGCGCCAAGGCGGCGCATCTGGTCAGTGATGGCGCCGCCGTACTGGCTCTTCCACTGCCACACGCGATCCAGGAAGGCGTCGCGGCCGATCTCCTTCCGGTTCGTGCCTTCACTGGCAAGCTGCCGCTCGACCATCATCTGGGTCGCGATGCCGGCGTGATCGGTGCCAGGAACCCACACGGCCTCTTCGCCGCGCATGCGGTGCCAGCGGGTGAGGATGTCCATCTCCGTCTGGTTCAGCATGTGACCCATGTGCAGACGGCCGGTCACATTCGGCGGCGGCAGCAGCATAACGAACGGCTTTGCTGCAGTAGCGCTATCGGCAATGCTGGCGGGCACATCCCAAAGGCGCTCACGCACCCAGAACTCGGCCCACTTGGATTCAATCAGGGACGGGTCATACGATTTCGGCAACTCAGTCGGCATAAATAAAAAGGAGCGAGCCAGCGTGCGGCGTCGCTCCTTTCAGTTTACTTGTTCGGTAAGTTATGCCGCGCCCATGCGAAGACGGCGGCGCGCCACGCCGAGCAGTCCCGATGTACCCGTAAGGAGCAACGCGAGCGAGGACGGCTCGGGTGTCACCCCGGTGGTTGGTGGCGGCGGTGGCGTGGCGGGCAGGCCTTCCGCGCCGATGGTAAACGCGTAGTAGCCCTCATAAATCGGCGTGGTGAAACTGATGGAGGAGTAGCTTCCGCTGAACTGGATGGTGCCGTTGCCCTCCTGGCCAAACGTGTTGCCGCCGGCCTGCGTGATGCAGCTCCCGCCATATTGGGCATTCGGACCACACGCCTGAATCGTGAAGGGCTCATCATTGGTAAAGTCGAACTCAGCAGAATAGCCGGGCTGGCCCAGGCTCCAGATCGCCATGACCGGGTTCGCGATGGCTTGGGAGAAGGAGACGGTTTCGGTGTACGCGTTCCCGCCTTCCATCTGCACCTCCTGATAGGAGACATCCGGTGCATTGCTGACCGTTCCGCCCACATAACTGGAGGAAGGGTTCCAATCGGTGCTGATGCCGATGCCACTGAGCTGGCCGCTATAGGTGACGGCAATGCCGCCCGCCAAGGCGATGGTGCCCGACGCGGTGCCAGGGTTTCCCCCCACGACGCTGTTCCATTGCGTCCAGGTAACAGGGTCGGCGTGGGCCGCAAGGCCACACGCCATCCCGAGTGCGACCAAAGCCATCGATGCTTTGAACTTGCTTGCAGAAAAAGCCATTTGTGCTCCAAAGGAGAAAAAAATGGCGCATACAGCTTCCCTGCAGGCTGGTTGCTGTGCCCAGGAAACAGCTCACAAAGAAAGATGAAGGCGCTCTGTTGGGAAAGGCGTCCTCCATCTTTGGAGTGCGGCAGGATCTTTGTCGCTTGTAGCCGGTATTACTTCCACAGTAGCTGCGAGAACGTGATCAGGTTGTCACGCCACACCAACCAGGTATGCATCCCCGGAGTCTGGTTGATGCTTACGTTGCCTTTCACGTTCTGCTTGGCCCAGGTGCCGAACTTCTGATTTACCGTGTTCAGCCCATCCTCGGTGCCGCAAGAGAGCCAGAACAACTTGAACGGTGCTTGCGTTTTCGCATTCGGAACGATGCCCTGAAATGCTGCCTGATAGGTCTCGTCAGAAATGCTGGAGGCGTTCTGCGCATTCGTCGACCCTGGCGCGAGCGGCGAGACGATCGCGGACGAGAACGCACCCACGTAGCCGAAGACCTCAGGATGGCTAAGCCCTGTGTGGATGGAGTGGCCGCCGCCCATGCTCAGCCCAGCCAGCGCGCGATGCGCTGAGTCGGTCGCGATGTTGTAGCGGGCCTCCGACATGGGGATGATTTCCTTGAGCATCATCTGCTCGAAGATGTCCTGGTTTTCAATGGGCAGCTTGTACGGCGCGGTCCAAACACCCCAGCCCTCGGTAATCATGCGCATGGTGCCATAGGCGCGCGGCATGACGACGACCATGGGCTGGATCTTGCCCTGCTGGATCAGCGAGTCCATGATCCAGTTCGCCTGACCGGCGTCCGTCCATCCAATTGCCGAGTCCGAGTAGCCGTGCAGCAGGTACAGCACCGGAAACTTCTGCTTGCGCTTCGCGTCGTAGTTCGGCGGCAGGTACACGTACAGGTCGCGGTCGTGCAGGCCGGCTTCGTCCGTGGCCAGCTTGCTGGTGTACATCACGTGTTCCACCGTGCCATGCGGAATGTCCTGCAGGTCCCACGGCGCGGGTGACGGCCGGCCCGGGATGTGCACGATGCTCGACGGGTTTTGCAGGTTCAGGCGGACCATCGGATCCCGAGGATCCATTTCGCGCTCGTCGTCCACTATGACGCGATATCCGTAGTACTCGGGCTTCAGCGGCTCCGTCGTCAGCGTCCAGGTGCCGTTCGCGTCCTGCTGCAGTGGACGCGGTTCTGCTTCGCCTTCCAGCGTGACGGCAACACTCTTCGCGTTGGGCGCGATCACGTTAAAGGTCGCGCTTCCGTCCGGGTTTGCGATGGCAGATTTGATCTGCTGCTGTGCCGCACGTGCAGCAGGGTCGATGGAGACAACCCGCTTCGGGTTTGCAGGCCGCACCTGAATGGGGGGAGCCGCAGCCTGGGACAGTGCGGATGCGCTGAACGAACCAGCGGCAAGGACGACAGACAAAGCGGTGAGCCGGTGCATGATGCCGAAGTGTACCAAGTGGCGCTGTCTACCGGCTTTACAGGGGTGCTACAGGTCTGAAGCGCGGGTACTGCGGCCGTCTCCGGAGCAGATACTTCAGCAAAGGAAAACGGGCAGCACTCGGCTGCCCGCTCTCGCTGGAGCGATCGCGAAGTTTAGAACGGGTTCAGCTTCTTCACGCCCTTCTTCTTCTTGTGCTTGCTGCTGCTTTCCACGTCGCTGTCGTAGTCGGGCTTGGGAGTCTTGACCTTGCCCTTGTCGTCTGCCTGCGGTGTCTGCTGTCCGGCTGGGGTCTTCACACCGGCGGCGTCGTTGACTGCGTCGGGGATTTCAGCAGCCTTCTCTACCGGCGGCAATGCCGTGTTTGCGGGGCCGGGCTTGGGCAAGCCGTATCCGGCGTCGGTCGTGGTGCTTGCGCCTGGTGTCAGGATCTCCACGCCAACGCTGCGGTTGCCGGTCGCGGGAGCAACACCAGCCGGCGTAACCGGAACCGTGGTCGTGCTGCCAGCATCGGCAGCGTCGGTTGGCGCGCCGTTTGCCGGGATATCCGATAGGGTCGCGGGTGCTGAACTTGCTGCGGTTGAGCCTGCCGGCGCTGCCGCGGTGCTGTCGTCCGCACCGGCCGCCGCTGGCGCGTTCGCTGCGGCCGCGGCCACGGGCTTGTTGCCGACAGCGGCGTTGAACTCGCTCTCAATGCGCTTGGATACCTGCGGAGCGTACGTCGCATGCGGGTCGGCCAGGCCGGGGTCGCCAATACGGGCAGCTTGCACCACGTCCGGCCCGCGCAGGATCAGGCCCTTGGCGCGGTTGGCGATGCTGTAGGTCTGGCGGCTGTTCTCCAGCGCCTGGCTGGCGGCAACCTGCTCGGCCGTGGGCTCCGGAATCGGGGCGCCAAGCGCTTCCAGGCGATCGCGTGCATCCTCGACGCGCGGCGAAGCGTTGTACACCGTGACCACACGGCCGTACGCCGCTGCTGCCTGATCTTCGTACACCTTCAGGAGGCGGGCGCGCTGGTCTTCGCTCAGATTCTTCATCGCAGGATTGCTGCGAACGAAGCGAGCCTGCGCAGCGTACGCATCGCCGAGTCCAATCAGCGCGGAGTCGATCTTGCTGTACAGCGGGTACGTATCGACCACGGTTTGATAGCGGGCGATTGAGGCTGCGTAGTTGTCGTGGCCGGCGTAGAAATCGGCGATGCCGGTCTCACGTGTGGCGAGCACTTCCTGCACTTCGCGCAGCTTCTGCTTCGCTTCCGGAATCAGCTTGCTGTCCGGGTACTGCGTGAGCATGTTGCGATACTCTTCCTGCGCGTGAACGGCCTTCGCGTAGTCGCGGTCGGGCTTGTCCATCTGCTTGAAGTAGATGTCGCCGATGCGCATCTGCGCTTCCGCAGCTTCCGGCGCGTTCGGGAAGAAGACGATGAAGTCCTTGTACTCGGTTTCGGCCTGGGTCAGCGCGGCGGTGCCGCCTTCCTTGTACCAGCTGTCGGCAAAGGCGAGCTTGGCGCGCATCTGGAACTCGGAATCGGGATAGGTCGCGAGCATGTCCTGCAGCAGGAGGCGGCTTACGTCGTAGTGACCCTTGTTCAGCGCGACCATAGCGCGGTCGAACAGGAGCTTGTCGGGCTGTGCCGTGTTCACGTTGGCCAGCGGATTGGCCTTGAGCCGCTGCTGCATCCGCTTTTGCTCTTTGATCGTGTCCTTAGTCTGCTTGACCTTTTCGTCGCGCTTTTCCTGCTTGGTGTCTTCCGTCTTGCGGGTCTTCTTACGCGGCGTGTTGCTCAGAACGGCGGTCGGCGTCTGGTCCGCAGTGGTCGTTCCGGCCGGCGCATCGGCGGGTGTGCTTGCGGGTGCCTGCGCATCAGTGGCCGCAGGAGCTGTCTGCTGCTGGGCGACGCTGTTAGCGATGGGAGCGAACAGGAGTCCGGCAAGCAACACGGTCGTGGAACGCCGGACGAAGAACGAGCGCGAGCGGAACTCGCGCGGAGAAGAAAAACGCATCCGCAAACCTCTTTTGAGCAGGACGAGACGCGATGTGCGACCTCAGCCCTACCAGATCATTCTAGCGTTCCGCGGGCGACGGGCCGCGCCGCGAAGTGAGAAGTTTCTACACGGTTGGACTGCTACTTTCCGCAACCGTCAACAGCCTGCCGCAGCGTCAGGCCGAGACCAACGCCGCGCCCTTTGCGACCTGGAGGAACTCGCGTGCGTTTTCCTCGGTCTTGCCGGGCTGGAAGATTGCGGAACCGGAAACGAGGAGGTCGGCACCGGCTTCGACGACAGCCGAAACGGTGTCCTTGGCGATACCGCCGTCAACCTCGATGCGGTAGTTCAGGCCGAGTTCTTTGCGTAGATCGGCGAGATGACGGACCTTTTCGACGCAGCGCGGAATGAAGCTCTGGCCGCCGAAACCGGGGTTCACGGTCATCACGAGGACGTGGTGCACGAGCGGCAGGACTTCGATGAGAGTCTCCACCGGCGTTGCGGGATTGATTACGACGGCAGGCTGCATGCCGTGCTCGCGGATTGAGGTGAGCGTCCGGTGCAGGTGCCGGCAAACTTCCTGGTGGACGAGCAGCCAGTCGGCACCGGCTTTTGCGAAATCGGGAATATAGCGGTCCGGATCTTCGATCATCAGGTGGCAGTCGAGCGGCAGGCGGGTGACCTTGCGGACGGCGGCCACGACGGGTGGACCGAAGGTGATGTTGGGGACAAAATGGCCGTCCATCACGTCGACGTGGACGACGGTGCCGCCGCCGCGCTGGGCGGTGGCGATTTCCTCGCCGAGCCGGGTGAAGTCTGCGGCGAGAATGCTGAAGGCGAGGTCGATCACAGGGGCAGTGTATCAACCCTCCCTCGGGGCTACCCGCCCCCTCCCACTCAATGGTAAGTTCCTTAATCTAAGCGGGTTGCGCTCTGGAGTGCATGTAAGTTCCTCATTTCGCTTGGCTTGCGCGTAAGTTCCTGTTGCCGAGAGGCTTAGCCGGAAGTGCACAGGGGTCGGTGCAGCTGCTTTTTGGCGGACCGCGCGATACTGGAGGTATGTCGGAAGCTTTGTTGTTGCCGCCTGGCGACTTTCGCGCGTACCTGTTCGACCTGGACGGGACGGTGGCGGATACGATGCCGCTGCACTTTGTCTGCTGGAACGAGGCCTTGGGCCTGCACGGGTGTTCGCTGGATGAGCGGCAGTTCTACGCGCTGGCGGGCGTGCCGGTGGAGCGCACGATCGAGATGCTGAATGAGCAGCATGGCTTGCAGATGCCGGCACGCGAGCTGGCCGAGTACAAGGAAGCGTTGTTTCTGAAGCGGCTTGTGAAGTTGAAACCGGTGGAAGCCGTGGTGGCCCATGTGCACGAGGGGCATGGGCGGATCCCGCTAGCAATCGTTTCAGGGTCCCCGAGGGCGAGTATCTTCAACTCGCTGCGATTGCTGGGGCTGACGGACAAGTTCGATGTGATTGTCGGGGCGGAGGATTACGCCCACGGCAAGCCGGATCCGGAGCCGTTTCTGACGGCGGCGGCACGGCTGGGTGTCCCGCCCGAGCACTGCCTGGTGTTTGAGGATGCGGACTTAGGGATCGAGGCGGCGGTTGCAGCGGGGATGCAGTGGGTGAAGGTGCCTCAACCTCCGCTGGGGTAGGTTTGGTGAGCCTCGCCACCCTTCCGCTAGTGCGAGCAGAAGCAGATCCTTCGCTTCGCTCAGGATGACACTGCCTCTACCTGATGACACTGCCTCTATCTCAGGTCACGCTGCCTTTGCTCAGGCGGGCATGAGGCCGGAGTAGACGGCCATTCCGGCTACGGCGTCGACACCCATTTGGTCGAGTTCGTCGACTTCGACCTGGGAGCGGATGCCTCCGGCGACGATGAGCTGTTTTGCGGTGCAAGCGCGGAGGATCGCGGCGACGTCAATGGGGAAGCCAGAGAGGGTGCCTTCGGTGTCGACGTGGGTGTAGAGGAACGCGCCACAGTCGTTTTCGAGCCAAGTGACGGCTTCTTCGGGGGTGAGATCGACGGAGTCCTGCCAGCCTTTTACGGCGACGCGGCCGTTCTTTGTGTCGACGCTGAAGACGAGCTGGTCCTCGCCGAGCGCCTTGCGGAGCGATTCAGCGAAGGCGAGATTGAGGACCGGGTGGCGCTTGCGGTCGGCTTCAGTGTCGCCGCCGAAGAGCGTGGAGCCATAGATGACGCGCTTGGCGCCGAGGTCAAGCATGCGCTGGCCGTCTTCCGCGGTGCGAAGGCCGCCACCGACCTGGCAGTTCAGTTTGCTGGTGAATTGCTGAATCAGTGGCTCGTTGGATCCCTGGCGCTTGGCGGCGTCGAGGTCGATGAGCTGGACCAGGGGGTACTTGCTGAAACGCTCGATCCAGTAATCGAAGTCGTCGAAGGCGAGTTTGAGGGTTTCGCCCTGGACGAGCTGGACGATGCGGCCGCCCATGAGGTCGATGGAGGGGATGAGCATGGGTCTGATTTTAGCGAGTCAGCGAGTCAGCGAGTCAGCGGGTCAGCGAGTCAGCGAGTCAGCGAGTCAGCGAGTCAGCGAGTAGGGATCAGGGAATAGGCAGTAGGGCGACAGCGCTGGAGCGAGCAACTGAGGAAGTCGGGCGCGCGGAAGAAAGCAGATCCTTCGCTGCGCTCAGGTGACACCGCAATCTTCCGAGTTTCCGACCTTCTCGATGGGCCGAGACGCTTCTATGGTGACGCCGAACGGGCTATTCGTACGCCAGGGCGTCGATGGGGTCTTTGCTGGCGGCTTTGAAGGCAGGGTAGAGGGCGCCGAGCAGAGCTCCGGCGAAGGCGAGCAGGATGCCGCGGATGACCCAGGGCCAGCTTAGCTGGTAGTCGAGGGTGGGCATGGTCTTGTTCAGGATGAGGTTGAGCACCACGCTGAACGCCACGCCGACGACGATGCCGAGCGCAGACAGGAGCAGGGTTTCCGCGAGGACGGCCTGCACGATGTAGCCGCGGGAGGCGCCGAGGGATTTGAGAATGCCGATCTCGCGCGTGCGCTCCATGATGGCGGTGTACATGGACTGGAAGATGACTAGGAAGCCGACCACGACCGCGATGCCGGTGACGGTGTACATGCTGGGCTTGAGCGCCGGCAGCTTGTCTGGCGTGATCTGCGACAGGTACTCGTCGAGCGTCTGGACGTTGTAGCTTTGCATGCCCTCGGTGGCGTGGATGGCGTCGCGAACCTGGTTCTGGTGCTTGGGGGCATCGGTCGTCTTCAGGTAGAAGACGGTGCACTTGCCCTCAGTGCCGGTGTACTGGCCCATGGTAGTCAGAGGAACGTACTTGCGGCCGCCGCGGCCGTGCTCCACGATGCCCGAGATGATGAAGGTGTGCCCGAAGACCTGGTACGGATCGCCGGGGTGCTTGCCCTTACCGACGTAGTCGTCCAGGATGATGCTGGTCGGCTGAGTAAAAGGTCCCCCTTCAAGGAACTTGAAGGGGGTGAGGGCATTGAAGCTGGGGAAATCGATGCCATAGATGGAGTCGAGCGAGCTAGTGAGCTGGATGTTGACGGGGGCGACGACGTCGACGTTGGGGATGCTGTCGAGGATGGGAGCGACCCGGAGGTCGGCGCCGGCGCTGGACAGGGCAACCATGCTGTTGACGCTGTTGGGCCGCACGACCATATCCATGCCGATGCCGCTGGTGTGCTGGTGGTATCCGTTGACCTTGCCGATGAGGATGGCGGCAATGGAGAGGATCATGATGACCTCAACCGCCACGGCGAGGATGGAGATGACCGAGCGCAGGGGGCGGTGGGTCAGATTGCCGACAACCAGCTTATTCATGCGGCTTTGATTCTACCGGTTGGCGGGACCGGGCGGCCGCGGTTCACGCCAGGATTGCCGTGGAGGGCCGCACCAGGGTGAAGCGCCAGGCTAGCCCCGTGCCTCTGCAGCAAAGCGGGTGCGCGCCGGCTGTGCGAAGGACCGTTCGGGTATGGCGTTGCGGCCGGGACCGAGCAGGAGCGAGCCGATCATGGGCGTCAGATAGATCATGGCAAAGGCTGTGGCCACGACGGCCTCCATGCCGAACGAGATGATGTAGACCGGGAAGGAGAGCATGCCTTCGGCCGCGATGTGGGCGAAGGCCATGACGAAGAAGAGTGCCCAGGGCGCCTCTTCGGTGCTGCCGAGAACGTAGTTCATGGCGACAAACATGAGGAACTGAATGGCAGGCATGACGAGGAGAATGCCTAACCAGCCGGCCTGATGATAGGCGTCGCCGAAGGGCGAGAAAGAGATGCCGGTGGTGTGATCGGAGGGCGCAAGCATGCCGATCTCGTGGGCGTAGTCGTTGCCGGCGCGGATCTCCGGCTTATCCGGAAGGATGAAGTGCGGAATGATGTTTTCGAAGTAGTTGAAGGTGTTCTGCAGACCGATGGGGCCCTGGAGGTCGGTGAGAGCGATGAGGGCGCTGTCGATGGGGACAAGCGTGAGCCGGTCAAAGATGCCGCGCGGCTGGTTGTACCAGTGGTACAAGTCGATGCGTTCCGCGGCGTCGCGATTGACCTTGTCGCGCAGGGCAAGCGGATGGCGGAGCAGATTGTAGGCGACCTGGGGATTGGCGGCGGTCTCGTCACGGAAGTTTCGGCCGTACTGCGAGTAGGGGACCAGGATCAGGACGGCAAAGGCGCCAAGCGGGACGAGCGTGATGACCTGGAGAATGCTAAGGCGGAGGCGCGCGGCGGCGGAGGCGACGACCCAGGCCAGCGAGGGCGCGAACATGGCCTCCTTGGAGTAGGAGAGCAGGCCGACCCAGGTGGAAAAGGCCCAGGCGATGAGCACTGGCCAGGAGAAGCTGGAACGGCCGCCCGTGGCCTTGACGCGTTGAAACACGCCGATGAGGATGGCCAGCGGAAGTGTGATGTTGAGCTGGCGAGCGATGCTGGCGAGGCCCGGGGCGAGCAGGTACAACGCGTACGGCAGTCCGATGCCGACGACGAGACAGCCGATGACGACGTTGTTGGTGTTGCCCTGGGTGAGCCTGCCGGCGAGGAAGGGCTTTTTGGGGCGGAAGCGCAGGCTGAGCAGAGCGGCAAACGTGGTGGCGCAGGTCCCCAGCATGTAAACGAGCAGGGTCTGGTCGGCGTTTGGAACGTTGGCGACCAGCGGCTCGTTGGTGAGCGCCTTGACGAAGACGCCAAGCAGGCCTGTGAACAGGGTGACGAACAGGATGTAGGCGCCCGCCGGGTTTCGGAAGCCACCGACGATATTGAAGCCGAAGTTGGTGACCAGCATCCAGCCGAGCACAGTCAGGCAAAGCACAGGCGAATTGCCTTCCGCGATGAGAGCGGCGACCAGCAGCGCGCCGACCAGCATGGTGCCCTGGTACGGAATCTCTTTGGGAAACGGGATGACCAAGGCTGTTCCGGCTGCCATGAGTGTAGCAGGCAGCCGGTTTGGACCCTGCGCCGGAAGTTAGGCGGAAACGGGCTGGACGGCGGGGGCGGAGGGCAGCGGAACGCGGTCTCCGGCGGCGGTGACCTCGTTGGACTCAACGGAGAAGTGAGTGAGGTTGGCGACGCCAAAGGAGGTGGTGATGGCGACGTCTGCTGCGTCGCGACCGGCGGCCATAAGCAGGCGGCCGAAGCGAGGCTCGTTGTGACGGGCGTCCATGTTCCACCACTGCCCGCCCAGGTAGACCTGGTACCAGGCGGAGAAATCGCCGGCGCCGCCGTAGGGCACGCGGATGTCGCCGAGATAGCCGGTGACGTAGCGGGCGGGAATATTCATCGCGCGGGTGAGCGTGACGGCGAGGTGCTGAAAGTCACGGCAGACGCCTTCGCGCTCGGTGTAGACGTCCATGGCGGTCTTGGTGGAGCGGGCCTTCATGTAGTCGAAGCGGACTTTACCGTGGACCCAGTCGCGAATGCCGGCGGCGAGCTGCCAACCACGGGGAAGGTGGCCGAAGAGGTCTGAGGCGATGCCGTTGAAGCGGTCCACCTCGCAGTAGCGGCTCGAGAGCAGGAACTGAAGCACCTCGTGCGGGAGGTCGGCGATTGGGTGCTGGACCGCGTCGAAGGCCTGCCAGTCCTGCACATCGGAGGCTTCAACCAGGCTGCGGCCGCTGAGGCGCAGGGCACCTGCCGGCGCGGTGAAGCGGGCGCACCGGTTGCCGAAGCAATCGGTGTAGCTGGTGGGCGTGATGGTGCGGGTGGTGCTGCTGTCCACGTGCTCAATGTTCAGATCGTCCGAAGAGCGCAAGCTTTCCTGCAACGAGGGATGCAGGTGCAGCAGGGCGATCATGGCCGTTTCGCAGGGCAGGTGGAACTGAATGTCGAACTCGTTCTGGATGAGCATGTTTTCGGACCGTCTGTATTGGATGGGCAGAGGGAAGGTTACGTTGTTTCCTGACGTAGGGGCCTGGCTTGGAGTGCGGCTCTGCCCCGTTTTCAGCTGCGGGGCTTTTGCATTGAGCAGAACCTGGGAGCTCGTCCAGCGGCTAAAGGACGAGGAGGTGTTCCGTCCGCCGACCAGAAAATTCCTAGTAATACAACCGCCCAGGCATGATGCCAACTGTTTTCAGGCTGGATGGCTGTCGGCTATAAGCACAGTCATCGAATTCCGGCAAGAGCCGACGAATTTTCATGTTGACGTTTTCAAAAGTTGATCAACACTGTGTCGCGACAGGGAAGTGCGCTGAATCGGCATCTCCAGTCGCTACCAGAAAAATCAGCAAAAAATCCAGCTTGTGGAGAAACACATGAGAACTCTTTCCATGGTCCTTGCGTTGTTGACCGGGCTCTTCGTTTCGAGCTCAATGCGTGCAGCATCCGTCTGCCCGTCGTTGGGCTATGCAACTGCCGGTTGCGACCTCATCATCACGGTCACGGACAGCGGTACGACCGTTACACCAGGTCCAAGCTATACCCTGGCGGGCGGCACCTACGACGGCTCCGATGACACGCTCATCGGGATCGTGAATAACTCGAGCAGTGCTCTGAGCTCAATCAACCTTAGTTCCTCGACGGACATCTTCGGATTCGATGGCGACGGTATCGACGGCTATGGTGCCCCCGGCAACACTATGGACGACAGCGGATACGGTGGCCCGAACACCTACTTTACGAACATCAACGCAAGCTTCACGGGCGGCACGGCAAACTTCCTTACGCCGCTGGCAGCGGGCGGGGGAAGCACCTACTTCTCCCTGGAGGAGGCACTCGACACCTCAACTCTGACAGCTGGTTCAGGGGTCACACCCGAACCGAACACGTTCGTGCTCCTTGGGACCGCACTTGCAGGCATGGCCGGGGCGGCACGCCGACGCTTTGCGAGCTAGCTCTGCCGGTCAGTGCACATAAGAAAGCGGAGCTCTCGTAAGGAGAGCTCCGCTTTTTCTGTGTGCGTCGCCTCGGCTCGAATCCGAGGTTTGTGGTTAGCGGGCGGCGACGGTTTCGTACTTCGCTGCGCCGGACTTCAGGGCTTCGGCCTTGTCGGTCTTTTCCCAGGTGAAGCTGTCGGCCGAGCCTTGGCGGCCGAAGTGGCCGTAGGCCGCGGTCTGCTTGAAGATGGGGCGGCGCAGGCCAAGGGTCTCGATGATGCCCGAGGGGTTGAGCTTGAAGTTGGCGCGGACGAGCTCAGTCAGCTCGGTCTCGCTGATGGTGCCGGTGCCGAAGGTGTCGACGAGGACGCTGACGGGCTGGGGCTCACCGATGGCGTAGGCGAGCTGCACCTCGCAGCGCTCGGCGAGGCCGGCGGCGACGATGTTCTTGGCGATGTAGCGGGCCATGTAGGCAGCCGAGCGATCGACCTTGGTGGAGTCCTTGCCGGAGAAGGCACCGCCGCCGTGACGGCCCATGCCGCCGTAGGTGTCCACGATGATCTTGCGGCCGGTGAGGCCGGAGTCGCCCATGGGTCCGCCGATGACGAAGCGGCCGGTCGGGTTGATGTGGAACTTGGTGTTCTCATCCAGCAGCTCGGCGGGGATCACGGCCTTGATGACGTGCTCGATGACGTCCTTGTGGATCTGCTCGTTGGTCACGTCTTCCTCGTGCTGCGAGGAGATGACCACGGCGTCGACGCGGGCGGGCTTGCCGACTTCGGCGTACTCGACGGTCACCTGGCTCTTACCGTCCGGACGGAGGTAGGGCATGGTGCCGTTCTTGCGGACCTGGGAGAGCTTCTCCGCGAGGCGGTGGGCCAGCGAGATGGGCAGGGGCATCAGCTCTGGCGTCTCGTTGGTGGCGTAACCAAACATCATGCCCTGGTCGCCGGCGCCGTCCTTGTCCACGCCCTGTGCGATGTCAGGCGACTGCTTATTGATGGAGGAGATGACCGCGCAGGTGTTCGAGTCAAAGCCGTATTCGGAATGGGTGTAGCCGATCTCTGCGACGGTGGAGCGGACGAGCGACTGGAAGTCGACGTAGGCCTTGGTCGTGATTTCGCCAGCGATGACGACAAGGCCGGTGCAGGTGAGGGTCTCGCAGGCGACGCGGCTGTAGGGATCTTCCTTGAGGCAGGCGTCAAGGATGGCGTCGGAGATCTGGTCGGCGATCTTGTCGGGATGACCTTCGGTTACGGACTCTGAGGTGAACAGGAAACGGTCGCGTGTAGGCAAACTTCTACTCCTCCGGGTGATTTCACGGCACGGGCGCGGGGACGCGGATGTGCGGGAAAGTATCCCTTGAAGTTTACAGGAAGGGGCGGGAACGCGACGGGGAGCGCCGAAGCGCTCCCCGTGCGTCGTTTGGGTGTGGTTAGTAGTTGAGCTTGAGCGCGAGCTGCAGGATGCGCGGGTCGCGGGTGGCGGTGACTTGGCCGTAGCTCGTACCAAAGCCAGTCTGGCTCACAAAGGCCGAGGTGGCGATGGTGGCCCAGTTGGTGTGATTGAAGGTGTTGAAGCTTTCCGCGCGGAATTGCAGGTCGGTGCGGTGCTTTTCGGTCAGCTTGAAGTTGCGCATGAAGCCGAGATCCCAGCGCTGGAAGCCTGGTCCCAGGATCGATCCGCGACGAGCATTGCCCGGACGAGCCTGGCCGAGCGGGACGGGTGCGAACGCAGCCGTGTTGAACCACTGTAGGCGGGTGTGCGGGGCGTTCTTGTTGGGATTCCCGACCTGGTCAGGACGTCCACCGGAGGCGCTGGCACCGAGGAAGCCGAGGCCCCCAGGATCGAGATTGCTGGTGCTCGCGGTGAAAGGAAGCCCGCTGTTTACCGCGACGATGCCGGAGAACTGCCAGCCGCCCGCGACGTGACCGAGGAAGCCGTGCTGTTCCCGGAAGAAGGGCAGTTCGTAGACGAAGTCCGCCGTGAAGACGTGACGACGGTCGTACTGAGACGGGCCGTACTCCGCCCGAGGGTTGGTGCGGTCCTGAATGGAGGTGGAGCGGTCGGTCTGGTTGTCAGTGAGCGCCTTGGAGTAGGTGTAGTTCACATCGACCAGGTTGGCGCCCTTGAAGCGCTTTTGCACCTGCACCTGGAGCGAGTTGTAGTTGGAACCGAAGACCGTCTGAACCACGTTGATCGCGTTGTAGCCGAGGTATGGACGGATGCGGTTCAGCACCAACTCCGAGCTGGAGGAGGTGAACCGTTGACCAGTTCCGGCAGCATTCAGAGGAGAGAGGTTCAGCGGCGCCTGCGTGTATGCGCCGGGTGCGACTTCGTTGATGTCCACCACACCCTGCAGATGAACGCCGTGATTTCCGACGTAGTCCGTGGTCAGGACGAGATCCGGCAGGATTTCGCGCTGGAAGCCGAGCGAGAACTGCTGGGTGTATGGCGTACGGAAGTTGGGATCGGTGGCACGAAGCGCATTTGGTGCGAAGGTGGTCGCTACGTTGCCGCCGGTGGGGTTGTTGAATTGCACGTTGTTGTACGTGACAGTCTGCACGTAAGGCGGGTTCTGGAAAGTGCTCTGCTCATAAGTGCCGAAGAGCGTGGAGTCGAAGGCGATACCATAGCCGCCGCGCAGGACGGTCTTGCCGTCGCCGCCCAGGTCATATGCGAAGCCAAGGCGCGGAGCGACGTTGGCCCACTTGTTGGGGCTGACGGTAGCGCCGTAGGGCGACTGGTGATTGCGAGCCGTGGCGTAACCGTTCGTGTTGTAGGAATCGCCGAGGATGATGCCGTTGAGCGGGTCGTAGTTGGCGTTCGGAGCGGCACCGCCAACGCAGGGTGCCTTGAGGCAGATGTTGCCGTTGGTGTCGATGGTGGGCGCCAGAGCGGCGTTGTAGTTGGCCGGGCTGAAGTTGTCGAGCAGATTGTTCTGATCGACGGGGTTGCCGAAGTAGCTGTAGCGAACGCCGAAGTTGGCGGTGAAGCGCGAACTGACTTTCCAGTTGTCCTGAAGGAAGGCTTCGGTGAGATTGGACTTCAGCTTGGGCGTAATGGCCGTGGACGCCTGCGTGTATGAAGCCGCGTAGCCTGAGAGGAAGTTCGCAAACGACTGCTGGAAGGATTGCGCCGTGGTGCCGGCGGGAGCGTTCGTATTGGTGAAGGCGAAGCTGCCGGCGTTGGAGCCGGTGGCGTTCTCTGTCTTCAGGTAGTTGTGATACGTGGCACCGAAAATGAGAGTGTGACGGCCGATGGTCTTGGTAGCCTGGGCGAACACGTTGTGGTCAACCGAGCGGACGTTGTAGATGCCCGAGCTGGTGAGCGACGTGGCGCCGGTCATGGTCACGATCGGCACAATGCCAAGGGTTGAGGCAAACGGCAGGATCGGCTTGATATCGGTTGAGACCGCGTTCGAGAGGTAGCCGTTGGGTGTGGAGAGGATGGCGCCGTAGCTGTAGTCGTAGCCGCCCTCGACGACAAGGGTGGGGCTGACCGTGTAGGTAGCGCGACCGAGATAGTTATGGCCGGGCGAGTTCGTGCTGCTCTGGTTGACCGTGCTGTTTACACCCGGCAGGCTGGACGCGTTGGTAAAGGCGCCGCCAGGTTCCAGCGTCGGGATTTCGTCGTAGATCATGCGACCGGAGAGAACAAGACGCTGCCCGAAGTTGTGATCGATGCGAGCGACTTCCTGGTTCTCGTTGTAGACGGCGCGCTGATTGGAAACAACGTAGTTGGGACCGAGCGCGGGCGCATTGGGCAAGAGGACGCGGCTGCCGTCGGGAGCGAAGATGTCGCGAACGTATGCAGCGGCGGTGGGATCGATCGCCGTAACCCTGTTGCCCGTGGTGGCACAGGTCGCCGTGGTGGCGGTGAAGGTTTCGCGGGTGCAGACGTTGACGTTGAAGATGCCCTGGCGCTCGAGCGCGGTGGGGACGCCATTCTGTGAGATCGAAGCGTAGTTGATCACGCGGCGATACTCACCCGAGAAGAAGAAGAAGGTGTGGTCCTTCCAGATGGGACCGCCAACCGTGCCGCCAAAATCGTTGTAGCGCAGCAGCGGGCGCGCCGTGGGGGTTGCCGTGAGCTTGTTGAAGTAGTTGTTGGCGTTCAGGACGTCGTTGCGGAAGAACTCGTAGACGGTGCCGTGCAGGCTGTTGGTGCCGGAGCGGATGACGACGTTGACCTGGCCGCCGACGCTGCCGCCGTACTCGGCGGTATACGTGTTGCGCAGGGTCTTGATTTCCTGGATGGCGTCGATGGACGGGTAGCTGAGCAGCGTCAGGTTGGAGCCGCGGTCGACGTTGGTGGTGCCGTCGATGGTCCAGTTGTTCGTGGACGAGCGATTGCCGCTGACGGAGAACGCGACGGTGGCCGTGGTGCCGCCGGGCAGCGAGGAGCCGATGTAGAGCTGGTCGGTGGTGCCGCCGTAGACCACGCCGGGCTGCAGGGCGAGCAACTGCTCGTAATTGCGGTTGTTGAGGATTAGCTCTTTGACCTGGGTGCCGTTCAGGAGGCCGGAGACGGTGGCGTTCTCGCTGTTGAGCTGGAGCTGGTCGGCGGTGACAGAGACTTCCTGATTGGAGGAGCCGGCCTTCAGGTCGCCATTGACGGTCAGGGCGTCGTAGGCATGCAGAGTGAGGTGGTTGACCACCTGCGTGGTGAAGCCGGGCGCCTCGATCTTGACGGTGTAGTTACCGAAAGCGAGGGTGGTTGCGGTATAGACGCCGCTGCCGGAGCTCTTGAAGGTGCGGGAGACGCCGGTGTCTTCATTGGTGATGGTGATCACCGCGCCCGGAACAACGGCTCCGCTGGCGTCTTTGACTGTTCCGGAGATGCTGCCATTGGTGTTCTGAGCGATGGCGGGCGCGGAGAGGACGGCGGCAGTAGCGAGCAAGCCGAGAAGGCGGGCAGGGTGCTTCGGGGTCACGGTGGGTCTCCTAAAGATGACGCGGGGAGCAAGCGGCATGCCGCTCCGCCGGGAATTGCCGGCGGATGCAACTGCTGCGTTGCGGTGCGAAATTTCGCGCGATACCACACAGGGTAGAGATGTGAACTGCCCGCGTCAACGAGCAAGCCGAAGGAGATCCGGCTTTGCAGACTATTGCTGATGCGTGTCCGGCTGGTCGGGGTCGGGCTGGGAGGCTGCGGGGGCGCCGCTGCTGGAGGCCGGGTGCCGTGGGACGAGATGGAGGCGTGATGCGAGCCGGGGAGGCAGGTGGACGATGCCACGGCGGGCCAGAAGCGCGGTCACGCCCAGAGCGAGCAGCACCAGCACGAACACCATGGCGATGACGCCGGCCCAGCGGGCGCGGCGGCCTTCGAAGCGCTCGCTGCGGCTGCGTTTTACGTTCTCCGCGAACTCAGCCCAGTTTTCGTTCTCGTGCTCGGGGTCAACGCCGTGGCGACGGAGAGCATCGAGGAACGCGGTGATCGTGGCGTCTTCGTCGAGGCCGACGTAGCGAGCGTAGGAGCGGACGATGCCCCGGTTGAAGATGCCGCCGGGAAGCTCGCGGAAGCGCTCATTTTCGAGGGCGCTGAGGTTGCGCAGAGAAACGCGAGTGCCGACGGATATGTCGTCGAGCGCGATGCCGCGCTCCTCGCGTGCCGACCTGAGACCTTCCCCGAAACCCATGCCGTTCCAGTTCGTTGGCGCCCTTGTGTGCTGCTGGCTTACGTGGTGCTGTGAACGCCCGCAGACAATCTGCTGTGATGCGGCGATGCTATCGTTTGTCGCATAAACGGGTCAAAACGTCTCTTCCGTCGGGCTATCGTTCGTCGCATCAACGGGTCGAAATGCCGCTTATGCCGAAGCGAAGAAAGCGTGAATCTGCGGCTACGGATGCGTCAGCCGAGCGGCGCATCCTGATACCTTGATAAGGGTTATCACGGCTTTCGTTAGGCCGAGAAGAAAGCAAAAAGGGAGTACCTGAATGGCTACCGCTGTGCTTGCACCGGAAGAGACGAAGTCTGAAACTGCCCTGCCATACAAAGTGGCAGACATGAGCCTGGCCGACTGGGGCCGCAAAGAGATCCGGATCGCCGAGCAGGAAATGCCGGGCCTGATGAGCATTCGTGCGAAGTATGCGGCGGAAAAGCCGTTGCAAGGCGTGCGCATTACCGGTTCGCTGCACATGACGATTCAGACCGCGGTGCTGATCGAGACCCTGAAGGAGCTGGGCGCGGACGTTCGCTGGGCGAGCTGCAACATCTTCAGCACGCAGGACCATGCGGCAGCGGCGATCGCTGCGACCGGTACGCCGGTGTTTGCCTGGAAGGGCGAGACGCTGGAGGAGTACTGGTGGTGCACGGACCAGGCGCTGAACTTCCCCGGCGGTCTGGGACCGCAGATGGTGGTGGACGACGGCGGCGACGTGACCCTGCTGATCCACAAGGGCGTGGACCTGGAGGATGGCGACCGCTCGTTTGTGGACGGCAAGGCCGGCAGTGAGGAAGAGGCCGTGATCCAGGCGCTGCTCAAGAAGGTGCTGGCAGAAGATCCGCAGCGCTGGCATCGTGTGGCCAAGGATTGGCGCGGCGTTTCGGAAGAGACGACCACGGGCGTTCACCGGCTCTACAAGATGATGGAGCAGGGCAAGCTGCTGGTGCCCGCCATCAACGTGAACGACTCGGTGACGAAGTCGAAGTTCGACAACCTGTACGGCTGCAAGGAATCGCTGGCCGACGGCATCAAGCGCGCGACCGACGTGATGATGGGCGGCAAGGTTGCGGTGATCTGTGGCTACGGCGATGTGGGCAAGGGCTCGGCGGCCAGCCTGCGCGGCCTGGGTGCGCGCGTGATCGTGACGGAAGTGGACCCGATCAATGCATTGCAGGCGGCGATGCAGGGCTACGAGGTGACGACCATCGAAGAGACGATGGGGCGCGGCGATATCTACGTGACCTGCACGGGCAACGTGGACATCATCACGCTGGAGCACATGGAGCAGATGAAGGACCAGGCAATCGTCTGCAACATCGGCCACTTCGATAACGAGATCCAGATGGAGCGTCTGAACTCGGCACCGGGCGTGGAGAAGCTGGAGATCAAGCCGCAGGTGCATCAGTACACGTTCCCGAGCGGCAAGCAGATCTTTGTGCTGGCCGAGGGGCGTCTGGTGAACCTGGGGTGCGCGACCGGGCACCCGAGCTTCGTGATGTCGAACAGCTTCAGCAATCAGACACTGGCGCAGATCGATTTGTGGAAGAACCGCGATACGTACAAGGTTGGTGTGTACGTGCTGCCGAAGAAGCTGGACGAGGAAGTGGCGCGGCTGCACCTGGAGAAGATCGGTGTGAAGCTGACGACGCTGTCGCAGCGGCAGGCGGACTACATTGGCGTGCCGGTCGAGGGGCCGTACAAGACGGACCAGTACCGGTACTAACAGTAGCTAAGCAGCAAGAGAAAGGCCCTCCTTCGCGGAGGGCCTTTCTCGTTAGGACAGCAGTTAGTGGCTGACCTGTGGGGTCTTGCCGGGTGCGTAGAAGGCGAGACCGTCGGGGTAGTCGCCGGCGGGCATGTGGGCGCTGACGGCGAAGGTGTTCAGATTGATGGCGACGATCTGGCCCGAGGCGGCGGAGGATGCCCAGGCGCGGCCGCCGCGTGGGTCGAGGACGATCTCGTAGACCTCTTTGGGAACGTCGATGGTGCGGGCGACCTGCATGGTGCTGAGGTCGATGACGGCCATCTTGTCTACGGTGCGCATGGCGACGAGCAAGTACTTGCCGTCGAAGGTGGCGGCGGTGCCGTAGCCGGGTGCGGCGATGGGGATGCGTCTCGCCACTTTCATGGCAGCGGTGTCGATGACGACGAGTTCGGGTTTGGTCTGGTCGCTGGTGAAGGCGTAGCGGCCGTCGCGCGAGACGGAGATGCGCTGCGTATCGGTCGAGATCGGAATGGTGGCGAGCAGCTTGCGGTTCCGGATGTCGAGCACGGACACGGTGCCAGGGCCAACGTTGGCGGTGTAGCCGCGTTTGCCGTCGGGCGAGAGGGCAAAGGTGTGCGACTGCTCCTGACCGGTGGGGATGGTGCCGACGATCTTGAGCGTGTGCGGATCGATGATTGAAACGGTCTTGTCGAGTTCGGTCGTGACGAGCAGTTGGTTGGTGTGGGTGTTCCACACGATCATGTGCGGGCGGACGCCGTGGGTGAAATCGATACGGCCGGTCTGTTTGGCGGAGGCGAGATCAATCACGTCGATGTGATCGCCGTTCGTGCCGGGCTTGCCCACGCCGGAGTCGCCGTAGATGGGAACGTAGAGAGTCTTACCGTCGGGGCTGATGACGGCCTCATGACCGGTGACGCCGTCTTCCACGACGGAGGCGATCTGCTGATTCGTCGCGGGATCGAAGATGTGAGCCGTGTGGTCCTTCTGGCTGACGACCACGAGGCGGCTTTGCGCTTGCATTGACGAGGGGACGAACGAAGCGCAGGTAAGCGCGGCGATGGCAGCGAAATGAGCAGACGGGCGCATGGCTGCCGAGTGTAGCAGTCAGGTGCCATGTCCGGCATTTGGCCTGCCGAGAACGAGACGGCCCGCTGCTAGCGAGCGGGCCGTCCTGAGCTGGTCGCAAATCGTGAATCAGTATGCGCGGGCGTTGTGCTTGTCGCGGTAGATGCGGCGCGACTCCTGATTCTGCTGCGCGTGCAGCGTGCGGCGGTCAGAGCGGGTGAGGTGGCCGTTGTCGGCGGCGCGCATGGCGTGCTCCTCGCGATTCACCGCGCCTTCCTGATGCTCCAGATGTTGGGTTTCGCGCGGAGTGAGCTGGCCGCTGCGGACACCCTGGCCGATGCGTTGCTGCTGGTTGTACTTGCGCTGGTTGATAGTGCGATTCGACTCAGGAGTTTGCGCAAAGGCAGCGGTGGAAACGAGCAGAGCGGCGGCTGCGGCAAGTGTCGCGATCTTCATGAGAGGTTCCTCTTTCAGGGCGGCCCGGAAGCGAAGCCGCGTACGGTAGAGGAGACCCGGGTTGAGAGGGCTGGTTGCGCGATTTTGCTGGGAAAGCGCGCGGAAAAGCCGTGCGAAACCTTTCCCGCTTCGGCGTGTCTTCAGGCGCCCATCATGCAAGCCGAGCTCACCCAGGCAGCGAGGCGGATGCCGCTATTGTGCGGTGCCGGTGGCGTAGGGCGAGTCGTAGTCTGCGATGAAGATGACCTGGACGGCAGGGGTGGTGGTCACCTGGGTGTCCAACAGGACGATAGTGCGGGCGCTGCCAGCAGGCAGGGACGTTGCGGCGCTGCTGTACAGCGCGGTCGTCGCCGGGGTCGTTGCGGTGGCCGCCACGGGCACGGTGCCGGCTGGCAGGAGCACTACCTGATAGGTCCCGGTCGGGACATAGATGCCGGTGCGGATGTCGTTCAGATTGACAGCGGTGGCGACAGCCTTGGTCGTGAGCAGGTTGCCGCCGGCAGGGATGAAGTAGACATCAACGGAACCGATCGCGGTCGCTTGATCGATGAGGCGGACGAGCACCTGGTTGCCGGGTGCGGGCTGGCTCTGGTCGGTCAACAGTTGCGCCTGGGCGCCGGCGGCGGTATTGCCGATCAGCAGGGTGTACTCCGTGGGTGCCGCGAGCGTTCCACGAACGCTGCTGACCACGGTCTTCGTACCGGCCTGATTGGCAGCAATGGTGTAGGTGCCGGGCAGAACGGGGGTGTAGTTCACCACGCTGCCGAAGCCGATGTTGTAGGCGAGGACGCTGGAGCCGACCTGAATGTCGAGGCCGCCGGCAGAGGTGGAGGTGTCGATGACGCGGAGTTGCGCGTACTGCGTCTGGGTGGAGCCGCTGACCTGTCCGCAACCGACGAGAGCGAAAGGAAGCACCGAGACCACGCCCGCTACAAGAGCGGTGCGGACGCTGTGGAGCAGCCTGGCGATCGGACGAGGTGATTTCATGCGTGCGACGGAGCGTGCCGTTGGTGAGCAGGGGTGGCAGCGCTGTCTTTCACTGTACCGGATGGTTTGGGCGGACGCGCCAAAAAGGCCCGGAGCGGCCTGCCGCTTTTGTGGCATGTCGCTTCGGGCCTCTTGCAGGTGAGCGGTTATTTTTTGGCGGGAGCAGCGGCCGCGGCCGGGCCGGCGGACTTGGCGGAGGCCGGGCGCTTGGCGACGATGCTGTCCTTGATCTTGTCGTAGGTGGCCTGGGGCAGGATGCCGCGCTGGGTCAGCTGGTTCTTCATGGTGTAGGGACGGCCGTCAATGATTCGCTTGGCGTAGGCGTCGCCGATGCCGGGCAGAGCCTTGAGCTGGTCAGGCGTGGCGGTGTTCAGGTCGAGCGGCTCGCCCTTCGCGGCAGGCGCGGCGGTGACGGATTTGGTCGCGGGCTTGGCGGCTCCGGCTGCCGGCTTAGGGGCGGCAGATTGGGTCTGTGCCGGCGAGATGACGGGCCAAAGGGAGAGCAGGGCAACAAGTGTGAGCAGGCGGCGCTGGTGCATGAAAGGGAACTCCTGGGTGCCCAGGTGGCGCGGTTCGGGCAACGGCACAACGCTACAGGCGTTTGGCTACAGGGGCAAGCGAAAACCGTCCTATGGCGCGGTCCGCGTTGACAACCAGGGAGCACACTTTTAGCTTCTGTATAGGAACATGACGCTGCATCTTCATCACGGCCACCACCATCATGCGCAGAGCGCGTGTGCGGCCCTGGTGCAGGTTCCGGCGTAACGGAAACTCTGAAACCAGATGAAATGGCCCGCTCATGCGCTGCTCGCAGGCGGGCTTTGTTGTGTCTGCAGGCGAGTGCGATGACCAGGCAAGTCGTGGACGTGGCACAGGCAGGCAGGACGAGAGGATTGGAATGGCAAGCGTAGCGGCGAAACCCGCCAAGATCGACTTCAACAAGGCTGGCGGCATGGTGGCCGGCATTGTGCAGGACGCAGGCACCGGCGAGGTGTTGATGCTGGGATTTCTGAATGAGGAGAGCTACCGGAAGACGCTGGAGACCGGGTTTGTCACGTTCTGGTCGCGTTCGCGGAACAAGCTGTGGATGAAGGGCGAGACCAGCGGCAACCGGCTGCGCGTGGTGACCGCCGCGACGGATTGTGATTCGGACGCGTTGCTGTTCCGCGTTGTTGTGGAAGGTGACGGCCTGGTATGCCACGAAGGCACGGTGAGCTGTTTTACGAAGCCGATTGAGATGAGCAACGAGGAGACACGGTAGGGCGATGGCGAAGCTGAAGCTTGGGATTCCGAAGGGTAGTTTGCAGGACGCGACGGTGGCTCTGTTTGCGCGGGCGGGTTGGCAGATTCTGGCAAACGGGCGGTCGTACTTTCCGGCCATCAACGATGACGAGATTGAGTGCATGCTGGTGCGCGCGCAGGAGATGGCCCGCTATGTGGAGCACGGTGCGCTGGATGCCGGCCTGACCGGCAACGACTGGGTGCTGGAGAATTTGGCGGATGTGGAGCGCGTGACGTCGCTGACGTATTCCAAGCAGTCGCGGCAGAGCGTGAAGTGGGTGCTGGCAGTGCCCGAGGATTCGCCGTATCAGCGGCCCGAGGATCTGGAAGGCAAGATCATCGCGACGGAGCTGGTGGAGTACACCAAGCGTTACTTCGCGGAGAAGAAGATCAACGTAAAGGTGGAGTTTAGCTGGGGCGCTACCGAAGTCAAGCCGCCCATGCTGGCCGACGCGATCGTCGAGGTGACAGAGACGGGATCTTCGCTGCGCGCGAATCGGCTGCGCATCATCGAAGTGCTGATGGAAAGCGAGACGCAGTTGATTGCGAACAACGCTGCGTATGCGGACGCGTGGAAGCGCGAGAAGATCGGCAACCTGGCGATGATGCTGAACGGCGCGATCAACGCGATGAGCCAGGTTGGCCTGATGCTGAACGTGCCGAAGGCGAGCCTGGATGAGGTGCTGGCGATCCTGCCGGCTCTGTCATCGCCGACCGTGTCTCAGTTGAAGGATGAGAACTGGGTGGCGGTGAACACGATTCTGGATGAGACCACGGTGCGCGACGTGATTCCGAAGCTGAAGGCAGCGGGTGGCAGCGGGATTGTGGAGTATCCGCTGAGCAAGGTGGTGCTGTAATGCGGATCGTAAAGACCACTGAGCGTGGCGCGAAGGATGCCGAAAGGCTGTTGCGCGAGTTGGAGCAGCGCGGTGCGGTGAAGACGGCGGAGGTGGAGCCGGTGGTGCGCAAGATCATGGAGCGCGTTCGCAAGGACGGCGACAAGGGACTGCGAAAGCTGGCGGAGAAGTTTGACGGTTTGCAAGAAAAGCAGCCGCTGCGTGTGACGGCTGGCGAGATGCTGGATGCGTGGAATGCGACATCGCCTGAGTTGCAGGAGGCGATGCGGACTGCGGCGGAGAACATTCGCAGTTTCGCCGAGCAGCAGAAGCCGGACGAGTGGTTCACGGAGAACACGCCGGGTGTGACGGTAGGACAGATCGTGCGTCCGCTGGAGTCCGTGGGTTGCTATGTGCCGGGTGGTCGGTTTCCGCTGCCCAGCACGCTGCTGATGACGACGATCCCAGCGCAGGTGGCGGGTGTGGAGCGCGTGGTGGTGGTGAGCCCGAAGCCTGCCCGCGAGACGCTGGCCGCCGCACACCTGGCAGGTGTGACCGAGATGTATCGCACCGGTGGAGCGCAGGCGGTGGCGGCGCTGGCGTACGGCACAGAGACGATTAATCGCGTGGACAAGATTGTCGGTCCCGGCAATCTGTACGTGACCGCGGCAAAGGTGATCGCCTCGACGGAGTGCGGCATCGACATGCCCGCCGGGCCTACGGAAATCGTCGTGACGAGCGAGACGGGGAACGCCGAGGGCATTGCCGCGGACCTGGTCGCGCAGGCGGAGCACGATCCTGAGACGCTGGCCGTGTTTGTGACGGCGAACGAGAAGCTGGCGAAGCAGGTTGCAGAGTTGGCGCACAAGCGGGCGAAGGGCAACGCCCTGGCGAAGGTGTCGCTGCGGGCTCGTGGGACGGTGTTTTTGTGCGAATCGGTTGAGGAAACGCATGCGATCACCAACCGGCTCGCGCCTGAGCATTTGACGGTGGATGCGGCGAGCGATCTGTTGTGGGTGCGGAATGCCGGATCAGTGTTCGTGGGTAACTTTGCACCGCAAAGCATGGGCGACTACATCAGCGGGCCGAATCATGTGCTGCCGACCGGGCGCGTGGGGCGCGTGCGCGGTGGCTTGAGTGTTACGGATTTTCTGAAGGTGATCACCGTACAGGACTACACCGCGGCGGGGCTGAAGACGCTGGGGCCGAAGGCGATTGCGCTGGCAACGGCCGAGGGCCTGGTGGCGCATGCGGAGAGCGTGCGGGTGCGAATGAACGGCGGCAAGCGATGAGTGCTGTTGTGGCAGAGCAGAGGCCGGAGAGCATCCAGCCGCGGCGTGCGATTGCGGCGATGCCGGAGTACCATCCGCCACTGGCAGGGCGCAACGCGCTGCGGTTGGATTTCAATGAGAACACGCATGCGCCGTCGCCCAGAGTGCGCGAGGCGTTGGGCAAGCTGACGTTGGAGTCGTTCACGGTGTATCCGGAGCGGGCGCCGGTGGAGGCTGTGGTCGCGCAGCACTTGCAGCTGCAGCCCGAGCAGGTGCTGCTGACGAATGCGGTGGATGAGGCGATCCACATTGTCTGCTTCACGTTTTTGGAAGAGGGCGATGAGGTACTATTCGCGGTGCCGAGCTTCTTCATGTATGACGTGAACGCTGTTGCCATGGGCGCTGTGGTGAAGCGCGTGCAGATGGACGAGACGCTGGAGTTTCCGTTTGAGCGGCTGCTTGCGGGCATCACGCCGAAGACGAAGCTGGTGATCCTGTGTTCGCCGAATAACCCCACCGGTACAGTGATCTCGCGCCAGCAGATTCATGCGGTCGCGAAGGCTGCGGCGCATGCCGTGGTGATGGTGGATGAGGCGTACTTCCATTTTCACGGTGAAACCGTTATGGACGACCTGCGTGCGGATGCAGCGGCCGATGCGCCGCGGAACATGATCGTCGCGCGCACGTTTTCGAAGGCGTATGGGCTGGCAAATCTGCGTGTGGGTTTGATAGCCGGACCTGCGGAGTTGGTGCAGCACATGCGCAAGGCGAGCTCGCCGTACAACGTGAACGGCGTGGCGCTGCGCGCCGTGGAAGCGTGCGTGGGCGACACCGAGTACCTGGATTGGTATGTGGGGCAGATTCGCACAGGACGGGCGCGCATTGAGAAGGCGCTGGACCACATGCGCGTGCCGCGCTGGCCGAGTCATGCCAACTTTGTGCTGATGCACATTGGGCCGAAGCACAAGGATCTTGTGGCGGCGGCTCGGGCGCGTGGTGTGTTGCTGCGCGACCGGTCGAGTGATCCAGGCTTGGCCGGATGTGTGCGGATTACGATTGGCGTTGAAGATCAGATCGACACGGCGATTGCCGTGCTGCGCGAGTCGCTGGCGGCGATCGGGTGGACGCCGGCTGAGGTGGATGCTCCGGAGGCGGGGCCGAAGGAGGAGCGGGAATATGAGTGATGTGGAGAACGCGCTGGAAGGTACCGAGCGCTTTGAGCCGGGGTCGGAGTTGAGCGAGGAGACGACCCGTAATGCTGGGGATCTGCACCTGTCTCCAACCGCTGTGGTGAATGCTGAGTCGAATTCTGCAGCGCGTGTGGGTGCAGCGCGTGTGGGTGTGGTGGAGCGCAACACGACGGAGACCAAGATCAAGTTGCGGCTGACGCTGGACGGGCAGGGGACGTACAACGTGCGGACCGGCATTCGCTTTTTCGATCACATGCTGGAACTGTTCACACGGCATGGCGGGTTCGACATGGACCTGCACTGCGACGGTGATCTGGATGTGGACCAGCACCACACGGTCGAAGATGTGGGCATTGCGCTGGGTGAAGCGGTGGACAAGGCGCTGGGCGACAAAAAAGGCATTCTGCGCGCCGGGTACTTTGTGATGGCGATGGACGAGACGCTGGCGGTGGCGGCGATCGATCTTTCGGGACGGACCGGTTACGTTGTCGATGACCAGGTGAATGTGGCGCTGGTTGGGGATTTCCAGACCGAACTGGTTACGGACTTTTTCGATGGCTTCGCGCGCGGTGGCCGCTGCAACGTGCATGTGAAGACGATGTACGGCCGCAGCAATCACCACAAGATCGAGGCGATCTTCAAGGCGTTTGCGCGGGCGCTGCGGGGTGCGGTGAGCCGCGACGAGCGGATGAAGGATTTACTGCCGAGTACCAAGGGCTTGCTGTGATCCAGGTTATCGATTACAAAGCCGGCAATCTGACGAGCGTAGTAAAGGCGCTGCAATTTCTAGGCGCCGAGACGCATGTGACGCAGTCGCCGGAGGATGTGCGCGCGGCGGAGAAGATTGTGCTGCCGGGTGTGGGGCATTTTCGGGCGACGCAGTTGTTGCATGATCTGCAACTGACAGAGGCGACGCGCGAGGCGATTGCGCGGGGTGTGCCGTTTCTGGGCATTTGCGTTGGGTTGCAATGGCTGTACGAGGGCTCGACGGAGGCCGAGTCGACCGACGGTCTGTGCCACTACGGTGGGCGGTGCGAGCGGTTTCCGGCGGTGTTCGAGGGTGCGGAGCTGAAGTCGCCGCACGTGGGTTGGAATTCGCTGGAGGACGTGCGCGAAGGGTCGCGGCTACTGCGTGGCGTCGCTCCGGGGAGCTTTGTGTACTACACGCATTCGTGGCGAGCGCCGGTGGATGCGGATACGGCGGCGACAACGTTCTATGGTGGGCCGTTTACGGCCGCGGTGGAGCGGGGAAACGTGATGGGTGTGCAGTTTCATCCGGAGAAGAGCGGCGAAACCGGGCTGCAAATCCTGCGCAACTTTGTGGAGCTTGCCTGATGCTGACGAAGCGGGTGATTGCTTGCCTGGATGTGCGCGGCGGGCGCGTGGTGAAGGGCATTCAGTTCGTGGACATCGTCGATGCGGGTGATCCGGCGGAGCTGGCGCACCGGCATGCAGCGGCGGGTGCGGACGAGATTGTTCTGCTCGACATTACGGCGACGCACGAGGGGCGCGGTACGCTGATCGACACGGTAAAGCGGACTGCGGCGCAGTTGTTCATTCCGTTTACAGTCGGTGGCGGTATTCGCAGCGCGGAGGACGCGGCGGCGGTGTTCGACGCGGGCGCGGACAAGGTGAGCATTAATTCGAGCGCGATTGCACGGCCAGAGCTGATTGGTGAGATCGGCGGCAGCTTTGGCGCGCAGGCTGTGATTGTTGCGATCGATGCGCGGCGCGATGCGAGCTCGGTCGATCCGGTAGGAGACGCCGAGGTGTATGTGTCGGGTGGGCGCAAACCGACGGGCCGCAAGGTGGTGGACTGGGCGCGTGAGGCGGAAGAGCGTGGCGCGGGCGAGATCCTGCTGACGAGCATGGACGCGGATGGAACCCGCGCGGGCTTTGACGACGAGCTGACCGCACGGGTGAGCGGGGCGGTGCAGATTCCGGTGATCGCTTCGGGCGGTGCGGGGAACGCGCAGCACTTCGCGGATGTGTTCGGGCGGGGCAAGGCGGATGCTGCGCTGGCGGCGAGCATCTTTCACTTTGGCGTGACGGACTCGTGGGCGCTGAAGCGGGAGCTGCGCGCGGCGGGTGTGCCGGTGCGGTTGTAGGTTCCTGCCGGACTTCGTGGCGGTCCGAGAAGCAGATCCTTCGCTTTGCTCAGGATGACACTTGGTACAGGAGCGCAGGCCTGAGGATCAGGCGGTAGAGGAGCTTGCGCGGGAGCGCTGCGTCCCTTATGCGAAGCGTGCGGTCAGGCTCCGGCGCATGCGGTTCTTGAGCGCGTCGATGGGCTGAGACAAAGCGACGCACAGGGCGACGATGCTGAGGACCAGAAGCGTTGTGCTCCAGCCACTTCGCAGGACGTGGCCGAGCGTGGGCGGCACCAGGCAGAGCAGAGGGTAGTGGAAGAGGTAGAGCGTGAAGGTGCCCTCGGCGATGCGGCGAACGGGGCGCGCCCAGGGTGCGCGCTTCGAGAGCCGGATGCGGTCCGAGAGGCAGAGGCCGAGGAGCATCAGCATCCACGAGACCAGACCGGAAGAGTAGGCGAGCATGGTCGCGCGACCGTGGGGCTGGCCGAGTGCTGTCAGAGGGTTCGGCAGGAGTGCCAGGCGTGTCCATAGTGCTGGGTGCGCAAGTGGCAACAGAAGAGCGAGGCTGCACACCAGAGCCAGCGCGGCAGTCATCGCGGAGCGTGCGCGCGACTGCCGGGACCATTGCCACAGGTTGTAGAGCCAGCAGCCGGACCACCACAACGGCGCGAGAAAGAGCACCTGTGGGCCGAGCGCGGCAACGTAGAGGGCAGCGGCGATCCAGCGCCACGGGCCCCGGCAGAGGGCGAACAGGCCGAACAGGACGTAGTACGGCACCTCGTATCCGAGCGACCAGAGAGGCAGGTTGGGTGAGACGAGGACGGCATGTCCCCAGAACTGGGTGAAGAAGAGCAGGTGCGCGACAAGGTTCGCGCCCAGGGCGGGCAGGCTCTGCGCGCGCCACAGGACGGTGGCGTAAACCGGATTTCGCCACGAGATGTAGGAGCGGCAGACCAGGGTGAGCAGAAGCGCTGGCAGCAGCACGGAGTACATGCGGGATGCGCGGCTGATGAAATAGCGGCGCGGGTCGCGTTCGCGGTCTTCCGTGACGTAGCGAATCATGAATCCGGAGAGGACGAAGAAGCCCGGGACGGCCACGTCGGCCCAGCCGAGCAGGGGCGGCCAGCCGGTGGAGAACCACGGCATTGACGCGTGGCCGACCACGACCAGGACCGCAAGCGTGAAGCGGATGACGTCGAGCAGGAGCGAGGCGGCTTCGGGCAGGCGTTCCTCCTGCGCGCTGGTTGACGATGCGGGTTGCGACGAGGCGCGGGTCTCCGGCGCAGGCGCAGTCATACGGTGACCCCGGCCGGCTTGGATAAATCAGGCGAGGTCTCGGCGATGCGGTAGACGCAGAGGATGAGTGCGAACAGGATCGACATGCGGGCCGCGCACCACGCGAGGGAGAAGCGTATGTGGAGGTCGACGTGGGGCTGGACGTACCAGCAATAGCCGATGAAAAACAGAGCGGCGATCGCGGCGGGGCGGCGACGATGCCGAAGCGCGTAGCAGAACGGAAAGAGAAAGACGACCTCGTCGTAGGGGTGGTGCTTGTAGAGGACGAAGCTCATGGTGGCGGTAAGAGCGACGAGCCAGCCGGTGCGCTCTGTCTCGCCTGAAGTGTCGTTCGGAAAGCGGCGGTGCATGGCAGGGACCAGCACCGCGAGGGTGATGGCGAGAGCCACTAGAAGGCTGACCGTGGTGAGCCGCGGGGTCGCGACCGGGCCACCGCCGAGCAGGAACTCGAACAGGTCCATGAAGGTCTGGCCGGGGTCGCCCGTCGGTTGGTAGCCGACGCGGGTGACGGCAAGCGGCTCAGTGATCAGCGCGAACAGGTGCGAAAGGTCGTGTCCACCCGTGATCCAGAGCCAGATGAGAACTGTTGCGGCCGCACACGGCACGAGCGACCACAGGATTGTGCGAACACCGCGGGAGATGCCATCCCGCAGCAGCATGTACAGGGCAAGCGCCGGAGCGAAGCTGTACTTCAGGTAGGAGACTCCGGCCAGGGCGGCACGCCGGGGCGAGATCGCAGCGGGGCGAAGAAGAGCCAGGCTCCACAGCAGCAGGATGAGCAGGCCCTGCTGTCCATTGCCCATCGTCACGCGGGTGGGCGCTGCAGCCAGCACGGCTGCGGATATACCAAGGCTGGTCCGCCACGAACGCAAGCCGTAGAAGCGGGCCGCGAGCAAGGCGCTCGCCACCGCGAAGACGCTGTTACACAGAGCCCAGCCCAGATAGGCGGCCTTCGCGGAGAGCAGACCAAATGGGATGAGCAGCAGGTAAAGGATTGGGAGGTAGTTCGGGACCTGTGTTGCGAGCAGGCCGTGCACCGGATCACCGAGCAGATAGTCGCGCCATGGATCGATGTGGTGCAGCAGGAGGCGCTCGCCGGACCACTGGAAGTCCTGGGAGCGCGAGATGGCGTGGACGACGCCGGCGGCGCAGGAGACGAGGCCCGCCAGAGTAGCGCAGCAGAGCAACAGGTCGGCCCAGAGCGAATGCGGGCGCAAGGGATCGCGGCTGGATGGAGCAGGAGGCTTGGCCGCGATCATGGTGTGATGATACCGAACGCCTGCGGGCCATCGGCGATGTAAGTGACCGCAACGAACCAAGGTGGACGCAGCGGCGGACTGCGACAGAGCGTTCGCGCTATAACGGTGCTGTGCCGATTGCGAGTGCATTCAACGGGACCGGGACCGAGCAGGTCGCAGCAGCAAATGCGGCTCGCGATGCCTCACGTGTGCGGCTGCTGTCGCGCGCGGCGGTGGTATGCACGCTGCTGGTGGTGGCCGTCTTTTTCGCGCTGCGCTTTCTGCACCTCCGGGCCGACTTTCCGAACTTCTCGCCGTGGTCGGACTGGGCGAAGTACACGGATGAGGGCTGGTACGGCGATGCGGCTATGCGGCACTACCTGCTAGGCACCTGGCACCTGCCGGGCGACTTCAACCCCGCGGCCGCGCTGCCAGTGTGGCCGTTGTTGGAAGCGATCGTGTTCCGGTTTACAGGAGTGGGCATCGTTGCGGCGCGAACGCTAACCGTGGTGGTGTTCGGCGGCATCCTGCTGGCGAGCTTTGCCCTGTTGCGCGGTGGCATGGGCCGCAGCGTACGCGAGGAGCCGCTGCCGTGGGCGGGGCTGTGTGCGGCAACTGCGGCGCTGCTGATGGCGGTGAGCCCGTACTTCTACGTGTTTAGCCGCATGGCGGTGCTGGAGCCGTTACTGGTGCTGCTGATGCTGATTGCGCTGCTGCTGGCGCGCGGCGTGGCGTGGCAGGGTCAGCGGTGGCCCGCCGTCGCGCTGCCGATTGCGATTGGCGTCGTGCTGGCGCTGATGGTCGGAACGAAGACCACGGCGGTGGCGTTGGTGCCTTCAATTGCGTATCTGCTGGCAAGCGCGTGCGGATGGAAGCTGCGCGCGACGGCGCGATCGTTTGCGTGGGCGGGTGGAACTACGGTCGTGTTGTGGGGCGCGTACTACCTGGCGCTGATCCGGCCACGCTACCTGCAGGATTTCCGCTACCTGTTTTCCGCGAACCGGTACACGGGCATCACGGCGGACAATGCGCGCGACATCATCACCAGCGCCTTTCGCGATGTGACCTGGATGGGCAGCGGCATCACCGCTCTGCTGGCAGCGGCGCTGGTCTTTGCGGTTGTTCGGCGCCGGGTGTGGAGCGATCCGCTGATTCCGACGCTGATGCTGTGGATCGCCGGGTATTTTGCCTTCCTGATCTATCACGCCAACCTGCAGCCGCGGTACTACCTGGTGGTTGCGGTTCCGATCACGCTCTTGGTCATGCGGCTGGTGAACCATGCCGTGGCGTGGCGATGGCAGACGGCGGTAGTCGTCGTCCCGGCGCTGCTGGTGCTGGTCGCCGTGGATGCGCGACAGACGCTGCACTATGTGCGGCATCCGGAGTACACCTTTCAGAACGCGGCCGAGCAGATTGAGCAGGTGGTGGAGTCGGAGCCGGCGCACAGTCATACGGTGCTGTCGATTTCTGGCAGTGACCTGACCCTGATGACGGGGCTGCCGTCCATCTGCGACGACTTCGGCACGATGGAGCTGGAAGATCGCATTGCGGCCTACAAGCCCGGCTGGTTTGTCGCCTGGAACTACGTGGAAGACGACAAGATGGACGCGCTTGCGAACTTCTATAGGCTGACGCGTGTGCGTGAGATTCCTGCGATGGATGACCCCGACCGCAATCTGCTGATTGTGTACCGGCTGGATCCCAAGGAAAGTGTGAAGCCGCGCAAGGGTCGCTCCAAGCGAAGCTGACCTTGCGGTGGGTCGTACCCGTACACTGGCAGCATGACCGGTGTTCAGACGCTGCTGGCCCGCGCCGCTCTTGGCTGCGCGGCGACCGTGGCAACGGTGCTTCTGCCGTACTTCCGGCCGGCGTTTGAGTGGAGCGAGAGGACGTTCCGACGACGGTATCTTCTGCTGTTCGGCGGCTTGCGAGTGCTCCTGTTCCTCGCCGTCTTTCTGGTGCTCCACATTGCAGCGCGAGGCGATCTGCCGGGGATTTATATACCGGAGATCCAGTCGCACCTGCTGGGACGCGTGCCGTACCGCGACTATCTCAGCTCGTACGCTCCGCTGTTCCCGTACTTCTATACGCCGCTGTATCGGCTGCATCCTTCGCCGCTGACCCTTATCGCGTTCAGCATTGCGGCGGAGGTGGCAACCGCCTGGATCTCTCTCCGGTTTATGCCGCGGGTGCTGAGCGAGCAGGGGAGCAGGGTTGCCGCCCTGCTGTGTTTGGTGAACCCGATCTCGTTGCAGTTTGTGACGATCGATGGGCAGAACAATGTGTGGATCGGCCTTGCGCTGGCGGTGGCGCTGCTGGCGCTGGCGCAACGGCGAGAGGCGCTGTCCGGAGCCGCGGTGGGCGCGTCGATCGCCGGCATCAAGTTCCTGCCGCTGCTGTTTACCCCGGTCTTTCCTTTGGCGCTGCGGCGAAGGGCATTGCTGTGGATCGCGGGATGCGCGGCGGTGGTGATGGCGGTATACGGGTTCTTTGTAGGGGTGCTACACGCGCCAGTGCTGCAGGCGATTCAGCGTGAAGGCCAGATCAAGTCGGCCGGCGGTTTGCCGTTCCTGGTGGAAGCCGCGCTGGGGCGGGACCTGGGCAGGCTGGGGTGGGACCTGCTGCTGGTTGTCGCGCTTGGGGCCGTGTGGCTCTGGGGCTGGCGCGCTTCGCGCCACGCAGTTCCGTACACGCGGGGAGCACTGGCGCTGACCACGTTTCTGCTACCGGCGTTGCTGCTGACGCTGATGGGCCTGGGCAAGAAGACCTGGCCCACCTACACGGAGATGGTGCTGTTTCCGCTGGCGATGGTCATTGCGCGGGCCGCGACCGGCGAGGACGCCGGGCGGGGAGTCCGGCCGGCGCTTGTAGCGGTCCTGGGTGCGTTTAGTTTGCTGAGCGTGACGGCGCACAGCGTATGGGCGTCCATGCTGAGCCAGGCGGGCGCGGTGCAGGTGCATGCGCTGCTGAGGGTCGGGAGCGGGCCGGCGTGGCTGTTGATGGTGCTGGAGGCGGGCCTGTTTGCCACGTATGCGGCGCTGGCGGGCATCTCGTGTGTGCAGGCTGGTCGGGCCGCAGCGGATCGAGGTTGACTGCAGGGCGGCTCCCCGTTATTCTGAGAACTCGCGCAGACCCGTGTCTGCTTCCCTGTGCTGTGTCGCGCTCAGGGGTTGGACCGGGCCAGTGTGGTTGAGTTTGCGGGATTACCGGTGCGGCTGAACGTGGGTCGCAGGGACACCGTCCTCCTGAAGAGAAGCGTGGCGACCCCGGGTTGCGACGCTCACAGAGCGGACAGTCGGAAATCGCACAGGTCTCCACCAGCAGAGCACCGCCGGCAACGGTTGTGTGGGCGCGCACGGATTCTGAGCAGCAGTAGGAAGTGGAGTAAGCGATGTCGACGTTTGTGCCGAGTTCGAAGAACCTGAATCGCAAGTGGTTTGTGGTGGATGCCACGGGCCAGACCCTGGGCCGCCTGGCCAGCAACGCCGCGCGCGTGCTCACGGGAAAGAACAATCCCCAATACACCCCGTACATCGATACGGGCGACCACGTTGTTGTGGTCAACGCCGAGAAGATCAACCTTACCGGTCTGAAAGCGGAGCAGAAGGTGTACCGCCGTTACACCGGCTTCCCGGGCGGCCTGCGTGAGGAAGAGTTCACCAAGCTGCTGGCCCGCCGGCCGGAAGCGATCGTGGAAGAGGCGATCAAGGGCATGCTGCCCAAGAGCCGCCTGGGCCGCCAGATGGCGACCAAGCTGAAGGTCTACAAGGGCGACAAGCACCCGCACGACGCGCAGCAGCCGCAGGCACTGTCGTTCGACGCGCAGTAAGGATTCGTCGGACTCCGGTCTGGCGCAGGTTTGAAGAGGAACGGGGCTGATTGCCCCAGAGGATACGAATGGCAGATCTGGTTCAATACTACGGAACGGGCCGCCGCAAGTCGGCGATCGCGCGTGTGTTTCTGCGCCCCGGCAGCGGCAACTTCACCGTCAACACTAAGGAACTGAACGTCTACTTCGTCACGGAGCAGCAGCGCGCTGCCGCCCGCAAGACGCTGGAGACCGCTGGCGTGACCGGTGAGTTCGACGTGATCACGACCGTGCGTGGCGGCGGTGTGACCGCGCAGTCCGACGCGGTGAAGATGGGCATTGCCCGCGCCCTGCTGGAGTTCAACCCGGAGCTGCGCAAGACGTTGAAGGTGGAAGGCCTGCTGACCCGCGACGCTCGTATCAAGGAGCGTAAGAAGTACGGTCAGAAGGGCGCACGTAAGCGCTTCCAGTTCTCCAAGCGCTAGTTTCTGGCTTGCCGTTCGCATGCCGAGCGGCTGGAACGATCCTGTGGCGGGCGAGGCTTCTGTAAGTCTCGCCCGTTGCACCGAAGCAAACAATCTAGGGGTTCAATCTCCCAGACGAACGGGACTAATCCTGGCCTGATCCGTCAGGATGCCGCATAAAGGAGCCGCAATGGCATCGATCACAATGAAGGAGTTGCTGGAAGCCGGCGTACACTTCGGCCATCAGACCAAGCGTTGGAACCCGAAGATGAAGGAATACATCTTCGGCGAGCGCAACGGCATTTACATCATCGACCTGCAGAAGACGCTGAAGATGTTCAAGGAAGCGTCGAAGTTCGTCACCGACCTGACCGCCAGTGGCAAGACGATCCTGTTCGTCGGCACCAAGCGCCAGGCGCAGGACGCGGTTGCAGAAGAGGCGAACCGTGCGGGCATGCCGTACATCAACTCCCGCTGGCTCGGCGGCCTCCTGACCAACTGGGTCACCTGCCAGAAGAGCGTGAAGCGCCTTGCTGAGCTCGACGAGATGGCCGTGGACGGCCGCTTCGAACTGATGACGAAGAAGGAAGTCATCAAGCTGGAGCGCGAGCGCAAGCACCTGAACACGAACCTGGCCGGCATCAAGAACATGCGGCGCCTGCCGGACGCGATCTTCGTCATCGACTCGAACAACGAGGCGATCGCGGTTTCGGAAGCCCGCAAGCTCGGCATCCCGGTCGTGGCCGTGGTTGATACCAACTGCGATCCGACCGTGGTCGACTACGTCATCCCGGGCAACGACGACGCTTTGCGTGCGATCCGCCTGTTCACCACCAAGATTGCCGACTCGGCGTTCGAGGGTGTGCAGATGATCGGTGACAAGTCGATCGCCAACGAGTACGCCGATGTAACCCCGATCCAGACGGAGTCGCACTTCATCGGCCTCGAAGACGAGGAAGGCGAGGTTCAGGAGTCGAACCCGTTCGCGACCACGCAGCAGGAGCAGGCAGAAGAAGAGACGGTTGATTTGGAAGCGGCGCTGGGCGGCGGCATCAAGCCCATCGTTCCCAGCACCGGCACCGAAGCCGAGCCTGAAGCGGCACCGGCTGAAGTCAGCGCGTAAGCAAGATCAGCAGACGTTCACACCAGCGTGGCCGCCTCTGCTTTGGCGACCACGCTTTTGTGTGTAGAGCGATGTTCGGAAAGTTCATACGCCCGCAACGGGCAAGCAATACAAACGCCACAGTGCGATTGGGAAGAGGGAATCATGGCAGCAGCAGAAGCAACCAAGATTGATGCAAAGCTCGTAAAGGAACTGCGCGAAAAGAGCGGCGCGCCGATGGGCGACTGCCTCAAGGCTCTGCAGGAGTCGAAGGGCGACATGGAAGAGGCGTTCGTTGTGCTGCGCAAGCGCGGTATGGCGTCGGCGGCCAAGAAGGCGTCGCGCACCACGAACGAGGGCGCGGTGGGCACCTATATCCATGCCGGCGGCAAGATCGGCGTTCTGCTGGAGCTGAACTGCGAGTCTGACTTCGTCGCCCGCACGGAAGATTTCCAGGAGCTGCTGCGCGACATCGCGATGCACATCGCCGCCGCCGATCCGAAGTACGTCGGTCGCGAGGAAGTGACCGAGGCCGACATCGAGAAGGAAAAGGAAGTGTACCGCGCCCAGGCTGCCGCCAGCGGCAAGCCGGCCAACATCATCGAGAAGATGCTTGAGGGCAAGATGGGCAAGTACTACGAAGAGGTCTGCCTGCTCGACCAGCCATTCATCAAGGAGCAGTCGCAGACCGTGGCTCAGGTGATCGCGACCAAGGTAGGCAAGCTGGGCGAGAACATCTCCGTTCGGCGCTTTGCCCGCTTCAAGATTGGTGACCCGACTGCGACCGTTGCGCAGATCAAGACCCCCGAAGCTCCGGCCGAGGAGGCGCAGGCATAAGCCTCGTCCTCTGACGACCAATCAACGAGCCCGGGCGACAGCCCGGGCTCTTTCTTTTGCTTCCAACGCGATGAGCGCCGCGGGACCAACCCAGCCCGGTACGCATGCCAGCAGGCGTGACGACCAGAAAGGAAATACGAGCAATGCAGTACATCGACACCATCCCGGTTTGGGGAACGCACGAGGAAAACACGCTGGAGCAAGCCAAGGTTTGCGCCCGCACGGCAGACCGCTTCGCCCTGATGGCCGACGGCCACCTTGGATACGGCGTTCCCATTGGTGGCGTGATTGCGGCGCAGGATCGCATCTCGCCGACTGCGGTCGGCTTCGACATCGCCTGCGGCAACAAGGCGGTGCGCCTCGACATGCACGGACCGGAGCTGCGCGCCAACATTCACCGCATCATGGACGGCATCTGGAATACGCTGTCGTTCGGTGTGGGACGCAGGAACAACGAGCGCAACGAACACCCGCTGTTCGAGCGCGACGCGCACATGGGCTGGAACACGGAAGCAGCGGCGCCGCTGAAGCGCAAGGCTGAAGCGCAGCTTGGCACGATCGGCAGCGGCAACCACTACGTTGACCTGTTCACGGACGAGCAGGATCGCGTGTGGGTGGGTGTGCACTTTGGATCACGTGGTCTGGGCCACGGCATTGCAACGTGGTTCCTGAAGGCCGCCGGCGCAAAGGACGGCATGATGGTTGATCCCGTATGGCTGGATGTGAACAGCGACCTCGGCGCGCAGTACATTGCCGCGATGCAGTTGGGCGGAGCGTATGCGTATGCCGGTCGTGACTGGGTCTGCGACCGTGTTGCCCGCTTGCTGGGCGCGCCTGTGGTGGAAGAGGTTCACAACCACCACAACTTCGCCTGGCAGGAGGAGCACGATGGCAAGCTGCTGTGGGTGTGCCGCAAGGGCGCTACGCCGGCGTTCCCGGGTCAGCGCGGGTTCGTCGGCGGCACCATGGGCGAGGTCTCGGTCATCCTGGAAGGCGTTGAGCCTGACTCGATGGACGAAGCGACGCGCGATGCGCAGCGTGCCGCGATGTTTTCGACCGTGCACGGCGCTGGCCGTGTGATGGGTCGCAAGCAGGCTGCGGGCGTCTTCGACCGCAAGACCGGAGCGTGCAAGCGTGAGGGTCTGGTAAAGCCGGAGATGATGCAGAGCTGGCTGCGCGAGGCGAACGTGGTTTTGCGTGGAGGCGGGCTGGACGAGTCGCCGCACTGCTACAAGCGCTTGCCGGAGGTGATCGCGGAGCAGGGTGGGACCGTGCGCGTGCTGCACACGCTGACGCCGGTGGGTGTGGCGATGGCGGGTGCAAACGAGTTCGATCCTTACAAGGACTGAGTGCGTTGCGCTGTGTCGAAGGGAGGGCTGCTACGGCAGCCCTTCCTTACTGGCACGTTTCGCTGTTGTTGGTGGGATGCAGTTGTACGGTTACGTGTGGCGGTACGGTAGCGCGCCATTGCTCGATCGCGGTGCTTACGCTGACAGGGTCGGCTTCGGAGGTCTGATACACCATGAAGCGTTTGCTGACGGGGCCTAGATTGGTATCGACGTCGGGGGCGCACAGCTTTGCAACGGCAGCCCAGTTTGCCGGAATGCCATGGGTGAACCACTCGGGATAGATTGCCACCAGGCCGACGTGGTGCTCGCGCGTGATGGCGTCGAGCCATGCCGCGTTGCGGTCCTTCTCCTTGGTGCGAAATGCTTCATAGGAACCGAGGCCGTAGAGGTCCAATGTGTACTGGTCAGGCGTGCGGCGATAGCTGACCCAGCCCAGGTCGTTCACCGCGACAGGAGTGTGATACATCTCGCCGAAAAGGCGGCCCAGCTGAAACTGCTGCTCGTAAATGCCGAGCGCGGCGCGAGGCACGTTCACCAAAGGCCGGAGATAGATGGCGGCGAGCACCGCGACCGCCAGGAGCGCATGCGTTCGAACGTTTGCCGACTGCGGTGCGCGGGCTTGCAGCGCGGGTGAGGTCACCTCCAACGACGGACGGCTGCGCGTGCCCAGATCACTCTCGGTCCTGTGCGCGGTGCCGGGCAGAGCCGTGGCCGCAAGCAGAATCGGAACGGTGAACGCCAAAGCGTAGATTTCATAGCGAAAGAACCAGCCGGACGGCCCGAGGACCACCTGAACAGCGCTGACGAACGTGGCGGCTGTCAGGCCGAAGAGCAGGCTGCGAGTGCGGCGATGCTTCCAAACGAGCGCGGCAAGCGCCACGGTGATGACGATCTGCGGCAGCCGCTCGCTGTCGAAGAGGCCATACTTTGGGATCTGCAGAAGCAGGTGCGCAACGCGGTGCAACGGCGAGCTAGTATCGGCTAACTTGTAACTGCTCTTCACGAGAACCGAGAGCGGGAACCACGGCAAACCGAGGTGGTGCAGAAAGACACTGAACGCCGCGGGGATGATCGCCGATGCAAGGACGATGGCTACGGCCCTGCGCCATGCCCGCGCGCCCACCAGCGCTATCGCCAGTGCCACGGTGATGAGCAGACCTTCATAGCGAACGGAGGGCAGCAGAATAGCGGCGACGAGCACCCACTCCGGGACCCGGTCGCCTCGCATGGCACGAACCACTCCAACAGCACACGCAATGCAAAGCAGGACCTGTAGCGAGTGCTCCAGGCCGGTAAAGGCAAGGCCGAACAGATTGAACGCCAAGACGAATAGCACAGCCAGCAGGTTCGTTCGCCAGGGTGCCCCAGCGGTGTCGCGGTGTCGGCTTGGGATCTCGTTTGCCAGAACTCCCAGCAGCCAGGCAGTTGCTGTGCCGCAGGCGAGATTGAGGATCAGTGGCAGCCAAGGCATGATTGCTGTGCTGGCGAATGGGACAAAGAGCAGGGGCCACAGAATCGACGAGGACGGGCTCGCAGGTTCGCCAGTATTCAGGCCGTACAGGCCGTGCCGCAGACGCTCGGCGAGTGCGAGGTGAATGTAGGGGTCGTCCAGGCAGTAGCTGAAATGACCGTGTGTCCGGACCAGGATGAGGGCAAGCAGAACGGCTGCAAGGCCGAGGTAAAGCGCTGCGGCGAGCTGTGGGGCGGCGATGCCGTTGCCATGTGCTCGAGTCAACGGTGTCCGGCTCCGGGCGCGGTTGCGCTAGGTCTCAGGGTAGCGTACCCGGCTATGGCAGGGCATTACACCTCCCTTGCAAACTCTTCCAGGATGTTCGCGAGTTGTTCCGGCTGCTCATAGGGGATCAGGTGAGCCGTATCAGGGAGGAGGTGCATGCGGCCTCCCGTGGCCGCGACCAGCGGCAGGGTCTGGCTTCGCTGCAGTTCTGGATCGATCGCCTTATCTTTCTCTCCGACGACGAGCAGGGCCTTCACCTGGAGGCTTGTCACGCGGCCTGACCAGTCCTCTCGCGTGCCGTCGTCGGGCCATGCGTGGAAAGCGGCATCGCTGGAGCGCAGCACGTCTTCAACAGCGATCTCGAAGATCTCTGCCGAGGGCGCGTGCGCGAAGCCGTTCCGGGTGAACTGCTCGGCCCGTGCGCGTGTTGTGTTGGCAATGCGCATCTCGGCACGGGCAGCGTCGTCCATGGGTTCGCCCGCGAGAGGCGACGGTGCGACCAGGACCAGGCCAACGAGATTCGATGGTGGTTGCGCGGCGACGACCATCGCGGCTTTGCCAGTCATGGAATGGCTTACCAGGATGACAGGCGCAGGCGCGAGATACGACAGGATGCCGCGGATGCGCGAGCACATCGCGTCGACGCTGAACCCCTCCAGCGATGCGGCCTCACCAAAGCCAGCCATGTCTGCAGCGATGAGCCGGTGACGGTCCTGCAGCAGAGCGACTACGCCATCCCACTCACGATGTGAGCCGCCAAAGAAGTGCAGTAAGAGAAACAGCGGCTGTGCATCGGTGGGACCATGATCGCGAAAAGGGAGCATAGAGCGATGGATGCTAAACACGCCGGGCGCACGTTCGACGATGCACGCGGATTTGGCGGAGCCAAACAATTCCGCACATCGGCACACTGCGACTACAAAGTTGGAGTTCTCGAAAACATTTGTCAGAAACATGACCGAAGCGTGAGAACCCAGCAGGATTTAATGCGCGTCTATCCACGTCGATGAACTCACTTCGTATCCTCGACGATCCGCGTGTGGCGGAACGAACTTCTTCAGCGACGCGCAACGTTTTGCAAGAGCGCGCAGAACCTGCGGCTTACACACCATTCCTGGACAGCGAACACAGAAGCATGTTGCAGGCTGTGGTGCAGACGATTCTGCCGCAAGGCTCAGTCGGCACTCATGTCGACATCGCAGAAGCCATCGATCGACGGCTGGCTGCGGGCAAGAACGCCGGCTTTCGTTATGCCACGTTGCCGCCGGATGGAGAGGCGTACCGGCAGGGCCTGACGATCTTCTTCAAGATGTTGGAGCAGACGCCGATGGGATCGTTCGATCGCATGCCCCAGGCCGCGCGTGAGGGATACATCCGTTGTGTATGCAATGGCGACGTGGATGGGCCGGCTCAGTTTCCGCTGTCCACATTCATGCGCATGTTGCGCAGCGATGCCGTGCGGTTCTGGATCGCCCACCCGGAAACGATGCTTGCGATGAACTACTACGGCTTTGCCGATGGTGCAACGGGCAACGAGGGCTGGCAAGACATCGGACCCAACTCCTCTGCTCCGTTTGAACACGGGCCCGCGCCTAGTGCATTCCAGGAAGCAGGTGTCCAATGAAGAAGCCAGCAGACATGAAGCAGTACCCCATGGAGCAAGCGGTGGATGCCGTGATCATCGGCACGGGTGCTGGTGGGTCGCCGTTGCTCTGGAAGCTGGCGACTGCGGGCCGCAGCGTGGTGGCGTTGGAAGCAGGGCAGTGGTTCGAAGATCCGGTGTCGGACTTCCCAACGGATGAACTGGAGTCGCCGATTTATTGGAAGGATGAACGGATCAGCGGCGGTGCTGACCCCACAAGCTTCGGTGCGAACAACAGCGGCAAAGGCGTGGGTGGCAGCATGATCCACTGGGGTGCGTATGCCCCGCGGCCGAGTGCGGAGAACCTGAAGCTGCAGTCGACCGATGGCGTGGCGGTGGACTGGCCGATGTCGCTGGAGGACTTGAAGCCGACCTACGAATGGCTCGAGTCGTTCCTGGGTGTGTCGGGTCCGGCGCAGTATCCATGGGATGCAGAGCGGAAGTATCCGCTGCCACCGCTGCCGTTGAACAGCTCGGCGATCTACATGAGCGTAGGCTGCGAGGCGTTAGGGATACGCGTGGCGCATGCGCCGATCGCGGCTGTGTCGCAGGCATATACACGGCCGGAATACGGCACGCGCAACGGATGCGTGAACCGCGGGTACTGCCACCAGGGCTGCCGCAATGGTGCCAAGGCGACGATGGATGTGACCTTCCTGCCAGCGGCGTTGAAGGCGGGTGCCGAGATCCGTTCCGACAGCTATGTGCACGGCGTGGAGCGCGACAGTAGCGGCGCGATCACGGCGGTGGTGTACACCGACGCCAACGGGCGCGAGCAGCGGCAGCGGTGCCGTGCGGTGTTTCTGTGCGCGGGTGGTGTGGAATCGCCCCGACAGTTGCTGCACTGGGGCATCGGCAACTCTTCGGACCAGGTTGGGCGCAACTTCATGGCGCACATTTCGACGCAGGTGTGGGCGACGATGAAATCGGAGACGCGGCCGTACAAAGGCTTTCCGGCGTCGCTGATCACCGAGGATTTTCTACGTGCCAAGGACCGGCCGTATGCGGGAGGATACCTGCTGCAGAGCTACGGCATTCTGCCGGTTGCGTGGGCAGAGCAGGTTGCAGCGGGCCGCAACCTGGTGGGGCAGGCGCTGACCGATTACCTGATGCAATACAACAACGTGGCCGGCATCGGCATGCACGGAGACACGCTGCCGAATCCGGAGAACCGAGTTACGCTGAGCGACGAGAAGGACCAGCATGGGCTGGCTAAGCCGCTCGTCACGTTCTCGCTGGGCAAGAACGAGAACACGATGAGCGATCATGCCGAAGACAGGATGCGCCGCATCCTGATGGCCGCAGGCGGTACGGACCTGTGGTCATCGAAGCGCACGGCGCACACAGCCGGAACGTGCCGCATGGGCACCTCGGCAGCGGATTCGGTGGTCGACCCGTATGGCAGGAGCTGGGACGTGCCGAATCTGTGGATTGCTGACAACTCGGTCTTCCCCACGTCTCTGGCGGTGAACCCGGCGCTGACGATCATGGCGCTGTCGCTGCGCACGGCAGACAAGTATTTAGCGAACTAGCCGTGGCACGGTGAGCGAAATGCCGAATGGCTACGTTGAGCCGTTGTGCACTTCGCTCAGTGTCCGGCCGAAGCCGACCAGGGCTTGACACACCTGTTATGATTTCAACAGTGGACTGAGTGCCACTCTGCGTTGCCGGGAACCTCCCTCGAGTGGATTGGGGTTGGCCAGAGACCGCGACGCACGTACTCCATCGCTGCATGCCATCCTCGGTGGGAATGAGGAAGCGTTGGTTGCTCTGGCTTGACCGGTCTCGATCGAACGAGACCTCGCCGTGCAGCAGCCCATCCCGCACCAAGCAAACGCGGGCAAGCTGAAACCAAGATTGGTAAATCCATGGAGCCCAAGCCCCGGCCATAGGGGCCCACCGGCACCGCTGCATTCCTGTACCGATTGGCTGTGAGCGCCGCACTGAGCCGGCGCTCCGCATACCGAATAGAAAGCGATTCTTGACCTCTACATTTGCTGCAACACTGGATAACACCCTCGACACCACCTTTGAAGACCAGATCGAAACCGTCGCGCTGCCCAAGCCGGCGAACACCATCCCCGATGGCCTGACGTTCGACTCCTTCGACATCTCAGACAAATTGAAGGCTCGCCTGAAGCAGGCTGGCTTTGTGACGCCGACGCCCGTGCAGGCGAAGGCAATTCAGCCCGCGCTGGAAGGCTATGACGTGCTAGCCACGGCTGCGACGGGTACCGGTAAAACGCTCAGCTTCCTCGTTCCCATGATCGACATCATGGATTCCACGCCGATGGTTGCTGCGCCGACGCAGAACCAGAAGGGCAAACGCCGCTCTGGATCGCCTGTGCGTGCGCTGATCCTGCTGCCCACGCGCGAACTGGCGATGCAGGTACTCGATCAATACAGCAAGATCGTCTCCAGCGCTAAGAGTGACTCGGTGCTGGTGTGCGGCGGCCTTTCGGAGCACTCGCAGTTGGAGCAGCTTCGCCGCGGACCGCGCCTGGTCGTCGCCACACCCGGACGCCTTGAGGATTACCTGAAGCGCGGCGAGATTGACCTGCGCGACGTGGAGATGCTGGTGCTGGACGAAGTGGACCGCATGCTCGACATGGGCTTCCTGCCGTCCATCCGCCGCATCGTGGCCGCACTGCCGCGTGACCGCCAGACCATGTGCTACTCCGCTACGCTCGACGCGAACATCGCCGAGGTGGTGCGCGAGTACGTGTACAAGCCGGTGCGCGTGGAGATTGGCACGACCAGCAAGCCGAATGAGCGCGTAGAGCTGCGTGCGTACGTCGTCATGCAGGATCAGAAGCTGGCGCTGCTGGACAAGATGCTGGGCGAGGATGAGGGCACGTACCTGGTCTTCAGCCGCACCAAGCATGGCGCGGACCGCATTAGCCGCAAGTTGGAGAAGCTGGGCCACCAGGTCTCCACCATTCACGGCGACCGTTCGCAGTCGCAGCGTACGGCAGCGTTGAAGGCGTTTGCCACGGGCAAGAGCCGCATCCTGGTCGCAACGGACGTGGCCGCGCGCGGCATCGATATCTCGCACATTGCGCACGTGGTGAACTACGACCTGCCGGGACAGAGCGAAGACTTCGTCCACCGCATCGGCCGCACCGGCCGCGCGGAAAAGACTGGCATCTCGACGACCTTTGTCATGCCGCAGGAGAAGGCCGACGCTCGCAAGATGGAGCGCGACCTGAAGATGACCTTCGACTGGCGCGTGGTAGAAGGCGAACTGCAGAAGGAGGAGCGCAACGCTCCTGTCGACCTGACCAAGGTGGACAACCTGATGCAGCTGGAGTCGCGTTCCTGGAAGGGCGGACAGGAAGGTGCGTCGCAAGAGTCTGCACCTTCGCACCACCGTCGCCGTAGCAGCAGCGGCAGTGGTGGCTCGCGCAGCGGTCGCAGTGGGCGCGGACGCCGCCGCTCGGCTTAGACCTGGTACCTCGCTGAATCGGAATGGCACGGCTTTGGCCGTGCCATTCGCTTTTGCGTGTCGATCTCAACGTGGCTCGAACGAGGTGACCGGACCGCTAACCTGCTTGCCGTTGTGCCACACGGCGCGGATGGTTTGTGTGTTGTCAATGTCCTGGCTCGGGTCCGCGTCGAGCACCAGCAGGTCGGCTCGCTTGCCGGGTGCGATGATGCCACGGTCGGTCAGCTTCATCTCTGCCGCGGCGTTCTTGGTCGCCAGTGTGATTGCCTGCATGGGCGAGAGGCCGGCTTCCACGCTCAGGTGCAATTCGCGATGCTCGGCGAAGCCGGGAATGCGTTCGGTGTTTGCGCCGGAGTCGGTGCCGAAGCCGACGTTCACACCCGCGTCCACGAGCCGTTTCAGGTTGGCCTTGTTCTGCGCGAGGGCGGCTTTGGATTGCTCGACGGTTTGAGTGTTGCCGTTGACCTTGTCCCTCCACGCCGGGTCAGTGAAGTGAGCGGCCAGACCGGGTGAGACCGCGTGCTGGAAGAAGGGCGTGTCCATGATGGCCGGGTGCTGCGCCCACAAATAGGTGGCCTCATCCAGGTCAAGCGTGGCGATGTACCAAGTGCCGTGCTGCTTCAGCAGCGCGATGAACTCGTCGTCGACAGGGGTGTCGCGAACGCCATGGGCGAGGATGTCGATGCCGTCACGAACGAGCTGCTTCGCGTCGGCTTGGTAGAAGACGTGCGCCGCCACACGCACGTTGTACCTGTGCGCTTCGTCGATCACCGCTCCGTAGATGGCGGGGCTCATCTTGGTGGGCATGGTGCCGTGAAAATCATCGACCCAGACCTTGATCAGGTCAGTATGGCGCGCGACCATCTCGCGGACAGCAGCGCGTGCCTCCTCAGGCGTAGCCGGTCGATAGGGTCCGGGCTGCGCAGGCGTGGGCGGAGCTCCGTTCGGCACGCCGATGCCACGATCGGCACCGAAGAAATCGGCGCCGGGCAGGGTGCCTGTGTGGGCTTCGGCTCGCATGGGGTAAAAGACAGTCGGGTCGTTCAGGCCAAGCGAGACAATCGTGTCAACGCCATACGCTTGCCATTGCGCAAGCTGGTTCAGCAGGTTTTCGCGCGTGTAAAGGCCGGCTCCGCCCTTGCCGTCCTGGATCTGACCCAGGTGCGAGTGGTCGCTGATGATGGAGGGCATCACCGTCTTGCCGGAGAGGTCGACGATCGTTGCCCCGGCAGGCAGCTTCGCCGGGTTGATGGCGGCGATGTTGCGGCCGCGCAAGACGAGGGTGGCGTCAGCCATAGGCGTGCCGCCGTTGCCGTCGATGAGGCGCGCGTGCTGCAACACAGTCGTGGTCGCCTCAGGCATTTGTGCGCAGGCGAACGACGCGGCGAGTGCAAGCGGAAGCAGGGAAGCGAGTCGCATGCGTGGTTGGATGCGCGCTGCCTCAGCCTCGCAAATCAGTGTCGCAGCAAGGGTTTGATTCGCAGGCGCAGGTATTGCTGAAGCCAGATCGGGTAGATGTTGTAGACCAAGTTTGCCGCGGTCAGGACGACGGCCCACGCGACCAGCATATGCAAGAGCGCAACCGCGGAACACAGGGCGTAGAAGACGCCGAGCCCAAGGTGAAAGCGTTCTCTCATCCACGAATCGCGCATGAGCCCTTGGAGCGTGGCGCGAGTGTGCCGCGGGTTTGCGGCCGCGCCGCTGGAGAGACGCTTGAGCCACGGCGCGTCCTGGGTGAAGCGGACCAGCAGAGGAACGCGTAGGCGGCGATACAGCAGAGGATTCGCGCTGAGTTGAAGACGCCTCAGTATCGCGCGCGGAACGATGGAGGCCAGGATGCCCGCGATCAGGAAGAGGACGAGCTGGGCCGCTCCTGTGTGCTTGGCGCAAAAGGTATAAACGGGCAGGACAAAGAGCGCTGTCCACACAGCGCTGACAAGTAGGTTCAGGCTCTGCCGTCGTCCACTCATTGCGGGTTAGGGCCAGAGTAGATGGTGGAGCGGTGCGCCGGCTACGTGCTCGTGACTTCAGGCGAAGAGGGCCGTCTGCGAACTTTCAGTCACCTGCAACTCCGGGCCGAAGCCCAGCATTGCGACGAAGGGGTTCCAGAGGGCAACCGGCAGCGCGCCTCCGCTGGCCTGATCGTGCCCGCCCCCGAAGGTGCCGTCAGCGCCCTCTGGCGTGTGGTTGCGCAGGAACTGCACCAGGTTGACGCCCTTAGGCGCGCGGCCGGCAAAGTGGACGAAGCCGGGGCGGAAGCCAACGTTCACGCCAAAGATGACCGCTTTCGGAAACCGAGGCCGCCAGATTTGCGCAACCAGCGGATGCACTTGGCAAGGTGTGTCGATGCGCACCATGATGATGTCGGCGCCGAGTTCTTCGGTCCACTTGGTGGAGAACCTTGGCGGAGCTTTGCGGGCAACTGCGAGCGCCTCGCTCACCTCCGCCTTTGCGGTCTTCAGAGCGTCCAGAGCGGGGTCGTTGCTCTTCAAGATCTGCTTGGGCGAGGCGCCTCGCAGCAGCAGTTCCAGAGCTTCGGTGGCATCGCCTTCTGCAGTACGACGCGGAGCGTTGAGCAGCGCCGTCAGGTCTTTCAGAGCGGTAGCCCCAAAGCGCGCTTTGCTCTCCGCAAGATCGTCGAACGGCGCTTTGTCGCCGAGGTCGGAAAGCAGCGAGATGCCGGCCAGCCACTGCAGTTCGTTCGCCAGGTCGGGTGCAATGGCCTGGGCGCACCATAGTGCCAGCAGGCCGCTGGTAGCCGTGGGCTCGGTGCCGTAACTGGTCAGCAGCGTCGCTCCCGGAGGTGTGCCGAACGGCGCATGGTGGTCGATGAGCAGCGTTGGGATGCCCGGCAGCAACTCGTCGGGCCGCGCGCCCAGGTCGACCAGCAGCAGTGCCTGCGGATTGCGTTGCTTGAGACGGGCGTGCACTTCGGGCATCCAGGCGTTTTCAAATTTCTTCCGCGTCTCCGCGGTCACGCGCGTGTAGCCATCCGCATGCAGGGAACGCACCAGAAGCGCTGCGGCGGGCAGGCCGTCGGCGTCGGCGTCAGTCAGGATGTGGATGTCGGTGCTCTTGCCGTTCGGCAGATCATCTAAGAACTGGGTAAAGATGCTGCCGGCTTCGTTGCGGTCCATGGTTCATCGGATGCAGCGAGGCGCGGGCGTATCGTAGACGTGATCACCAGACTTTTCAGCGGCAGAACAAATTCGCACGGCAAGAGGGAGTAGGACGATGGCAGCACCGGGTACGGCACCGCAGCGGCACGAGGCATGGATTGCGCTGGAGAAGCATCACGCAGAGATCGGCAAGCAGGAATTGAAGCAGATGTTTGCTGAGGACCCGAGCCGCGGCACGCGCTACACGGCCGAGGCGGAAGGCATTCTGCTGGACTACTCCAAGAACCGCATCAACGACGAAACGCTGAAGCTGCTCTTCGCCCTGGCTGAGTCTGCGGGCCTGAAGCAGGCAACGGAAGCGATGTTCACCGGGCAGAAGATCAACACGACCGAGAACCGCGCCGTGCTGCACGTGGCCCTGCGCGCGCCCAAGGAGGAGAAGATCCTGGTCGACGGCGAAGACGTGGTGCCCGGCGTGCACAAGGTGCTCGACAAAATGAGCGCCTTCAGTGACAAGGTGCGCAGCGGCGAGTGGAAGGGCCTGACCGGCAAGCGCATTAAGAACGTGATCAACATCGGTATTGGTGGTTCTGACCTGGGTCCGGTGATGGCGTACGAGGCGCTGAAGCACTACTCGCAGCGCGACCTGGAGTTCCGCTTTGTCTCGAACGTGGATGGCACAGATCTTGTCGAGGCGGTACACGGCCTGAACGCCGACGAGACGCTGTTTCTGGTTGCGTCGAAGACCTTCACCACGCTGGAGACCATGACGAATGCGCACTCCGCGCGCGACTGGTTCTTGGCGAACGGCGGCACAGAAGATGGCATCGCCAAGCACTTCGTCGCGATGAGCACGAACGCGAAGGAAGTGGCGAAGTTCGGCATCGATACCGAGAACATGTTCGAGTTTTCGGACTGGGTCGGCGGCCGCTACTCCATGGACTCGGCGATCGGCCTGTCGACGATGATCGCGATCGGGCCGCAGAACTTCCGCGACATGCTCGCCGGCTTCCACGCCATGGACGTGCACTTCCGCACGGCTCCGCTGGAGAAGAACCTGCCGGTGCTGTTGGCTCTGCTGACGGTCTGGTACACCGATCATTTCGACGCGCAGACGATCGCGATTCTGCCGTATGAGCAATACCTGAAGCGCTTCCCGGCGTACCTGCAGCAGTTGACCATGGAGTCCAACGGCAAGCACGTGACGCTGGAAGGCAAGCACGTGCACACGCAGACCGGCCCGATCTACTGGGGCGAGCCAGGTACCAACGGCCAGCACTCGTTCTACCAATTGATCCACCAGGGAACGCGCCTGATCCCGTGCGACTTCATCGGCTTCTACAAGTCGCTAAACCCACTTGGCCGTCACCATGACATGCTGATCGCCAACGTATTTGCGCAGGCGGAGGCGCTCGCTTTCGGCAAGACGGCCGACGAAGTCCGCGCGGAAGGTACGAAGGAAGATCTCGTGCCGCATCGCGTGTTCGAGGGCAATCGTCCGTCGAACACGATCCTTGCCGACGAACTAACGCCTGCCATGCTGGGCAAGCTGGTCGCGCTGTATGAGCACAACGTGTTCACTCAGGGTGTGATCTGGAACATCAACAGCTTTGACCAGTGGGGTGTGGAACTGGGCAAGGTGCTGGCGACCAGGATCCTGGGCGAGCTGGAGAACAGCGGTACACCCGACCTGAAACACGACAGCTCGACCAATCACCTGATCGAGCTGTATCGCCAGAAAAAGTAAGCCGAACAGGAGAGAACATGCCGGTGAATCCTGCACTGGTGACCACAGCACTTGAACTGCCCGGGTTCCGCATCGTGCGGAGCCTGGGCGTCGTGCGCGGCATCGTGGTGCGCTCACGCTCGGTCTTCGGGAGCATCGGTGCCAGCTTTCAGACGCTGGTCGGTGGCGACATCACCATCTACACCGAGCTCTGTGAGAAGACGCGGGCCGATGCGTTCGCTCGCATGAGCGAGCACGCCGCGCAGATCGGCGCCAATGCCGTGATCAGCTTCCGCTATGACGCGAACGAGATCATGCAGGGCGTCACGGAAGTTCTGGCGTACGGAACCGCAGTCGTAGTAGAAAGTCTGTAATCCACAGAGGTGCAGCAATGGCGCGTGTTACAGGCATTGGCGGTGTGTTCCTGCGTGCAAAGGATCCGAAGTCGCTTCGGCAGTGGTATGCCGATCATCTCGGCATCCACTTAGAGTCATACGGCGGTGCCAAGCTGAAGTGGTCCGATGAAGTTCCCGCTGGCACTGGCGCGACGGCATGGTCGACGTTCCCGGAGAACACGGACTACTTCGGCGAGCACACGCAGCAGGTGATGATCAACTATCGCGTCGACGACATCGAGGGCATTCTGTTCAACCTGAAAACCGCGGGCGCAACGATCGATCCGAAGCGCATGGACGAGGGTTTCGGAAAGTTTGCATGGGCGACCGACCCTGAGGGGAATCGGTTTGAACTGTGGCAGCCGGTAGCTAAGGGTTAGCTAGGCGACCCAAGGCGAGTGCGCCTGCCCGACCTACGCGTGTTCCACACCGCTCGCGGGTACGATACATCCATGCACCAGGTCTCATCGGTCGCCGGCGAGGGCGCGGCGATTCATCCCGGCGTGTTGGAAGTGATCACCGGGCCCATGTTTTCCGGCAAGAGCGAGGAGCTGATCCGGCGCTTGAAGCGGGCCAAGATCGCTCGGCAGCGCGTCGCTTGCTACAAGCCGGACATCGACCTGCGCTACCATCGCACGGCCATCGCTTCGCACTCGGAGCAGACGATGGAAGCCGCCGTGGTGACGCCCAACAGCGAACGCCTGCGCGAAGCGCTGTTTGCGACGGACCTAGTCTCGCAGGTAGATGTGGTCGGCCTGGACGAGGCGCAGTTTTTCGATGACGGCATTCAGCCGCTGGCGCTGGAACTGGTGGCGCTGGGAAAGCGCGTCATCCTCGCCGGCCTGGACACCACGTTCGCCAACGAGCCGTTCGGCCCGGTGCCCGCACTGATGGCGTTGGCGGATCGCGTCACCAAGCTGAACGCCGTGTGCATGGTGTGCGGGCAACCGGCCATTCACACCCAGCGCCTGGGCAGGAGCACGGAGTTGGTCGTGGTGGGCGCAGCGGGCATGTATGAGGCGCGATGCCGCGCGCACTTTCAACCGTACGTGGAGCCGGCGGCCGAGCAACTGGAGCTGCCCGAAGCGGTACTGGCAACCACTTAGGTTCCGCGTGCGCGAGGGCTCCGCGCTGGGGATCAGAAGCCCGCAGCGATCAAGGATTCTTCAGTGATCTGCGACTGCGGGTGGCGTTCCAGGCGGGCACGCTGTTCGGCGTACTTCGCGAGCACATCGGCCTCCAGGTTCATTTCGTCGCCGGAGTCCAACGTGTGCAGGTTTGTCGCGGCGTAGGTGTGCGGAATGATCGCGATCGTCACGGTGGCTTCGCCAGCCGGCTGGTGCGCGACGGACGCGACTGTAAGCGAGATGCCCTCTACCGTGATCGAGCCTTTTTCAACGACGTAGCGCGCGACAGCGGGCGGCGCGGTAAGCTCGAGCACCCAGTCGCTCTCGCCGCTAGCGGCGGCAGCCACGGCCGTGAGCGAGCGCAAGTGACCCACGCCGTCTACGTGGCCCTGCACCACGTGGCCGCCCAGCGGTGTGCCGGCCGGCGTGGGCAGCTCCAGGTTCACGGCCGTGCCCGGCTGCAGACGCGACAGCGAGGTGCGCGCGATGGTCTCCTTCGCCAGGTCTGCTTCGAAGGCCTGGGGTGTGATGGCGAGCGCCGTGAGGCAGACGCCAGAGACGGCGATAGAGTCGCCCTCAGCCAGGCGCGCTGCAAGCGTGGGCGCCGCCACCCGGATGCGCATCGCACCGGTGCGCTCCTCAACCCATTCCACGCGGCCAAGCTCCGCGATCAATCCTGTAAACATAGCTCTATCGTAAGCCGCCCAGGTCAGGCCGCCGACAGCGGGGTGAGCACGAAGTTTTCCGCCCAGGGGTCATGCAGCGTGCCCCGCACGCAGGCGTCCACACCACGCGCGCCGCCAGTCGTCTCATGCACGAAGTCACTGCGGTCGATGTTCTGCAGGCGTTCGATCAGGGCGAAAGGGTTGTTGGCGTCGTTGGCGAAGGGGATCGATGCTGCGCCGAGCTCGACCTCCGCAAAGAAGAGCACAACCTTATCGACCAGCCCGGCGTTGAGGAACGATGAGTTGAGGCCCGGTCCTGCTTCCAGCAGCACGGAGAGGATATCCATCTCGCCCAGCCGCTTGAGCACCGCGCGCAGATCGAGTTCCGGCCGATGCGCTTCCGGGCGGCTGTCGGCGGCGTGCGTGTTGCTGCTGGCGCGCTCCTCGGGCATCAGCAAGGGCAGCGACTCTACACGAACTCCGCGCGCCCGCAGGGCACGCTGCCGGTCAAAGGGGGCGGTGGGAGCGCAGATGATCAGCAGATCGTCTATGGCGCTTTCCACCAGGCGCGAGCTGAGCGGCGTGCGGCATTGAGAATCAAGCACAACGCGCAACAGGCGTCGCCGTCGCGGAAGATTGCTGCGGTCCGAGAGGATGGGGTCGTCCGCCAGCACCGTTCCCACGCCGGTGAGGATGGCGTCGCTGCTGTGGCGAAAGCGATGCACCTCTTCGCGCGCGGCCGTGCCGGTAAGCCAGAACGGTGCGTTGGCTGCGCACTGCACAGGCAGAGGAGCAAGCCGGCCGTCCACGCTGAGCGCCGACTTGAGTGTGACCAGCGGCATGCCGGTGAGGATGTGCCGGGCGTACGCGTCGTTCATCGCGCGCGCTTCGGCTTGCAGCAGACCGTCTTCGGCGAGGATGCCGGCGTTCGCGATGCGAGCCATGCCTTGGCCGGCGACCAGCGGATTGGGATCGAGCGTGGCGGCGATCACGCGAGCCACGCCCGCGTCGATCAGCGCGTTGGCGCACGGGCCGGTGCGGCCGAAGTGTGAGCAGGGCTCCAACGTGACGTAGGCGGTTGCACCACGTGCCTGCTCACCAGCCTGCTTCAGTGCGACGACTTCGGCGTGGTCGCGCAGATCGTAGCGGTGAGCGCCTTCGCCCACGATCACATTGCCATGCGCCAGCACGCAGCCTACCTGGGGGTTGGGCGAGGTAAGGCCCAACGTCCCCTTCGCAAGCTCAAGGGCTCGCTGCATGTGGGCGGTATCGGTGGCGGTAAACGGCATCGTTGCCCCGTTTGGATGCGGCAACGATGCCAACCGCTTCCGCAGCTCTGCCTAGATGATTCGTCCGAGGATGTTCTGCAGAACGCCGCCCGATTCCGGCTGCGGCCCCGTCTGCTGACCCTGCTGATCGACATGGCCGTTTGAGAAATAGTGGTGGATCAGCATTGGCACCGCAACCGCCAAGCCCATTTTGACCACGGTCGGGGACAGGCCGGTACGCTGTGCGATGTTCTCGATCAGGCCTGTGCCGCCCAAACCCTGCTCGATCTGACTGGGAGCAGCGGGCGCGGTCTGGCCGTTTGACCACTGTTGGATCAGACCACCCAATCCGTTCTGCTGGAACGACTGCATCACGCCGCCCACACCGCCGGGATGGTTCTGCAGTTCCTCCATCAGGCCACCGGTGACGGTCGCTTTCTCGCCCTGTTCGCCGCCAGCGTTCCCCATCATCGACGTGACCATGTCCATCAAGCCCATACTTGCCCTCCTGGTTCCGCAGATGAGAGGGCGGTCAGCGATATTTCCGTTGCGTGTTGTCGGCTATTGTCGCGCGCGAAACCTCAATGCGCCAAGAGGCCTGCAGCGCCATACCCTAGACCCACCAGCCCAATCGCAAGGGCAACCAGCCAGTAGATGCGCTGCCGCGTAAGCAGCGTGATGGACGCCAGCACGACCCCAATCTGCAGCAGGGCTTCGCCCGCGTCATAGCGGCTGGCGCGGTGTTCCTCGGCTTCCACCTGCATTTCCAGCGCGTGGGCGCGGTGCTCGGATTCCGACAGGTCGCTGTCCCACTTGGAGGTGTGCTGACGGAAGTCCGCAATCTGTTTCTCGGCTGCGGCGTCGCCCGGCTTCAACACCTGCAACAGGCTGATCGTTGTTGCGATGTTGGACTGCCGGATCTTCTTGGCCTGGTACAGGTTCCACTCGTCCGAAGCGCGGGACTGGTTCAGCACCGCAGCAGTGTGGGCGCGATGGCTGAGTACCGTGACCAGCGCGACCAGCACGGCCAGAACGCTGATGGAAAACGACACGGCCATCATGTGCGTTTCGGAGGCCTTCTCCTGCTGCTCCATGAACTCCGAGATCTCGCTGGCTTCCATGGCGACTCCTTCGATCAACCCAGGAGGGATGTGAGGAAATTGTCGCTATTGAAGGGCAGGATGTCTTCCATTTTTTCGCCCACGCCGACGAACACCACGGGCAACTTCAATTCGCGAGCGATCGCCAGGACCACGCCGCCCTTGGCCGTGCCGTCCAGCTTCGTGAGCACGATGCCGGAGACGCGCGCCGATTCCAGGAATAGCCGCGCCTGCTGCAGGCCGTTCTGACCGGTGGTCGCGTCCATCACGAGAAAGGTCTGGTGCGGTGCGCCGGGCACCAGCTTTTCGGCGGTGCGCCGCATCTTGTCCAGCTCGGCCATCAGGCCAGCCTTGTTGTGCAGACGGCCGGCCGTGTCCACGATGACGATGTCGACGCCGCGCGCCTTGCCTGCGGTAAGCGCGTCGTACAGCGCGGCGCTCGGATCGCCACCCTGCCGGGTCTTGATTACGTCCACGTTCGAACGCTTTGCCCACACCTCAAGCTGCTCGATTGCGGCCGCGCGGAACGTGTCAGCAGCGCACAGCAGGGCGCGGCGGCCATGGGTGCCGTAGAGCGCTGCCAGCTTGCCGCTGGTGGTGGTCTTGCCGGTGCCGTTCACGCCCACCATCATGATCACCTCGGGCGCCTGTGCCGGATGGTCGGTGGGCTGCTGCACCGAATCGAGAATGCGCTGCAACTCTTCGCGCAGCAGGCCTTTCAACTCCGCGGCGTCCGCCTTTTCGCGCAGGGCGCGGGCACGCAGGTTCCCGATGACCTCGTTGGTCGTGGTTACGCCCAGGTCGGCCGTCAGAAGGACGGCTTCCAGCTCTTCGAGCGTATCTTCGTCGACGGTGCGGCCCAGCGCGAGAACCGAATCGAGCGAGGTGGACAGCGACTCGCGCGTGCGCGATGCCGCCGTGCGCATGCGGTCCAGGAAGCTCGCATCCTCCTCCTCGGCCGAGGCGTAGCCGCCGAAGGAGAAGTTGGTCGTCATGGGGCGCAGGCCGAACTCGTTTGCCTGCACGGTGGAGCTGGGTGACGCGACTCGGGCTGGCGGGACTGGCGGAGTCACCGCGACGTGGATCGTGGGCTGTTCCGGCCGGCGGGCGTCGTCATGAACGGTCAGCGGCTCTTCTGGCGCCTCAAACGTCTGCGGCTCAGAGGCGGACCCGGCCAGAGCAAACGCATCGACACCCGGTGTTTCGATGCCTTCCACCTCGGCAAGCTCGGCCGATGTCTCCGGGGCGGCAAAGGCGTCCTCAGGCGTGGCACCCAACGGCACCGGCGCTGGGATCTTTGCGGGTGGGCTTATCGGCTCCGGACGTGTGGCTTCGGCGCGCTCCGGCTCGGGCACGGTCGCCGGTTCACCCGTGACGGCTTGCCGAACGCGTTGAAAGAAACTGGGCTTCTTCGGGCGATCTTCGTCCCGGCCAAACAGGGAAAGCGGCATCGACCCTAGTGTACGGCGACCAGCTTACGATGGCGGACTTCGCCCGCCGTCGCGGGTCTTCGGCGGCTTACTCGCCGCGTCCGGGACGTGTCATCAGCGTGCGGATGGCATCGCGCGGGCTCAGGCCCTCGTAGAGAATGGCGTACATGTGATCGGTGATCGGCATCTCCACGCCATGCCGGGCAGCCAAGCCACGTGCGGCACCGGTGCAGCGGACCCCTTCGGCCACTTTGCCATTCAGCGATGCGATGATGTCGTCGAGCTTGCGGCCGCGACCCAGCTCCACACCGACCGTGCGGTTGCGCGAGAGCGAACCGGTGCAGGTGAGCACCAGGTCGCCGTAGCCGGCGAGGCCAGCCATGGTCTCCGGGCGAGCGCCGCAGGCAACCGCGAGCCGCGTGATCTCTGCCATGCCGCGCGTAATCAGCGCCGCGGCGGCGTTAGATCCGAGTTCGAGGCCGGCGACCACTCCCGCGGCCAGCGCGATCACATTCTTCAAAGCGCCACCCAACTCCACGCCGACCACGTCGTCATTGGTGTACACGCGCAACGATTCGGAGGAAAAGTCATTCTGCAGCGAACGCGCCACCTCTGCGTCGACGCAGGCGAGCGTTGCGGTGGTAGGCAGCGCGGCTGCGACCTCCTTGGCAAAGGAGGGTCCGCCGAGCACGGCAAAGCGCACGGGCGAAGCGGCGGCAACGACCTCGCTCATCCTGCGATGCGTGCCGTCCTCGATGCCCTTGGAGGCGGACACGTACACGTGGCGATCCGAAAGGTGCGGAGCGAGCGCGCGGATCGTCTCGGGCAAATTGACCGAGGGTGTGACGCTCAGCAGGATGTCCGCGCGGCCGGGTAGAGAGATGAGGTCGTTCGTGATGTGCAGATCGCTTTGCAGGGCAAAGCCCGGCAGGTAGCGCGTGTTCTCGCGGGTGCGCTCCATCTCCGCGGCATGATCGGGCGAGTGCGCCCAGAGCGTAACTTCGTGGCGGCCCTGGCGTGCCAGCGAGAGCGCCAGCGCGGTTCCCCACGCGCCTGCGCCGATCACAGCGATTCTGCTCACAACATCTCTCCTATATTGGCGTGGTGGCTAGGGCAGCGTTGCCGCGCTCTTCTGACCGAACTTTGATTCGGTTCCTGCGCGCAGCCGCTGAATGTTTCCGCTGTGCTTCCAGATAACCAGCAGGGCAATCGCGATGTAGCAAAGGTCGACGATGATCCGGTGCCGTCCGTCGAAGCACACCGCGAGAATCGCAAGCACCGCGGCACCGATGATGGAGCCCAGCGACACGTAACGGGTGGTGACAACAACACCGGCAAACACCAGCACTGCGACAAGCGTAACGAACGGCATGAGCGCGAGAAACACACCCAGCGCTGTTGCCACGCCCTTGCCTCCGCGAAAGCCAAGCCACACCGGAAACATGTGTCCAAGCACGGCGAAAAGTCCGGCAAGCGCGGCGACATCGTAGCCGTGCGGAAACGCACCGTAGTGCAGGGCGAGCCGCTGCGCGATGTACACCGCAAGCCAGCCTTTCAGGGCATCGAGCACCAGCGTTGCGATCCCGAGACCCTTGGCACCGGAGCGCGCCACGTTGGTCGCTCCGATGTTGCCCGAGCCGGTGGCGCGGATGTCTTCGCCGCGAAACGTGCGTACCAGAATGTACCCGAACGGGATGGACCCGAGCAGGTATGCAATGCCAAGGCTCAGAACGATAAAGATCGTGTCGTTCATAACGGCTCTGAGTCTAGCAGTCAGCCTTGAAGCCTGATGCTCCGTGGGTGTTGAGTCGGCGAGTCCCGCGCACTACAGCAGGTGTTTGCGCAAGAGCATCAGCGCGTACTGCGAGGCAAACCAGCGCACGCGCTCACGGTCTCCACTCAGGTTTAGGGTCAGGCACTCGGTGCGTTCCGCATCGGCCAGCGCCACGTACACCAGCCCAACAGGCTTGGTTTCCGTTGCGCCACCGGGTCCGGCAATGCCGGTAATGCCGATGCCGTACGCGGCGGTGGTGCGCCGCCGAATGCCTTCGGCGAGCGCTCGCGCGACCTCTTCGCTCACGGCGCCGTGCTCGTGAATCGTCTCTGCCGGCACATCCGCCAGCGCCGTCTTCATTGCATTCGCGTAGACGATGGCGCCACCCAAGAATGAGCCAGAGGAACCTGTGACCGAGGTGAGACGTTGGCCCAGCAGACCGCCCGTGCAGCTTTCCGCAACGGCGAGAGTGAGGCCCCGCTCAGCCAGTGTGTGGAGCACCACCTCTTCAGGGCTTTCATCGTTCTCGCTGAAAACGACGTCGCCCATCTCCTGCGCGCAGCGGCTCTGCACCTCGCGCACGCGTGCCTCTGCCTCGGCCAGCGTCGGTTTGCTGCACTGGAAGTGAAGCTGGATCTCGCCCTGTGTGCTCAGGATGGTCGTCTGCACGTCAGGGTACTGCTGGTAGATAGGTGCGGTGCGCGCATCCACCTCGCTCTCCGGCACCACGGCCATGCGCAGGCTGGCGATAGCGATATGAACCTGTGGCACCACGGCGCGCAGGCGCTGCTCAACCTGGTCGGTGTACAACGCGGTCAATTCCTTTGGCGGACCGGGCAGCAAAACGAGGAAGCGACGCTTGTCTTCGAAAGTCGTGTCGATCCACTGGCCGGGCGCGGTGCCGTTTGCGTTCGGCAGCACTTCAGCGCCGTCGATCACGTCGGCCTGCTTCAGGTTGTTCTCGCGGATCTCGATGCCGCGCTTGCGGAAGCGTTCGCGAAGACTCTCAATGATGGACGCGTCGCGCGTCATGCCCACGCCCAGAACCGCGGCCACTGCTTCGCGCGTCAAGTCATCCTCAGTGGGACCGAGACCTCCGGAGAACAAGACAATGTCCGCCCGGCGCAGCGCGATGCGCGCCGCATCGGTCAACTGCTGCAGGTCGTCGCCGAGGATGGTCTTGAACGCGACCGCGACGCCCAGCTTGTTCAACTCCGCGGTGAGTGCAAGCGAGTTGGTGTCGACGCGATACGGGGTCAGCATTTCGCTGCCCACAGCGATAATCTCAGCAATCATGCGCGTATTCCTTAGCCCAGCAAGCGTCCCGTTACGCCCATCTCCACGTGGTACAGGGTGTTGGTCGTGGCGAGCACGGCGGCGCCGTCATCCAGAAAAGCCAGGCCAACCAGGCCGCTGCCGCTGACCGCGAGCGAGATCTCGCGGCGCGGGGTGATGCGGTGAATGCCGCGCTCGCCGCGGTGCGAAGCGGCAACATAGACGTTGCCGTCGCGGTCGACGGCCAAGCCCTGCGGACGGCCCAGTCCACGGAACCAGATGGTGACTTCGCCGTCAGGAGAAATGGCGTGGATCACCTCGTTCGAGCTAGTGGTGGGACCGGTGACAAAAAGTGTGCCGGCGTCGTTGAAGGCCAGGTGGTACGCAGAGACGGACGGCTCCAGGGTTGCAAAGACAAAGACGTTGCCGCCGCTGTTGATCTTGAAGATGGTTCCGCTGCGATCGCCGACGTACAGGTTGCCCTCGGCGTCGAACGCCAGGCCGGTGGCCACCCCCATGCCTTCGGCCCACTGGGTCATGCTGCCGCTGGGCGAGATGCGATACACCGTGCCTTCTGCGCGCGACGAACAGTAGAGATAGCCGTCCGGGCCAAAGGCGAGGCCGCTCGCGTTCGTCAGATCCCGCACAAACGGCCGCTGCTGAAAGTCGCGGTCGAGACGGAAGATGGATACCGGAACGGCTTGGCCGCGGGTGCCGCTGAACGTGGCGTAGACATTGCCATCCATGTCGACGGCGGGATTGGTAATGGGGTGCAGCGTGTCGCTGATGGGAACCGCGATCTGCACCGGCAGAGCATTAGACACGTGATCGCCGGACCGCAGGGTCAGGTCACCAGGGATGGCGCCCTCCGGAACACGAAGCGAAACCAGGCTGTTGCTGCAGAAAGTGAACGGAAACGCGGTCTCGCCGATGCGTGCGTCGATGGGCAGCGTTGCTGCCAGGCGCACGCCACGAACGTCAAGAATGCCGCCCGGCATGGCTGCCGGTGGTGTGACGGTGTCCAGGTGCGGAGCCTGGGTGTCCGCCTGTCGAAACTGATCCAGCAATGACATCTCTTTCAGGGTAACTCCGGCCGCAAGTCCGCTTACCGCGCGCGCCAGGCCGGACGCCAGAGTACAAGATCAACTGCGTACCGGTCGTGGCTGAGGAACGCCAGCAACGCAGCGTACACCAGGGCATAGATGAGCTGCAGCCCAGCGCTCTCCCAATCCTGCCGCAGCGTGGAACCAAAGGTGAGTGCCACCAGCATTGCTCCGCCGGCGAGCAGCGCTGGCAGACGGAAGAGGCCGACCAGGATGAGCAAGCCCACGGCAGCCTCGGCCCACGGCAGTGTCAATGCAAAGGCGCGCACCAGCACCGTGGGCAGGATCGTATTTTGAAAGCCGTGGACCAGTGTGGCGGCGAACACACCAGGCCCGGCGATGATGCGGCTGATGCCGTGAAACGCCATGTTGACGCCCAACATGACCCGCAGCAGGACGTAAGCCCAGGAGCGATTTCGCTGGTCCTCACTCACCGTCACCGGGAGGCCTCCCCGGACCGGGAAGCATCGCCGCTCCGCAGAGCGCCGGTCGCCCACAGCGCCCATGCAATCAGCACCGGCTGGCCGAAGAGGCGAAGGAAGCGCTTGGTGTCGGTGTTCAGGCCGAAAGCATTGCGGTGGTATTGCCACTGGGCGATATTGCCGGGAAAGATCGCGACAAAGAACGCGGCCGCGGCCCAGCCCACGGGCACTCGCGTCTTCCTCGACTTCGCGAGAAGCAACGAGGCTGCCAGCAAGAGCTCCGCCGGGCCAGACAGCGCAACCACCTGGTCTTCAGTGAGTGGGATCCCCGGTGGTACCTGTGCGTGAAACGGCTTGCGAAGAAAGGTAAGGTGACCTGTTCCGGTGAAGCCAAGGATGGCGCCCAGCAGCCGTTGCGCGCTCAGCGACCCTTCGGACGAACGCGGTTCGAGTTGGATCGATGCATCGTTCATGCGGAGATAGGATGTGCGCCGCTTCGCGCTAGTGGTGGCGGTAGAGCCACGCCAATTGCAGCAACATGCCCACGACCAGGGCATAGCCTCCGGCGGCCAGGTCGTCTACGACGATGCCGGTGCCCTCCGGCAGCTTTTCCAGGGCGCGCACCGGCGGTGGCTTCAGAATGTCGAAAATGCGAAAGAGCAGGAGGCCGAGCAAGGTAAGTGGCACGGTGGGCGCGCTGAAGACCAGCGCAAGCCACTGGCCGGCGACCTCGTCGATGACGACGATCTGCGGGTCCTTGCGTCCGCTCTCCCGGGCCACGCGCGTGGCGGCGGGAATGCCTACAGCCGTTGCGGCAGCCGCCATCCCCAGGGTGACCAGCGGGATGGCAGGCGCAGGCATGCGCCTCATGACCAGGAACCAGACCAACGCAGCCGCCACGGAACCATACGTGCCCGGGCCGGGACGCCCCATGCCGCAGCCGAAGAACGTGCCGGCGATCCAGGCCCAGCGCGTGCGTTTCACGCCGGGCAGGTGGCCCGCGGCGAAGACAGCCTCGTTCACCAGGCGATCATGCGCGGCGTCCGGAATGCTGGCGGCCTCGCCGGGTCGGCTCCATCGTGAGATCAATCGGGGCATCTGCCGCTATGGGATGCGCCTCGAGCCGAACACGGTGTGAAAAAGTACGCTACGACTCGTCGTCGTTTCGCAAGCGGCCACTTTCAAGACCTTCGAGCAAGTCCGGGTCGAGGATCGGCGACGAGATGCGATAGTCGCCGCTGGCCCACTTGCCCAAATCCAGCAGGCGGCACCGGTCGCTGCAGAAGGGGAAGTCCTCTGACCCAACCGCCGCGGGCTTGCGGCAGGTCGGGCAGGGGATCGTCTTCACCGGATTGGATGAGTTCGCTTCCATGTGTTTCCTAAAGTGCTAGGCCTTCGCGGCGTTCGCAGCAGCAAGCTCCGCGGAGCGGGCGATCGCCTTCTTGCGGTTCTCCACGCGCTTCTGTGCGGACTCTGTCTTCGCGATCAGCTTCGCGGTCTGCGGCATGAAGTCCACGCCGGTCGCCTGCTTATATAGTTCGTAGAACTTCGTGTAGACGGCGATCACTTCCATGTTCGCGTCGAAGTACAGCTCGGCATCCAGCGCGCCGTGCAAGCACAGGGTCGATGCCATCTCCCAGTAGGTGACAGTCTGACGCCACCACGCGTTCTCCTGCGACCCCATACCGCGCTGCACGGCCAACAGGTCGGCTTCGCTCTTTGGGTTGAAGTCCATCACGACGAATTTACGAGCGTCCCGCATTACAGGTTCGCGGCGCATCTCGTATAGCTTCAAAATCAGTTCCGCGTCGGCGGTCGTTGCCATGGGTGTTCCTACTCCACTCTTATTCGACGATGCGGGCGACCACATCGTAGTCATGCGCTTCGGTGATCTCCGCGCGGTAAAACGTGCCGGGGACCAGTTGCTCGTGGTCGCCGAAGTCGTTGATCAGAACGTGGCCGTCGATCTCGGGCGCCTGCTGCATGGTGCGCGCCTTCCACAGGAGCTCGGTCTCTTCCGACGGGCCTTCGACTAGAATTTCAACGACACGACCCACCTGGGCAGCACGCGCCTTGGCGCTTATTTTGAGCTGCGTGCGCATCAGCCGGCGACGGCGTGCTTCGATGGTGCGCTTCGGAACCTTCTCGCCAAGATCGAACGCCGCCGCGCCCTCTTCATCGGAATAGCTGAAGACGCCGAGCCAATCGATCTTCGCGGCCTTGATGAAGTCCTCGAGCGCGGCGAACTCCTCGTCCGTCTCGCCGGGGAAGCCGACGATGAAGCTGGTGCGGATCGCAATATCCGGAACGATGCTGCGGGCCTTCTCGAGCATGCGCAGGAAGATGGCACCGGAGCCGCCGCGCTTCATGCGTTTCAGCGTCAGCGCGGAGGCGTGCTGCAGCGGCACGTCCAGGTACTTGGCAATGTTGTCGTGCGCCGCGATCGTCTCAAGCAGGCGAGTCGTGATCTTGTTCGGGTACGCGTAGAGGAACCGCAGCCAGTGAATGCGGCCGATGCCCGGCACTTCCAGCGTGGCCAGCGCCTCCAGCAGCATCGCCAGACCGTCCTTCATGCCCAGGTCTTCGCCGTAGCAGGTGGTGTCCTGGCCGATGAGCGTGATCTCGCGCACGCCCTGGCGCAGCAGGTTCTCGGCCTCGTTCACGATGGACGAGATGCGGCGTGAGCGGAACTTGCCGCGCAGTTGCGGGATGATGCAAAAGCCGCACGGATGATCGCAGCCTTCGGCGATCTTGATGTAAGCGGAGGCGCGCGGCGTGGTGAGGATGCGCGGCGTCTCGTCGCTGTACAGGTAGCTGGGCAGTGCTGCGGTGGCCCCATCCCAGGCTTCGCGGCTGAACCGGCCGTTGCGCTCCCGCAGGTCGCCTTCCGGGCGCGAGGTCTGCTCAGGCACGTCCATCTGCGAATGCTTGCGGACGGCCGACGAGGCGCGGTCGATCAGCGACGACTCAGCGAGGGTAGCGGCGGAGAGATTGCCCTGCGAGGCTTCCACTTCGAGCGCAGCAGCACCGCCGAGTTCCAGATGAACATGGTCATGCACGGGCGCGTTCACCGCCGACTCGCCATGAGCAAGCTGTTGCGGAGTCGGGTTGCCGTTGACCGGCGTCTCCGAGGCAGGCGAGGCGTTCAGGATGTTGAATGGCGAAGGTGCAGCGCTGGCCGGCTGCATGCCGGCGGCGGCAAGAATCGCGTCCAGTTCGCCGGTACCGAGGACCGCATCGACATCCGGAATGTTCTTCCGAATCTCGTCGCGGTAGCGCTCCACCAGGCAGCCGGCGACGATCAGCTTTTGCGCGCGTCCGCCATTGGCTTCCTTGTGGTTCGCCATCTCCAGGATGGTGTTGACGCTCTCCTGCTTGGCCGAATCGATAAACGAGCAGGTGTTGACGACGATGATGTCGGCGTCTTCCGCGCGCGGCGTGAGCTCCGCACCCGCATGGTGCAGCAGGCCCATCATCACTTCGCTGTCCACCAGGTTCTTGGGGCAGCCCAGGGAGACGAAGCCGATGCGCGGACGCGTCGTCGCACCCGGGGCGTCCACGGGCGGGTTCATCGGCTCTGCTGCCTGTTGTGGCGCGAGAATCTGGTCGGTCGGCACATCAACCAGTTTACCGCGAAACCGATGGTAAACTGACACACGAGCCGGGTCCCACGCGACTTACTCTCACGAACCCCGCCAGGCCCGGAAGGGAGCAACGGTAGTGAGCTCTTGAGTGCGCAGTGGGTCACCCGGTTCTTTTTGCGTTTAGCCGCACGATTCTTCACGGGCCCGCAGCCACGTGTCACCCGCAAGGTACGTCCGGAAGGCGAGATGCTGAACGCCTGACTCGCTGAGTTGCTCCTGTCGGCAGTATCCTCAACAGGTGTGTTCGTGTGCCAGGAAAGGCGCGCGCCGGAGAGGGAAGACACTTGGACCTGCAGTTGAAGCCGCGCGTTGCGCGCCGCGCCAAGATCTCATCGGTTGGAACGTACGTTCCGCCCAAGGTGTTGACCAACGCCGACCTGGAAAGAATGGTCGACACCAACAACAACTGGATCGTGGAGCGGACCGGCATCCGGGAGCGTCACATTGCGGACCCTGGCACACCCACCAGCGTGCTGGCCACCGCCGCGGCAAGGGAATGTCTCCAACGTCGTGGCGCGGACCCGAGCGAGATTGGCTGCATTGTCGTCGGCACCGTTACGCCCGACATGCTGTTTCCCGCCACAGCCTGCCTGGTGCAGAACAACCTCGGCGCACACAACACCTGGGGCTTCGATCTTTCAGCGGCCTGCTCGGCATTCACCTACTCGTTGCAGGTGGGCGCAAAGCTGGTGGAGTCCGGCGCGCATGACAAGGTGCTGGTCATTGGCGCCGACACGATGAGTTCCATCACCGACTACACGGACCGCTCCACCTGCATCCTCTTCGGCGACGGCGCGGGTTGTGTGCTGCTGGAACCCTGCGAAGACGGCGAGGTCGGCTTGGTCGACTTCTGGCACGAGATCGACGGCTCGGGCGGCGACTCACTGTGCATGCCGGCGGGCGGATCCCTGCACCCGACCTCAGTGCAGACCGTTGAGTCCAAAATGCATTACATCAAGCAGGACGGCTCCACGGTCTACAAGTTCGCGGTGCGCAAGATGCAGGAAGCGACCGAGCGCATGCTGGAGCGCAACGGCATCGGCGTCGGAGACGTGAAGCTGCTGGTGCCGCACCAGGCAAACCTCCGCATCATCGAGGCCACGGCAGAGCGGCTAGGCATGAAGCCCGAGCAGGTGCTGATCAACATCGATCGCTATGGCAACACGGTCGGCGCCACCATTCCGCTGGGCATGGGCACGGCCGTGGAAGAGGGCCGGCTGCAGAAGGGTGACCTGGTGCTGCTGGCCAGCGTAGGTGCGGGCTTTACGGTTGGCGCAACGCTGCTGCGCTGGGAGTTCTAGCGCGAGCGGTTCACGCTTGTGGCAAAGCTGAGCAGAACTTCGTTAGGCGGGCGCGGCGCTAGCCGCTGTGCGGTTGCCGCGCGCCTGCCGCAGCTTGACTATTGCATACACGATCGCAAAGATCACCGATCCCCACACCACCACCAGCAGGATCCAACCGTACTGGTCGGCAAGCCGGCGGTACACGGGCAAGATGGCGCGGCCGTAGTGAACGCCGAGCCATGCGAAAAAGGCGTGGCGCAGGAACCGACTAATGACGAAGCTGGGGTAGAACTTGCGACGCGGCATGCGCAGGGCGCCGGCCGCGATCAGGAACGGCATCAACGGCGCGGGCGGCGGCAGAATGGCCGGTACGGCGACGGACGAGATGGCGTGCTCCTCAGACCAGTGAGTCATGCGAGTGCGAAATCGCTTCGGCACCATGCGGTCCATCAGCGCCATGCCGCCGACCTTGCCCGTTTGATAGCTGGCGAAGCCTCCTACGGCGGAGCCCAGGGTCGCGATGACGGTGGCCAGCAGCCAGCCGTGTTCCTGCGCCGCAAACAGCGTGACCAGGATGTCGGACGAGCCCGGAATGGGCAGCGGTATGGGCGAACTATCGATGGCCGAAACCAGGAACAGCCCCAGCGGCCCCAGCCGCATAAAGTAGCCGAGCAGGCCATGTTTCTTGCCTGCGGCGGCGAAGAGTACGGAGAAGATGGGGGGCAGGGAACGCATGTATCCGTTCTGACGCAAAGGACGGCTACCGAGTCGCGCCGCGTCCCAGTATGGCTACCGCGAAAGCAAGGGAAGCGTGTATGCCGGTAAAACGCCGGTGCTGGCCGCTAGTGTGTAAAAGCGATGGATCGCGTCCAGGCAGGCGCTATTCAGGTCGTAGCGGATGTTCGCGGTGAGATAGGTGCGGATGGTTGCCGGCGGTACCGCGATGCGCTCCCCCCATTCGCGGACAAGATCGTCCACGTGCGCGAGGCCCGCATCGCGCGATGCCAGCAGGTCGTCCGCAAGTTGGGCCGCGCTGGTGGCTGCGGTGCGAAGCGCCTCTGTGCGTACAGCCCACACTGCCGCCACCCAGGGTAGGCCGGTGCAGTCGTGCCACCACGAAGCGACGTCGATCCATGTGCAATCGGCAAAGGCACCGTCGCGGTCGCGCGCTTCGACCGCCAACAGTGCGGGATCGCCGATCAGCAGCGCGGCATCATGCGTCGCCAACATGGCGGGCAAGTCGGCCGTCTCGGTCGCTACGGTGGGAGCGGCCTTGTGAAAGCTGCGCAGAAGGACCTGTACATAAGCGACCGACGAGCGGGAAGCCGCGTCCGCAGCCAGCGTTTGGATCGTGCCCAGCGTAACGCCGGGACGCAGCACAAGCTGGATGGAGCGAACCTGCCGGAGCGATGCGATGGTGCAGCCCGGGACCGCGGCCACGCCCGGCAGAAAGGGCATCGCTCCGATAGGAACCAGGCCCAAGTCGGCCTCGCCCGTGCTTAGCTGCTGCGCGCACAGGGCCGGTGAGGTGTAGCGCACGTCATAGCGCGCCGCCAACTGTTCGCGCGCGGGCGAGTGTTCAAAGTGATAGAGCAGCGGCGCTGGATTCAGGAAGTCGATGGCTGCGACACGGAGACGGGCTGGTTCCTGAAGCGGCACTCGCTATTGGATGTTCGCAGGGCCTACCCGGCTTCGGGGATGCACCGCTGCCGCGTTGCTGATGTATAAACGAGGCCACCCACAGCAAAGGCGCGAGGCGACATACAAGGATGACGGTGTTGGCAGAGGTAAACGGCTCGCGCTCTGTAACGGAGCAGGATCGGCTGGCCTGGCTGGCCCTGGCGATGACGCCCGGCATGGGCGCAACCCGAACGCTGCGCGCCATGTCCCGGACAGAGACACCTGCCGATGTCCTCCGCATGCCGCTTACCGAGCTGGAAGCGCTGGGCATGCCTGCCAGCTCTGCGCAATTTGTGCATGATGGCAAGGCTCTGGCGGCGGCCGAGGCCGAGATGCAGCGCGTTGCGGAGCAGGGCGCCGGCATTCTGACGCATGACTGCGACGAATACCCGCAACGTCTGCGCGAGATCTACGATCCACCGCCGGTGCTCTGGTTTCGGGGCGAGACCGCTCTGCTCAGCTTGCCCGGAATCGCCGTCGTCGGCACACGCCACCCGTCCCCCTATGGTGCAGGCATGGCGCAGATGCTTTCGCGTGACCTGGCATCGCGCGGCATGGTGATCCTGAGCGGCATGGCACGCGGTATTGACACAGAGGCGCACAAGGGCGCGCTGGAGGCCAAGGGCAAGACCGTCGCGGTGTGGGGCACCGGCATCGACGTGATCTATCCCAAGGAAAACAAACGCCTGGCAGAACAGATTCTGGCGAACGGCGGTTGCCTGCTCAGCGAGTTCCCGACCGGCACCTTTCCCGCGCCCCAGAACTTTCCGTTGCGGAACCGCGTCCTGAGCGGCATGAGTGTGGGCGTCCTGGTGGTTGAGGCGGCGGAGCATAGCGGCACGCGCATCACGGCTCGTTGTGCCATGGAGCAGAACCGCGATGTGTATGCCGTGCCCGGGAACGTGACCAACAAGAACTCCTGGGGTCCCAACACCCTCATCAAACAGGGCGCGAAGCTGACCGCCACCTGGGAAGACATCTGGGAAGATTTGCCGAGCCAGGTGCGTATCGACCTAGAGGACAGGCTCAGCGGCTCCGGGATGGGGGCTGCATCGCGAGGTGGTGGTGCCGCATCCTTATTTGCTGAGCAGGAGATGCCGCCGACCGAGCGGCTGGTCTACTCTCACCTGCGCGCCGACGAGGCGGTGCAGATGGACGAGCTCATCGAGCGACTGGAAGGCGAGCTGCCCTCGGCGGAAATATTCACAGCCTTGTTCGAACTGGAGCTGGCGGGCCGCATTCGCCAGATGCCGGGAAAGAAGTACGTCCGGACCTTTTAGCTAAGTAGTTGAAGAATGAGGCGCTAAGGGGATGTGCGGAACCGGGCAGGGTCGAACCGCCCGCTGAGCCACGAATCGTTTTGGCACCGGCGGGAGTCCAAGGGGCAAACGTGACGCGGCGATTCGTTCGTGTTAGCGTCTCAGCGAGACAGACGGACGTGACCTCTCGCGACGCCCATTTCCCCAGCCGGGGCGTGCGGAACAGGTTGCGAGGCAAGACCGGGGCCGTATGCCAGGCGGGTGGCGGCCAGGAACGGAAGTGAAGTATGGGTAAGAATCTCGTGATCGTAGAGTCGCCGGCAAAGGCGAAGACGATCAATAAATATCTCGGCAGTGACTACACGGTAGAGGCCTCACTGGGCCACATCATGGACCTGCCAAAAAATGACATTGGCGTAGAGCTGAAGAAGCGTACCTTTGAGCCGAAGCTGATCGTGTCGCCCGGCAAGGAAAAGCTGGTCGACCGCCTGAAGAAGCTGGCCGCCAAAGCCGACGCCGTGTACCTGGCGCCTGACCCGGATCGCGAAGGCGAAGCCATCGCGTATCACCTGAAGCTGCAGATTGCGCCCGGCGTAAAGGATCCGAAGAAGATTCAGCGGGTCACCTTTAACGAAATCACGAAAAAGGCCGTCGTCGACGCGTTCAAGCGTGCCCGCGATGTGAACGGCAACCTGGTCGACGCGCAGCAGACGCGCCGGGTTCTGGACCGTCTCGTCGGGTACGAGATCTCGCCCCTGTTGTGGGACAAGGTGCGCCGCGGTCTGTCCGCCGGCCGCGTGCAGACGGTCGCGCTGCGGCTGATCGTGGATCGCGAAAATGGGATCAAGGCGTTTGTTCCGGTGGAGTACTGGCCGGTGGACGCCCGGCTGAAGCCCCAGGGCGGCAACCAGGAGTTCACCGCCAAGCTGCACAGCATCAACGGCGAACGCCTGACCGTAGACAGCGTTAGCGGTAACGCTCTGCCCGACGGCGACGCCGCCGGGCGTGCGAAGTCTGAGATGGAGCTGGCGAAGTACACGGTTCGCTCCGTCGAAGCCAAGGAGCGCCGCCGCAACCCACCCCCACCGTTCTCCACCTCGCAGTTGCAGCAGCAGGCTTCAAACCGGCTCGGGTTCAACGTGAAGCGGACCATGGGCGTGGCGCAACGGCTTTACGAGGGCGTTGAGGTGGGCCAGGACGGCACCGTCGGCCTGATCACCTACATGCGTACCGATTCCACCCGTGTCGCCCCCGTAGCAGTGGAGGAAGCGCGCAAGTACATTGCCGCCCTCGGTGCGAAGTACCTGCCGGCCAAGCCGAACGAGTTCAAGGGCAAGAAGGATGCGCAGGATGCGCACGAAGCCATCCGTCCGACGCACGTGGACTACACGCCGGAGAGCATCCGCAAGTACCTGTCGGACGAGCAGTTCCGCCTGTACGACCTGATCTGGCGCCGCTTCGTCGCGTCGCAGATGACGGCCGCAGTCTACGACCAGACCACGGTTGAGATCGAGGGCAAGGCGGCGCGCAGCTACGGTCTGCGCGTTAGCGGTTCCGTTCTGAAGTTTGACGGCTTCCTGAAGATTGCGGACGCTCGCCTGGGCAAGGCGCAGGCTGCCGCGGAAGCCAAGGCGCTGCAGGCCGAGCCGAGCGAGGAAGACGAGGACGATGCTGCGCTGCCCGAGATGAAGCAGGGGCAGGCTCTGGACCTGCTGGCCGTGCTGACGGAGCAGAAGTTTACGGAACCGCCGCCGCGCTTCAACGAAGCGTCGCTGGTGAAAGAGTTGGAGGAGCGCGGCATCGGCCGGCCTTCCACCTACGCCAGCATTATCAATACGATCCAGGATCGCGAATATGTGAAGAAACTCGCCCGCAAGTTCGTACCGACCGAGATCGGCATGGTTGTGACAGCGCTTTTGGTGAAGAACTTCCCCTACATCTTCGACATGGACTACACGCGCCGGCTTGAGGAAGAGCTGGACCGCGTGGAGGACGGCGAGGAGAAATGGACCGACTTGCTGAGCGGCTTCTACGGGCACCTGACCGACGAGATCAAGGTCGCCGAGAAGTCGATGGAGGAGATCAAGCGGTGGGAGAAGCCGACTGAGGAGCTGTGCGAAAAGTGCGGCTCACCCCTGGTGCTGCGCTGGGGCAAGTTCGGATCGTTCTACTCCTGTTCGAACTACACCAAGAGCAAGCCGAAGACGATCGCCGTCGCCTCCTACAAGAAGGACCCTAAGGCGACCGTGCAGCGCATCAAGAAGGCGCTGGACTACCCATTCGAAGTGAAGGGTATGGTTGACGATGCCGAGGCGTTCAGCGAAGAGGTGCGGGACGACAAAGCTCTGCTGGCCGCGCTGAAAACGGCGGCGGCTCGCGGCAAGAGTATCCTGATCGACCCGGTGAGCTGCGACTTCACCAAGGAGAACTTCGCGGGCAAGCCCGATCTGGCCGCCATGGAAGCGGGCGACACGGAAGAGGAGGAGTTCTGCGAGAACTGCGGAAAGCAGATGGTGCTGAAGAACGGCCCGTTCGGCCCCTTCATGAGCTGCCCGGACTACAACGCGGATCCGCCGTGCAAGACGGTGCGCCGCCTGAACCAGAAGGTACAGAGCAAACCGCCAGAGCCGACGGGAGAGCCGTGCCCGGAGTGCGGCATGGAGTTGGTGAAGCGGCAAGGAAGCTACGGCGAGTTCGTGTCCTGCTCCGGCTACCCGAAGTGCAAGTACGTGAAGCAAACTCTTCTCGACGTTCCTTGCCCCAAGTGCGGAGGTTCGCTGGCAGAGCGTAAGTCGAAGATGGGCAATGTCTTCTACGGCTGCACCAACTACCCGAAGTGCGACTTCACCAGCAATCAGAAGCTGATTGCGAAGCCCTGCCCCAAGGGGAACAGCACGTACTTGGTCGAGGTGTTCAACAAGCAAGACGGATTCCTGCACGAGGTCTGCCCGCACAACCACGATGCACTGCCGAAGCGCCGGCCTAAAAAAGGTGCCAAGGAAGAGCCAGTGGACCCGATCCAGTGCGACTATGACCACCAGACCAGCCGGAAACCCGAGCCGGCCGCTCCCCTAGAGGTGCCGAAGCTCACGGTTCCGGACCCGGAGCACACCCGGCCACTTGCAGTCGCGTAAGCGCTGACGTTGATAATTGGAATGGAATTTTGCGTATGACGCAAAAGGATGTGAGTCGTTCTGACTCCGATTTTGTCCAATATGCAGATGCTGTTACAAGGGATAGGACGGTTTTTCCGATAGGTTCTCGCATGGGCAACACTTGCGGGGCGTGAAAACCGGAGATGCGCATTCCTGACAGAGGAACGGAGATTTCCAATCCATGGCGAAAGCGATATGGAATGGCCACACAGTGGCCGAGAGCGAGAAGTTCGAGACGATCGAGGGAAATGTGTACTTCCCGGAGGAGTCGGTAAAGCGCGAGTTCCTGCGGCCGAGTTCGACGACGTCATCCTGCCCCTGGAAGGGTCAGGCGCGCTACTTCACCCTGATGGTGGACGGGCAGGAAAACCCGGATGCTGCCTGGTATTACCCCGATCCCAAGCCGGCGGCCCGTTCCGTGAAGCATCACATGGCGTTCTGGCGCGGTGTGGAAGTGACGAAGTAACTAGACATCTGTTCAGCAGAACAAAGGGCGCCAGTTTGGCGCCCTTTCCTTTTGCAGTCGGTATCTACGGTTCCGTGGTGTCCAGGATGTTTGCCTCCGTATGGGTCTTCTGGAAGTCACGATTGGTGACCGACATTGTGATCTGGCGATGAAAGAAGAAGAGGACGTGGATCTTGAACTCCGTTCCGAAGGTGACCGGAAACCAGACACCGTCTGGTTGCGGCGCATAGGTAGTCGCAAAGCCCAGGCCGGGCACGTTGGTGCCGAGCATGGTTTTGACCCAGAAGGGGATACCGTGGGCGAGCCGAGTTCGGACCAGAACCGGTTGAAATGACTCCGTATCGATCCATGCGTCGCCTTCCCAGCCCAACTCATTCTTGTCCCTGGGGCTGAAATGCACGAGCAAGGTGTTGCGGCCGTTCATTGATTCGCGCTTGAGCAGGCGGTAGTCGTAGGAGGTCTGCGCCTTACTCGTCAGCGGAAAGAGGCCGGCCTGAAAGCCGTCCTTGGCTTTTGTGTTGGTCAGGTTGTCGCGCAGGTGTTCCACCAGATCGACGTCGGTGTTCTCGTCGTTCTTAAGTTCGACCTCACGCGATTCGCCGGGCTGTAGCTTGCCGCTGAGGGGGCGGGTGTAGGGAACATACCGGTTTTTGAGCCAAACGCGGCCGTCCAACGTGAGCAGTTGCTGACCCGAACCCTGTGCTGTGGGTGTGACCCGGCTGTCCGTCACCTCGCGGCACAGCACCTTGTGCCCACGCCTGGAGGCGACGTCAGCATGTTGCACGTAGGTGTAGCGGACACGTTCTGCCTCTGCACGATCCGCGTTGGCCGCCACTCGCGCCATGATGCTGGTGATATCCGGCGTCTGTGCTTGTGCAGAGGCGAGCGAAGCGTAGAGGCCGAGGGCAATGACAGCGGAACGGGCGAGGCTCACGTTCAGGTATACGCAACGATGAGCGCGTCCGTTCGCGATTTCTGACAGCACCCGGGCTAAAGGAGCGACGCCGCTGCGGACACACGCCGTTACGGCGCACACATACCGCTGACCCGGCGCGGGAGCCGACCTGGACGAGGTGGCTCGGCTAGTAAGCGCCTGTTTGCTCGATGGGAAGGCGAACCTGAAAGCAGGTCTCGCCCGGCTTCGAATCCACCGTGATCACACCGCGGTGCTTGGTCACGATGCGATTCGCGGCATCGAGCCCCAAGCCGAGTCCGGCGCCGACAGGCTTCGTGGTGAAGAAGGGCTCAAAGATACGGGATCGGATCTCCGGATCGATGCCGGGCCCGTTATCCCAGACTTCCACAACCAGGTTGGAGCCGTTCGCGCAGGTCTTCAGCCGCAGGATATGCGGGTCTGATTCGCATTGGTCCATGCTGTCCAAGGCGTTTTCGATGAGCGCGGTCCAGACCTGGTTCAGTTCGCCGCCATAGGCGTTGATGACCGGGGTGTCGGATGCGTATTCGCGGACGACCTCGACGGATCCAAGGCGGGAGCCGAGCATGGCCAGGGTGTTGTCCAGCGCCTGCGGAACGTCGATCTCCTGGATCGGCGCCTGATCCATGTAGGAGTAGTCCTTGATGGCGGTGATCAGCTCAAAGATGCGACGGGTCGCGTCCATAATGGTGTCGGTCATCCGCTCCGCTTTGAGACCGGCGCTGAAGGACGCGAGCGCGATGGGGAGCGCTTCGACGGAAAGAGCATCCGCGAGCGCATCCAGGTGGTGCAGCTCGATTTGTGTTTCGGCCAAGGCGGGCGCAAAGCGCCAAGGCTCCTCTACACCGTGGTCTTGCATCCACTTGCTGATCGCATCTTCGCGATCTCCAGTCAGCATCAAGTCCGAAAGCAGGGGATGGTCGTTCGCTCCCAGGAGCGGGCGGATGGTTTGCGTCCACTGCATGTACTTCTGTTTGGCCTCGGCGGAGAAGTGCATGGCACCGAGCTTGTACTTGGTGTCGCCGTAGGTGCGCAGCTCCGTCCAGAGATTGTTAGCGGCGGAGCGCGCTGCCGATGCGGGGTTGTTGAGCTCATGCGAAAGATTCGCGGCGAGCTTTCCCAAAGCCGTCAACTTCTCAGACTGCTGCTCGATGCGTGTGACCTCACGGACGCGGTCCAGCAGAAGCGAAACGCTTAGCTGAGCCATGACCGGAACGGCCTGCAACATCTCCGGGAAGAGCGTTTCGTCGAACGAAAGGCCCCAGACGCGGCCGACGGCGTAGCCATCGCCGCCATAGGTCTTCATGCGGCTGAACGGGAGCTTGCCGGTCATCTGACCAGCCTTGCCGACAAAGTAAGAGACCGGGCCGGTGGGCAGGCGCCGCACGTGGATCTCGCCGTCGAGCAGGATGAACATCTCGTGGGCGGGCTCACCCGTGGAGAACATCAGGTCGTTGTCCTGACACACGCGCTGCTCGCCATGGTCGGCCAGCCAGCCGAGGCTTTCGTCGCTCACTTCTTCCAGACCACGAACGTGGCGCAGACGAGCGATCACCTCGTCCCGATCGACGGGCGTGAACGAGGGCAACGAGTCCGAAACGACGGTCTCCGGGGCCAGGTCCAGTTCAGCAGAGCCCATGCATGCACCTCCTTCTCCACTGTAACGAACGTTAGGCGGAAACAGTTCCACAGAAAGGAGGGGAGTTACCGCTTGCCGTGCATCTCGTCGCGGCGCATGGGCATGGAATCAATGGTGGAGCTGAGGCGCTGCCAAGGCAGAGGAGAGGAGGATCTAAGCTTTTCTCCGCCGTCTTTGCCGACGAGGATCGCGGCAAATTCATCTGGGGCAACGTGGAACTTCCGGCGGGCGTGCTCCTGTTCGGCAGGCGTGAAGGATGCAAGCGGGAGTGAGCTGCCCTGGGTGACCGGGCCGTTTCCGCGAACAAGCAGAACGACCCGCATATCGCGGTCGCGAAGTTCTGCGGGCTGGTGGGCGAGGTCGGAAAGCTGCTGCTGCAAGCGAGGGTCGTTTCCGGGAGCGAAGATGAGCAGGGGCCGCGACTGGTCGCGTAGAGCTTGCAGGGTCGTTGTCTGGGCGGCAGCGGTCATGGAGACGAGTGCGATGAGCAGGGCTGCGACACGGAGGCGCATGCGTTAGTTGGATGCGTCGTCGAGGGTGATGACGAGTTTGCCGAAATGGCCTGCCTTGTCCATGGCGCGAAGGGCGTCCTGCGCCTGGGCGAAGGGGAAGACCTGATCGACGACGGGTTTGAGCTGGTGGTCTGCGTAGAACTGGACCAGGTCACGCAGCATGGCGGTCGAGCCAACGTAGATGCCCTGCACCTGGAGACTGTGCATGAGCAAAGGCAACAGGCTGAGCGGCTGCTCCGTGCCGGAGAGGATGCCGATGACGGCGACGAGTCCACCGGGTGCGGCGGCGCGCAGCGACAGCGGCAGAGTGCCTGCGCCGCCGACCTCGAGGATATGGGTGACGCCGCGCTTCTGCGTCAACTCGCTCACCGCACGGTCCCACTCGGGCGTATTGCGGTAGTTGACCACCTCGGACGCGCCAAGCTGGCGGGCGCGGGCGAGCTTGTCTTCGGACGAGCTGGTGATGATGGTGCGAGCGCCGAAGGCACGTGCGATCTGTAGACCGAAGATGCTGACACCGCCGGTGCCCTGCAGTAGAACGGTGCTGTCCGCGTCGACGGGCTGGAACTGCGTGAGGGCGTTCCAGGCGGTAACGCCGGCGCACGGAAAAGTGCTGCCTTCTTCGTAGGTGAACTGGTCGGGAAGGCGAACGAGGGCGCGCGTGGGCAGGACGCGATACGTGGTGAGAACGCCTTGCTGCGCTTCACCCAGGGCAGAGGGCCAGGGCTTGTTTCGCTGCAGAGGGCCGTCGTTCCAGTCGAGGAAGAAGCTGGCAACGACGCGGTCGCCTTCCTGGAATGTGGTGACGTCCTTGCCGACGCTGACGACCTCGCCCGCGCCGTCAGAGCAGAGCGTGAGCGGCTTCTGCACGCGCGGGTTGTAGTGACCGCGCACGACCATGAGGTCGCGATAGTTGAGCGAGGCTGCGCTGATGCGGACGAGAACTTCGCCTTCGCCGGGTTCGGGGACGTCGAGTTCGCGGTATTCCAGAGCGTCGATGGAGAAGTCGCCAGTGAGCTGCAGGGCCTGTGCGCGCATGCAGTGTTGGATGCAAAGAAGCGAAGGATCCGCTTTCCTCTTTCGGCGGTGGTGCTGGCCGGGAGGAAGGCAGATCCTTCGCTTTGCTCAAGACGACGCTTCAGTTGGTTAGGCCTTGACGACAGTTCCGTTCTCGACCTTGACCGGGTCAAGGAACGGCATGGCGCTGCGGAGCTCGCCGCCGACCTTCTCGATCGGGTGCTCGCGGTCCTGCTGGCGGAACTGCTCGAACTGCTTGCGTCCGGTGTTCTGGTCTTCGATGAAGCGCTTGGCGAAGCTGCCGTCGCGAATGTCGGAGAGCAGGCCTTGCATGGCCTTCTTGACCTCGGGCGTGACGATGCGCGGCCCGGCGATATAGTCGCCCCACTCGGCGGTGTCGCTGATGCTGTAACGCATGTACTCGAGGCCGCCACGGTACATGAGGTCGACGATCAGCTTGAGTTCGTGCAGCACTTCGAAGTAGGCGAGCTCGGGCTGGTAGCCAGCCTCGGTCAACACTTCGAAGCCAGCCTTGACGAGTGCTGCGGTGCCGCCGCAGAGCACAGCCTGCTCGCCGAAGAGGTCGGTTTCGGTCTCTTCGGTGAAGGTGGTTTCGAGCACGCCGGCGCGGGTGCAGCCGATGCCCTTGGCGTAGCTGAGCGCGTTCGCGAGAGCGTTGCCGCTGGCGTCCTGCTCGACCGCGACGAGGCCCGGAACGCCGCCGCCTTCAGTGAAGACCTCGCGCACGCGATGGCCGGGCGACTTGGGCGCGACGAGCGAGACGTCGATGTTTGCGGGTGGCGTGATGGTGCGGAAGCGGATGTTGAATCCGTGCGCGAACATGAGCGTCTTGCCCGCGGTCAGGCCTGGCTCGACTTCCTTGTAGACGGCCGCGGCGGTCTGGTCCGGCACGAGCAGCATGATGGTGTCAGCCCACTTGGCGGCGTCTGCTACCGAGAGAACTTCAAGGCCCGCAGCCTTAGCCTTCGCCGCGCCCTTCGAGCCTTCACGCAGGCCGATCTTCACGTCGACGCCCGAGTCCTTCAGGTTGAGCGCGTGCGCGTGGCCCTGCGAGCCGTAGCCGATGATGGCGACCTTCTTCGCCTGGATGAGAGAAAGGTCTGCGTCGTTGTCGTGGTAGGTCTTTGCCATCGCTTGATGTCTTCCTTTGTCGTTCTAACGTTTGTTTGAAAGGTTGAATGAGGAGCTTACGCTTCGTGATCGGCGAACTGATTAGGCAGCGCGTCCATGGGGTCGAGGGCGTCTGGGTCGGCGGTTTCGTCGAAGGTTTGCTGGTGATTTTTGCTGCCGAGGGCGCGCATGACGCGGGTGCTGTGCGCGCCGCGGCGCATGGCCATGCGGCCGGTGCGGCTGACCTCGAGGATCTCGTAGCCGGACTCGCGCAGGACCTGGATGAGACCTTCGATCTTGGACGAGGAGCCGGTCATCTCGAGCATGATGCTGTCGGGTGCGAGGTCGACGACGCGGGCGCGGAAGACGTCGGAGAGCTCGAAGATTTGGGTGCGCGACTGGATGCCGTGCGGAGACTGCGGGCCGGCGGCGACCTTGATAAGGCAGAGCTCGCGGACGACTGCTTCGGCGCGGCCGACTTCGTCCACGTCGCGCGTGATCTCGAGCTTGTAGAGCGACGCGCGGATGCGGTGGGCGGCATTCTCTGCGGCTTCGCAGACGATGGTCATGCGCGAGACGTCTTCGTTCTCGGTCTCGCCGACGGTGAGCGAGGCGATGTTGATGTTGAGCCGGCGGAAGAGCGAGGCGACGCGCGTGAGCACGCCGGGCTTGTTGTCCACGAGTGCGATGAAGGTGTGCAGCATAAAACTCCAGCGAGTCAGCAGAACCCTTTCGGGTGTGATTCGAGTCAGCGAAGTCAGCGGGTCAGCGCTGGTTGCTGAGCGGCTTAGTCGGTGATGCGTTCGAGTACGTTCATGGTGCGGAAGTAGAGCGTAAGTTGGCCGGGTGTTGGCGGTTCTGTTGTCTTGCCACAACGGTTTTGCGCGACCACCCCGGTTGAAAGAATCTGGGCGATGGAGAAGCGTTCTGCCTTATCGGTATCGATGCTGCTCTTCGTTCGCGGTGTGCAGGACTTGTAGTCGACAACGATCGGGTTCAGGATTTCGCCTTTGTCCGCGACGGTGGCTTCGGCGAGCCCGTTCGTGTCGGTCTTAATTTCATGTTCTTCCGCGTGCGACATGAGGTGTTGTTTGTTGCGTTCGAGGAAGATTTCTTTATCTGCGATGGGCTGGCCGGTCTTGCCATTGAGTAGGCGGATGTGGATGGTCGTTGTGGCTTCGGCACCGAACGGCCTGCGCTGCTGTGTGTCGGCCTGCTGCCGTTGCGGCGCAACGGTTTCGTTCTGCGCGGGCGCGGTTTGCGCGTACGCAAGCGTTGCGCCGAACAGGACCGAAGAAGCAGCGATGAGGTGACGAGTTCCCACTAGTCCTCGCTCGTTTCGATCAGCGGGTTGGGGCGGCGCACCATTTCGTGCAGGGCGGAGCCGGGCGCGATCATCGGGTACACGCCGTCTTCTTTTTCAACGGCGAAGTTGATGAGGAAAGAGCCTTCACCGGTGCGGGCGCGGGTGACCGTGGGCAGCACCTGGCTTCGTTCGGTCACGTGTGCGCCGGGGATGCCGTGCGCGTCGGCGAGCTTCACGAAGTCGGGCGAGAGGATGGGGGAGCAGGCGTAGTTCTTGTCGTAGAACGCCTCCTGCCACTGGCGCACCATGCCCAGAAAGCCGTTGTTGATGACGGCGATGTTGATGTGCAGCTTCTCCTGCTGAATGGTAGAGAGTTCCGCGGCGGTCATCTGGAAGCCGCCGTCGCCGGCGATGACCCAGACGTCTTTTTCGGGGCAGGCCATCTTGGCACCGATGGCCGCCGGCAGCCCGAAGCCCATGGTGCCCAGGCCGCCCGAGGTCATGAGGGTGCGGGTGTCTTCGTGACGGTAGTACTGCGCCTCCCACATCTGGTGCTGGCCCACGTCGGTCGAGATGATGGTCTGGTCGAGGCGGCCTGCGGCTTTGGCCTCCTGCCAGATGTCGTTGATGACGTGAGCGGCGTAGAGGTGGCCGTTGTCGGGCAGCGAGAGGATGTCGCGCACGCTGGCATCGCCCTTCATGCGGCGGATCTCCTCGCGCCATTGCGAGGTGGCGTCGTGGTCGCGTGGCGCGCCAAGCCGATCGATGAGCGGAGCGATGGTGTGCAGCACCTGCTTCAAGTCACCAATTAGAGCGACGTCGACCTTGACGTTCTTATTGATCTCGCTGGGATCGATCTCAATGTGGATCTTCTTCGCGTTGGGAGCGTAGTGCGCCAGGTTGCCGGTGACGCGATCATCGAAGCGCATGCCAAACGCGAGCAGCAGATCGGCCTGCTGGATGGCGTGGTTGACCCATGACTCGCCGTGCATGCCCATCATGCCGAGCGCGAGCGGGTGCGACGCAGGGAAGGCACCAAGGCCAAGCAGCGTGGTGGCGACGGGGATCTTGTGGCGCTCGGCGAAGGCGAGCACTTCGGCTTCGGCCTCACTCTGCATGATGCCGTGTCCCGCGAGGATGACAGGGCGCGAGGACGCGCGCATGAGTTCGATGGCGCGCTGCATCTCTGCCGATTCGGAGCGCAGCATGGGGTGCGGGCGATACGGCTTGGGTGCGGCCTGCGCGAAGTCGAACAGCGTGGAGGCCTGCTGCGCGTCCTTCGTGATGTCGACGAGCACGGGGCCGGGGCGGCCGGACTGCGCAATCTGGAAAGCTTGACGCAGCATGGGAGCGATGTCTTCGGCGCGCGTGGCGACAAAGTTGTGCTTGGTGATGGGCAGGGTGATGCCCGTGATGTCGATCTCCTGAAAAGCGTCGGTGCCGAGCACCTTGCTGGCGACCTGGCCGGTGATGGCGACGACCGGGATGGAGTCGAGCATGGCAGTCGCGAGACCGGTGACCAGGTTGGTTGCGCCGGGACCGCTGGTGGCGACGCATACGCCGACCTTGCCGCTGGCGCGCGCGTAGCCGTCGGCCATGTGCGCCGCTCCCTGTTCGTGGCGCACGAGCACGTGGTGGATTGGGAACTTGCGCAGGGCGTCGTAGACGGGGAGGATGGCGCCTCCGGGATAGCCAAAGACGGTGGTGACGCCTTCGCCGGCGAGGGTAGCCCAGAGGATTTCAGCGCCGGTGAGGGTTGGCGCTGCACCTTGCAGGTGATTGTTGTCCTGGCTTGATTGCATCGTGTTCTGGTCGCTCATGCGGTGTGCTCCCCGTGGTGGATGTTCAGCGACTTGCTGTACTGTTCGTGGTGCTTCAGACCTTCCAGGTGCTCTTCTGCTTCGCGAACGCCGTCGGTGACGTTCTGTGATGCGTAGAGGAGTTTGGCCTCGAGCCACTGCGAGTGCGCCTGGCGTTCGTTGTTCAGCGCGGAGACACGCAGCGCGTTGGCAAGATCGAGCGATTCGGACTCAACCTCGGTGGAGCGATAGAGGCGAATGGCTTCTTCGATCTGCGTACCGGCGACGCCGTATTCCTTCATCTCAGAGCGGACTTCCGCGGCGTGACGTAAGGCGTGCGCGAGTTCGGTGGTGTTGTTGGCCGTGCGAAAGAGCGTGATGGCTTCGGCGTAGTAGATGGCTGCGCCCGTGCGGTCGCCTGCGTCGCGACGGGCTTGCGCGACACCCACAAGCGCTTCGGCGCGCTCGCAGGCTTCATGCGCCTCGGCCTGCGCAGCGGCTTCTTTGAAAAGGCGCTCGGCTTCAGCAGCTTCGCCCGATTGGCGAAGATGCCGCGCGCGATGCAGCAGCGACTTGAACTGTTCGATCACGACGTCACCGCGCCCTGGCTGGCGCTGCCTACACTGTTGGCGTACTTGGCAAAGACGCCACGCTGGTAGCGAGGAACTCTTGGCTGAAAGTTGCGGAGGCGCTCAGCGAGTTCCTCGTCGCTGATGTTTACGTTGAGCTGGCGGTTTGGGATGTCGAAGGTGATCATGTCGCCTTCGCGCACTGCGGCGATGGGACCGCCGAGTTGTGCTTCGGGAGCAACGTGGCCAGCCATAAGGCCGCGTGTAGCGCCTGAAAAGCGGCCATCGGTGAGCAGGGCAACGGTCTCGCTGAGTTCGGGGATGCCTTTGATGGCGGCAGTGACGGCGAGCATCTCGCGCATACCTGGGCCGCCCTTTGGGCCTTCGTAGCGAATAACGCAGACGTCGTTCGGCTTGATGTCGCCACGCTCGACCGCGGCAAAGCAGAGGTCTTCGGAGTCGAAGACGCGCGCGGGGCCGGTGTGGTGGATGCGTTCGTGGCCGGCGACTTTCACGACGCAGCCATCGGGTGCAAGATTGCCGCGCAGGATGACGAGGCCGCCGGTGGGCTTCAATGGGTCTGACCAGTTATGGATGACGGGCTGGTTCGGCGTTTCGTGCGCGGTGCTGGCTTCTTCGCGCAGGGTCCTGCCGCTGACGGTGATGTTGTCGTGAAGCTGGTTGCGCTCGATGAGGCGCTGCGCGAGAACACGGCTGCCGCCGGCTTCCTGGTAGTCCTTGGCGTTGTACTTGCCGCCTGGCGACAGATCGCAGATGAATGGGGTGCGCTCGCTGATTTTGTCGAAGTCCTCCATCGTCAGCGGAATGCTGAGTTCATGCGCGATGGCAATCAGGTGGAGCACGGCGTTGGTGGAGCCGCCCGATGCGCAGACTGCCGTGATGGCGTTTTCGATGGACTCGCGCGTCAGGATCTGCGATGGCTTGATGTTTTTACGCACCAGGTCCATGACCATGCGACCGGCTTCGCGCGAGGCGTTTGCCTTTTCGGGCGACATGGCGGGGACGCCGGTGATTTCCATGGGGCTGATACCGAGGAACTCGCCCGCCATGGCCATCGTGTTCGCGGTGAACTGGCCGCCGCAGGCGCCGGGCCCGGGGCAGGCCGCGGCCTCTACGGCTTCAAGCTGGTCGTCGTTGATCTTGCCAGCCGCGTGTGAGCCGATGGCCTCGAAGACGTTGAGGATGGTGATCTCTTTGTTCGTGCCGTCGGGCTGGCGCAATTGGCCAGGCATAATCGATCCGCCGTAGAGCATGAGACCGGGGATGTCGAGACGAGCGAGCGCCATGACTGCAGCGGGCATGTTCTTGTCGCAGCCAGCGATGCAGACCAGACCGTCGAAGCTGTTACCGCGCGTGACGAGTTCGATGGAGTCGGCGATGACTTCGCGCGAGATGAGCGAGGCCTTCATGCCCTCGGTGCCCATGGTGATGCCGTCGGAGATGGTGACGGTGTTGAACTCCATGGGTGTGCCGCCTGCTTCGCGAATGCCTTGCTTCACGGCTTCGGCGACCTGGCGCAGATGAAAGTTGCAGGGGCCGATCTCGGTCCACGTGTTTGCGATGCCGATGATGGGCTTGTGCAGGTCTTCTTTGCTGAAGCCTACGCCGCGCAGGTAGGAGCGTGCGGCCGCGCGGGATGGGCCTTCGGTGAGGACGGTGCTGTTGCGCTTTCCGGGATCGTTCTGCATTGTGCTCATTTCTGCAAGGTGCCCAGCGTGTTGATCTCGGTTCGGTGTTGCCTGCGTTCTCTCCAAAAGCCGACGACAGACAGCAAGAGACCTGTGAGTTGTATCAATGCTGCTAGATGTCTGCTTGCTCGGGCATGCGCTTCAGGATTCTCCGAAAACCACAGGGTTAGAAGAGAACCGATGACAAGCAAGCCATAGGCGAACCAACGAAAAAGCCGTATTCGAGTCATCTTAGGAGCTGCTCTGCAGCGCCTTCGGAGCGGACCAGAACTCCGCGTTGTGTCTCGTTTCGAAGGCGTCGAGCGCGTCGGTGTGGCGCAGGGTGAGGCCGATGTCGTCGAGCCCGTTGAGCAGGCAGAACTTGCGGAACGGATCGATCTCGAAGCGAGCGTGGAAGCCCTGATCGTCGACTACGGTCTGGTGTTCCAGGTTGATCGTGATCTGGTGATCGGGGTTCCGGGTGGAGCGCTGCAGGAGTGTCTCGACCTTGTCGTCGTCGAGGCGGACGAGGATGATGCCGTTCTTGCCCGCGTTCGAAAAGAAGATGTCGGCAAAGGTGGGTGCGATGACGCAGCGGAAACCGTACTGCTGGATGGCCCACGCGGCGTGTTCGCGCGAGGAGCCGCAGCCGAAGTTCTTTTCGGCGATGAGGATCTTCGCGCCCTGGTATTCGGGCTTGTTCAGCACGAAATCGCGCTTGGGCAGCAGTTGTTCCGAGAGGCCCGAGCCGGTGCCCACGTCGTAGCGCCAGTCGAAGAAGAGGAAGTCGCCGTAGCCGGTGCGCTCGATGCGCTTGAGGAACTGCTTCGGGATGATCTGGTCCGTGTCGATGTTGGGCAGGGGCAGGGGAACGGCTTTGCTGGTGAGGATATTGATGGGTTCCACTAGCGACCTCCTTCGGAGTTCTGCTTCCATTTGCGGACGTCGGTGAAGTGGCCTGCGATGGCTGCTGCTGCGGCCATTTCGGGACTGACGAGATGGGTGCGGCCGCCGCGGCCCTGGCGGCCTTCGAAGTTGCGGTTGGATGTGCTGGCGCAGCGCTCGCCCGGCGAGAGAATATCGGGGTTCATGCCGAGGCACATGCTGCAGCCGGGTTCACGCCACTCGAAGCCGGCCTGCTTAAAGACGGTGTCCAAGCCTTCTTCTTCGGCCTGCTTCTTCACGACCTGTGAGCCGGGTACGACCATTGCGCGGATCTTTGCAGCGATGTGCTGGCCGCGCACGATGTCTGCCGCGGCGCGCAGGTCTTCGATGCGGCCGTTGGTGCAGGAGCCGAGGAAGACTGTGTCGATCTGAATCTGTTCCATGGGCGTGCCGGGCTTCAGATCCATGTACTCATAGGCGCGCTCGAAGCTCTTGCGATCGGCTTCAGTCGGCGCTTGGTCGAGCGTGGGCACAGCGCCGTCGATGGTGGCGTGCATGCCGGGCGAGGTGCCCCAGGTGACTGCGGGTGCGAGTGTGGCGGCATCGATGGTGAGCTCGCGGTCGAAGATTGCGCCGGGGTCTGTGGGCAGCGTGCGCCAGTGGGCAACGGCCTCGTCCCAGGCTGCACCCTGCGGGCTGAAGCGGCGGCCTTTCAGGTAAGCGAAGGTAGTTTCGTCGGGGGCGATCATGCCGGCGCGGGCCCCTGCTTCGATGCTCATGTTGCAGACCGTCATGCGGCCTTCCATGCTGAGCGCGCGGATGGCGGAGCCGGCGTACTCCACGGCGTAGCCAGTTGCGCCGTCGGTGCCGATGCGGCCGATGATGTCGAGGATGATGTCCTTTGCGGTGACGCCGAAGGGCAGATCGCCTTCAACGTTGATGCGAAAGGTCTTGGGCTTCGGTTGCGGCAGCGTTTGAGTCGCCATCACGTGCTCGACTTCGCTGGTGCCGATGCCGAAGGCCAGCGCACCGAAAGCGCCGTGCGTGCTGGTGTGCGAGTCGCCGCAGACGATGGTCATGCCGGGCTTGGTCGCGCCCAACTCCGGCCCAATCATGTGCACGATGCCCTGCGATGCGTCCTGCACGTCGAAGAACTCGATGCCGAACTCGGCGCAGTTCTTGCGGAGGGCATTGACCTGTGCGGCGCTGACCTGGTCGACGATGTTGAGGCGATCGGCAGCGCTGGTGGTCGGTACGTTGTGGTCGACCGTGGCGATGTGGCGGTCGGGGCGGCGCAGTTTGCGGCCGGCCATGCGCAGGCCATCGAAGGCCTGCGGTGACGTGACTTCGTGCACCAGCTGCAAATCAATGTAGAGCAGCGGCGGTTCGCCTGCGGGCTCTGCGACGATGTGTTGCTGCCAGATCTTTTCGAACAGTGTTTTCGGTTGCGACATCAGCGTAATCCTCTTGCTGCTTGCTTCTGCTTCCAGTACATCAGGCCGTTGGCGATGGGGAGAGCGATCGTGGCAGTAATCACGATCGCCACCCAAGGTGCGCCCCGCCAAAGCTCTATCGCCAGACCGCACACAATTGCGACGTTCACAACTGCGGCTCTGACGAGCGGTGTCATGCGGCGCTCAGCCTCGCTTCGACTTTGCCGAGGATCAACTCGCCCATCTGCGTGGTGGCGAGCGTGGTCTGGCCGGCTACGTTGCCGCGGGCGATATCGGTGGTGCGGTTGCCCTCGTTCAGGGCTTCGTCTACGGCGTCCTCGATAAGCTTCGCTTCGGCTTCCATGCCGGCGGAGTGACGCAGCACCATGGCGGCGGTCAGGATGGCGCCAATGGGGTTCGCTTTGCCGGTGCCGGCGATGTCTGGCGCGGAGCCATGCACGGGTTCGTACAAATTCACTTTGCCACCCAACGTGGCGGAGGGAAGCATGCCGAGTGAGCCGGTGATGACGCCCGATTCGTCGGAGAGAATGTCGCCGAACAGGTTCTCGGTGAGGACCACGTCGAAGTCGCGCGGGCGCGTCATCAGGTGGATAGCCATAGAGTCGACGAGCTGGTGTTCGAGCGTGACGGTCGGGTAGTCGCGAGAGACGTCGGTAACGACAGCGCGCCACAGTTGCGAGCACTCGAGAACGTTCGCCTTGTCGACGCTGGTGATCTTCTTCTTTTCGCGACGCGACGCCAGGTCAAAGGCGATGCGTGCGACCCGTTCCACCTCGGCGCGGGTGTAGACCATGGTGTTGTGAGCGCGGTCGGTGCTCTTGTGCCAAGCGCGCGGCTCGCCGAAGTAGAGGCCACCGAGGAGTTCGCGCACAAAGAGGATGTCGGCGCCGTCGGTAATCTCCGGGCGCAGGGGGCTGTTGTCGGCCAGCGCCTTGTAGGCTACCGCGGGACGCAGGTTGGCAAAGCCGCCCAGCGCTGCACGAATCCTCAGCAGGCCGGCCTCTGGGCGCTCGCTGGGTGGCAGGTGATTGAACTTGTTATCTCCTACCGCGCCCAGTAGGGCGGCGTCGCATCTGAGCGTCTTTTCGAGCGTCTCGGGCGGCAGCGGTGTTCCGTACGCCGTGATCGCAACGCCACCGATGAGCAGTGGAATGTACTCGAAGACGTGACCGCGTGCGTTCGCAACGGTGGTGAGTACATTGACGGCTTCGTTGGTGACTTCAGGGCCGATGCCGTCTCCGGCGAGGATTGCAATCTTCAGGTGCACGTACACGTCCTTAGGCATTCAGGGGGCGAGTTCTAAGAGCAGATCCTTCGCTTCGCTCAGGATGACACTGCTGTGAGAAAGGGTGAGCTAGACCGTTTGCGGCACCAGCGCGATGATGTCCTGGTCGTAGATGGACTTCTTGCGATCGGCCAGAGCCGTGAAGCGCGTGTAGGTCTGGTCAAGCTCTTCGCGGCTCAGTTCGAAGCCTAGTTCTTTGAGCCGGTGCTCCAGGGCGCGGCGGCCACTGTGCTTGCCGAGCACGATGGTGTTGGCATTCACGCCAAATCGTGAGGCGGACATGATCTCGTAGGTGAGCGGGTTGGCGAGAACGCCGTGCTGGTGGATGCCGCTGGCGTGAGCGAAGGCGTTCTTGCCCACAATAGCTTTGTTGGGCGACGGCGTGAAGGAGATGATCTCGTCGAGCAGACGGCTCGTGGCGCCAATCTCGTCCAGCTTGAGCCGGTTGGCAAAGGGGTACTGGTCGTGGCGGATGTTGAGAATGGCAGCAACCTCCTCCAGCGCAGCGTTGCCGGCGCGCTCGCCGATGCCGTGGATCGAAACTTCCACCTGGCGGGCACCACCGCACACGCCGGAGAGGGTGTTGATGGTGGCGAGCCCAAGGTCGTCATGGCAGTGCGTGGAGAAGACGACGGTATCGGCGCCGGGAACACGATCGCGCACAGCCTGGAACATCTGCTGGTACTCGGCGGGGGTGGAGTAGCCCACCGTGTCGGGCAGGTTGATGGTCGTGGCGCCCGCCTGGATGGCGACGGTGATCATCTGCACGAGAAAGTCGAGGTCGGAGCGGGTGGCGTCTTCTGCGGAGAACTCAACATCTTCGGCGAAGGTGCGCGCCAAGCGAACGCACTCCCCGGTCTGGTCCAGCGCCTGCTGGCGGGTGATGCGCAGCTTGGCTTCCAGATGAAGGTCAGACGAGGCAAGAAAGGTGTGGATGCGATTGCTCTGTGCGGGCGCCACCGCGGCCGCGGCGCGCTCGATGTCGCCCTGCTTACAGCGGGCGAGAGCAGCGATACGGGCGCCGCGCACCTCGGTCGCGATGGCGCGAACGGACTCGAAATCGCCGTCGGAGGCGATGGGGAAACCCGCCTCGATGATGTCCACATTGAGTTGCGCGAGCTGGTGGGCGAAGCGCACTTTTTCTGCGTGGTGCATGGTGCAGCCGGGCGATTGCTCGCCGTCGCGGAGTGTGGTGTCGAAAAAAAGTACCTGATTGTTTGCCGTGGTCATCGAAGAAAACCTACTAGGAGGAGTATAGAGATAAGCAAGCCTTATGCCGCATGATAGCGGTATTCAAACTGCTAATGGCGAGAGCTGCTGATGGATCTGTTTGCACTGGAAACCTTTGTTGCTGTAGCGGAAGAACGTAGCTTTTCGCGGGCGGCCCTGCGGCTGCGACGCACCCAGCCTGCGGTGAGCCAGACTATCGCCAAGCTGGAAGCCGAACTGGGTGAGACCCTATTTGAGCGAGCGGCTCGGGACGGATCGCTGACAGACGCGGGCGAGGTTCTGCGCGAATACGCCCAGAAATTGCTGAATCTACGACAGGAGGCGACCGACGCCCTCGGGGACCTGCGATCGCTGCACCGGGGGCGGCTGAACCTGGCCGCCAACGAGTACACCTGCCTCTCCCTGCTTCCGGTTCTGGATCAGTTTTGCCGGGCCTATCCCAGGATCAAGGTCGCCGTGCAGCGATCGCTTGCAAGCCGCATTCCGGACGAGGTGCTGGCGCACGGCGTGGAACTGGGAATCGTCAGCTTTCGCCCGGACGATCCTTCGCTGGAGTCGATTGTGATCTTCCGCGACGAGCTGGCGTTTGTGGTGAATCCGGGCCATGCGCTGGCGGGTGCGGAGTCTGTTTCGATCCGGCAGCTAGATGGCGAGCACTTTGTCGCGCACAATGTGGCGTCGCCGCAACGGCAAAAGGTGCTGGAGGCATTCCAGCGGCACAAGACGCACCTGCGAATCGATGTGGAGTTGCCGTCGCTTGAGGCGGTCCGGCGCTTTGTAGAGCAGGGAAACGGCGTGGCGCTGGTTCCGGCGCTGACTGTAGAGAGAGAACTGTCATCGGGGGCGCTGGTACGTGTTCCTGTCCGCGAACTGCACATGGAACGCAAGCTGCGTGTGGTGTATCGCAGGAATGCTGCGCTGTCCCACGCTGCAGTGAGCTTCCTGCGGCAGGTGGAGATGTACGCAGCCGGCTCCGGCGGTGCCTACTGCTACGAACAGGAAAAGCCGGCAAAGCTGCGATAGGGATGCTCACCGATACGGTCGCGGCGAGTCGTACAGGTACAATAACGGATGGAACGGACGGCTCGCGTTTTGGTTGTGGGCTGCGCTTCACCGCTGCGCCGCGCGTGCAGAGATGCCCTGATTTGAGGTTGGTAATTTTTCGCATGAAGAAAACAGTGTGGATTTGCGCGGTGCTTGCGGGTACCGTGGCCGCGGCAGTTGTTCCAAACGCAGCACTCGCGCAGGAAAGCCGGCAGGACGTGAGCCTGAGCGCGTCCTACCTGTTCGCTCCACAGGTGAACGGCAATGCCGCCCAGCTAAACACGCATGGCTTCCTGGGAGCGTTGGCAAGCTACCGGTTCATGCTGACCCCGCGGTCGGCCCTGGAAGCGAACTACGGGTTTACGCAGTACCGCGATACGCTGCAGAACTCGCGCGCGACCTACAACGTCCACACCCGCCAGCAGGAAATCTCGCTGGGTTACGTGTACAGCCGGACGTATCACAATTTCAGCCCGTTCCTTGAGGGCGGCGTGGCAGGCGTGTTCTTTTCGCCGATCAAGGATTTTGAGACGACGACGCTGGACGCGCAGCGGCAGACGTCGTTGGGCGGCATGTTCGGCGGCGGCGTGGCGTATGAGCTGAGCCCCAGCTTCGACCTCCGTGTGCAGTACCACGGCGTGGTGGTGAAGGCGCCCAGCTTCAAGGTGGAAGACCCGAACTACAACACCGGCCGGTATGAGTTGATCTCGACGCCAGCCATCGGCATTGCGTACCACTTCTAGCGTGACGCTGATTGCAAATAACAGAAGGCCCCGGGGAACCGGGGCCTTTCTGTTGGTACTGCTCGGTTGTAAGCGAGCGCTCTACTGGAAGTGGTATGCCGCCCCGATGGTGATGACCTGTGGCGAGAGCGATGCCGAATTCGAAGTGACATTGCCCTGGCTGACAAAGCCGCGGAAATTGAACCAGTTCTGGTATTCGTAATCCGCGCGGACGTTGATGTGACGGGTCGCGTTGTAGTCCACACCCACGCCGATGGCGCCGATGTTGTAAGCCAGGTTCGCCACGTTGTACTCGTAATTGAAGACACCGCGACCGTACATGAGCTTGCCGTAGGGATGGAAGTTTCCGTAATGGCGCACGTAGCGGCCACCCAGTTCATAGGTGCGCTCGTAGAGCTTGCTGGGGCTCGGGGCGTTGATCTGGTGGATGTTGAATTCGACTCCGTAGTGATACTTGAAATCGAACGTGGCGTAACCCATGTAGCCCTTGAACATGTCGCGGCCATAATCGGGAGCCGCCAGAACGAAGCCACCACCGGCCTGCAGGTCGCCGGCGCGGGTTGCGGTGGGTTTGGCCTGGGCGTGAGCCGCACCGGCGCATGCTAGCGAAAGCACGCAGGCGCCGCTCGCCGCCAAGGTGCGGAGTCTACGGGGAATGCAACCTTGCATGGAGTGGCTATCGGCTGCATCCGCTTCAGGCTTGAGCGAAGCGGAAAGAGGGCGTCCGTCTTGGATCGAGTAGGCGTCCGTGGTCAGCAAAACGACTCCTTGCAGGTGAAAACAACGTGCTGGGGAGGGGAGCGAGTTCGCGTCGGCGAATCGCTCCCGCTCTGTTATTTCTGCGGCGGGTTGCTGGTGCCGGTGGCCGGAGCGGTGGGTTGCGCGGTGCCGGTTCCGTCTGCCGGGGCGGTGCCATTGGAGGGCTGCGCGGCAGGAGCTGCCGTGCCGTTCGCGGGAGCGGCCTGGCCGTTCGCAGACTGAGACGCCACGTCTGCAGCGGTGCTTCCCGCGGCGTTCTGGGCGGCGGCATTGGCCGCAGCCTGGTCGACCGCGGTTGTCGGTGCCTTGTAGTACGCCAGCTTCAGGTACACGGGCGTCACTTCAAACGGCATCTTGTCGCGAGACGAAAGCAGGGGCTCGTAGGTGGAGTGCATCTGCACCACCTGGTCGGTCCAGGGGTCAAACCGCAGGAACGATCCCAGCGGCATGGCCGCGTTCTGCTTCAGGTCGTTCATGTTCAGCTTCTGACCCTTGCTGACAAGACCCTGCAGCCAGAACGTGCCTGTCTTGGCGTCCTTGAGCAGGGAATCGCCCAGCATCGGCTCGTTCAGCGCGGTCAAAGACTTGTAGCGCGCCTGCATCTGCGCGAGATACAGGCCAAACTGACCGGCTGCGTCCTGCAGTTCTTTGGGCTGCAACAGCTCGACAGTCTTCTTGGCCGCTTCTTCGTTGTCACGATCCGTGTGATGCATCGGGATCCTGGCGAACGCAGCAGTGTCGGGGAAGAGCAGGCGATCGTTGAAGGCGTACTTCGTGTCCAGGCGGTGACCCTGGATGATGTGGGCCAACTGGAACGCGATGACGGCGTACAGGTTGTTGACCTGTTCGTTCTTATCGCCGGGTACCGCGGTGGTGTCGATCAGGCTCTTGGAGAGCACGATGGTGTTGCCGATGGCAAGCGACTCGAGCGGCTCGGTGAGCAGCGTGCGGACACGGATCGGGCGGGCCGTCTGGATGTTGTTGTAGGCGAGAATGTTGCCGGCGATCTGCTCCAGAATCTTGTCGAAGTCAGAGGGCGCGTCCAACAGGCCGGCCTGAAAGAGCCGCTCGATGACGTTGTCTTCCGCCTGCTGCACCCAGGCGCGCTGAGCGCCGAGCGGCGAGACATCCTGCGCATCGTTGGATACGTCTGTGGCGCCTGCCACTTCCACGTCCACGTTGTCGGACGTGTTCTGCGGCACCTTCAGCACATAACCCCAGATGTGATTGACGGCCTTAAACTTGACCGTGTTCTCTTCGCTCTTGGGATCGCTCTCTTCCATGTAGGAGCTGGTGGGCAGCCAAAGGCCGGGCTGCACGTTGGTGCGCCAGGAATCGAAGTGGTAGTACTCGCGGATGTCCTTTTCCGTGCCGGCAAATGAACCGTTGAAGCGGACGATGTTGCCGCCCTGCGGCTCAATCCAGATGCGACCAAAGAAACGGCCGCGGGTGTGGTTCGTCGCGGGCTCCACGTCAAAGACGGCGGTGCGGACCGAACCCACAAAATCGTTGCGGACAAACCCGAACTTGTACTGGGTGCGGTTGAAGTCCTTGGAGTCGATCAGCAGCATCTGGACGAAGCCAGCCTCGCTGAACTCCAGGTGGAGCGACCGGTTGAGACCACCGATGTAGCTTCCGGAACCCTTGAAGACGTTGAGCTTGCTCATGAAGCCCTTCTTCTCGCCGGCCGTTCCGGTGTGCTTGACCGCGCTTTTTTCGTACGGGTTGTCACCGATCACCTTGCCGAAATCCACGCGGCCCAGAAAGTGCTGATCGGAGACGGGCACCTGCAACAGGGCCGGATCCGGCTTCATGTTCTGGATGTACGTTTCGACGAGCGGAGCGCGATCGCGGACCACCTTAACCACCTCGGCTTCACGCGCGATTGCCTTGTCAATCAGGGCGTTCTGTGCCGGGGTGAGCTTGCGCGCGGGCAGGTCGTCCTTGGGCTTCTTCTTTCCGAGAAGAGGGATGGCCGCATGCGCCTGGGTCGCGCTGACCGCGAGCATGCCTGCGAGAAGTCCCGCGATGCATGGCTTTCGAAGATTGGTCATGATGTCGGAACTCCTGAAGCTTGGCTGAAAGCCGATCTGCTGTGTGCCACTTGGCGTATTATCCCGCATTGCGCTCCGGGGGCTGGAGCTTAGCTGGCGAGCTGGAAGGTGATGTTGACCACGCCGTCCCAGTCGACGGCCTTGCCGTCCTGCGTGGCGGGTTGGAAGCGCATGCCCTGTGCAGCACGTTCGGCTGCCTGGTCAAGACCGTGACCCAGGCTGCTGGACACGCCCAGAACCTGGACCGAGCCGCTGGACGTGACGTGGATGCGAACTGCAACACTGCCTTCGATGTGTGCGTTCTTGGCATCTTCGGTGTATTCCGGCCGAGGCTTGAACAGGACCTTGGGAGCTGTTCTGGGAGCAGACACGGGCTGAGCGATCTGAGTTGCGACCGGCTGCGGTTTATTGTTCATTGCGATCTGGATGGCACCCGCGCGTGCCGGACCGCTGCCGTTGCTGCCCGCCATGCCGTTGCTCAGGCCACGGATCGGCACGGCGGCGTTGTCGCGGCCCGCCATGTTGGTGCCATTGGGGCTACCTGACCCCGAGAGGGCGATCTTGGTGGGGTTACCCAGGCCCGAGTTGGACGCGTTCATGCCAGGAGCGCCGGAGCGGCCCAAGTTGATGGGCGACACTGCGGGGCCGGAGGTGTTGTTGATCGGGTTGGTCAGGTTGCCAAGGCGAACGGGGCTGGGGTGTGCGCTGTTGTTGGGCACCGAGGCAGCCTGGGCGATCTGAATCGCAACCGGCTTGGGCGCGGGCGGCGGTTCGACGGCCTTGGGCGCGGGCGACGTCTTTACAACTTCAGGAGCCGGCTTGACCACGGGCGGCTGGATCTTGGGAGGCTCCGGCGTTTCGACCACGATGGGCGGCTTGATCGGTTCGATCGGCTTGATCTTGGGCGGCGGCGGAAGCTTGACGATCGGCTTCGGCTTGGGCGGCTCCGGGGGCAGGGGCTTCACGGCGTTAAAGGTGATGACCTTCTGCTGCTCGAGCTGCTTCTTGACCGTGGTCTTGATCATGAGAGCGGCGGTCAGCACGGAGCCGAAGATGAGCAGTGCAACCGGGTAGGACCGCTTGTCCTGCTTGCCGGTGTCCACCACGCCGAAGTCTTTGAAGGCCAGATCGCGCTGTGTGCGCAGGGTCGGGTCGGACGTGGCGGCGGGAACACGCGAGGTTGCAGGAGCGGGGCGTGTTGTCTGGGGTGGACGGGGGGTCTCAGTCGTCATACGAGCGTCAGTTCCTCGGCAAAGGCCTAGAAGTTCGGTTGTGTTTCAGTCGAAACATGCGATCTGTGCAGGGGATTCCTTGGGAGTGCACATGCCCACGTTGTAGGGCGCTTGCTGTCTCTGTTTCCTCAACAGCGATCGCGTGTTCTGGAGTGCAACACTGCCAGGTTTGATGCCTCCGATCATAAGGCGCATCGGCGGGTGATTTCTGGAAATATCGCTGCAACTTTTGTGCCAGCGCGGTGTCCACAAGCATTACTTCTTTCTTAGGACGGTGGAGTCGCCAAAGGGGTTCTGCATAGGATGCGAAAAAAGCGCGACGTGTCCACCAAGGGCTGGATTCGGCGTACTGCCGATTGTTGTTTCTGCAAGTTGCAGGTCCTCTTTAGCGACTTGAAAACGTCCGCGTAGCGACTCATTTTGCAGCGCTGTGCGCGATGCGACAGCATTGGTGTCCACGCGTCTCGAAAGATTCGGAAGCGGTACAAAAGGCTTGCACTCGGTGTCCTTTAGTCTGCTCCCATGCTTCAAGAGATGTTTCACGTGCCGCTTCCGCTGCTGGAAAAGATTCTTCGGCCGATTCTTGTGTATCTTGCGTTGATTCTTTTGCTGCGCTTATTCGGCAAGCGGGAGCTCGCGCAATTGAATCCGTTCGACCTGGTGTTGCTGCTGATGCTGTCAAACACAGTGCAGAACGCAATCATCGGAGATGACAATTCGCTATCCGGCGGCATTGTGGGTGCGGTCGCGTTGCTCTTGACGAACTTCCTGCTCAATCGTCTTCTGTTCCACTTTCCGAAGCTCGATCGCGCGCTGCAGGGAGAACAGACAGTGCTCGTGAGAGATGGAGCCGTGGATGCAAAAGCAATGAAGCAGGAGATGTTGACGCGCGAGGAATTGATACAGGTGATTCATCGACAGAACATCACCGGCCTCGCTGACGTTCGTCTGTGCGTGCTGGAACCGAACGGCACTTTCTATGTAGAAAGCACGCCCGACAGCGTGCCTCGGCTTCGTCACGAAGAACTGATGAAGCGGCTGGACGCCATGCAGCGCGAACTCTCGGAGTTACGCTCGAATGGACCTTCCAGGGACTCCGACCAAGCCACAGCTTAGCGACGCTGCAACCGGCGCATCTGCTCGCGATAGCGATCGCTCGTACCGCCCGCGGCGGCATCTCGCAGCGCTGAGCGATAGCCTGCAAGGAAGATGGTGTAGAGCACGGCCGCAGCGCAGCCCACACCGAAGAAAAAGCCCAGTGCCAGGCCGATCGCAGCGGAGATGGCAAAGCTTCAGAACACCTGCACAGAGTATCTCTCGATAGCGGGAGCGCCGATGACAAGAACTGGATGCCAGTCGCGCGATGCGCTCTGTAGAATCTACGAGCCGCGGCAGATTGTCGCGTGACTGTGAGGAGGCGCCCGCTGTGGCTGATGTGGTGACGGAAAGCGTATCGAAGCCGGGAACGGAAGCAGGCGGGCAACATCTGAAGTCGTCGCTGCGCGAAAATCGTGTGTTTCCGCCACCGGCGGAGTTCTCTGCGCGCGCACACGTTCGTTCCCTGGGCGACTACGAAGCGATGTATCGCCGCTCGGTGGAAGAACCCGATGCGTTCTGGGCCGAGGCCGCGGATTCGCTTGACTGGATGGAGCGCTGGACGCGCGTGCTGGACTGGGACGGCAGCCGCGCGCAATGGTATGTCGGCGGCAAGCTGAACCTGTGCGCGAATGCGGTGGACCGTCATGCTCTTGGTTCGCGCGCGAGCAAGGTTGCACTCCTGTGGGAAGGCGAACCGGGAGAGCAGCGCAGCTTGACGTATCAGGAGTTGCACACGGAGGTGCAGCGGTTCAGCAATGGCCTGAAGTCGCTGGGCGTGCGCAAGGGCGATCGCGTTTCGATCTACATGGGCATGTGCCCGGAGCTGGCCATCGCACTGCTAAGCTGCGCGCGCATTGGCGCCGTACATTCCGTGGTCTTCGGTGGCTTCGCGGCGCAGGCGCTGGCAGACCGCACCAACGACGCCCAATGCAAGGTGCTGATCACCCAGGATTCGAGCTTTCGGCGCGGCCAGCCGGTTCCCCTGAAAGCCATTGCCGATGAGGCGCTGACGCGCTGTGCGTGCGTGGAGAACGTGGTCGTGTTCCGCCGTAGCGGAACTCCGGTGCCGATGCAGGATGGCCGCGATCATTGGTGGCACGACGTGGTCGAGCGTGCCGAACGCGAGTGCGCGCCGGAGCCTATGGACGCGGAAGATCCGCTGTTCATCCTGTACACGAGCGGAACCACCGGGAAGCCGAAAGGTTTGGTTCACACGACAGGTGGGTACGGCGTCGGCACGCTGCTGACCACGCGCTACAACTTCGACCTGCACGAGACCGATGTGTACTTCTGCACGGCCGACATCGGATGGATCACCGGGCATAGCTACGTGGTGTACGGACCTCTGCTGAACGGTGCGACGGTGATGCTGTATGAGGGCGCGCCGAACTGGCCGGAGACGGATCGCTTCTGGCGCATGATCGATACGCACAAGGTCACGATCTTCTACACCGCACCGACAGCGATCCGCGCGTTCATGAAGTGGGGTACGGACTGCGTGCGGAAGCACTCGCTGTCATCGCTGCGCCTGCTGGGAACCGTGGGCGAGCCGATCAATCCCGAGGCATGGATGTGGTACCACCGCGAGATCGGGCACGAGCGTTGCCCCATTGTGGATACGTGGTGGCAGACGGAAACGGGCATGCACATGATCGCTCCCGTGCCCGGCGCGGTGCCGACGAAACCCGGCTCGGCGACACGTCCCTTCTTTGGCGTTGTGCCAGAGATTGTGACCAAGCAGGGCGAACCGGTGCCCGCGGGCTGTGGTGGCCTGCTGGTGATCCGCCGGCCCTGGCCTGCCATGGCGCGCACGATCTTTGGGGATCACGAGCGGTATGTGAAGACGTACTGGAGCGAGATCCCGGGAAGCTATTTCACAGGCGATGGCGCGCGCGTAGACGAGGACGGCTACTTCTGGCTGATGGGCCGCGTGGACGATGTCTTGAACGTGAGCGGGCACCGGCTGGGTACGATGGAGATCGAATCGGCACTGGTGGCGCACACGTCCGTTGCAGAGGCCGCTGTGGTGGGCCGGCCCGACGAGATGAAGGGAGAAGGTGTGATTGCCTTTGTGTCCCTGGCGGACGAACGCGAGCCTTCGCCGGCGCTGAAAGATGAGCTGAAGAAGTGGGTGGCGAAAGAGATCGGCGCGCTGGCGCGTCCGGACGACATCCGCTTTACGCCGGCGTTGCCGAAGACGAGGTCGGGCAAGATCATGCGGCGCCTGCTGCGTGAACTGGCCGCCACCGGGGAAGTGAAGGGCGACACGACCACGCTGGAGGATTTCAGCGTGGTCGCAAGCCTGAAGGAGAAGGACGAGGAGTAGCGCAGGCTGCGGCGCGAAGGATGCGAGCGGCGCGGGATGCCGCTCCGTCCGCCTTCGCGCGCAGAAATACTTGTGTGCTGATCGCAGACCCGCGGCTGGCGCTCGCGGAGCTCGCCAGCCAGGTTTGCGTCGAATGCTGCTAGCGCAGGCTGCTGCTGGGTTTCGAGGGCAGGCTGATGAAGAAGCTGGAGCCTTTCCCGACTTCGCTCTCGGCCCAGATGCGGCCGCCATGCTGGGTGACGATGGAACGGCAGATGGCGAGGCCTAGGCCGGTGCCGCCCATGGTGCGGGCGTCGGAGGCGTCCACCTGCTGGAAGCGGCCAAAGATGTGTTCCAGCTTTTCTGGAGGAATGCCGCGGCCTGTGTCGGCGACCTCGATCTGCACCTCGTTTGGTCCCATGCTGCGCGTGCTGAGCGTGATGGTGCCACCGGAAGGTGTGAACTTGAGAGCGTTGGAGATGAGGTTGGTGACCGTCTGAACGATGCGCTCGCCGTCGGCCCAGGCGAGCACGGGCTCCAGTTGGAAGCGTAGCGTGATGCCGGCTTTGGCAGCGCTCGCGGCCAGGAGTTCGGCTGCGTGGCGCACCAGGGCATCGGCAGAGACGCTGCTGTAGTGCAGCTCGGCCTTGCCAGAGCCGATCCGCTCCAGCTCCAGGATGTCGTTGACCAGGTTGACGAGGCGGTCGGTGTTGCCGATGGCGATCTGGAGCATCTGCTCCTGTTTCTCGGGCCTGGTGGCAAGCGCGCCGGAGGCGATGAGACCCAGGGAGGCGCGCATGCTGGTAAGCGGCGTCCGCAACTCGTGCGACACCGTGGAGACGAACTCGTCCTTCATGCGGTCCAGGGCGCTGCGTTCGGTGACGTCGGTGAAGGCGACCACAACACCCGTCACGTCCCCGTTTTCCGTGATGGGACAGGCAACGTACTCGACCGGGAAGCTGGTGCCGTCAGCGCGCCAGAAGACTTCGGAGGAGATGCGAACAGTCTTGTGTTCGCGTGCGGCGTTCAGGATGGGGCTGTCGTGTTCCGCGTAGACACGGCCGTCGGCGCGATGGTGGTGCACCAGCTCGTGGAGATTCTTGCCGAGGATGTCGGTTGCGATCTGCTCGCTGCTGAAGCCCAGCATGTGCGCCGCGGCCGGATTACAGACCGTACAGGCGCCGTCCAGGTCCATGCCGAGGATGCCGTCGCCAACGGAGTCGAGGATGGAGTTCGATTGTTGCGTCAGCCGGAGCAGCCGCTCTTCCGCACGCACTTTTTCCGTGATGTCGACGGCGAAACAGAGGGCGTAGATTTCGCCGGCGCTGGACTCGGCGAGGCGGTTGCGGAAAGCGAGGATACGAAGGCTGCCGTCGCGATGGCACAGGTCAAAGGTGCCCTGCGCCTCGCCGGTTTTGAGCAGGCGGCGCAGGTAGCTGCCGAACCCCGCGCGATCTTCGTCCTGCAGAAACACATTCAGCGGTCGGCCCAGCATCTCTGAGACGCTATAGCCCAGGTTTTCAGCACCATAGCTATTGATCGACAGGAGGTTGCCGCGCTGATCGTGCGTGAAGACGGCGCCCAGGGAGCCTTCGATAAGCTGCCGGTACCGGGATTCGCTTTCCCGCAGCGTCTCCTCTGCTTCGCGCTGCATGGTGACGTCGATGCCGGTGGCAATGATGAACGCGACGTCCTTCTGTCCGTCCGTCAGCGCCGTGGCCGTCCATTGGATGAGGCGCGTGGTCTTGTCGCGAGTGAGCCAGCGATCTTCGTACTCGGCAGGGAAGCGGCCCTCGCGCAGGCGCGCAAACGCCTCGATCGCTTCTGAACGATCGGAAGGCGGAACCAGGGTGTCCCACAGGGTGTGACCGACGATCTCTTCCACCGCGTAGCCGGAGATGGTTTCGCAAGTCCGGTTGAACCGGACAACACGGCCCGCAGTGTCAAACACGACGACCAGGGCACCTACCGTGTCCAGAACGGCGGAGACGAAGTTGCGCTCCACGGTAAGGGCTGCTTCCACGCGCTGCCGCGTGCGAGCTTCGCGCTCGTTGGAACGAAGCCGGACGCTGAGCTCCAGGCGGGTCAGGATCGTCTGCGCGAGCGTGCGGAGCGTGGTTGCTTCAATCTCATCCAGGTCGCGCGGCTCGTAGTCGTAGATGCAGAGGCAGCCGATGGCGAAGCCGTCGGCCGTGATGAGCGGCGCTCCGGCATAGAACTGGAACGACTGCGACCCGACACGGATGCCGGTGTTGGCGTACTGCTCGTCTTCCGCCGCGTGCGGAATGCTGAACAGGTCGTTGCCGCGGATGGTCTCATCACAAGGTGCATCGCTGCGCGGCATGTCAGACGCCTGCAGGCCGACACTGGCCTTGAACAGGACGAAGTCGCGACCGACCAGCGAAATGGCGGCGGCGCTCACCTGGCACACGTCTGCACACAGTTGCACGATGGCTTCCAGGGCAGGATCGGCGGGAGTGTCCAGGATTTCCATGCGCTCCAGCCCTCGGAGACGCGCAGCCTCGCGCTGCTGCGCGGATTGCGCAGCGACATGCGGCATGCGGGTTGGAAGCGGGAGCTGTGTGCTCATCGTGATTTCCTGGCTACCTCCCTACGGGTTGGGCAGTTTGCAGCAGTCGCCGGCCGCGGGTGGTTCGTCGGCACTGGCATCCAGGGCGACCTTCCATTTGCCGTCCGGCATCTTCTTCCACACGGTGATGTATCGGCCGGACGTCTTGACAGGATTACCGTTCTGATCCTTGCTGGATCCTTCGTAGTGGCCCCAGGTGTAGCCCATGTCGCCTGATGGGCCCATTTGCGCGAATTCGGGGTACCAGGTGAGTTGGTAGGTGTCGGGCTTCCAGGTGGCAGCGGCGGCGATGCGGGTACGACCGTACACGGCCGCCTTGCCGTTGTTTAGCGTCATGCCATCGTCTGCGAACCAGCTTGCAAATGCAGCTCCGCCGCCCTTGGCAACAGCCTGGGAGAACTGGCCATCCAGGGTCAGCAGCTCCACAGCGCCAGGGGAGAGCGTTGGCTGCGTAAGCGGTGTTCCGGCGCTAGGAGCGCTGCGCGACGGGTCCAGGCCGATCTGGGCCTGCGCCGCGCGCGGGCGCAGCGCGCACAGCAGCAGTGGCGCGCATACGATAAGCTTCTGCAATTGCATTGGCAACGAGTCTCCACCATGGGTGAGATTGTTTGCAATAGCAATGTGGACAGGGGCTAACCCGGCAAGGTTAGCGCGCCTCCCACAAACGGTGCATTCCCAGAGTGCGCGAAAATTTGCTGAAGGGGAGAGCGTGCGGCCAAGAAATCTGAACCAGATCGGAACACCGCTGATCTCGGTTGTTCTGTTGCTGGCGGGCTTTGCGGTGCGCATCGCGGGCATTTCGTCCGGCGGCATGCATACGGCGGGCCTCTCCGCGCGGGTACTGGGCTGCGCTCTCCTGCTGTACTGGGCGGGCTGGGTTCGCCGCAGCCTCACGCCCCTGATCCTGGCGGGCATGGTACTTGGCATCGAGGTCGGGCTGGACACGCCCGGCGTTGCCGTCGGTGCGCACTTCCTGAGCGACATTTTTCTGCGGCTGGTCAAGACCATCGTCGCACCGCTGATTCTGGTCACGCTGATCTCGGGCATCGCGGGACACGGTGACCTGAAGAGCGTGGGCCGCATGGGATGGAAGAGCCTCGTCTATTTCGAGGTATTGACCACGGTGGCGCTGGTGCTGGGACTGATTGCGGCCAACCTGACGCATGCAGGTAGAGGTCTGAAGATGCCCGCTGAACTGGGCGGAGGGCTCGGAGCAGTTCCTCCACCGCTCCACTGGCAGGACTTCCTGGTCCACACGGTTCCGGAAAATTTGGCCAAGTCCGTCGCGGAAGGTCAGGTGTTGCAGGTGGCCGTCTTTGCGGTGCTCTTCGGCATCGGGCTGGCCCTCGTGCCTCGGGACAAGGCAGAGCCGCTGCTCCGCCTCACACACAGCATCAGCGAAGTGATGTTCCGGTTCACCAACCTGGTCATGTACCTGGCGCCCCTGGCAGTGGCCTCAGCCATGGCATTCACGGTAGCCAAGCTGGGCGGGGGAGTCCTGATCCACCTGGGCAAGCTGTTGGCTGTTTTCTATGCGACGGCTGCGGTGTTCGTGGCGGGCGTGCTGGTGCCGGTGGCGCTGCTGGCGCGGGTACCTCTGCGCCGATTTGTTCAACACGTGTCGGCACCAGCGGCGATTGCGTTTGCCACTGCCGCCAGCGAGGCGGCGCTGCCCCGGGCGATGGAGGAGATGGAGCTGCTGGGGGTTCCGCGGCGCGTGCTGGCGTTTGTGATCCCGGCCGGGTACTCGTTCAACCTGGATGGTTCGACGCTGTACCTGGCAATGGCCACGGTGTTTGTGGCCCAGGTGGCGGGCATGCCGCTAAGCGTGGGAACGCAGGTATTCATGGTCGGCACGCTGATGCTGGCGTCAAAAGGCGTCGCGGGCGTGCCGCGCGCGGTGCTGGTGGTGCTGCTTGCGACGGCATCGACGCTGCGGTTGCCAAGTGAGCCGATCCTGGTGCTGCTGGGCATTGACGCCCTGATGGACATGGGCCGGACCGCAATCAATGTGATCGGCAACTGCCTGGCCAGCGCGGTGGTAGCACGCTGGGAGGGTGTGTTTGGCGAGCAGACCGCCTCGGTCGCCGTCCGCGAGGAGGATTTGCTTTTGCAGGCGACTGGAGACAGATAATAGGAGGATTGCGCCGGATCAATTCCGGGTTCGATCCGGTCTCCGTCTTCGCCGTGGGGAGAGCGTCCAAGCAACAGTACCGCCGTGTGGCGGCAGGAGTTCCAAGCTCGGCATGAGTTCACTGCTAAGTACGATCGAATCGCCGGCGGACGTTAAGAAACTGACCATGCCGGAACTGCTGCAACTGGCAGAGGAGATTCGTGAGCGGCTGATTCGATCAGTGGCCAAGACGGGCGGTCACATCGGGCCGAATCTCGGCGTGGTGGAACTGACCCTGGCGATGCACTTCGTGTTCGATACACCGAAGGATTCGTTTGTCTTTGACGTGAGCCACCAGGCGTACGTTCACAAGCTGCTGACGGGGCGCGAGAAGCGGTTCGACACCATTCGGCAGCCCGGCGGGCTGAACGGATTTATGCTGCGCACCGAAAGCGAGCACGACAGCTTTGGCGCGGGCCACGCCGGTACCGCACTCAGCGCTGCGCTGGGTATGGCGGTAGCGCGCGACCGCAGCGGCGGGTCGGAACACATTGTGGCGCTGGCGGGCGATGCGGCGTTTACCTGCGGGATTTCGTACGAGGCGCTCAACAACATCGCATCGCAAACCAGGCGCATGATCATCGTGCTGAACGATAACGCCTGGTCAATCGACAAGAACGTGGGAGCGATCGCGTCGTACTTCCACAAGATCGTTACCCATCCCAGCTTTCGCTACCTGCATGAGCGTGCCACCAGCCTGATCGAGCGCTTTGGCGGCAAGGCAGCGTCGCACGTGGCTCGAAAGGCCGAGGAGAGCGTGAAAGGCCTGCTTGGCCCGTCCATGCTGTTTGAGGAGTTCGGCCTGGACTACTACGGGCCGATCGATGGCCACGACCTGCCGCTGCTGATCCAGACGTTCCAGTTCCTGAAGACGCAGAACCGGCCGGTCATCCTGCACGCGATTACGCAAAAGGGCAAAGGCTTTCAGCCGGCGCTGGATAAGCAGAAGAAGTTCCATGGCCTGGGACCGTACGATCCCGATACTGGCGAGACCGTAGCCGCAGGACAGAAGACATACTCCGAGGTGTTCGCGGAGACGCTGGTGAAGCTTGCGGACGGGGACGATAAGGTCGTGGCGATTACGGCGGCCATGCCGAACGGAACCGCGCTGGACCTGTTTCGGCCGCACCATCCTACGCGGTACTTCGATGTGGGCATCGCAGAGGAGCACGCGGTCATCTTCGCCGCCGGCATGGCGACCAAGGGATACCGGCCGTTTGTCGCGATTTACTCGACCTTTCTGCAGCGGGCGTTCGATCCAATCGTGCACGATGTCGCGTTGCAGAACCTGCCGGTTGCTTTCTGCATGGACCGCGGCAGCCTGAGCGGGGATGACGGCCCGACGCACCACGGCCTGTTCGACATCAGCTACCTGCGTTGCGTTCCGAACCTGGTGCACATGGTGCCCAAGGATGAGGATGAGCTTGCGGACATGATGCAGACGGCACTGGCGCATCCGGGCCCGAGCGCCATCCGGTACCCGCGTGGCACGGGGCCGGGTACGACGCTGAAGGCAAAGCCGGAGGCCCTCGCAATCGGGCGTGCGGAGATCCTGCAGGATGGCACGGACATCGCGATCCTTGGTCTTGGCGCGTTGCTGCCGCTGGCCTGGGACATGGCAAGGCGACTGGAGCAGCAGGGTTTCTCGGTGGCGGTGATCAATCCGCGCTTCGTTAAGCCGATCGACCGCGACACTGTGGAGCACTACGGCCGCGGATGTGGTCTGGTGGTGACGTTTGAAGATCACGTGCTGGCCGGTGGGTTCGGCTCGGCCGTGCTGGAGACGTTGAGCGCAGCCGAGATCACGACTCCCGTGGTGCGCATCGGCTGGCCCGATGAATTTGTGGACCACGGTAAGGTCGAGGCGCTGCGCCAGAAGTATGGGGTCACGGTCGAGCGCGCGATGGAACTGGCGCAGCCCCACCTGCAGGCGCTGGAGCATCGTCGCTTGGTAACGCATCAGTAGACGGCACACATGCTGGTGCTGCGCGCTGTCGCTCTAGCGTCGTGCCCGGCGTTCGGCATACAGCGGCATCAGCTTCGCTGTTTTGCGATGGCGAGTGCGAAAGATGTGGTGCATTTGGAGCCGGCCGCCCAACAGGTTGGCCAGGTCTCCCAGCGGACCTCCGGGAAACTCGTACTCCACCCTGTCGTGCACGATGCTGCCCGGAACGCCGTCGCGCGTTTCGGCTCGCACGCTGTGGCAATGCCGCCAGTAGTGGAATGGACCGGCGGTTTGCTCGTCGCAGAAGTGGTCGTTCCACGCAAACTCCGGGATCAGCGCATGCCAGCGGATGCGGAAGGGCAAACCGGGCAGAGCTCGAAAGCTGAGCACCATGGTCGTGCCTGCGCCCGTTGCGATGCGCGCCGGTGATCCGGGCGGCGGTGGCGGCGGCGCAACAAAGAACACTTCTTCGATGCGTGCCTTCTGCCAGCCCGGCATCAACGGGGGCAGGTTCTGCGGATTCGCGAAGAACGCAAAGACCAGTTCGGGCGCAAAGGGGAGCCATTGTTCCGCTTCGAAAACGTGGCGCATGGGTGATTGGAGGCACACGGCGGAGCCTCTGTTGCAGCGTTGGAATGCGCGACTCGGGCGTTTATCGCGAAATTGGGAGTTGATTGCGGACCGATCTAGTCTTCGTTTGAGGTATGCTGCTCATATCGGACCAGAGATGTCGCAGTTCGGAGCGGAAAGGCTTCGATACAGGCGCACTACGGTCAAGCGAGGCAAGGTTGAGGGACCGGCCGAGCGAGCAAGAGCGGGACAGATGTTTGAGGGAACAAGTCACCGCCGCACTCTCGGAGTAGGACGTTGAAGAAGTACGGAAAAGCAGGCAAGTGGAAGTCCCGTTCGTCGCGGCTGATTATGCTGGGCGCGCTGGCAACAGGCGCGGTAGCGGCGAATCCGGCGAGCGCGGCGGTGCTCGGACGGACCCATGACAAGCACGATCAGGCACAGGCGCCGACGCTGTCCTTCGATATCGGCGCCGGGCAACTGGTAGACGCCCTGGAGTGCTGGAAGCATGTGACCGGGCTGGGATTAGGCCTGCACATGACGCCGGAGACGCTGGCCGGGTTCCAGACCAAGGGTCTGCACGGCACGTTCACCGCGGAAGCGGCTCTCCAAAGTTTGCTGGAAGGCACTGGGCTGGGCTACGTCGCGAAGGATAGTGGCACCCGGTTCGACATCCAGATTCTGAATGCGGAGCGGGTTGAGGTGCAGTCGAGCGCGAACTCCGTGGCGCTGAGCGGAATGACCGAGTCGCTGACCGACACCGCGCAAACGGTGAGTGTAGTTCCGCAGTACATCCTGCAGGAGCAGGCTGCGACGACGTTGCGGGACGGGCTGCGGAATGTGCCCGGCATCAGCCTGGCGGCGGGAGAAGGCGGATCGCAGGGCGACAACCTGACGATCCGCGGCTTCAGCGCTCGGAACGATATTTACCTCGACGGCATCCGCGACTTCGGGTCGTACTACCGCGATGCGTTCGACTACGAGTCGGTCGACGTTCTGGAGGGACCGGCGAGCGTGGAGTTTGGCCGCGGGTCGACCGGTGGGGTTGTGAATCAGGAGACGAAGCAGGCTGGCCCGCACCAGTTCGTTCGCACTGGAGTGCAGTTCGGCACAGACGGCCTGCGTCGCGGAACGGCGGACGTGAACCTGCCGTTGACCCAAATCCTGCCGCACGCTGCATGGCGCATCAACGCGGTGGGCATGGAAAGCGGCGTCGCCAGCCGCAATGTAACGGAGGTGCGCCGTGTCGGTGTGGCTTCGTCGCTGGCGTTCGGGGTAGGACAGCCGACGCGGTTCACCCTGAACTATCTGCACGAGTTCGAAGATTCGCAGCCCGACTACGGCCTGCCGTACTACGGCGCTGGCGTGGCAGCGGTGCCGCGCGCGAACTACTACGGCTTCGCCAAAGGCAATTACCTGACCACGCAGCCTGATGTGGTGACGGGCATCTTCGAGCACGACTTCGGCCTGCATCTGACGGTGCGCAACAGCCTGCGGTGGGGCTTCTACCCGCGCAATGTACTGATCACAGAACCGCAGATCAACACCACGGGAACCATCACCGGTGTTGGCGCGCCGCTGTATGGCACCAGCGGCAGCAGCGCGGTCTATGCCAACTACACGGTCACCTGCAATCCGAATGCCGCGGCGATCGCTTCACAGTGTTATCCGGTGGATACGCCGCTCAGTTCCGTGAGCGTGCTGCGCAACCAGATCAACGCGAACTCAGTGGAAGATGTGTTGTGGGATCGCGCCGAGGCAATTGGGCACTTGCGTTTTCACGGCATCGATAACGACTTCACCGTTGCGATGGAGGGGGGACGCGAACGTTCGAACCCGCTGCGGACCAAGTTCGTGTTTGCGCCGACGCAACAGTACACCAACGCTCTGAATCCCACGCCGGGCGACAACTTCTCTCCGACGGCGGCGGCGTTCAACGGATTTACCCACGTGAGCTCGCAAAGCTACGCGGTGAACTTTCTGGACACGCTGAAGCTGCGTCCCTGGTTGCTGCTGTCGGGCGGTGTGCGTTTCGACTACTTCAACACGCGTGCGCAGGCGGCAGCAGTGCCGGCGAACGCTACGGCCAGCGTTTCAGCAGCGGCGGCAACGGACCTGAGCCGGTTGGACAAGCAGCCGACGTATCGGGCTGCGGTGGTGGTGAAGCCGACGCAGAATGGCAGCGTGTATTTCGACTACGGCACCAGCTTCAATCCATCGGCTGAGTCGCTGTCGCTGGCGGCGAACACGGCGACTGCGCCACCTGAGGAGAACACGACCTATGAGGTTGGTGTGAAGTGGGATCTGCTGAACAGCCGCCTGAACCTGAACAGCAGCGTGTTCCGCACGGAGAAACTGAACGCACGCGAGACCGATCCGACGAACTCGCTGAATTCCTTGCTGGTGGGCAATCAGTTGGTACGAGGCGCGCAGATCGGCGCGCTGGGGCATCTGCCTCATCACTTCGACCTGATCGTCGGGTACGCGTATCTGGACGGGCGTGTGGAGAAGTCCGTGGTGAACGCTTCGCCGTTCGCAGCGATCAACAACAACTTCTATGCAGCCGCGTTGAAACTGAACCCGGCAAACCCGCTATCCGTCATCGATCCGCGGTACAACACGGCTCCGTACTACCTGTCGCCCAACAACTTCCCGTTTGCAAACGTTCCGAAGAACAGTGGCAATGTGTGGGTGACACACGGTTTGCCCTGGCGACTGGTGGGCGGCTTCGGCGGCAACTACCTGGGCGCTCGACGGGCTTCGTCGACCAGTGCGATTGCGCTATACAACCAGCCCGGGCCTGCGCCGCTGTCGACGATTCCATTCGCCTTCAAAGCCATCCCCGGTTACACCGTGCTTAGCGCGATGGTGCGACGGCCGATCAACGAGCGCATGGACCTGCAGGTGAACTTCAACAATCTGACGAACAAATTCTTCATCGACACGCCGCACCCGAATCACCTGATTCCGGGCGAAGGCTTCAACACGCAATTCAGCTACAACGTTCACTTCTAGGGTGCGAGGAGAGCCGGATGCTGATCGCAATTCCAGAGGTGTTCAACAAGGAGCAGACGCGCCAGTTGCGTGCGGAACTGGACAAGGCGGAGTGGGTGGACGGCAAGGTGACCGCCGGCCACCAGTCCGCGATGACCAAGCGCAACTCGCAGATACCGGAAAGCTCGCCGGTGGCTCGTGCCGTGGGGGAGCGCATTCTGCAGGCGCTGGGGAGCCATCCGCTGTTTCGTTCGGCGGCTCTGCCGCTGCGGGTCTTTCCGCCGTTGTTCAACCGGTATGCGGGTGGGCAGGATTTTGGAACGCACGTGGACAATGCGATTCGCACGCACGCTGCGAGCGGACACCGCATTCGCACGGACCTGTCGTGCACGCTCTTCTTTAGCGAGCCCGACGAGTATGACGGCGGAGAACTGATCGTGGAGGACACCTACGGATCGCAGAGCATCAAGCTGCCTGCGGGGCACATGGTGCTGTACCCGTCGACCAGCCTGCATTCTGTGAAACCGGTCACGCGTGGCGCTCGCGTGAGCAGCTTTTTCTGGCTGCAAAGCATGGTGCGCAGCGACGAGCAGCGGCGACTTCTGTTTGACCTGGACAACAGCATTCAGATGCTGGAGCCGGGCAGCGCCGCGGCCGTGAAGCTGACCGGGATCTATCACAATCTGTTGCGCCAATGGGTCGAGATGTAGTTCAGAGAGCATCAGGCTGCCCGCAAAGCAAGAGCTGCGGGCGGAGCGCGGGAGACTCGGCACTGCCCTCACAGTGCGGGTCTCCCGCTTTATCGGCTGTAGAACGGCTGCGCTTGGAACGCGCAAACGAGATGCTCTTGCGAGCATCCCGTTTGCGTATACCCGAGGGTAGAGGCAGTTAGTTGGGCATCAACACGGTGTCGATCACGTGGATCACGCCGTTGCTCTGGAAGACGTCAGCGGTGGTGACGGTTGCAGTGCCACCCTTTTCGTCGGTCAGCGTGATGTTGCTGCCGTTCATCATCGCCTTCAGGGTGCCGCCTTCGACGGTGGTCAGCGTCGCGGTGCCGTTGCCCTTCTTGATCATCTTGGCGAGATCCTTGGACGAGATCTTTCCTTTGACGACGTGGTAGGTGAGGATCTTGGTCAACTGCGCCTTGTTTTCAGGCTGAGTCAGCGTGTCGACCGTGCCGGCGGGCAGCTTGTTGAAGGCATCGTCGGTAGGAGCAAATACGGTGAACGGGCCGGCGCTGCTCAAGGTGTCGACCAGGCCGGCAGCTTTGACAGCGGTAACCAGGGTCTTGTGAATGGGGGAGGCGGCGGCGTTCTCAACGATGGTCTTGTTGGGGTACATGGGCGCTCCGCCCACGTCAGGATCTTTCTGTGCGACAGCGTGGTTTGCGCCAAACAGACCTGCGGCCAACGCGAGCGCGAGCAAAGCTCTCGTGATCTTCTTCATGGTGTTGCTCCTTGTGTCGTGTCCGCCCGGCGCCTGGGCTACACAGGGAGAACGAGAGGGCCTGAGAAAAGGATTGGACTCGCATGCTGATTATTTTCCGGTTTGAAGGGTGACAGGAAAGAGAGGGGCAGGTCGGCGTACTCACCTGCACCTGCGTGGGCTTGACCCTGCGTGCGCCAGTCAGTAGTTTGAGGGCATCCCGTCTGCAGTTGGCCCGTTGCATCAGGGCTGCATCTCATCCCTGCTATGCCGTGCATAGCCAGCCGTCGCCCGTACGAGATGTTCGTCGCGGCAACATCAGCAGGATCTCTTGAAGGTACTCATCACAGGAAGTACAGGGCAGGTAGGCAGCTACCTGGTGGATGCAATGCGCGGCTCTGCGCAGGTGGTTGCGCCGACACGTGCGGAACTGGATTTGCAATCGGAAGCGAGCATTCGCGAGGCCGTGCGAAGCGTGAACCCGGATTGGATTCTGCATCCTGCTGCATACACCGCCGTAGATCGCGCTGAGACGGAACGAGATCTTTGCTTTGCGATCAACGCTGCGGCCACCCGCACCTTTGCGGAAGAAAGTTTGAGGATCAACGCGGGGTTGGTCACGTTTTCGACGGACTACGTGTTCGATGGAAGCGCGGACCGCGCCTATCGCGAAGACGATGCGACCGCCCCGATCAACGTGTACGGGGAATCGAAGCTGCTGGCCGAGCAGTCGCTGCAGGAAGTGGGTGGGCTGTACTTCAACTTCAGGACGAGCTGGGTGTACAGCGCTCGCGGAAACAACTTTGTAAAGACGATGCTGCGCCTGGCGTCGACGCGGCCCGAGTTGAAGGTGGTTGCGGATCAGCAAGGATGTCCGAGCTCCGCGCGTGAGATCGCAGCTTGCGTTACCGCTCTGGTGAGCCGGCCCAAGGATGAACTCGGAGGCAAAGCGGGCAATTACCACCTGGCGGGGCAGGGTGAAACGACTTGGTTCGGATTTGCGCAGGAAGTGATCGCGCAAGCGAAGAAGCTGAAGCCCGAGATGCCTTGGGTCGAGCCGGAGCCGGTGCCGAGTTCAGCCTATGTGACGCCGGCGCGCCGGCCGGCCAACTCGCGGCTCTGCTGCGACCTTGCTCGAGAGCGACTCGCGTTGAGCATGCCGGAATGGACGAAGTCTATCGCCGAGGTTGTGCAGGAGCTACTGGCGCAGCAGTAGCTCCTGGTTAGACCTACGGGTAGGTTTCGGCAGTGGCCAAAGGCGAGCCGGCAAGATCCTTGGCGGAGAGGATCGCCTCGGCTGCACTGATGGGCCAGGAAATCTGCAGCGCGGGATCGTTCCACAAGAGGGTACGTTCGCCAGTCGGATGGTGTACATCGCTCACCTTGTACATCATGACCGTGTTCTCTTCGAGGGAGACAAAGCCGTGTGCGAAGCCAATGGGCACCAGCAGCGCGCGACCGTCGCCCTCACGAAGCTCGACCGCGACATGCTTGCCAAATGTGGGCGAACTGCGGCGCAGGTCTACGGCGTAGTCGATGACAGCGCCTCGCAGGACCCGCACCAGCTTGGCCTGCGGACGGCCGAGCTGATAATGCAAGCCGCGAACCACGTTCTTGCGCGAGTTGGAGATGTTGTCCTGTACCCACGTGGTCGCAAGTCCCGCTTCGCGGAAGGCTGCTTCGTTGAACAGCTCCTGGAAGTAGCCGCGATCGTCGCGGAAAACCGGCGATTCGTACAGGCGCACGCCTTCGATGGAGGTGGGCTGGCTAGTGACGGGCATGCTAGAGAATCTCGCTTGCTGCGTTGGACAGCGCAGCGTGTTCCTGGAGAATTTGCAGGAGGTACTCGCCGTAACCGCTCTTGCGCAAGGGCGTCGCAAGCTCCTGCAGTTTGGCTGCGTCGATAAAACCCATGCGGTAGGCAATCTCTTCCGGGCAAGCGACTTTCAGACCCTGGCGATGCTCAATAGTCTGAATGAACGCGCCGGCCTCCAGCAGGGACGTGTGCGTTCCGGTGTCGAGCCAGGCGGTACCGCGGCCCAGCGGCATGACGTCCAGCTTGCTGCTGCGCAGGTAATGAAGATTGACGTCGGTGATTTCCAGTTCACCGCGGGGCGATGGACGGATGCCTTTTGCAACGTCGACGACGTTCTTATCGTAGAAGTAGAGTCCGGTCACGGCATAGGGGGAGCGAGCCTTGGTGGGCTTCTCTTCGATGGAGATTGCCCTGCCTGTGCTATCGAACTCGACTACGCCGTAACGCTCCGGATCGGAGACGCGGTAGGCAAAGACGGTGGCACCGTCAGCGCGGGAAGAGGCTTCGCGAAGAAGCACGCCGAGCGATGTGCCAAAGAACAGGTTGTCGCCTAGCACGAGCGCGCTGGCGTCGCCGCCGATGAACTCTTCGCCAATGAGGAAGGCCTGTGCAAGTCCGTCGGGCCGTGGCTGCACGGCGTACTGGATGCTGAGTCCCCAGGCGGAGCCGTCGCCCAGCAACTGCGTAAAACGAGGCGTGTCTTCGGGCGTGGAGATGACAAGGATGTCCCGGATACCGGCCAGCATGAGTGTGCTGAGCGGGTAATAAATCATGGGCTTGTCATAGACGGGCAGCAACTGTTTCGACAGAACCTGGGTTAGCGGGTAGAGGCGCGTGCCGGAACCACCAGCCAGGATAATGCCCTTGCGCCGAATCGGGGCGCCGGTACCAATTTGAGACGGAGTCATGCCAGCCGCAATTGTATATGGGAGACTTTGCTTCAGATCGCGGTAAAGTGAGAGAACGCGAAAAAAGGAAAGAGAAGGAATGCCAGTATTAGTGACAGGCGGCTGCGGCTTTATTGGTGGGAACTTCGTGCTGGACTGGTTGAAGCAGTCGGACGAACCGATCATCAATCTGGACAAGCTGACGTACGCGGCCAATCCCGCCACGCTGAAGTCCGTCGAAGGTTCCCCGAGCTACACGTTTGTGCACGGCGACATCACCGACGGGGCATTGCTGGCCAACGTGTTCGCAAGGTATAAGCCGCGCGCTGTGGTTCACTTTGCAGCAGAAAGTCACGTGGATCGTTCTATCGCGAACCCTGAAGCGTTCCTCGCAACCAACGTCTTTGGAACGTACCACCTGTTGCAGGCGGCGCGCGAGTTTGTGAAGAGCGGTGCGGTGCCGGTCGACGAGTTCCGATTCTTGCATGTGTCCACCGACGAGGTTTATGGCACGTTGGAGCCGGAAGATCCTGCCTTCCACGAGGACACACCGTTCCGTCCGAACTCCCCCTACGCGGCCTCGAAAGCGTCGAGCGATCACCTGGCCCGGGCCTGGCATGAGACGTATGGCTTGCCGGTTCTCATTACTAACTGCTCCAACAACTACGGACCGTATCAATTTCCAGAGAAATTAATCCCGCTAGTTCTGCATCGCGCGCTGCGAGGTGAGACGCTGCCGGTATACGGCGATGGCAAGCAGGTGCGCGACTGGCTCTATGTGGGTGACCACTGCTCCGCCATCCGCACGGTTCTGCAGTCGGGCCGGCCCGGTCAGACCTACAACGTAGGCGGATGCAATCAGCGTACGAACCTGGAAGTGGTTCACACGCTTTGTTCGCTGCTGGACGAGCTTTCGCCGGACGCGAGCGGTGAGCCGTATTCCCGTCTGATCCGTCACGTAACTGATCGGCCAGGGCATGATCGCCGATATGCTATCGACGCGACCAAGATCGAGCGCGAGCTTGGCTGGACTCCGACCGAGACTTTTTCTACGGGTCTGCGTAGAACGGTAGAGTGGTACCTGCAACATCAACAGTGGGTCGAGGAAATCGCGAGTGGTGAGTACCTGAAATGGGTGGGACAAAACTACGCGGATCGGCAGTAACTCATGACGCTTCCGGAAAATTCACGCGAACCCGGAATCGTTCCTGGCACGGTACTATCAGGAGAACAGCGAGTCGACTCCAGAATGGAGGCGGAGCAATCCTGACCTCAAACCATGCATCTGACTCGGTAGGCCTCCCTATGTTGCCGATCGGCTCCCCCCACGTGAGTGTGACTCCAGCTTCCGCTCATCGAGTGAACCGGCAGGAACCGGCGAGACCCGTCCCCCTATGGGTGCATGGGGCAGGGAAGCGGGCCATGGACGTGGTCTTTGCTGCCACGGCCTTGCTGTTTCTCTCGCCGCTGCTTACAGCCATTGCTATCGCAGTCAAACTGACCTCAAAGGGGCCTGTTCTCTTCCGGCAGGAGCGGATGGGCAAGGGGGGTCAGTCCTTTACGATTCTGAAGTTCAGGACGATGCGAGTGCAGGATGGACCGTTGGTGACTGCACGCAACGACTCGCGCATTACGCAGGTTGGCCGGTGGTTGCGGCGCGCAAAGCTGGACGAGTTGCCGCAGATCGTTAACGTGCTTCGCGGCGACATGAGCCTGGTCGGACCGCGGCCCAAGATCAGCGATCACCAGGCTTTTGAGTTGATCTGCAGGCCGGGTCTTACTGGAGCAGCGACGCTCGCCTTCATCGAAGAAGAGAAGATGCTGGTGACGGTACCGGAAGACCAGTTGGAAACCTACGTGATCGACGTGCTGCACCGCATCAAGGCCGAGGTGGATCACGAGTACGCGCTCCGCAGCACCTTCGGGACAGACCTGATGCTGCTGTCCTCCACGGCTTTGCACCTGCTCCGGGTCCGCCGCTCCCGCAGGGTCGAGATGATGAACGACCACATCCGACAGTCGCAGCCAAGCTAGGGTGCGGGCGAAGCCGGTTTAGAGTCGCCCTTAGGCTTTTTTGCCAGCACCGGGTTGGCTGTACCCGATCGTCGCAACCAGCCACTCGTCACCGCATAAGGCGGCGCCATCGTGGTCTCCCGGGACCGGAAGCGCGGGCGCCTCATCGGGGAATGGAAGCGCACGCCGCTTTATCGGGCGATTTCGTCTGTCCAGCGGAGTGGTCAGTAATCACCCGCTCCCGGGGCGCTGGGACTCGCTTGTGACATCGGCGGACCATGATCTTGATTCCAGTGCCACAAGAGCACGCAGTACATCAGGAATTCAGCCCGGCACGGCGGAAAATGTTCGCGGCTGGCGGCAGAACTTGCCCGTTCGCTAGGAGATACGGGAGGGTAGTACGGTGTTCGGCTGCGACATCGCGCGTGGTATCCTCAGGACTTGAGGATGCTTCAAACGAGCGCGAGTCTCGTGGTGTACCAAACCCCTGCTGCGGAGTTGCAGCAGCTTTTACAGACCCTGCAATCCGCAGTGGACGTTTGGGTTCTGGTAGACAACTCCGTCGATCAAAAGCAAGAAGCGGAGGAGCGCAAGCAGGCCACCCTGGCCTGTGGGGGCATTTACGTGCCGTCTCCAACCAATGTCGGATTCGGCGGCGGTCACAATGTGGCGTTGTCCTACCTGCGCGATGCGGGATTCGCCACGCGGTATCACCTGATGGTGAACCCGGATATTGTGTTCGATCCGGCTATCCTTAGCCCGCTGACACAGGTTTTGAATGAACGGCCCGACGTCGGGTGGGTCATGCCCCAGGTGCGTTCGGGTGATGGCAGTGTGCAGCCATTGTGTAAGCTGCTGCCCACACCATTCGACCTGCTGGGCCGGCGCTTCGTGCCGTCGTTCGTGCGTCGGCTGCTTGGCCTTTCCCAGGACGATTATGAGATGAAGGGCATCGCTGATCTTTCCTCGGAAGACGTCCCGTTCCTCTCCGGGTGCTTCGTCTTCGCGCGATATGACCTGTTGCAAAAGGCGAACGGGTTCGACTCGCGGTACTTCATGTACATGGAAGATGTTGACCTGAGCCGCAGGTTCCGGCGTTACGGCAAGCTCCTGTACTGGCCGGAGGTGCATGTGATCCACGGGCACCGGCGCGGTTCGTACCACGACCTGCGTTTGACCCTGCTGCACATCCGCTCGGCCATCCTGTACTTTCAGCGATGGGGATGGTTCTCTGACCGGGAAAGAAGTGCTTTGAACGCGCAGGCGCTGCGGTCATTGCGGAATGAAATCCGATTCGCACACAGCGCTGAGCGGTCCCGTGCCGAGAGCATGGTCGAGCCGCGCTCCTGGAATACGCCTCATGGATAGTTCCGAATCCACCTTGCATACCGCAGCGCCGCCGACCCCGAGAGGCAGCCAGGTGCGGGTCACGCACCTCTATTCAGCGGATGTGCCGCAGCCATCGTCCGCCGAAGATCCTGGCCTGATCGGCGTGTTGGACCTGCTGAAGCCAATCATTCGCAGACGTTGGCTGCTGCTGGTGTGCACGCTCGTCGGTCTGCTCGCGGGCATGCTGTGGACGCTGCGCAAGGGCGATTATGTGGCCTTCACAACCGTTTTGCCGCCGCAGTCTTCTGTGACGAGCAGCCTGCTTGGTCAGATTGGCGGCCTGGCGAACCTTGTAGGCGGAGCCGGCCTCTCCGGCGGACACGGTAGCAACGACCTCTATGTGTCGCTGCTGCAGACGCCCTCCGTGCAGGATGCCGTGGTGCGTCGCTTTCATCTGCAGCAGGTCTATGGCGCGCCCACGCCGTTCGTGGCGCGCATCATCTTCGCCCAGCACACGACAGTCGACGGCTTTGGGCGTGATGGCATGATCCGTATCTTCTTCAACGATGCGAAAGATCCGAAACGCGCTGCCGCGGTCGCCAACGGCTACGTCGAGGAGTTCATGAAGTTCATGAGCCATCTCGCAGTCAGCGAGGCAGGTCAGCGCCGGGCGTTCTTTGAGCAGCAGATGGATGAGGAGAAGGACAAGCTCGCCGATGCGGAAGAGGCGATGCGCAAGCTGGAGCAGAAGACCGGAGCGCTTCAACTGGATGCGCAAACCCGCATGCTGCTGGACACCACGACCGGCCTGAGAGCCCAAGTGACGGCGAAGCAGGTGGAGATTCAATCCATTCGCTCGTATGCCGGTCCAGACAATATCAATCTGCAGCGGGCAGAGCATGAATTGGCAGCGCTACAGGCGCAACTCGCCAAGGTCACGAGTGCGGGCGATCCAACTGAAGCTGCGGCTCTGTCGCACAACGCTCTGCCGCAAACGGCGCTGGAAAATATCCGCGCTCAACGTGAGGTGAAGTCTCACGAGGCGATCCTGGGCATTCTCTCGAACCAGTACGAAGCGGCTCGCCTGGATGAAGCGCGCGAAGGTGGCGCGCTGCAGGTGGTGGAGCCCGCGACACCGCCCGAGGGACGAACCTCAGTACCCTCAAGCCGGAAGATCCTGATTGGAAGTCTGGTTGGTTTGTTTCTGGGGCTCACCTACGTGATGCTCGCTTACGCCTGGGAGCGGTTGAAGGCAAACCGGATGTTCGCGGGCAAGCTGAACGAACTGAGCGATGTCTACGCCAGGGGCGAGTGAGTCTCCGCGAACCGCCATCATCCTGCTCAACTGGAACGGTTGGCGCGACACTCTCGCATGCCTGGAATCGCTTCTCGGGAGCGATCGCCAGGGCTTCGTTGCGATCGTGTGTGACAACGGGTCCAGTGACGATTCGTGGGAACAAATCAGCCGGTGGGGCAGGCAGAGGCTAGGTGACCGCTTTAGCGCTTGGTCCCTTGGGGAACAGTGGAAGCCGGATCAGCAGATTGTGCTGATCCAGACCGGGGCCAATCTTGGTTTCGCTGGCGGATGCAACATCGGCATCCGGTTTGCGCTCCAGCAGACTCCGTGTGAGTATCTGTGGCTCCTGAACAACGACACGGAAGTCGCGCCAAATAGTCTGTCGGAACAGGTGCGCCGCATGGAGCGGGATCGCGGTCTCGGTTTACTTGGATCGACGCTGATCCATGACGCGCCGTCGCGCCCGGTGCAGTGCTTCGGCGGGTACGGTTTCAATTTCTGGACGGGGCGTGTGCGGCCCTTTCCCTTTCCGCTGGATGCATCGCATCCACCCAGCGTGCCGGAGGTGGAACAGCGGCTGCGCTACGTGAGTGGAGCTTCCACCTTTGCCACGCGTGCATTTGTGGAGGCGGTGGGTCTGCTGAACGAACAATACTTTCTGTATTTCGAAGAGATTGATTGGGCGGTGCGCGGCAAGGGCTTTCGGCTGAGTTACTGCCCTGAAAGCGTCGTTCTCCACAAGGAAGGCCGGGCCATTGGGTCGGCAGCATCATCGGCCCAGCGCAGCGAACAGTCGGAACTCTGGCTGACGCGCAACCGCGTCCTGTTTACGCGGACGTACTTTCCGTTGCGGCTGCCAGTCGCGATCGCATGGATGCTGGTGGTTGCCCTGATCCGCGGCTTGAAGCACGGCCCGAGTCACGCACGGCTGCTGCTGCGTGGCGTGTGGAACGGCCTGAAAGCGCCCATCCGCCCGCTGCCGACGATGAACGAGTGGCCCGCGGAAACGCTGCAAGCGGCTAACAGGCAAGCACTGCCTGTCGACGGTGCTCAGCCTGCGGTTCGCACGTGAGGTCTTCTACAATCAGACACACGCACTCCCCCTCCGCAAGCATGGCCCAAGCCGGCAAATCACAACACGACGAACTGGCGGGCGCGGTGCAAAGCCGGGTTGCCACCCGGACGAAGTTGTACCTGTTTCTGCTAGTCCTATCGCTTCCGATCGACTACTTCGCGCCCACGGGTTCAATTCTGCGAGAGGGAGGGGCGAAGCCTGCGATTCCGCTCATGGTTCTGGGGTCTGCCTGGATTTACTCGCGGCACTGGCCGGAGCTCTTCTTCAACTGTCCCAGGTTGTGGCGGACTCTACTCCTGATCTGCATCGCGATCACGTTCCTGAGCACGTTCGCCTTCATTGCGAACGTCGGCCTTGATATCTCGTACTGGGACGGCGCGCGCAGCCCGTGGGGCCAGTTCCTCTTTCAGGGTGCGCTGTTCGTTCTGGTGGCCCCAGTGCTCATTGCGCATGCCTGGCTGTTCTCGCGCCCTGAAGTCAGGTCGTCATTCTTCCGCGCGTTTCCACCGGCTGTGATAATCCACTTGGCAGTGATCCTGGCAGAGTGGGTGGGTCTGCTGCACGCAACATCGTTTCCGCTCACGCTCTTTCGAGGTACGTTCGTCGTTTACGGCCGCAAGCCGACCGGCATGATGACCGAGCCTTCGTACGTGGGCACGTTTGCAGCGACGTACGGCTTGGCTTTGCTGCTGTGTATGCCGGTGAAGCGCTGGCGAGATCGCCTCCTGGCGCTGATGAGCATCGTGATCGCCCTGGCGATGGGCGGCAAGACGATGGTCCCCGCTCTGGTGGCCGGTCTGGTCGCCTACGCCTACCAGACACGAGTCAAGATCCTCAACTGGAAATCTGTGGCGGCGGTTGCATGTGTAGGGATCGTCGGCCTCTACACGGTGCTGACCTATTCCGTGCTCGACGTGCAGGCGAACCTGAGTTCCGCGATGCGGATCGGCTCAACGCTCCTCGCCTTCAATGCTGCTGCATCCGGATACGGCCTGTTGGGCCTTGGCTTCGGTCAGTTTCACTTTGTGTATTTGCCGCGATTCGCACCGACGTTCCTCACGTATGTCCCGGAGGCAACCGCATTTTTCTCGCATTGGATGAACGCGCGCGCTTCCACCTATAACCTGCCGGTGCGCTACCTGGTGGAAGATGGCGTTGTCGGACTGCTGCTCTTTGTGGCGATGGTGTGGCTGGTTGTGCGGAATGGCCGGTCATTCAACGATCTTTGGCACCAGCTTGGAGCGGTGTTGACGGGGACAAGTCTTGGATTCCTGCTTACGCAGGACAACTACTTCTTTCCCGCGTTTGTGTGTGGGGCGGCAATCCTGGCTTCGCGGCCTCTTCGAAGCCGAGGAGAAGTCTAGTTGCCTCGTCCTCTGCTCGTTGTCGTTATGCCGTCGCTCCGCATCTCTGGTGGAAACAAAGAGGTGGTGCGTCTGGTTCAGGAGTTGCTGGAGCAGGGAGGCACGGATGCAGTAATCGCCTGCATGTGGAAGCATCCGCATGAGGTGGAGACAAACGGCATTCCCGTGATCCACCTGTCGGATACCATCCCGGTTCGGGGAAGCGCGCTGGGGCAGTTACCGGGAATCGCTCTTGGATTTCGCCGACTGATCCGGCGATTGCAGACCGGAGCACATGGGCAACTCCATCTTCTGCTGGGGCACTACTCAACCTATCTGGCGGTGTTCCTCGCTCCGCTGCTCCCGCGCATCTGCTTCAACCAGGACATGGAGTGGCTGTTTGTGCGGCAGGGCTGGAAGCGTTCCCTGCTGAAGCGTGCCATCCTGCTGACGAACCGTAGATCGTGCGTGGTTACAACGAATGAATTCGTCACCGAGAGCTACCGTGCCAACGGTGTTCAGCCATTTGGCGAAGCTTCCATCTGGGCAGAGCCGCGATGGCTGGCAACATCGGTTTCGGCGAATCGTCATATCGACGTACTGATGCTGCTGCGCGGCAGCGGGATCAAGCGGCTGGACCTGGCGCGCGAAGCGCTGAGCCTGTTTCAGGCGAGAACGCGGTTGCGTGTAGCGGTGATCACTCCCGATACTGCGATCGCGGACAGCATCTCAGGCGATCTTGCCCAGGTGTTCCTTCGTCCCAGCGATGACGACATGGAGGCGATCTTTGCCCGGTCGCGCGTGTTCTTGCTGCTGAGCGATGTGGAAGGATTCGGCCTGCCGCCGCTGGAGGCCATGGGAAGCGGATGCGTTCCCGTGTGCCGTGATTCGGGCGGGGTTCGCTGCTACATGCACGGGGAGTTCCACGAGCTGTTGTTTCCGCTTGATCGGCCTGTTGAGGAGATTGTGGATGCGGTGGCGGAGCGCGTCCGAAGCGGAAGTCTGCCCACCAGCGCAGCGGCGCAGCAGGCATTCCGGGACGGTTTGCAGGCAAGCCGCGCAAGCCGCGAGGACTGCCTCCGCAGGCTGCACCAGATGCTCTGCGGCCCGCCTACAGACTAGGCGGCCCGCAGGCCGGCAGCATTTAGTTGAAGAGACCGAGCGCCACTGCGGTAAACGCGAGATTGCCGAACGACTGCGTAAGGCCAATGAGTTGGTAGATGTTGAACGGCGTCTTCAGCTTGGGCGGCACGATGACGGTGTCGCCTGGGTAGATGATGAGACGATCGAAGCGGGAGTGGGTGTCCCGGCTCAGCACCGTACCATCGGCCCGCAACAAGAACTCCTGGCCCTTGTCGCCCGTACGCGTCTTGTCGCCCGCCAGCTTCAGGTAGTGATGCACCGTGGCGTCCTTGGAGTAGAGCAGCGAGCCCGCATTGAAGACGTTGCCAAGCACGTCTACCGTGGTGGGCTGTGGCGGCACGAACAGACGATCGCCATCTTGTAGCTGCAATTCAGGAACATCCCCGAGCGTTGTCGCTCCTGGCTTGATCTGGAGCGTGATGCGCCCGGTGGCGCGGATCCGGCTGAGTGCTGCGACGTAGGCACGACGCAACTCCAGGTTGCCCCCACTCCCATCCGGCTGCGCCTGCTGGTTGGCGGGAGACAGGACATCCCGCGCGGCCTGGGAGACGTATTGCTGAATCTTCGCATCCTGTGCGATTCGCACGCTTTCGCGCGTGAACTGTGCGGCGTACAGGTAGCCATGCGGAGCAACGCCACCGGCTCGCGCCACCAGGTCTCGCAGGGTCTCATTGCCTTCCAGGCGATAGATACCCGGACGCATGACTTCGCCGTCGACGCGGACGAAACGGGCACGCAGCTCGGTCGGCAAGTTGATGTCATCGCGTGAGTACACCGTGACCACATCGCCAGGTTGAAGGGTCTTGTTCTCGGGCGAGGCTGGGTCGTCGATGGCTTCGCCAAGCGCAAATGGAATCAGGTCGGTCTTGAGCGTTTTCTGATCGAGCCGTTCGATGACTGCATAATTCCAGTTGATTTCGGTCTCGTGGTTGCCGAGGTCCTTCTGAGGCGCGATCGTCGCAGCACTAACCACCGGAGCGGTCGCGGAGGCGGCTGCTTCGGCCTGCGAGATCGCGGTGCTGCGTGGACCCTGCAAGGGGTTTGGGTCAAGCGCCGTCCCATCCTGCACGACAGAGAAGGGTCGTGTCGGCTGCGCCGGCGTCAGCGCGTTCTGCTCGTTGTAGTAGCGCCGCGTGATCAGGAACTGGCGTGACGGGATCAGGTCGGCTACGCGCATGCCTTCCCGCCACGAGTACCGGCCCGGCTGACCCACATTGCCGCGCAGCGTTACCGCTTTATCGAACCGCGGTGAGATTGGGAAGATGCGGAGCACGTCACCACCCTGCACGGGAATCAGCTTCTGTGCGCCGGTGAGGGGGAAATCCTGAACCTCGCGACGCGCGTGATCCACTATGCGGTCCAGCGAGGCGCGATCTGTCGCTGCAACAGCGGTAAGCCCGCCGGCATAGGAAAGTAGTTGGTCGACCGAAGTCGGCCCACGCAGTTCAAAGATGGCGGGCTTGTTTACGTCGCCATCAACCGCGGCTTGTGGCCCAGCGGGTGGGATGTAGAGGATGTCGCCGGGTTGCAGACGGACGTCGCCGCTCTTGTCACCGCTCAGCAGCAGGCTATAGAGGTCGAGATGCGTGATGGTTTTTCCATCCCGCTTCAGTTGGATGTCGCGCAAGCTGCCGGTTGGCGAGGGTCCACCTGAGGCGAACAGGGCATTCACCAGCGTGCTAAGAGCGCTGACCGTGTGCAGGCCGGGTTGTTGCGCCTCGCCAAGAAGGAAGACCTGAATAGAGCGAAGCTGCCCTAAGGTGACCGTCAGGTCGTAATTGCGATATTGACGGTCCATCGCCGTGCGAACGGCCGATTGAACTTCGCTGAGCTGCAGGCCAGCCACTTGGATCGTCCCGACCTGTGGCAGGAAGATGAAGCCGTTGCGGTCTACGGTCGTCAGAACATCCAGCGAAACCGCGCCCGAGGTGCGCACGCGAACCTGGTCATTCGGGCCGACCACGAAGTCCGCCGGTGCCGCCATGTCACTGCTGGTGGTGGACAGGTCTAAAGCTGACCGGTTCCGGAAGTAATCCAGACCAAAGATCCGCAGGGCGCGACCGGTGGAGGACTGTACGTAGAGTTCGAAGTCGGTGGGCGGGGGCGGTGTGACGGTCTGCGAGGCCCCGATGCGATTGGGATCGTTGGGTGCGGCGTTAGTCTGCTGTGTCTGCCGGGTTGTGGAACTTTGCGGTGTCCCGGTGCCAGTGGTGTTATTGCGGTTGTTCCCGCTGGTGGACTGGTTTACGCCTGATGTCGTGCTCGTGCCCGACGTGTTGCTGCCATTCTGACTATCCTGCGTCCCATTCGTTGTTGTCGAGGACGTGCTGGGGCACCCGTTCGCGTCACAGTTGACGGTTTGTTGCGAGTTGGACTGGTCAGTCTGGTTTTGAGTCTGGTTCGGATCCTGGTAGCTTCCGCTCTGTCCTGCCATGGTCGCGGGTGCGGTAAGCAGCAGGGCAGCGCAGACCGACAAAGCGCCGGCGGCCGCTCTAGGCGAAGTGGAGACGCGAAGGGCAGAGAGGGAGATCAGTGCGGGAAACCGGGCAGACATCAGCGTTCAGGGTACCGCATTCGCCCCCGGGGAAGAGAACGAAAGCAGTGCCGTCCTGGGCTCTTTCCGATCTCGAAGGGGCCAGCGCGTTCCAGTCCAGCAGGAACGCGGCCCTCGGAGCGACGGCTTACTTTCGAATTCGAGCGCCCAGAACGAACCCGAAGAGGCCGAGCAGGACCGTTCCAAGCACCGTCTGCAAGCTGGACAGGAGGGTACCCAGCTCACCCGCGGGACGGAGAGCGACCTCCGAGGTCCCGACCGTGGTCATCGAGTCGAGGCTGAACAGCAGATAGTTGACCAGGGTAAAAGGGTGCAGCGCCGTGGAACTCTCGCGCGGCCGCAGACTGCCGGTCAGCCAGTACACCGCGGCGAACGTGATTAGGATGACTAAGAAGGCGCGGGCGACCCGATACAAGCTCTCGCCGTAATCGCAAAGCCACTCGGCCATTACGTCGCCGAGCCAGCGGAACCCGTGCACGACCGCCGACCTTCGCTGTTGCTGCTTCCAGCAGGCGGCCGCCTGGGCCGCGTGCAACCTGCGGCCGACGCGACGCCGCCGAAGGTACGCCCAGCTTGCGTCATCCGTGATACCGAGCGACTCGAAGTTGCGCTCTAGCACGATATAGCTATCGATGGCGGCTTGTAGGTCGCCCGCGGCTTCTTCGCCCACATGGCCGCCCAACTGCCGGGCGCGCATGCGGGTGCGATCGAGCCAGGCACCGGCAAATCGAACGTTGGCCAGGTTGCAATTGCTGAGCGACAGGTTTGGCAGGCTGGCGCCGCTCAGGTTGGCACCCGTCAGATTCGCGCCCTCCAGTACCGCGTCGCGCAGGTTCACATTCTGCATGCGGGCGTGCGACAGGTCAGTCCGCCGAAGCGTTGCGCCTGAAAAATCGGCACCCGCCAGGTCGGCACCGGCCAGGCTGCTTTCGTCCAGTCGGGCGTTGCGAAACAGTGCTCGATCTGCGGCGGTGTTACGCAGCTTTGCACCCCACAGATCGGCGCGCGACAGGTCCGCACCGTCCAGGATGGCATTGCCGAAGTCGGCGAAGCGCAGCTGGGCTCCCGTCATCACGGCGTCTTCCAGCAGTGCTTCGCAGAAACTCGCTTCGCCGGCGCTGACGGTGGTCAGGGTCGCGCCTGCGAGGTCCGTGCGCGCAAGCTGCGCGGCCTCCAACCGGGCGCAGGTCAGATCGATGCCGGCGCAAGCGGCGTCCGACAGGTCTGCCCCGGTTAGGTTAGCTTGCGACAGATTGGCCGAGCGGAGACTCGCGCCGCTTAGGTTGCGCCCGTGCAGGTCGAGCCCACCATGTGCGGCGTCGGTCACTTCGATGGGCGCGGAAGCAGCGGTCAGGGCCTCCGGCGAGGCGTCCGCCCCGTCAAACACCGCGAGCTCGGCATCGGCGTTCTCGGCGAAGTGCAGCAGCAGTTCGAGTGGAGCCATGGTGCGGCGCTAAGCCGACTCTTTCGAAGCGTGGGTGCTACCTGTGATTGCCTCGATCTGTGCCAGCAGTTGTGCAAACACCACCGGCTTCGGATGGTAGTCGTTGCATCCGGCATCGAGCGCCTTCTGCTTGTCGCCAGACATGGCGTGTGCCGTCAACGCGATGATCGGGATGCCCGCGGTATCCGGTTCGGATTTCAGGGTCCGTGCGATCGTCCATCCATCCACGATGGGAAGGTTCATGTCCAGCAGCATGACGTCCGGATGCAGTTCGCGAGCCTTGTCGAGACCTTCCTGTCCGTCCTTGGCTACAGCTACTTCGAAACCACGCCGCTGGAGCCTGCGGGAGAGGAAATCCCAAAGTTCTTCATGATCTTCCACGATCAACAATCGCATCATCGTTACAACCTTTTCTTTTCTGTGGGGGCGTTCATTTCGGTTCGTCGTGCTGCGGGTGCGAAGCGTGATGATCGCCTGCGGGAGCCAGGGCGCGGAGAGTTCCGGTCAACTGGCGCATGTCTGTTTCGCCCTTCACCAGTACGCGGTCTGCGCTTTCCAACTGCTTGCGCTCCGCCGCATCCAGCAGCCTGGCGGTGTAGACGACGACCGGGATGTCCGCACAGCCGGGGCGCAACCGCAACTCATGCAGAAAGTCGAAGCCATCCATCACGGGCATCGTCAGATCCAGCAGGATGACCCGGGGCGGCGTGTGAGTGACGGTCTCCAGAGCTTTCAAGCCGTTCTCCGCGGTGCTCACAGTCCAGCCATCGCGTTCAAATACGGTCCTGAGGCGGCGCCGGGTGTCTTCGTCGTCGTCGACCACCAGCACGTCGCCCGTCTCGCCGCGGAAGCGCTCCATCACGGACTTCAGCCGGCTCCACTCCACGGGCTTCTGCACGGTCTCAGCCGCACCCAGGTATTCGCTCAAGCCCGGCTCGTTCACAAACGAGACCATGACGACGGGGATGCGCTCCGTTTCCGGGTCGCTCTTGATCGCGGACAAAACGGACCAGCCATCCATCTGCGGCATCATCACGTCGAGCAGGATGGCCCGCGGCTGCAGGGAACGGGCGAGCTCTACCCCGGTTTTTCCGTCCGCGGCAGTCCGCACACCGAAGCCCTCGCGCTCCAGGAAGCGCTTCAGCAACTCTCGTTGGGCCGGGTCGTCGTCCACCACCAGGACGATCTGCTTGTCATCCTCAACATGCGCGGCGGGCGCGTCGGCCTCGGCTTGAAGATTTTGCTGAGGAAGTATCGCGGGTATCCGCATGGTGAAGGTCGACCCGGAACCGTACACGCTCGAAACGGTGATGTCGCCACCCATCAGCCGGCAAAAGGCGCGTGTGATCGCCAGTCCCAGCCCCGTGCCGCCAAACTTGCGTGTGGTGGATTCGTCGGCCTGCTGAAAGCGTTCGAACAGGCGGCTCGTCTGTTCCTCGGTCATGCCGATTCCACTGTCGATGACGCTGAAGAGCACGTCGTCGCCCTTGCGCTCGGCTTTCAGTGTGATCGTCCCGTTTTCGGTGAACTTGGCCGCATTGCCGATCAGGTTGAAGAGGCATTGGCGGAGCTTCACCAGGTCCGTGTGCATGACCCCCAGATCGGCCGGAGCGTCCAGCAGGAGGCGGTTCGCCTTCTGCTCGACCAGTCCGCTCATCGTGTCGCGAACACTGCCGAGGATCTCGTATGCGTTGAAGTCCTCCGGGTACACCGTCATGCGGTCGGCTTCGATCTTCGAAAGATCCAGAACATCGTTGATCAGGGCGAGCAGGTGCCGGGCGTTTGACTGGATCTTGCGCACGTCATCGAGATTTGCCGTGCCGCCGGAGTCCTCCATCTCTTCTTCCAGCAGCTCGCTGTAACCGATCACGGCAGAGAGCGGCGTCCTGAGTTCGTGACTCATGTTCGCCAGGAACTGGCTCTTGGCCCGGTTCGCTGACTCGGCCGCTTCCTTTGCCATGCGCAGTTCTTCCTGCGCCTGGTTGCGTTCCGTGATGTCGGTGTTGGTGCCGACCCATTCCCGGATTTCGCCGTTCTCATCCAGCACAGGGACGCCGCACACGTGCATGCTGCGCCACTGCCCGTCGGAACGGCGGAGCCGGTACTCCGTATCGAAGTCGGTTTTGGTTTCCACGGCGGCCCGCCAGGCCTGCAACGCCTCCGGGCGGTCATCCGGATGAACCGCGTTGAGCCACCCGGTGCCGCGGTACTCTTCCACCGGCTGTCCGGTGAAGCGTTGCCATGAGCCTTGGCCTTCCCGCAACCGACCATCCGGTGTGGTGGTCCAAATGATAGCGGCACTGCTCTCCACCAGCGTGCGGAAGCGCGATTCGCTTTCCGCCACCCGCTGCTCGGCGCGCTTCTCTTCCGTGATGTCCGTTAGCACAATGCCGGCGCCGGAGCGCAGAACCTTTCGGTTATCGGAAGGAAGAGGGAAGAACCCGACCTGAAAAACTCGCTGACCGGTCTCCGCTTTGCCGCTTTGCACCTGCAGGCTGGCGCGCGTAGTCCCATCCTGCAATGTTTCGCGCAGCGCTGGCCCGAGCTGCGGTTCCAGATCTCCGAAGATGCGCCACACGTTCTGACCGATGACGGTTTCGCCGGAGTGTCCAGTGATGCTCACCAGCGCGGGATTCATCTGGATGACGCGATACTCGTTGTCGATCAGGCCCAGGCCGATGGGCGCGTTGTCCATCACGCGGCTAAGCAGGGCAATGCTGGCGCGCTCCGCCCGGCGGCGCAGGATAGCCAGGGTGAGCACCGCGAGGAAGGCGACACTGAAGCCGACGGCGCCGATCAGCTGCAGCACCGGCGACCAGCGGGACTGCCTCCGTTCTTTCCGAGTGATGTCTTCGCTGGCGTTGTTCTGGATGGTGTGGACGGTGGTTCGCACCTGATCCATCAGCATCTTGTCACGGCCGGAAAGAATGAGCGCACGCGCGCTCTGCTCGCCGTTTTGATTGATCGAGTCGATCACCTCGCGAGCGAAAGCCCGCTTTGCGGTGACCTCGCGTGTAAGCGGGGCGCGCTGCGCATCGGGGATTTCCAGCCGTGCAAGCTCGCTGTCCAGGACGCTTTCGCTCGCGTAATACGGAGCCAGGTAATTCGGGTCCGCGGTGATGACGTACCCGCGCTCGCCGGTCTCCAGGTCCTTCATGTCCGAGAGCAGTTCGCTGCCCACCAGGAGGATGCGGTTGCTGCGAGCGATGTCTGCGCGCGTGGTGGCCACCAGCACAGAAAACAGGATGGCTGCAACGGCACCGACCACAAGGCCGAGGCCCGCGATGACGCTGAGTGCGCGGGCAAGGCGGCCCGACTGGTCGCGGCGGCGGTTCGGCATCCGTGGTTGATCCTTCAGAGCAGAGGTGGGACAAGCCGCGGTTCAGCTATGGGCGGCAGGATGTCCTTCTACTCTGATGCCGTGAGAAAGTCATGAGTTCGCCCGGGTGCCACGGAAGGAGCCGAGTGGCGCGCGCACAGTGCTGTGCGAGCAGCTCACCGGCAAGCAGGCAACCACAAACGGCAAACCTCTGCTCCGATCAGTGCTCCATCTTGGTTCGGAGCGCCTTGATGAAGACACCTCCCACCACGCTGCGTGCCTGGAAACCTTCCTGTTTGCCGGTCTTGGTGTCGTACCAGTCGGTCAGCGGAACGCGGGTCGGGCCTTCATTGAGCCAGGTGTAGATGGGGCTCATGATTGCCTGGAAGGTCGCATCGTCATCCGCAAGCGTGCCGGTCCAGATCTCCCAGTCCAGCTTGGTGTAGTCGCGCCGGCTATCCAGCGGCAGGCCGTACCGGTTGATCTTGGTCTTGTAGAACGCAAGCTCATCGCGGGCCACCGAGGCTGGAAACAGGTCGTAGTGCAGCAGCTTGTCCCAGACGAGGTTATATTTCTGGCTCCATGTACCGGGGCTGTTGAATGCCAGCTTGTAGTGATCGCCCTCGCGCGCCAGCTTCAACCACTCGGTCGCCATGCGGTGCGCCTCGGCGTTGTAGCGGTTCGCCTCGTCCTCGTGGTGCAGCAGTTTTGCCAGGTGCGCATAGGCCGCCACGCCTTCGGCAGCCTTGATGGAGAGATTGCTGTTGTGCGCGACGTGCCCGGCAAAGTCATCGGTGGTGAGCTGATTTTCTGGGTCCAGGCCGTGCGTCCGGAGGTATTCGGCCCACTGGCTGAGTCTAGGCCAGAACTGCGCGGCCAGCGTCGTGTCCTTCTCCGCGCGGGCCAGCGCGTCCACCAGGATCAGCAGGTTGCCGGTTTCTTCCACCGGCATCTGATCCTCCTCCGTCTTCTCACCGCCGCCGTACTCCTGCCCATTAGCTAGCGGAAACTGGCCCAGGTCGTGTGGCGCAAATGGAAAGTGCCAGCGATCCGTCATGCTGGCGTAGCGCAGCACGGGCAGCACCTCGGCATGCAGCAGCTTCGGGTTGAAGAGCAACCAGATCGGCGCGCCCGGGTAGATCACGTCCACCGTAGCGGTGTCGCCGTTGGAAAAGTTCTCCTTCTCAAAGGTGAGCGGCTCCCCGTCTGCACCCGCGACCAGCGTATGCGCTGCGATCGCCTGGCGGTATGAGAGCGTGCACAGCCAGGCGTACTGCTCTCCACCCGCTGCCGTCATCGTCTGCTGGAAGCTCGTCTCGAACGCGGCAGCTTTCTGTTCCAGCGAACTGTATTCCGTCGCAGCATGATCCAGCATGGTGCCGACGGTCATGCCGTTGCGCTGCCAATAGGGCCTCAGGTTCTGGTGGAACAGTTGGAACGAGTAGTCCTCGGTATAGGTCAGCAGGACGTGGCGGCTGACGGGTGCCTGGCCCACGCTGCCTAGGTCCAGCGCAGCTGCGATGTGATCGCTGTGGTGATTCGCGCCGGTCGGCACAGAGAGATCGTCTTCCTGGGGCAGCTCTCCGTTGGTGAAGCTGCGCAGCAGGCGATCGCCCGTGGCGAGCGTGGCCGCTTCGTCGTGCGGCACGGCAATGCGGAAGTAGCCCCAGTCGATGCGGAGGTCATCGCCGGAACGATTCAGCACCTGCTGATCGCGGGAGCCGACGGACACCACGTCCGTCTGCGCCGTCCGTGCGCGCGATGTAGTCACTGGCTGGCCGGGGTAGCTGGTGGCCAGGTCCGCCGAAGCATCCAGCACGGCTTCCACCTTGTGCGAGGCACCATCGGTGGAGGCTACGGTCCAGGTCAGGTAGGTCACCGGGCGCGACATCACGTCCAGGTCGTCGGTGAACGCGGGCGTGAAGAAGGTGAGTGTGACCGCGACGCCCGCGCCTGTGAAGCGGTAGATAGTGTGCAGCGCCGTCACCTGCCGGGCCGTCTGCTGCAAGGGTTGGCCCGGGCCGCGACCCATCACGCGGTAGACCTTGCCGTCGATGCGCAACAGGCTTGTCAGCGGGTTCGCATGGCCGGTCCAATGCACGGTTTCGGAGTCGTTCAACGTATCCGCGTCCGACCAGATGCTGAAATACGGATTGTGTGTGACCAGCGGTGTGGCGGGCGGCCGCGGGGACTGCTGCGCTACGGCCGATGCTGCTAGAAGAGCCGAGCCGGCAACTGCAAGAGCCGAGCAGGCAACGGCACAGCGAAGCCACGGTGTAGAACGAAACGTCATACGATCCTCACGCCAGATGGTTGCGATGGTCTGCATCAGCTTGCACTACCGACCGTGAGCGGCGCAACCAGGCCGGCCTTGCATTGGCCCATGCTCCACTCAGGCGTGTACGATGCTGGTGCTTCGACATTGTTCCTTTGTGGTGCTGCAGAACTCGCGCCTCGCCGCGGCACCATGGCGACACACCTCATCCAGCACCGGAGATGAAGATGTCTTTCTCGCGCCGCCGCTTTCTTTCCACCTTTCCCATCGCCACCGCTGCAACTCTGCCTGCCACGCACCGGCTGCTCGCCGCGACACAGACTGCTCCCGCACGCCAGCGCGGTCCCAACGACCAGATCCAATTTGCTCTGGTGGGAGCGGGCATCCGCGGGCAACAGATCGCGTCGGCGGCGCTGCAAACGCCGAACGTCAAGATCGTTGCCGTTGCGGACTGTTATGACGGCCGCCAGCGCCGCAGCAAGGAACTGTGGGGACAGGACGTGTTCACCACGCGGGATTACCGCGAAATCCTCGCACGGCCGGATGTGGACGCGGTGATTGTCGCCACGCCCGACCACTGGCACAAGCAGGCCTCCATTGATGCCATGCACGCCGGTAAGGACGTGTACCTGGAAAAGCCGATGATTCACCTGTACGCAGACGGTCCGGAGATCATCGCCGCCGCACAGCGGACCAATCGCATTCTCCAGGTTGGATCGCAGCGGGTGAGCAATGCTTTGTATCGCAAAGCGAAGGAGCTGCTGGCGTCGGGCGCCATTGGCAAGTTGAACCTGGTGGCTGCGCGCTGGGATCGCTCCAGCTCGTTGGGAGCTTGGAACTACAGCGTGCCGCCCGATGCCAGCCCCGAGACGTGTGACTGGCCGCGTTTTCTGGGTTCTGCGCCCAAGATCCCGTGGAACGCCGAGCGCTTTTTCCAGTGGCGCAAGTGGACCGACTACGGCTCCGGCGTGGCGGGCGATTTGTTCGTACACCTGTTCAGCGGAACCCACTTCATCACGGGAGCCCATGGGCCCACCCGCGCCTACGCCACGGGCGCCATCCGCTACTGGAACGACGGCCGCAACGTCCCCGACGTGATGCTGGCCCTGTTCGATTACCCGGAAGGTTTCAACCTGAGCCTGCGGGTGAATCAAATTTCCGGCGGGGAAGAGGCGGAAAGCTTCCTGTTCACCGGGTCGGAAGGAACGCTCGAGATCGCCAGCTCTGGGCTGACTCTGCATCGCGTTCCGATGCAGAAGGATCCGGGTTACATGGTGAACACCTTCGCCAAAGCCGAGCAGCAGGCGTACATCCAGCAGTACGAAGCTAAGTACCCACCGAATCCGCCGGGCACGCTCTCTGACGAGAAGACTGAGCGCTACCAGAACCCACGTGGTTACGACGATACGGTGGAGCACTTCCGCAACTTCTTCGAGTCGGTGCGCTCACGCACGCAGCCTGTCGAGGACGCGACGTTCGGCTTCCGCGCGGCCGGCGCAGCCCTGCTGAGCAATGTGAGCCTGCAGCGGGACAGCGTCGTTCACTGGAACCCCGAAACCATGAAGCTGAGCTAACCCATGCAAGACCGCACAAGGAGCAGGATGCTGCGCTTCGTTTTATCTCTCGTTGCAATCGCGGGCTTGCTGGGAACGACTGCCGGTGCTCAACAGGTGCCTGCGGACCGGCCCATCCGCGTGGTGATTGTGGGCCTGGTACATGGGCATGTGGGCGGCTTCCTGCACGCACTGCCGCAGAATCACGATGCCACCCTGGTCGGGATCGTAGAGCCAGACACCGCGCTTGCCGCGAAGTATCGCTCCCAGTACAAGCTGGATCCGGCGTTGTTCCATACCGATCTGGAAGAGACTCTGAACGCGGTGAAGCCGGATGCGGTGTTGGTCTACACGACGATCCAGGACCATCGCAAAGTGATAGTTGCCGCCGCGCGACACGGCATCGGCAGCATGGTCGAAAAGCCGCTGAGCACGACCATGGCCGATGCCTTCGCCATCCGGGATGCGTCGCGCAAGTATCACGTACAGGTTCTGGTGAACTACGAGACCACGTGGTACAGCTCCAACGCGGAAGCGTTGCGGCTGGCCGCGGACGGGAAACTGGGAACCATCCGCAAGGTGGTTGTGCACGACGGGCATGAGGGGCCGAAGGAGATTGGCGTTGGCCCGGAGTGGCTGCCCTGGCTCACCGATCCCGTGCAGAACGGTGCGGGCGCGCTGTTCGACTTCGGCTGCTATGGCGCCGATCTTCTAACGGTGATGATGCACGGCAAGGCTCCGCTGAGCGTAACGGCAGTGTCGCAGACCGACAAGCCGCAAACCTATCCGCACGTGGAAGACGACAGTACCGTGATCCTTCGCTACAACGGAGCGCAGGGTGTGCTCATGCCGTCCTGGGACTGGAGTTTTGCGCGCAAGGACATGGAGGTCTACGGCAGCGAAGGCACCGCGGTGACGGTGGGTCCTTCCGGCATCCGCACCCGGTTGCGTCCGGCGAAGGAAGAGACCTCGACCACGGCACCAGCTCTGCTTCCGGATCAGGCGGGCTCGCTGGCCTATCTGGCGGCGGTTCTTCACGGACAGGTGAAGGCCGAGGGTGACCTGTCTGCGCTCGATACCAACATGGTGGTGATGCAGATCCTGGATGCGGCTCGCACCAGTGCCGCCACGGGACGCACCGTCACGCTGCAACCACTGCCACAGTAGAAGGGATTCAGCATGTTCCGCGGCACCCCGTCGAAGTTCAAGTTTCGTACGCTGCTTCTGGCCGCGCCTCTGCTCTGCATCGGCGTGCAGGCCCAGCATGAGACGCGCAAGGCACAGCCCGGCAATGGTCCGAACGGCGTTCCGGAGAGCGTATTTCTGGCACATCGGCTGGGCACCGATCATGCAGAAGGCATCAGCGCCATCGACGTGAACGGTGACGGCTTTCTGGACCTGCTGAGCGGCGCTTACTGGTACCAAAATCCCGGCAAGAACGGCGGGGACTGGAAGCAGCACCAATGGCGCTCCGTTCCGGTCCACGGCGAGTTTGTCAGCGACTGTGGCGAGTGGGTAGTCGACGTAAACCATGACGGCCATCCCGACGTGGTGACTGCGGGCTGGATCACCAACGGCGCGTGGTGGTTTGAGAATCCCGGATCTGCGGGCGTGGCCGCGGGCACCATGTGGAAGAAGCACTTCATTGGCGACAGCTTCGACACTGAAGGCGGTGCCTTCGCCGACATCAACGGCGACGGCAAACCGGATCTCGCATTGGCACACTACAACCACTCCGGCCTTCTGTGGATCGACTTCAGCGGAGCAAAGCCGAAGATGCACGTGCTTGCGCCCAAGGAGGCGGACGGCCACGGTGTTGGCATTGCGGACATCGATGGCGACGGCAAGGCCGATCTGCTGACGCCCTCTGGTTGGTTCCGCAACATCGATGCCAATGCGGACAAATGGGAGTGGCACCCGGACTGGCAGCTTGGCGACGCTGGTTTCCCGATCCTGGGTTATGACGTGAACGGGGACGGTCGCACCGACCTGATCGTCGGCCAGGGACACGGATATGGCCTGTACTGGTGGGAGCAGGGTGGTCCCAAGGACAAGCCAACCTGGACGCGCCACACCATCGATGAAAGCTTCTCGCAATCGCATGCCTTGAAGCTGGTCGACCTGGATGGGGACGGCGTGCCGGAGCTGGTGACGGGCAAGCGCTACCGCGGCCACAATGGCCATGACCCCGGGTCGTACGATCCCGTGGTGCTCTTCTACTACAAGCTTGACCGCAAGACCGCCACTTGGAAGCGGACCGCCATCAGCATGAACGGCACGGCGAGTGCGGGAACGCAGATCCTTGCCGAGGACTTCGATCACGACGGCGACATTGACCTGGCGACCGCGGGCAAACTCGGCGTCCACTTTCTCGAAAACCTGAAGGTGAGCACGGCGACGGAAGAGGTTCGCGAAGCGCAGCAGCCCATTGAGCGCAAGTGGCCGTTCCCCGGCGAAGGTGTCGAGGTGCAGCAGGAAGACGGGCCCGCGACGCGCCACGTGAACGATGCGGTCATGCCGCCGCCTGCACCGGAACAATAAGCAAGCAGGAGATCTGAACCATGACCATGTCCATGCGAGCGCGGCTCGGCACCATGCTCTTCCTGGAGTACTTTATCTGGGGCGCCTGGTACGTAACGCTGGGCACGTGGCTTGCGCAGGGCCTGCACTTCACCGGAGCGCAGGTCGGGCTGGCGGCGGGCACCACGGCTGTCGGCGGCATGGTCTCGCCGTTCCTGGTCGGTTTCGTCGCGGATCGCGTAGCAGCCACAGAGCGCATGCTCGCCGCTCTCCACGCGCTAGGCGGCATCCTGCTGTTCGTCGCCGCGCGCCAGGTGCAGTTCACGTCGCTGTACTGGATCGTGCTGCTGTATTGCTTCTGCTTTATGCCGACTCTGTCGCTGACGAACTCGCTCGCGTTTCGCCAGATGCGGCACCCTGAAACGGAGTTCGGCGGCATCCGCGTGCTGGGAACGCTGGGGTGGATCGTCGCCGGTCTGCTGGTAGGCGCGATGCGGGTGGAAGCGACCGCGGTTCCGATGCAGATTGCCGGAGGCATGTCGCTCCTGATGGCGATCTACTGCCTGACGCTGCCTCATACGCCTCCGGCGCGCACCAGCGGACCGCTCACGTTCGGTTCGGTCTTTCCGAAGGAGGCAGTGCTGCTGCTGCGTGAGCGGCCGGTGGCCATCTTCGCTGCCGCCAGCTTCCTCATCTGCATACCGCTGCAGTTCTACTACGCGTTCACCAACCTGTTTCTGAACCAGAGCGGCGTAGTGAACGCCGCGGGCAAGATGACCGGCGGTCAGATGAGTGAACTCCTCTGCATGCTTCTGCTTCCAGTGTTCTTCCGCCGCCTGGGCGTAAAGTGGATGCTCGCCGTTGGCATGCTCGCCTGGGTGCTGCGCTACCTTCTGTTCGCATACGGAAACGCCGGGCCGGGCATGTGGATGTTTTGGCTCGGCATCCTTCTGCACGGCATCTGCTATGACTTCTTCTTCGTCACGGGCCAGATCTATATCGACCAGAAGGCCGCTGTCGACCTGCGCGCGGCAGCGCAGGGCTTCATCACGTTCCTCACCTACGGCGTCGGCATGTTCGTCGGTTCATGGCTGTCAGGCAATGTCGTCGAGCACTACCGCGTCGTCACCGGCGACTTCTCTGGACAGCCGTTGGGCGAGCAGCACTACAACTGGCATGCCATCTGGCTGTTCCCGGCGGCGTTTTCGGCCGTGGTGCTCCTGGTGTTCCTCGCGTTCTTCTCAGACCGCAGTCGCCAGAAGGAATCGTTGCCGCAGAGCGACTTCGAAACGGCGGGCGAGCCGCCTCTACCGGTGTAGCAGGAGCGCTACGTCCACCAGGCCTCGACCGGAGGCTCGGTCAGGACAACGCGCGAGAGCATCGCGGTCGCGGAGGACAACCCTTCGTGGATCGACGCCAGAGCGTCCTCGTGCTCGATGCTGAGCACGTAGTCGTAGCCGGCCAGTCGCAGCGCGGAGACGATGGCCTTCCACTCCAGCTCGCCATGGCCCCAGCCCACCGTGCGAAATAGCCAGGAACGCTCGGCCATCTCCGCATAGCTCTTCGTGTCCAGCACGCCATTCCGAGCAATCTTTGACGGAGCAAGCGCAACGTCCTTGGCGTGCACGTGAAAGATGGCCTCGCCCAATGCGGAGATCACCGACGGAATGTCCATGCCCTGCCACCACAGATGACTCGGGTCGAGGTTGATCCCAAGCCCGTTGCCAGTTGCTCCACGCAAGCGCAGCAGCGTCTCCGTGTTGTACACGCAGAACCCCGGGTGCGCTTCGAGCGCAACCCGAACGCCATGCTGTTGCGCGTCGGTCACTGCATCGCGCCAGTACGGGATCAGGCGCTCTTCCCATTGCCACCGCGACGCTTCCGCGTACTCCGGCGGCCACGCAGCCGTGATCCAGTTTGGCGTCGCATCCTGCGGGCCACCACCAGGACAGCCGGAAAATGTGACCACCACTGGCACTTCGAACGCCTCTGCAAGCCGAACCGTATCGCGCAACAGCGTTGCATCGCGCTCCGCGATCTCCCGCCTGGGATGCACCGGGTTGCCGTGACAGGAGAAGGCGCTGATGGACAGACCGGCATCCTGAAGGCGAGCCCGGTACTCGCGGAGACGCTCTCGCGAAGAGAGCATCTCCGCCATGTTGATGTGGCTTGCGCCCGGCCAGCCGCCGGTGCCAATTTCGAGCATCCGGATCGCGGGATACTTCGCAACTTCGCGCAACAGGCCGTCAAAATCAACGCTGTTGAACACGGGGGTAAACAGACCGATCTGCATCCGTTAGGCCTTGAGCGAGCGCCAGAAATCCGCATCGATCTTCAGCGACTCCTGCCACGGCACGTCAAAGGCTTCCTGCTCGACGAAAGCGTGCGTGATGTGCTGATTCTTTGCGGCCTGGGCGAATACGGGACGGTAGTCGATGGAGCCTCTGCCCAGCTCAGTGACCACGCTTTCTTCACGCTTGTCCGGTTGCGGGTTGGCGGCCAGCTTGAAATCTTTCACGTGCAACATGCTGAAGCGGTGCGGATGCTGCTGCATCAATTGCACCGGATTTACACCCGCCACGTTCACCCAGCCCGCATCCATCTCGAAGGTCACCTTGGCGGGGTCGGTCAACCGCAGCAACTCCTCGTACGGAACCTTGCCTTCAACGGGGATGAACTCGCCCGTGTGGTTGTGATACCCAAAGTGCAGGCCAACTCCGTTTGCCTTCTCGCCGACGCTGTTGAACTGCTCCGCCGCATAGTGCCAGTCGTCCAGGGACATCGGCGAGTGAGCGTTAGGGAAGGTGCCGTCGCGCTTCGGCGACGAAGGACAGATGAGATAAGTGCATCCGAGCTCCTTAACGAATGCTGCCGTCTCATCAAAACGCGTAGTCACGTCGGCGAAGCTGTTGTGTGAACTCACGCATCGCAGACCCGCCTTGTCTAGGGCAGCGCGGATTTCCTTCGCCGGCTTTTTCGGCAGCGCGGCCGATTCCACCTCGGTGTAGCCAGCCGCGTGAACCGCAGCGAGTGCGCCATCCAGGTCCTGTGCCATCTGCTGGCGAACGCTGTACAGCTGCAGGCCCGCAGGCAGACCTAGCGGGTTTGCCCAGGCAAAACCCCCGCGCATCGACAGGGCAAGGCCGGCAGCGGCGGTGGAGCAAAGAAAGGTTCTGCGAGTCATGGACACGTTTCGGGTCTCCCGGTTACACGTTCAGCTTATTCATCTCCGCGGCCAAATGCTCAGAGGCCCGCATGGACAGGGACGCAATGGTGATGGTCGGGTTCTGCCATCCAGCGCTGGTGAATGCCGCGCCATCCACTACGAAGAGGTTCTTGTGATCGTGACTCTGATTCCACCGATTCAGCACGCCCTTCTTCGGATCGTCGTGCATGCGGCAGGTTCCAACCTCATGGATGCTGTATCCCGGCGGGTTGGGAACGACGTTGCTCGACAGCACCTCAAACCCGGCGTCGTGGGCCATCTGTGACCCGGTCGCGACTGCGTCCTTTGCCATCGCGTATTCGTTGTCGGTGTACTTTGTCTCCACATGCAGCACCGGTATTCCCCACGCGTCCGTCACGTCGGGGTTGATGCGGACGTGGTTTTCGTAACGCGCCAGCACCTCGCCCATGATCGTCATGTAAAAGGCTGAGCCGTGGTACTCGTCCATCTTGCGCTGCAGTTCGGCCCCATAGGCTGCGAAATTCCGCGGCTCCAGGCCACCCGCACGGCTGGTCACGTTGAAGGCGTAGCCCCGCAGGAAACGCGGATCCTTCGTCGTGATGTTGCGGAAGCGGGGAACGATGGCGCCCCCGCCCATCAGCGCTGGGGTTGCGCGTCCGTTGCGCGCTTCGGGCACGCTGCAGGTAACCCCGGCACCGTAAATCTGATCGCAAAGGTAACGACCCACTAGGCCGCTGCTGTTGGCCAGCTTGCTGTTCAGCAGCAGTCGTGTGCTCTCCAGCGTGCCCGCGGCGAGCACAATCACGCGCGCCTTCACCTGCATTTCGCGGTGCGACAGGCGATCGATGAAGATGACGCCGTTGGGCCGCCCGGTGCTTTTATCGACAGTGATCTCGCGCACGATCGCGTTTGAGACCGAAGTCAGCTTGCCTGTCCGTTCGGCGTCCGGAATCAGCAGGTTCACAGAGCTTGCCAGACCGTCGCGCCCACGTGCCGTGCGCTGCTTGCACACGGCAACTCCAACCGGCTTGCCCGCCGCGATGAAACGCTTCATCGACTCGGTCCACGGAGCGTCGTCGATCACAAAGTTGCCGTCCGGCATCTGCGGCGGCCCGTCCTTCGCCCCGTATACCTGGAAGATGTCCTCAACCCGCGAGTAGAACGGCGATAATTCCGCGTGGTCGATCGGCCAGTCTTCGCCGAAACCGTCGTGCGACTTACCCTTGAACTCGTAATCGCTCAAGCGGAACGACTGTCGCGACCAGAACAGAGATCGCCCGCCAAATAGCCGCACCCGCACCCAGTTGTAAGGGTTCTGCGGAGCAAAGGTGTAGGGCACCTCCTGCTCGTCAACCCATACATTGGTGTTGTATTCGCTGGCCTGGAACACGTGTTCCAGCTTGCCGGGTGGCTTGAAACCGCGAAACGGCAATTCGTACGGTGCTTTGCGCTGCGTGTGCCGACCTACATCGGCTACGGGCCCGGCGTTCAGCATCAGGCACTTCACGCCCTTTTCGCAAAGCACCTTGGCGGCCATGCCGCCCGCATGACCGGAGCCAATGATGAGCACGTCTACAGGTTCGTTGGGCATGACTTTCCTGATCGTTTAGCGAGGGTAGGAGGGGGACGTGTTGGACGACTTGGGCGCTGCCTGTACGGGCGCCGGCCGCTGGTGGACCGCGCGGTAGTTGTCAGCGCTGGTGTCCGGATCGATGGGCGACCAGTACATCTGTGCCGCGTTGGCATTGCCGCGGCCGTGGGTTTCGGCATTGACCCAGGCGCGGCTGTTCATGGTCGCGGTGCGAATGTCGGCGTGGGCGATGTTCACGAAGTCCGCATGCGGTTCGGTGGGCGGATGATCGCTCATCCACGTCCGTAGCCACGGCCGCAGCACCGCATCGGCCTGCTCTGGTGTGGTCTTTGCAAACGGGACACCGTTCTTGCGGCGCGACTCCGCCTCCAGCCAATCCAGGCCGCCGGTATACAGCGCCTTGCGCGAGGCAGGGGAGTCGCCGATCAGGAAATCGAGAAACTGCGGAGTCTGCGCTTCCACGGCACCCGGCATCTCTCCCAGAGGCGGCAGCAACACGCTGCTGAGATGGATCAACGTCGCCATCTGCACGGGCGAGAAGAAGTCCGCGTCGGTGGCGGCAACGTCGTCCGGCGTTTCCGTGTGGGGAAGGGGCGTCTTGCTGTTCAGGCCCAGCGTCCACGGCACCGGTGCCGGTGGTGGAGGCAATGGATTCTGTGTGGTCGCCGCCTGCTGTGTCCACAGCGCATCCGGCAGAACGCAGGCGCCTGCCACCATCCACACGAACCTTCGACGCTTCATCGGTTCAGCTCCTGGGGTTAGCGACACTTGTAGTGCAGCGACCACAGCACTGTCAACGCTGGCAGCGGAGGCGCCAGTGCGACGGCAGGCGGTGCTACAGCGTAAGCGTGCATCCAAACGCCTGTGCCCGACCCAGCGCTCCACGGCCAATTTACGCTTCACACGAGTCATCCCATGCCCTTCGGCGCGCAACTGATGCCGGAGGATGGCGTACGCTTCCGGCTCTTTGCGCCCGGAGCTGAAACAGTGCGCTTGCGCCTGGAGAATGCCGGCGATGATCTGCCGATGCAGCGTTCCAAGGAGGGCTGGTTTGAACGCGTCGAGCCAACCGCCGAAGCTGGCAGCCGGTATCGTTTCGTCTTGGAGGACGGAACCGCGGTTGCCGATCCGGCGTCGCGCTTTCAGCCAGACGATGTTCACGGCCCAAGCCAGGTCATCGATCCTCTCGCATTTGCCTGGGCCGATGGTGGGTGGCAAGGCCGCCCCTGGTCGCAGAGCGTGCTCTACGAATTGCACATCGGCACGTTCACGCCAGAAGGCACGTTTGCCGCAGCCGCTGAGAAGCTGACTCTGCTCGCTGAAATCGGCATCACCGCGATCGAGATCATGTGCCTGGCCGATTTCGCGGGCAACCGAAACTGGGGCTACGATGCGGTTCTGCTGTATGCGCCTGACTCGACCTATGGGCACCCGAATGACCTGAAACACCTGATCGACGTCGCACACCGGCACGGCATCCAGGTGATCCTGGACGTGGTGTACAACCACTTCGGCCCGGAAGGGAACGACCTGCCGAAGTACTTTCCGCAACTGCTTACGAAAGATCACTGCACCCCGTGGGGCGATGCTCTGAACTTCGATGAAGACAACGCCGGAGATTGCGCCAGGCAGGTGCGGGAACTCATCATCCAGAACGCGCTGTACTGGGTTGAAGAGTTCCACGTGGACGGCCTGAGACTCGACGCCACCCACGCCATCGTCGACACGAGCAAGGTGCATGTGCTGGACGAGTTGGCCTCGCGGGTCCACGAGTTCGGCGCAGCGCACCAGCCGCCACGCCAAATCCACCTGATCCGCGAAGACGAACAGAACGTCGCTCCGAAGCTGTTGCGCAATGAGAAGGGCCATTGCGAGAAGTTCACGGCGCAGTGGAACCATGATATGTCGCATCTGCTGGGAGCAGCCATGCGACAGGATTTCTCAGGTGCGCAAGAGGACGAGGAAACCACCAAGCAGGCGGAGAGCGTTGCCGAAGGTTTCATCATCGCAGTGGAAGAACGCGGTGAGTCTGGCGATGTCCGTTGTCATGTGCCTCCGACTGCGTTTGTCTCGTTCGTGCAAACTCACGACCTGATCGGGAACCGCATCGGAGCGGAGCGGATTCACGCGCTGGCGCCGCCGGCAGCCGTGCGAGCCGTGATGTCCCTGCTGCTACTCACGCCACAAATTCCCATGATCTTCATGGGCGACGAGTTCGGCGCGACCACGCCCTTCCCCTACTTCTGCGACTTCGGTGGCGATCTGGGCAAGGCTGTAAGCCGGGGTCGGCGCGAGTTTCTCGCGCAATTGCATAACGCGGACGAGGCGGCACTGAAGAACGCGCCCGACCCGCAACAGGAGAGCACTTTTCTTTCCGCAAAGCTCGATTGGGCACAGCGGGAAGAGTCGACCTGGCCGGACTGGTACCGCCGCATCCTAGCAGTCCGGCAGGAGCATGTGAGCCCATCTCTCGAGAGTCTGCATCAGCGATGCGGAGAGTTCCGGGTTCTGCGCGCCGGAGCATTTCAGATCGGGTGGGATCTGGACGGGAAGCGTTTGGAGGTGTCTGCGAACCTGCGTCCTGACGCAACCGATGGGTTCGACGCGGGCGGCGAAACGATCTGGCTGGAAGGGCAGTCGAGCGTTCCCGGTAGCCTCGACGCATTCTCCGTGCGATGGAGTGTGACGAGCTCGACAAGGTCCTGATCTGGGCACAACGCTGGAGTGGCGACGCGAGGCAGCACCTCACGCCACTGCTCCCGGCGCGCTACCTGTCCAGGTTGATCTTCCAGATGTTCTGGCAGTACTCGCGAATCGACCGATCGGAGCTGAACTTGCCCGATCGCGCCGTGTTCAGCAGGCTCATGCGGCTCCATTTCTTGCTGTCGCAGAAGATCTTGCCAGCCTCGGACTGAGCTCGCGCGTAGTCGTCGAAGTCGGCCATTACGAAGTAGCGGTCCACCTCTAGCAGGTCGCGAACGAGCGGAGCGAACGTGTCGCGGTCTCCGTTACTGAATCTGCCGTCGCGCAGGCCGTCCATCACTTCGCGAAGCAAGGGGCTCTTTTCGTAGAAGTCGCGCGGACGGTACCCGGCCTTCTGCTTTTCTGCGATCTGTGGTGCGGTCAGGCCGAAGAGGAAGAAGTTCTCCTCGCCGACCTCTTCGCGGATTTCGATGTTCGCGCCGTCCAGCGTGCCGATGGCCACCGCGCCGTTCATCATGAACTTCATGCAGCCCGTTCCGCTGGCCTCTTTGCCCGCGGTGCTGATCTGCTCACTCAGGTCGGCGGCAGGGTAAATCCGCTGCCCGAGAGAAACGCTGTAGTCCGGGACGAACAGGACGCGCAAGAGGTCCTTGGTCTGCGGATCCTTGCCAACCAACTCGCCGACGGTGCACACCAGCTTGATCATCAGCTTGGCGTAGGTGTAGCTGGGTGCGGCCTTTCCGCCAAAGAGGAAGGTGCGCGGCGGCAGGTCTTTCAGCTCGCCGCTCTTGATGCGGCAGTACAGGCCCAGAATGTGCAGAGCATTCAGGTGCTGCCGTTTGTACTCGTGGATGCGCTTCACCTGCACGTCAAACATGCTCGCCGGGTTCAGGCTTACGTCCATGGAGCGCTTGATGAAATCTCCGAGGCGACCTTTCGATTCCTCCTGCCGCTTGCGCCACTTGTCGAGGAACCCCGCGTCATCCACGTAGTCCTCCAGGCCGCGCAGGGCATACAGGTCTGTGTGCCACGCGGTGCCCAGCACCTCGTTCAGCAACGCTGTGAGCGGTGGGTCCGCCAGCATCAGCCAGCGACGCGGTGTGACGCCGTTCGTCACGTTGGTGAACCGATTGGGGAACGCCTCGTAGAAGTCCTTCAGCGTGTCTTCCTTCAGCAGTTCCGAGTGCAGCTTGGCCACACCGTTGACCATCTTGCTGCCGACCACGGCCAGGTTGGCCATGCGGACCTGTTTCTCACCGTCTTCGCCGATCAGGCTCATGCGCGCCCACCGAGCAGTGTCGCCGGGGAACTTGGCCTGCATGTCTTTCAGAAAGCGCCGATTGATCTCGTAGATGATCTCAATGTGGCGCGGCAGCAGGCTGGCGAAGATCGGCAGCGGCCACTTCTCCAGAGCCTCCGGCAGTAGCGTGTGATTCGTATAGCCGAACGTAGCCTGCGTAATCGTCCACGCCTCGTCCCAGCCGATCTCTTCCTCGTCGGTGAGAATGCGCATCAACTCCGCGATGCCGATGGACGGGTGCGTATCGTTCAGTTGCACCGACCACTTGTCGGCGAACTTCTCGATCGGCAGTTTCTGCAGCTTGTGCAGACGAACCATGTCCTGCAGCGAACACGACGTGAAGAAGTACTGCTGCATCAGCCGCAGCCGCTTGCCCTGCTCCGTCTCATCAGGCGGATACAGCACTTTGCTGATCGTCTCCGACTCCATTTTGTCGCGCACGGCGCCCATGTAATCGCCGCGATTGAAGATCTCAAGGTCAAAGCTGTCTTCCGCTTCCGCTTTCCACAGCCGCAGGCGGTTCACCTGCTTGTTGCGATAGCCGGGAATGGGCGTGTCATACGCCACGCCCTTCACCGTGAAGGCGGGCACCCACTTCCAGATCAGCTCGCCTGTCTTTTCGTCCTTAGTGGTTTCCGTGTGGCCGCCAAAGCTCACATGCTGTGTCGCTTCCGAAGCCGGAATCTCCCAGGGGTTGCCGTACTCCAGCCATTTGTCGGAGTGCTCCACCTGCCACCCGTCGCGAATCTCCTGGCGGAAGATGCCGAACTCGTAGCGCAAACCGTAGCCCACGGCCGGTACTTCCAGCGTGGTCATACTGTCCATGTAGCAGGCTGCCAGACGTCCCAGGCCGCCGTTGCCCAGGCCGGGTTCGGGCTCCTCGTCCGCCAGTTGGGTCAGGCTGTAGTGCAGCTCGTCACAGGCCTTTTCCGCGGAATCGGTGATGCCGAGGTTCAGCATCGCGTTCAACAGGTGCGGTCCCAGCAGGAACTCCGCAGACAAGTAGCACACCACGCGCACGTTGTGCTGCACGTAGCTCTCTACCGTCGTGATCCAGTCGTCCATCACACGATCTCGCACCAGGTGTGCCATGGCGCGGTACTGGTCCAGCGTGTTCGAGAACTCGACCGGCTTGCCGATGGTGCGGCGCATGTGTCGCAGAAACGCGAGTCGGATACCGTCGGCTGAGCGGTTGTCCTGCGCCGCAATTGCCGTGGTGCCGCTTGTCTCCGTTTCGCTCGGCTGCTGCCCGTGTGACGCGTCCTGCAATTGAACCCCCTGTGATGACCGCGAATCTTCATTGTCGCAGAGGGTAGTTCAAACCCGTGTAAACGGCTCCGCCATTGCTACGGAAACCCGGGGCTGGTAGCCTTAGAGATTGAGAAAACCGCCCAAAACATGAGCACAGAGAACCAGACGTACACCCGAAACAATCCTTTCGTCTCCACCATGCTGGTCAACTATGTGATGACCGACAGCGACTCGGAAAAAGAAACGCGTCACATTGAACTGGCGCTGGACAAGGGCATGGAATACACGCCCGGCGACGCCGTGGGCATCCTGCCGACGAACCGCGACTCTGAAGTCGAGGACGTCCTTAAGGCGCTCGGCTACAAGGGCGATGAGAAGGTGCTCGACTTCTTCAAGAAAGAAACCACGCTCGATGACGCACTGCGCACCAAGCTGCACATCGGCAAACTGACCCGCGGTTCGGTGAACAGCTACGCGAAAATCGCTCCCGAGTCGACACCCGGTCTCGACTTCCTGAAGTCGCTCGCCGGCCAGGACAACAAGTCCCGCGCGGAAGAGTACGTCTGGGGTCGCGAGTTCCTCGACCTGATCACCGAGCACCCTGGCGGCATCACCGACCCGCAGCAGCTCTTCACGGTCCTCGGCCGCCTCACGCCGCGCATGTACTCCATCGCGAGCTCGCAGGCAAAAACGCCCGACGCCGTGCACACCACGGTTCGCGTGGTGCGCTACCACACGCACGGCCGCGATCGGCAGGGACTGTGCTCCGGACACCTGGGCGAGCGTGCCGATGCGGGCGCCACCCTGCCCATCTTCCTCCATGCCAACCAGAACTTTCGTCTGCCGGAGGATACGTCCGCGCCCGTCATCATGGTCGGCCCGGGCACCGGCATCGCCCCGTTCCGCGCCTTCCTGCAGCATCGCCAGGCGCACGGTCACAAGGGCCAGAACTGGCTCTTCTTCGGCGAGCAGCGGCAGGCATCCGACTTCCTCTATCGCGAAGAATGGGAAGCTATGCTGGCGGACGGAACGCTCACCCGGCTCGACACTGCCTTCTCGCGAGACCAGAGCAAGAAGATCTATGTGCAGGACCGCATGCGCGAGAATCAGAAGGAGCTTTTCCAGTGGCTCGAGCGCGGTGCTTACTTCTACGTCTGCGGTGATGCCAGCCGTATGGCCAAAGACGTAGAGCAGACGCTGCTCGATACGATTGCCGACGGAAAGGGCTGCACGCCCGACGACGCGCAGTCCTACCTGACGGACATGAAGAAGGCGAAGCGCTACCAGTTGGACGTGTACTAGCCTTTCGCAACGACCCCGGAAAGAGGCTCCCGATTCGGGAGCCTCTTTCGTCTGCGCCGAAATCTGCCACTGCGGTGAGGAGGCGTGAGTCGCGCCGCATCCCATTGCAGAAGGAGCTTCCGATGGATGGTGTTGCGGTTTCTGAAAACGACGTTCTTCCCATGGACCACATCGCGACCGGCATCTTTGGGCTGCGCATCGCGTTTGTGAATGTCTTCGGAGTTGTCAATCCGGACGGGACCTGGACGCTGCTCGACGCCGGACTTCCTGGATCGGCGGCATACATCCGATCGTGGGCCGAGAAGCAGTTCGGAACGGCGCCAAAAGCCATTGTCCTCACTCACGGTCACTTCGACCACGTGGGTGCCTCGCGCACGCTGGCCGAACACTGGCAAGTGCCGGTCGTCGCGCACCCGCTGGAGGAGCCCTATCTCTCCGGGAAGCTGGCGTATCCTCCGCCGGATCCGGGCGTCGGCGGCGGCATGATGGCTCTGCTGTCGCCGCTGTATCCGAAAGACCCCATCGATCTGCGACCGCACCTCCGCTTGCTGCAAGCGGCAGAGGGGAGCGGCATCCCTGAACTGGAAGGCTGGCAGGTCCTGCACACGCCAGGCCACACACCGGGGCACATCTCGTTCTATCGCCAGTCGGACGACACGCTGCTCGTGGGCGATGCGTTCTGCACCACCAAGCCGGAGGCGTTCTTCCAGGCCGCTCTGGTGCAACATCCTGAGTTGCACGGACCGCCAGCCTACTTCACCTCAGACTGGAACGCGGCCCGCGCCTCGGTTCAGAAACTTGCCGGGCTATCCCCGCGGATCGTTGTACCCGGCCACGGCAAGCCGCTCTCGGGAGCCGACGTTCCCGTGCAGCTACGAAAGCTCGCGGAGCGCTTCGACGAAGTTGCACTTCCTGAGGATCACAAGGCGGACGCTTAGAGAGACGAGCGGCGAGGCTACTATCGAAAGGTGGCATCGCAGCGGCAGCGTATTGGTATCCACTTGTCCACCAGCGGCGGCACCTGGACCGCTGTGCAGCGTGCCGTTGAGTGCGGCGCCAACTGCTTTCAGATCTTCTCGTCGTCGCCGCGTACCTGGCGCGCAACACCCGTGTCCGAGGAAGACGCGGAGCGCATGCGCAGCGGGCGGGCGTTGCACAACATCGGTCCGCTGGCGATCCATGCGTCGTACCTGATCAATCTCTGCTCGCAAACGGCGGAGGTCCGCAGCAAGTCCACTGCAACCTTCCGTGGCGAGGTGGACCGCGCGCTCGCGCTCGGTGCGGACTTCCTCGTGTTGCATCCGGGGTCGTGGCGAGGTCTCACGCGCGATGAGGCCCTGCGTCACGCGGCCGAAAACATCGAGCGTGCGCTGGACGGCCTGCCATGCCAGGACTCCCGTTTGCGCATCCTCATTGAGAACTCAGCCGGGTCTGAGTTCAGCATGGGCGGAAGCCTGGATCAGATTGCGGACTTGGTTCACCTGCTGGACCGCTGTGCTCCCGTAGATGTTTGTCTCGATACGTGTCACCTGCATGTCGCCGGTTACGACATAGTGACTCCTGAGGGCTACCTGGAGACAGTGCAAAACATAGAGGACAGTTTCGGCGCGCGACGTGTGAAGGTCTGGCACTGCAACGATGCGAAGGCGCCGCAGGGCAGTAAGCTCGATCGGCATCAGCACATTGGCGACGGCACCATCGGACCCAACGCGTTCCGGCGCATTCTTATGGATTCGCGTTTCGCGCAGTGTGCGTTCATTGCGGAAACGCCGGTCGATGAGCCAGGCGATGTCTTGCGCAATGTCGCTACGTTGCGGGCGCTGGCCGCAGAGTGAAGCCTTTTCAACATCGCCTCGTCTGTACGTGCAGATTCACCCCAGAGGCACATTCGTATGAGACTCGCGAGCTCCTTAGCTCTTCTATCTGTTGCGCTTTCTGCTCCGCTCGTCGCGCAGTCTGCGCCCGCTGACCAGCCCTCGTCCCCGCAACCAGGCGCTCACCACGGAGGCCCACATGGGCATCGGCCGTTTGGCCCAGGCATGGCCGCGCATCGCGTGGAGCCCATAGCCGGAGCGCCGTTCACTGCCCAGTTTACAGAGACGTCGAACTTCACCGATCGGCAGGGCGCTCAGCAACAGCGCACCAGCACGGTCTATCGCGATTCGCAGGGCCGGGTGCGCGAGGAGATCACGCTGCCTCCGCCTCCTCCGCGCGCACCTTCGCCCAACAGCACGGGTGCGGCGCCAGAGGCTCCGTCTGCTCCCCGCGGACCGCGCACAATGATCACCATTTTGGATCCGGTCGCGAACACGGTTACGCACTTGAATGTCGATCGCCAGACTGCCTTTGTGCAGACACTGCCGCCAGACTTCTTCACGCGCCTGCAGCAGCGGGAGAGCCGCAAGGAATCCGGACAGCCTTCGCAGGCAGCCCGCAATAACGTGACGACCACCACCCTTGGTTCCAAGGTCGTCGCCGGCGTCTCCGCCACGGGCACGCAGTCCACAATCACGTTCCCAGCCCGCGACAACGGCACCGCACACACCATGACGCGGCAGACGTGGTTTTCGCCCGACCTGAAGCTGGATGTTGGCTCGTCTGAAAGCGGCGAGCGCGGAACGCGATCCGAAACGTTGACCTCCGTAAACCGCGCGGAGCCAAACCCGAGCCTGTTCCAGGTACCCGCTGGCTATACGGTGGTGAACGCGCCGGAGCACCCCTTCGGTGGCGGACATCGTGGCGGCCCGGGTGGCTTCCGCGGCAACGGCCAGGATGCTCCACCGCCGCCACCACCGCCAGCCATGTAAGAGTCGCGTGCAGAAGAGCAGAAGGCCACCCGGATCGGGTGGCCTTCTTGGCATTTCACTTGGATTGTGTCGGCGAACTCGTGGCAGAATCTGCGCCGTCCGCGTCATCGTCGTCGGTCTTCGCCGGAACGATCGGCACCACGGGATGCTGGCCGAAATAAGCGCGGTTGGAGAGCGCCCGGTAGAAGATGCCGGTCAGCTCCGCAGCCTTGGGACCAAACGTCGGCCGGCCACCCGTCAGGAAGAACACCGTCACGATGCGGCCCGTCGGGCCCTCGCCGTACGCTGCAAACCAGCCGTACCGCGTGCCGTTGTTGGAGCACGTGCCTGTCTTGCCCAGCACCGGGAAGTCTGTGAAGTTGGCGCGCAGGCTGCGTGCCGTTCCGAAACGAGCATTCACCGCGCCAGCCATGCCGGGCAGCATCTCCGGGATCGCCGACTGGATGTTGAGAGTGCGCTTCAACCTGGGCTGAAAGCTCGCGATCTCCTGCGGTGTGGTCGGGTGCTGCAGGTAAAAAAGCGATCCGCCGTTCGCGATGGCGCTGACAATCGCGCCCAACTGCATCGGCGTCATCTGCACCGATTCGCCGAACGAGCACATGCGGCCGACACCGCCCTGCGCCAGCGGCAACTCGTGATCCGGATACACGCCAAGCGTTTCACCGGGAATGTTGTAGCCCGCCAGTTCGCCCAGGCCGAACTCGTTCTCGTAGTGCTTCAGCTTTTCGAAGCCGATCTCGCGGCCCAGTACCTCGAAGTACGGGTTAACGCTCTTGGCCAACGCATAGGTCATGTTCACGCGGTAGTTGCCGCCCAGCGATACCGGCGTGTCGGCGTGGACAAGGCCCTCGCTCAGCGCGGCCAAAGCCACAGTCACCTTGATGGTGCTGCACGGCTCCGCACCCGGGCCCAGCGCCATCTTCTGGTTGACCATCGCCAGGATGCGGCCGTTGCTTGGATCGATCGCGAGCGCTGTCCCGTTGTAATTGCCCAGGGCTTCAATCAGCGAAGACCGAACCAGCGGATCTTCGCCAGCAGTCACATCGCCAAGGATCAGGTTGTCCACATTGTCGGTGAACGACGAGGCGGTGAAGCGCTCGCCATAGCGATGCGGAATACCCGTAATCCGGATGAGCCGACCGTGACGCCCCCGACGCGTGATGGTGACCACGTTGTTGCTGGACGCAACACGCCCGCGCGCACCGCGCCCAGCGTGAACCGGAGCCACATGGCCGCGGCTGTGCTGCAGGGCAGCCATGCGCCGGCTGGCGGACGCCTTCTCATGCACCGTCGCGGCGCCGTGGTGGGCAGGGCGCGCCACAACTCGGCTGTGCGCCGCGTGTGCCAATGACGGCGAAGCGGCGAGCAGCAACGACGCTGCGACTGGAAGACATTTCTCGAGGCGGGGCAGGGAAGGGAAACCAAACAGCTTCTTCAACAAAAACAGCTCCTGACCAGTTTGGACGGGCGGATGGGACCGCGGTTTCGCGCCAGCCAGGCTAGTGCGAACCGCGGCGCAGAAATGCGGGGATGTCCAGCTCGTCGTGCTCTGGCTGCTCCGGTTCGGATGCCGGGGCCAGGCCGCCAAAGGTGGGTACGCGAACGTCGGTGCGCAACTGCGGTTCGGCGTCAAACGCGGGCTCCGCGGGCGTCTGGTCTTCGCTCCTGCGGCGTCCACGATGGAAGAAGTCATCGTCGAAGACGGACGCCGGCACCGGCACCAGCTCCGGACCCTGCTGCGGCTGCGGCGCTTTCATCGCGCTCTGCATCGCGTCCGCGAAGCTGGCTGGCTGCTGCGGCGCTGTAGCCGGAGCGACCTCGTCCTGTTCGTCTTCATCGGCGCGGAAGGTTGGCGCAGGCACATACGTGGGCGCCGGTGCGGCATTGGCCGAATGAACCGCTGGCGGAGCCGGCATGATCGAGGGTGCGGGCGCGGCGGGAACGGCTGCGGGTGCAACCGGATCGGGCCGGTACACGGGCTCGGCAAAGGCCGGACGCTGCGGCTGCGTCACTATGGGCGGAGGCGTGAAGAAGCTTTCGCTGGATCCACGTCCGGTCGCCGGATAGCTCTGCTCCAGCATGCGCTCGCGGCGTTCGTTGTCGGCGCCACGGTCGCGGAAACCTGTGGCGATCACGGTGATCTTCACCTGGTCGCCCATGGTCTCGTCCTGCACCGCGCCAAAGATAATGTTGGCATCCTCGTGAGCCGCGTCCTGAATCAGGGTCGAGGCGGCGTTCACCTCACTCAGCTTCAGCGACGACGATCCCGTGATGTTGATGAGGATGCCGCGCGCACCGTCGATCGCACCGGCTTCCAGCAGCGGCGAAGCCATCGCAGCATGCGCTGCATCGATCGCGCGATGCGCTCCCGATCCGATGCCGGTGGCCATCACGGCATAGCCCATGCCTGCCATCGTGGTCTTGACGTCGGCAAAGTCGCGGTTGATCACGCCCGGAATGGTGATGATGTCTGAAATGCCCTGCACGGCTTGCCGCAGCACATCGTCGGCAACGCGGAAGGATTCGAAGAAGCCAGTGTCCTGCGCCACTTCCAGCAGCTTCTCGTTCGGGATGACGATGACCGTATCGACGGCGTCCAGCAGTTCCTGTAGACCGCGTTCCGCCTGCGACCGGCGGCGCTTGCCTTCAAAGCCAAACGGCCGCGTGACAACCGCCACGGTCAGCGCGCCCATCTCGCTTGCCAGCGAAGCGATCACCGGTGCCGCGCCCGTACCTGTGCCGCCACCCAGGCCGGTGGTCACGAACACCATGTCCGCGCCTTCCAGCGCCTCGATGATCTTGTCGGAATCTTCCAGCGCCGCGCGTCGGCCCACATCGGGATTGGCGCCCGCGCCCAGACCGTTCGTCAGCTTCACGCCAAGCTGCAGCTTGACCGCGGCCTGCGAAGTCTTCAGCGCCTGCACATCCGTGTTGGCCGCAATGAATTCGACGCCTTCCACTTTCGCCGCGATCATGCGGTTCACGGCGTTGTTACCACCACCGCCCACACCGATCACCTTGATGCGTGCGCCGCGTGGCATGTCGTCCTGGTATTGAATGCGAAGGTCGTCGTCGGGCAGCATCGGTCAAAAAACTCCTGGAGGGCGTGTGGGATGGCGCTGCAATCGGGCCAATGTGTGTCAGAAACGCAAATGCGTTGCGGCGCTCGGCATTCCACTCAGCCGTATCCACACGATTCTTTCATGCGGCACCAAGCCACGCGAAATGGAAATCGGTCCCACGGAAGTGGCGAGTGCCCGCTTTGGTACAAACCCGCTGCGCTCGCCTCAGTTGCTGTGCTGTCGCGGCCCGGTTAGAACGTTCCGGCGAAGATCGCCTTCAACTTCTGCTTCAGGCCCAACTCTTCGTTGGCGCGACGCACGCGAGTCCGATGCGTGTACAGCAGCATGCCGATCGCGGTGGCGAACTCGGGCTCGGCCAACTCCTCGGGCATGCGGCTCAGCGGAACCGGCGAACCGATGCGTGCCGGCGTACGCAGCAGCGACTCGGCCACGTCCAGCAGCCCGGCCAGACGAGCTCCGCCGCCAGTCATGACACAGCCGGTGCCCAGTGCCTCCAGCACGCCGCCCTCGCGCAGGTTGTTCCTCAGCATCGTGAACAGCTCACGCGCACGCGGCTCCAGAATCTCTGCGAGAAAGCGCTGGCGCACCAGCCGTGGAGCCGTCGTGCCGCCCGTGTGCAGGTTTCCGCCAACTTCCACCTCGTTCAACGACGGAACGCTGGTGACCACGCAATTGCCAAACTCAATCTTCAGCCGCTCCGCCTCTTCCTGCGAAACGTGCAGACCGACGGCGAGATCATTGGTGAAGTGATCGCCACCAATGGGCAGCACCGCCGTGTGCGCCACAGACCCTTCGAAGAACACGGCCAACTCGGTCGAACTCGCGCCGATGTCGGCGATGCAAACACCCAGCTCGCGCTCGTCCGCACTCAACACGGCTTCCGCCGACGCGATGCCCTCGTAGACCGTATCGACCACTTCCAGGCCGGCGCGATTCGCGCAGGTAACGACTGACTGCGTCACGCCGCCGCTGCAGGTAGACAGGTGCAGATTCACTTCCAACTTTGTGCCAACCATGCCGATTGGATCGTGAATGCCCGGCTGGTCGTCGAGGATGAACTCCTGCGGCAACAAATGCAGGATCTCGCGATCAGCGGGCAGCGCCACGGAACGCGCACGGTCCACGGCGGCGCGTACCTCTTCGCGCGTAATCTCTCGCATGCGCGAGCCCATGCTGATGCCGCCGCGCGAGTTGATGCCGCGCACGTGGGTTCCGCCCACGCCGACCACAGCCGTCTCAATGCCGACCTTGGTCAGACGCTCCGCTGTCAGCGCGGCCCGGTTGATCGCATCGGCCGCCGGCGCAAGTTCCGCGATCAGGCCTTTGCGCATGCCCTTTGACTTCTCAATGCCATGCCCGCGATAGCGCAGAACGCCGTCCTGCACTTCTGCGACCAGAACGCAGCACTTCGCGCTTCCGGCGTCCAGCACGGTGATCAGATTGTCCGGACTCTCTTTCACCGGGAAACGGTCCGCCTTTGGTTAGTTGTGCTTATGCTACTGCGGATGCAGCATTCCGGGTGCAGGACGTGCCTTTGGATGTTCCCCAATGGCAGAGAGCACTGCGCCACTGGCGGGATCACTGAGCAGCGTGTGCCCTGGCTGCATCGCGGGCGGCCTGCCGCTGGGCCATCCAGGCCTTGATCGCCTCAACGCGTTTGGCGACATCGGCCCGCTTGGTGTCTGGATGTTTTGCCTGGGCAACAGGCCGTGCGTGTGGCTCCACGTGCGCGACCGCTGGCCTGGTCTCATGAACAGCGGCGGCCCGGGGTTCTGCATGCGGGGGCTTTGGCAGACTGACGGTGGCCACCTGGGACGGCTTCTCGCGCACCGGCGCTGCTGCCCTGGCGACTACGGTCGGGATCGCACCTGATTTCGCCGCAGGAGCCGTGTCGGCCGGCGTCTTCCCATCGGGTGTGGGCACCGTGGAGTCGCGCGGTGGCATCTGCAGCACGACCTGGCGCTCATAGCGCATGTCCACGCTGCTCAGCCGCGGGTACTGCTGGCGCCATTCCGTAATGTGCTCCTGGAACCGGTTGTAGCGGGCCAGAAACTGCTCCGTGCCGAAGTGCACCATGGTCTCGGAGTTGTTGCTTGGTAGCAGCGCCTTCACGTCTTCCGGGTCAGACAGGTCCACCTCGCTCAGTTCCGCAGAGATCTTCTTCCCGCCCGAGTCCAGGTCCTTCAGAAATGCCGCGTACAAGTGCATGCGCTGACTACGCGACTCCGGCGTGTCGTCGGGCTTCAGGCCGGTGACGACAGGGAAGGAGTAGTTCGGATTACCCGGCGCATCGGGTGGAATATCCAGCAATACACCGGACGCATCCGCCATGCCGATGGTGCCGCCCTGCCGCACAAATGCGATCGGTGTGCGCTCCACTACGGAGATGCGCAGGTGGTTGGGCAGCAGGCGCATGACCGTCGCGTGCTCGACCCAGGGAATCTGCTCCAGCTCTTCTTTCCGCTCCGCGAGCGGGACGTCGAAGATGTTGCGATCCACGTCTTCGCCGAAGACACTCAGCAACTGCGAACGCGAGAGGTGCTGGTTTCCCTGCAACTCGATTGCTGAGGATGACGCGATGGTGAACTGCGGGTCACGATGAACGAAACGCGAGACGAAGTAAGCTGCGCCGGCAACGCTTGCCAGGAAGGCAGCCAGACCTACCCCGGCGGCAATGCGGCCGTACTTTGACTGCGGGATCAGGCCGCGGCGGATGCGCTTGCCTCGGGTGCGTGAACGGAGGTACTCGCGGGTATCGTCGTCGGCATACGGGTCGCCGGGCACGCCAGGACGCTCGCGCCGGGCGGGCAGCGTGTCAGCGGCGGCGCGGCGCACGTCTGCCGAGCGCCGCGCGCGAGGCTTTTCGCGAGAGGTGTCCTCAGGCATGTCCAGCAAGGCCGCCGTATTCTTTGAAGCCGGTTGTGTCCGCATGCCTGAGCAAGGCCGCGGGAATCGCCAGCCTCGATTGTAGCGTTCGCACCCGCCAGGACCACCACAGGGAACCAGAGCCGGTACGGTTCGGGTCAGGCGCCGCGCAGGGCTTCCAGCAGCATCGGGCCGGCCTGCGAGACCGATCCGGCGCCCAGCGTCAGCAGCAGGTCACCGGGCTCGGCGCGTTGTGCAACGGCCAGCGCCGCTGCCTGCAGGTTGGGCGAGGTCCCGGTGTACGTGCCTTCGGCGTAGATCGCCTCGGCCAGCGATTCGCTATTGACACCTTCGATCGGCTGCTCGCTCGCTGCGTAGATCGGGACCAGCTCCACCGAATCGGCATCGCGAAAGGCACTGCTGAACTCGTGGAACAGGTCGTGCGTGCGGGAGTACCGGTGCGGTTGGAACAGGACGTGAACGTGCCGGTAGCCGCAGTCGCGTGCCGCCGCAAGGGTGGCCCGGATCTCGGTGGGGTGGTGACCGTAGTCGTCCACCACGGCGATGTCACGGACGGAGCCCTTGTGCTGGAAGCGCCGGTCGACGCCGCGAAAGCTGGCCAGACCTGCCGCGATTGCATCCGGCGCAACGCCGAGCTCGACCGCGATCGCCACGGCGGCCGTAGCATTCCGCAGATTGTGTACGCCGGGTACGAACAACTGGAACGGGCCAATTACGATCCCACGGGCGCTGACCTCGAAGTTGGTGTAGCAATCCGGGGTGCGAGGTAGGGTGATGGCCTGAAAGTCGGCGTCGTCGCTCAGGCCATAGGTAATCAGCCGGCGCTTCACACGCGGCAGAATCGCACGCAACATCGGATCATCCAGGCACGCGGTCGAGGCTCCGTAGAACGGCACCTTGTTCATGAACTCGACGAAGCAGTTCTCCACGTCGTCCATGCCGCTGTAGTTCTCCATGTGCTCGCGATCCAGGTTGGTCACCACGGTCAGGATCGGGGAGAGCTTCAGGAAGGAGCGGTCGCTCTCATCTGCCTCGGCCACCAGAAAATGCGAATTTCCGGCGCGGGCGTTGGAGCCGAACAGGTCGACGCGGCCGCCCACCACCACCGTTGGGTCCAGCCGAGCGGCGTGCATCACGGCGGCGATGATGCTCGTAGTTGTCGTCTTCCCGTGCATGCCGGCAACGGCGATGCCATACTTCAGCCGCATCAGTTCGGCCAGCATCTCGGCGCGCGCGACTACCGGGATCTTGCGGAGCCGGGCTTCCGCGACCTCTGGATTGTCCGCACGCACTGCAGAGGAGATCACCACCACGTCGGCCGGCCGGGCGTGCTCTGCGTTATGTCCTTCGAAGATGGTCGCGCCAAGAAGCGCCAGGCGCTCAGTAACGGGCGAGGTGCGCAGGTCTGACCCGGAGACTGGGTAGCCCAGCGAGAGAAGGATCTCTGCGATGCCGCTCATTCCGATGCCGCCGATGCCTACAAAGTGAATCCGTTGTGTTGCGGCGAACATAGGTGCTGCAGACTCCTCATCCTGCGCCGAAGCGCCCGTGGAACTTAGAGTCAGGGTAGCAGGGTGCAGCAGGCGCGCCGTCTGGGACCGCCACGCAACTTGTGCACGCCATCTGTGTCCAATCAGGTGAGGCGTTTCCACCGCGCAAAGCCGCGAACGAACCGGAAGCGACGCGAACGCCCAGGCGGTTTCAGATGGAACACGGAAGCAAATTCAAATACGGGGCAGGTGTGGTCCTGGGGCTGGTGTTGGCCGCGATCAGTGTTTCCGCGCCCGCGCAGGATGCGAATGTAGACCCCAACTTCAATGGCAACGTGGCTCCCCAGGGTTACGGACAGCAGGATTACTCGCAGCAGCAGGGGTACCCTCAACAGGGCTACGCGCAGCCGGGCTATGACCCGAACGCGCAGTATGGTGCTGCGCCGCAGCAGCAGCAGGGCTATGACTATCCGCTGCCGGAGCAGGGTGGCGTTACCGCTACCGTGGCTCCTCCCGCGATACCGGAATACGATCAGCCGACGGCTCCTGGTGACGGCTACATCTGGACGCCTGGCTACTGGGCTTGGGACCCGAATGCAGGCGACTACTACTGGGTCGCGGGGCAATGGGTTCTGCCACCCTACACCGGTGCGCTTTGGACACCGGGCTGGTGGGGGCCGTATGACGGCGGCGGTTATTTCTGGCATGCCGGTTATTGGGGACCTTATGTCGGCTACTACGGCGGCATCAACTACGGCTTCGGCTACTTCGGCACCGGCTACTGGGGCGGGTTCTGGCGCGGCGGGGCGTTCTATTACAACCGCGGCCTGAACCACTTCGGCGGCGGCTTCCATGGCGGCCACTTCTTCAATAGCGGCTACTACGGAGGCTTCCACGGCGGCATTCGCGGCGGTGGCATCGGCTGGACGCAGCACCCGGTAGGGGGCTTTGGCGGTCGTGGCTTCGCCGGGAACGGTTTCGGCAACCGGGGCGGTTATGGCGGTGGCTACGTGAACCGGGGAGGCTACAACGGAGGCGCTTTCAACCGCGGTGGTTACACCGGTGGCGGCTACAACCGTGGCGGCTATAACGGCGGGACTATCAATCGCGGCCAGGTTGGGGGCAATCGCTTTGCCGGCGGACAGGGTTTCAATGGCGGTCAGAACTTTGGCGGCCAGCGAGGCTTTACCGGCAATCCGGGTGGCCAGAACTTCAGCGGTCAGCGTGGCTTTAGCGGTGGTAACCCCGGCGGCTTCTCGGGCGGCGGGCGTCCGTCGGGTGGCTTCTCCGGTGGCGGACGTCCGTCCGGGAACTTCTCCGGCGGTGGCGGCGGAGGCCTCCATGGTGGTGGCGGTGGTGGCGGCTTCCACGGTGGTGGAGGCGGCGGCTCACACGGTGGTGGTGGACACCGCTAATCAGGTTCCCTCCCCCAGGGAAAACGAGGCCCGGCTTGACGCCGGGCCTCGTCCTTTTCCCGTCCGAAAGCGCTAACGTGAACCTGCGACCGTGACGATCCGTTGCACGATCGCCTGCAACGCTCCTGGGTGGGAGGCGGCGCGGGCGCGCTGGCCCATGGTGCGCAGACCATCCGGATCGAGCAGCATGCTGCGAAGCTCATTCGCCAGCGATTCGGGCGTGAGGTCCCGCTGCGCGAGCATCTTTGCCGCACCCGCCTGCACCATGGCCTGCGCGTTGCGGGTCTGGTGGTCGTCGGCAGCTTGCGGGAAGGGAACCAGTAGTGATGGCCGGCCGGCTGCCGCGAGTTCCGCAACTGTGCTGCCGGAACGCGCCAGAACCAGGTCCGCGCGTTCGAGTTGCGCGGGCATGTCGGTCAGAAACGGCCGGACTGTGACCGGCTCATCCTTCTCATCAGCGAGAAGGCCATACTTTGCGTAAGCGCTAACGGTGCTGTCCAGCGCGCGCTCGCCGGTCTGGTGCACGATGGTCAGCCCAGGAATGCTAGCGATCAGGTCGCGCGCGATGAGCGGTAACGTGTCGTTGAACACTTTTGCACCGTTCGAACCGGCCGTCACGAGCAGGCGCAGCGATTCGCCGGACGGTCGGTCCGGGATGGCGGCGATCGCCTCGCGCACTGGAACGCCCGTCACTTTGGCGTTGCGGAAGAAGTTTGCCGCTTCCGGAAAGTTCACACAAGCCGCAGAAACGTACTTGCCCACGAGGCGATTCGCGAGTCCGGGCGCCGCGTTCGGCTCATACGCGACGGTCGGGATGCGCAGGAGGACTGCGGCGAGCATGGCCGGTCCGCTCGCGTAGCCGCCGACTCCAACGACCACTGCCGGACGGAAGCTGCGCAGCAGACCGAGGCAGTGAAGGATCCCGCGCGGCAGGTCGGTCAGCGTCTTCGCACGCTCCAGCAGGCCGACGTTCTTCAGTTTGCCGACTTGGATCAGGTCAAGCGCGAAGCCCGCTTCGGGGATGAGCTTTGTCTCGATGCCGCGCGCCGTGCCAATGTAGCGCACCTCGGCTCCGTGACGGTCGCGCAGCTCGCGCCCAATAGCAAGCGCGGGAATGACATGGCCGCCCGTGCCACCACCGGCGATCAAAACGCGCATGGGCTAATCGATCTCGCGCGTGATGTTGAGCAGGACACCCATGCTGGCGAGCGTGATGAAGACGGCTGTACCGCCGGACGAGATAAACGGAAGCGGGATTCCCTTGGTGGGGACCAGCGCCAGGACGACCGAGATGTTGAAGAACGCCTGGATCAGGATCATGGTCGTGAGACCGAAGGCAAGGAAGCGTGCGAACGGGTCGGTCGAGAGGATCGCCGCGCGCAGGCCGCGGTAGCCAAAGAAGCAGAACAGGCCGACGAGAGCCAGGGCGCCGAGAATCCCGAGCTCTTCGCAGATGGTGGCGTAGATGAAGTCGGTGTGCGGCTCGGGGATATAGAAGAGCTTCTGCCGGCCTTCCATCAGGCCGAGGCCGTGGAAGCCGCCGGTGCCCACCGCGATGAGGGATTGCAGGATGTGGAAGCCGGTGCCGCGCGGGTCGGCCTCCGGGTTCCAGAAGGCGAGCATGCGGGCGCGGCGCCACGCCACGTGAAACAGCATCCAGTAGAGAATGAAGCCGCCCGGGATCGCGGCGTAGAAGAAGTATTTGAAGTCCGCTCCGGCCAGGTAGAGCATGAGCGCGGTCACGCCGACGCAGACCATGCTGGTGCCGAGGTCGGGCTCCTTCAGAATGAGCGCGACGAGTAGCAGCGGCGGTGCGGCCGCACGCAGAATGGTGTGCTTCCAGTCGTCCATCTGGTGGATGCGCGTCTGCAGAAAGTAGCTGAGGAAGAGGACGATGATGGGCTTCGACAGCTCGGACGGTTGCATGGTCAGGCCGGCGACGCGGACCCAGCGATGCGCTCCGTTGACCGCGCCCATGAAGAAGACCATGAGCAGCAGGAGCATGTTGATCGCGACCGCGGGGAAGATGATGCGCGGGTTGTTGTACTTGCGGTAGTCCACCTTCATGAGCACAAACAGGGCAACGATGCCCAGCACGGCCCAGACCGCCTGGTTCATGGCAAAGGTGTAGGGCGTACCGTACTGCGCCTTGGCCAGCATGGCCGACGCGGAGAAGACCATGACCAGCCCGAACAGCACCAGCGTGAGCACGGTGCCAAAGAGCCATTTATCGACGCCAACGCGCTTTGCCATCGGGAAGGGAACCTGTGGCTAGGGTAAGGCGGATGTGTGGGGAAAAGAACAAAGGCGTACCTGTCTCGGTACGCCTTTGCGTTTGAAGAATGCAGATTGAGCTAATTGAAGTTGCGCTTGCGATTGCGGCTTTGCCACTCCGCGTTTTCTCGCTCGCGGTCGCGGACCTCTTCCCCGAAGTTCTGCGCCTTATCTTTGCGGGATTGGCGCTCGGCAGCGGAGAAGTTACGCTCTTCGCTCCGGCTCAGGCGTTTGTGGGCGGTCATGCCTTCCAGCAGAAACTCGGCGGCGGAGACGAGCGATTCGGCGTTGGCCCGCTTTTCCAGGCCAAGCGGCTTCAACTTTTCGAAGAGACCCTGAATGCCCTGTAGCTCTTTCAGCGAGTCCTCGGCCGCGGTTGCGTCGGAGAGTTGGACCGTGCCGCCCAGGTTGAACCACTGCTCAATCTGCTGAGTGTTGGTGTCGGCGAAGTAGCCGTCGAAGGTGCGGGCGACCGCGGTACGGATGATGTCGCGGACGACGGTGTCGGCTCCGCGCATCTCGCCTTCGTACTCCAGCTCGATCTTGCCGGTGATGCCTGGCAGGGCGGTGTAGATGTCGCCGATGCGAGGAACAGCAACGGTCTCGTTGTGCACCAACGCGCGGCGCTCGGCGTTGGAGATGACCAGTTCCATCACCGAGATGGGCAGGCGCTGCGAGACGCCGGAGCGTTTGTCGACGCGCTTGTCTTCGCGCGCGACGAAGGCGATCTGCTCGACCACCTCGCGGACGTAGCGGGGGATGTGGATGTCGAGAGCCGCGCGCGTGGACCAGGCCTCCTGCTCGGTGACCGCGATGGCCTGCTCGAGCGAGTCGAGGTAGTGCGTGCGGATTTCAGAGCCGATGCGGTCCTTCAGCGGGGTGACGATCTTGCCGCGTGCGGTGTAGTCCTCGGGATTGGCCGAGAAGGTGAGCGCAACGTCGAGCTGCAGGCGGACGGGGTAGCCTTTGATCTGCACGTCGCCCTCCTGCATGATGTTGAACAGCGCCACCTGGATCTTGCCTGCGAGGTCGGGCACTTCGTTCACCGCGAAGATGCCGCGATTAGCGCGCGGCAGCAGGCCGTAGTGCATGGTGAGTTCGCTGGAGAGCTGCTCGCCCGAACGCGCGGCCTTGATGGGATCGACATCACCGATAAGGTCGGCAACTGTGACGTCGGGTGTTGCGAGCTTTTCGACGAAGCGTTCGTCGGGCGTGAGCCAGGCGATCGGTGTCGCGTCGCCATGCTCGGCGATGAGCAGCTTGGACGATTGCGCCAGCGGCCTGTACGGGTTGTCGCGGATCTCCGAACCGGCGATGTACGGGACGATGGGATCGAGCAGCGTGGTCAGGCCGCGCAGGATGCGGCTCTTTGCCTGACCGCGCAGGCCGAGCAGAATGAAGTTCTGGCGAGAAAGGACGGCATTGACGATCTGCGGAACGACCGTGTCTTCGTATCCGACGATGCCGGGAAAGATGGTCTCGCCGGCGCGTACCTTGCTGATCAGGTTGTCTCGCAGTTCGTCTTTGACCGAGCGGGAGACGCGGGCCTCGGTCCACTCGCTCTGGCGAAGTTCCCCTAGTGTTTGCGGCAGGTGTTCCGGGAGCGATGGATTCGGCTTCATGTGGTGTTGAGTATACGAGCGCGCCGCGGGATTGTGAGCCGTCGCAACGTGCCATGCGGACTTGGAGGGTTCCGCGCTTTACGCGACGCGCGTCTGCCCGAAGATTTCTTCAGCACAGTTACAAGGTGCGCCCAGAGCGCATAGCGTGACGCAGTTGAACGCAATGGATGGTGAAGGCCTAGTAGCCGAGATCGAGTTCATCCAGCAGGGCCTGCATTTCGGATGCGGCGTGCTGGTTGCCGGTGCGGCGCGCTGCGGCCAGCCCATCGGAGAGGCGCTGCTTCGCTTCGTCGGTGCGGTGCAGCTTAGCCAGGGTCTGGCCTGACATTTGATACGCGGGCACGTAATCGGGATTGTGCTGGATGGTGGTGTTGAACTCGGCCAGAGCCGCGTCCTGATTGCCGTCGGACAGGTGGGCCATGGCGAGGCCATACCGGGCGAAGCTATCGGTTGGGTTTTGCTGCAGGATCTCGGTGAGCATGGCGATCTTGTCCATGCAGCACATGGTACTTGGGCACGGCTCGGGACGTAGACTGGAAGGGATGAGCGAGCAGCAGAAGGCGCAAGAGCTTCGCGCCACGGTGGCAGAGTCGCAGGCGGAGCGGAGCGAGATCATTTTCCCGGGCGACACGAACTCGCTGGGCAATCTGTTTGGCGGCAAGCTGATGCAGTTTGTGGACTTGGTGGGCGCGGTGGCTGCGTACCGCCACGCCCGCGCCATCCTGGTGGTAACGGCCAGCATGGACCACCTGGACTTTGTCGCCCCGGTACACGTGGGCGACCTGCTGATCCTGAAGGCGAGCGTGAACCGTGCCTTTCGCACCAGCATGGAAGTTGGCGTGAAGGCGATGGTCGAAGATCCGAAGACCCGCGCGCTGCGGCACGTCTGTTCGGCGTACGTTACTTACGTTGCGGTGGATCAGAGTGGGCAGCCCGTGCCGGTGCCGCCGATTGTGCCGGAAACGGAGCATCAGAAGCGGCGCTACCAGGATGCCCAGCGCCGGCGCGACGGACGGTCCGACGAGGTCGCGCGCAAGCGAGAGATTCGCAAGACGCTGACGATGGACTGGCACATCTAACAGCAGCGAGTCAGCAGAGAAAGAGAAGTAGAGCAGCGTGAGGCAGCCGCTGAACGGAGGAGTTTCGATGGGACACATGGGACACGGTGCGCCGCAGGGTGGCCAGCAGCAGGGTCCACAGGCGCTGCCCGGCATTGAACATGTTGTTGCGATTGGCAGCGGCAAAGGCGGCGTGGGCAAAACCACGATGAGCGTGAACCTGGCGATTGCGCTGGCCAAGCTTGGCAAGCGCGTGGGCCTGGTGGATGCTGACATCTATGGCCCGAACGTGCCGACCATGATGGGCCAAACGCGGCAGCCGTCCATTGTGGGCGACAACCGGATCGTGCCGCTGGAGAGCTTCGGCGTGAAGTTCATGTCGGTCGGGCTGATCTCTCCCGGCGACAAGCCGCTGGTGATGCGTGGGCCGATGCTGCACCAGATCATCCGCCAGTTCTTGCAGCAGGTAGAGTGGGGCGAGCTGGACTACCTCTTGATCGACCTGCCGCCGGGAACAGGCGACGTGGTGATCTCGCTGGTGCAGACGGTCCCGCTGACCGGGGCCGTGGTGGTGAGTACCGGCTCTGCGGTGGCGCTGCAAGATGCGCGCAAAGCGCTCGAAATGTTCCATCAGGTGAACGTCGAGGTGCTGGGGCTGGTCGAGAACATGTCGCAGATGCGCCTGCCTGATGGCACCGTGCTGGACGTGTTTGGAGCCGGCGGCACGGTGGCGACTGCGCGGCAGTACAACCTGGAGTTTCTGGGATCCGTCGATCTCGACCCGTCGATCCGCGAGGGCGGGGACCGAGGCATGCCTGCGGCCCTGGGCGGAGAAGACGATGCCCGGGGAGCAGCATACTTTCAGGTTGCGCGGGCTGTGATGGACCGCGTGGACGAGGTTTCGGAAGAGCAGGGCGGCGTTTTCGAAGTCCTCTAGGCACGGAATGCGTTCGGAGCGAGGCGGGGTGGGACGAGCTTCGTTCCGGGGCTTGCGACCGATGTGTCGGATTGGCATCTGAAACCTGAGTGCTGTTGCCTCACATTTCTGGCGTGAGCGAGATAAACTAGACGGGATGGCAGCTTCCTTTCAGGACGATGCGGCGCTTTCGCAGCGGCAGCGGGCGATTCTGACCGCGATCGTGGAGCAGTACGTTCAGAGCGGCGAGCCAGTGGCATCGCAGGGGCTGGCGGCGGCGAACGGCCTCAGCTCGGCGACGATCCGCAACGTCATGGCGGAGTTGGTGGACGCCGGGTACCTGGAGCAGCCACACACCTCGGCTGGCCGGGTGCCGACCGCGCGGGCGTTTCGGCTGCACGTGGAGCAGTTGCGAGGTGGCAACCGGATTGCGCCGGCAATGCTTGCTGCACAGTCGCGGAGCACGATCGAGGCTCGATTGCAGGGCATGAGCGGCGAGGCCTTTCTGGAGCGGACGTCGCAGGTGCTGGCGGGCCTGTCTCGGGGTGTGGGCGTGGCCATGGCGACCCTGCAGCGCAACGATCCCATGGAGCATGTGCACTTCCAACGGCTGGCGACGCGGAGAGTGCTGGCCGTGGTGGTTACGCGGTCAGGAATGGTGCGGGATCGCGTGCTTACGCTGGAGCAGGATCTGCAGGGCAAGGATCTTGAAGCTGCGGCGCGCTATCTGAATGAACAGTTCCGCGGCTGGACCGTGGAAGCGATTCGTGCGGAGATTGCGCGGCGTGCTGCAACGGAGCGCGACGCGTACCAGCGGATGCGTGCCGCGGCCGAAGAGCTGTGGACCGCGACGGTGAAGGATGCTGCGCCGGCGCACACGGTGTTTGTGGAAGGCGTGAGCAATCTGCTGGCGGAATCGGTGGACCGCGGCCGTCTGCGCGAGATGCTGGCTGCGCTGGAGGCCAAGGAGCGCGTGATGACGTTGTTGCACGCGTACCTGGGCGTAGAGCATGCGCGCGCGATTGCCAGCGATTCGGTTCGCGTGGTGTTTGACATGGAGGCACATGCGCCGGAGATGCAGGGGCTGGTGCTGGTAGCGGCGCCCGCGCTGAGTGCCGGTGCCCAGATGGGCGCGGTGGGAGTGATCGGCCCGCAGCGCATGGACTACGAAGCAACGATCAATGCAGTGCAGTACGTGGCGCAGTTGTTTGCGGAAACGCAACAGCCGATGTAGGTGCGGACCCGGCAGCAAGACCGCGTGATTGCGGCGGGCGCCCGCGATGGTCTCGAGGTTCGAGTACTCCCGAGTCGGTTGGTCACAAAGGCGGGTAGTGGTTTGAAGATTCAGGATCGTTACAGAAGGTGGATGGGCATGAACGAAGTGAATGAGCCGGTGATTGCGGCAGACGAAGAACTGCAGGGTGCGGTGGAGGGCGAGGCGATGGACGCGGGTTCCGCGGCCGAGGCGCCTACCGTCACAGAGGCTGAGTATGAACAGGTAAAGCGCGAACGCGACCAGTTGCTGGACCGCATCGCCCGGTTGCAGGCCGAGTTCGAGAACGCGCGCCGGCGCGAGGCGAAGGAGCGCATGGAGTTCCGCGACTACGCCCTGGGGCAGGCCGCCGAAGGCTTGCTGCCGGTGCTGGACAATTTTGATTTGGCGCTGAAGTCGAACGGATCGCCCGAGCAGTTCCGCGCGGGCGTGGACCTGATCGCGAAGCAGTTGGATGAAGCGGTGCGCGGGCTGGGTCTGACTCATGTTGAGACCGTGGGTACCCAGTTCGATCCGCACGTGCATGAAGCGCTGGGCCAGGTAGAGACGGCCGAGTTTCCGGATGGTGCGGTTGTTCAGGAAATTCGCCGTGGGTACAAGGTGAAGGATCGTCTCTTGCGTCCTGCGCTGGTGCAGGTAGCACGTAATTCGCAGCAGCGAGAAGCGTAAGGAGCAGACTTTGGCGGGAGCAACGATGAAGGCGGATTACTACGAGGTGCTTTCGGTCACCCGGACCGCGTCAGACAGCGAGATCAAGACGGCATATCGCAAGCTGGCGATGCAGTACCATCCGGATCGCAACCCTGGCGATCACACGGCGGAAGAGAAGTTCAAGGAGTGCTCCGAGGCCTACGCCGTGTTGAGCGATCCGCAGAAACGTGCGGCGTATGACCGCTACGGTCACGCGGGTGTTGGCGGGCCGGCCAGCGGCGGAGCGGGCGGAGGATTTCCCGGCGGCTTCGGTGGTTTCAGTGGCAATCCGCAGGACCTGGGCGACATCTTTGGCGACATCTTTGGCGAGATGTTCAACATGGGTGGCGCTGGTGGCCGGCGTCAGTCGCGCCAACAGCGCGGCCGCGATCTTCGCTACGACATGACGCTCGAGTTTGAGGAGTCTGTGTTTGGCATGGAGCGCGAGATCAAGGTGAAGCGCGCGGAAGCCTGCACCGACTGCCGCGGAACGGGCTCGGCGAATGGCAAACAGCCGCAGACGTGTTCGCAGTGCCGCGGCGCCGGCCAGGTGCGTTTTCAGCAGGGCTTCTTCAGTGTTGCGAAGACCTGCCCCAAGTGCGAGGGCAGCGGTGTGCAGATCACTGATCCTTGCCCGGTGTGCCGCGGCGAGTCGCGAGTGCAGCGCGAGCACACACTGAACGTGAAGGTGCCCGCAGGCGTCGAGGACGGAACACGCATTCGCTACCAGGGCGAGGGCGAGGCCGGCAAGTTTGAAGGCCCGGCTGGCGACCTCTACGTGGTGCTTGCGGTGAAGCCGCACAAGGTGTTCACGCGGGATGGCGATGATCTGCACTGCGTTGTGCCGATCAGCTACACGCAGGCGGCGCTGGGTGACGAGCTGGAGATTGCCACGCTGGAAGGCCCAGCGGTGCTGAAGGTGCCGGACGGAACGCAGAGCGGGAAGACGTTTAAGCTGCGCGGAAAAGGTGTGCCACACCTGAATTCGAATGGTAAGGGCGACCTGGTGGTGGAGGTTCGCGTGCAGACGCCGACCAAGCTGAACAAGCAGCAGAGAGATCTGCTACGGCAGTTGGGCGAGCTCAGTTCGGTCGAGAACACTCCGCAGTCGCACGGCATTATGGACCGTGTGAAGGAGATGTTCAGCTAGGTCGGCGAGTCAGCGAGTCGGCGAGTGCGGGATGCTCGTTTGCTCGCTGATTTTGCTTGCGCTGTTTTGTGGCTGGGCCTAGCGGCCTCTGCCGTATTGCGACGGCCGGATAATGTGGAATCGCGGGTCGCGCAGGATGAGCGCAACCCAGACGACCACTGCAAACAGCACGGGAACGGGCCAGTTGGACTGGCCCGCACGTGCGTGGGTCGCCACGGCGCCTCCGAAGAAACTTGTGAACAGAATTGCCCCGAGCGCGGCGGTGCGCGGGATCAGGAAGAAGACGACGCAGAGAATCTCCGCGATGCCCATGGCGGTGACGGCGCTCGCCGGAAAACCCATCTTCGCCGCGCCATCGACGACGAACTTTGCTCCGCGCAGAGCGTTGATGCCTCCGCTGCCGATGAAGACCGCGATGAGTGCGCTAAGAATCCAGCCAGTCAGGCGGGCTGCCTTGCTGGGCCGATTGGGGTGAACTGCTTCGCTAACGGACATGCTCGCTCCTGCCGCTCAGGTGAGGTGCGCACCCGTGATCGCCAGAGCCGCTATCGCCGCGGTCTCGGCTCGAAGGATGCGCGGCCCCAACGTTACATGCTGCCAGCCTTCGTCGGAGAACTTTTTCATCTCGTCCGCGGTCCATCCGCCCTCCGGGCCAATGGCGAGAGCGATCGCCTGTTCTGCGTCGGAGGTCGCCAGCGCATTTCGTAGCGTGTTCTGTTCTTCGGTTTCTGCCAGGAGAATGCGACGCGCAGCGTCAACCGTGGCTAAGGCTGCGGCGAGTGGCTGGGCATCGTCGATGCGAGGCACGTCGGAGCGGCGAGACTGCTGCGCTGCCTCGTGTGCGATGCGGCGCCAGCGTTCCACGCGTTTTGCCGACGCCTGCGCCAGGTGCTTCTCGGTCCGGCGCGCGAGGACGGGCGTGATGCGCGAGACGCCGAGCTCCGTCGCCTTTTCGATCGCCCATTCGAGGTGATCGAACTTGAAGACAGCGATCAGCAAGTGAATGGGAAGAGCGTTGTCGACTTCGCGCTCTTCGTGCAGAGCGAACGTGACCTGATCGTCGCGAACCGCGGTCACCTCGGCGCGATGCAGAAATCCGCCGGCGACCACGTCGAAGATCTGCCCGGGCTGAGCACGCAACACGCGCGCGAGGTGCGCTGCCTGGTCGCCCGTGAGAGCGGCGGAGGTGCGTTCGTCATTCCAGGTGTCAGCGATCCAACGGCGGCGAGTCATGCAGTTGAGTTTGGCAGTGCCGTGGTGGGACGAGCAAGTGTTCACCGGCTGAGCGGGTGATGGAGGAAAGCAAGAAGGGGAAGCGCTGAGCGCTTCCCCTTGTGAGACTTGCTTTGCCTTGCGTCGCGGTCTTTGCCACCGCTTCGCATTGTGTCCGTCTACTCTCCCTGACTGAGTACGGCGCGTTGCTAAGAGCAACTATCGAATGTATAGAGATGTGCGCGGCGAGTGTCAACAAAAAAGTTGACTACTCGCGTGCAAAACGTGTCCGCAACGTGAGTCGCGAAGAGTGATCAAGTCGATTGCCGCGCTCAGCATTCGATGACGTTCAGCGCGAGACCGGCGAGCGAGGTTTCCTTGTATCGCGATTGCATGTCGAGACCGGTCTGATACATGGTGCGAATCACTTGATCGAGCGAGACCTTGTGGTCGTCCGCCTCGTGCATCGCCATGCGCGTTGCGTTCACCGCCTTTACCGCACCCATTGCGTTGCGCTCGATGCACGGGATCTGCACGAGGCCACCGATGGGATCGCACGTCATGCCCAGGTTGTGCTCCATTGCGATTTCTGCGGCATGCTCCACCTGTGCGTTCGATCCGCCTAGTGCTGCGACCAAACCGCCCGCCGCCATAGAGCACGCGACGCCCACTTCGCCCTGGCAACCCACCTCTGCGCCGCTGATGCTGGCGTTCTCTTTGTAGAGGATTCCGATTGCCGCAGCGGTGAGGAAGTAGCGGATCAGGCCTGCTTCATCGGCACCGCTGACGTAATCGCGGTAGTAGCGCGCGATGGCGGGAATCACGCCGGCTGCGCCGTTCGTCGGCGCGGTCACCACGCGTCCGCCGGCAGCGTTCTCTTCGTTGACCGCCATCGCAAACACGGTGACCCAGTCCAGCGGAGCGAGCGGGTCCGAGGATCCGATGGAGCGCAAGCGTTCCGAAAGGCGAGGCGCTCGCCGGCGCACGTTCAATCCGCCGGGCAGGACACCTGCGGTGGCGATGCCGCGCTCGATGCAATCGAACATCACGTCGGCGATGGCGAGGATGCCGGCCGTGACCTCCACGCGCGGATTTGTGGCGGCAGTTTGGAGCGGTGGTCGGGGGATGATCGGATCGCCCAGTAGAGCGACCTCATTCTGCAGCATCAACTCGGCGATGCTGATCGAGCGTTCGCCGGCGATGCTGAGAAGTTCGGCTGCGCTACGAAACGGATGTGGCACCGCGCGCGTGGTGGGCGGTAAAGCCGATTCGTTTTGCGAGAAGTGTTCGGCCGTGACGATGAAGCCGCCGCCAATGGAGTAGAAGGTCTCTGCGGCGATCAGATCTGCACGATCGTCAAAGGCGGAGAGGCGCAGGCCGTTGGGATGGGTTGCGTGGTCCGCGTCCGGATACATCTGGTCGCGATGGAAGAGGAGATCGCTGTTCCGCGAGAACGCGATGGCGTGGTCGCCTGCGAACAGAAGAGAGCCGGAAGCCACACGCTGCAGCGCGTCCTGTTGCTGCTGCGGAGTGATGGTGTCGGGCGCATAGCCGTGCAGGCCCTGCAGGATTGCCGTGTCGGTGCCGTGGCCGATGCCCGTGAGTGCAAGCGAACCGTACAGGTCCACCTGGACGCGTGCCACGCTTGCCAGCATGCGGGAACGTCCGAGTCCGTGGACAAAAGAAAGCGCCGCGCGCATGGGACCAACCGTGTGAGAACTGGAAGGGCCGATACCGATTTTGAACAGCTCAAAGAGGCTCGTCACAACAGCAGTGATTGTAGGCGCGAAGGTGCTATGCGGGTTTCTGCCCGAATCCTGTAGGGTGTTTGTGGCACGTCATTCAAGGCAAAGCAGGTCTCTCACCCAGTCATGCTCTTCAAAGCATTCAGCGCAGCTGTGTATGGCATCGACGCTCACCTGATTGAAGTGGAAGTGGACTTCAGTGGCGCCAAGCTGGAGAAGTCCATCTTCAACATGGTCGGCCTGCCGGACACGGCCGTGCGCGAGAGCCGCGACCGGGTGCAATCGGCCATTCGCAATTCGGGCTTTGACCTGCCTACCACGCGCATTACGGTGAACCTGGCGCCCGCGGATCTGAAGAAGGAGGGCTCCGGCTTCGATCTGCCGATTGCGGTCGGCATCCTTGGCGCGTATGGAGCATTGCACGCACGCGACCTGAGCGGCTTTCTGATGATTGGGGAGTTGGGGCTGGACGGCGCGGTGCGTGCCGTGCCTGGCGTGCTGCCCATGGCGGTGCTGGCGCGCGACAACGGCATCCGGCGGTTCATCGTGCCCGCTGCCAATGCGCGCGAAGCGGCCGTGGTTGAGGGTGTCGAGGTCTTCGCGGTGCGTAGCCTGACGGAGGTCCGTGAGCTGCTCAACGCGGACAGCCTTGGCACGCTTGCAGCTCAGCCGGTTCGGGTGCAGGCGCAGGATCTGTTGCAGGAGACGGAGGTGTTCCCGTTCGACTTCAAGGACGTGCGCGGACAGCATACGGCGAAACGAGCCTTGGAGGTTGCGGCCGCTGGCAGTCACAACATCCTGATGATCGGGCCGCCGGGCAGCGGAAAGACGATGCTTGCCAAACGCCTGCCGGGCATCCTGGCGCCGCTGCGGTTTGAGGAGGCGCTGGAGACGACCAAGATCCACTCGGTGGCGGGCGTCCTCAACGGCGAACAGGGGTTGGTCACGCAGCGGCCGTTTCGCTCACCGCACCACACGGTCAGCGATGCGGGACTGATTGGTGGAGGCATGGTGCCGCGGCCAGGTGAGGTATCGCTTGCGCACAACGGTCTGCTCTTTCTGGATGAGGTACCGGAGTTCCCCCGAAACGTGCTCGAGGTGCTGCGCCAGCCGCTGGAAGACGGGACGGTGACGATCTCGCGCGCGGCGATGAGCCTTAGCTTTCCTGCGAGATTCATGCTGGCCGCAGCGATGAACCCATGCCCGTGTGGATACTTCAACGATTCGCAGCGCGAGTGTACCTGCACGCCACCGATGATCCAGAGGTATGTGTCAAAGGTGAGCGGACCGTTGCTGGATCGCATCGACATCCACATCGAAGTGCCGGCGGTGCAGTACAAGGAACTGCGGCAGGGCAGCGCTGCCGAAGGCTCCGAGCAGATACGGCAGCGAGTGCTGGCCGCGCGTGAGGTGCAGCATGATCGATTCAGCCGCACGGGTGCGCAGGCAAGCCCCAAACGCGGGAAGGCGGTCTACAGCAACGCGCAGATGTCGACCCAGCAGATTCGCCTCCACTGTGAGCTGAATACGGATGCCGAACGGCTGCTGGAACGCGCCATGCAGCAGCAGGGCCTGAGCGCCCGCGCGCACGATCGCATTCTGAAAGTTGCACGCACCGTGGCGGACCTGGACGGAGCGCAGGACATCGCCGTGAAGCACATTGCGGAAGCAATCCAGTACCGTACCCTTGACCGGAGTTACTGGTCGTAGATCACATGACCGCATGAGCTCGTCTCCGCGCCGATGCGGACGATCTCTCAACCTTTCGGATGACCTTATTCGCCATTGTGCGATAAGCGCCCCTGAAGGTGTTCACAAGGCAGAAACGGAGCCGATTCGGGGAAAAACATGTTGCGTTCCCAGGCAAGAGCCATTAGCTTCTCAAAGGAACCGGAAAGCCCGAGAAGTTTTCGGAGCCCGGTGAGTGTGCGTCGAGGGCTTTAGGCCAGGTTCTCCGCGCCGCACAGGCGCCCAGATTGTCGAGGCGTCTTCCGCACGGTCAGTCGTCGCAATGAGCGCCATAAGAGTGCTATGCAGGCGGAAGACAACTGTCGTTGCGACCGGAGGCTAGGTCGCATCGTCCAATCTATGAGCCTTCGTCCTTCTCCAGCATCATCGGCGAGTACCGTCGGAGTTTGCCGGCGCGGAGACCCCAAAGGAGTCCAGTTATGCGATCTGATTTGATTTTTGGTGCGTTGACGCACGTAACGAACCGCTACCAGCTCTGCCAGTTGGCCAGCAAAGCAACCCGTAAACTGCATAAGCCCAACACCCGCCTGCAGGACACGACGAACGAGGTGCTTGGCCGCTTCCGTGAGCAGGTTCCCACCACTTTTGAAGTAGGCCCCGAGCCGGAAGAGATTCTGGACCACATCGAAGAGCGCCGGGCCGCCTAACCTGGTTTACGGGCCGTGCGCAAGCGCGGCCCTCTACCGCCGAGCGATCGTACGAAGCACTCTGCACCACCAGTCTTCCCGCAGAACCTCTTTTCCGCACCACCCTCCGCTCTACCCCCTCCCGTAACACCCCAATTCCAACAATCTGAATGCAGTACCAGGTGAACATGACCATTTCTGAACTGAAAGAAAAGAGCATCGCGGAGTTGGGTAAGCTCGCCCGCGGTCTCGACATCCAGGGCACCAGCGCCCTTCGCAAGCAGGACCTGATCTTCAAGATCCTCCAGGCTCAGAGCGAAAAAGAAGGACATATCTTTGCGGAGGGCGTGCTTGAGATCCTGCCCGACGGCTATGGATTTCTGCGCTCGCCGGATTACAACTACCTGCCCGGTCCCGACGATATTTACGTTTCTCCTTCGCAGATCCGCAAGTTCGATCTGAAGACTGGCGACACGATCAGCGGAAACGTGCGCCCGCCGCACGAAGGCGAGAAGTACTTTGCACTGGTCAAGATCGAAGCCATCAACTTCGAATCGCCTGAAGAGACCCGCAACAAGATTCTGTTCGACAATCTGACCCCGCTGTACGCCGATGAGCGCGTGAAGATGGAGACGGTCCGCGACAACATCAGCGGCCGCGTGATGGACCTGCTGACGCCAGTGGGCAAGGGACAGCGTGGTTTGATCGTCGCGCCTCCGCGCACGGGCAAGACGGTTCTGCTGCAGTCCATCGCGAACTCCATTACCGCCAACCACCCCGAGGTCGTTCTCATCGTTCTCTTGATCGACGAGCGCCCGGAAGAAGTGACCGACATGCAGCGCTCGGTCAAAGGTGAGGTCATCAGCTCGACCTTCGATGAGCCGGCGGCGCGCCACGTGCAGGTTGCCGAAATGGTCATCGAGAAGGCAAAGCGTCTGGTGGAGCACAAGCGCGATGTGGTGATTCTGCTGGATTCCATCACGCGTCTGGCGCGTGCGTACAACACCATCGTTCCGCCCAGCGGCAAAGTGCTTTCGGGTGGTGTGGATTCGAATGCCCTGCAGCGGCCGAAGCGTTTCTTCGGTGCGGCCCGCAATATCGAAGAGGGCGGCTCACTGACCATCATGGCCACGGCGCTGGTCGATACGGGATCGCGCATGGACGAAGTGATCTTTGAAGAGTTCAAGGGCACCGGCAACATGGAAGTGATCCTGGATCGCAAGCTGGTCGACAAGCGTGTCTTCCCGGCCATCGATATCCAGCGCTCGGGCACCCGTAAGGAAGAGCTGCTGATTCCGAAGGAAGATCTGCAGCGTACCTGGATTCTGCGCAAGGTGCTGAATCCGCTGTCGCCCACGGAAGCGATGGAACTGTTGACGGACAAGCTGGCGAAGACTCGGAATAACAGTGAGTTCCTGCACAACATGAACTCGCTATAAATCGGCTGCATGCCAGCAAGGGACTGCGAACATCGCAGTCCCTTTTCGTTTGCAGCAAAGGTGGTTCAAGCGAACCCGGGAACAAGGTAGCCGGGCCCGTCATCGGCCTTGCACATGCTTTTCTGCTGTTCCGGCGCCAGCAAGAGACGCTGGATGAGTTCGGGGCCTTGGGGACGTGCCAGGAGGAAACCTTGCATCTCGTTGCAGCGGAGACTCTGCAGCATCTCCATCTGTTCCGGGGTCTCAACGCCCTCTGCTACCACGCTTAGGTTCAGGGTATGAGCCATGTCAATCAGCGCCTGCAGGACGGCAAACCCATTGTTTGTGTCGTGTACGCCCTGCACAAAGACCCGATCAATCTTGAGAGCGTCCGCATTGAGTTCGCGCAGCCGGCCAAACGAGGAGTAACCCGTACCGAAGTCGTCGATAGAGATGCGCACGCCCAGGTCGCGCAGCTTCTGCAGGTGAGCCTTGACCGTCGCGAAGTCGCGCGCCAGGGCGCCCTCGGTCACCTCGAGCTCCAGGCAGTCCGGGGGCAAAGAGCTTTCCTGAAGAATGGCTTCAATGGTCCGGACGAAATCTTCCCGCGCCACCTGCACCACGCAGATATTGACCGCAATCCGCTGGATGCTCGCTCCGGAGCGCCGCCACGCACACATTTGTTTGCAGGCCCGGCGCAGAACCCAGGTGGACAGCGGGACGATCAGGCCGGTCTCTTCGGCGATCGGAATGAATTCGTTGGGTGAGATGGTGCCATCCGTCGCATCGTGCCATCGGGCCAGAGCTTCCGCCGCAACGATGCGTCCGTGACAGTCATAGATCGGTTGGTACACGAGCTGTAGTTCTTCATTCAGCAAGGCACGCTGCAGCTTGTCCGCCAGGGTGCGACCGCGCGCTTCAACCGGTTCGGAGCTTTGTTCCGCGTGCCCGTAGCTGTCGCGGCCGGATCGCTTGACGGCGTACATGGCTCGCTCAGCGGAGGCCACCAGTGACTCGGCGCTGGTGCCGTCGCCCGGGTAGGATGAGATGCCGATGCTGACGCCGGTGGTGAACTCGCGATTCTTGATCATGTGTGGCCGCGATATGGTGTGCACCATGCACTCGGCCAGCGCGTTCAATTCAGAACGCGAGACGTTGCGGTGCAGCAGAACGACAAACTTGTCTCCGCCGAAGCGGCTGAAGTGGTCTATGGGGTGCAGGCAGTTCGCCACGCGGGCGACGATCTGCTGCAGCAACTCATCGCCCGCGCGATAGCCCAGCAGCGTGTTGGCGTGACGCAGGCCGTCCAGATCCACATACATGCAATGCAGCGAGGTGTCCGCGGAGCCCGCTCTGCGGATCAACTCCGCCATGCGACGCTGCATGGCTGCTCGATTTGGTAGGCCCGTTAGATCGTCATGCTGTACGCAATGCAGCAGGTGCTCGCGCTGGAAGCGTTGGCTGCGCAACCGGTGCAGGGCACGCACCACACCGAAGCAGGTGAACGGACCGCACAGACTTGCCGTGGCAACCAGTGCAAAGCGGGACAGTGAGTGGGCGACCACACCGGAGCTAAGCAGAGTTTGTGCCAGGTACGCCGCCGCAATCCACTGCACGGCGACCACAGCGGTCGTCACCCGGTCCAACTCGCGCAAGGCAAGCGCAGCAGCACGCAAATCGCGGGCGGCCAAGCTCAGCCTTCGAGCGCGGAGTGCCCGGACAGGTCCGGGCGAAATAGGGTGAGCGCCCCTGGAGGCGCTTTGGCTGTCGTTCCGCATACTCCCGGCTTATCGGCCTCCTGTCCCTAAGCGACAGCGTTGCGGATCTTTTGTCGCATCATGGGACGCCCATTCCGGCACGCTGCTGCGGTGTCAGCGCTTTCTCGGAGCGTCTGAGCCGGGTGGCAGGCCGGTGTGCGGAGCTATGCTGGCATGGCTTACCGGAGAGTTCAGCACGATGGACGTGTTGGTCGACACGTAAGGCATCATGGCGTCCAGAACCTGCTCCAGATGATCCATGTCGCGCACCGCCACCTGCGCAAGGAAACTTTCGTTTCCGGTGACGCGATGGCACTCCAGGATCTCAGGGATAGATTTCGCCAGGGTGGCGAAGGCGGCGATGCGGTCGCCCGCTACGGTCACCTTGACGAAGGCGCGGATGCCCAGCCCGAGCGCGGCCGCGTTCACCTGTGCCCGGTAGCCGAGAAGGACACCGGCATCTTCCAGACGACGGACCCGGTCAATCACGGAAGGGGTGGAGAGGCCGACGCGTCGGGCGAGTTCGGAAAACGAAACTCGAGCATTCTGTTGCAGCTCTTCCAACAGCAGCAGGTCGGTTTGATCGACAGAAGCGGCGGCGGAAACGGGCTTGTTGGAATTCAGGCGAGAAGGGACTGCCGGTTTACGCGGGGACTGGATGATGGAAGAAGGGGTGCGCTTCATAAGGTAAAAGATAGTGATCGGCTTACGATGTGAGGATACATTGCCTGCCTATTTGAATACAGTGTGACCATGTACTCCGCTGCACCAATTGCACCCGCTATGGCACCGCCGCCTTTCGACGTTCAGCAGCGACTGGCTCCGCTGCGCGCGATGGTTGGGAATACGCAGTTGCTGGTCATCACGTACCGGTTTCGCGGACGCATGGGAAAGGTCTGCGCGAAGGCGGAGCACCTGAACCTGAGCGGCTCGATCAAGGATCGGATGGCGCTGCACATCCTGGAGACCGCGTATGCGGATGGAACGCTGCGGCCCGGCGACTGCATCGTGGAGGCCACCAGTGGCAACACTGGCATCGCCTTTGCTGCCCTGGGCTCGGCGCTGGGGCACCCGGTGACCATCTACATGCCGGACTGGATGAGCAAGGAGCGGCACGACCTGATCCGCAGCTACGGCGCGACGGTGCAGAGTGTGAGCAAGGAGCAGGGTGGCTTTCTTGGCAGCATCGATCGCTGCCGGCAGTTAAGTGCGGAACGCCGCGAGGTGTTTCTGCCTCGACAGTTCGAGAACTCCGCAAATGTGGAGGCGCACGCAAGGGGCACGGGTCCCGAACTGCTGGCGCAGCTTCACATGGCTGGTCTGCCGCTGGACGCGTTTGTGGCCGGGGTAGGTACAGGCGGAACCGTGATGGGCGTGGCGCAGGCCATGCGAGCAGCTCGCATGCGCGTGCGGTGCCACCCGGTGGAGCCTGCCGAGTCGCCCACACTATCGACCGGACACAAGGTTGGCTCGCATCGCATTCAGGGCATCTCTGACGAGTTCATCCCCGACATCGTCAAGCTCGAGGAACTGGACCCCGTAATTGCGGTTCACGATGGCGACGCGATCCTTATGGCACAGGCGCTGGCGCGGCAGTTTGGCCTGGCACTGGGAATTTCATCAGGGTGCAACTTCCTGGCGGCGGTTAAAGCCGGGGAGGAGTCGCCGCACGAGGTGCCGGTGACCGCCACCGTTTTTTGTGACGACAGCAAGAAGTACCTGAGCACGGGTCTGCTGCGCGAGGAGCCGCTCAAGGACGGCTATTTGACACCGGAAATCCAGCTCCTGGACCTCCGCGTAATTTCACGCTGCGGTCCGCTGCCCTAGGCGACTTGCGCCCGGCTCGACGGGTGGAGCATCGTAGTAGTAGCAGTGAGACACGGATTTCATTGGCGGGAAGGCCTCCGGGTAGGCAGGGAGTGGCGGGACCGCCTTATCGGCCTCGTCGTTCTGCTTTGCACGGCCGTGGGGCTGGTGACTTCACCGCTTTGCCTTGCGGCGCAGCCCAGGCGGCATGCTGAGTTCGCCGCAGCAGCGGCGAACTCGATGGGTGACATGCATTCGTCTCAGCCCTGTGTTGATCCGTGTTGCGAACACTCGGCGCCGGCCAAAGCGCCGCAACCGCGTCGAGACTGCGTGGATCATTGCGTGGCGGCAGCGCCTGAGTTGTGGTCAGCCGATGGTTTACTGCTGCTTTCGTTGGTGGTGTTGCCGACGATTCACAGCGCTGCGGCTTCGCCTGTAGTGCAACAACGTCGAGCTTTACCGCCGCTAGCGCGGGCTGTTCCGCCCATGCTCTCCTTCGCGCTTCCGCTGCGAATCTGATTCCTCTGCTCCAGACCTGACTCCCGCGCCGGTGACCCCGGCCTGCGCACACCTGCTCTGTTGACCTGAGGAACACAATGACAAACCGACGTGGATTCTTACGCCGCGCGCTCAGCATGGGTGCGGGGCTAGCGACAGTGCCCGCCCTGGCGGAAGGTGCTTCCCGAGCGGGGCAGCAATCTCTGCGAGAGCCGACCGGCGGCAATGCTGGACCGTTGTCGCAAAGTGCTGCTGCCATCAAGATGGGCGCGCATACCTCGACCGCGGGGCATGCGCCGGTGCGCGTGGTGACGACGGACGTGCCCGATCTGGCGTTCACGCTGGAGGACGGTTGGAAGGTCTTCCGATTGCGGGCTGAAGTAATTCGGCGCGAGATCCTGCCGGGGAAGACGCTGGACCTGTGGGGGTTTAACGGCTCGGCGCCCGGGCCAACGATCCAGGTGACTGAGGGCGATCGGGTGCGGGTGATCCTGGAGAACCGGCTGCCCGAGCCGACCTCCATGCACTGGCACGGCTTTGAGGACAGCATCCGCTTCGATGGCATGCCTGGCGTTTCGCAGCGGGCGGTTCCGCCCGGCGGAACGTACACCTACGAGTTCCACATCACCCAGACCGGCACGTTTTTCTACCACTCGCACCTGGCGATGCAGGAGATGGTCGGCATGCTGGGCGGGTTCATCATGCACCCGCGGCAGGCGCATGCGCCCGCGGTGGACTACGACTTCCTGGTGCACTTGCAGGAGTATGCGGTGCTGCCCAACAACACCGTCCCGAACAGCGCGGAGATGGAGTTCAACTGGCTGGTGCTGAACGGTAAGAGCGGTCCCGCGCCAACGCCGCTGGTGGTGCGATTGGGCAGCCGCGTGCGCATTCGGTTCGTGAACCTGGGTATGGATCACCACCCTATGCACCTGCACGGCCACACCTTTTACGTGACGGGTACCGAAGCGGGACGCATCCCAGAGACGGCATGGTGGCCCGGCAACACGGTGTTGGTGGGAGTTGCGCAGGCTCGCGATGTCGAGTTCCTGGCCAACAATCCCGGCGACTGGATGCTGCACTGCCACCTGCCACACCACATGATGAACCAGATGAACTCCAGCACAAGCCGGGCCTTCAGCGGGGACACGCTGACCAGCAACGGAATGATCTCCGCCGGTGCGAACGGTGCGGGCATGAAGCATGGGAACGCGACGGAGCAGGGAGCGATGGCCGGCATGATGATGTCGGGGATGAACCGCCTGGAGATCGCTCCAAATGCGAACGAGGTGCATGGCTTTCCGCAGGACGCTTTCATGGAAGGTCCGCTGATGAACATGGATGCGATGGTGGACAAGCCAGAGAACTTCGGGCTGCCGCCGGGCTGGAGCGAAAACATGCAGGGCATGATGACGTTTGTGCGGGTGTTGCCGGCGGAGCAATATGACGAGGTGATGCGCCGGGTTGCGGCTCATGCGGACGGGGCCAAGGGGCACGACGACACGCCTGGGATGGACCACTCCATGCCGGCTATGGATCACGCGATGCCGGGAATGGATCACTCCATGCCGGGTATGGATCACGCGATGCCGGGGATGGATCACTCCACAATGCCTGGGATGGATCACTCGAAAAAGCCCGGCATGCAGATGCCGGCGCAGGACGGAGGCAAGCGATGAGGACGAAAGCGATCGCTTACCAATTCGCTCTTGCAGCCGTGGTGTTGTTGCCCCTCTCTGCCGTGGCGCAGATGCATATGCCCATGCCGGATTCACCCGAGCATGCCAAGCCCTCACCGGCGGTCGCATCACCTGTTCCCGGTGCATCGAGCGCTCGCAAACGTTCGCAGGCACCGAGGCGCGAAGCTGTACCGGAGATGCCGTTCGGGCGGCTTGCCGATGGGGACACGTCGACTGCAACGCGACCAGTACCGGCCGTTCCCATGCCCTCCGGCTCACAAGGCGAGGGCGGAGGCGCGAAAGGAGACAGCGGGTTCAGCGAACGTCCCATGCCGGACCTGCTTGCCGACGCCAAGGCTCGCGACCGGCGACCGCTGCAGTGGTTCACGGACCAGGCCGCGCGGAACAACCCAACACTGCGCGAGGCGGAGGCGCAGGTGCGCCGTCTGCGCGCGGAGGCGAAGCAGGCCGCGCTGTGGCAGAACCCGGAGATCGGGTACGAGGCGGATCACGTTCGCGGAGGCAGTTACGCGGGCGGTGAGCAGGGCGGATACGTACAGCAGACGATTCCGCTGGCAGGGCAGCGAAGCTCCGCACGAGCGGCGATCGATGCGCAGGCGCGGGCGGCGGAGATCGTGTCTGCAGGGCAGGCCAGGCGTGTTGAGTCTGCGGTGCAGCAGGCGTTTTATGCTGCTTTGGCGGCGGAGCGGGAGGTGGAGTTACGCGAGCAGGTGGCGGAGCTTGCTGCTGACAATGCTGTCGCGCTGCATCAGTATGCCAACGTCGGACAGGCTGACGCGCCGGATGTGCTGGGTAGCGAGATTGAGCGGGAGCAGGCCCAGTTGGAACTGGCCGCCGCTCAGCGGTCCTACCGCAAGGCGTTCGCACTGCTCGCGGCGGTAAGCGGCGATGCCAACCTGCCGGTGAGCCTGCTGGAGGGCGATCTGGAGGGCGTCCCAGTGCTACCGGATGATTCCGCGCAGTCGGCGGCGGCGGGCAGTCCGATGCTGCAGGCTGCACAGCAGCAGGCCGTTGCCAGGGCGGCCGCGATTCGGAGCGAGCGTGCGCAGGCCTGGCCGCAGCTTACGCTCAAAGCGGGACTGCAGCAGGACAACGAACCCCTGGATCCGTCGCTGCGACGCGTGGGTGTGGTGGGTATTGCTCAGGCGGGAATTACGCTGCCGCTTTGGAACCGGAACCAGGGGGCGGTCGCGGCTGCGGCAGCCAGGCAATCGGTCGCGCAGGCCGAGGTCGCCCGTGCGCAGCTGATGTTGCGTATGCAGGCAGAGCAGGCTGTGCAGGATTATGCGAATGCGATGACTCAGGCCCAGCGGTACCGCGAGGATCTGTTGCCACGTGCGCAGCGATCGGTGGAGTTGTACGACGCAAAATACGCGGCCATGGCGGCAGCGTATCCGCAGCGGGTTGCGGCCCACCGCATGGTGCTGCAGCTGCAGTTGGAGTACACACAGCAACTGGCCGCGGCCTGGCGGAGTGCGGTGGTGCTGCAGCACGGGTTGTTGCAGGACGGCCTGTCGGCGCCTGGAACCATGCCATCCGAGGCAAACTCTGCTCCCGATCGCTGAGGCTGCGCCACCTGGGCGCAAGTGCGCTAGGCTCATGGCTGTGCATGGCGCGCCGGAACAGAGACTGTGGAGCAGGCGGCGAGAACGGGTGCGGAGATCTGCGCGAATGTTCGCGGCGTGGTGCATCGCAGCCTTGCTGTCGGCCTGCGCTGCCGCGTCGTGCTGCGCGCAGACTCAGCAGGTGCAGAACTGGACGACGGAGGAAGGGCTTCCGCAGAACAGTGTGCATGCGCTGGAGCAGTCGCAGGACGGCTACTTGTGGCTGGCCACCGAGGCTGGCGTCGCGCGCTTCAATGGCTTGCGATTTCAGCGGTACACCTCCGCCAACGAACCCGCGTTTCGCAGTGACGATGTTTGCTGCATCGCGGCAGCGGAGCCGGGCACGCTGCTCTTCGGAACCGCGAACGGTGTGGTCGCTCTGCGCGATGGGGTGTTTCGTCCGGTGCGCGGTGTGTCAGGACAGGTACTGAGCCTGAAGCGAGAGAGCGACGGTGGGGTGCTGGTGCTGACCGACTCGGGTCTGCAGCGTGTGTCCGGCGAAACAGTTGTGCCGGTCGCGCTGCCAGGGGGACTGGTTCCGAGTGCCTTGGGCGAGGCGACGGATGGCTCGGCGCGGGCGCTTTCAGGGACACAGTTGCTGAAGGTTCGCGGAACGACGGTGGCCACGCTCGGAGTGCTTCCCGCCGGAGTTCAGCACCTGCTGGCAGACGGGAATGGTGACGTCTGGGCGGCCACGGGCAGCTCGCTGGAGTTGCGCGATGGAAAGCTGACTCTGCTGCGACGATGGCAGGTTGGCCGCGACCTGCCTGGCAGCCGTCTGGAGTCGCTGCAGCCATGGCCCGGTGGTGTGCTGGTGGGGACTAATCGCGGAGCGGCGGTGTTGTGCGCTCGGGAGAAGGAAGCTGCGGCGATTCTGCCGCTTGCCAACGATGCCGTGCTGAGCGCGGTGGTGGATCGGGAAGGGGACGCCTGGTTCGGCACAGACAGCAGCGGTTTGTTCAGTGTGCGCGATCGATCCATCGGCAGCGTTGCGGGCCTGGCAGGGGAATCGGTTACGGCGCTGGCTCAAGGTACTGACGGCCGCCTGTGGGTCGGAACGCGGGACGCAGGATTGCGTTCGGTGCAGGTGGAGGGAACAGTGGCGCGGACCGTCCCGGCGCGCCTGGCAAGCGATGTTGTGCTCTCGGTGGCGACTGCCGGGGACGAGGTCTGGGTGGGATCGCCGGAGGGGCTGGATCAGGTTCGCGGGACGCGGGTGGATCATGTGACTGCGGCGGACGGATTGCCGGACGACTTTGTGAAGTCGCTGCTGGTGGCCAACGATGGGGTGCTGTGGGCAGGCACGCGGCGTGGCGTAGCCCTGCTGCGCGACGGCCGGGTGGATCGGGTGATGACGGCTGCCGATGGTCTGCCCAGCGACGTGATCGGCGCCATGCTGCAGGATCGGCAAGGTACGGTCTGGATCGGAACGCTGGCTGGTCTGGTCCGCTGGGATGGCAAGGCGCTTCGGGCTGTGCCGATGTCCTACGGCTCGAGCGTTGCGATCGCAGCATTGCACACGTCAGGGGATGGCACGCTCTGGGTTGGCACGGGGCGAGGTCTGTCCGTGCTTTCTGAAGGACGCTTACTGCCTGTGAACCTCTCCGCGGTGCGGGGCAGCGTGGCAGCCGTGCTGGACGACTCCTTCGGAAATCTGTGGATTCGGTCCGCTGCGGGCTTGTTGCGGGCGTCGGCGGCTGCACTTCGCGGCTGCGCAGGCAAGCCGGTGTGCGCTGCTCCGGTACGCCAGTTCGGAGTTGCGGACGGTATGCCCGGGGTAGAGTTGCCGTCGCTCGGCACGCAGATTGCGATGGCCCGGCGCGACGGCACACTCTGGTTCGCGACCCGCCGCGGTGTCGCCGTGGTGAACCCGCGGGAGAGTATCACCGCGGCGGTCGCACCGGGCATCGCGATCGAGAGCGTGCAAGTGGATGGACGCGCGGTTTCCCTGGCACCGACTGTGAAGGTGGGAGCGGGTGGACGACGGGTCACGATTACGTTCGCCGGGCTCAGCCTGAGTGCGCCGGGGCAGGTGCGCTATCGCTACCTGCTGACGCGTTTCGACCGTGACTGGTCGGCATGGCAGCCGGGAGGGAGCGCCGAATACACCAACCTGCCTCCTGGCAACTTCCTGTTTCGCGTGCAGGCCATGAGCGTTGAGGGTGTGATCAGTGAGCGCGACGCGACCGTGACCCTTCACGTGCAGGCGCCGTTGTACCGCCAGTGGTGGTTTTATGCCTTGCTGCTGCTGTTGGCGGCTGGTGGAGCATACGGCCTGTACTGGCTGCGGCTTCGGCGCGTTCGCCGTGACTTTGCGACCGTGTTGCAGGAGCGCAATCGCATCGCTCGCGAGATCCACGACACGCTGGCGCAGGATTTTGTGGCGGTGTCGTTGCAACTGGAAGTGACGTCGGAACTGTTGCGCGCGGGCGCCGTGAGTGCGGCGAAAGAACAGGTGGATACGACGCGAACCCTTGTGCGGGAAGGCATTCAGGATGCGCGCGAAAGTATATGGGCCATCCGCGCGGAGGCGTCGGAGAAGACTCTGCCGGCGCGGCTGGCGGCAGTGGTAAAGCGCGCGGAATCCGCAGATCTGACGGTCACGGGAGCATACCGCCAATTGCCTGATTCGCGAGAGCGGGAGATTTTCCGCATCGCGAAGGAGGCCTTAGGCAACGCGCAGCAGCATGCCCATGCGTCGCACATTCAGGTCGACCTCGTCTATTCGGAGGATGCGATCCTGCTTCGTGTGAGCGATGATGGCGCTGGCTTCGATGTTGCAGCAGGTGCCGCGAAGGCCGGGCACTACGGTGTCCGCGGGATGCGGGAGCGTGCTGCCGCCATAGGGGCCACGCTGACCGTGCGGAGCGCGCCCGGTGAGGGCACGTGTGTAGAACTGCGCTTGAACGACCGATAGCCGCGAAAAGGCGACCAGAACGCAAGAGGAGCACAAGGTGGCAGACAAGATCCGGGTGATGATCGTGGACGATCACCATGTGGTGCGGCAGGGCCTGGCAGCGCTGTTGCGGGCGTCCGATGCGGTGGAGGTAGTGGCGGAAGCCGCTGACGGCCGTGAGGCAATTCAGCGCTGGGGCGCCCACGCGCCGGACGTAACGCTGATGGACCTGCAGATGCAGCCGGTCGGTGGCGTAGAGGCCATCCAGCGAATTCGAGCCGAGCACCCCAACGCGCGTTTCGTAGTGCTGACCACCTACGACGGCGATGAGGACATATTTCGCGCGTTGCAGGCGGGTGCGAAAGGCTACCTGCTGAAAGGCATGACACTGGACGAACTGCTGGAAACCGTGCGAGTGGTGCACAGCGGTAAGTCACGCATCCCCGGTGCGATCGCCGAGAAGCTGGCCGATCGCGTGAGTGGGCAGGAACTGACCCCGCGCGAGTTGGAGGTGCTGGAGCGCATCGTGGCAGGACGATCGAACCGCGACGCCGCCAACGACCTCGGCATTAGCGAGACCACGGTGAAAACGCATGTGAACAGCCTGTTGAGCAAGCTGGGTGTAGCGGATCGCACCCATGCGGCGACCTTGGCGATCCAACGCGGGATCGTGCACCTGCGATGAAGATCTTGGACAGGCTCAGCGTGTGCATGCTGGCGGCTGCTTTGGTGGCGCCCGCGGTGCGTGGCGAGCAACACACGTGGCGCAGCGCCACCGAGTCGGAACTGGCGCAGGCCCTGCCGGCCCGAGCTCCCGTGGAGCACGAGCGCATTGAGACAGAGATGAGGACAGCGTCGGGCATCGTCGACGAGCAGGGGCACGTCACGGCCGGTGTTGTCCTGATCACGGCGGGCTACTCGGCGGACGGCAAGTACTCGCACTACCTGATCGTTGCGGCGCCGCTGCGTGTCGGTGGTTTGTTGCTACCGCCGGGCAAGTATGTTCTTGGTTGGAAGCGATCGGCTGAAGGTTTGGACGTTCACCTGTATGACGCGGCCAGTGGGCAGCAGAAGGGGAGCGCCTTGGCCAGGCTGTTGCCAGCAGGAACGCGGGTGGAGCCGTTCCGCATTTCGCCGCCAGGGGAGCATGGAATTGTGCAGATCGGACGTTTTGGCATTCCTTACACACTGGTGCCGTAGGCTCGCTTCCAGCGTGGGTGCGCAAGTGTATCCGAGATTTGCGCGCACCCTGCCGCGCCAATATGGCGTCCAATGCTGCTGATGCCCATGAAGCCTCCGTCCCGCGAAGATGAACGCGCGTCGATCCTAAGTTTGCTGGCGCCGCACAAGCGCTCCCTGGTGCTTGCCTTCTTGTGCATTGTGGGCGAGAGCGCGGCGGACGTGGCCCAGCCGTGGCCTTTGAAGATTGTGATCGACAACGTGATCGGTCACAAGCAGTCGCACGGCTGGTTGTTCAAGCTGATTCGGCACACTGTCGGTCTGGATGCTCACCACATTCTCTTGTTCGCTTGCGCCGCGGTGGGGGTGATCGCAATCCTGGACGCGCTCTGCTCGTATGGCGACAAATACCTGACCACCAGCGTGGGGCAGTGGGTCACGCATGACCTGCGCCGCAGCCTGTACGCGCATGTACAGCGGCTGAGCATGAGCTACCACGATCACAGCAAGACAGGAGACTTGATCAGCCGGGTCACGAGCGATATCGACTCGGTGCAGACCTTCATCGTGCAGGGCTTGCTCGGCATTCTGGTCAACATCCTTACTCTGATCTTCATGATCGCCGTGATGTTTCACATGAACTGGCGATTCACCCTGGTTGCACTATCGGTGGTTCCGGTGCTGTTTGGGATCGTCTTCACCTACACTCGCCGCGCAAAGAAGCTGTCTCGCGAGGTGCGTCAGCACGAAGGCAAGATGCTTTCCGTAGTGCAGGAGGTGCTGGGGTCGATGCGTGTGGTGAAGGCGTTCGCCCGAGAGGACTACGAGGTGCATCGGCTGGAAGGCGAATCACTGGAGACGGTGGAGGCTTCGTTGCGGGCTCGGGCGATGAAAGCCAGACTCGTTCCCATGGTCGACATTGTGGTGGCCGCGGGCACGTGCGCGGTCCTGTATTTCGGCGCCAGCTTTGCGCTGGAGGGTGGCCTCTCGGCTGGGTCCATGGTGGTCTTTCTGACCTACATCGGCAAAATGTACAAGCCGATGCAGGAGCTCTCAAAGACGATGGACACCTACACCAAGGCGGACATCGGGTATGAGCGCATCCAGGAGGTGATCGGCTCTGTTGAGGATATGCGTGACGCTCCGAACGCGAAGAACGCGCCCCCGCTGAAGGGTTTCATCGACGTGGAACATGTTTCGTTCTCCTACAACGAGGACAGGCCCGTGCTTCACGACGTGACGATGCACGTGGAGCCCGGCCACACGGTTGCCCTGGTCGGGCCCACGGGTTCGGGTAAAACGACACTGGTCAACCTGATCGCTCGGTTCTACGACCCGACTTCGGGTGTAGTGAAGATCGATGGGCGCGATGTGCGCGAGTGGAAGCAAAGATCGCTCCGGAGCCAGATCAGCTTTGTCCTGCAGGACACGGTGCTGTTTAGCGGGACCATATGGGAAAACATCGCGTACGGCCGACCAGAGGCGACGAAGGAAGAGATCATCGCGGCGGCGGAAGCTGCCAATGCGGCCGAGTTCATCGACAAGCTGCCGCAGAAATACGCCACTACCGTGGGTGAGCGCGGCGTGATGCTCTCTGGCGGACAGCGCCAGCGCATTGCCATCGCCCGAGCCATCGTACGCAACAGCCCGATCCTGATCCTGGACGAGCCCACGGCAGCCCTCGATTCGCAGTCGGAACACCTGGTGTTTGAGGCGCTTGACCGGCTGATGCAGAAGAAGACGGCCATTGTGATCGCTCACCGGCTTTCGACGGTACGTAATGCGAACTGCATTTACGTGCTCAAGGATGGGCACATCCTCGAGAGCGGGTCGCACGACGACCTGATGGAGCGGGAGCACGGAGTGTACCGGCAGCTGTACGACATACAGTTCCATTCAAGCGAGGCAGAACCGGCTCTATTGGCGTAGGTGGGAGCGAGCCTTCGAGGTCGCACAGCAAGATGCTGTGGAAGCGGCAGCACCTAGTGGCGCTGCCGCTTTCATCTCTAAAGGCCTTTGAGTTCCTGGATGCGGCTCTCTACCACTTGAACGTACTCGTCGATCGCCTCGATAGGGAAGTTGCCGGCGCGGAACGCATCGACTAGCTGCTGGTGCGAAATCTGGCTGAGTTGGCTGCCCATCCAGCGAGCGTCAGCCACGGGAATGTCCCGCCCAATCCACTCCAGCGCCTTGCGCTTGCCGTAGTAGATCGCATTGGTTCCAGCGCTCAACAGCAGCACCGAGGTGGGCGCCTTGGGCGTGCCGAAATCGACCGTATCGCCGTTAACCCGCGTGATGAACTTGGAGTCCTTGAAGTTGCCAACGTTGCCCTTCGCATGAGCCTTGGAGAAGACGAGGCCATTGGAGCCAAACGTCGCCCCGACGTCGTTCACCAGAAAGATCTGCTGCCCCGTCTTCTTGTCCTGGTAAACGGAGTTGTTCTCATCCTTCAGGTCCCAATTGTTCATCACGGCCATCATCACGCGTAGACCGTTGAACTCGCGGGAGCCATAGAACGGGTTCTTCTTCCACTCCCATGTGCCGATCTTTTTCTGACCGCCAGGCTTGCGGGCGAAGCGAACATCCTCGACGCGTCCGTCTTTGACCAGGTTGCCGCCGCGCTTTAGATGGATGTTGCCGATGCTGGCTTCCGGCAGCAGGTAGTCGTCATTCACGTAGTAGCCGACTGCCCAGAGTAGGCGTGAGGCCACCACCTCTGGCCGCGCCTCATCACCGAGCTTGCAGCGCCAGTGAGTGCCATTCGTGTCGGTGACGTCGAACTTGGGATTGGTGCCGTTCTTGCCTTCGGACTCAAAGGTGAAGGGCGGCGCCGGGGCGTGCTTCTGGCCGCCCTGTCCCCAGAGGAGATCGAGGCTCGAGATGTTGTTTCGCTGCTGCCAAAGAACAGGATGCTTCAGGGCGCTGCTGGTAACGGGAGAGTCGTTGTCTTTATCTTTCTTGCTGCCGTCCGCATCTGCCTTCGCGTCTTGCTGTTTGGCGTGGGACCCCGGGGCTGCGAAAGCCGTGGCGCCGCTGGCGGCCAGTGGCGCCAGAACACATGCAAGGACAAGACGGGGCAGGAAAATACGATTCATGGTTTCTCCCAAAGCTCTTCTGTTGTCGTTCAGATGTGTGTTCCCGGCTTCCGGCTTCTCGCGGTGGAAACATCCTGCGAAGAAGCCGACGCATCTTTCCCTGTGATCCCATCGCACGCTCTGTGCTGCGATGCGGCACCCTTGCGCTTAGGCGGACACCACGTGAAATTGTTGATACAACCCGAGAGCGGCATCGAGCCGTTGCTCGAAGGCCTGCGAAGCGCGAAGACGAGCATCCATATCCTGATTTTCCGATTTGACCGCAGCGAGGTGGAACGAGCGCTGGTCGAGGCCGTGCAGCGCGGCGTGCACGTTCAGGCGCTGATTGCCTTCACGAATCGGGGCGAGGAGAAGAATCTGCGCAAGCTGGAGGGCCGGCTGCTGGAGCGTGGTATTACGGTGACCCGGACGGCGGATGACCTGGTGCGGTATCACGGCAAGATGTTCATCATCGACCGCAAGGAGCTGTGGCTGCTCGCGTTCAATTACACGCACATGGACATCACGCTGAGCCGCTCGTTTGCCCTGGTTGTGCGCACGCCGGAAGTGGTTGCGGAAGCCGTGAAGTTGTTTGAAGCCGATGCCAACCGGCAGCCGTACCGCCCCGGGTGCGACGATCTTGTCGTGAGCCCGGCGAATGCCAGGACGCAACTGATGGAGTTCATCCGCGGCGCGAAGAAACAGCTGCTGCTGTACGAGATGAAGATCAGCGATCACGATTTCGTTCAGTTGCTGTCGGAAAAGAGCTCGCAGGGCGTCGACGTTCGCGTCATCGGTCGCTCCAGCGTGAAGGGAAGCGTGTTGAACGTGCGTACGCTGCCGTTTCGCTTGCATGCACGGGCGATCCTGCGTGACGGCAAAGAGGCGTTCCTGGGTAGCCAGAGCCTGCGCAAGCTGGAGTTGGAGGCGCGGCGTGAGATCGGCGTGATCGTGCACGACAGCCGGACCGTACACGAAATGGTGCAGGTGTTTGAGCGGGACTGGCAACAATCTGCACCCGCGATGCACGGAGGGATTGACACCGTTCTGGATGTTCCCGCGCGCCGCGTCGCGAAGGAACTCGCCAAGCACATCCATGTCGCGCCCGTCGTCGAACAGGTGCTGGAACGCGTGATGGACCGCAGCTCCGACGTTCCATTCGAGCCAGCGGAAGTCGCGATGACGGTGCGCGATGCCTTTCGGGAAGAGGTGCACGACGCTGTGATGAACGCCTTGCGCGAGATGGCGAGCGAGGTGGTAGGCGCGCCTCATCCCGCAGGGAACGTGGAGGAGAAGGGGCCGGAGAAGGCGCGGGAGGACGAGGGCGCATCGCGTCACCGGGGCGAGAAGCGGGGCCACAAGTCCGCCAAGAAACACGCCGGGAAACATTAGGCGCTTACCCTTGCTCAGCGCGTGGTGAGCAAGGGTAAGGCGTGCCGGACGGCCGTATCAGGCCTCGCTCTGCTGCAACACAAACACCTGGATCGAACGTGCGCCGATTGTGCGCAGTGACTCGCTCTGCTGTGTTTCTGCTGCTTCGTTCTCTCCTGGCGGCATTTCGCGAGCCGTGTCCAGTACGAGAGTCCAGGTGTCGCCGCCCGAACTGGTCGGGATGCGAAAGTTGCACGCCTCGTAGTGGTCGTTGAAGAGGATAAGAATCGTCGCTTCGTGGCCGCGCTGGCGAATCCCGGTAAACTGTGCGCGGCCGTCCAGCAACATGCCAAAGCAGCGTGTGCGCGAGTCCTTCCAGGCATCCGCATCCATTTCGGAGCCATTCGCGTTCACCCAGGTGAGATCACGGACATCCAGTTCCTCGTCGGTGCGCGAGGTGAGGAAGAGATTCCGGCGCAGAATGGGATACCGCTTGCGCAGCGCGATCAGGTGACGGGTGAAGTCGTGCAGCGGAGCGTTCGCCTCCAGCAGCGACCAGTCCACCCAGCTCAGGGTGTTGTCCTGACAGTACGCATTATTGTTGCCAAGCTGGGTGCGGCCAAACTCGTCGCCGGCCAGTAACATTGGCGTTCCCTGCGCCAGCAGCAGCGTCGCCAGCAGGTTGCGACGCTGCCGGCAGCGCAGAGCGTTGATGGTTTCGTCCGTGGTTGGACCTTCGACGCCGCAGTTCCAACTGTGATTGTGCGCGGAGCCGTCGCGATTGCCTTCCCCGTTTTCCAGGTTGTGCTTCTCGTCATAACTGACTAAATCGTTCAGAGTGAAACCGTCGTGGGCAGTGACGAAGTTGATGGAGGCCCATGGGCGCCGGCCCTGATGATCGAACAGATCGGGCGATGCCATGAGTCGCGTAGAAAGTTCACGCGCGGTGCCTCCGCCTTTCCAGAACTCACGCACCGTATCCCGGAACTTGTCGTTCCATTCGGTCCAGCCCGGCGGGAATCCACCCACCTGGTAGCCGCCCGGACCGATGTCCCATGGCTCCGCAATCAGCTTGGTCATGCTGAGTACGGGGTCCTGGCAGACCGCCTTTAGGAAGCCACTCTTGTTGTCGAAGCCGTTGGGCTCGCGAGCAAGGATAGTCCCAAGGTCGAAGCGGAAGCCGTCGACGTGGGTCTGCTCTACCCAGTAGCGCAGGCTATCGCAAACCATCTGCAGCACACGCGGATGGCTCACGTTGACGGTGTTACCCGTGCCCGTGTCGTTGATGTAATAGCGTGGATTGCTGGGCAGCAGGCGGTAGTAGCTGGGATTGTCGATGCCCTTGAACGAGAGCGTAGGACCGAGCTCATTGCCCTCGGCGGTGTGGTTGTAGACCACGTCCAGGATCACTTCGATGCCCGCGTCGTGGTAGCGCGCGACCATCTCTTTGAATTCCTGCAGAGCGCGTCGCGGTGTGGCGGCGTAACGAGGATCCGGCGCAAAGAAGCCGATGCTGTTGTAACCCCAATAGTTCGTCAGCTTCAGGGCGTGCAGGTGACTATCGGTCACAAAGGTATGGATTGGCAGCAGCTCGATGGAGGTGACGCCAAGCGAACGGACGTAGTCCACGATCTCCGGCCGGCCCAGCCCCTCGTAGGTTCCGCGCAGGTTGTCCGGCAGCGCCGGGTGAGTGCGGGTGAAGCCCTTCACGTGCAGCTCGTAGAGCACCGTCTCATCCCAGCCCACACGCAGACGGTTCAAGTGGCCGGGCTGGCCGCTCCAGTCGAACGCAGGGTCGACCACGAGGCACTTGGGAACAAACTGCGCGCTGTCTCTGGTATCGAAGGTGGTGTCGTCGCCGGTTTCGAGGGTGTAGCCGAAGATTGGTGGCTCCCACTTCAGCCTTCCCAGGTGTGCGGTCGCATAGGGGTCCAGCAACAGCTTGTTGGCATTGAAGCGCAGGCCATTGCGCGGATCGTAAGGTCCGTGCACACGAAAGCCGTACGGCGTTCCGGGCATCACGCCTTCGATATAACCGTGCCAGATTTGATTAGTGTATTCGGGCAATGCGATGCGCTCGATCTCCCGCTTGCCGGTGCTGTCAAACAGGCAGAGTTCAACGCGGGTCGCGTGTTCGGAAAAGAGGGCGAAGTTGGTTCCGCGCCCGTCCCACGCCGCGCCACGGGGCACGGGTATGCCTTCGCAAACCTTGTAGCTGCTTTTGGACGTCACACCGTTTTCGATGCGAAAAGTTGACCGAGTCGCCGCTTGGCGCGAAAGCGCGCCGCGTTTCAGGTGCAGGTGACAGTCCTACCGCGCGGAGCATCTCTCTATCCGAACCCAGATTGAAACGGAGATCCAATGAACCGCACGACCCTCCCCGGAAGACCTTACCCGCTTGGCGCCACGCCACAGCGGCTTGGCACAAACTTTGCTCTCTTTTCCGAAACTGCAACGGCCGTGCGCGTGTGCTTTTTTGACGAAAACGGGGTAGAAACCGATTGCGTTCCCCTGAAGGAGCGTACCGCTTTTGTGTGGCACGGCCTGGTGCGCGACATCAAACCCGGACAGCGGTACGGCTACCGCGTGGAAGGTCCGTGGGATCCGGCAAACGGAATGCGTTTCAACAGCAACAAGCTATTGGTAGACCCGTACGCCAAGGCCATCGAGGGCCAGGTGGACTGGAAGAAGCCAATCTTTGCCTACGACGTGGCAAGTGGCGACGAGATGAAGTTTGACCCGCAGAACTCGGCGGACGGTGTGCCGAAGAGCGTGGTTGTCGATCCCAAGTTTGACTGGAGCGGCGATTGTCCTCCCGATACGCCTCTGGCTGACTCGATCATTTATGAAGTTCACGTTGGCGGGTTCACCAAGCAGAACGAACTTGTTCCCGAGAAGCTGCGCGGAACCTACGCCGGCCTGGCGTCGGACGCGAGCATCGCTTACCTGAAAAAACTTGGCGTGACGGCGGTGGAACTTCTGCCGGTGCACCACTTCATCGACGAAGGCCAGTTGGTCGATAAGGGTCTCCGCGATTACTGGGGTTACAACACGCTCGGCTACTTCGCACCGATGTCTCGCTATAGCTCGTGTGGCGACGACGGCTGCCAGGTGAACGAGTTCAAGCAGATGGTGAAGAAGCTCCACTCCGAGGGCATTGAGGTGATCCTCGACGTGGTCTACAACCACACCTGTGAAGGCAACGGCCTGGGACCGCTGCTGAGCATGAAGGGCATCGACAATGTGAACTACTACCGCCGTGTGCCCGGCAAGCCGCAGTACTACATGGATTTCACCGGGACGGGCAACACGCTGAACCTGGTGCATCCGCAGGTGCTGAAGCTGGTGATGGATTCACTGCGCTACTGGGTCACCGAGATGCATGTGGACGGCTTCCGCTTCGATCTCGCATCGACGCTGGCGCGCGAAGAGTCGGCCGTTTCCAAGCTGTCGGGCTTCTTCGACGTCATCCACCAGGACCCGATTCTGCAGAACGTGAAACTGATTGCAGAGCCGTGGGACGTGGGCGACGGTGGGTACCAGGTGGGCAATTTCCCGGTGTTGTGGGCAGAGTGGAACGGCAAGTACCGCGATACGGTTCGTCGATTCTGGAAGGGCGACGAAGGTCTGCTTTCAGACTTTGCATACCGCTTCACAGGATCGTCTGATCTGTACCAGGGCGATGGCAGAAAGCCGAGTGCGTCGATCAATTTCATCACGGCCCACGATGGATTCACGCTTACCGATCTGGTCAGCTACAACGAGAAGCACAACGAGGCCAATGGCGACGACAACAAGGACGGCGCCGACAACAACGACTCTTGGAACATGGGTGCCGAGGGCCCAACAGACGACCAGGCCATCAACGAACTGCGCGAGCGCCAGGTGCGCAACTTCCTGACCACGCTTGTGCTTTCGCAGGGTGTTCCCATGATCTGCGGCGGCGACGAACTGGGCCGGTCGCAGCGGGGCAACAACAACGGCTATTGCCAGGACAACGAGCTGACCTGGTATGACTGGAAGCTGGATGTTCCGCGGCAGCGGCTGATGGAGTTTGCCTCCAAGCTGATCCACCTGCGGCGCGATCACCCGAACCTACGTCGCCGCAAGTTCTTCCAGGACCGCAAGATTCGCGGGTCAGTGGTGCGCGATATTGCATGGTACGGCGCGGACGGCAATGAGTTCTCGGATGCGAACTGGAATGAAACCTGGGCGAAGTCCATTGCGATTCTGCTGAACGGACAGACGCTGGGCGTGACCGATGAGGACGGCAAGGAAGTGAAGGATGATAGCTTCCTGTTCCTGATCAACGCCGCTCCCGAGGGAGTCGAGTTCAAGCTGCCGGAGTCGCCTTCCAAGTCGCAATGGAGGCAGGTGCTGGATACGCAGAACCTTGACGACCCCTTTGAGTCATGCGAGTTTACCGAGAAGGTGATTTTGGGTGGCCGGTCCATTCGCGTGTTCCGCGACGGAGCTAAATAGGGCGGTGGCAGAACCAGGGCCGGTGCGGCAACTGTCGCGCCGGCCCTTTCTGCTGTTCATGGGTGCAGCCGCGATTGGGCTTGCATCGCCGTCACGCTTTGCGCTGGCCAGTACTCTTCGTCAGCCTACGATGGTCGACATCGATCTTGAAAGTGGAGCGGACCATGTCGTCGGAACAGACGGAAATGTCGCATCGGTCCCGGGATCGGCGCTGAAGCCCATGGTTCTGCTGATTGCGTTGCGGCTCGGTGTAATCACACCGCAGACACGAATCGCATGCACCGGAAGCCTGCGCATAGCGGGCCGCAACCTCGCCTGTTCGCATCCCGTCGGCCTTGGTGTGCTCGATGCGGAAGAGGCGCTGGCGTACTCGTGCAACACTTACTTCGCGCGGGTGGCGCAGCAATTGCCGTCAGCGGCGCTGCATGCGGGCCTGCAGAGGTATGGAGTCTTCGTCGCGGCATCGCTTGGCAGGCCAGAAGACCGTGCCTTGGTTGCGCTCGGCCTGGAAGGCGTGTCGGTCACGCCGCTTCAGCTTGCACGTGCTTACACGCAACTGGCTCGTGACCTGGAGATCGCTTCCACAGAGGACGACACCGTACGGCGTGGGTTGCTCGGTTCTGTCGAATATGGGATGGCCCACGCCGCCAAGACGCCCGGCATGGTGCTGGGCGGAAAGACCGGCACTGCTCACGACCCCGCGCCGTTGCTGCAGCACGGATGGTTTGCCGGCATGACCTTCGCTCCGGGAACGCCGATACGTCCGATGCGTGTGGTTGCCGTCTATGTTCCAGGCGGTACGGGGAATGATGCAGCGGGAGCGGCGCACCGATACCTGGAACGGAAGCGCTAGAGCTCGATGCGAATACTGCGCGGGAGATTGCGTTGTGTGCTTCTGCTGCTGCATGGGATGCTGCTGCGGGTGGCGATTGCCGCTCCACGTGCGGAGAATGTAACGGTCCTGCTGTTCCAAACAGAGCAGGTGGAGCAACTGCACTTGCGATTCTCCGGCGCGACCCTGCGAACCTGCCCCACCTGTACGCAGCAAAGCGGAGCCGTTTCGTTGGATCTGAGACGGCAAGGAAACCTGATGCTGGATGCATCGAACCGTCCTCTCCGCTTCGTGGAGCTACATGGGAAGGTGGCGGTTGACACGAGCGGTCATCATCATGCCGAGGCTGCAGGACGTTGGCGAATCGATGTCGTCCATGATCGGTTGCGCGTGCGGTTAGACGTCTCGAGCGAGCGGTATGTCGAGGCGGTGCTGACCGCCGAGGCGGATCCGCAGGAGCCTGTCGAGTCGCTGAAAGCGCTGGCCGTTGTGACGCGATCGTTCGCCGCGACCGCCTCGGGCAGGCACGAGGGTGATGCGTTATGTGACACGACACATTGCCAGACACTTCGTTTCGAACCCGTGCGGCAGAGCATACGCGATGCTGTGTGGGCGACCAGCGGAGAGACGCTCTGGTACGGCGCGCGGCAGGTGCCGGCGTACTTCTCGCAACACTGCGGTGGCTTCACGGAAGATGCGGCCGCTGCGTGGGGCGGGCAAGTGAGACCGTGGCTCTCCGCCCATGCGGACCCATGGTGCATGCGCGTCCCTGCACAATGGCACGCTTCCTTGCCGGAGGCGGATATCCGACGAGCGGTCCAGTCAGAAGGCATCACCATCCCAGGCGCAATTCAGCAGATTGCACCTCTGTCTCAGGATGCGAGTGGAAGGATCCAGCAGCTTCGTCTTCGATTTGCGGGAGGCACACAAACGGTGCGGGCAGCCACCTTCCGCTTTGCGGTTGACCGCAACCTGGGTTGGAACCAGATTCGAAGCGATCGATACCAGGTGCAGCGCGCGGGCGAGAAGTTCGTTTTCGACGGGTCGGGGTTCGGGCACGGCGTAGGGCTGTGCCAAACCGGCGCAGCAGCGATGGCTCGGGCAGGGAAGAGCTACCGCGACATCCTGCGGACGTATTTTCCCGGGACAGTCGTTCGAATCAGCAGGAGTGATGCCGGATGGGTTGACGTACCGGCGAACGGCTTCACGCTGCGCGTAACTCAGCGTGACGGCGCGTTGGCTGAGGACGCGACCGGCGCGTTTGCCGAGGCCCGAATGCGCTGGGAGCAGCCGGTGACGGTACACCCCACGCTGACCGTGTTCCCAACCACGAAGGCCTTTCGCGAAGCGACAGGCGAGCCGGGCTGGGCGCTGGCCGCAACAACGGGGGACCGCATTGCGACGCAACCGGCGGACGTTCTACGGACGCATGGCGGCGCGCGATCGCTGTTCCGGCACGAGTTCCTCCACAGCTTTGTCGAGACGGAGGCGTCGCACACAGCGCCGCTATGGTTGCGTGAGGGCTTGGTGGCCGCTCTCAATGGCGAGTCTTGCCGGGATGCACCCGCGTGGACAGGCGAGCAGGTGAGCACAGCACTCCGCTCCCCGGGCCCCCAGGAGACATCGCAGCGAGCCCATCGTGCGGCATGCGCGCTGGCATTGCGATACTTGCGGGAGCATGGCTTAGCGGCGACACACAGCTTGCTGCAGCAGCGCTAGAGCGCGCTGCCGGTGCCCTCGCGAGTTGGTTGTGCGCTCGCATGGATTCGGTGGAGCAACTCTGCGTCGACACACAGCAGCGCAATGGCGCTCACCACTATGAGCAGGGCAGCCAGGACCAGCCGGAGCAACGCGCTAATCGTTTCGCCCGTTACGGAGTGAGCGGGGTGCCAGGCAAGGACTCGCGGAACGAGTGGGGCAATGACGCCCAGCGTTACAACTGCGACAGCCCAATGTTGCCATTGGGCAAGGCCGCGGAGACCACGCCGCATTGCACCGCTTCGCAGGCCGAAGGTGCTTGACTCCATGGCGATCGGAAGCAGCACAGCCGGCACGAGCACGCCTTGAATGGTGGAGAGCGTGAACTGCTGTAACTGTATAAGCCGCGCGTAGGTGAAGGCGTGCCTAAGCGCGCTGGACATTTGGGAATTCCAATACCCTGCCCGGGTCTCAACACTCGCATAGGCGAGGTCCACTCCGTACCAAAGCGAGGCTGCAATCAGGAGGAACGCACCGAGCAGCAACGCTCCGTGCCAAAGCGGGATGGTCGGCGCACTTGTCCGCAAGCGTCGCACGGCCAGGGCGTTCCAGAGAAGCAGGGCGGACACCACCCCCAGCGCCAGCGCGAGCGACAGCAGCACCTGCCACGTGTGGGAGTCGGGGATCAGCAATCCCAGCATGGCGCAAAGCAGAAGTAGCGCATTGCCGCCCAGCAAGGGCAGCAGCACCGGCCCGCGAACGCGCTGCATGGCTGCGGTCAGAAGATTCCTGCCTGACGTCATCGCACCACCTCCGGCACATCCAGGTGCAGCGTGTCTGTGGTGGCCTGCACTCCGGGCTGGTACATGGGCATCACGCGCGCGGGGCTGATCTGGAAGCTGCCTGCGTTCACGACTTGGACGAGGTAGAACAAGTCTTGCCGGTGCGCAAAGTTGGTGCTGAAGAAGGCAGCACGATCGTCATGGAACTCCTGTCGCGTGTACCAGTCGGTCCACGAGTCAGGAGCGCCCTCGATGTTGTAGCTGCTGCGGTTGCGAACAAATTCGGTTCCCGCGGCGATCGGGTCTTCAATCAGCAAATACTTCTGTGGCGATCCGCTCACGCCCAGGTGGACCGCAAGGATTTCGCCTTTCTGGGCGGTTCCGCTCAGAGGTTGCAACGTGTACACCATGTGGTCGCCGGTTTGTTTAGGAACCAGCCTGTAGTAATCACGTGCGATGTTCAGTTGCATGGTGCCGGCCTGGTATGCGGCTTTTGCGGTGGAGTAGAACTCACCTTGGGCTGACCAGTACGCACGTCCGTTTCCGCGGGTCGCGATCTCCACCTGGTTTGTCTCGGGGTTCAGCCGCGTGGCGTCCAGGGTCACTTCCAGCGTGGCGCCATGCAGAGCATCGGCACGGTTGAAGTGGCGATGCGCGATGTTGGTGTTGTTCACGCGAATGTCTACATCGAGGTCTGCATTCAGCTCCTGTGTCGCGGCGACATACTCCGTGAGGCCGTAGAGGACGAAGGCGCTGTCGTAAGTCGATCCCCACCATGCGCCTTCATCGCGATGCAGAATGAGCCATTGCGCAGCCTTTGGCAGCAGCGGAGATGCCGGTCGTTCCCCGATCAGAAACTTGAGTGCAAACGCCGTGGCGGCGGCGCTCTCATCGCTGTCTACGTCCAGCAGGTTGTTGCGGTCAGCGGCCCAGCTTGCCAGTTCGCCCTGTACCTTCGCCTTTGACTCCAGCAGGGTCGCGATTTCGCTGCTGCGACCGTCTCCGCTTTGCCGCATCGCCAGGCCGGTGTAGGCGAGAGCTTGTGCTGACAGGTCTGCGCGGCGACGGTACAGCAGGTCCAGATCGACCGCCACGTTCCGTTTGTGCAGCGCGAGGGCATACACCACAAAGGCGCGAAGCTCCGGCAGCATGCGCGGATGTTGCGCAAGCTGCTTCACGAGGTAGTCCGCTCCCGAATCGATGTTAGAGTTCGCCTCGGGATATCCTGCGTCGACCGCCTGCTGCAGACCGCTGACGACGTATGCCGTCATAAACACCTGGCTGTCGTCCTCCTGCCACCAGCCCCATCCGCCATTGCTGTGGTGCGTGTCGTTCAACTTCTGAATGCCCGCGGTCACCTGCGCGTGTAGCCTGGCCGAACTTTCCCTGAGCGGCACTCCCAACCTGCTCAGAGCCTTGGACACGAGCAGGTCCGGCAGAAAGCTCGACATGGTTTGCTCCGTGCAGCCGTACGGAAAGCTGGTCAGGTAATCCAGTGCGCCAAACAGGGTGCCAGCGATCGACGGCGAAGCGTTGAGGCGTAGCCGGTGTGCTGCAGGATCGGTTCCGGCCGGGAATTTGAGAACGGCATTCTGAGAGGTGGTATTCACCGCAATGCCGGCATTCGCAACGTTCTGCTTTACGCCGTCGGGCTCAACCGGGAAGCTGAGTTGCAGGGCGTCGCCCTCGGTGGCGCCGGTTGCCTTTGCGGTGAGGGTGGCTGTGCCGATTGCAGAAGCGCGCAGGCGGAAGTTTGTCGTGTTGTCTGCGCGAGGGAGCAGCGCAACCGCTGTTGGCGGGCTCTGCGGCAGTTCAAGGCCGGTTGCGCCCAACGAAAGCTGAACCTGTTGCGCGGAAGGCAAGTAGTTGTGTGCGATCACGGGCACAGTTACGCTGTCGCCCTTGCGCAGGAATCGGGGTTGTCCCATCCGCACGATGATGTTCTTGCGCACGATCACGCGGTTGACGGCACTGCCCGCCTGGGAGCTTGCAGTGATTGCTCGAACGGAGGTCCGCCAGGTGGTCAACGAATCGGGATAGCTGAAGCTAACGCGCGCGTGCCCGTTCGCGTCCGTTCGCACGGCGGGCTGCCAGAACGCTGTATCGGGGAAGTCCTTGCGAATCCGCGGACCCTTTGCGTCCAGGCCGGGCTTTACCTGGGCCAAATGCGGGCCATACCGCGTGTGCCGCATCGCCAACTGCGGGGAACGCGTGCCCGCCTCGCCGGTGAAGTAGTAGGTAAGCGAACTATCGTATTCCGGATAGATCGCACGATCTGGGTACAACTGCTTCACCATGTCGCCGCTGCTGTCCGGGTAAAGCGAATAGATTGCCTCGTCGACCACATCGAAGCTGAGTTCCGCAGCGGTCGGCCGGCCGGCAGCATCGGTCGTCGTAACGTCGTATGCTGCGGTTTGGCCGGGTTGAAAGACCTGCGACACCGGCGCGATGGCGATCTGCAGCCGTTGCTGAACGGGTGGAACAGAAACGCTGCGACGACCCTGGTATAGCTTGTCGTTCTTGACGAGCACGGCATCCAGGGTCAGGTTGGGTTGCGCCTCTTTGCCCAGCGGCAGATCGACGTTCAGAGTGTTGCCGCGTCCTGCGAGCACCTTGCGCAGGATGGGCGCGTTTGCGGTTGCGGTAAACAGCACATGAACGTCTGCGACAGGACTGACCAGCGTCACGTGTGCGGTGTCGCCGGGTGCGTAGGTCTTCTTGTCGGTGAGGATGCGGATCTTCTGCCCATCTGTATCTTCGTCCTCTTCTGATGCCGTGCCGCTGACCCACACGTAATCGGAGTCTTCCACGGTGCGATGCTCCGGAGTTTCCGCGGTGGCGACCACACGCAGCGATCCGTTCGCGGAGGAGCGCACCGCGAGGCTGGCCGTCGCACTGCCGTTGGCTGCGGTATTCACGTCGGTCTCGGCGAGCGTCTTCGCCGAATCCGAGCTGTCGGCGCCGTTGGCAGGCGGTTGCACAAGCCGAACATGGATGCGCGTTTGCACAGGTCGGTCCTTGTAATCCACCGCGCTCACCTGGACGCTGGCGGTGCCGCCGGAAGCAACGGTGTAGCTTTGCGTTTGCGCATGAATGCGGAAGCTGCCATGCGTGGCGGTGAATCGGTACCGCGCAGTGATCTCTCGCCCTGCCTCGTCCGTCACGCCTGCTTCGACCACGTAGTCCGTGTCGTAGCGCTGGTCGTCGCTGAAGTGGGTTGGGATAGGAACCGTCAGCTTGCCGTCAGCGTCCAGTTGACTTGTATGCTCGCTCTGCTGGTCGCCCTCTTCCACGTCCTGTGAAGAGTCGGAAGCATCGTCTGCACTGCTCTGTTCGCCCGCGGCATCATCATCGGCGTCGGTCGGGTCGCCCCACCAATAATGGCGGCTTCGATACACGCGGTACTTGACCCTGCCGTTGCTGACCGGCTCACCGAAGAAGTACCTTGCCTGGACGGTCGCGCTGTTGCTTTCTCCCTGCAGCAGCATGGGCTTGGCTACCGTGACCTGAACCTGGTACTCCGGCTTGCGATACTCCTCCACACGGAATGCCGTGCCTCCGAGCGAAGTGTCGTTGTCACCGCGCGTCAGCGTGAGGCGGGCAAAGCCAAGCCCGACGTCCGCCGGCAGAGGGATGTCGCCCTGAATGGTGCCCATCGCGGACAGCGGCAGATCTTCCTCAAGCAGCGTCTTGTCCGCATCATCGACGGCCTTTACATGAATCGCCCCTGCCTTTGGAACGGCAAGAGTGTTGCCCGAACGGTCGCGCAGGATGGCCTTGAAGTGCACCGTGTTCCCAGGCCGGTAGACCGGTCGATCGGTGTACACATAGGCGACGGATGTGTCCTGGACCGTTTGCGTGAAGCTGTAGGAGAAAGGTGAGCTCAGCGCGACATCGCTTCCGCTGCGCGCCATAAACCAGAGCTTCTGCGCGGCCTCGCTGTCTGCGGTATCGGCGTCGCCAGCACTTGCGGCGTGTTCAAAGACCGCGGTGCCGTCGGCGGCTGAAGCTTTGCGCACGATGGGCCCGCTGCCCAGTTGCATGCTGACCGAAGCATGCGGTACGGAGGCGCCCGTCGTCCGGTCTGCAACGAAGGTGACCACCTCTCCGCTCACAAGCCGCGTCACCAACGCCGTTTGGCTTACCAGCAGAACGGTGTACGCCTTCAGATGGCCGTCGGTCGCCTCCACCAGGTACATGCCGCGATCCAGGCCGCTGATGGGCAGGATCTGGTTGTCGGACACAAAAGTTGCGGGTACACGCAGGCGCCATCGAGCTACGAGCTGCCTGTCGTTCAGCAAAGGTATCTGGGCAAACTGAGCGGCGTTGACGATGACGCTGCGGCGCGCCAGGCTGGACTGCTTCGTTTTGAAAGCGTCGCGAGTCGCTCGGGAAAACTGGGTTCGAAAGAACTCCTTGATCGCGTGCCAGAGGCTGCTCTTCCAGTCATGGAACCGTTCAATCCACGTTTTCTCGTCGATCTGCTCGGGCACGCTCCACGCATGCGACGGATCGCCGAAGCTATGCATCTCCTGCAGCTTCGCGGCGAACGCTTCGGGATCTTCGACGCGGTACACGCGGAACTCCAGCGCGTCCACATCGTGCGTGTACAGGTGCAGTTTCGGTTGAGTTCCGGGTGCAAAGCTCCTGTTTGTACTGAGGGTGAAGTACGGGTTCGCAGCATAGGAGCGAAGGGGCAGCAGGCACACGCAAACCAGCAGCAGCCACAAACGAACGCTTGTTGGAAAGGCTAATCTTCCCTGAGCAGGTTCCAGCGAAAGACGCCCAGAAAGTTCGGATTGCCGGGAGTGGGCCGCCAACGAAAATCCGGATGTTGCAACAGATCCGTGATGCGCGCGCGTCGCATCTCGCCGTGGCTGTGTACCGCTCCTGATCCATCCGGACCCGTGTGATACACGACCCATTCCGCGCCGTCTCCCGTAACAATCATCGAATGATACTGCTGCTCCGGGCCAAGCTGATGAAAGAACAGCAGGTCGCCCGGTTTTGCGGCGCGAATGTCGCGACTGACGCGGAAGCTGTTCCGACTGTATAGCGTCTTGGCATCGGCGTACTCGGCAAAATCGCTCGCCTGAGGGATGGCTGCGTGAACAGGTACGACGCGGAAGAGACCGGCGCCCAACGGCGTGTTCGGATAGTTCCATTGCGTCACGCTCGGCAGCACAGGCATGGACCCAGGCTGAAACTGCTTGTACCAGCGGTCGCCGTGGTTCATCAGGGCAATGCGATAGCTATAGCGGAGCAGGGCACTGCAATCGGTGATCTCGCGGGGCAGGTCGGCGTCCGGCATCGCAGCAGCGCGATCCGCCACGGTGGTGAACCAATGCCGGAAGCGCAGACGATCGTCGGCATCATGCAGTCGCAGAGCATCGGGCAAACCGTCGCCCACGTGATCGCTCCAGGTTCGTGTGCTGTGCAGCGGCAAAAGCCAGGATTGGCTCGAGGACTTGATCTGCAGCAACGTGGCGCCTCCGCCTACGGGTGCTCGATACAAGATCGCAGTCGCGCCATCCGGTTCCGCCAGAAAGGAAACGCGACCAGCGTTGGTGCCAGTCGCAGTCAGTCCTTCTGGCGAGGGCGCTGCGCCGATGATTCGCCTGAGAAGTCCCACGCGATGCGCCCGGCCGTCAGCGATCACGATGCGTGTCGTCGGTTCGCAGGAGACGGCGCGCATCCTTCTGAACTGGACCGCGCCTAGCCCCAGCACACAAAGGAACGCTGCAACCGCAAACACACGACGCGTACGAAACCGCATGCACTCAGGGTAATGCTGCTACATCTCGCAGGCCGCTGTGATTACAGCGCCTGCGGCCTGCGAATGAGCGATAGGAACTCGTTACGAGTCTGCGGGCTGTTCCGGAACGCTCCCAGCATGGCGGATGTGGTGGTGATCGACTGTTGCTTTTCCACGCCGCGCATCATCATGCACAGGTGCTGTGCCTCCAGGATGACCGCAACGCCCTGAGGATCGATCGCGTCGACGATGGAGTCCGCGATCTGCCGCGTCATCCGCTCCTGCACCTGCAAGCGACGGGCGAACACGTCGACCAGCCGAGCGACCTTGCTCAACCCGATCACCTTTCCCTTGGGGATATACGCCACGTGCGCTTTGCCAAAGAAGGGAAGCATGTGGTGCTCGCAGAGGGAGTAGAACTCGATGTCGCGCACGATGACCATCTCGTCATACTCGACATCAAACAGCGCGCCGCGCAGGATCTCCGTGGCGCTCTGCTTGTATCCGCGGGTCAGAAAAGCCAGTGACTTCTGCATCCGCTCGGGAGTCTTCAACAGGCCGTCGCGGGTGGGGTCTTCGCCGATCCGACGCAGGAGTTCGCCGTAAATCTGTTCGATCGTCGCGTTGCTTAGGCTCGTAGTATCCGGGAGCGATCCATTGTTCTGCGAGGATCCAGCTTGGACAGTCTGCATTGTGCTCTCGTCAGGGGTGGGGCTCAACGTGATGCCTCTCTGTGCATTGACTCAAGATCCGCGCCGGAAAGGTCGAAGGAGTTGTTCCGGGTTTCCTCAATGCGCAGGTTCACCAGGCGAAGATCTTCGTGCGAAGTAAGCCCGGGAATGTCGCGTCGCAGAATCCGCTCCACCTCAAGGGCTAGATTCTCAGTCGAGGGAACGAAGTCGCCCGAGAACGTTGGGTCCTGATTCAGGTGGGTATGGTCGAACCGGTTCAGGACGTCCGCCTGTACCAGAGCGTCCAGCTTTGGCAGGTCCACGACAAAGCCGGTTTGAGGATCGATCGGTCCAGCAACGGTGACCTCAAGCCAGTAGTTGTGCCCGTGCCCGTGTGGGTTGTTGCACTTTCCGTAGGTCTCGCGGTTCTGCTCATCGGACAGAGCAGGAGCATGCAGGCGATGCGAAGCGGAGAAACGGTAGCGGCGTGAGAAGTGCGCGATGGGCTTGCTCACGCGGACAGCCCCATGCTGCTCGCCGACTGGTTGGAGTTCCCTGGCGCTTCTTCGCCGTAGAAGTCCGCAAACAGGTCGTCCATCTCATACACGCGCACGCGGTGCAGCCTGGCGTTAGGAACCTTGCCATCGAGTCGTCGCCAGATCGCCACGGCGATGTTTTCAGTGGTCGGGTTTACGTCCTTAAACTCGGGCACTTCGTGGTTCAGGTGGCGATGGTCATAGACGCTGACCACCTCCGCTTCCAGGATGTCCTTCAGCAGTTTCAGGTCGACAACGAACCCGGTTACCGGATCGACTTCGCCGGCTACAGTGACTTCAAGCGTGTAGTTGTGCCCATGACCGTGCGGGTTGGCGCACTTGCCGAAGGCGGCAGCGTTCTGCTCGTCCGTCCAGTTCGGGTTGCGATAGAAGTGGGACGACGAAAAATCGGCTTTGCGGGTCAGGAAGATCATCGCGATTCAGCTTATTGGATGAGCAAGATGCCGCAACGTTGCGCCGGAGTCGCCGCACAAAGCGATGGTTGCCTCCCAGGGATTCGAACCCCGATTGATCGGTTCAGAGCCGACTGTCCTACCATTGAACGAGGAGGCAACATACTGCGGGCTGCCGCACTGACGTGGCGCCCGGCGAGTAGGATTCCCGCGCTGCAGCAACTCTCGCTACGCCGGAACCAACTCCATGAGTGTACGAAAACGCCTGCCTTCAGTCAACGCGCAGCGCTTCCGTTCGGACCGTGCCGCGCTAGCGCGGGTCTGCCGTCGCGGTGCGCAGCCATTCAAAAGTGCCTGAACCCGTAGCGTTCACGCCGTGCAGCCTGCTGGAGTGCACCACAACATTGTCCAGAGACCACAGCACCACCGTAGGCGCTGCGGTGTGCAGGCGTTGCTGCAACTCCACATAGGTCGGGCGACGCTCCGCCTCTGACGTTTCTGCAGCACCGCGCGCAATCAGCGCGTCGACCGTCGGATCGCTGAAGTGGCCGCGGTTGCCACCTTTCGGCGGCATGCGATCGCTGGCGTAGGCGTAGCGGAAGATCTCAGGATCTTCGTTGGAGCCGACCCACCGCAGAACGTACATCTGGAAGGCTCCCTTGGTCACGTCCGAGTAGAAGGTGCCGAACTCGTTCTGGCGCAGCGTCAACTCGATGCCGGCTTCGCGCACCTGCTGCTGCACGATAGCGGCAAGCAGCCGCATGGTATCGTCCGTGGAACTCTTGAGCGTGAGCCGGATGCGAACTCCGTGCGCGTCCGGCTTGTAACCAGCCGCATCCAGCAGAGCGCGCGCCTTTGGGAGGTCTCGCGTGTACGGCACCACCTCATTGCTGCGCAGCGCCGCCCAGTGCTGCGGTGGCAACAGCGTTTCCGAGATGCGGGCATGATCCCGCCAAAGCGCATGCACCATCGCCGGCCGATCCAGGCTCCATTCAAAGGCCTGCCGCACCCGCTCGTCGGCAAGCAGCGGGTCGCGAACGTTGAAGGTGATGTAGTTCACGATGGAGCCGGGCTGGCTTTCCGTAACCACGCTGGGGTCGTTGCGCAGCGAGTACACGGTGTCCGTCGTCAGGGCGTTGCTCGTCACATCCGCGGACCCTTTGCGCAATTCCAGGGCGCGGGTAATCGCATCCGGAACGATATCGAAGCGGAGCTTGCGAAGATGCGGAGCGCCCGCCCAGTATGCGTCATTGGCGCGCAGCAGAACTTCCTTGTCCTGCACCTGCGACACAAACACGAACGGCCCCGAGCCCATGGGGTGGTCGCCCAGTTCTTTGCCGGCTCCGCGCTCCACCACGGCGAACAGGCCATCGCTCATGTTGAACAGCAGACCACCGTCGTGCTGCTTCAGGTGAACGACGCAGGTGCGATCGTCCGGTGCCTCGGCCCGATCGACGTTGGCAAAGGCGCCAGCCTTGCTGGTCACGATGCTGCCGTTGTGCATGCTGTCAATGGACCAGGCGACGTCGGCCGCGGTGAGAGGTTTTTCGTCGTGAAAGTGCACGCCAGGACGGATGTGCAGGACCAGCGTGCGCGGGTCCGTCCACTCCCAGCGTTCCGCCAGCCACGGCTGCAGCAGTCCGTGCTCGTCCTTTTGCACCACAGCGTCAAATAGAAGAGCCCCGATATGCTCAGCCTGCGCGTCGGATCCGATCCGGATGTCGAGGTTGGTCGGCGAGTTTTCGATATCGATGACGACGGTATCGCGGTCGTGCGGCACCGAGGTGCACGCGATGAGACCGAGTGCGGCAACGCTGAGGACCAGGGCAAGAGCAGCAGAGCCAGCCTGCCGAGCCCAAGGTGCGCGATTGCGGAAAGCTGATCGTGTCAAAGCGTGATCCTGCCCAGCAGCACGGGACCTTTCGCTCCCGTTGCCGACGGAACATTGCCGGGCAGCCCATGCCACCGCAGCCACGCCAGCAGAGCGAACGCGACTGCCTCCTTCGCCTCTGCGGGTATGCCCGTGTCATCACTCGTAGAGACCTCGATGCCGAGCGGCTCCAAACCCTCCCGGAGCATCCGCATGAGGCTTGCATTTCGTGATCCGCCGCCCGCCACGATGTACTCCGCTGCGTCAGCCAGGGGAGCGTGTTGTCCGAGGAACGGCCAGACGAATCTTCGGTACGCCTCCAGGATCGACTCGGCTGTGAGTGCCGTTGCCGTTGCAATCACGTCCGCATCCGCTCCTTCGGCAGTGCGGCACTGCGCGATGAACCGATCTACAAAGGTCCCGCCAAACTCTTCCCGTCCGCAACTCTTTGGCGCGGGCTCAGCGAAGTACAGATGTCGCAGGCTGTCGGCGAGCACAGCTTGCAGGATCTGTCCTTTGGCCGCTGTTCGTCCGTCCCGATCCAGGCGTTTGTTGTAGAGCCGCTGCATCGCTCCATCGATTACTACGTTGGCCGGGCCGGAATCGAAAGCTAGCACCTCGGTCGAACCCGCCGGCAGTGCCGCCATATTCGCAATGCCGCCCAGATTTTGCAGGATGCGGTTGCGCGTGGGGTGCGCGTACAGCACGCGATCCAGCATCGGTACCAGAGGCGCGCCCTGGCCACCCGCTGCCATGTCCGCCGGACGGAAATCACTGACCACCGGCAGGCCGGTACGGGCAGCGATCTCTGCCGCCTCGCCAAGCTGCCACGTACACCGCAGCGTTGTGCCCAGGTATTTCGCAGGTGCGCCTTGGTGGTACACCGTCTGTCCGTGAACGCCGGCCAGCTTGGCTCGTGTGCCAAGCTGTGCTTCCGCTGCCAGAATCGCTTCGGCGTACACCTCACCCAAGCGCCAGTGAAGCCGAGCTAGTTCGGCGGTGGAGATGCTCCGCGCGTCCATGGCTGCCAGCACGGCGGCACGCAGTCTTGACGGGTATGCGGAGTGTGTGTGCCCCAAGAGCTTGATCCGCGGCGTACCGTCAGACCGGCCGGGGCTGATGCGCACCAGCGCAACGTCGACCCCGTCGGCAGACGTTCCACTCATCACACCGGCTACCACTAGGGGCCCCGGCGGAGGATACGGCAGGCTTGCCCTCTGCTGCCGGCGCTTGGCCTCTACTCGGTCAGTGCTGCTCATTGTTCGATCTCCTGCTTCAACTCGGCCAGCAATTGCAGAGCTTCCATGGGCGTCATCCGGTCTACGTCCGTCGAGCGCACACGGTCGACCACACGCTGCGACAGGGGCGTAAACATGGTCATCTGCAGTGCCGGTTCCGCTGCCTGTACGACGGCTGCACCCGCGGCGACGCCGGCGCTTTCCGCCTTCTCATGCAGCTTCAGCACCGCTCGTGCGCGCTCGATCACGACACGCGGAACACCGGCCAGCTTTGCCACTTCGATGCCGTAGCTGCGATCGGCCGCGCCGCTTTCCACCTGGTGCAGGAACACGATGCCCGCGCCGCCTTCGCGGCAGGCCACGCGCAGATTCTTGAGCCGATCGAGCTTGGATTCGAGAAGTGTGAGCTCGTGGTAATGCGTGGCAAACAGCGTGCGGGCACCGATGCGATCGTGCAGATGCTCCACGGTCGCCCACGCCAGCGAAAGGCCGTCGTAGGTCGCCGTTCCCCGGCCCATCTCGTCCAGCAGAACGAGCGAGCGCGACGTTGCCGTGTTCAGGATGGCAGCAGTTTCGGTCATCTCCACCATGAAGGTGGAGCGGCCGCGGCTCACGTTGTCACTCGCGCCGATGCGGGTGAAGATGCGGTCGACCAGGCCAAGCCGCATGTGCGCCGCAGGCACAAAGGAGCCTGCCTGCGCCAGGATCACCAGAAGCGCCGCCATGCGCAGGTAAGTCGATTTGCCGCCCATGTTCGGTCCCGTGATAAGCGCCAGCGAAGGACCGTTCTCTGCGTCCAAGTAACCGCCGTTGGGGACGAAACGGCCGGATCCACTCTCTTCCAACCGCAGTTCGACGACCGGATGTCTCCCCTCCGCGAACTCCAGAACGCCGCCCTCGCCTGCGATCTCTGGCCGGGTCCAGTTGCGCAGCACGGCCAGGTGCGCGAAGTTCAGCAGTACATCGACTTCGGCCACCCTGCGCGCGGTTTCGCGCATGCGCGTGGCGTCGTTCAGTACCAGCCGCCTCAGTTCGCCGAAGATGCGGCGCTCCAGTTCTGCAATGCGCTCCTGTGCAGTGAGCACCTTGTGCTCGTAGTCCTTCAGCTCCGGCGTGGTGAAGCGCTCCGCATTGACCAGCGTTTGCTTGCGTTCGTAGTCGGCGGGCACGTTGGCCAGATTGCTGCGGGTGATTTCCAGGTAGTAGCCGAACACATTGTTGAAGCGCACCTTCAACGAGGCGATGCCGGTGCGGGCACGTTCGCGTTCCTCAATGGCGGCGATTGCCTCGCGACCGCTGCGTGACAGGCCGCGCAAATCGTCCAGTTCGACGTCCACGCCATCCGCGATGGCGTCCCCGTCGCCAAGCTTCAACGGCGGCTCCGGGGATAGAACGCGGGCGATTTGCCCAGCGGTATCCGTGAGCGCGTCGAAGCCATCCCGCAACGAATGCCATCGCCTCGCCGAAAGCTCGGCGAGCCCAGAGGCGATCTCCGGCAGCGCATCCAGGGTCCGGCCCAGTGCCAGCACATCTCGCGGACCGGCCGAGTCCAGCGCAAGGCGACCCAGAAGCCTCTCCAGATCCAGCACGCCCTCGAGCGCGCGCCGCAGCCGTTCGCGCCGGGCCAGCGATGCCGCTGCCTCCGCTACCGCTTCGTGCCGGGCTACGATCTCGTCGGGCTGCAGAGATGGCCGTTGCAGCCATAGCCGCAGCAGGCGTTTGCCCATCGGCGTCCGGCACTGGTCCAGTGCGTAGCAGAGGGTGGTCTGTTGCGACTCGCCGCTGAAGAGAGGCTCCGTGATCTCCAGGTTGCGCAGGCTGACCGCATCCAGTTCTAGCGCGGTCGCACGTTCATAACAGCGAGGCGTGTCCAGGTGTTCCAGATGCTCGTGCCGCGTCGATCGCAGATAATGCAGCACGGCCCCTGCCGCGGTGGCTGCCGCCGCGCGCCCGGCCATGCCGAAGCCGTCCAGCGATGGGATGCGGTAGTGCCCCTGAAGCAATGGGATCGCGTATTCCGAGGTGAACACCCAATCTTCCATCGGCGTCCGCGTGCGCACGCTGCGGAACATCTCGGTCGCGGCATCCTCTTCTTCGCCGTCCAGCGATGTCTGTACCGAGCCCAGGCGCAAGCCCTGCGGAAGCAGCAACTCGCGAGGATGCGTTCGGCTCAGTTCCTCGCAGGCGTCCTGCACGGCAGTCTTGCCGCGGAACTCGGTTGCGCGGAACTCACCCGTGGACAGGTCGAGCAGAGCCACGCCGGCGCGGTCTGCCTTGCTTTCCACCGCGAGCGCCGCCAGGTAGTTGCTCTCGGAAGGTCCGAGCGAAGAGTCCAGCGCCGTTCCCGGCGTGAGAACGCGGGTGACTTCCCGGCGCACCAGCGTTTTGGTGAGCTTGGGGTCTTCCACCTGCTCGCAGATCGCGACGCGAAACCCCCGCCGCAGCAGTTTCTGAAGGTAGCCCTCGGCAGCGTGATAGGGGACGCCGCACATGGGAACGCTGCGTTCCTTGTCGCGCGCTGTCAACGTCAGTTGCAGCTCGCGGGCAGCGACTACGGCGTCTTCATAGAAGAGTTCGTAGAAGTCGCCCATCCGGAAAAAGATGAGCGCATCCGGATGCGCAGCCTTGGCGGCGGCATGCTGCCGCATGGCCGGCGTAACTCCGTCGCCTGCTTTTTTCTCCCGAACTGCCGTTTCCGAGGCCACTGATCCGACTTCAGCATAGCGGTTTCAGTGTGGGCCCGGCACAAACAAGCGAGCCCTGCCAGGGTGGCAGGGCTCGCGCACTTGCAGTGGATCGGGATACTAGCGAGTCTGAACGTTTGCGTCGCTGCCGTGCAGCTTCACTTGTTTGTTGTAGATGCCGAGAATCAGGAACGGCGCCACCCACTGTCCGACGAACAGGGCGGCGTGATCCTTCTTTGCGATCTTGAAGCTGACCGACGCTGCGATCGAAGCAATCGCGGCGGCCAGATAAAAGCCGCTTGGAACTTTGGATGTGTAGCTCTCGATGTAGGCCGTGATCTTGCCTTCTTCTGCCTCGCCTGGCTTCACGCGCGTGTCGCCTTCTAGGTTCCAATCCATAGGTGTCTCCCTGTCCCGGGCGTCTGCCCGTTCTCACTGCGTGGGATGCAGATTTTCGGTCTGGGTTTAGTCTCGTGGCGGCACATTGCGCTGATGAACAGCAGCAAGGGGTTGTTGCCGCGCCACCGAAACCGGCCGGGCAAGGGAATGTCAGACCTATACTGGTTGATGGGGGCGGCCAGTGCTTCTCCCGCCTGGCACATGTCCCTGTTTTGGCTCAGACTCGCGGTGGTGTTGTACGGTGTGGCAGCGCTGGCGGTATTGCCGGCGGCCCTGTACGACCGTCCGCGATGGCGGCTGGTTGCAGTTCCGGCCACAGTAGCCGCTCTGCTGTTCCACTTTGTTTCGCTTGCAGAGGTGCTTGCGGCGGCGCACCGCTGGGTACCCGTGAATGCCAGCGAAGTGCAAGCAGTGCTGGCACTTCTGCTGGCCGCAGCCTTCTTACTGGTCGTGGCGGTGTACGGCAGCCTGACGATCGGTGTGGTTCTGTTGCCGGTGGTCTTCCTGCTGGGGCTGTTGCCGGCGTTTTCACCCGGGTCGCACGAACTTGCGGCACCGCTGCTGCGGTCTGGCTGGATCACGCTGCACATTCTGTTGCTGCTGGCGGCCTACGCGGCGCTGATCGTTTGCATGTTTTCCAGCGTTCTCTATTTGTTGCAGGAGAAGCGGTTGAAGGCGCGCCGCCCCGCCACAGGGCTGCTGGCGCGCATTCCGCCGTTGCAGGACCTGGATCAGATTTCGTTGCGTTCGCTTCTAATCGGCCTGCCCTGCATGACCGGTGGCTTGCTCATCGGTTCGGCACTGGCTGCCAGCGAGTATGGCGCGGTGTACTTTCGCGATCCTAAGGTGCTCCTGAGCTTTGCCATGTGGCTGGCGTATGTGGGCATGATTGCCATTCGCCGATCGGCCGGACTGCGTGGCCGGCGCGCCGTGTGGCTGTCGTCCTTCGTCTTTGTGGTCATGCTCGCGGTGTGGTCGGCGAACCAGGTGTCGACCGTACACCGCTTTGCGGGGCGCCCATGAGCCTGACCCTGCTGGGTGTCAACCACCTGAGCGCGCCGCTTGACGTTCGCGAGCGGCTGGCGATCCCTGCCGGCCGGCTGGCGGATGCGATCCGCTCGCTGGCGCATCGGCCAGGTGTGCGCGAGGCGGTCATCTTGTCCACGTGTAATCGGGTGGAACTGCTGACCGAGCAGGAGCAGGCCGCCGATCTGCGCAGCTTTCTGGGCGAGTACTTCAGCATCGCGCCCCATGAACTCGATCCCCACCTGTATGAGTTTCGCGAACGCGAGGCTGTGCGGCACCTGTTCCGCGTGGCCAGTTCGCTGGACAGCATGGTGGTGGGCGAGCCGCAGATCCTGGGCCAGGTTAAGGACAGCTACGCTGTGGCCCGCGAGGTGGGAGCGGTCTCCAGTTCACTGGAGCGCCTGCTGCAGTCGGCCTTTGCGGTTGCGAAGAAGGTACGCACCGAAACTGAGATTGGCTCGACCTCTGTTTCCATCGCGTCGGTTGCTGTGGACCTGGCAAAGCGCATCTTCGGATCGTTGCAGAGTTCGCAGGTGCTGCTGGTGGGGGCAGGAAAGATGAGCGAACTCGCGGCGCGCCATCTCATCTCCCAAGGCGCTTCTCAGATCCTGGTTGCCAACCGCACACCCGAACGTGCCCAGCGCCTGGCGGCGGAATTCCACGGACTGGCCGTACCTTTTGCCGATCTGCAGGTCCACGCTCCCAAAGCCGACATCATCATCACGTCGACCGGTGCGGGTCGCAACTTGTTCAGCGTTCCGGAGGCGCAGGCGATCCTCCACAAGCGACGGGGCAAACCGGTCTTCTTCATCGATATCGCGGTACCCCGGGACGTGGACCCGGCCGTCAACGGTGTCGATGGAGCGTTTGTGTACTCCATCGATGATCTGCAGGAAGTAGCCGCGCAGAACCTGACGGAACGATCGCGCGAAGCCGCGGCTGCAGAGCAAATCGTTGCGGACGAGGTAGACCGGTATCAGCAGCGGCTCCAGTCGCTGGATGCCGTTCCTGGTATCCGCGCCCTGCAGCAGCAGGCGGAACAACTGCGCCTCGCAGAGCTGGATCGCAACCGGGCACGACTGGCCGATCTTTCGCCGGAGCAGCAGGCCGCCGTGGAGGCGCTGACGCGCTCCCTGACGAACAAGTTCCTGCACGCACCCATGACTGCCATGCGCGAAGCTGCCAACGCCGGGGACGCCGGTTCGCTTTCCGAACTGCACCGCATTTATAAGCTGAAGCGCTAGCCTTTCGTCACCCGGCTCAAGGAACAGAATGGCGCGGTCGCCCGCAAGCCACTCGCCTCGCGCCCCCGTCATCACACTGTTTCGAGTGAGGTGAGCCCATGGCGGAAACAAGCGCGCACGAACCACGCGGATTGGGAGAACATGCCCGCGGGATCGCGAGTGAAAATGCACACCAACAGGGTTGGGGATTGAACGAGGAGCAACGCGCCCGCAGCTCTGCCGACGCCACCAACGCTGTTGGCGGAGACGACTACGACTACGGTGCCCGCGACTTTGGCGACGAGCCGATCAACATGGGCGGCAGCAAGCCGGAAGACGTAGACAAGGCGCGCGAAATGCTGCAGAAGGAGAGCGAGTAATGGCAGAAGGACACGACAGCAAGCAGGCCCGTGAAGCCTTTGAGGCAGCAGAACGAAACAGGAACGAACCCATTCCCGAAGCCGAGCGGGGCGGACACGACAAATCCCACGCCGCGCACCTGCAGACGGAGGGCAAGGCTCACACCATGCCGGAAGGAAACCACCGCCAGGGCAGTGAACCTGGGGCATTGCGCGAGCCGCCGCAAGACCCGGGCAGAATCGGAAAGACGTTCCGACGGCAATAATGCGCTCGAAATCGTCTACTCCGTTTGGAGCTTAGACAGGCCTGACGGAACCAAGTCGAAGGGCATCTCGGTAGAGAATAAGCCGCCAGGCAATAAGGCTGGCAGCTTATCTCTGCACGGCTTTCCCGCCGTCCTGCCGCTGCTTTACCATCAGCCCTATGCACCTCCGTCTCGGAAGCCGCGGATCGAAGCTTGCGCTCTGGCAGAGTCACCACGTTGCCGCTCTGCTGGAAGCGCACGGCCACAGTACGGAAATCCTCCTGATCCGCACCACGGGCGATCGCATGCAAGACCCGGCGTATGCCGCGGCGCACCCGGTCACGCCGGAACTGGATGGCAAAGGGATCTTCATCAAGGAGATCGAAGAAGCGCTTCTGGCCGGCACCATCGACCTGGCCGTGCACTCGCTTAAGGATCTTCCGACCCAGCTCGACGAACGTTTCACGCTCGCTGCCATCCCTGAGCGTGCCGATCCGCGGGATGCCCTGTTGTGCCCCGAGTGGTTGCAGTTGCACACCCTGCCACAAGGTGCCCGTGTCGGGACAACATCTCCGCGGCGGGTTGCGCAACTGCTGGCGCATCGGCCAGACCTGGAATTCATCGGCATCCGTGGCAACATTGATACCCGGATCCGCAAGCTGGCAGCCGGCGAGTGCGACGCACTGGTGTTGGCCTGCGCTGGAATCGATCGCCTCGGCGGCGGCCTTCTCCGGCCGGTGGAACTCGATCCGCAGCATCCGGAGTTCGGGCGCGCGCCGCACATTGAGTGCATCACTCATCCGGACAGCAATCATCTTGCCCACGCCGAGCACGGCGACGATTGGCCGGGCCAGGCAGATTGGATCAGGGAACGGTTCGATCCGGCGGTGCTGTGCCCGGCACCGGGGCAGGGCGCGCTCGCCATTGAAACGCTGGCCCGCGAGGCAGAGGTGATCGCCGCCACGGCAGTGTTGGACGATGCGAGCACGCGCTTCGCAGTGGAAGCGGAGCGTTGGCTGCTTCATGGCCTGGGTGGAGGCTGCAGTTTGCCCGTTGGCGCTCTGTGTACGCTACGTGGTGGGGCCGCTACGCTGCAGGCGAACGTGACTGCGCCGGACGGGGAACGCATGATTACCCTGACCGAGCAGGCCGCCAGCGAGGAATCGGCGGAGGTCTTCGGCACGCGCATCGCGGCACACCTGGTGACTTTGGGCGCAAACGCGCTGCTGAACGGCGAAGACGTGCTCGACGCTGAATTCGCAGACTCACTGCGGTAGCCGGTGCCAGCTCCGGGAAAGCGCGTCTTGGTGACACGGGCGGCGCACCAGGCCTCCTCACTGGGGGACGCACTCGCTGCCCGTGGGCTCACCGTTGTCGCCATTCCAGCAATTGCTTTGGAGCAACCTACGGACGAGTACGGTGCGCTGCACAGCGCGCTGGAGCGCCTGGACGAGTTCGACTGGCTGCTCTTCACCTCCGCCAATGCGGTAGAGGTGTTTGCGCGCGAATGTGACGAGCTCGGCATCGACGATGTGCCACGCCGCATCGGCAGCATTGGCGCGGCGACCTCACGCGCTTTACAGCAGGCCGGTCTGCGCGTGAGCCTGCAGCCTTCTACAGCCGTGAGTGAAACGTTCGCGGCGGAGCTGAAGCCGCATGTGCGTCATCAGCAGGTGCTGCTGGTGCAGGCTGAGTCGGCACGCGATGTTCTTCCGCGCGAACTCCGCTCGGCTGGCGCTGAGGTGCTGGTGGTGCCGGCGTACCGGACTGTCGTTCCGGTGGAGTCGGCCGATGCGCTCCGCCGCGAACTCCCTCGGCTCGATGCGGCCACCTTCACCAGCTCGTCTAGTGTGCGCAACCTGCTGGAATTGTGCGATGCCGCTGGACTGACACTTCCGCGCAACATCGTGCTCGCCAGCATCGGGCCCATCACCTCGCAAACGCTGCGGGCGTGTGGGTACGAGCCACAGGTCGAGGCGCCGGTTGCGGACGTCGAGGTGCTGGCGAGTTTGCTGGCGAAACACCTGAGCCGAACCTAGTGTGAACTCCAGGTTTTGTCGGCGGAGTTACAGCTCGTTTCGAGAGAGCAGTCTGCGCACTTGGGCTTGCGGGCCTCGCAGATCTGTCGGCCGTGATGGATCAGTTGATGGGAGAAGTCGATCCACTTGTCCTGCGGCAGGATCGCCATCAGGTCGCGCTCGACCTTGACTGGGTCGTCGTTGACAGTCAGCTCAAGCCGGCGTGACAGACGCAGCACATGCGTGTCGACCACCACGCCGCTCGCGATGCCGTACCACGACCCCAGCACCACGTTGCTGGTCTTGCGCGCCGCGCCGGGTATGCGCAGCATCTCGTCCATGGTCTGCGGCACCTCGCCGCCGAACTCATTGACCACGACCTTGGCAGCGCCCACCAGCGACTTCGACTTCTGGCGGAAGAAACTAAGAGACTTGATGATCTCCTGAATCGCCTCGGGCTGGGCGTGCGCCATGGCCTGGGGTGTGGGGTAGGCATGGAACAGGGCAGGGGTGACCATGTTGACGCGCGCGTCAGTACACTGCGCGCTCAGGATGGTCGCCACCGTCAGCTCCCATGCGTTCGTGTGGTTGAGCGCACACACCGCATCGGGGTAGGTCTTCTGCAACGCGTCGACAATGGCGGCGACCCGCTCTGGCGCCAACGGCTTCTTTGTCTTGCCGGGCCGCCGCTTTGGCGCTACCGGTTCGGTCGCTGCAATCTGCCGGGCACGCACACCCTTTGCAACGGCAGCCGTCTTGGTTGCCGATCGCCTCGCAGGAACCGCTTTCTTCGCGACCATTAGCCGAGCTGATCCAGCATCTGCAGCGCTGTCATCCGCACGCAGGAGAAGATCGGATAGTCCTTGAGCGTATACATGCTGATCTCTGTTTCGCGCAACTGCTGGACCAGGTCGACGAAGTCTTCTGGGAAGTTCGTCTCAAACGCGACAACGAATTCCTGGTCGTCGATGCCGAAGCTATAGGTCGTATTCAGCTTTACGCGCGGGTAAGCCAGGCCGATGCGGATGTGCTCATCCATGAGGCGGCGGCGTTCTTCAAGCGACAGCAGGTACCACGGACGCGTCTTCCAAAACGGGTAGATGAAGATGTACTTGTGTCCGCCGGGACGGATGGCTCCTCGGCCTTCGCCTTCGCTCTCATCTTCGCGATCGATCTGGTACTGCGACCGCTTGGTCATGGAGAGAAAGTGATGCGGAATGGTGAGATAGCCGCCCAGCGGAGTTGCAAGTAGCTCCGCGCGCATCGTGTTCATCTCGGCAACGGAATAGCAGATGGACCATACGCAGAAGTCGGCGTCACCACGGGTGCCGATGGTGGAGTAAGTGAGCGAAAGGAACTCGCCCGGCCGGTTCCACCGTTGCAGAACGCCCGCGAACGCGGCTTTGTGCTCGGCCTTCACGTGCTCAGGCAGGCGCTTCCATTCCGGCATGATCTTGTAGAACGAGAATGCTACGATCTGGCGCTTTACGGGCGCGCCGCCCCCATGCTGCGGCCGTGCGCCGTATCCCGTTGCAGGCGCCTGCTGCGGGGTGATGGTGTGCGCAGAGGAGGTTGCTGCGGGAGCCTCGGCGGCGGGATGGGTCGCGGTTTCTGCCATTCCTCAAGGATACGAGCCCGGCACAACGGCAGCAAGCGTTCCCCTGCGCCACCGCGCCAACCCATGCGGATCGCTATACTTCAGAAGACCTCCACATGACTGAAAAGATCATTACCTTTCTTTTGCCCTACATCACGGGCATTATCGTCGCGATCGGCTATCCAGGCGTCGCCCTTCTCATGGCGATCGAGTCGGCCTGCATCCCGCTGCCCAGCGAGATCATCATGCCGTTCGCCGGGTACGTGGTGTGGCAGGGCAAGATGAACCTTTTGGCGGCAGCGACGGCGGGCGCCATCGGTTGCAACCTGGGCTCGGTGGTTGCGTACTGGATCGGAGCCTACGGAGGTCGCCCGCTGGTCGAAAGGTATGGGCGATACGTTCTGATGAGCCGCCGCGACCTGGATCGCGTGGACCACTATTTCCAGAAGTACGGCGGAATCACCGTTCTGATCGGTCGCCTGCTTCCCGTCGTCCGCACCTTTATCGCGCTGCCTGCGGGCATCGCGCGCATGCCGCAGCTTCGGTTTCACCTGTACACGTTGATTGGTTCGTGGCCGTGGTGCTTTGCGCTTGCCTACATGGGCATGAAGGCGGGCGCAAGCTGGAACGATCCGAACTCCAAACTGAAGCATGTGCTGCACAAGGCGGATGCGGCCGTGATCGTGCTGGTGCTGGTGGCAGTGGTTTGGTTCGTCTGGTCTCACCTGAAGCACCGGGACGATCTGCAGACCGCTTAGAAGACTTAGCGGGGGTGGCCTGTCACCGGGCCGCTGCGCGGTCGGCTGCGGGCGCCAGTTGCTCGGCAAGTGTGCTGCCGGTTGCGGCGTGCGGCGAAGGCGCGGCGGCTACCGGCACCATCGTGGTGTGTGGCCCGCGAGCATCAGCGCTGGCCGATCGCGGCGTTCCAACGTCTCCCGTTACGACGATGTCCACACGCCGATTCTTCGCACGCCCTTCGACTGTGGAGTTCGAGGCGGCCGGGTGGAACTCACCATAGCCGGCAAGGGTGAAGCGGGAGGGCGCGATTCGGCTCGCCTGCATCAAGGCTTCCGCGACCGCCGCTGCGCGCGCCGTGGACAGCTCAAAGTTGGATCGGAACCGTTCTGAGTGGATGGGCTGATCGTCCGTGTGTCCCTCCACCCGCAGCTCGCGATCGGGCAGTGTTGCAGCGATCTTGCGCAACAGAAGTTTCGCCGCGGGACTCAGGTCGGCCGAGCCCGACGCAAACAGGCCCGCATCGCTCAGTGAAACCGTGGTTCCGCTGCCATCGGAGCGCACGGACGCGGAACCCTGCAGAGCATCTCCGGCAACGGCCTTCTGCACCGCGGCTTCCACCGCCTTCGGAGAAGCGTGCGCTCCACCAACGCCGCTGTCGGGCGCATTTGGCAAAGGCATCATTAGCGGCGCCGGCGCTCCCTGGCTATTACCTGCCCCGGGCTCCAGGGGCGGAGTCTTGGCGTGTGCGTCAAAAGCACCGTTGTCGCTGAACGCGCTCTGCATTGCGGCAGCCATCGCCGCTGTTTTCTTCTTGTCGCTGACGCTGGACGCGAAGAGAACGACGAAAAAGGCGAACAGCAGTGTGAGCAGATCGGCGTAGCTGACCAGCCATCGTTCGTGGTTTACGTGTTCCGCGTGCTTCTTCTTTGCCATGCGACTAGGCCTTTGCTTCCGCGGCGCCGTGCGCCAGGAAGGTGCGCAGCTTCGTCTCGATCATGCGCGGGTTCAGCCCTTCCAGGATGCCGACAACCCCCTCCAGCATCATCTCTTTCACCATCAACTCTTCTTTGTGGCGGATCTTCAGCTTGCCAGCGGCAGGCAGGCAAAACAGGTTGGACAGGGCTACCCCGTAGATCGTGGCGACAAAGGCCACGGCGATGCCCTTGCCAACTTCGTCGATGTTGTCCAGGTGCTGCATGACCTGGATCAACCCCAGCACCGCACCGATGATGCCGACCGTCGGAGCAAAGCCGCCAGCGGACTCGAACACCTGCGGAATCTTCTCTTCAATCTCGCTCTTGTTGTCGATCTCGTGCTGCATGATCTTGCGCACTTCGGCGGGCTCGGTGCCGTCCACCGCAAGCATCAGGCCCTTCTTCAGAAACGGATCGTCGACCTTGCCCAGATCACCATCCAGCGAGACGATGCCGCTCTTGCGAGCCTTGTTCGCGAACTCCACCAACTGTGTGACGAGCTTCTCGCTGTCGGTGCCCTTGTGCAGAAACACGCCCATCACACCTTTGAGCGCGGCGAGAAAGACGTTCAGTGGGAACTGCACCAGCACTGCTCCTGCCGTGCCGCCGACCACGATCATGGCTGCGGTCAACTGAGTCACCTGACCCAGGTTCCCGCCTTCCATCATCATGGCGCCCAGAATGGCGACCAGCGCCAGAACAATGCCGCCGATGCTTGCGATATCCATATATTTCGTTGCGCTCCTGCGTAGAAGAGTGAGTTAGTCCTGCGCTGCCGCGGCTTGGAATGCCGTGTGGGCCAGCAGAGCCGAATCGGCTGTGGGCCAGGCTCCACGCAGCAGCGAGGCTCGCCAGGCGAGGGTGCGTGCCAGCACCTCGCCACACGTTTCCAGCACCACCAGCTTTTCGCCAGTAATCAACGTCAGTGTGGTGTCTGGTATGGCTTCTACGTGTTTGATCAAATCGGCATTCACTAAGAGAGCGTGGCCGTTGAGCCGGGTCATTTCGACCATAGTTGTTGACCTCGTGATCTCTATCGGCACGTCCGAGCAGAGCGTGATGCCGAGTGCCCGCCTCGACAAAGTCGCGCTGTAACTCATGTTTGCCGCCGGCGCTCCGATAAGTGCTGTGAGCGCCAACGGTATCGGCGCAGAACACACATCTCGCCGTAACCAACTCAGGAGCAGAACACAATGTCATTGGGTGTACTCAACAACATCTCCGCGATTTACGCGCAGAACAATCTAAACAGCACGCAGTCCAGCCTCTCCAAGACGCTGCAGCAGTTGTCTTCGGGATCGCGCATCAACTCCGGCGCGGACGACGCCGCTGGCCTCGCCGTTGCGGACGGTCTTGCCGCAAACTCCACGGCGCTGGCACAGTCCTCGCGCAACGCCAGCGATGCCATCGGCTTGCTGCAGACTGCAGACGGCGCCTTGTCCCAGGTAACCACCCTGCTAAACCGCGCCGTTACGCTGGCCACCGAAGCCGGTAACGGGACGCTTAGCACGTCCCAGCTCTCGTCTGCGAACCAGGAGTATCAGGACATCCTGACGCAGGTGAACAACATTGGCAGCACGACCAACTTCAACAACACCTCAGTGTTCTCCAACACGGCCCGAAACTTCTTCGTATCGGACGGCACCTCGAGCGGTTCCACCACGTACACCGATACGATCGGTACGCTGACCACGGCCAGTGTGGGTACGACTGCGGGGACGGCGGCAGCCACCACCTCGCCAACAGTCACCAACGGCACGGCTGCGGCGTACGCCAGCAGCACGGGAACCGCAGGTACCGTGACCATCGCCCTGAACTCGACTCACGCGACCGATACGTTCGGCGGCGCTTTGACTGTCTCCTACGGCGGCAACAACGTCAGCATGAACATCGCAGCGGGAACCACCGGAGCGAACCTGGTTGCGGCGCTGAACGCCAGCGGCGGCGCTTTCGCCACCGCGGGCATTACGGCATCGCTCTCCGGCAGCACGCTGACGCTGACCGGTGCAACTCCCACCGGTTCGGGTTCGGTTGCCTCCAATGCCCTGGTTGCGGCTAGCTCTGGCAATACCTTTGCGGAAACTGTGCCTGCCGGCCCCGCCGGATCAGGTCAGGATCTGTCGGCGATCGCGCTCGACACCTCCGACCACGCGAAGACCGTGCTGACCAATCTGACCACGGCCATCGCGGACGTCGCCTACCAGCGCGGTTCGATCGGCGCCAACATCAACCAGCTCTCCTCTGCGCAGTCGGTTACCTCGGCCGAGCAGACGAACCTGACCAGCGCAGAGAACAACATCACCGCCACGGACTATGGCCAGGCCGCTTCAGACCTGTCGAAATACCAGGTGCTCTCGCAGACAGGCATCAGTGCTCTGGCGCAGGCCAACTCGGTTCAGCAGGAGGTACTCAAGCTGCTGCAATAGTTCTGAGGAGAAGCGGGCCGGCGCGGGAACACCGTGGTCGGCCTTTCTCGTCCGTGTCGGCGTGCCGTTGCTTAGAAGGTTCTTACGGCGCCGCGGATCGGTGGCAGCGTACGTGCAGAGTGCAGGGCAGGAGAGGAGAGCCTGGTGGGATCAGTCGGCATCAACTTTGGATCAGCAACCAGCGGCGCGGGCTTCGACGTGGCGTCTACCGTCAGCAGCATCATGGCGCTGGAACGCACGCCGGAAACGGCCTGGGCGAATCAGACGACTGCTCTGCAGGCGCAGGACACCGCCCTGACCGCACTGGGGTCGAACGCCTCGGCCCTCAGCACCGCGCTCTCTTCGCTGACTAGCTTTGACGGTGTGTTTTCGAAGATGCAGGGCGCCAGCTCTGACCTGTCCGCGGTCGCGCTGACCTCGGTCGGCTCTACGGCGCAGAGCGGTACTCACACCCTTGCGGTGGCCCAACTAGCGACCACAGCGCAGCAGTACTCCAGCCAAATAGCGACGTCGGCCAGGCTTTCGGGGTCACTCTCGCTGCATACTTCGGGCGCAAGCGCAGCGACCACTATCTCCATCGCGCCCGGATCTTCGCTGGGCGACGTAGCGGCGCAGATCAACAGCAGTGGAGCGGGTGTGCAAGCGGCCGTGCTTTCGGACAGCAGCGGGCAATACCTCTCGTTGACCAGCAAACAAAGTGGAGCCGCGGGTGACCTGACCGTCACATCCAGCATGCAGGATGCTGGGGGCAACGCCGTCAGCTTCAGCGTGGCGCAGACCGGCATCGACGCGAAGTACAAGCTGGACGGAGTGAACCTGACCAGCAGCAGCAACACCGTGACGGGTGCGCTGCCAGGTGTGTCCTTCCAACTGACGGGGCTCTCCAGTAACGTCACGGTTCAGGTGGCACCGGACGAGTCCGGCATCGAATCTGCCCTGCAGACATTCATTTCGGCGTACAACACACTGAGCAAGTCGTTGACCGCGCAAGAGGGCAAAGATTCCAGCGGGAACGCGGAACCGTTGTACGGCAGCACGGTCGTCTCGCAGATCCAATCGACATTGAGCTCTGCGTTTGCTACGCAGCCCAGTGGAACCAACGCCGGGCTCTCCTTGACTTCGCTCGGCTTGTCACTGGGCGTCGACGGCACGCTCTCGCTCGACACCGGCGTGCTCGGAGCGGCGCTAGCCAGCAACTTCAGCGGCGTGGCTGACAGCTTCATGGTGGTAGGCGGATTTGGCCAGACATTCAGCGCGGCGCTGAACAGCATCGGCTCGTCGACAACCGGCACCATCTCTATGGCGCTGGCCAATAACAGCAGCGCCGAAGCCACCCTGGCCGACAACAAGACAACGCTTGAGGCGCGGCTGACCGCCTACAGCGCGAACCTGACGACCGAACTGAACACGGCCAACCAAGTGCTGCAGGCGATCCCGCAGCAACTGAATGAGGTCGACCAGATGTTCTACAGCATCAGCGGCTACCAGAGCGGTTCGAGCCACTAACGGTAAGTCGACCCAGAGATTGCAACCAGCAAGGAGATTTATGCGCTATCAGGAACAAGCCTTGGCAGGAGCCACGGGAGTCGATCTGATTGTGAGCCTGTACGACGGTTGGCTCCGCTTTCTGTATCGCGCCGCAAAGGCGGTCGAAGAGGACGACGTGATCGACCGGCGGTACGCAGTCAAGCGCGCTCTCGACATCCTCATGTACCTGCAGGCCCGCCTGCGCATGGATTGCGGAGCACCGGCCGTCGCCCTGAACGACTTCTACGCGGCCATGTTTACGATGACGCTGGAAGCTTCGAGGGCAAACTCCGCCGCGCAGATGCAGGAAGTGATCTCCTGCGTCCGTAACGTTCGCGAGGCCTGGGTTGTGGTTGCACGGGATCCCGAAGCCAACCGGATGCTGCCACGGGAGCTCCGAATCGCTGGCGAACGCTCGCAGCGAGTGCTGCCTGCCGGCGTACATGCACACCGGACCGAGGTGCAGGCCGGACAACCGCTTCGGCTGGCGGTATAGCGTAGGACGGTCCGCGAGCTTCGCGAACGGTCGAGACGAAGGTACGCTGGCCCGCTCCGACTCTCGTGGCGGACCTGATTAAGGTAAGTTCTTCTCCGTACGCGGAGGACCACTTACTCAAACCTTCTGTACAAAATCTACACAGAACAGGGCGGTACCGGCTCATGAGCCACCTGTTTTGCGGGAGAGTGAAAAAATCCTCTGACAAAGACATGCACCGGGAGTGTAGCGACGTTTCCGCGACGGCTTTGGGCAGGGCGGCAAACTTTGTGACGCATCATGCCGTCTCAATAAGTATGGCTCGTTACCCCCAAACTTGCCGGCCGTTCCTCTCAGTCGCGCTTGTCGGCGCACCTGGAAACCCTGTGTTGCCGCATTCGTCTTTTGGAGGACATCGTGAATAAGATGCTAAGTTCCTGGAAAGAAATCGCGCACTTCTTCGGTAAAGGTGTGCGAACTGTACAGCGATGGGAGAAGACGCTGGATCTTCCGATCCGCCGTCCGCCCGGCGCTCCCAGCAATGTTGTTCTTGCCCGCACCAGCGACCTGGAAGAGTGGATGCACCGCTCTGCTGCGGCTCGCGAGGCGGTGTCACAGCAGGATCCGCAGGTCGACGCTCTGCAGTCTGCGATCTCCGAGCTGGAGATCGAAGTGCGTGGGCTGAGCGGCGTAGGACCGCAGCCGGTCGAGGCCTCGGCAGAGAAGTCGACCGCGCAACCTGTAGAGCGCATTCAGCAAATCATCGCAATGGTGCGTGAACTCAAGCAGGATGGCGACCACGGCTCGCTCAAGCGCGTCGCTTAACTCAGCTTCAACCATTCCGCACCAAACATGAGGCGCCGCAAACGCGGCGCCTTTTCATTTCGCAACACCGGAATCGGTCCACTCGCCGACGTCGCATGGAGCCCTGCGTCAAGCCTCGGCCGCTACCATGAAGAGGTGGCGTTCACCGACGCCGCAGGGAGCAGGGAACCGTGGCATATCGGGATTTGCGAGAGTGGATCAAGGCGCTGGACAAGGCGGGCGAGCTGAAGAGAGTACGCGCCGAGGTCGACCCCGTCCTGGAGATGGCGGAGATTGCCGATCGTGCTGCGAAGTCTGGCAAAGGCACGCCGCAGGCAGGCGGACCGGCTCTGCTCTTCGAGAACGTGAAAGGCCATCCGGGCGCTCGCGTTCTGATGAATCAGTTTGGAAGCATGCGGCGCATGCAGCTGGCCATGCAGGTGGACTCGCTGGACGAGATCGCCACGCGGATCGAGTCTCTGCTACAACCGCAAATGCCTTCCAGCCTGGTGGACAAACTGAAGATGCTTCCCATGCTGGCCGACTTGGGCAAGGTTTTCCCCAAGGTGATCAACCGCAACGACGCGCCCTGCAAAGAGGTGATCCGTAAGGGCGCGGACGTAGACCTGACCAAGCTGCCCATTCTGCAGACGTGGCCTGGCGATGGTGGCCGTTTCATCACGCTGCCCTTGGTGATGACGCGCGACAGTAAATCCGGCAAGCGCAACGTGGGCATGTACCGCATGCAGGTCTATGACGAGCGCACAACAGGCATGCATTGGCAGCGGCAGAAAAATGCGGCGGACCACCTGCGTGAGCGCATGCGCGCCGCGGTGGCCAACGGAGCCGACCGCGTAAGCCTGATGGCGGAGACCGCTGGCGGTACCGCCGTAGCAACCACGGTGAACGGCCTGCCCGCTACTGCGCTGCAGAAGATCCGCGGCGAGCGTATGCACGTCGCGGTCGCCATCGGCACCGATCCCGCCACCACCTTCTCCGCGATCGTGCCAGCTCCGCCAGAGATTGAGGAGTTCCTAATCTCCGGGTTCCTTCGCCGCTCGCCTGTGGAACTGGTGAAAGCCGAGACCGTCGACCTGGAGGTACCCGCGCATGCCGAGTACATCCTGGAGGGCTACGTGGACATTGGCGAACTGCGGGTGGAAGGGCCCTTTGGCGACCACACCGGCTTCTACACCATGCCCGAAGAGTATCCCGTTTTTCACCTGACGGCGATCACGCATCGCAAGAACCCGATCTACGCTGCCACCATCGTCGGCAAGCCGCCCATGGAAGATGCCTATCTTGCGAAGGCGGTGGAGCGCATCTTTCTGCCGCTCATGCGGCTCACACTGCCGGAGATCGTCGACGTGAACCTGCCGCCGGAAGGTGTGGCGCACAACCTGATGATTGTCAGCATCCGCAAGAGCTACGCCGGCCACGCGCGCAAGGTGATGAACGGCATCTGGGCACTCGGCCAGGCGATGTTCACCAAGTGCATCGTCGTGGTCGACGAGGACTGCGACGTGCAGGACGTGGGCGAAGTGGCGCTGCGCACCTTCAACAACATCGACCCGGAGCGGGACATTCAGTTCACGCTAGGACCTGTGGACTCGCTCGACCATGCGTCGCGCCTGCCAAACTTTGGCAGCAAGATGGGCGTGGATGCAACGAGGAAGTGGCCTGCCGAGGGCTTCAACCGTCCGTGGCCTCAGATGCTCGAGATGCCCGGCGACGTGAAAGCCCGGGTCGACAAGCTCTGCCAGTCGCTCGGGTTTTAGCGAAGTCGAGGTCGGCGCAGCTACATCGCGCCGACGTTCTTCTCCGTCAACGAGTCCAGGTTGCGCGTCCAACGGCCCGGCATCTTGTCTTCGGTCAAAATCAGCTTGAAGGCTCCATCCGCCGTGAGCGGTTTCCCATCTTCCGCGTCCGCAACGATCGCTTGTCCGCTGCGGCAACCCGGATCGGTGTCGCACATCGTCAGTACCACCTGAAAGTGGTCGGTCGCACCCGCAATCACGACGGTCGTCCGAGGTGACACGTGCGGTCCTGCGCCGGGCTTGCTGGCGACCAATGCCAGCAGGTCCTTCACGGGCACGCCGCTGTATGTCTCCTGCTGATGGGTGTGTCCGTTGGTGACGGCCACGGAAACGTGCGGCAACGCCTTCAGGTCGTCCGCGGAAAGCGTCCGGGTTGAACCGTCCAGCCCGGTCAGCGCCAGCGTCTTCGAGGGCACGCCGGCCTCGTGCTTCATGCCCTCATGGGCCATTTGCGCCGGCAATAAAGTCACGCAAACAGCGGGAAGCAGGGCAGCCGACAGGGCGAACAGAAGTCTTTTCATGCTGAAAAGCCTACGTCGGCCCCGGCGTATACTCAACCTATGTCGATCCTCAAGAATGCCGCCGGCATTGCCAAAGGCATGAGCATCACCTTCAAGGAAATGCTGCAGCCGGCCGAGGTGGAGAACTACCCGGATGGCCCGGGTCCCATGCGCGGTGCGATCTTCCAGGATCGCTTTCGCGGAAAGCACCAGTTGCAGCGTGACGAAAACGGCCTAGAAAAGTGCGTGGCCTGCTTCCTCTGCGCCGCGGCCTGCCCGTCCAACTGCATCTACATCGAAGCGGCTGAGAACACCGAGGAGCAGCGCATCAGCTCGGCCGAGCGCTACGCCAAGGTCTATAACATCGACTACAACCGCTGCATTTTCTGCGGCTACTGCGTCGAAGCTTGCCCGACGGACGCCATCACGCACGGCCATGGATTTGAACTGGCTAGCCTGAACGCGACCACCCTGGTCATGCGCAAGGAAGACCTGCTGGTGCCGGGCTCGCCCAGCCCTCTGGTGGGCGGCAGTAAGGCCGACAAGGTTGAGGTGCTCTCGTAGCTCGATCGCACAGAGACAACCCAGGCGCGGTGCCATTCAGGCAGCGCGCCTTTCTACTTGCAAGGAGAACTGATGTCGATCGCTGAAAACCCTCTGCTGCAGCCAAGCACCCTTCCCTTCGGTGCACCGCACTTCGATCGCATTCAGGACGAGCACTATCCGGAGGCTTTCACCGCCGCCATGGCGGAACAGCGCGCCGAGGTGGAGGCGATCGCGAACGCCCCAGAGCCCGCAACTTTCGAGAACACGCTGGCAGCACTGGAGCGTACGGGCGCGGCCCTCAGCCGCGTCGCGTCGGCGTTCTTCTGTGTCGCTGGCGCGCATACCAACGATCGGCTACAGCAGATTCAGCAGGAGGTTGCGCCACAGCTCTCCGCGCACAGCGACGCGATCTACCTGGACGCAGCCCTGTTTGCGCGTGTTCACTCCGTTTATGAACAACGGCATGCCCTGCAGCTCGACTCCGAGTCGCTGCGGCTGCTGGAAGAAACGCACCAGCATTTTCTGCGGGCCGGAGCTCTGCTGGACGACGAGCAAAAAGAGCGTCTGAAAGCGCTGAATGCAGAGACGGCAACGCTGCAGGCCGCATTCGTCACCAAGGTGCTCACCGCGGCTCGCGAAGCGGCGCTGCATGTCATCGAAGTATCCGAACTGGAGGGGCTTTCCGGGGCGCAGATAGAGGCCGCCGCTGCTGCTGCGGCGTCGCGCGGCCTGGACGGCTACCTGCTGGTCCTGCAAAACACGACTCAGCAGCCGCTGTTGGAAGCGCTGGCAGTGCGGGAAACCCGTCGCAAGCTTTGGGAGAAGTCGCTTACGCGGAACATGCAGGGCGATGCGAACGATACTCGCAACGGCATCGCACGATTGGCGCAACTGCGGGCCGAGCGCGCTGCCTTGCTGGGCCATCCGAATTACGCAACGTGGAAGCTTGCCAACCAGATGGCCCAGACTCCCGCGAACGCCATCGCCTTCCTGGACCGCCTGGTACCTGCTGCGCGCACAGGCGTTACTCGCGAAGCGCAGGGGCTACGCGAGTACATAGCAGAGCAGGGCGCGGAGCATGAGTTGGCGCCCTATGACTGGGCTTTCTATGCGGAACAGGTACGCAAGGCCAAGTACGACTTGAACGAAGACGAGCTGAAGCCTTACTTCGAGCTCAACAATGTCTTCGAGCGTGGAGTTCTCTTTGCTGCTTCCGAGCTCTACGGTCTCCGTTTCGAACCTCGCACCGATCTTCCCGTGTACCACCCTGACGTGAGAACCTACACCGTCTTCGACGCGGACGGTTCCGAACTCGCGCTGCTCTACACCGATTTCTACAAGCGCGATTCCAAGCGTGGTGGCGCGTGGATGAGCACGCTTGTGGACCAGTCGCGGCTGCTTGGCCAGCGGCCAATCATCACCAATACGTGCAATTACACGAAGCCAGCGGAAGGTCAGCCCTGCCTGCTCACCTCCGACGAAGTGGACACGCTCTTCCATGAGTTCGGCCACGCTCTGCACGGCCTGTTGTCTGACGTGACGTATGCCTCGCTCTCCGGCACGTCTGTCGCGCGGGACTTTGTCGAGTTCCCATCACAGTTCAATGAGCACTGGGCTAGTTACCCGACGGTGTTTGCGAATTTTGCGCGTCACCATGCGACGGGCGAGCCGATGCCGGCCGAGCTGGAAGCGAAGCTGCGCAAGGCGAAGCACTTCAACGGCGGCCACGCGCTTGCCGAAGTCCTGGCTGCAGCCGAACTCGATCTGCAGTGGCACACGCTGTCTGCCGAGGCGCCAGTGCAGGATCCTGACGAGTTCGAGCGCAAGGCGCTGGTGACGAAGCAGGTGGATTTCGACGCTGTGCCTCCGCGCTACTCCTCCACGTATTTCTCCCACATCTTCGGTGGTGGCTACTCGGCGGGTTACTACGCCTACCTGTGGGCAGAGATGCTGGACGCCGACGCGTATGCCTGGTTTGAGGAGTACGGTGGCCTGACTCGCGAGAATGGCGACCGGCTGCGGCGCATGGTTCTGTCGCGCGGCAACAGCGCGGATCCGGCGGAGCTGTACCGGGCTTGGCGCGGCGGCGATCCTCAGATCGGGCCCATGCTCGCTGGAAGGGGAATCGAGCTTGAGGTGCACGCAGACACCGCTGCCGTTTAGTTCGTCTCGTCCGGATCGTAGCCCAGGTTGGGGCCGAGCCAGCGCTCGGCCTCAGCCAGCGACATAGCTTTACGCTCGGCGTAATCCTGCACCTGGTCACGACCGATCTTGCCCAACGAGAAGAAGCGCGACTCCGGGTGCGCGAAATAGATGCCGCTCACGCTGGATCCCGGCCACATCGCGAAGGACTCCGTGATCTCCATGCCAGTATTCTGCTGCACGTCCAGCAGGTGCCAGATGGTGCCCTTCTCAGTGTGATCTGGGCAAGCCGGGTAGCCGGGCGCGGGGCGGATGCCGCGATACTCCTCCCGAATCATCTGCTCGTTGGTCAGGTTCTCCGTGCGCCCATAGCCCCACTCATCGCGCACCTGTTTGTGCAGCGCTTCCGCGAACGCCTCAGCAAGTCGATCGGCAATCGCCTCCGCGAGGATGGCGGAGTAGTCGTCGTGCTCGAGTTTGAAGCGGTCGGTGAGCTCCTTCAGCCCGAGACCGCTCGTCACGGCAAATGCGCCGATACTGTCGTGCAGGCCCGTGTCCTTGGGAGCGATGAAGTCGACCAGCGAGCGGCACGGCTCTTTGCCCTCCCGATTCGCCTGCTGCCGCAGAAAGTGGAACCGCGAGCGAACACACGATCGCGTCTCATCGCAATACAGCTCAACGTCGTCGCCGACCGCGCTGGCCGGGAAAAAGCCGTATACACCGCGCGCCGTCAACGAGTTGTTTTCGATGATCTGATCCAGCATTCTCTGCGCGTCGTCGTACAGCTTCCGTGCTTCCGTTCCCTGGCGCTCGTCATCGAGGATGCGCGGATACAAGCCACGCAGACCCCAGGTGTGAAAGAACGGCGACCAGTCGATGAACTTGCGCAGGGTGCTCAGGGGAAAGTCGTGGATCACGCGAACACCGAAGAACTCCGGGGTTGCGACGTCCTCTTGGCGCCACTTTATTGGCGTGCGGCGTGCACGCGCTTCCACGATCGGAGTCAGCGCCTGTTTCGGCGCAAGGTGTGCTTTGCGCAGCGCCTCGTATTCTGCCTGGTGCGTCGCGATGAACTGCGCGCGGTTGTCCTCGCTCAACAGACTCGTTGTTACGGGCACGGCGCGGCTGGCATCGGTAACGTGAACCACGGGCTCGGCGTAGTATGGCGCGATCTTAATGGCGGTGTGTGCGCGGCTCGTCGTTGCGCCGCCGATGAGCAGGGGAATGGAGAACTTCAGTCGCTGCATCTCGCGCGCGACGTGAACCATCTCGTCCAGCGATGGCGTGATCAGGCCGCTCAGACCGATGATGTCGGCGTTCTCTGCTTTAGCGCGCTCCAGGATCTTCTCTGCGGGCACCATCACGCCCATGTCGATCACTTCGTAGTTGTTGCAGGCCAGCACCACGCCGACGATGTTCTTGCCGATGTCGTGGACGTCGCCCTTCACGGTGGCGAGAACGATCTTGCCTTGGGTGCGCACGACCTCTCCGCGCGCGGCCAACTCGGCTTTCTCCGCTTCCATGTACGGCGTCAAGTAGGCGACCGCTTTCTTCATCACGCGCGCGGACTTGACCACCTGCGGTAGGAACATCTTGCCCGCGCCGAACAGGTCGCCCACCACGCTCATGCCCGCCATGAGCGGACCCTCGATCACCAGCAGCGGACGACCGAGCTTTGCGCGCGCCTCTTCGGTGTCCTGGTCGATGTATGTGTCGATGCCCTTGACCAGCGCGTGAGACAACCTCTCCTCCACGGTGCCGTTGCGCCACTCTTCTACGCGCTGTTCGATCACTTTGGCGTTGCCGCTGCCGGCGGCCTTCAACTGCTCACCGAAGTCGACCAGCCGCTCTGTCGCGTCCGGTCGGCGGTTCAGCAGAACATCTTCGACAAGCACCTTCAGCTCGGGATCGATCTCTTCGTACACCTCGAGCATGCCGGCATTGACGATGCCCATGTCCATGCCGGCCGCGATCGCGTGAAAGAGGAACGCCGAATGCATCGCTTCGCGAACCTTGTTGTTGCCGCGAAAGCTGAACGAGATGTTCGACACACCGCCAGAGACCTTGGCATGAGGCAGGTTCTGCTTGATCCAGCGCGTCGCGTTGATGAAGTCGAGAGCGTAATTGTTGTGCTCTTCCATGCCCGTGGCGACGGTCAGGATGTTGGGATCGAAGATGATGTCTTCCGGCGGGAACTGAACGCGGTCCACTAGCAGGCGGTACGCACGTTCGCAGATGCGGATCTTGTCTTCGAAACTCGCGGCTTGGCCTTCCTCGTCGAAGGCCATGACGACCGCGGCTGCACCGTAGCGCCGAACTGTCCGCGCATTCTGCAGGAATTTCTCCTCGCCTTCCTTCAGCGAGATGGAGTTCACGATGCCTTTGCCCTGCAGGCACTTCAAGCCGGCCTCGATGACCTCCCACTTCGAGGAGTCAACCATGAAGGGCACCTTGGCGACCTCGGGCTCGCTGGCCAGCAACTGCAGAAAGCGTGTCATCGCGGCCACGCCGTCGATCATGCCTTCGTCCATGCAGATGTCGATCACGTTGGCGCCGTTCTCTACCTGCTGGCGCGCGATGCTGACGGCGTCTTCGTACTTGCCCTCGACGATCAGGCGAGCGAACTTGGGCGAACCGGCGACGTTGGTGCGTTCGCCGATCATCAGAAAGGTTCCGGGCTGCTGTGTAAACGGCTGCGACCCGGAAAGGCGCAGCGGCTTTATCGTGGGTACGCTCACGCGGCGGCCGTTTCGGCTTCCAGCGCGCGTGGCTCCGCGTGCTCCAGCCGCTTGGCGATCGCGGAAATATGCTCCGGCGTGTTCCCACAGCAGCCGCCCGCGATATTCAGCAAACTTCCCTGCGCAAACTCGCCCAGGTATCGCGCCATGTCCTCGGGCTCCAGGTCGAACCCGGTGGGCGACAGAGGATTCGGTAGACCGGCGTTGGGGTACGCGGATACGGCAACCGTAGCGCGTGACGCAAGGTCGGCCAGAAATGGATACATCAGATCTGGCCCTAACGAGCAGTTCAGCCCCACGCTCAAGGGCCGTACATGCTCGACCGCGGTCCAGAAGGCTTCCACCGTCTGCGCGCTGATCATGGTTTCTCCACCTCGGCCAACGGCGGCGCTGATCATCACGGGGACTTCCGGTAGATTGGGCGCACGCTCGTCCAGAACTTCCCGAATTGCCACCAGCGCGGCTTTCGCATTCAATGAATCGAAGATCGTCTCGACCAGCAGCAGGTCGACTCCACCCGCCAGCAGCGCTCGCACCTGCTGCACATACGCCGCTTTTACCTGGTCGAAGGTGATGACCCGAAAGCCGGGATCGTCCGGGTCGGGAGAGTTCGACAGGGACACCGTCAATGGACCGATCGCCCCGGCCACAAAGCGTTGGCGCCCCGTGTCACTGCCCACCTGGTCGGCCAAGGTGCGGCACTGCTGCGCGCTTGTCTGGTTGATCTCCCACGCGAGGGCTTCCAGTTCCGGATCGCCGACGATGCTCGAGTAGAACTCCGGGTCTTTGCGGCCGCCGTGTTCTCGCGGATCATCGCGGAAGAACTCGCTTTGCGCGATGCTCGTCGCGCCAAAGGTGTTCGTCTCGAGGATGTCGGCACCAGCTTCCAGAAATCGACGGTGAATATCCAGGATCATCGCGGGCTGCGTCAGACTGAACAGGTCGCCGTTATTCAGGAGGTCTTTGGGGGCATTGCGGAAGCGTTCTCCGCGCATGTCTGCCTCCGTCATCCCATATGTCCGGATGGTGGTTCCCATGGCGCCATCCAAAATGGCAATGCGCTGCCGCAGTACATCACGGAGCGGGTGAGACGGAATGGAGGCACGGCCGGACATCGCTTCTATTCGATGATACGGGTCGAGCCGTAGTAGCAGTTTGCTGATCCGGTGGCTTGCATAGACCACGGGTTGCAAACCGGCGTCCTCACCCGTACACTAAGCGCGCCATCAACAACATACAGGACACCGGCCGCCGTTCGATGCGCTGCCTGAACCTGCAGATTGCGATTAAAGAAGGTCGATGTCTACGCTGCTACAGGACCCCGAACAGAAAGTCATTCTCCACATCTGCACGCGCGAAACTTTGCGGCCCCTTCGCGATCAGATTTTGCGTCTCTCCGGCTTCCAGGTAGATTCCACCCTGGATTGGAAAGAAGGTATGGAGATGTTCTGGAGCCGTCACTATGATCTGGTTCTCATTGACGTTGAAGGGGAACAGCAGGTTCCGAACGCCGAGCACCTCTGCTCGGAAATCAAGACAGCGAACCCTGAGCAATTGGTAGCCTTCGTGTGCAACTGGCGCGTCGCCGTCATGACCGACTGCCCGGATGAGATCCTCCGTACGGAGTTCGACCCACGGCGGTTCGTGAGCGGCGTGAAGAAGATGGTGGAGTAGGCGCGCGACCGCCTGCGCCTTGCACCGGCGCACATCGCGTGATACAAACGATAGCAATCAAGCCTGCGACGGTGTAGCGATCGGCGCGGGTCTGAGTTTCATGAAGAGTGGCTGAGGGACGAGCCCTGCGACGCCACGACAACCGGACGAGCCTTGTACCGGTGTCAACTCTCTCCTGGAGTGCCTCGCAATCCATCGCAGGCGACGGGGAACATGAGATTCGGCAACAAGCACCACGCACGTTTGTGGCATAGCGGTTTGTCCGTCTAATCAGGCTTCCTTCAGCAAACTTCTCTTTGCTGGTCCATCCGAGAGGCGTCGCGTCTTGTACCTTCTTCCACTCGGAAGAGGTTTCATGCAGCCTGCGTGTCGCGCTCCGTTTGAGCTCTATTCCAAAGAGTCAGGGAAGAGCTATGGGAATCAACCCCTCTCGATTTGTGACGAGTCCTTCACGCCCCTCGAGGTCCGGTACGACCTGGACGCAGTCAAGGGACAGGTGACGCGCGCCTCGATCGAAGCAGGTCCCGCAAACATGTGGAGGTACACCTCGCTGCTGCCTATTCCTGAGGGTTTTGAGCCTGACCTGCCGGTCGGTTTCACGCCGCTGGTGAAGGCTAAGAACCTGGGAAAGCGCGTTGGCTCCAACAATCTGTATGTGAAGAACGATGCGGTCTGCTTCCCGACGCTTTCCTTCAAGGATCGCGTCGTTGCTGTCGCGCTCGCGAATGCTCGTCACTTCGGCTTCGAAGTCGTTGGCTGCTCTTCCACCGGCAACCTGGCCAACTCGGTGGCTGCGCAGGCGGCGCGGTTGGGGCTGAAGGCGTGCATCCTGGTTCCGGCCGACCTCGAGCCGGCGAAGATCCTGAATACGCAGGTGTATGGTGCTCGCCTTGTTCGCATTGACGGCAACTACGACCATGTGAACCGCCTGTGCTCGCTGATTGCGGATCAGTACAACTGGGGCTTCGTTAACGTGAACCTGCGCCCCTACTATGCGGAGGGTTCGAAGTCCGTCGGCTTTGAGATTGCTGAACAGCTTGGCTGGCGCCTACCGGACAACGTGGTTGTGCCCATGGCAGGCGGCTCGTTGATTCGCAAGATCAAGAAGGCTTTCGACGAGCTCCTTTACCTGGGCCTGGTTGAAGCCAAGCCGGTCCGCTTTTTTGGCGCGCAAGCCACGGGATGCTCACCCATCTCTACTGCGGTGAAACAAGACACTGAAACGATCACCCCGCAGCGGCCGAACACGATTGCGCGGTCTCTTGCCATTGGCAATCCGGCCGACGGACCCTACGCATCGCGCATGATCCGCGAAGTAGGCGGGTATGCCGAAGACGTGTCCGACGTGGAAGTCGTCGCTGGCATCCAGGAACTCGCGGAGACAGAAGGCATCTTCACGGAGACCGCAGGTGGTGTCACCACTGCCGTAACGGCGCGCCTTTTGGCACAGGGACGCATCGGAACGGATGAACTTACGGTATCCGTCATCACCGGCAACGGCCTGAAGACCACTGACGCGCTTGCTGGTCGCTATGAACTCGGCCGCGCCGTCCGGCCGCGCCTCGGTGATTTCGAGGAGTATCTCGCGGAACTCGATGGTCCCACCGCGGTTGCCCCCGAACTCGAACCGGAACTCATTCCGGCTGACTAACCCGAACCCTGTAAGGAGTTGTACTGTGTCAATCCGTGTCATGCTTCCAGCCGCCTTCGCCCGCCACACTGACGGGACAAAGCAGGTGGACTCGCAAGCGGCTACGCTGCCCGCCCTGGTTGAGGATCTGGGAACGAAGTTCCCGCAACTGGGCTCGCACATCAAGGACGAAGATGGACGTCTTCGCAAGTTCATCAACGTGTACGTCAATGACGAAGACATCCGCTTCCTGGGCGGAGACACTTACCAGTTCCAGGACCGTGATGAAGTGATGTTCATCCCCAGCATCGCCGGTGGCCTGCGCTAGATCCTACCCGCAGTCGGTGGCAAAAGAGCATAAGGGCGGCGGTCGCAATGGCCGCCGCCCAATCACCTTTAGAAGTGCAAACCGCCGTTCAGCAGCAGGATCACCAGAACAATGACCGCGATCAGTCCAAGTCCACCGCTGGGATAGTATCCCCATCCACGGCTGTAGGGAAGGATAGGCGACGTGCCGAACGCAAGCAGCACCAGGATAATCAGGAGAATAAGCACGGGATAGACCTCGCGGACTTTGATAGGCGCACGCTAGCGCCACTGCCGCACTAGATGCCTTCAGGCACGTCTGCCGTTGCTGCCGGCGACGGAGGTGTCCTCGCATGCACATACAACGCTGCACCCCTTGCTACTCTCCAATGAGCAACGCAACCGTTCGCCGCAGTTCGCGCCGGTGCTATGCCGTAAGGAGGCAACGTATGTTTCTTGTGATCGCTGGCGTGCTGTTTCTGGTCTGGATCCTGGGTGAGGTCTTCACTCATGGTGCCAGCCTGCTCATCCACATTCTCGCCATTGTCTGGGTGATCTCGCTGATCGGCGGCCTGTTTACCCGCAAGAGCTGAGAGCAGCAGGTTATGAGCGTCGCTTTTGCAGAGTGACGCACTGCGGCACAACGGCGAACGGCCCGGAGATCCTCCGGGCCGTTCGCCGTTTGGCCTTAGCTACTGGTGCGGCTGGGCCGGTGTGCTCGTGGCGGAGGCCGGCGGAGGCATGCCGGGCAGCTTCGATGCGTCCAACGCCGCAGGCTGCTCTTCCGCAAGCTCCGGGAGCTTGCCGTCCAGCGCAATCTGCAGAACCTCGTCCATCTGTTCCACGAAGTGGAGCTTCATGCTTTCCTTGATCAGTTGAGGAAGATCGGCGTAGTCCTTACGGTTTTCTGCTGGGAGCACCGCTTCAAAGATGCCGGCGCGGTGTGCTGCTAGAAGCTTTTCCTTCAGGCCGCCAATCGGCAACACCTTGCCCCGCAGGGTGATCTCGCCTGTCATCGCGATGTCGCGGCGCACCGGGATCTTCGTCAAGGCGCTGGTCAATGCGGTGGCAAGAGTAATGCCTGCCGAGGGCCCGTCCTTCGGAATCGCACCTTCCGGAACGTGAACGTGAATGTCAAGCTTGGAGTAGAACTCCTTCGGCAGACCAAGGTGCTGCGCCCGCGAACGCACGTAGCTCAATGCCGCCTGCGCAGATTCCTGCATTACGTCGCCTAACTGACCGGTGGTGGTCAGCTTGCCTTTCCCGTCCAGCACCTGAACTTCGGTCTGCAAAATGCTGCCGCCGACTTCCGTCCAGGCCAGGCCGGTGACCAGGCCGATCTCGCTCTTTTCCTGCACCGCCGAGTCACGGAACTTCATGACGCCCAGGAAGTCCGGAACGTTCTCCGCCGTCAGCGTCTCCTTGCCATGCACCTCGGGCTTCTTCTTGTTCGTCGCCTTCACCACGCGGCGCACGACCTTGCGACACACGTTGCCGATCTCGCGCTCCAGGTTGCGCACGCCCGCTTCGCGCGTCCAGCCGCGAATGATCGCCTGCAGGCCCTCGTCGCTAAACTCAAGGTTCTCGGCCGTCAGGCCGGTGCCTTCCAACTGCTTCTTGATCAGGTACTGCTTAGCGATTTCGAGCTTCTCCACCTCGGTATACCCGTGTAGCCGCAGGATTTCCATGCGGTCCTGCAGCGGTCCCGGTATGGTGTGCAGCACGTTGGCGGTGGCGACGAAGAGCACCTGGCTCAGGTCGTACTCCACGTCGAGGTAATGGTCGGTGAAGGTGGCATTCTGCTCCGGGTCGAGCACCTCCAGCAGCGCCGCTGCCGGGTCGCCGCGGAAGTCCGCCGCCATCTTATCGATCTCGTCGAGCATGATCACCGGGTTCTTGGTACCAGCCTTCTTCATCGACTGGATGATCTGGCCTGGCAGGGAACCTATGTAGGTGCGGCGATGGCCGCGAATCTCGGCCTCATCGCGCACACCACCCAGGCTCATCCGCACAAACTTGCGGCCGGTCGCCTTCGCGATGCTCATACCCAAGGACGTTTTGCCGACTCCCGGAGGTCCGACGAAGCAGAGGATCGATCCCTTGGGGTTCTTCACCAATTGCCGTACGGCGAGGAATTCAAGAATGCGGTCCTTGATCTTCTCCAGGCCGTAGTGATCTTCGTTCAGGATGCGCTCGGCATGCTCAATCGAGCGGATATCCTTGGACTTCTTCTTCCACGGCACGGCGAGGAGCCAATCGAGGTAGTTGCGGCTGACTGTCGACTCCGCGGACATCGGCGGCATCGCTTCCAGCTTCTTCAGCTCCTGCTGTGCCTTCTCCAGAACGTCCTTCGGCATACCAGCCGCGTCGATCTTCTTCTTCAGATCGTCCCACTCGCTCTTCTCGCCGCGGCCCAACTCCTTCTGGATGGCCTTGATCTTTTCATTCAGGTAGTACTCTTTTTGCGCGCGCTCCATCTGCCGCTTCACGCGCGACTGGACCGTGCGGTCCACGTTCAGTTTCTCGATCGCAATGTCGAGTACGTCAGCCACCTTGTTCAGGCGGGCCACTGGATCGAAGATGTTCAGCAGTTCCTGCTTCTCTTCGATGGAAAGCTGCAGATTGGCGGCGATGGTGTCGGCCAGCTTGGTCGGATCGTCCGTGCGGGCGGAAGCCACGGCGGTCTCGTAGTTCAAGCTTTGCTGCAGCTTAAGGTGCTGCTCAAACAAGCCCTGCACGCGCTGCATCAACTGCTCTACCTGCGGCGTCATGGTCAGGCTGTTGCGGCCTACTTTCACTGTGGCAACGAAGAAGCCGTCGTCGTCGTTCAGTTCCAGCGTCTTGGCGCGTTCCACGCCTTCCACCAGAACCTTCACGTTCCCGTCCGGCATGCGCACGTTCTGGACGATGTTGCCGATCACGCCGACTTCAAAGATGTCGTCTGCGCTCGGTTCGTCCACGCTGGCGTCGTGCTGGGTGGCGAGGAAGATCTTGCGATCGCCGGTCAGCGCCTCCTCAAGTGCACGCACGCTGGATTCGCGGCCAACCACGAACGGCGTCATCATATGAGGAAAGATCACCATCTCGCGGATGGGCATCATGGGGAGCTTGTAGACTTCGCCGTTCGGCTGCTCGGTAGGCTTGGGCATATCTCCTCATTTAGACGCTCGGATCACCGCGAAGATGCGGTTAGTCGGACGCCATCCGTCGTGATTGTAAACCCGTTGTAACCCTTGCACGTTGGCAACGAACAGCAAAAAAGACCCGCTTAGAAGCGGGCCTTTTTGCTGTTATGCACAGAACGTTCAGGCGGTTAGCTTGCTTTTTCCAGCATCACCTGGGGAATGGTGATGTTCCGCTTCCGCACCATTTCCGCTGTTACTTCGAGTTCTTTGATCTTCTTGTTGGTCGGAATGGTGTACATCAGGTCCAGCATCAGCTCTTCCAGGATCATCCGAAGCCCGCGAGCGCCCACTTTGCGCTGCAATGCCTCATGCGCTACCGCCTGAGCTGCCTCTGGCGTGAAGGTGACGCGAACACCCTCGAACTCGAACAGCTTTGCGTACTGCTTCAGGATGGCGTTCCGGGGGCGGGTCAGGATATCGATCAGCGCCGCTTCATCCAGTTCGTCCAGGATTCCCAGAACGGGAAGACGGCCCACAAATTCAGGGATCAAGCCGTACTTCAGAAGATCCTGGGGTTCTGCCTGGCGCAGCAGCTCCGTGTCGCGTTGCGGCCGGATGGGGGTGACTTCTGGTTCGCCCATCCCTGAGGTCTTGAAACCAAGAGCTTTCTTGCCCACGCGCCGGCCGATCACGCGTTCCAAACCTACAAAGGCTCCACCGCAGATGAACAGAATGTTCGTCGTGTCCACCATGGTGAGTTCCTGGTGCGGGTGCTTGCGGCCGCCCTGCGGCGGAACGTTGGCGACGGTGCCTTCCAGGAGCTTGAGCAGTGCCTGCTGAACGCCTTCACCGCTTACATCGCGGGTGATGGAGGGGTTCTCGTCCTTGCGGCCAATCTTGTCGATTTCATCGATGTAGATAATGCCGGTCTGGGCACGCGCCACATCTCCCTCGGCGGCCTGCAACAGCTTCAGCAGAATGTTTTCGACGTCCTCGCCCACGTACCCGGCTTCGGTCAGCGTGGTGGCGTCTACGATGGCGAACGGGACATCCAGCATCTTCGCCAGGGTCTGGGCCATCAGCGTCTTGCCGCTGCCGGTCGGGCCGACCAGCAGAATGTTGGACTTGGCAAGTTCCACGTCGTTGCCGCGCTGGCGGTTCATCTGAATGCGCTTGTAGTGGTTGTAAACCGCAACCGCCAGCTTCTTCTTCGTCGTCTCCTGGCCGATTACGTATTCGTCCAGAAACGCCTTTACTTCGTGCGGCTTGGGCAGGTGTGCCGGCGCGGCGCCGGGGCTCGTCTCACTCCGGTCGTCCTCGAGGATGCTGTTGCACACAGCAACGCACTCGTCGCAGATGTAAGCGCGGGGGTAGTCCGAAGGCGAGGAGATCAGTTTAGCGACGGCCTCCTGCGTCTTATGGCAGAACGAGCAACGCAGCGAGTCGTCAGAACCTTTGGTCTTCATAAAGGAAGAGGCAGCTCCACAAAGCGGGCCAGAGGCGATGCGACCGCTCGCACAAGTCTACAACGGCCGGCAGGGGACTTGGCGCTCGGAAGTAGTCTGACGCGTCTCTGCGTACCCGAGTTTCCACATGTGATCCGAAGCACACCTGCAATACTGCGTGCGGAGGAGTCGATTCATCATGCGAGTTGGTATAGCGGCGTTACTGCTAGTCGCCGCGAGCGTCGCTCCAATGGCGAAGGCACAGGCAAGCCCAGAGGCAGAAGTGAAGACGCTGGTGCAGCGCTTTTTCGCGGCAGAGAAGGCGTATGACGCAGACGCACTAGCGAAACTGGTCGACCCACAATATTTCGAGATCTCGCCCGCAGGGGAACTGGACGAGCACGATCGCTTTCTCGGGTTCTACGCCCCCGAAAAGAAAACTGCATGGCCTCCCATGACTGTGAGCGAAGAAAAGGTCCGCGTGTTCAGCGACGTCGCCGTGGAAACGCTAAAGACCTCCTACGAGATGCCAGACGGGAATGGTGGAACTCGCACCCGCGCCATTCGCGCCCTCTTCGTCGCTCACCGGGAAAGCACCGGCTGGAAGCTGATCAGTGCGCAGTACACCGGAATCCGGCCAGCTCCGTCCTCCGGCAAATAAAAGGAAAACGGATGCGCCAAGCGCATCCGTTTTCCTCTCTTCAGTTTCCGTCGTGCTTAGGCGCGAGGACGGGTGATGATGTCGTCGATTAGGCCGTATTCCTTGGCCTGCTCGGAACCCATGGTGAAGTCGCGGTCGGTGTCCTTCTCAACCTGATCGAACGTCTGGCCGGTGTGCTGCGCCATGATGCGGTTCATCCGTTCACGCAGGCGGAGAATCTCGCGCGCGTGAATGTCGATTTCCGTAGCCTGGCCCTGGATACCTCCGCCCATGATAAGGGGCTGGTGGATCAGGATGCGCGAGTTCGGCAGGGCAAAGCGCTTGCCCTTCTTGCCCGCCATCAGCAGAAAGGCTCCCATGCTGGCCGCCTGGCCGATGCACAGAGTCGACACATCATTCTTGATGTACTGCATCGTGTCATAAATCGCCAGACCGGCCGAGACCGAACCACCCGGAGAGTTAATGTACAGCTGGATGTCCTTCTCCGGATCCTCGCCGGAAAGGAACAGGAGCTGCGCGATGATCAGGTTGGCGACGTTGTCATCAATCGGTGTTCCCAGAAAGATGATGTTGTCGCGCAGCAGACGGCTGTAGATGTCGTAGGAACGCTCACCTCGGCTCGTCTGCTCGAGCACCATTGGAATTAGACCCATACTCTCCTCGTTTTCTTCACGCGTACCGGTTAGGCGATCTTGTCATAGAGCACTGTCGCAGTGGCCTCGCGGCGCATCTGCTCGCGCATGCGCTGGATGCTGCCATCCTGCTGCATACGCTCGCGCAATTGCTCGTACGGCTGCCGGCTCTGGATCGACATCATCATCAGCTCGCGCTGCAGATCCTCTTCCTTCACCTCGATATTTTCCTTCGCTGCGATCGTGTCCAGAAGCAGCGAAGCTTTGACTTCCTTGACAGCCTCATCGCGCTGCGCGTCCCGCAGGCGGACGAAGTCAAGCTGCCGCATCTGGTCTTCCGTCATGCCCTGCTGTGCCAGTGCGCGCAGGCCGCGGTCCAGGCGAACGTCGATCTGCTGCTGGACGAAGCTTTCGGGAACAGGGAAGTTGAAGCGCTCGACAATCGCGTCGACCAGCTTGCTCTTGGCTTCCTGGTCGGCCCCGCTCTGCTTGCGCTTGGTGGCGCGATCGCGCAGGTCGGCTTCGAACGCCTCGAAGCTGTCGAACTCGCCCAACTGCTTGGCGAACTCCGCATCGCGCTCCGGCAGCACCTTTTTCTTGATGGCGCTGACCTTCACTTCGTAGTTCACGGTCTGCCCGGCAAGGCGCAGATCGCCGAAATCCTTGGGATACTCGACTTCGATCTCGAACTCCTGGCCGACCTTCTTGCCACGCAGCGCTTCGTTGAAGGCGGGCAGCGTGTTTGCGCCGCCGATCTCCACCAGCACGTCCTCGCCCTGAACGTCTTCGGTGCGTTCCGCGATGCTGGGATCAGGCGTGCCGCCGTCGGTCTCACGGCGCTTGCCGGTGAACTGGATCTCCGCCCAGTCGCCGTCCTGCAGCTCACGGTCTTCCTCAACGGTCTCAATCGTGGCGTAGGACTCCAGCATGCGGTCCAGCTCAGCCTTGTACTCGGCGTCGTCCAGCGTGGTCGTCGGCTTCTCGACGCGCACGTCCTCGTAGCCCGTCACGTCAATCTGTGGAGCTACTTCGAACTCGGCGCGAAAGCGCAGCGGCTGGCCGTCAAACAGGTTCAGCTCGGTCACCTGGGGCTGGCTGATCGGCTGCAGGTTCTGCTCTTCGACTGCGGCGCGGAAGCGGTCGTTGACCAGCGCTTCCATCACTTCCTGGCGCAGTTCGCGTGCAAAGCGATTGCGCACCGTGATCTCAGGCACCTTGCCGGGACGGAAACCGGGCAAGCGAGCCTGCTTCTGGTAGCGCTTGACGATCTTCGCGTAGGTCTTGCTGACCGCGTCGGCCGGCGCTTCGACAAAGATCTCGCGGCGCAGCTCAGGGTTCAGAGTGGGACCGTGCGAGTGGCCGGCGTGATCGTGGTCGTGCTGGTGCGTAGGCGCTTCGGTTTGCGCAGCGTTCGTTTCAGGGGCATTGTCTTGCGCCTCGGCTACGGCCGGGGTTGCGCTGGTTTCCAGGACTTCGTCTGTCAAAGTGGGAGCCTTTTCTCAGGAACTTCGCCGTGTGGTTGGCGCGGAGGTCTGATCCGCCGACGGCTCCTGTTATGGTACGAACCTTCATCCGCAGGGTCAAACCGGCGGTCGCGCCGGTTGTGGAGTGTCGCAGGCGACCGCTCGCCAGTGTGCTCCTTGCGCGTCAGTGAGCGCTGTCCGGTCCCAGCGGGCTTTTCACCGCAAGCACCTCCATCCGGAGATGCCACTGCATCGTTTGCCCGGGCCGCAGGGTCTGGTCCTGCTGCTCCGCTTCGCTGCTGCTGTCCATGCTGCTGACGCCGAGCAGAAGAGTGTGCGACGCCGGGTCGTTCACAGCGTGAACGCTGCGCAAGCTGTCCCCAAGCCCCAGGATGCGGAGGTAGAACCTGTCTCCATTCTGGAGCCGAATGTACGTTCCGTCGCTGAGATAATCGTGTCCCAGGAGCGTAAAGTGCAGGTCAAACGGAGCTTCCCCGAGTGCGTCGCCCCCCTCGGCAGCGAACTTTCCGTTCGGGCCGGTAGCGGACGATCCTGGAAGCTTGCCCGGCGCCGTGTGGGACGGCACATAGAGCCGTGCCTGGTTTCCGCCAATCGCAGAAAGCGCGAATCGCGGGTTCCACTCAAAGGCGACAAATCGGCCTTCCTCGGAGTGGTTGGTCGCGCGTGCGACCATGTCGATCTGCCGTCCCGAAAGCGTAATCTCCACCGTCGCGGAGACACCGCTCCGGCTGTTCGAAGATCCAAAGTTTCCCGCAGCCTGCCCACCGTCTACCAGAGTCTGATTCTTGGCGTCAGTCGCAGGGCTCAGCCCGATCAGGTCTTCGTCCCCAGCCGGCTTCTCCCGCAGATGGTGAGTGCTGATCCTCAGATGGAACGGTGCGCTCGTCACCCGGTCGGGCGGCATCTGGGCGGCGTCGCTCACTGGAACCGACGCCAGCAGATCCTGCACGGATTGCTCCGGCACGGCCAGCGATGCCTGTAGCAGTTGCATACCGATGCCCGGAAGTACAGTGGCGCTCACGAACTCCGGTTCTGCATCGTTCACCAGGGCCACCCGCGACAGCAGGATCGCTTCCTGCCCGCCTGGCATTGGGGCAGACGTCGTCTGCGGTATCTCTGGCGTGGTGAGCTGGTGGAACTTGGCCCGCTGATGCGCATGCCAGAGCAGGCCGAAGCCGAGCAGAAGCAGAGCGATCACCATCGCGGTTGCCCATCCCGAACGCCCAAAGGTCCAGGACCGGTGCGCACGGTGGCCGTCGTTTCCTCGCCTTCGGATGGGTCCCATGCCTGTGCTCTCTGCGGCTCCGTCGGCGGCGCCAGCGACGTCCCCACAGTAGCATGGTGAGAGAATGCCAGCCCCAAGCCGCGCGTCCATCCAGCTTGCCCTGGACGTTATCGCGGGAAACATCGTCACCTGTGAACGCTGCCCTCGGTTACGGGAGTACTGCACGGCTCTCGGCCAGACGAAACGTCGGGCGTATCTGGACTGGAAGTACTGGGCGCGGCCTGTACCCGGCTTCGGAGATCCCGCTGCACGCGTGGTGATCGTGGGCCTGGCTCCGGGAGCGCATGGTGCAAACCGCACAGGGCGTCCCTTTACCGGCGACGGCGCGGGTAACTTCATGTACCCGGTCCTGTACGACACCGGATTTGCAACGCAACCGCAGGCGACCTCCGCGCAGGACGGTCTGCGGCTCCGCAACATCCGGATCGTTTCCGTCTGCCGGTGCGCTCCGCCCGCGGACAAGCCCACACCGCAGGAACAGGCCAACTGCTCTGTCCATCTTTCTTCTGAACTTGCCGTGCTCCGCCGCGTCCGCGTGATCGTCGCACTGGGTCGTATCGGGTTTGATGGCTACCTTCGTCATCTGCAGCGGACGGGGGTCATCGAACGGCCGTCCGTGTACAACTTCGGCCACGGCGTGGAGCACACGATGCCTAACGGGACCGTGGTGCTGTGCAGCTACCATCCCTCGCTGCGCAATACCAACACAGGGCGGCTCGATCGCGCTCAGTTCACGCGGATCTTCATGCGAGCGCGGGAGCTCGCCGGGCTCTAGCTTCAGCCTGCAGTCAACAGATCCACCTCAGTTGCAACCTGACGATTGTCCGGGGAATCACAGCAAACGGCAGCCCCGCGCTGCACGGGATCGGAGACTTGTTATGAGCGCAAAGAGCATTTGGATTGCATTCGGAATCGGGGCTGCTGCTGGTGCAGCCGTTGCTTTGCTGTACGCTCCGCAGTCGGGCGATCGCACGCGCAAGAAGCTGGGTAAGGTTTATGACAACGCGACCGACTACCTGGAAGACGCCAGCGACTACCTGAAGGACCAGGCCGAGCGCGTTGCGAAGCAGTCGAAGAAGCTGTACGGCGACAGCGTGGACTCTGCGTCCGATGCTCTTGACTCGGCGGCAGACACCTACGGTGATGTTTCCGACAAGCTCGCAGATGCGTTTAGCACGGCAAAGGACAAGGCGTCCGACTTCGGCAGCTACACTGCAGCCTACGGCAAGAAGATTCGCTCCATGGTGTAGTGCCTGAACCAGGAGCCTTAGTGTTGCTGAGCGGCACCGCGCCTGTGCTCTTAAGCATTGTTTAAGGTAGGCCTGGTTAGCATCGACGGCAGATGTATTGGAAGAATAACGAGCGATTGAGGCTCACCGTAGCAGGCTTGTCATTGCTCGCCTCCTTCGCAGGCGGGCAAACTGCCGTTTCCACAACAGCCGCGCCAGAACTGACGCTCGAACAGGCGATCGTTCGAGCAATGGCGAACGAACCAGCCTTTGCTGCGGCACGAGCCGACCGCGACGTCTCCCGCCTGGAGCGTACCAACGCAAGGACGGCAGTCCTGCCGACGGCCACGTATCACAACCAGGCGATCTATACCCAACCGAATGGAGTTCCGGCCAGCCGTATCGGCCAGGTGACCGACGCCCCTTCACCAGTTTTCATCGCCAATAACGCAGTCCGGGAGTACGCGAGCCAAGGTGTGTTCAACGAGACGCTGGGCCTTGGGCAGATCGCAGCGATCCGGCTTGCGGACGCGAACGCCGCGCGAGCAGAAGCGGAATTGGAGATTGCGCGACGAGGTCTGGTCAGCACCGTGGTGTCTCTCTACTACGGCGTGGGTGCCGGTGGCAGCAAGCTGGATATTGCCAGGGAAGCACTCGCCGAAGCGGACCACTTCGTGGAGACGACGCAGAAGCGTGAGGCGCAACGCGAGGTTGCTCACGCCGATGTGTTGAAAGCGCAGCTCACACAACAACAACGGCAGCGTGAGTTACTGGATGCTGAGGTTGCCGCACAGAAGGCACGTCTCGAACTCGCGGTTCTCCTCTACCCGGACCCATCCACGCCTTTCACGCTGACCGCTGCGGCAGCGCCCCCGATGCTGCCCGAGAGAAGCAGCGTGGAAGAGCTTGCCCGGAAAAACAACCCGGAAGTTCGCAGTGCTGCAGCGTCGCTGCTGGGCAGCCAGGCGGACACGCTCTCCTCCCAATCGGCTCTGCTGCCAGAGCTGAATCTGAACTTCACTTACGGTATCGACGCGACGAACTTCGGAGTGAACGGTCCGGACGGCATTCGGAATCTTGGCTACGCCATGAGTGCTCAAGTGGATATCCCGGTTTGGGACTGGCTTTCAACGGAGCGAAAGATCAAGATTTCCAGGATCCGGGAAAAGGCTGCGAAGGCAGTGCTTACGACGGCACAGCGGCGCGCGGTAGCGAGCTTGCAAGAGTTCTATGCAGAGGCCGCAGCTGCGAATAAGCAGCTTGCCTCTCTGGACGCCAGCGTGACCACCGCACGCGAAAGTCTCCGACTCACGGAACTGCGATACATCAACGGGGAGAGCACCGTGCTGGAAGTTGTGGACGCACAGAATACGTTGAGTTCGGCCGAGAACGCCAGGATCGACGGAAACGTTCGGTACCAGCTCGCCTTGGCAAACCTGCAGACGCTTACGGGTACCTTCTAATGCGCACACCTACCACACGCCTGTTGTCGACTGCTGGAGTTCTGGCTTTTGCCCTCCTATCCGTTTCGGGCTGCAAAAAGAAGGAACAGGAAGCGCCGGATCCGGCGGTAACTGTGCAGGTAGCCCAGCCCACGCGAGGAGATATCTCAGAAGAGATCACTGCAGACGCTCTGCTTGCACCTCTGTCTCAGGCGGCGATCTCCCCGCGCATCAGTGCACCGATTCGTGCCGAGTACGTGCAACGCGGCGCACACGTTCGCCGCGGTCAACTGCTGGTCACCCTGGAGGACCGCGATTTGCAGGGCAGCGCTCTCGATAGCAGGGGAGCAGTGCTGTCAGCGGAAGCAAACTACACCGCTATGACGCAGGCGACCGTGCCGGAAGAAGTGACCAAGGCACAGGCTGACGCGACGCAGTTGAAGACGGCTCTGGAAGTGGCTCACAGAACAACGGTGGAGCGCCAGAACCTTTTCAAGCAGGGGGCTATCTCGGGCCGAGACGTCGACACCGCTGTAGCCGCTGAAGCACAAGCAAAGGCCGCGTACGAGACAGCGCAGGTCCACGCCGTGAACGTTGCACGGACGACCCGTAAGACGGACGCACAGACGGCGCAAGGTCAACTCACGTCCGCAAAGGGGCGTCTGGTCAACGCGCAAGCGCAAGCCAGTTACGCCAACCTGCACAGCCCGATCAACGGTGTGGTGACAGACAGACCGATGTTCCCCGGCGAAACTGCGGCAGCGGGAACGCCGATCATCACCGTCATGGATACGTCATCGCTTCTGGCCAAGCTGCACTTGGCCCAGGCAGCCGCGCAGAAGCTGTCGCTGGGAAAGAAAGCTGAGGTCCACGTTCCAGGTGTGGACGACGCAGTAGAAGCCACGGTGTCTTTCATCGGTCCCGCGCTCGATCCTGGATCGACAACCGTTGAGGTCTGGCTCAAGCTTACGAACGCTGATGGACGGCTCAAGGTTGGGACTCCGGTACACGTCGTGCTTTCCGGCACCACGGTCCCATACGCATTGCAGGTGCCTGCGAAGGCCATCGTCCCGGGCAAGGAAAGTGGTTCGGCAGTAATGGTCGCGGGAGCCGATGGGGCCGCGCACCGCAAAGCTGTGACTCTCGGCATTCGTACCGCGGATGCGGTGCAGATACTCTCTGGCATTGCGCCCACCGATAACGTCATCACCGATGGCGGCTACGGTCTGGATGACGGCACCAAGATCAAGATCGGTAAGCCGGGCGATGATGACGATGCGAAATCTGGCGACGACGGCAAGGATAAGGATTGATGGCGCCGAACACGCTCTCCTCAGCGCCGAAGCCCGAAGCAGACTACTGGCTGCTGCGCTCTGTCCGTGTCGTTCTATTTGCGGCCGTGGCACTGATGCTCGCGGGCATCTACGCCTTCTACAGAACGCCCATTGCGGTTTTCCCGGAAACCAACTTTCCCCGCGTCGTCATTGGGGTCGATAACGGCGTAACCCCGATCGAACAGATGCAGGTGACCGTCACAAAGCCTATTGAGGACGCCGTGAACAGCGTTCCTGGGCTGGCGACGGTCCGTTCGACCACAAGCCGAGGCTCTGCTGAAGTCAGCCTGTTCTTCAACTGGTCGGTGGACATGTTCCGCACGCAGCAGTTGGTCGACGCGGCTTTGAGCAAGGTGCAGCAGTCTCTGCCCGCAACAGCCAAGCTGAGCACGACGCGCCTGACCTTTGCGACATTCCCGATTCTCGGCTACAGCCTTACTTCGAACCGGATGTCACAAACTGAGCTCTGGGAACTGGCAACCTACACGCTGAAGCCACCTTTGAACCGCGTCGATGGCGTGAGCACCGTAACGATCCAGGGTGGCCAGGTGCCGGAGTATCACGTGGTTCCGAACCTCGCGAAGCTTCAGGCCGCGGGCGTGACGATCCTTGACCTGACCAACGCCATCCAGAACTCCAACATCATCGACTCGCCCGGCCTGTATGAGCAGGATCATCAACTGGTGCTTGGCTTGGTTGGTGCGCAAGCGCACGACCTTCCGTCCCTGCAGCAGCTTGCCGTAAAGACCACGGCGGGTGGCGCTCCCGTGCGCGTGGGTGATGTCGCTGCTGTCGTCCCAGCAGCGATGCCGGTGTACACCGATGTACGCGCGGACGGTAGGCCAGCGGTGCTCCTGAACATCGCACGCCAGCCAAGTAGCAACACTGTCGCTGTTGCGGATGGCGTGGCTGCGGAGATCGCCCAGCTTCGCAAAGACTTGCCGAACGACGTGCGTCTGGAGCCTTTCTACGACCAGTCGCAAATCGTGCGGGAGAGCATTCGTAGCGTGCGCGACGCCATCCTTATCGGTCTGGTGCTGGCGTGCATCATTCTTCTCCTGTTTCTGAAGGACTGGCGTTCCTCGCTGATCGCTGGCCTTGTCATACCGGTCACGGTCTCTGCGACGGTGTTGGTGCTCTGGCTTATCGGGCAGAGCTTCAACCTGATGACGTTGGGAGGCCTGGCCGCGGCAATCGGCCTGGTGATTGACGACGCAATCGTCGTTGTCGAAAACATTGTGCTGCACCGTGAAGCAGGGGAGTCACGCACCGCTGCAGTGGCAAAAGCTCTGCATGAGATATCGCGACCGCTCATCGGCTCCACGATCACACCGGTGGTCGTCTTCCTTCCGCTGATCGCCGTCACAGGTGTGACGGGCAGCTTCTTTCGCGCGCTTGCCGTGACGATGACCGCAGCGTTGCTCACCTCTCTTCTGCTCGCAGTGACGTTTACACCGGGACTCGCCCTGCTGCTGCTTGGCGAGAGCCGCGGCGCAGAAGGTTCGAAGGCGAGCGCACATAGTGACGGAGGCCGTGTGCTCGGCCGGATTCACGCGTGGCACCGAAGCGCGCTCCAGTGGTCGTTGACACGGCCGCTTTGGCTGGCTTTGCTTTGCCTCCTCCTGGCCGTAGGCACCTTCTTCACGTATCGAAGTCTCGGCTCCGACCTTCTGCCAGAGATGGACGAGGGTGGTTTCATCCTGGACTATGTCATGCCAGCCGGAAGCTCGCTGGCCTCCACCGGCGCAGTGCTCGACCATGTCGAAAAGATCCTGAAGAGGACGCCGGAGGTGGAAAGCACCAGCCGCCGTACTGGTCTGCAGATGGGCTTTGCGGCCGTGACTGAGGCCAATACGGGTGACATCAGCGTCCGCTTAAAAGACAACCGCAGCCGCGGCATCGACGAGGTGATCGCGGACGTCCGCGCAAAGATCAAGAGGACCGAACCGGAACTGGACGTCGAGTTTACGCAGGTGTTGCAGGACAACATCGGCGACCTGTCGAACGCGCCAGAGCCGATTCAGATCAAGCTTTTCGCTACGGATCCCGCGCTGCTGGCTGACTTGGGTCCACGCGTTGGAACAGAGATCGGTAAGGTGCCGGGCGTGGTCGACGTAGAGAACGGCGTCGACAATACCATCAGCGGTCCCGCTACGTCGTTCCAGGTTGATCCACAACTTGCCGCCCGCCTGGGCTTTACACCCACAGAAATCGCGGAGGACGCGACCTCCATCCTCGATGGCGTCACGGTCAACGATCCGTTGATCGCGAACGGCCGTCCCTACACGATCCGCGTGCGGCTGGGCCCCGAGACGAGGCAGAACCTGGAGACCATTCGCAACACGGTCTTCAACTCCAGCACAGGTCGCACAGCTTCGCTGGAATCGCTCAGCAACATCACCGAGCTTCCCCCACAGAATGAGATTCGCCGTGAGAATCTTCAGCGGCTGGTCACGGTCACGGCTCGGCTGGAAGGAACGGATCTTGGATCGGCGGTGAAGCAGGTCCAGGCCCGCGTGCAGGCAATGCACCTGCCGCCGAACGTACGTGTGGAGTATGGCGGCACGTACCAGGAACAGCAGAAGTCGTTTTCGGAACTCCTGCGGGTGCTGCTCCTCGCGCTCATCCTGGTGTTCGGTGTTCTGCTTGCGGAGTTTCGGAACTTTGCGGCTCCGCTCGCCATCCTGGCTTCTTCCGTGCTTTCCATTGCCGGCGTCGTCGCTGCTCTCTTGCTTACAGGAACGACGTTCAACGTGGCCTCGTTCATGGGCCTCATTATGGTCATCGGCATCGTCGCGAAAAACGGCATTTTGCTGCTGGATGCCGATGAGCGTTTTCGTGCAGAAGGTGCAGATGCTCGGCAAGCCATGACCATGGCGGCGGAGCGGCGCCTCCGACCAATCCTGATGACCGCGCTCGCGGCCGTCACCGGCATGCTGCCGCTGGCTCTCGCATTGGGGGCCGGCTCACAAATGCTCCAGCCCTTGGCGATCGCGGTTATAGGCGGACTGACCATATCGATGCTGCTCAGCCTGGTAGTCACCCCCGCAATCTACTTCTTCCTTACGCGGAATCACGAGCCTTCCGCCGCGCGAGCCTGACCCAAACAGAAGCGCCCGCCTATGGCGGGCGCTTCTTCGTTCGTAATCGCTTACTTGCGTCCGATGACGAGCACCTGAAAGGTGTCGGGTAGGATCGCCGGTCTAGGCCTTGGGTTGGCAGCGGTTGCGGCTGGTCTTGCGCCCATTTCGGCAGACACGACATAGGCACGATCGGCTGCCTCGTCATACGCCATGGTGCGTGCGCCCTTCATGGTGGGCAGGGATTCGATCGTCTTGAACCCTGAGCTCGTGTCCACCACTGTCAGCACGCCGTCGCCGGAGGACGCGAAAGCAAGCTGGTGCTTCGGGTCAAACGCTGCCGCGTCCGGTCCATCCCCAATAGCGGCGGTGCCAACCTGCTTGCCGGTCTTCGTATCTACCACCGCCATCTTCTTCTCATCACAGACCGCAAACAGTTGGCTGTGAGCGCGGTCGATCGCAAGACCCGATGGAGATTCGCAGTTGCTCAGCTTCCAGGTCGCGGTGAGCGCCTTCGTCCGGCTATCCAGTGCCACGATGCTGTTCTTGTCTTCAATGTTGGCGAAGACATGGCCCTGTCCGTCCGGCTGTGGAAACTCGGGTTTGCCCGGTAGAGCGATCGTCGCGATCACACTGCGACTGGCCGTGTCGATCACCGTCACGTTGTTGCTTCGGCCATTGAAAGCCCAGACGGTCTTAGTCACCGGCTCAAAGGTGATCCCGTCTGGATTGGTTCCGGCGGGAATGGTTGCGACCGTCGCCAGGGTCTTGCGGTCGAACACCACGACTGCGTTGGCACCACCGTCGCTGATGTAGCCAAACTGCCCCGCGTCATCCAGAGCGACACCGTGCGTGCCTTTCAGACCCGAGATTGCGCCGACAGCAGCGCCCGTCTGAGTATCCAGCACCTCGACTCTCGAGTTATGCGTCACGTATAGCCGGTGCGCTGCGGAGTCCGCGAGCAGGTAGTCCCATCCGCCCGTACCGCCAATCTTCCAGTGGTCGAGTACCTGGTAGGGTTGTTGCGCGGGAGCGCTTTGCAGCCCGAACGCCACGGCAACAGCAAGGGAGCCAAATCGAAGTCGGTTCATGGTTTCCTCAGGCTCCGAGGGGAGCGGAAACTAGTATCCGGCCGTCACCTTAAGCGGTTATGAAGGTCACGTGCATCGTCGTTCCCACGCCCGGTGTACTTTCCACTCGGATGCTGCCCCCCGCCGATTCCACAATGGACTTCGCGATAGCAAGGCCCAATCCCGTGCCTCCTGTCTCCCGGGAGCGCGATCGATCCTCCCGGTAGAAACGCTCGAAGACGTAGGGAAGAGCCTCCGGTGATATCCCGGAGCCACCATCGGCCACACTCAACTGGACTGATTGAGCAGTGCTTTGAACGACCGAGATAACAATCCCAGGCGATGTTGCTGTGCTGTGTTGAAGTGCATTCATCAGCAGGTTGGAAAGGAGCGTCTCTGCCGCATCCTGGCGCATGCGAACACGCGTGCCCGACTTAGCCACCACCTCTACAGTCACCTGCCGTTGATCCGCTACGGGCTTCACCAACTGCACCACACGGGTCACGGCGTCTGCGAGATCGATGGTGGGAAGATCAGGCTCCCGAGCTTCCTCAACGCGCGCTAATTCGAGCATCTGCGCGATCAGAGTCTCCAGCCTTTCCACGTCATCCACCACTTCTTTGAGCCCCGCCTCATACTCCATTTCGGACCGGCGCCTCAGTAGCAACAACTGCGCCGACGAGCGGATGACCGCTACTGCGGTCTTAAGCTCATGTGCGGCATCACTGACGAATTGATGTTCCCGTGCAAACGAAGCGCGAACTCGGCCGATGGAATCGTTGAGGACCTGTGTGAGCGGACGAAGTTCGCTGAGCTCCATTGCAGAGGCCGGCGGATCGAAGGGAAAGGCCGGCGCATGGATCTCGCCTGCGGCGGAAGCGAGGTCTGCCAGTGGCCGCAACGTTCGACGAAGCAGCGGCGGAAGCGCAAACGCCATAGCTCCGGTCGCAAGCAGGATCGTCACGATATAGAAGCTCGTGGCCTCAAACACCTCGTGACGCAGATGCCCTTCCGGCACGGCATAGACCAGCGTTACGGGACGGCGCAGACCCACCCCACCGTATTCGGCGCGATCGATCACGCGAACGGCATCTCGCTGGAAGACACGGTATTTCTCATGCTGCAAGCTAACCTCTCTAAAGCCTGCTTCTTCGCGCACGATGAGTGTGGGCGGAGCGCCCGGAGAGGAGCCCAGCAACCGGCCACCCTGGTTGTAGACCGCGAATATGTCGCGCGGAGGAAGCTTCAGCTCCGCTGGATCGATTGTCACGCTGGCGTCCACGTCCTCCGCGTCCTGTACGGCGCCCAACAGGGAATCGGCCCTGCCTTCGACCTGGACGTCAAGGGCGTGCACGCGCGTGTGGAACTCGTGCAGGAGAGCAGCAGAAGACAACACGGCCGCGCACAGCAGTTGGGCAGCAATCGCCGCAACTACAGCTCGCTTGATAAGGGAATTGCCCTTCAAGGAGCCTCCGCCAATCGATACCCCCGGCCACGGAGGGTTTGCAGCAAATCCACGTTGGCAGCAATGCGTAGCTTCTTGCGCAGATTGGAGACGTGCGCTTCCACGACGTTGGAATGGTGCTCCCAGGTGAAGTCATAGAGGTGTTCCAGCAACTCACGCTTTGAGATCACAGCGCGCGGCCGAAACATTAGGTATTCAAGAATGCGGTACTCCGTAGGCGACAGATCGACTCGGCTCCCATTGACCTGGACGGTCTGTTCGCTCGTATGGAGCTGCACTACACCAAAACGCAGGGCTGGTTCACTGGCGCCCTTACCGCGTCGGATCAGCGCACCCGCGCGGGCGATCAGCTCCCCAAGATCGAAGGGCTTGGTCATGTAATCATCGGCACCGAGATTGAGCAGATCGATGGTCTTGCCCACCTCTGTCCTCGCGGTTAGGACCAGGATCGGGCTGGTATGACGCGCCGCCCGCATCCGGCGTACGACCTCGTCTCCACTTACCTTCGGGATCATCAGGTCCAGAACGACCAGGTCGTACAGGTTCGAGCCGCATAGCTGCACTGCATCGGCTCCGTCGTGCGCAACATCCACGGCATAGCCTGGACCTTCCCGCAAAGCTCGTGCAACATTCTCTGCCAGTCGAACCTCGTCATCGACAACCAGGACCCGCATATCGCCTCCACCACTATTCTCCCCCGCTTCGCACAAATGCCGAAGCGATTCAGCGAAGCGTCCGCAAGGTCTGTGCAGTTGTGAAAAGAACCGGGCGCTCGCTTTCGCAGAGCGCCCGTGGGCCGTACTGTGTTCCGTTCGTGTGAGTGACGCTACACGAGGCTGAGTGCGGAGCCTTCTACCTGCTCGTCACCTTCCTGCGAAACAGGACGGTAGAAGAGCTGATCGGGTCCCAGATAGACCTCAAGGAATGCCGGCCGCTGGGTGATGCTGCCAGCAATCAACGCCTCGGAGAGCGGGTCTTCCACATAGCGCTGCAAGGCGCGGCGCAGAGGACGGGCACCGTAGCTGCGGTCCGTCAGCGTCTTGTCGAGAATCCATTTCTTGGCCTCATCGTTCACGCTGATCGTGATCGCCTTGTGCACCAGGTTCGCGTTCAACTGCTGGACCAGGAGTTCAAGGATCTGCATCAGGTCGCTGTCCGACAAGGCAGTGAAGACAATGATCTCGTCCAGACGATTGATGAACTCGGGGTTGAAGGCCTTCTTGACCTCACCCTTCACCATCTCTTCCATCTTGTCCGCGACCACCTCGTCCTTGCTGGACTGGAAGCCGAGACCTTCACGCTTCATCAGGTGCTTGGCGCCAATGTTCGACGTCATGATGAGGATCGTGTTCTTGAAATCGATGGTGTTGCCCAGACCGTCCGTCAGGTGACCGTCTTCAAACACCTGCAGCAGCAGGTTGAAGACGTCCGGATGCGCCTTCTCCACTTCGTCCAAGAGGACGACGGAGTACGGCGACCGCTTGACCCGTTCGGTGAGCTGACCACCCTCCTCGTAACCCACGTATCCCGGAGGCGAACCGATCAGCTTGCTCACAGAGTGCTTCTCCATGAACTCCGACATGTCGAAGCGGATCAGGCTCTTGTCCGAACCGAAGAGGAACTGGGCCAGCGTGCGCGCCATTTCCGTCTTGCCCACGCCGGTCGGTCCCAGGAACAGGAACGATCCGATCGGCCGGCTCGGGTTCTTGAGCCCGGCACGCGAGCGGCGGATCGCACGGGCCAGGGCGCTGATTGCCTTGTCCTGTGAGATGACGCGCTTGTGCAGCTCTTCTTCAACGCGCAGCAGCTTCTGCGTCTCTTCTTCCTTGATCGACGTGATCGGCACACCGGTCCAGCGGCTGACAACGTCCTCGATGTCCTCGCGGGTCACGATGCCGGCACTCGAATCGTCCAGATGGTACTTGTCGCGGAGGGCGCGCAGGTTGTCGCGCTCCTTGCGTTCCTCGTCGCTGTAGAAGCGCGCCTTCTCAAACTCCTTGTTGGAGATGGCATTTTCCATGCGGTGCACGATGAACTTGATACGCTTCTGCACATCGATCAGCTCGTCGGGCAGGGTGGTCTGCCGCAGCTTCACACGAGCACCCGCCTCGTCGATCAGATCGATCGCCTTGTCCGGCAGGAACCGGTCCGGAATGTAGCGATTCGAGTGCGAGACAGAGAAGCTGATTGCGTCGTCGGTATAGCTGACGGCGTGGAACTTCTCGTACCGCTCCTTGATGCCCATGATGATCTTTACGGCATCTTCCTCGTTCGGCGGCGGCACCTTGACGGCCTGGAAGCGGCGCTCCAGCGAGCGATCCTTTTCGATCGACTTGCGGAACTCGCCCGGTGTCGTCGCACCGATGCACTGGATCTCGCCACGGCTCAGCGCCGGCTTGAGGATGTTCGCTGCATCTAGCGAGCCTTCGGCCGAACCCGCACCCACCAGCGTGTGCAACTCGTCAATAAAGACGATGCAGTTCTGGTTTTCCATCAACTCTTTCATGATGGTCTTCAGGCGCTCCTCAAACTGACCGCGGTACTTGGTTCCGGCCACAATCAGCGACAAGTCGAGCGACAGCACCCGCTTGTCCGCCAGGAAGCTCGGCACTTCTCCGTCAGCGATCTTCTGCGCTAAGCCTTCTACGATTGCGGTTTTACCCACGCCCGGTTCGCCGATCAGCACCGGGTTGTTCTTGGTGCGGCGGCACAGGATCTGGATCACCCGATCCACTTCTTGGTCGCGGCCCACAAGAGGATCCAGCGACTGGTCTGCTGCGGCCTGGGTCAGGTCGCGGCTGAACTCCGCCAGCATGCTCTGCTCCTGCTGCTGCTGGCCACCGCGCTGCTGCTGCTTCTGCTGGGCAGCCGGTTTTTCCTGTGTGCTGCGCTGCAGTTCCTCACGAATCTGCGGCAGCCGGAGACCACGCTCCATCAGGATCTCTGCGGCGAAGCACTTCTCCTCGCGCAGAAGCCCCAGCAGCAGGTGCTCCGTTCCAATGTGTTTGTGGCTCAGCCGTTCGGCTTCTTCCGCCGCGTAGGCCAGGACGCGCTTGCACTCATTGCTCAGCGGCAGGTCCACGCTGGTGGACACCTTTTCACGAATGGTCGTGTGCCCTTCAATCTGCTTGCGGATGGACTCGACCGACGCGTGCGACCGCAGAAAGCGATTCGTCAGCGCCTTGTCCTCACGCAGAAGTCCGAGCAGGAGGTGTTCCGTTTCGATGTACGGCGACCCGAACTGGCTCGCCTCGTAGCGCGCAAAAAAGATCACGCGCCGCGCTTTCTCCGTATAACGCTCGAACATGCTCCCCCTTCGGCGTCCGTGGCAGCGTTTGCGGCCAGGCAGCCAATGGTTCCTTGCCCGTCGCCCTCAAAAGCGGTCGCCGTATGCGCCGTTTCTGTGGGAAACTCTTTCGGTGTTGCCGACCCGTCAAAGCCCGGCACACCGTTCCACTCTGTTCACGTTGCGCTAAGTCTATCTTTTCTTCGAATACGTCTACGGGATGCACCGAAGGTTAGGCAACACCCTACCAGCAAATCTGCGTGGCTCGGGACTTATTGGACGCTTCTCGGTGGAAAAAGAAGCATCTCAGGCGGTTTCGCGCGAGGCGCGCACGCCGCCCAGCCGTAGTACCCGGCCACATCGCTGGGCAAATGCCTCATTGTGAGTCACCAGGACCGTTGTCATCCCAAATTCGCGGTGGACTCGTTCCATCAGCTGAAAGATCGCCTCACCGGTGCGCGCGTCCAGGTTGCCGGTGGGTTCGTCGGCCAGCAGCAGCCGCGGTTCCGTCACCAGCGCCCGCGCCAGGCTCACCCGCTGCTGCTCGCCTCCGCTCAGTTCACCGGCGCGGTGTTCCGCCCGGCTCTCCAATTCCACCTCGCGCAGCCAGCGCAGCGCACTCTGTCGTGCTTTCGGTGGCGCCATTCCGCGTGCGAGCAGGGGCATGGCGACGTTCTCTGCCGCAGTGAACTCCGGCAGAAGATAGTGGGCCTGCCACACATACCCAATCTGCTGATTGCGAAACGCCGCCCGGTCCGCAGGGTCAAGCGAACTCACCACTGTCTGACCCACCTGCACGGTCCCGCTGGTAGCCGTATCCAGCCCGGCCAACAGGTGCAGCAGCGTGCTTTTGCCGGTGCCGCTCTCACCCACGATCGCCAACATGCTCCCTGCGGGGACGTCGAAGCTTAGCTCCTGAAACAGCACGACCGGCGGAAGACCTGGCGTGCGGTACTCCTTGCTCAGGTTGCGCACGATTACTAGCGGGTCAGCCATGTCTCCATACTACGAAGCCCTCCGCGGTCGACGTCGACGCATCTGAACTCGCATGATTCACCAGTTGCTCAACGCCGATCCGGACACGCTTCCGCCCGTGCTGCGGGCTTTGCAGCTTGCCGCGCGCGGAGACTGGCACGGAGCGCACGAATTGGCACAGGCCGGAAACGACCGGAACAGCGCATGGGTCCACGCCTACCTGCACCGCCAAGAAGGTGACCAGTTCAACGCGGAGTACTGGTACCGGCGCGCTGGCCGGCCCGTCTTTCAGGGATCTCTGGACGCCGAGTGGAACCACATCGCGGATGCGCTCTATACGAACTCCTAATTTTCCGGATACCGGGTGTCGAGGATCACGCGGTCAACTCGATCGCTCGCAAAGCTCTCGCACCCCTGCTCGCGAGCCCACATGCGTGATTCCCTCAGCAACGCCCTGGCGATCCCGGAGTGGCGCATCGGCTCACAGACATACAAGCCTTCGACATAGCCCACCCGTTTCCCGGGCAACTCCGGTAGATCTCTCCGGATAGACAATTCCGCGAAGCCAACAATTGCTTCCTGCGTTTCCGCGACCAGCACGTGTTCCGGATCGACTGTCTGTCCGGCGAAGAAGCCGTGGATAACCTCGCCATGCTCCTCATCCTCGCCCGGCCACAGCGCGTAGCGCATCCGCTCCCACACGAGCCAGTCTTCAGGCGTGATCGGGCGAATGGAGACTGGTGGATTGCTCATCCATGTACGTCCGGAGTAAGCGCCGCCTCCAACGCCTTTTGCAAATCCGGCAGGTCGGCTGCATCGAGCACCGTCCCGTCGCGCCGCAGATAGAACACGTCGATGGCCGTGTCGCCCTCGGTGTCGATCAACGCCACCACGATGTCGCATCGTGCCTCGCCTAATGCTTGCGCAACCGTGTACAGCAGACCCGGCTGGTCCTGCGCGATCACCTGCACGATGGTGGCGTGCGAGGACGAGGTTGTGTCGAACTGCACGCTCGTTTCCACGTGAACCAGCGGATCGCGGCGCCGGCTGCGGCGTCGTGCGGCGATCATGCGGGCGGCCGCACCCTCGTCAAGCACTGCGTCGTGAACCGCTTTCAGCAGCCGGTCACGCTCCTCAGGGTTCAACTCCAGAGTTCGAAAGCCATCGGTGAAGCGGAAGCTGTCCACAACCACACCGTGTGCATTGCTGAATGCGTCGGCCGTGATGATGTTCATGCCAAAGCTCGAGAGGACACCGGCGATCCGAGCGAACAGCATCTGCCGATCGGGCGTGACCAGCGTGATCTCGCTGCGGTCCGCCCGCCAGTGCAGGTCCAGTTGCACGGCGTCCGTTGCGAGCCGCTTGCTCATCTCGAAATGTGTGCGAATCTGCTCCGGCGAACGCGTCTGCAGGTATCGCTGCGGAAAGCCCTCCAGGAAGCGCAGAGCCTCGCGGCTCTCCCCGGGCAGCAGGGCAGTGATGCGCTGCACCAGATCGCTGGAAACCCGGGCATCCACTCGCTCATCGTCCACATTACGGTCCAGGTAATTCGACGTCTGGATGTAAAGGCGCCACAGGTTTTCGGCCTTCCACGGCGTCAGCGCATCCGGGTGGACAGCGTTGATGTCTGCATAAGTGAATAATGTGAGCATGCGAAGCTCTTCCGGCGTCTGGACGCAACCGGCAAACGCTCGCACTGTCTCCGCATCGAAGATGTCCCGCCGCAACGCGGCGCTCATCTCCAGGTGATTCTCGATCAGCCGCAGCACCAGGCCGCTCTCAAACGAGTCCCGATCGAGTCGCGCCAGGACCGCGCGGGCCAGCCGCGCACTTTCTACGGTGTGGCTGCCCATGGATCGGCCCTTGCCAGTATCGTGCAGAAGCGCTGCCAGGAACAGGAGTCCCGGGTGCTGCACCTCGCGCATCAGGCCGGCGAAGCGGCGCGCCCACTCTGCCATGGGGCCCTTCGTTTCGCCCACGGAAGACAGCCCGTGCAAGGTGTCCAACAAGACAAAGGTGTGCTCGTCAACCGTGTAGCGGTGATACGCGTCCCGCACGACCAGAGCGTCAATGCCGTGGAACTCCGGCACGGTCAACTCCAGCAAACCCTGGGCGTGCATCGACCGCAACGCCAGGCCCGCGTAGCGCCCGCACAGGATGCGTTCCATCTGTCGCCACAGGTGCTCGCCCTCGTCCATCTGCGCGTTCAGCACGGGTAATGCCTCTTCCACGCGGTCCTGCGATTCGCGGCTCATGGGCACGCCGCTTTCGCTCACGGCGGCAAACGCGCGCATCACCGCTTCGAAGTCCTGGGCCGGGTCGAAGCCGTTCGAACGCTGCAGGCGGAGCTGCCCGCCCTCAACCACGAATTCCTGCGCGGCGTCCTTGCGGCGCAGGAACTGCGGAACCCGCAGCAGCGGCTTGCTGCTGGGCAGTGCTGCCACACTCTGCTCCAGCCGCCGCTCCACCGCGCGCGCATACCGGAAGTACATCTGCATCCAGTACGCCGGATCGCGTGTTTCCGCATCGATCCCAACGCCCTCTGCAGCAGCGGCGTCCTGGGCCTTCCAGTCCAGCGCATTCACGTCGCGGCCATTGCGGAAGTGGAGAAAGCACCGGCATGATGCGAGGAAGGCGAAGGCGCGCTCGAATTCCGCCGAACCCGCCGAGTTCTCGCGCAGACGGTCTGCCGAGGGCGCAATCTTCCCGATCCACCCGCAGACATTCGCGTCCCGCAAACCGCCGGGGCAGTCCTTGATGTTGGGTTCCAGGTGGAAGATTGTGTCGCCATACCTGGCGTGCCGCTCTCGGGTAAGTTTCAGCAATCGCGCAGCGAGGGGCCGCCGCTCGGCCGCCAGAACGCCCGGTACCACCTCGTCGCAAACCCGGTCCGCCAGCACCCGGTTACCCACGAGCGCCCGAGCGTCCAACAGGGACAGCGTGAATTCCGTGTTCTCGGGATCGAACCGCTGGCACTCCGCAACCGTCCGGGTCGTGGCAGCCACGCGCACACCGGCATCCCACAGCGCCTGAGTCAGGGACCGGATGCGGTCTTTGAACTCCCGTTCTCCGCCAGCCTCCGCCACCACGAACAGCAGGTCCAGGTCAGAGGCGGGAAAAAGCTCGCGCCGGCCGTATCCGCCCACGGCCAGCAGGGCAGGGCCATCGACGGCATCTTCTGGGCCAACAGAACGGGCCCAGAGCGCGCGCACCATCCGGTCCGCCGCATCCGACCGCGCCAGGATGGCCTGAGGTCCGCGGTACTGTGGCTCGCTGAAGAAGCGGGTGCGAATCGCATCCATCGCGGCGCTGTAGTCTGCCGTGGGGTCCTGTGGCAGGCCGCCCGCATTTGGCTCATGCTGCATTAGCGCGCCTCCGGTCAGCCTGAGTCCTGCTGCACTCTTTAGAGTGCAACCTCGCCGCGATCTTCGTTGCGGATGCGAATCGCTTCATCCACCCGCGAGAGAAAGATCTTGCCATCACCAATCGATCCGGTCTGGGCTGCCGTAAGAATGGCTCGCACAGCGCGGTCCACCACGGCATCCGGAATCACCGCTTCGATCTTGATCTTCGGCAGGAGATCGACCGAGTACTCGCGTCCCCGGTAAAACTCCGTGTGGCCTTTTTGCCGACCGTGGCCGCGCGCCTCCAGGATGGTCATTCCCGTCACCCCGGCTTCGATCAGAGCTTCCTTCACCGCGTCCAGCTTGCCGGGCTGAATGACTGCTTCAATCTTCTGCATCGATTCTCCTTGCCACTCGTCGGGTGGCAGCAACGGGCTATTCTCGCATTCACGGCCGCGGTGCTGGCAAGGGAGGAACCTGATTCATCTCCCCCGCCAGCGTGTGCCGGCTACTTGCTAGTGGGCGACAAGCTCCGAGTGATACCCCTCTTCGCCGTGCTGCGAAAGGTCGAGGCCTTCCGCCTCGTCAGCCGCGCTCACCCGCAATCCGATCGTCTTGTCCACCACGAACAGAAGGATCAGCGTGCCAACGATCGAGACACCCCAGGCAATCGCCACACCGATCAACTGGTTCACGACCTGGTGCACGTTCCCGTCCGCCAGGCCTACAGCCTTGCCTGCGCCGTAGGCAGGATTGATCACCACCGTCGCGAACACGCCCGTCAGGATGGCTCCCATCGTGCCACCGGCGCCGTGCACTCCAAAGGCGTCCAGCGAGTCGTCATAGCCAAACTTCGCCTTGACGAAGAAGACCATTAAAAAGCAGAAGACGCCCACGATCAGGCCGATCCAAAGCGCTGCCATCGGCGTGACAAACCCGGAAGCAGGCGTAATACCGACCAGCCCGGCAACGGCTCCGCTGATCGCTCCCAGAGCGGTGGGCTTTCCGGTCTTCAGCCATTCGGCAAGAGTCCACCCGCTGGCTGCCGCTGCTGCCGCAAAGTGAGTGGTAACAAAGGCACTGGTGGCCAACGTCCCGGCGTTCAGCGCGGAGCCGGCGTTGAAGCCGAACCAGCCCACCCAAAGCAGCCCGGCGCCAATGCAACTCAGCACCACACTGTGCGGCGGCATAGCTTCACGGGGGTAGCCGATCCGCTTGCCCAGGTACAGCGCCGTGATCAGCGCCGACACACCGCTGGTGATGTGCACCACGGTGCCGCCCGCGAAATCGAGGCAGGGAATGCGGCCGCCGGAGATGTTCAGCAAGCCACCCGCGCCCCACACCATGTGCGCCATTGGCGCATAAACAACGATCGACCAGAGCGTCAGAAACACGCAGGTGGCCGAGAACTTCATACGTTCCGCAAAAGCTCCCGTGATGAGCGCTGGCGTAATGATGGCGAACATCATCTGGAAGACCATGAAGGTCTGCTCTGGGATGGTTGGCGCATACGGCGATGGAGCCAGGCCCACGCCCTTCAGAAACACGTGCTCAAAGCTGCCGATCACGCTGTTGCCGTGACCGAATGCGAGGGAGTACAGCACCAGTCCCCAAAGAACGGTGATGATGCCCATCATCGCCATGGTCTGCATCATGGTGCCCAGCACATTCTTTCGCCGCACCAGTCCGCCATAGAAGAGGATCAGCCCCGGCGCACTCATCATCAGCACGAGCGCACTCGAAACCAGCATCCAGCCGTTGTCTCCGGCCATCTGCGCGTTCGCGATCGCGGTCTGCAGGTCGGCATTCTGCTTTTCCAGCGCCGCCATGCGCTTCTCCTGGGCGGCGTCGCTCACGGGAGCCGTAGCGGCGCTGATGCCGTGCACGTTTGCGCCGGGCCCGGAGGCCACCTGGGCACGGGCTGCAGGCACGCCTAGCAGGAGGAGACAACATATCGGCAGTAGAAGCCGACGTAGAGATTCACGCATGGGCAGTTCGACCTTTCGCATGGAGGGAAGGGAGGACCGTCCGCCCGCCTTTTGGTTGCAGGCGGAGACAGGGGCATCGGGGCGCATTTGTGGCGTCCGGAGTACGTCTGTTGCTGAGCTGTTTCCGTTTACTGTACAGGACGAATCGAGAATTCATGCAGACTCAACTTCAGATGTGCTCCCGTGGTTTATTTCTGCTCTTTGTTGCGGCGATCACCCTCACGGTTCCTCTATCCGCTCAGAGCGGGTGCGGGCGGCAGACCCTGGAAGGCGAGGTCCGCCAGGGGCAGGCCTGGCAGCACACCCTCTCGCCGGCGCTCGACCTCAAGCTGGAGGCTGTTCCAGCCGGATGGATGATCCGGGTGCTGCCTCACAACGGCCAGCGTCCGCCGCACGATGCCGCGGAGCTCGCGAACCCGCCGTACCGCTCGCCAACGCCAATCCTGATCTCGACTGACTTCTCCTTCCGCGCGCAGGACGCCGTCGCCTGGAACCCTCGAACGTTCCGGTTCTTTCCCACGGCGGCAGAAACCGCAAAGGCAGAAGCGCTCTACCAGGCGTCCCTTCGAGACCCGCAGCACCCGGCAGCCGTCGCGGACCTTTATCCGCTCATCGCCACCGCTCCCGAGGCGACGCTGCGGATCACGGATGCAGAAATCGTAGGCGGCACCGCCAACCAGACCGCGGCCGCCGCCACTGTCGCCTCCCACCTGGAACAGACCGCACACATCGTGCGCACCGACCTTGCACCCAGTCCGCTGGGCACCCTGTTGCGTCTGCGGTTTCGCATCGATGTGCCGGCTTTTGCCACGAACTGCCACGGAGCAGCGCCAGGTGTGCGACCGTCGCTACAATAGAGGCATGCGTACACCGGCGGAAGAAACCACCAGCAACGGCCGTCCCACCAGCCCCGAGCAGAACGACCGCTACTTCTTTGGCACGCTCGACTCGTTTGGCAAGAACCAGGAAAAGCTGCGCGAGGTGAACTGGGGACCGCAGCAGCCGGAAGGCGTGGTTCTGGCCTCTATGGACGCAGCGGTGAACTGGGTCCGGAAGAATTCGGTGTGGCCCATGACCTTTGGCCTGGCCTGCTGCGCCATCGAGATGATGAGCATGGGCGGATCGCGGTACGACATCGCCCGCTTCGGTGCAGAGGTGTTCCGCCCATCGCCCCGGCAGAGCGACCTGATGGTCGTGGCTGGCCGCGTCTCCCAGAAGATGGCACCAGTGATCCGGCGCCTGTATGAGCAGATGCCCGAACCGAAGTGGGTGATCAGCATGGGCGCGTGCGCTACGTCCGGCGGTGTGTTCAATAACTACGCGCTGTTGCAGGGTGTGAACCAGATCATCCCGGTCGACATCTATGTCCCCGGCTGCCCGCCACGGCCGGAACAGTTGCTGTACGCCATCACACTTCTGCAGGAGAAGATCCAAACCGAGCGTGGCTCCATCAAGCGGAGCCTGAATCTCGCATAGATCGAGAGCGCGCGTCTTACGTTACCCACCGCGGAGACCGGCATGCCGGCTCCGCGGTTGCCGTTTAGGACGGTTGCCGACGCGTGGCGCAGTCTTGTTGGAGGAGTGATTCGCCAGACGTAGAAAATCGGGCATGTGGCAAATATCGACATCGAGCTAAGCAGCGCGGACACGATTTTGAACATCGCATAGGGCATACAACGAATAGCAACGCGTTACTGATTCGGTTCAGAACGCAGTTGCAATCACGACTGGCTGGTGTAAACAAGCACTTATCTAGTCAGGCCCTGTTTGGAGTTTTGTGTAGGTTTCATTACAGATTTTGCGTTGCGCTTGAGGCACTCTGCTATACACTTCAAGCGCGCTTCAAGCAAAGTGCGGGCTGCACTACAGAAAAGCCCGTGTTCATTGGCAAGTATTTCCGCGGAGGTAATCTCGATGTATTCTCAGCAGTTTCGCAAGCTAGGCCGGTGTGTACTGGCTGCAAGCGCAGTCAGTCTGGGCGCACTCAGCCTGGGTGCGCAAACGACCACCGGTGCCGCACCTGCGCCCGCAGGTCCCAACCCGTCGCGTGTCGACCTGTTCGGTGGGTATTCCTACCTTGGGCCGCATGGCGTGGTCAAGCCGGCCAACATCGGCTACGCGTCCGTTGACGAGGGCGCGATTGGAAGCGGTACGTACTGGTTCAACAAGTACGTTGGTGCTCAGCTCGAGTTCTCCGCGCATCCCGGTGGTCGTAACGACGCAGCCTACTTCGCCTCGGGCGGTCTGGCTGTGCGCGCCCCCATGCAGTACTTCACGCTGTTTGCCCACGGCCTGGCCGGTGGCGCACGCGTGGGTGGCCCCAACAACACCCCCGGCAATCCGTTCTACGTAGAGCCCTACCAGTGGGGACCGACCCTGACGGCCGGCGGCGGTATGGATTACGACCTGCCCAAGATCGGTGGCTTCCGCCTGGGTCTGCGTCTGTTCCAGGCTGACTATGTGTACTTCCACGAGGACTTCGGGCCTTACTTCCCGGTTCCGACGAACCAGCAGAACGCGGGTATCCTCGGTGGCCGCGCGAACATCAACAACGCCCGTCTTTCCACGGGTCTGGTCCTGAAGTTCGGTTCCATCGTGCCGCCGCCGCCGGTTACCTATGCCTGCGTCGTCAGCCCGACTTCTGCCTACGCGGGTGACCCGATTACCGTCACCGGTACGGCTGCGAACCTGAACCCCAAGAAGACCCCGACCTATAGCTGGACCTCTGACGGTGGCAAGATCACCGGCACCAGCAACGTCGCAAACATCGACACCACGGGCCTGAACGCCGGCACCTACAACGTGAAGGGCCATGTCAGCGAAGGCGCCAAGCCTGGCCAATTCGCGGACTGCACCGTGCCGTTCACGATCAACCCGCCGCAGCCGCCCACCATCACCTGCTCGGCCTCGCCGTCGTCGGTGAACCCGGGTGACTCGTCCACCATCACCTCCATGGCGAACAGCCCGCAGGGCCGTCCGCTGACTTACAGCTACTCGGCGACCGCTGGTTCCATCTCTGGCACCACGTCGACCACGACGCTGTCCACTGTGGGCGCTGCGCCTGGCACCATCACCGTCACCTGCAACGTTGCGGATGACAAGGGCCAGACCGCTTCCGCTACCACCACCGTCTCGATCACTGCACCGCCGGCGCCGGTTGTGGCCAGCACGCAGCAGCTCTGCACGATCAGCTTCACCAACGACAAGCGCCGTCCGGCTCGTGTCGACAACGAAGCCAAGGCTTGCCTTGACCAGATCGCTCAGAACCTGAACCGTTCGGCTGACTCCAAGCTCGCTGTCACCGGCAACGGTAAGGGCAAGCTCGCTGCACAGCGCGCGGTCAACGAGAAGGAATACCTGACCCACGGTGAAGGCGGCGCTGGTATCGATCCGTCCCGCATCCAGGTCTACACCGGCACCACCGGCGACGACACGGTCACCAACACGCTGATTCCGGCAGGCGCAACCGCTGGCGACTACGGCACCCCGGTCGATGAGACCAAGGTGAAGGCGCAGTCCCGCACCGCGGCCGCCCCGGCTCACCACCGCCGTCACAAGAAGTAACCCGCAGTACAACCGCAAAACGGCTGGCCATCAGGCCAGCCGTTTTCGTTTGTTTGCGTGCTTCGTCTACTCATCCAGGAGCTACACCGGGCCGTTCTTCGCCCAGTCGCGCCCTGGGCAAGGTTGAATTGCAAAACGTGCCATCCTTGGTACCCATCGCGCCCTCCGTGGCTCCTAAAATCGAGAGAAAGCTCTCAACCCCAAGGAATCTCATGAAGTCTTTGCTCCGCCTCTGCCTCTCGTGTTCGCTTGCCGTCTCCGCCTGCACGGCGGCCTTTGGCCAGGCAAGCTGGTTGCCCTTCGGTCCAGACGGCGGCGATGCCCGCGCCTTCGCCTCCGACCCAAGCGATCACAATCACGTGTACCTGGGCTCGCTCACCGGCACTATCTACGACACTCACGACGGCGGCCACACCTGGAATCGCCTGGCTCGCGTGGGCAAGCGCGACGACCTCGCTCTCGACAACATCATCGTCGACCCGAAGAACCCCAAGCACATCCTGGTCGGCGCCTGGGTGCTCGATCGCGCGGACGGCGGCCTCTACGTCTCAGAAGACGGCGGCAAGACCTGGACTGCCAACGCACAGATGAAGGGCCACTCGGTACGCGCCATGACGATGGCTCCCAGCGATCCGAACACCATCGTGATCGGCGCATTGGACGGCGTCTTCCGTACCACGGACGGCGGCAACGCCTGGACTCTCATCTCTCCTGCCGGCAACGGCGAGATTCATGAGGTTGAGTCCATCGCGATCGACCCCAAAGATCCTCACGTCATCTATGCCGGTACATGGCATCTTCCCTGGAAGACGACAGACGGTGGCGAGCACTGGACCAGCATGCACCAGGGCATCATCGACGACTCCGACGTCTTCTCGATCATCGTTGACCCCAGCGACGCTGCGAAGGTCTACCTCTCCGCGTGCTCGGGCATCTACCGCAGCACGGACGGGGGCGCGCAGTTCGCAAAGGTGCAGGGCATTCCCAGCTCCGCCCGGCGTACCCGTGTCCTGATGGAAGACGGCAAGCAGACCAACGTCGTCTTTGCCGGCACAACGGAAGGTCTGTGGCGGACTGCGGACAGCGGCCACACCTTTGAGCGCAACGGCAATCCTTCGTGGATCATCAACGACGTCAGCATCGATCCCACTGACAGCAATCACGTCCTGCTTGCAACGGATCGCACTGGTGTGTTGATCTCCACGGACGGCGGCAAGTCGTTCGAGCCTGCGAACAAGGGCTTCTCGTCGCGCCAGATCTCGGCGATCACGCAGGACCCCAAGAACGACTCCAAGCTGTACGTTGGTGTGCTCAACGACAAGGCAGCAGGCGGCGTCTTTGAGAGCGAAGACGGCGGCCAGAATTGGCAACAGGAAAGCGCGGGTCTGAACGGGGCAGATATTTTCTCCCTGGGGCACACGCCGGCGGGGACTGTGCTTGCCGGAACCCGGCACGGCATCTACCGCCTAGTGGACACCACATGGAAGCCGTCCGGCCTCACCCTGGCGTTGCCTCCTGAGGAGGACGACCGCGCGGCCGCAACGGCTCCGAGGGCAGTTCGCAAGGCCTCTGCCGCGCGCGATAAGTCCGACAGCAACGCCGCAGCGGCAGGACGGACCCGCCAGCGCGCCTCCAGCGCTGCGCCGGTCAAGAGCGGCAAGCGCAGCCTGTCCGTCAGCTCAGCTCCCACCCGCAACGTTCCGCCTGAGGAAGCAACCACCGGCGTCTACGCGCTGGCCAACAACGCGGATCGCGTCTTTGCCGCAACCGAAGACGGCCTGCTCTACTCCGACAACGACGGCAAGAGCTGGAATCGCATCCGTTCGCTGAACGGTGTGGGCTGGCGCTTTGTCTCGGCCGAGGGACAGCGCGTCGCGGTCGCGAACCTCAAGCAGATGTCGCTCTCGACGGACAAGGGCGCGACCTTCCACGCAGTCACGATCCCCACGGAGCTGACGCAGATCGCAGCGGTAGCCGTCGACAACAATGGCCACCTGTGGGCCGGCGGGCGTGAGGGTATCTACCTTTCGGATGATGACGGCGCTACCTGGCACTCGCAGAAGGGCTTGTACGTTCCCAACATCAGCGGCATCTACTACGACGCCAAGAGCCAGCGGGTTCTGGTCACCTCAAACCAGCCCGGCACCATGGTCTTCGCGGTAAACGAGCCAGACATGACGGTCAAGTACTGGGAAACCGGCTGGCACCTGCGGCAGGCACGCTCGGTGGGCGACCACCTGGTCGGCGTCACCGGTTACGACGGCATGGTGCTGGAGCCGAGGATGGTGGCTTCGCGCGAGAAGTAGCCCTGCGTCCTATCAACAATCAACGGCGAGCCGTGTACCGGCTCGCCGTTTCGCGTCTACGGAAGTCCGCATCATCCGGTCGTTATCGCACGTCTAAACTAGTGCTATGAACGAGTCGCCTACAGGCCGTCCCCGTCACGAGTTTCAAACGGACGACGCCGCGCTTTGGCCGATTGCGGACAAGGTGCTGCGCCAGGAGCGCCTGAACGCGGAAGACGGTCTTGCTCTCTACCGCTCGCCGGACATCCTCGCCGTGGGCTGGTTGGCCAACTTGGTTCGCGAGCGTCTGCACGGCAATCGCACCTACTTCAACGTCAATCGCCACATCAACCCGACCAACGTGTGCGTTGCGTCGTGCCGCTTGTGTGCCTTTGGCCGCAAGAAGGGTGCAGACGGCACCTACACCATGGCTCTGGAAGAGGCCTGGACCTCTGCTGCCTCCGGGTACAGCGAGGCGGTGACAGAGTTCCACATCGTCGGCGGCCTTCATCCCGATCTGCCGTTCGAGTACTTCCTGGATCTGGTCAAAGGCCTGAAAGAGCGTTTTCCGCAGGTCCACATCAAGGCTTTCACCATGGTCGAGGTCGCTTTTCTCGCCAAGCGCGCGAAGCTCAGCATTCCGGAGACTTTGGAGAAGATGAAGGCGGCAGGCGTAGACTCCTGCCCCGGCGGCGGAGCGGAGATCTTTGCGGACCGCGTGCGCCACATCATCTGCGATCACAAGATCGACGGAAGCGAGTGGCTGGATACGGCGAAGATGGTCCATAAGGCAGGTCTGCGCTCCAACGCGACCATGCTTTACGGCCACATCGAGAACGAAGAAGACCGGGTCGATCACATCCTCAAACTGCGCGCTGTCCAGGACGAGACCGGCGGATTCCAGACCTTTATCCCGCTCGCATTTCATCCGGAGAATACGGTGCTCGGCCACCTGCCGCGCACCACTGGGTTCGACGACATGCGCCAGATCGCGGTAGGCCGCTTGTTGCTCGACAACTTCTCGCACGTCAAGAGCTACTGGCAGATGGTCACGCCCAAGATGGCGCAGATTTCTCTTCGCTTTGGTGCCGACGACATCGACGGCACCGTGGTGGAAGAGAAGATCTACCACGACGCTGGCGCAACAACTCCACAGGGCATGCGCCGGGCAGAACTTGAGCGCCTGATCCGCGAGGCCGGACGCGAGCCATTCGAACGCGACACGCTCTACAACGCCGTAACTCGCAGCGAAGATTCGTTCACCATCGCCGTATAGCATCGATAAAGTAGACAAACGCCGCGTGCCTTGCACGCGGCGTTGTCATTTCGGTGATCCTGGGCCGGTCTACACTCGCCGCCGTCCCGTCAAAGCGAGAAGTTCTATGCTGGAAGAGCGATGCCTAAGATTGATCACCTGGAATGCTCCCGTTGCCACCACACTGAAGACGCGGATTCGCCCAAGACACTTTGCCCAGTCTGTGCAGGCACCTTTTACGTCCGGTACGACCTGTCCCGCTTGAAGGGGACAGACCCGCAGAGTCAGATCGCTCCGGTGGACAGCATGTGGCGCTACGCTGCGGTTCTGCCCGATGCCGAGCCGGTCACGTTGCAGGAGGGCTGGACCCCCATGCTGCGCAGCCGCAGGTACAGCAACCTGTGGCTTAAGGAAGAGGGCGCCAATCCTACCGGCACCTTCAAGGCGCGCGGCCTCTCGCTGGCCGTGACCATGGCTCGCCACTACGGCCTAAAGAAGCTGGCAGTGCCCAGCGCCGGCAATGCCGGTGGCGCGCTTGCCGCGTATGCCGCCGCCGCCGGAATGGAGGCCCACATCTTTATGCCGCAGGATGTGCCGATGGCAAATCAGGTGGAGTGCCTGGCCTATGGCGCCAAGATGACGCTCATCGATGGCCTGATCAGCGACTGCGCGAAGATCGTGGCCGAGCGCAAGGAGCGCGAAGGCTGGTTTGACGTATCCACGCTCAAGGAGCCGTACCGCGTGGAAGGCAAGAAGACGATGGGCTACGAGCTGGTGGAACAGCTTCACTGGACCTATCCGGACGCCGTCTTCTATCCGACCGGCGGTGGTGTAGGGCTCATCGGCATGTGGAAAGCGTTCCAGGAGATGGAAGAACTCGGTTGGGTCTCGGGCAAGCGGCCAAAGATGATCGCCGTGCAGGCCGCCGGTTGCGAGCCGATGACGCGCGCCTACACCGAAGGCAAGGATGCGAGCGAGATGTTCCAGAACGCGCACACTCTGGCCAGCGGCCTGCGCGTTCCCAAGCCCTATGGCGACTACCTGATCCTGCAGGCCGTGCGCGAGTCCGGTGGCACCGTGATCTCGCAGACAGACGACCAAATCTTCCGCTCCATTCAGGATTGGGGGCGCAATGAGGGCATCCTGCTCAGCCCGGAAGGCGCCGCGGCGACCGCTGCCTATGATCGCCTCATCGAGAACGGATTCCTCTCGCCAAACGACCGCGTCGTCATCTTCAACACGGGGTCCGGGAACAAGTACACCGACGTGATCGCAACCATGCAGCGCGGCCACACGAATGCGGAGTTCCGCGCCTGACCACCCGTCGAGCGATTGAAGGTTGGCACAGACAGGCTCGCCGTCATCCGGCGAGCTTTGTCGCATACCATGGCTCTATGCCGATGCGATCTGCTCTGTTGTGCGCTGCTCTTGTTCTGCTTCCCTCAGTCACAGCAGCCCAGGTCGACGCCAAGCCGACGCCCGGAGCACCTGCGCCGGCGTCCACCGGCGTGCCTGTGCCTTTGCTGTCCCTGCAAACCCTGCAATTCCTGCAAGGCACCTGGACGGCGACGACGCGCGACGGACGGACTTCGCTCGGCACTTACAGCTTCGTCCCGGAGCTGAACGGCCACGTGCTCGCGAGGCAGAGCGTGGTCGATCCAAATTGCGACCCCAAAGGCCATGCCGCGTGCGGCCGGCGCGATTTGTTCTACATCTACCAGGAGTCCCCAGGCGCTCCCTTGCAGGCCATCAGTTTTGACAGCGAAGGTCACGTGATTCGCTACACGATCACCTTGTCCGCGGAAGCATCGACTTCTACGCTCGGCCGGCGTGACTTCGTCGTGTTTGACTCCGACCCAACCCAGCTTGGCCCCCGCGTGCGTCTGCGGTACGAGCACAACATCGATACGCAGACAGGCAGGGAAGTCCTGAACGGTGCGTTCGAACTGCTGCAGCCCGACGGTCACTACCTCCCCGTGCAGCAGTGGTACGGCACGCGTCAGTAGCTCTGAGTCACCGACGGGCACGCTTCTGTAACGCATCGCTTACCGACCGTGGGCACGCCCCTGCGTTGCCGTGACGATTCCCGCGCTGTAACCTTTTACAGGTATGCAAGAGACCTATAACGGCGTGCGGCCGCCCGATGCCGGCCAGCCCATCCAGTACAGCAACGGCAGCTACACCGTCCCCAATCATCCCATCGTTCCGTTCATCGAAGGGGACGGTTCCGGCCGCGATATCTGGAAGAACGCCCGTGCTGTGATGGATGCCGCGGTCGAACAGGCCTATGGTGGCAACCGCCGCGTAGAGTGGTTCGAGATCCTCGCCGGAGAAAAAGCGTACCGGCTGCACAATGACTGGCTGCCCCAGGACTCGGTTCAGGCCTGCATCGACTACCGCGTCTCCATCAAGGGACCGCTGACCACGCCCGTTGGTGGCGGCATCCGTTCGCTGAACGTGACGCTCCGTCAAACCATGGATCTGTACCAGTGCGTGCGCCCGGTCCGCCACTACCCCGGTGTACCCAGCCCCATGAGCAATCCGGACGAAGTCGACGTCGTCATCTTCCGTGAGAACACGGAAGACATCTATGCCGGCATCGAGTTCAAGGAAGGCTCCGCCGACGTCGCCCGACTGCGTGAGTTCGTCAATACCGAGCTGCTCGGCAACACCAAAAAGCGTTTGCGCGACGACGCCGGCCTCGGCATCAAGCCGATCAGCGTACACGGCTCCAAGCGCCTGGTGCGCGCGGCCCTGCAGTACGCGGTGGACCGCGGTCGCAAGGTCGTCACCATCGTGCACAAGGGCAACATCCAGAAGTTCACGGAAGGCGCCTTCCGCGAGTGGGGCTACGAAGTCGCGACCGAGGAGTTCCGCGACAAGGTCGTCACCGAGCGCGAGAGCTGGATCCTGGGCGCACTGGAGAAGGACGCGAACGCAACGCCCGAGTCCATCGCCGCCATCGTGGAGCCGGGCATCAGCTTTGCTCCGGCGAGCTTCGGCGAAAAGATCGTTGCCGAGGTGAAGTCTGTTCTCGCAAGCATCGGCAAGACACACGGCAATGGCGAATGGAAGCGGAAGATCCTCGTAAATGACCGCATTTGCGATGCAATGTTTCAGGACCTGCTGCTGAAGCCGTCTGAGTACGACGTGCTGGCCACAACCAACCTGAACGGCGACTACCTCTCCGACGCTGCCGCTGCGCAGGTGGGCGGTCTCGGCATCGCTCCGGGCGTCAACATCGGCGACGGCTTTGCGGTCTTCGAGGCCACACATGGTACCGCACCACGTCTCGCCGACCAGGACGTCGTGAACCCCGGCTCGGTCATTCTGTGCGGTGTTCTGCTCTTCCAGCACCTCGGCTGGAACGAGGCTGCCAAGCTGATTGAAGACGCGATGGAACAGACGATTCAGCAGAAGTTTGTCACTGTCGACTTTGCGAAGGGCATGGAAGGCGCGACCACGGCGAAGACGAGCGAGTTCGCCGCACGCATCATCCAGAACATGAAGGCCGCAGCCTAAATGGGAGCATCCGCGAACAACGCGACCACGCTTCCTGCAGAAACCGATGTACTCCTGGTGGGCGCGGGCGTCATGTCCGCCACCCTCGGCACGCTGCTCCAGATGCTTGCACCCGGCCTGCGGATCACCGTCGTTGAGTCCCTGGGCGAGGCAGCGGCCGAGAGTTCGGATGCTTGGAACAACGCCGGTACCGGGCACGCTGCACTGTGCGAGCTGAACTACACGCCTGAGCAGCCGGACGGCTCCATTGCGATCGACCGTGCAATCAAGATCAACGAGCAGTTCACGCAGTCACGCCAGTTCTGGGCCACCCTGGCCGATCGTGGTGAGATTGATCCCGACCAGTTCATCCATCGCACACCGCACATGAGCTTTGTCTCCGGTGCGAACGCCGTCAGCTTCCTTCGTCGGCGCTACGCGGCCATGCAGGGCAGCCCGGTCTTTGCTTCCATGGTCTACAGCGAGGACCCGGCGCAACTGCGCGAGTGGATCCCGCTGATGATGCGGGACCGCGCTACCTCAGAGCCGGTGGCCGCGACCAGGTCAGAGGAGGGAACCGACCTCGATTTCGGCGCCCTCACCCGCATGCTGCTGCAGCGGATCGCCAGTCATGGCGGCGAGACCTTCTTCCGCCACAAGCTGGTCGATCTCACTCATCTGCCGGACCGTCGCTGGTACACCCTCGTCAGGAACCTGGATACCGGCCGCGAGACCCGCATCACAACTCGCTTTGTGTTTCTGGGTGCGGGCGGCGGCGCTCTGCCGCTGCTGCAAAAGAGCGGCATTCCAGAGGGCCGCGGCTACGGCGGCTTCCCGGTGAGCGGTCAATGGCTGCGCTGCACCAATCGCGATGTCATCGAGCAGCACGCCGCGAAGGTCTACGGCAGGCCCGCGCTCGGCGCGCCACCAATGAGCGTTCCGCACCTGGATACGCGAATGATCCAGGGCAAGCGAGAACTGCTCTTCGGGCCCTTTGCCGGCTTCTCCACCAAGTTCCTCAAGAACGGTTCATTCGCCGACCTGCCGCGTTCCATCGGCACCGGCAACCTGGTCAGCATGCTTGGCGCCGGCGCAACCAACGTCCCGCTGACGAAGTACCTGATCGGGCAGGTCATGCAGTCCCAGAGCGATCGTGTGGACGCCTTGCGCGAGTTCGTTCCGACAGCGCGCGCCGAAGATTGGCGGCTCGAAATCGCCGGCCAGCGTGTCCAGATCATCAAGGGTGATCCGAAAAAAGGCGGCAAGCTCGAATTCGGCACGGAGATCATCCGCTCCGCCGACGGATCGCTTGCCGCCCTGCTGGGCGCGTCTCCTGGAGCCAGCACCGCGGTGTCCATCATGCTCGACCTCATCGGGAAAGGCTTGTCCGTAACGTCGGCCAGCGCGGATCGCCTGCGCGAGATCGTGCCGACCTACGGCAAGGCGGTGCACACCGACCCGGCGCTTGCCGCGCGTGTGCTCGAAGAAACTTCGAGATCGTTGCAGTTGCGGTAGCTGGCGCTCTGCGCCCGAGCATCTTGTCACCCACAGCGAGCGTCCGTCTGCGCAGAGGTTTCCCGCAACATGGCATCGAATCTCGTAGTCGTCGTGACTGGCGCTTCGGCAGGCCTGGGCCGCTCCATCGCCCACGCATACGCCAAGCAGGGCGCCAGCATCGGCCTGATCGCACGCAACCCTGAGGCGCTCCAAGCTGCCGCACAGGAATGCGAGGTGCTCGGCGGACGAGCGTTGGTGCTGCCGCTAGATGTGAGCGACGCCGACGCCGTGGAAGCTGCAGCAACCCGCGTCGAGAAGGAACTCGGGCCTATCTCGGTATGGGTCAACAACGCCATGGCCAGCGTCTTTTCGCCGGTCAAGGAAATGCACGCGGACGAATACAAGCGGGTCACTGAAGTGACGTACCTGGGCTACGTGTACGGCACAATGAGCGCGCTGCGCCGCATGTTGCCCCGCGATCGCGGCACCATCGTACAGGTTGGTTCCGCGCTGTCGTACCGCTCCATTCCGCTGCAATCGGCATACTGCGCAGCCAAGCACGCCATCAATGGCTTTACCGACTCGCTTCGCTGCGAGCTGCATCACGACAGCAGCAACGTGCGCCTTACCGCTGTCCACATGCCTGCCATGAACACGCCCCAGTTCGGCTGGGTGCGCAGCCGTCTACCCAACGTGGGCCAGCCGGTCCCTCCTATCTTCGACCCCGAACTGTGCGCACAGGTCGTCCTCAAGGCCGGTCTTGCCGCCCATCCGCAACGGGAATACTGGGTCGGCATGCCGACCGCAGCCGCTATCGTCGGCACCCGCTTCAGCCCAGGACTGTTGGACAGGTATCTCGGCAAAACCGGATACAAGTCGCAGCAGGTGCCTGACAAGCCGCGACCGGCTGATTCTCCAGACAATCTCTTCCAGTACGTTCCGGGCACCCACCGCGCTCGCGGCACCTTCACAGACCGGTCAACGGACAGCAGTGCAGAGATCGGCTTCCTGCTGCATCGAAATAACGTACTCACGGCAGGTCTGGCCCTGCTTGCCATAGGCGGTACCATTCTGGCGAAGCGAGGGATCCGATGAACGACCGGAACCGTGACACCCTTACCGGCTGCAAGACCCTAGACGCCGTGATGCTCGGCGCCTGTTGCGCCACTCTAGCAACACTGGTTCCCGTGGCGTTGAAACAGGCTGGCGCGCTCGATCATCTGCCTGATCCGCCGGTACGTCTTTTCGATTCCGACGGCATTACGCAATCGAAGACGGCGCATCCCCTAGGCGTTCCGGACAGCTTCCTTGGCCTGGCCAGCTTCGGCACCACACTTGCGCTCATGCTTCTGGCCAAACGCAATCGCAATGCGCGCACCCTGCTCGGCGGAAAGCTTGCCGCGGACGCGGCGTTTGCCAGCTTTAATTTAGTGCGTCAGGTGGTTGAGTTCCGCAAGCTCTGCTCCTGGTGTACCGGAACGGCACTCGCCGCATTGACCATGTCTGCCGCAGGCAAGATGGTCATCGTGGATGCGGTGAGCGAGACACTAGCGGCCTTCGACTCCGAAAACTAGTCTCGTATCCCAAATGCAGAAGAGCCGGCCCGGAGGCCGGCTCTTCTTGTTTCGCTCAAAATCTACTGAACGCGCTCGATCGTCACCGATTCCAGTGTGACCTGCTTCTTCGGCCTATCCATGCCGTCACGTGCGACCTTGCTGATCTTCTCGACCACATCGTAGCCCTCGACCACTTCGCCGAAAATCGTGTGGCGACCGGTCAGCCAAGTGGTGGGCGCTACAGTGATAAAGAACTGCGATCCGTTCGTGTTCGGTCCGGCGTTGGCCATGGCCAGCTTGCCCGGCTCGGTGAAGCCGTGGCGAGATCCACGCGTCTCGTCCGCAAATTTATAGCCGGGGCCGCCCATGCCGGTGCCTTCCGGATCGCCGCCCTGGATCATAAAGTCTGGAATGACGCGGTGAAAGACCGTACCGTCATACAGCTTGTCGCCCTTCTTCGAACGGCTCTCCCAACTCTTGGTACCTTCGGCCAGCCCGATGAAGTTCGCCACGGTTTCGGGTGCATCTGCCTCAAACAGGCGGCAAACGATCGTGCCCTCGGTGGTGTTGAAAACTGCGTAGGTGCCGGTTGTGCGTTCTGCCATGATGGTACTTCTCCTTACGTGCTTCTGGTTCGATGCTAGTTTGCGCCAGGCGCAGCCGGTGCCACGCCGATCTTCTCAGACCCGGGGAACTTCGGTTCAGGCGGCAACGGTTGCCCTTCCGGCACGATCGTGATGCTTCGCACCACGACCGGTTCGAGGGGCTTGTCGTTTGCGTCCTTCTCTACTCGAGCAATGGTGCGGACCACCATCACGGAGTGAGCGTCACACTGGCCGAAGATGGTGTGCTTGCCATTCAGCTCTGGCACGGGCGCCTCGGTGATGAAGAACTGCGACCCACCCGTACCTGGCCCGGCGTTCGCCATCGCTAAACGACCTTCGCGGTCAAACCGTAGTCCGGGCGCAAACTCGTCAGGGATGTAGTAGCCCGGGTCGCCACGGCCGGTGCCGGCGCGATCGCCGCCTTGGACCATGAAGTTTGCAATCACGCGGTGAAAGGTCGTGTTGTCATAGAACCGCACGTGCGTCATCTTCTGGCCGGTGGTCGGATCGGTAAAGTCCTTCGTTCCGTTCGCGAGGCCGATGAAGTTGGCGACGGTCAGCGGTGCCTGCTTCTGGAAGAACTGGCAGGTCAACCGGCCCATGCTGGTGTCGATGACCGCAGTCGGTCCGTTCGGCTCCGGAGGCGTCACAATGCCTTCGGTCGTCGACGGCGTATCTGGCAGGTCGTCGGCGGGCTTGGAAGTCTGCTGCGGCGGGGCTGCCGCGCCCGGAGCGGAAGCCGCGGGAGTGGACGTCTGCGCAGCCGCGGCAAGGGGCAGCATCACGGTGGCAAGCAGGGCAAAAAACGGCTTCATACCATTTACAAGTTTACGCCCGCTTCGGCGGCGACACTCACGCCTGCGCCTGGTCCAGCACGCGCAACAGGTTTTCCCCCAACATGCCGCGCAGCGCTTCCGGCTGCCAACCTCGCTCCAGCAGTCCCGCCGTAATCCGCGGCAGATCCGCTGCCGAATCTATGTCCACCGGCGCTGCCGGAATGCCGTCAAAGTCCGACCCGATCCCCACGTGCTCCGTTCCGCAAACACGCAGAATGTGGTCGAAATGATCGATCAACGACTGCAGTGGCGGACGCGGTGCCCGGTCCAGGAACGTATGCGCCAGTTCAATCTCCTCGCGGTAGGGCATCGGCTTGCCACGTTCCCGCCACAGTTCGCACAGGCGGGTCTCCGCGGCCGCGCGCTCGTCGTGCAGTGCGTTCCATTGCAGGCGGTGTGTCTCATCGACAAACGCCGCGTTGAAGTTGACCATCACCACGCCGCCCTTTGCTGCCACGGCCCGCAGCATGTCGTCCGTCAGGTTGCGGTAGCTGTTCGTCAGCGCTCGAGAAGATGAGTGCGACGCGATCACCGGCACGCGGCTCGTCTCCAGAACTTGCCAGAACGCAGCGTCCGAGACGTGCGAGACGTCCACCAGCATGCCCAGGCGATTCATCTCCTGAACCACTTCTTTGCCAAACGCCGTCAGGCCGTTGTGCCGGGGTACATGTTCGCCGCTCGAGTCGCACCAATCGTTGTGATTCGACCAGGTCAGCGTCATGTAGCGCACACCCCGGTTGAAAAACTCGCGCAATAGGTCGAGGCTGTTCGCAATGGAGTGGCCGCCCTCAATTCCGAGCAGAGCGGCAAACTTCCCCTGGTCCTTCGCCCGCCTCACCTCCGATGCTGTGCGGCAAAGGGTTAGCGCCTCCGAATGGGCTGCGATCTGGTCTTCCATGCCTTGCAGCAACTGAAAGGTCCGCTCCACGAATCGGCCGGCCCACTGTGACGGCTCCGCCCAAAGCGCGAAGAACTCACCGTCCAGACCTCCCTCCCGCGCAGCAGCCGCGGAAAGCTGACCGCCCTTCAGGTCAGGCGAGGTCCATTGGAACCCTTCGTCCACAAACCGCTGCGGCGTATCCGCATGTCCATCAATCAGCAGGGAATCAGCATGTATTTCGTTTGCCAGCCGCAACCAGTCCGTCATCAGCTTTCATGCTACCCGTAACCCGCAAAGACGTCGGTCATACGCCAAGCGGCGCGAAATCCGAAGTTCGGCAAACCTGCCTCTCACGCACCGCGTCTATCTGCGTGCGAGGTGAAGCTATGAGCAGCAGCATGACAGGAAACGGCCAGGCAGGTGAGGGCGAGGGCATCGCGAAGGACAAGGTCAACACCGCAGACACGCCGGCCCGTCCTGGGGTGAACTCGCTCGAAACTCCGGAGGGCGGAAATCAATCCCATATTGACCGTATTGCCGAGGATTCCGCGAAGCGGGGCATGAACCGTCAGGCCCACAACGACGGCGATCTCTTCACAAAGTAACGGACTTTGCGGCAATATCGCCCCAAATGACTCAGAGAAGTGGAACGCCCCGCCGAGTGCGGGGCGTTTCCAGTTCAGCGATGCCGTAGGGACTTAGGCTTCGAGCGCCTTCGCCGCGGCTTCCGCCACCGCCTGATCCTGCTTGCCGCTGCCGCCGCTTACACCTACCGCGCCGATCACCTGGCCGTTGCGTTTCAGCGGCACGCCGCCGGCAAAGATCATCACCTTGCCATTATTCGACGCGTGGATGCCGAAGAACTGGTCGCCACTCTGCGAGTTCTTGCCCAAGTCGCCCGTTTCAATGTCAAAAGCCCGCGACGTCCAGGCCTTTTTTTGCGCGATGTCGATGGAGCCGAGCCACGCGTTGGGCATGCGCTCAAATGCAAGCAGATTGCCGCCGTGATCTACCACGGCGATGTTCATTGGCTGCCCTTGCGCCTCCGCTTCCTTCTGGCCGGCGGCGATGATGGCGCGCGCCTCGGTGAGAGTTACGGACGACGCCGGCGAGGTTGCGGAAGTGCTCATGCTGTTCTCCTGCAGGGGTTACCTGCTCAATGGGTTTGGATGCGAGCCATTCTACGTTCAAGCCGCAGTAGCCGAGTAAAGAGAACGCGCGAGCAATCCTAGCGAACGAAGAAGTCCTTCACCTGCTGCACGATCACATCGCGGCTCACGTCGCTGATGGCCTCGGTCAAGGGCAATTGCTTGGGGCAGGCCTGCACGCAGTTCTGCGCATATCCGCACTCCTGCACGCCCCCGTCGCCGGCCAGCGCCCGCAGGCGCTCTTCCTTCAACTGCTTGCCGGCCGGGTCCAGGTTGAACAGCTTCACCTGCGCAATCGTCGCCGCGCCTACGAAGTTGGTCTGGTCGTTGAACTGCGGACAGACCTCCATGCAGATAGTGCAGCTGATGCAGTTCGACAACGGGTAGCGCTGTTCCTGGATCTGCGGGAACTGCTTCTCGCCGGGGCCCAGGTCGTACGAACCATCCGCGGGCACCCACGCCTTCACGGCTTTCAGGTTCTCAAACAGAACGCTGCGGTCTACCGCAAGGTCGCGCACCACGGGAAACTTCGACAGCGGTGCCAGCGAGATCACGCCGTCCTTCGTCTCCGCCATCAGCTTGTCGACCAGCGCGCTGCACGCCATGCGTGCCTTGCCGTTGATGAGCATGGCGCATGATCCGCAGATCTCCTCCAGGCAGTTCGCGTCGTAGCTGATTGGCGTGCTGGCCTTCCCGTCGGCGGTGGTGGGCTCCATCGCGATCTCGCCCAGGAGGCTGGTGATGTTCATGCCTTTGCGGTATGGGATTTCGAAGCGCTCCGTTACCGGCGCGGCGTCAGGATTGCTCTGGCGCTTGATGTCGACCTTGATCGTTCCTGCCATCTTCTTTGCTCCTCGCAGCGTTGCCACCATCTGCCTGATCTCGTCCATAGCGGTGGGCTCCGGCTCTGAGCCCGCCACATTCACCATGGGGTCCAACTGTTTCGCGCGGTCCCGCACGGGGCGCAGATCGCTCTCCAGCGTGCGGTCTTCCAGAAACGCATTCCACTCGCGCGCGTCCTGCCCGTTGCTCTGAACGAAGCGCTCCAGAACTCCGGCCACCCGCTCGCGTTCGCTTGTCTTAGCCATCGTTCCTCTCATGCGTCTCGCGAGCTTCCACGTTGCCCGCTGAAGTGGTTACCGGATGCTCACCGCGCTCCCGAACTGCCTGCCGCCGCCCGTCGATCCACGCACCCAGCAGAACAAATCCGGCATACGCAACGATCACCATCACGGTGATCACGACTCCGAAGATGGTCAGCTTGTTCATTGCAGATCCCCTTCGGAGCCGAATCCGCTAGGCCGCGTCGTACCGCCGCGGCCGCGGCTTGATCCATTGGGTGTCTACTTCTTCGTAGCCGATGATGGGCTGGGCTGACTGCTGGTCGAAGCTGGCCATCGTCGTCTTCAGGAACTGCTCGTCGTTGCGCTCGGTGAAGTCCGGCTTGTAGTGCGCGCCGCGGCTCTCGTCGCGCTTCTCCGCACCCTGCACCATCACGCGGGCCAACTGCAGCATGTTGTACAGCTGCCGGGTGAACGCGAAGCTCGTGTTCGCCCAAGCGGACTTGTCGCTCAGGTTGATGTTGCGGTAGCGCTCCAGCAGCTCGACAATCTTTGCATCTGCCTCACGCAGGCCGCTGTTGTAGCGGATGATCGTGGCGTGCCGCGTCATGGTCTCGCCCAGCTCACGCCAGATCTTGAACGGGTTCTCCGAACCGCTGTTGTGCAGCAGGATGTTGTTGTACTCGATCTGCCGAACCTTCTCCGCCGCGTGTCCGCCATCGCCCGGTGCAGACTGTAGCGACTTCGCGTACTGCATTGCGTTCGGACCGGCGGTGAAGCCGCCGTAGATGCAGCTCAGCAAGGAATTGGCGCCGAGGCGGTTCGCACCGTGAATGGAGTAGTCGGCCTCACCGGCAGCAAACACGCCGGGGATGTTCGTCATCTGGTCGAAGTCGACCCACAGACCGCCCATCGTGTAGTGAACGCCGGGGAAGATCTTCATTGGAACTTCGTGCGGATCGTCGCCGACGAACTTCTCATAGATCTCGAGAATGCCTTCGATCTTGCGCTCCAGCGTGGCGCGATCGATGTGCGAGACATCCAGGTACACCATCGCCTGACCGTCGATACCAAGATCGTGCTCGAAGACGACCTTGTGGATCGCGCGCGTGGCGATGTCGCGCGGCACCAGGTTGCCGTACTTGGGATACCACTCTTCCAGGAAGTACCAGCGGTCGGCCTCTGGGATGGTCTTTGCCGGGCGAGGATCGCCCTTCTTCTTCGGCACCCAGACACGGCCGCCCTCGCCGCGCGCGGACTCGCTCATCAGGCGCAGCTTGTCCTCGCCGGGGATCGCGGTCGGGTGCACCTGGATGAACTCGCCGTTTGCGTAGTACGCGCCCTGCTGGTACAGCGCCGACTGCGCGCTGCCGGTGCAGACGACCGAGTTCGTCGACTTACCAAAGATGGCGCCGTTGCCGCCGGTGCAGATGATGATCGCGTCGGCAGGAAAGGTGACCACCTCCATCGAACGCAGGTTCAGCGCGCAGATGCCGCGGCACACGCCGTTCGCATCGAGCACGGCCGAGAGGAACTCCCAGCCCTCGTACTTCTTCACCTTGCCTTCGGATTCATAGCGGCGTACCTGCTCATCCAGCGCGTACAGCAGTTGCTGGCCGGTGGTCGCGCCCGCGAAGGCCGTACGGTGGTAAAGCGTTCCGCCGAAGCGGCGGAAATCCAGCAGACCTTCAGGCGTGCGGTTGAAGGGCACACCGTAGCGGTCCAAGAGGTCGATGATCGCGGGCCCCATCGCTGTCATGTTCTTCACGGGCGTTTGATTGGCCAGGAAGTCGCCACCGAAAACGGTGTCGTCAAAGTGCTTCAGGACGTCGTCGCCTTCACCCTTCAGGTTCTTGGCAGCGTTGATGCCGCCCTGCGCGCACACCGAGTGCGAGCGCTTCACCGGAACGATAGAGAACAGGTCGACGTTGCCGCCGGCTTCGGCGATCTTGATCACGGCGGAAAGACCGGCAAGGCCTCCTCCGACGACGATAATTCTGGGTGTTGCTGCGGCCATGTTCTGGCTCTCCTCAAGCGCGTGGAGCGCGAGTTCTGTTTGAGAAATCTACTGTTGCGGTACCGGGTTAGGCTGCACCGGCTGACCGTTGCCGTCGTACTGCACGGGCGCACCCTGTTGTGCGGTGGGTGAGTACGGCACCGTCGGCATCACCACGCCATTCGGCTGTGCTGGCATCACGTCCACCGGCGAGTACGGCCGGGCATACGCAACCCAGAAGATCGAGACCAGGCCCATGGCGCACAGCACGGTTCCGACACCGGCGCACACGTACCCAAACTTCTTCCGCGCGCGGTCGCCCGGCGTGATGCCCCATTTTGCCGCGAACAGCCAGATGCCGTACGCGAAATGCCAGCATGTCGCGATCATTGCGATCACATAAATCGCCAACATCCATGGGTTCAGCAACTCGTACTGTACTTTCGCGTACGCCAGACCCGGGTGCTCCGGCAGGCTGACGCCAGCAAAGCGCTGCCGCCACACGTGCTGGATGATGTACGCCAGCGCGATCAGCCCCGTGACGCGCTGCATGATGTAAGCCCAATTACCGGCCCAGGGGTAAACATTCACATTGCTGCGGCCGCGGAACGTGATGAACACCCCATAGAGCGAGTGATACAGCAGCGGAATGAAAATGAAGACCCATTCCAGCACGCGCACCAGCGGCAGGCCGTTCAGGAACTTGACTTGCTGTGCATACGCCAGCGGCCCGTTCACGATCTCGAAGTTCGAAATGATGTGCTCGACCAGGAACGCGCCGATGGGCACGATACCAGTCAGCGAGTGCAGCTTGCGCCACAGGAACGAGTGGCCCTGCCCGGCGCGCAGTGGCTGAACCCCGCGCTTGCGGGTGGAGTTATCCGGTGGTGCAAAGCCTGCAACTGCGCCCATGGAAGTCCTTTGCTGAAACGGAATGAGGTACTTCGAAGCGCATAGGCGCATCCGAAAAGGCACCTAGAGTATCGGATTGCGTGAAAAGCATCGTCAACGGGAAGATGTTGCTTGAGTGCGCTTATCGAAGCGTTCGTGCGGTGTGCGTTCAGCCCAGGGCAGGGTACTCAGCCAGCAATCTCCGTAGCGCTCGCCCGCGGTGCGAAAGCCGAAGCCGGTCCTCGGGCCCCACCTGCGCCATCGTGCACCCCATCTCCGGCACATAAAACAGAGGATCGTACCCGAATCCGCCGTCGCCTTCCGGGTCGTTCAGGACTTCGCCCTCCAGCGAACCTTCTGCCGTGGCTAGCACCTCGCCATCACGAGCCAGCGCCAGAACGCACCGGTACCGACCGCGGCGATCCGTCTGCTCGAGCATGGCCAGCATGAGTGCCTCGTTGTTGGCCCGATCCGTGTCCCCATCCGCATCCTCACGGCCCAGGTCGGCCGCGAACCGCGCCGATCGCACGCCCGGACGACCCTCCAGCGCATCCACCTCCAGGCCTGAATCGTCTGCCAGCACCAGCAATCCGGGCGCACGCCGGGAGTAGTACTCGGCCTTCAGGCGGGCGTTGCCCTCAAAGCTGTCCTGATCCTCCTCCGGCGCGGGGATCGTGCTCAGGCCGGGGATCGTCTCGAATCGCACCTCGCCAGCACTCCCGGTGCCAGCCAGTCGCTCCGCCGCAAGCGCAAAATCCCGCAACTTGCCCGGATTCGTCGTCGCCACATACAGAACCATCTCACCCTCTCCGCCTCGCAAGCCGCATGCTGCGCGCCCGCCTTAGGTTCGCCGACGGCGCTGGTGGGTGCTCGGAATCTGCATGTCGTCGCGGTACTTCGCCACGGATCGCCGCGTCACCTGGATGCCTTGCTTCGCCAGTTCGGCGACCAGGGCATCGTCCGTCAGCGGCTTTGCCGGGTCTTCCTCTTCAATCAGCTTCTTTACTTTCTTTTTCAGCAGCATCAGGGGCAAATCGCCGCCCTCGGGCCCGTTCACGCCTTCGGTGAAAAAGAAGCGCAGCTCGTACACACCCTGCGGCGTATGCACGTATTTGTTGGACACGGCGCGGCTCACCGTGGACGGATGCACGCCGATCTCTTCCGCCACTTCCTTGATCATCATCGGCCGCAGCGCATCCACGCCACGCTCCAGGAAGTCGCCTTGCCTTCGCACAATCGCCTCACACGTGCGGACAATGGTGTTCTTGCGCTGTTCGATGTTCCGGAGCAATTGCACGGCAGACCGGTACCGCTCCTTCACATAGTCCTGCACTTCGCGGTCGGCGGTGCCTTGGCGCAGCATGCGGCGATAGCCCGCGTTCAGCCGCAACGCCGGCATGTCTTCCTCGTTCATCACCACGGCCCAGGCGTCTCCGCGGCGGGCAAAGGCCACGTCCGGCTCAATCAACCGCGTTTCATGGTGTTCAAACCGCTGTCCTGGGCGCGGGTCCAGCGTTCGTATCACCGCAATGGCTGCCTGCGCTTGCTCGGGCGTGGCTCCCAGCAGGCGGCTCAATTCACGTATGTCCCGCTTCTGCAGCAGAGGCAGGAACTCCTGCACAATCCGCATGGCCAGCCGGAGATGCAGATCTCGCGCGTCGGTTGACTCGTCACCGCCCTCTTCTTCCACCAGCGCCTGCAGATCGCGCAAGTGCATCGCGAGTTGCAGTTGCAGGCACTCGGCCAGGCTGCGCGCGCCTACGCCGATCGGGTCCAGCCCCTGTACGACCCCCAGCGCTTCACACGCCGCTTCGGTCGAGATCGATAGATCACCTGACCCCGCGGTCAGCTCCTCCATCGAGGCAGTCAGATACCCGCTCTCTTCCAGGTTGCCGACGATCCACTCCGCCGCCGATCGTACCTCCGGCCGTAACGACATCGAGCTCAGCTGCCACAGCAAGTGGTCGGTCAGCGTGCTCGGCTTGGTCAGGAAATGCTCAAAGGAGGGTGAATCGACATCCTCTGTCGAGACACCCCCACCCGTGCGATACCCGGGATCGAGGTAGTCCTGGAAGTAGCTTCCGAAATCGATCTCTTCGAAGGGGTCCTTCTCCGCGCGCTCCTGCTCGGCCGTCTTCTGCTCGGCAGACAGCTCGCGGTCGCCCTCACGGCCGGCCAGCTCATCCAGCGAAACTGACGTGTCGTCAATCTCTTCCAGCAGGGGGTTCTCCACCACCTCTGCGTTGATCATGTCCTTCAGTTCCAGCTTGTTCAAGGCCAGAACATTGACCATCTGCACCAGGCCTGGAGTGAGAACCTGGCGTTGAGAGACCCGCAGATGGAGCTTGGGCTGGAGCAGAACCGATCCTTTTACAGCGCAACCGAGAGATTGGCAGTGAAGTTGCTTACTGAAGACGAGTGTACTGCGCTGTCAGTTGGTTCGCATGCCGGCGAGCCCACGGCTTTGCGGTCCCAATGGTTCCGTTTCAGGTCGCCGGCGACAGTCGCGCAGTACGCCGTGCCGCCCGGTCCGCGCTGCGTCCTGGCGCTTACATTTGGAAGTTGTTGCCCAGGTAAATGCGCTTCACTTCTGGATCTCGACCCAGTTCGCCCGGTGTCCCCTGGCGAAAGATCCGACCCTCCGCGATGATGTACGCCCGGTCTGTCACACTCAGCGTTTCGCGCACGTTGTGATCCGTAATCAGGACACCAATGCCCTGGTTCTTGAGAGAAAAGATGATCTCCTGCAAGTCCAGAACGGCAATGGGATCGATCCCGCTGAAGGGCTCATCCAGCAGGATGAACGATGGCTGGATGCACAGGCAGCGGGCAATCTCGACCCGTCGGCGTTCGCCACCGGACAGCGCATACCCCCGCGTTTCGCGGATGTGCGTCAGGTTCAACTGCTCCAACAGCTCGCCGGCGCGCGCGCGGCGCCGCTCCCAATTACCGGGTTGCGTCTCCAGGATGGCCAGGATGTTTTCTTCCACCGTCAGCTTGCGAAAGACTGACGGTTCCTGCGGCAGGTAACTGATCCCGTGATCGCGGGCGCGCAGGTACATGGGCAGCCGCGAGATGTCTTCCTTGTCCGCGAGAATGCGCCCGGCGTCCGGCCGGACCAAGCCGACAATCATGTAGAAGCTGGTGGTCTTTCCGGCGCCGTTCGGTCCCAATAGTCCGACCACCTCACCTTGCTCAATGCACAGGTCAACGCCGCGCACTACCTGCCGGCCACCATAAGTCTTTGCGATACCTTCGGTCTGCAGTGTGCGCATTACGGTGTGGGACGTGACTTTCTGCCGCCTGGTGAGCGCGCGGTCGAACCGGGCCCGTTCCCCTTCTCCGGCACATCCAGTTCCGTGTGCACGGGCGTGTTGGGCGCGCCGCTGACCTCCACTTGATTATCGCCTCTCCCCTGGCCCATGTGCAGCAGCAGTTGCGTTCCTGTCAGGATGCCCTGCATGGGATCCCGCACCACTGGCAACGCTCCCGGGCTGCCCGTCAGCACCGCATCGCGTGTGCTCGCCGTATACAGCAGGTGAGAGCCCGTTGCCACGCGCGCTCCCTGCTGCACCCGCACGTGGTCCTCCGCGGTCATGGACTGCACACCTCCGGCAAGCATGCCCGGCGCCGAAGTGGCCGCGGTGGCCGCTGCGGGTTGCAGAATCGCCGTCGCGGTCTCGGCGGTGATCACGTCCTCTCCCTGCAGCACGCGAACGCCGCCGCGGAACTCGGCTGTACCGGGCTTTCCGGCAGCTCCGCCTCGATAAAGCAGGTCGCGGCTGAAGACCCGTGTCGGGATCTTGGAGGCGGCGTTTGCATTGCCAGCCGCGGCGGGACCCCTGGATGCGGCTGACGCAGACGCCGGCAGCAACACGGTCCGGACGGGCGCTGCGCCACTGATCGCGCCGGGCCCAAACGCATGAAGAGTGTTGCTCTTCCGATCTGCTTCGATTGTGGGCGCTTCCACCTGTCCGTTGCTGCTCCAAAGCCGCGCGTCCGTGCCGCCACCCTGCAGCAGAACGACCCCCGTGCTGTGGGTCAGCCGAACCGACTCACCCACCAATTGCGTGGTGCCGCCTTCGCGCGTCGTCCGGTTTCCGCCGGAAGGGAACGTCGCTGCCACGCTTCCTCGAACGGAACCGGTTGCCTCGGCATCGCCAGTCTCCCGATGGATGGTCACCCGTTCCGCCGCAAGCTGCACACCGTTGCCGGAAACCCGCGGCGACCCAGTGAGTACCAGCACGTCGGTGGAGGCGTGGTATTCCGCCTGCGCACCCGTGGCATCAGTAGTCGAGGCCTCTTGTGCCGGTTCTCCTTTTTGCGCAGCCCTCGCGGGTTGCGTCTCGTGCAGCACAACGTGCCCACGTTGCACCAGGGAGTCCAGCTCCGCGCTCCCCGCGTCCTTACCTGCCGGACGGAACGTCGCGGTCAGTTCATCGCTGGAAGTCGTCCGCACCGCACCCGCTCCGTCATCCTGCACCAGGTGGGCGCCTCGGCTTGCCTCCACATCGTGCACCTGGGACCCGCGGGCACCTGGCACGGCGTGCGAGACCAGCTCGGGCGACGTCAGCTCCGTCGTCTCGACCTCTTCCGGATGCTTGCCAGGCTGCCGCACCAGCAGCCTCCCCGACCCCACTGCGTGCATCTCGCCCAGCGACACGTGAGCGCCGGCCGTACTCAGGAGCGTCGAGTCGATGGTGTTCCCCTCCAGCGTCCGCGTTCTGTCGGCCGCCTCGTTCTGCTGCAGATACGCGTGCCCAGCCAGCGACAGGTGGTCCGCCACACCGTTGCGAAAGCGAAGCACCGCCTTCTCCGCTGAGCCCTGGTTCTGCTCGTCCTGCAAGCGAACCCCGCCCTGCATGGTCACCAGCTCCAGCCGATTCTGGTCCGTCACGTCGGCGTGCAGTTCGGGTGCCTGTACGCGCTCTCCGGACGCGGTGTGCAGCACCACGCCGCCCGACGCGTCCACCTTTTGGAGCGTACCCGCGTGCTCATCCGGAGCGGAGCGTAGCGTCGCGACCATGTGCGGTGCCTGCATCGAATCGGCACCCTGGGTCACGGTCGCATCCTGCAGGGTCGCCACGCGCGTGTTGCGGTTCAACTGCGCTGCCGCGGCATCTATGCGCTGGGTCTGACGGTTCTCCGCGCTGTGCAGATGAACGTCGTGCTGCAGTGTGACCACGCCGGTGTCCATGTCGTAATCTGCGCCCACAGCCTCGCCCTGTGACGCTCCGTACTGGAAGCGAATCTGCTCCTTGGTCGAAGCGAGGCCAAGCTTCTGCAGAAAAACAAGACCCTTGCCCTGCATCGTCAGGCGCTTCGCATTCGCTGGCGCGTTGCTGCCCTCTGCGATGCCCACATCCAGCAGAGTCTCACCCATGGCACGAAGCACGCCGTTCTTCTGGTCGTACTCAAACTCGCCGCCACGAATACTGTCGGTCCGATTCGATCCCGCCGGTCCGTACAGCGTCACCGCCACGTCGCGCAGGGTGGTAATGCCGTTCTGGTGCTGAATCGCCTTCGAACCGTGGATCGTAAAGAGCGGACGCCCGTCTTTGCCGCTTCGCGAGATCGTAAACCCGTTCGCTTCCGACTTGATGTCGATGCCGAGCTGCTTAGGCAAGTTCAGCCGCGCCCGTAATGCACGATATCGCGCGTAGCCGATCAGCGATACCAGCAGCACCGTGAAGACGATCGCCAGGCCCAACAGCCAACGCCGCAGCCGCTGCACGCGCGAACGCGGCCTGCCGGTTCTGCCGCTCACGCTCGTTGCGCCCGCCGATGCCGCATCCTGCAGCTATCTTCTCACCGGCGCATCCAACCTTGCAGCATGTCCGATCAGCTCTATCTGAGTCTCTGGTTTCCGAACTTTCGCCTTGCCGCCCTGCCGGAAAAGCTTACGGCGGTTCTGGGTCAGTTTGCCCGCGTCTCCGGCGAATCCCGTGTCGCCGTAGCCAGCGCCCTTCCGCTTGACTGGCACGAATCGCCCGTCTTTCAGCGGATCTTCGTCAACGACGACCGTTCGCAGGACAGCGACGACTCCCTCGCCGCCAACGCCGTCGCCGAGGCGACCGAGCAGTTGCACGACGATATGGCCTATGAGTTCGAGGTGAAATGGCAGCTCTGGCAGCCGGAGGCCGCAGCCGAAGGCTTCGACGCCACTTGGCGGCTTGAGCCTGCCACCGTGAAGGTGATCGGCTTCGGCCCGGAGTTCGACGACGGTGCCTACGAGCAGAACGGCCATATCCGCGTCGACTTCGGCCTGGACACGCCCTGGGTTCAGGAGGACGAAGATGTGGACGAGACCGGGGCCGAGCGCATCAAGCAAAACGTTGAGAAGCTGCTGGCCTTCGTACTCTCCGTCGAGAAGCACTGCGGCATCAGCTCGCGCCTGCTGTGGACCGAAAGCGGAGAACCGCTGGCCGAAAAGCTCATCGCGCGTCTGCAGCGCTTGAACTAAGCGGTGCGCTCAATCCGCAGTTGAGGAGACTGTGTCGGACCCCTCGCCTGCGAACCTCTCTCCCTTGGACCCTAGGCGCCCGTTACGATCTGCGAAAAGTCCGCGATGCGCGTGAACTCGGCCACGATCTGGCGCAGCAGGCCTAGCCGTGCCGCCCGTAACTCCGGCTCCGGCGCCATCACCATCACCTTGTCGAAGAAGGCATCCACCGCTGGCCGCATCTCCGCAATCGATCGCAGTGCGCCATCGTAGTTGCCCTGGCTACGCTCCATCTCGACCTGCGCCGCCCGTGTCTCCGCTTCCAAGGCAAGCTGCTTTTCGGCATCATGCGACAGCGCGGCCGCAGCATCCTCAGGCGAAGCGAAACGCTCGCCCTTTTGCTGCGCCTGCTCCACGATGTTGCGCATCCGTTTGAACGCCGCGCTGATCGCCGCAAAATCCTCGGTCTGCCGAGCCGAGCTCACCGCATCCACGCGATTCATCGCATCGCGAACGTCATCCGGAGCAGTCGCCATCACGGCATTCACCACGTCGTACGCGGCACCTCGAACCTCGCGCAGGTACCACTCCAACCGTTCCCGCAAAAAGGGAAGTGTGGCCGCCGCGTTCGGCCCCGCAGCCTCGACCACTTGCGTCAGCGTCAGTGGCAGTGTGCTTTCGGCCAGCATCTTGATCACGCCGTTCGCCGCGCGCCGCAACGCAAACGGGTCCTTCGATCCGGTAGGCTGCAGCCCCAGCCCGAACATGCCGCCGATCGTGTCCGCCTTGTCCGCCATGGAGAGCAGAACTCCCTCGAGCGTCCGCGGGATCTCGTCCTCCATCGACGCCGGCAGGTACTGGTCGTAGATCGCCATCGCCACCGGCTCACCCAACCCCTGCGCGCGTGCATACAAGCCACCAACCACGCCCTGCAGCTCCGTGAACTCTTTGACCAGTTCACTCGTCAGGTCGGTCTTGCTCAACTGCGCAGCCGTGTCCAGCGCGCCGAGATCGATAGTCTTGCCGCCGCTCTTTGCAAGTGCACCAAGCTTCGTAGCCACAGCACGCACGCGTTCCGTCTTCGCTGCATAGCTGCCCAGGTCGCGCTGGAACGTCACCTTGTCCAGCAATGCGACGCGGTCCTGCAGGGGTGTGCGCTGGTCGAACTCGTAGAAGAATCGGGCATCGTTGAAGCGCGCGCGAATCACGCGCTCGTTGCCATGCCGGATGATGCTCTGTGCGCGCTCGCTTACCTCGGTGTTCAGCACGGCCAGGAAGTGAGGCAACAGCTTGCCGTCTGTGCCCTCCAGCGCGAAGTAGTTCTGATGGTCGCGCATCACCGTCACCAGTACCTCTTCGGGCAGCGCAAGGTACTCCGGCTCAAAGCTGCCCAGGATCACCGACGGCCACTCCGTCAGGTGCGTGGTCTTGTCGACCAGCGCATGGTCTTCGCGCCAACGCGCGTTAGGGACTGTTCGCGTCACGTGATCAAGCGCCTTGCGAATGCGATGCCGCCGTTCCTCCACATTCGCCAGCACAGATGCGCTGCGCAACGTTTCGCCATAGCCAGCCGGCTGTGCAATGCGGACGGGCTCAGCCCCGTGCAGCACGCGATGACCGTAGGTCAGATTGCCTGCCGCGCGGCCGGCCCATTCGACCGGCACCACGGTCTCGTCCAGCAGCGCGACGATCCATTGCACCGGCCGGACGAACCGCTCCGGCTTACCCGGTCGCCAGTACATATTCTTCGCCCAGTAGATTGCAGCGATCTCGCGCGGTAACTCGGCGGCGATCACGTCTGCCGCAGGCTTGCCGGCGTGCTTCAGCGTCGCCGCGAGGTACTCACCCTTCGCGTTGGTCACGGTGCGCAGCTCTTCCACGGCAACGCCCGCCTTCTTCGCGAAGGCATGTGCCGCGGCAGTCGGCGCTCCATCCTTGAACGCCGCCTTCACAGGAGGCCCGGTCAGTTCCTCTTCTGCATCGGGCTGCTGTTGGGCCACGCCATGCACCAGCACTGCGAGCCGACGCGGTGTGGAGAAGCTCTCGATCGCCGCATCTTCCGCAATCAATCGCTCGCGGCCCAGCATCTCGCGCACTCGCAGCAGCAGCTCCGCCTCAGCGTCCGCCAGCATGCGCGCGGGCACCTCTTCCAGCCCAAGCTCAAACAGAAAATCAGCCATGCGCCACCTCCGTTGCAGCTTCGGCAGGTGGTGCGTTCAGAAACGCGAGTCTCTCACCTTGCGCGGCATAGGCCTTGGCAACGCCCACGATCAGGTTGCGAATGCGCGCCATCACGCCAACGCGCTCCGTCACGGAGATCGCGCCGCGCGCGTCCAGGTTGTTGAACAGGTGCGAACACTTCAGCGCCAGCTCATACGCGCCCAGAACAGGGAAGCGCTTCAGCCGCAGCGTGTCCGTCTCTTCGCCGAAGCCCTTCGCCGCTTCCAGGAGGGCAAGGCATTCCGCCTCATAGGTGTTCAGGTGCGCCCACAGCTTGTCTACGTCTGCGTAGTCGAAGCTGTACGCCGACAGTTGCTGCTCTTCAGGCGAGCGAATCTCGCCATAGGTCGTGACCTTGCCGGTGTCCGGCTCACGCGCCCACTCAATCTCGTAGATCGAGTCCACGTCCTGCAGGAACTGTGCCAGCCGCTCCAGGCCGTATGTAATCTCGCCGCTGATGGGATCCAGGTCCAAGCCGCCGCACTGTTGAAAGTACGTGAACTGCGTGATCTCCTGGCCGTCCATCATCACCTGCCAGCCGACGCCCCATGCACCGCCAACCGGCCACTCCCAGTTGTCTTCCTCGAACTTGATGTCGTGGTCTGCCAGCACAATGCCAATCGCTTCCAGGCTCTGCAGGTACAGGTCCTGGATGTTGGCCGGTGGCGGCTTCAGGATCACCTGCAACTGCGTGTGCTTGTATAGGCGATTCGGATTTTCGCCATAGCGGCCGTCGGCCGGCCTGCGCGAAGGCTGCGCATACGCGATCCGCACCGGCTTGGGGCCCAGCACGCGCAAAAACGTGTCTGGGCTCATGGTTCCAGCGCCCACCTCGACATCAAACGGTTGCTGCAACACGCAGCCGCGCTCAGCCCAGAATCGCTGCAGCGCGAATAAGATTTCCTGAAAGGTAAGCGCCTGTTTCGGCGATCTGCCGTCCTGCGCTTGTACCGCGTTCGACATGCGGAAGTGTGCTCCTGGTGGGTGTATGCCCAGTTTACCGGACACACACCTGCCAGAGTCACAAGGAGAGGAACTACGCCGTTAGCGACGGCGGCGCCACGCGCGGATCGACGCCCAGCGTCATGTTCGGTTCGGCACCAAGTGTGAACTGCAGATGTCCGCCCTGCAGCTCCTCGTGCGTCACCCACAGGCGGTCAAGCACTTTGCCGTTCAGCTTCACCTGCTGGATGTACTGATCGGTCGGCGCGTTCCGCTTCGTCTCGATGACGAGTTCGCGGCCATTTGCCTGCCGCACCCGCGTCGAGTCGAACACGGGCGCAGTCAGAACATAGGTCGCGCTCACCGGGTCCACGGCGTACAGGCCCATCGCCGCCATCACGTACCACGCGGACATTTGCCCGCAGTCCTCGTTGCCGGCCAGGCCATCGAAGTCGTTGTGGTACAGCGTGTCCAGGATCTGGCGCGTCCGCATCTGCGTCTTCCACGGCTGGCCCGAGTACGTGTACAGGAACACGATCGCGTGGCTCGGCTCATTGCCGTGCACGTACTGCCCGATGTAGCCCGACATGTCCGACACATCTTCGTTGCTGACGCCAGGCTCCTGCACAAAGAGGGAATCGAGCTTCTTATTGAAGCTGTCCCGTCCGCCGAACGTCTCGATGTAGCCCTTCGCATCGTGCTGCACAAAGAAGGTCGTCTGCCAGGCGTTCGACTCGGTGTAGTCGCGGTATGCATGCTTCGTTCCGCGCGGAAAGTGGCCGGTCGCCTTCGGATCGAAGTTGGGCGTCCACTCGCCGTTGCTCATCTTGGCGCGAATGAACTGCGTCTTCGGATCGAACAGATTGCGGTAGTTCTGCGACCGCTTACGCTGGATCGCCGCATCTTCCGCGTGGCCGGTCGCCTCCGCAACGTGCGCGCAGGCCCAGTCGTTGTACATGTACTCCACAGCCTTGCTTACCGACTCGTTCATCTTGTCGGCGGGGATGTACCCCAGCGTGCGGTAGAAGTTCAGGCCCATGTAGTCGTCATCCATGTTGCGCTTGCGCATCACTGCGTAGGCGCGAGACCAGTCGATGCCCGGCACCTTCTTCGTGCAGGCCTCGGCCATCACGCTGGCGGAGTGATACCCGGTCATACAGAACGTCTCGCCACCCTGCAGCGGCCAGATCGGCATGCCGGCCGGGCTCTCTTCGGCCATGCGCACCAGGCAGTTCACCATGGGTGCGACGCGCTCCTGCTGCCACAGTGTGAAGCTCGGGTGCAGCGCGCGGAAGGTGTCCCACAGCGAGTAGGTGCTGAAGTTGTGCTGGCCCGCGTCTACCGTATGCACCTTCTGATCCATGCCCCGGTACTGTCCGTTCACGTCGTCGGCCAGCGTTGGTGCGCACATCATGTGGTACATGGCGGTATAGAAGATCGTCTTGCGCTGCGTGTCGAAGCTGTCCACCTGAATGCGGGCTAGTTCCTTGTTCCACGCCGCCTTAGCGTTGGCGCGGACGCCTTCAAAGTCAAACGCCGGCACTTCTGCCTTCACGTTTGCCAGCGCATTTTCCGCGCTCACCATGCTGATGCCGACCTTGACCAGCACCGGTCCGCTGGTGTCCGGATACACGGCTGCATGCAGCACGCGACCCTTTGCAGAAGTGCCGTCCACCGGCTTCAGATCGCTGTAGAGCTGCACCTTCTTGAAAGGCCGCTCGAACACCATGGCGAAGTAGATCTGCCGCGTCGGCGCCCACACGTGCATCACGCGGCCGCCGGTCACGGTGTCATTGCCGACCACGTTCACCTCGGCGCTGCCAACGCGGTTCTGCTTCAGATTTTCCGGCGTCAGCTCGCCGTTCTGCAAACCCTCGGTTTCCTCACATCCATGCAGCAGATCCACCAGCAGGTGCGCCGGATCTCCGCCCTGCGGGAAAGTGTACCGGTGCACGCCGACGCGCTCGGTCGTGGTCAACTCCGCCAACACGCCGCTGGCCAGCTTCACGGAGTAGAAGCCGGGCTCCGCATGTTCATCGGAATGCGAAAACCGCGTACGGTAGCCGGTGTCCGGCTGGTTCTTGTCCCCGGGCAGCAGCTTCACCTCGCCCAGCCTCGGAACAACAAGGAAGTCCAGCAGGTCCGCCGCTCCCGTTCCGCTCAGGTGCGTGTGGCTGAATCCCATAATCGACGTGTCTGTCGTGTAGTACCCGGAGCACCAATCCCAGCCGTGGTTGCCCGTGTCCGGGCTCAACTGCACGGCGCCAAACGGTACCGTTGCTCCTGGATAGGTGTGGCCGTGACCACCCGTTCCGCAGAACAGGTTCACATACTTGGTCAGGTCCGCGCTTCCCTCCACGCCGGCTTTGTGCAGAGGCATGTGCCGTTCACGCTGCGCCTTTTGCGCCAGCAACGTGTTGCCAGCCGCCAGAGAACTCAATTGCAGAAACGTACGCCGGTTCAAGGTCACCCAGTACTCCTTCTTTCCTTCACTTCACTTCAAACTTTGCGCCACCCAGTATGAACGGAGCGCTACAGCTTTGCCCACCGCCATGTTTCAGGAGAGCCTCGTGCTAGCGCGACACAGCCTCATGTAGCGCGGCTTCAGGATTGGCTCGTGCGCGCCACAGCGCGCCCTGCACCGGCTCGATCACGTCCGGAAGCACGGCAATCGATGGGTACTCGGCGCGCAACGTCTCCACAATTGCTGACCGCACCGGCTCCACGTACCGCAGCACCGAGCCGGCAAAGGCCACCGGCGGAGGTCCCGCGTACGCCTCGCCTTCCATGCGCCTGACCTTTGCAATGGCCAGCAGCGTGGTCTCGCCCAGGGCATGCCCTGTGTTTCGCAACACCTGTTGCGCCGCCACGTCGCCCTCACGCGCAGCTTCGCTCACCAGCGGCACCAGCTTGGTGAAGTCTGGCGGAGGCTGCATGTTCACATGCCCAACCATGTGCGGCAGGTCCACCTGCCAGAAGGCAGCGATGCGTTCCGTCAGCACCGTGTACTCCTCGGAGTCGATGGATCGGAAGGCGGCCCGAACCGCATCGCGCCCGATCGCATGGCCGGAGCCTTCGTCACTGACCGCCGGTCCCCATCCGCCCGCATTGGTCACCCGGCCGTCGGCGGTGCGAGCCGCCACATTCGACCCCGTTCCCGCCAACGCGAGCACACCACGGCCACCCTGGAACGCGGCATCCAGTGCGATCACCACATCGCCCACCAGCAGCAGTTCGCCCCCCGTTCGCTCCGCAAAGGCCGTCGCCAGCCACTCCGAAACCAGAGGAACTGAGAAGCCCGCCGCACCGATGCACGTGCGAGTTACCTCACGCAGGCTCCGCCCACTTCGCCGCTCCAGGTCAGCGCAGGCGCCCTCCAGATTGGCCTCAGCCACGTCCGCGGCCACCCGCATCCGCTTAATGCTGCCACCTTGGGCGCGCGCGAGCTCCTGGTGCGCATCCGCCAGAACATAGGTCGTGGTAGTGCCACCCGCGTCCACGCCAAGATACAGCGGCATCCGTTCCATCCTTCGTTGTTGCAATCAGAAGTTCATGCTCGGCCGGGGCGCCTGCTCCAGCCCGCAGCAGCCTCGCCTACAGGTGAACGGTCCAGCCAAGCTGTTCCAGCTCGCGTTCCACATCCGCCAGCGCCAGCTCCAGCGCCGACCGCCGGTGCGGGCTGCTGGTCCGTTCCGACAGGATGCGTTCCCGCTGCATCTGCAGTCCTTGCAGGCGCCGCTGCCGCTCCTGCTCTTCCTGCCGTTTGCCTGCTGGCGCCGCAGGCTCGGCCGCGTCCGCTGGTACGGCTCCGCCTGCCAGTTCCTGTTGTTCTTCCACGTTCTTGCTTTCCCAGCCTCGAGCCATGCCGTTCATTCTATGCGCGGCAACGCGTCACCGTCGCATCTTTGGTGCAGGCTGGGGCATCATGGAGCTAGCACCTCCGGAACAAGCGATGTTCGGCGTTGGTGTGCGGTAACCGGAGCGGGCCAACACGGGTCGCGCGGCCACCGTACCGTCCGCTACGTCCTCTATCTCAGGTCCGGAACAACACAGGAGTCCCCGCATGTGGATCGTGCAACTCGCGCTTCGGCGCCCCTACACGTTCGTGGTCATGTCGGTGCTGATCCTTGTGCTCGGCATCGTCTCCATCGAGACCATGTCGACCGACATCTTTCCGCCCATCGACATTCCGGTCGTCAGCGTCGTCTGGAGTTACAGCGGCACCAGCCCCGACGAAATGGAAAAGCGCTTCACCACCATCAGCGAGCGCTCCATGACCACCGCCGTGAACGACATCGAGCACATCGAGTCGCAGTCGGTCGCCGGCGTCTCCGTCATCAAGGTGTTCTTCCAGCCTGGCACCCGTATCGACGCCGCCGTCGCCCAGGTCACCGCCGTCAACCAGACCATCCTGCGCATCCTGCCGCCCGGCACTACGCCGCCATTCATCCTGCAGTTCTCCGCGTCCAATGTCCCGATCCTGCAGGCGGTTCTGTCTTCGCCCAAACTCAGCGAAGCCGACCTGTACGATCTCGGCCTAAATTTCCTCCGCGTTCAGTTGGCCACGGTGCAGGGAGCTCAGGTTCCATCGCCCTACGGCGGCAAGGCTCGCCAGATCATGGTCGACCTGGACCCGCAAGCTCTCTACAGCAAGGGTCTCTCGCCCAACGATGTGGTCAACGCTCTAACGGCGCAGAACCTGATCCTGCCCGCCGGCGACGCCAAGGTCGGAACCACCGATTACACCGTCCGCACCAACGCTTCGCCGCAGGTGGTTGGGCAACTGAACGACATCCCCGTCAAGCAGGTCAACGGCGCCACCATCTACATGCGCGACGTGGCCCAGGTGCATGAGGGCTTTGCCGTCCAGCAATCCATCGTGCGCGTCAACGGTCGGCGCTCCACGCTGATGACCATCCTCAAGTCCAGCAACGCTTCCACGCTGGACATCGTGAAGCGGGTGCGCGCGCGCCTGCCCGCCATCATCGCGAACATGCCGCCACCCGCGCCAGAGATCAAGCTGCTCTTCGATCAGTCGGTCTTCGTGAAGGCGGCGCTGCAGGGTGTGGTGAAAGAGGCCGTGATCGCCGCCGGCCTCACCGCCATCATGATCCTGCTCTTCCTCGGATCGTGGCGCTCCACCGTCATCATCGCCATCTCTATCCCGCTGTCGATCCTGGTCTCGATCATCACGCTCAAGTTCCTGGGTCAGACGCTCAACACCATGACGCTCGGCGGCCTTGGCCTCGCCGTCGGCATCCTGGTCGACGACGCCACCGTTGAGATCGAGAACATTCACCGCAATCTCGGCATGGGCAAGCAGATTCAGCAGGCCATCCTCGACGGCGCGCAACAGATCGCCGTTCCAGCGTTTGTGTCGACGCTCTCCATCTGCATCGTCTTTGTGCCGGTCGTCTTCCTCTCCGGCGCGGCCAAGAGCCTCTTCACGCCGCTTGGCATGGCGGTCGTCTTCGCCATGCTTGCCAGCTACCTACTCTCGCGAACGCTGGTGCCCACCATGGTCGACTTCCTCCTGAAGAAGGAAGTCGGCGTCTACAAACTGCTGGAAGCCGAGCACGAAGCGCACCATCTCTCGCCGGCCGAGCAGGAGGCCATGGAACGCGAGCGCCGTTCGCTCGGCTTTATCTGGCAGACCCACTTCGCCTTCAACCGCTTCTTTGAACGCCTGCGCACGCGTTACCAGCGCCTGCTTGAGTGGACACTCTGCCACTCCCGCTTTACGCTCACCTGCTTCGGCATCTTCCTGCTCATCTCCTTCTGCACGGTGCCGTTCATCGGCCGTGACTTCTTCCCGGACGTCGACGCCGGCAGCTTCCGCCTGCACGTCCGCACGCCTCCCGGAACCCGCATCGAGCAGACCGAAGAAATCTTCAAGCAGGTCGAGTCGGTCATTCAGCAGACGATTCCCTCGAACGAGCTGAACACCATGATCGACAACATCGGTGTGCCCAACGGCTCGTTCAATCTCGCCTTCGGCGACGGCTCGCTCACCGACGTACAGGATGGCGAAATCCTCGTCTCGCTCAACGAAGACCACCACCCGACCGTGCAGTACCGCGAACGGCTGCGCAAGCTTCTGAACCAGAAGTTCCCGGAAGAGACCTTCTACTTTCAGGCTTCTGACATCGTGAATCAGATCCTCAACTTCGGCCTTCCGGCGCCGATCGACGTGCAGGTGAGCGGTCGCGTCGCAGCCGCCAACTTCGCCGCGGCCCAGGAACTGCGCAGGCAGATCTCCGCCGTGCCGGGAGCGGTCGACGTCCATGTGCACCAGGTGCTGTACTCGCCGGAACTCCGTGTCAACGTGGATCGCACCCGCGCCCAGGAGCTGAACCTGACGGAAGGCAGCGTCGCCAACAGCATGCTGTACTCGCTCGCTGGCTCAGGCACTGCCAGCCCCAACTACTGGCTCAACCCGGTCAACGGCGTCAACTACTCGGTCGTCGTTCAGGTGCCGCAGTACAAGATCAACTCGGTGGACGCGCTAAATGCCCTGCCCGTCTCGCCGGGCGGCGGCTCCGGTGTCGCCACGCCGGCCACCATCGGCGCTCCGCCGCAACCGCAGGCCCAGCTCCTGTCCAACGTGGCGCAAATCCAGCACGGCAGCTCGCCCGCTGTGACCAACCACTACAACGTGCAGCCGGTCTACGACGTGTACGTGAACCGCTCTGCACGGCGTGATCTGGGCGGCGTCGCTTCCGACATCCAGACCATCCTCAATCGCTTCCAGGCCTCGGGCAAACTGCCCAAGGGCGCAACCCTGACCATGCGCGGCCAGGTGAAGAGCATGAACGACAGCTTTACCGGCCTCGGCCTCGGCATGCTCTTCGCCGTGGCACTGGTCTACCTGCTCATGGTGGTCAATTTCCAGAGCTGGCTTGACCCGTTCATCATCCTTATGGCCTTGCCCGGCGCAGCTTGCGGCATCCTCTGGATGCTCTTTCTCACCGGTACCACGTTCTCCGTGCCATCGCTCATGGGCGCCATCATGACCGTTGGCGTGGCTACTGCCAACTCCATCCTGATGGTCACCTTCGCCAACGACCAGCGTTCCGCCGGCTTGAACAGCGTGCAGGCCGCGGCGGCTGCTGGGTTCACGCGCCTTCGCCCGGTTCTCATGACCGCGCTCGCCATGATCTTGGGCATGCTGCCCATGAGCCTGGGCATGGGCGAGGGCGGGGAACAGAACGCCCCGCTCGGCCGCGCCGTGATCGGCGGCCTCCTGGTCGCCACCGCCACCACCCTCATCATCGTGCCGATCTTCTACTCGCTGCTGCGCAAGGCTCCTCCGCTGGGGGCCGCCGCAGAGGCAGCGGAAGAACATGACGTATTGCAGGCCGTGTAACCGTTTCGCTCACGTAGCCAAACCAGCAGGCTCCGAAGCCTGAATCCAAGCAAGGGACACTCGCACGACCCATGGCACAGAACTTTATCGACGCCCCTTCCGAGCAGCAGCACGACCCGCGCACAACACCGGCCGATCCGGCTCCGCCGCAACGCGGTACCGTGATCGCCGTCGCCGCGAGCTTCCTCCTGCTGGTGCTTGTCGGCATCGCCTTCCTTATTCCAAAGCTGCGCCATCGCGACGCTCTGGTCACCGAGGCTCGCGAAACCATGGGTCCGCCAGAGGTCGATGTTGTGCGGGTGCAAACCGGCAGCGCGGAGTCCCGCCTGGAACTGCCCGGCACCGTGCAGGCCTTTGAGCAGACACCTATCTACGCACGCACCTCCGGCTATATCCGCAAGCGCTACGTGGATATCGGCGATCACGTTCGCGCCGGCCAGTTGCTGGCAACCATCGAGGATCCGCAGACCGAGCAATCACTCCGTCAGGCCCAGGCATCCTTGCTTCAACTCAAGGCCCAACTGCTGCAGGCCCGCGCCAACGCGCACCTTACTACGCTCAACAACCAGCGCTACGAGCAGCTTTATCAGCAGGGCGTCGTCTCCCGCGAATCCGCCGACCAGCAGGCCGCGCAGTCCGGTGCCAACGATGCCACCGTGCAAGCCGCCCAGGCCAACATCGCCGCCGGCGAGGCCAACGTCCGCTCGCTGCAGGAGCAGGCCGGCTTCTCCAAAGTCGTTGCACCCTTCACTGGCACCATTCTCAGCCGCGGCATCGATAACGGCTCGCTCATCTCTGCCGGTTCCGCTACCTCCGTGACGCAGTTGTTCACCATCGGCCAGTCCGGCACGGTGCGCGTCTTTACCAACGTGCCGCAGGCTAGCGCCCCGGCCGTACTCACCGCGCGCACGGCGCAGGTGCAGTTCCGCGAGCTCCCTGGCCAGACCTTCACGGGCACCATCGCCAGAACGTCGTCGTCCATCGATCCCAGCTCCCGCACCCTTCTTGCAGAAATCGACCTTCCCAATTCGGATGGCCGCATTCTTCCCGGCATGTTTGCGACCGTGCTCTTCAACACGCGCAGCACCACGCCGCCCCTGCTCATCCCGGCCAACGCGCTGCTGGTACGCTCCGCGGGGCCGCAGGCCTTTGTTGTCGATTCCAACCACATCGCGCATCTTCGGAACCTCACCCTGGGACGCGATTTTGGCGCATCCACAGAAGTTCTCAACGGCCTGCGTCCAGGCGATATGGTCATCCTCTCGCCGGGCGACAATGTGACAGACGGCGCCAAGGTCGATCCGCACACGCCAGCGGCAGCCGCGGCCAGCTAACCCGCCCGGCGTACCATCTTCCTCGGAGTCAAAGCGCGAGTGATGCAGGACAGCAACGAATCCGGAGACGTCGTCCGCCTGAGCGGACTGCGCAAGGTATATCGCGGGGCCAACGAAGTGGTCGCTCTGGATGGCATCGACCTCGTCGTCCCACAGGGCCGCATCTTTGGCTTGCTAGGGCCCAACGGTGCCGGCAAGACCACGACCATCTCCATTTGCACTACGCGCGCGCTACCTACCGCTGGAAATGCCCACATCGCGGGCGTCGACGTGGTGCGCAACGCCGCTGCGGCCCGCCGCTACATGGGCGTGGTGCCGCAGTACAACACTCTGGAACGCGCCTGCACCGTCGAGGAAAACATCTACTTTCACTGCCTCTACTTCGGCTTGGCCGCGGCCGACGCGAAGCAGCGCACGGCGCAATTGCTCGACCAGTTCCACCTCTCCGAGCGCGCCAAGGCCTACCCCAATCAGCTCTCCGGCGGCCTCGCCCAGCGCGTCCAGATCGCTCGTGCCATCGCGCACCGCCCGCGCGTGCTCTTTCTTGACGAGCCCTCCGCAGGCCTCGATCCACAGAGCCGTCTCGCCATGTGGGAGGCGGTGCGCCGCCTGCACGAAGAGGGCATCACCGTCGTCCTAACTACGCACTACATGGAGGAGGCCGACGATCTTTGCGATCGGCTCGCCATTCTCGACCACGGTCGCATCCTGGTCCAGGACACGCCCGCCGCGCTGAAAGCCTCGCTTGGCGCGAGCACCGTCTATGAACTCGCCTTGCGCGAGGACGCCACTGCTCTACGCGAACAGCTTGGCAGCCTGCCGGGCGTCACCAGCGTGGAGCAAACGGCCACCGGCTTGCGCCTGCTCGGCACCGGGCAGGAAGGGCTGCTTCCGGAAGTGGTGCGCCGCGCCGGCACCTTCGGGCTTCGCGACCTGCGCATCACAGAGCCCACGCTCGAAACCGTCTTCATCCGCCTCACCGGGCGCGAACTCCGCGAGTAGAAAGGTCCGCATGAGCACCGCCGCACCCACGCTTTCTGTACCCGTGTCCACCGGCAGCCAGTATGCCCGCGCTTTTGGGGGCATCCTGCTGCGCGACCTGCATGTGCTGCGCCGCGAGCTGGTTCCGTTCGTTATTCGCGTCTGCATGAATCCGCTGCTCTTCCTCTTCGTCTTCACCTACGTTCTGCCGCACATGAGCGGCGCGGCTGCCATGAATCCGACTGCGCACATGGCCGAAGGAACGGGAGCAAACTTCTCCACGGTGCTCCTGCCCGGGCTCATGGCAGTGGGCATCATGTTCTCCGGCATAGCCGCGGTCGCGCTTCCTCTCGCGGTTGACTTTGGCTCCACGCGCGAAATCGACGACCGCGTCATGTGTCCTCTGCCGCACGCGTTTGTCGCCATTGAAAAGGTCGTCTTCTCGGCGATGCAATCTGTCGTCGCAGCCGCTATCGTCTTCCCGCTGGCGTACTACATCCCGTCCACGCCCGTGTCGGTCCACGTCACCAGTTGGCCTTACCTGATTGCGATCGTCATCTTGGCTTCGCTCACGGCGGGCGCGCTCGGCCTCGCCATCGGAACGGCGGTCAAGCCGCAGCAGATCGGCCTCATCTTCTCCGTGATTGTCATTCCGATCACGTTTCTCGGCTGCGTCTACTACCCGTGGGCCGCGCTGGTACACCTGCGCTGGCTGCAGTACCTGGTACTGATCAACCCCATCGTCTACATGACCGAGGGTCTGCGCGCCTCGCTTACGCCTGCGCTGCCGCACATGAACCCGGCGGCGATCCTGGCCATGCTGTTGGTTTTCCTGGTGGGTCTCACCGCTGTGGGCGTGCGCGGCTTCCGTCGGCGGATCCTCAGCTAGGCCGAGGCGCCTGCTTCACGAGGCGTGGCCTCTCCCGGGCGCGGCATGCGCAAGATCACCGGCCCGCGCGGAACTCCGCCGTTGGGAAAGAACAGGCGAAACACCGTTCCGGTCGGCCGCTGCTGCACCAGTGCGATGGTCGTAGGCGCGACCGCAGCCCGGCTGCGTACCTGGATGGTGCCGCGATGCTTGCCCACGATCTCCGTGCTCACCCACAGTCCCAGTCCCGTCCCCGTCGCCTCTTTGGTCGTAAAGAACGGCTCGAAGATCCGTTTCCGGACCGCCTCCGTCATTCCCGTACCCGTGTCTGCGACGGTGATCCAAATCCCACCCTCGTCGCCTCGCGTTCCCCGCCGCACCCTCAGGTGCAGCGTGCCGCCGTGGGGCATCGCGTCCGCTGCATTGCCCACCAGGTTAGCCAGCAGTTGCCGCAGCTCGCCCGTATACCCAAACACGACCACGTCTTCGGCGATGCGCTTGCGCACCTGAATACCCGCCGCGTGCAGTTTGCCCTGGTGCAGCACCAGCACCGATTTCAGCACGTCGGCGACGTGCGTGTCAGAGGGCAGGCTCGACTGCCGGTAGAAGCGTAGCGTCTGCTGTGTAATCTCCGACACCCGGCTCAGCTCCTGCTGGGCCATCGCCACGTAGCTCTGCGAGTCCGGTGCCAACGTCTCATCCAGCGACAGCAGATACAGCAGGTTGGTGACGCTTTCCAATGGATTGTTGATCTCGTGGGCGATGGAGGCCGCCAGCCGTCCCGCCGCCGCCAGCTTCTCCGACCGTCGCAGCGCCTCTTCTGAAAGTAGGCGCTCCGTCACCTCGGTGACGATCACCCCAACCCACTGCACACCACCGTCGCGGTTGCTAATGGGATAGAACGTGTCGCGCCACGCGCGCTGCTCGCCAGGCCGCCCCGGCATTTCGCCCTTGATCTCACGATCGTGAACCGCTTCGCCTGTGCGGAAGACGTGATCGATCCAATGTTCCTTTTGCTCCGCGACGCTCAGCGAAGCCCCCGGTGGCATCAGGTCGCGGAGCCTTTTTCCACTGTGGGCCGCAACAGGCACGCCGTGCGTCTCTGCCAGGGTCTGGTTCACGCGCACGTACCGCATCTCGCGGTCAAAGAAGGCAAAACCTACTGGCGCTACGCTCAGCATCGAGTCCAGCAGCGCAAGCGTGTCCTGCGTGCTTCGGCGCTGCTGCTCCACCTCGCCCACCATCGCGTTCACGCCTTCGGTCAGCTCCGCAGTTTCACCCTCCCCGTGCACGGGCAAGGGAAACGCGGACAGATCAAGCGGGTTCGCTACGACACCCAGCGAAGCTCGCCGCAGCCGCCGTAGCGGCCGGGCTATGTCCGTCGACAGCGCCCAGATCAGCAGCAGGTTCCCCACCAGCGCGCATACCGCGTACAACCCTGCATACTTCAGCACTGCGCGGGGCGCGCGGTTGGAGGTGTAGACGTCCGGGTATGTCCAGATGATGCCGCGAACGTCACCGCGCACAAACGGCAGCACCGCAACCATGTGGCCGCCTTCCAGCGACAGCACCCGGTACCCCGGGTGAACCTTCAGGTCAAACAGCAGACCACGCTCTTCCGGCGATAAGTCGCTAGGCAGGGAGGGGTTACTCACCCGCAGCGTATTCCCGTTCTCGTCCGTGAGTCTGGCGCCGCGCAGCACCGTGGTAATCGCAACACTCCGGAACACGGAATCCAGTTGCCCGGCGTCGTGGTCCTCCATCGCCTCTCCGGCGAGCGACGCCAGCACGCCGGCCTGGCTCCGCAGCCGATCCGCGCTTCGCTGATCGTTCAGGGCCAGCTCCCGGCGCACGCCAAACAACAGGAAGCACGCAAACACCACCACCTGCGTCACAAGGGTGCCCGCGATAAACCGGCCCAGAATGGATCGCGGCATCACTCCCATGCCGTACGCTCCACCAACCCGGTAGGGCCTCGCTTACGGCCCTGTTTGGCCGGCCGCATCAGGCAGCCATTCCTGCCGGTATTTTGGCCGAGAGATCCCGTGCGATCAGCGCTCCGTGAAAGCGCCCGTTCTCAATGAAGATCTCGTTTGTTCGCTCGCCCGCCACAATCACGCCAGCAAGATAAATGCCTCGAACGTTGGACTCCAACGTCTCAGGATTCACCATCGGGCAGCGACCGTTGTCGGGGTCCAGGGTCACACCCATGCGTTCGATGAATCCAAAGTCAGGGTGGTACCCCGTCAGCGCAAAGACGAAGTCGTTCGGCACCGTCAGCGTTCCTTCCGGTGTCTGCAGCGTCACTTCATCCTCTCGGATCGACTGCACCGTGGAGTTGAAGTGGGCCCGGATCTCGCCGTTTTTGATCCGGTTCTGGATGTCTGGCAGGATCCAGTACTTCACGTGGCGATGCATCTGCGGCCCCCGGTGCACCAGAGTCACCTTGGCGCCGTGCCTCCACAGGTCCAGCGCGGCAATCGCGGCAGAGTTCTTTCCGCCCACGACCAGCACCTCCAACCCGAAAAACGGGTGCGGCTCATTGTAGTAGTGGTGCACCTTCGACAGGTCCTCGCCCGGCACATCTAGGTAGTTCGGCAGGTCGTAGTACCCGGTTGAGACGATCAATTTGCGTGCGCTCAGATCACTCTTCCGGCCGAACCGATCCGTCACATGAACCCGGAAATCGCCGTCGCTGCCGCTCACGCCATCCACCCGGTGATACTGCCTCACGTCCAGCCGGTAGTGCTCTGCCACTTTCCGGTAGTACTCCAACGCCTCGCTGCGGGTCGGCTTCTGATTCGGACTGGAGAAGGGCATGTTTCCGATCTCGAGGAGTTCGGGCGTCGTGAAGAATGTCATGTGGGCCGGGTAGTGGAACAGGGAATTGCACAAGCAGCCCTTATCTACCAGCACCACCCGTAACCCCGCATTCTGCGCGTCAATGGCGCATGCCAGCCCGGTGGGCCCCGCGCCGATCACCACAACGTCGAAAACACTTTCGGCCATTCCTTCATTCCACCACACCCAGCCGCGCTCTTTCGGCGTTTCAGCTCACCAATGTGCGCCGTCTGCGGCTCACTGCATCCTGATTGCAGTGCATCGTTCGGCGGGCGATGGCATCTTGTTCAGGCGAGAGGTCTTTGGAAATGCCTGATCTGGAACACGTGAAGCACGCCGTGACGCACCTGCCCGTCGAACGCACCATCCTGCATCGCTGGAGTCCACGCGCCTTCTCAGACAAGCCCGTCTCCGATCAAGACCTGCAGACCATCTTCACCGCAGGCGCATGGGCCGCGTCATCCCAGAACGAGCAGCCATGGCGCTTTCTGTTGGGGCGCAAGGGCGACCCCACCTACGAGAAGATCTTCAACTCCCTGGTTCCTGGCAACCAGCTTTGGGCCGGATCGGCGCCGGTTCTTTTCGCTGCATTTGCCAAGAAGACCTTCACCAAGGGCGGAGCTCCAAACCGCACGGCGCTTCATGACGTAGGCGCGGCCTGCCAGAACATGGCGCTTGAGGCTACGGCCCTCGGTCTGCACATACACGGCATGGGTGGTTTCGACCCGGTCACCCTCACCGCTTACTTCGCGGTCCCAGCCGACTTCGAGCCCGCAGCCTGCTGGGCTCTGGGCTACCTGGGCGATCCCGCAAACCTGCCCGACAAATACCAGGGTCTGGAGCAGGCTCCGCGTGAGCGGCGCCCCCTTTCCGATGTGGTCTTCGCGGAGCATTGGGAAGCGGCCGCAACACTCTAACCGCGTGTGCTTTAGCATCGGCCCATGCGGATTGTGCGCATTCTTCTGCTCGTGCTCCTGGCCTTCAGCGCCCTGTTCTTCGGGGCGCTGATCCGCTCGCGAACGTGGGGCAAGCGCTTTGTGGCGCTCCACCCCGGTGACACCCGGGCCACCGTTCTGCAGCGTGCCGGCCAGCCCTCGCGGACCATGCAGTGCGCCGCGCTGCCGGAACCGCCGGACGGCTGCCAGACGGTGCTCGTCTACTCCGGCCCGCTCTCCACGATCATCCCGGAGTTCTGGCTGACGCCGCTGGACGCGAACGACCGGGTCCTCCGCGTGCTGCACACCACGCGCGCCGATTGACGCGCCGCCGGGTCCGTACCTAAGCGAAGATCGGCACGCCCGCCAGGCTGCCTTGTGCAATGCGCTGGGACCACTCCGCCGGACCGGTGGTATGTACGCTTGTCCCGTCCGCACTCACGGCTACGGTCACCGGCATGTCTTCCACGGTGAACTCGTAAATGGCCTCCATGCCCAGATCCTCAAACGCTAAAACCCGCGACGCCTTGATCGCTTTCGACACCAGGTAAGCCGCTCCACCCACGGCCATCAGGTACACGGCACCGTTGTCGCGAATGGCTTCGATGGCCGCCTCGCCGCGCTCGCTCTTGCCCACCATACCCAGCAGGCCAGTGCGCTCCAGCATCAGCCGCGTGAACTTATCCATGCGCGTGGCAGTCGTAGGACCGGCCGGCCCAACGACCTCGTCGCGTACCGGGTCCACCGGCCCAACGTAGTAGATAAAGCGATTGCGGAAGTCCACCGGCAGCGCCTCGCCGCGCGCCAGCATGTCGGCCATGCGCTTGTGCGCCGCGTCGCGCCCGGTCAGCAGCTTTCCGCTCAGCAACACCACTTCGCCTGCTTTCCAGGTCGCAACCTCTCCCCGCGTTACCGAATCCAGGTTCACGCGCCGGGCGTTCGTGGGGTTATAGGTCAGCTCCGGCCAGTCACTCAGCGATGGCGGATCCAGCTTCGCCGGACCCGATCCGTTCAGCACAAAATGAGCATGCCGCGTCGCCGCGCAGTTTGGGATCATCGCCACCGGCAGATTGGCCGCGTGGGTCGGCGCGTCCAGAATCTTCACATCCAGCACGGTCGTCAGGCCACCCAGCCCCTGCGCACCAATGCCCAGCGCATTCACCTTGCGATAGAGCTCAATGCGCAGCTCCTCGGTCTTGTTTTGAGGCCCGCGCGCGATCAGTTCCTGCATGTCGATCGGGTCCATGAGCGCCTGCTTGGCCAGCAACATCGCCTTCTCGGCCGTGCCGCCGATGCCGATCCCAAGCATGCCCGGCGGACACCACCCCGCACCCATCTGCGGCACCATCTTCAGCACCCAATCGAGGATGGAGTCCGACGGGTTTAGCATGGCGAACTTGGACTTGGCCTCGCTGCCGCCACCCTTCGCCGCAACCGTCACCTCAACCTCGTCGCCCGGAACCAAGTCCACGACGACAACACTGGGCGTGTTGTCTTTTGTGTTCTTGCGGCTGAAAGCCGGGTCGGCCAGCACACTCGCCCGCAGTGTATTGTCCGGGTCGTTGTACGCCCGGCGAACGCCCTCGTCGCACATCTGCTGCAGGCTCATCTGCGTGATCGCACCGCTCGCATCCACAAAGCGCACGCCCATGCCCACCTTCAGAAATACCGTCACGATGCCGGTGTCCTGACAGATGGGCCGGTGTCCCTCGGCGCACATGCGGCTGTTAATCAGGATTTGCGCCATCGCATCCCGAGCCGCTTCCGACTGCTCCAACTCGTGCGCCCGGCTCAAACTCCGGATGTAATCGGTCGGGTGATAGTAGCTGATGAATTGCAGTGCGTCCGCAACGCTGGTGATGAAGTCGTTTTCCTGAATCTGCGCCATGTGTGCCTAAGCGCTATTGTAGAAGCCCTACCGGACCTGGGCGCCGATCTGCTGCAGCATGCCGAGCTGATCGGAGCTGCCCCATCTTTCGACCATCTTTCCACCCTCAAATCGTGAGATTTGCATCCCGCGGAAGCGCACGCTTTTGCCCGTGGCCGGGATGCCCATCAGCGGACCCTGGTGCGTGCCCGTGAAGGTGTAGGCGAAGGCTATGGTATCCCCGTCCTGCACCAGGGTTTCGAGCCCCACGGCCATGTCGGGGAACGCGTCTCGCATTTCCGTGAAAAGGGCGCGATAGCCGTCCGGTCCGGGTACCTGCCCTGGGCCGGGATCGTGCTCCACGCAATCGGACGCAACCACATCGTTGAAGAGCTGGTATTCACCGGTGTTCACCGCTCTGGCGAACGTTTCCAATGCTGCCGCACTCGCTTCCTTGCTCATTGTGCCTCCTGTGTTGGAACGTCTTCGCCCATCTTGCCTGACTTGGCCATCTTGCCAGACACTCGGCCAGCCTGCCTAATTTCGGCTTCTGAGATCTGCTACCCGCCTCCGAAGGCGGAGAAAGGCCGGCCAACGCCGATCTTTCCTGAATCTGCGAACTGTTCGTTTTCAGAGAGGACGCGTGTCATGCTTCAGCGAATTCAGCCTCCTCTTCCACTATCGCTGCCGTCGGATTCGCCAGAATCTGCCGCAATGTGCTCTTCAGCTTCGCCGCCTGCAGGAATAGATCGTGCTCGGGCCGGCCGCTATCCTTCACATCCGGAGCCTTGAAGTAAAAACTGAGCCAGTCCTGCACCCCTGCGTGCTTCAGCGAAGGCGTGCGCTGCGCCAGGTCCAGGAACAGGCAAAGATCCAGCGCCAGCGGAGCTGCCAAGATCGAATCGCGGCACAGGAAGTCCACCTTCAACTGCATCGGGTACCCCAGCCAGCCGAACAGGTCGATGCTGTCCCAGCCTTCCTTGTTGTCGCCGCGTGGTGGGTAGTAGTTGATCCGCACCTTGTGGAAGATGTCGCGGTACAGCTCGGGGTGTTTCTCCGGCTCCAGGATGTACTCCAGCACGCCCAGCTTCGACTCTTCCTTCGTCTTGAAGCTTTCGGGATCGTCCAGCACCTCGCCGTCCCGATTGCCAAGGATGTTGGTCGAATACCAGCCGTTAAGCCCCAGGGATCGCGCCTTCAGCGCCGGCGCCAGCACTGTCTTGATAAGTGTCTGCCCGGTCTTAAAGTCTTTGCCGCAGATCGGCGCTCCCATCTGCTGCGACAACTCACGCAGGGCAGGAATGTCGGCCGTCAGGTTGGGCGCTCCATTCGCAAACGGCACTCCTTCTTTCAGCGCCGCCCACGCGTACAGCATCGAGGGCGAGATGCTCGGGTCGTTGTCCACCATGCCGCGCTCAAACGCAGCCAGCGTCTGGTGTACGTCCGTCTCCTTCAGGAAGATCTCCGTCGATCCGCACCAGATCATGACCTGCCGGTCCGTCTTCTGCTTGAAAGCGGCAATGTCATTGCGGATCTGATTCGCCAGATCGCATTTGTTCCGCCCGGTTTTCACCGTCTTGCCGTTCAGCCGCTTCACATAGTGCTGGTCGAACACCGCTGGCATCGGTTCAATGCTCTCCAGAAACGGCTTGATCGACTCCAATTGCCACGGGTCCAGCACCTGCGCCGTGCGCGCCGCGTCGTACAGGTTGCCGCCGAAGATGTCCCACCCGGTGAAGACGAGGTCATCCAGCGCGGCTAGGGGCACGGCTTCCTTCACCGGTACGGTCGTCTCGCCCATCTTCAAGGTGTCCATTTGGGTCAGCGATCCGACAGGCTGAGCCAGCCCTCGCCGCACCGCGACCACGCCCGCAATCAGCGTGGTCGCCACCGCTCCCATGCCGGGAATCATGACTCCCAATTTGCCCTGCGCCGGTGCGATCTGATTGTCGTGCGGCGATGCCGTTCCACTCATGTACTCACTCCCTGTTACGACTCCTCTCGTTTCGAAGCGCCGTTTCCAAGCTCACCGTAGACCGCTTCCGTTGTGGATGCAAATCTTTACGGAGCAATAACTTACGTCTAATTTGGAGCGTTACCGCTAACGTAGCTTTACGTCACCGCTGTCGCAGAAATTTCACAACCGCGTACCATGGAGAGCGTGAAAAACGTGCCAGAGGTCGATTTGGTTGGCGTTGGCCTCAACGCGACCGACACCGTCATCTCGCTCTCGGCCTTCCCGGCGATCGGCGCCAAAATCGAGTTCGACGATCTGCACGTTCTGCCCGGCGGCCAGACCGCCACCGCGGTCGTTGCCTGCCAGACGTGGGGCATGCGCACGCGCTACGTCGGCAAGCTGGGCGACGACCACGCCGCGCAGATGCACCACGAAGCCTTCGCCGCCGCCGGGGTTGAAGCGCGCATCCTTACCGCACCCAATACGACCAGCGCGCAATCCATCATCCTGGTCGATGGCAGTGGCGAACGCACCGTCCTTCTCAAGCGCGACGAGCGCACCAGCCTCGCTTCTACGGACCTAAAGCCCGAGTGGATTCAGACTGCGCGCGCCCTGCATGTGGACGGCTTCGACACAGCGGCCGCTACGTGCGCCGCCGCCTGGGCCCGCGAAGCCGGCACGCCTGTCATCGCCGATCTCGATGAGATTTATGCCGGTGTTCATGACCTCCTGCCGCTGATTGACTACCTCATCGTCAGCCGCGACTTCCCGCGTCGCCTTACCGGCGAGCGCTCGCTTGAGAAAGCCTTGCAGCGCATGCAGCAAGAGTATGGTTCCAGGCTGACCGCCGCGACACTCGGCCACGATGGCGTGCTCGCCTGGGACGGCACCCGCTTCCACTATCGACCCGCGTTCCTCGTTCCTGTGGTCGACACGACGGGCGCTGGCGACCTCTTCCATGCCGGCTTCATCTACGGCCTGATGCAGGGCTGGCCTCTGGACCGCCAGCTCGACTTCGCCTGCGCCGCCGCTGCTCTGAACTGCACGGCCGCGGGTGCGCGTGGCGGGATCCAGGCAGTCGGCGCCATCGAAGCGCTGATGCAGGACGGCGATCGTTACCCCGCGGCTTACCCCGCGCCAAAACACACCGTGTTTGCATAGGCTCCGGAACCATCGCACCCCGCGCTATTCCGGGCAACCCGCTCCGATCCGGGCTGACCTGACGCCTGTGAAAGGTTGGCCTCCACCCATCCGCGATCCCGCATCCTAACCACACAGATGGAAGGGGGTCCGCATGGATCTGGAAATTACTGGCAGGGGAACGACCGTCACGCAAGTTTTGCGGCAACAGGCAGAAGCTGGGCTGGAGCGTATTGAACGCATTCTTGGCCCCAAAAGCTCTGCCAAGGTGGTGCTCACCTGCGAGAAGAACCGCTGTGTCGTTGAAGTCGCCATCCACAATGTGCTGGGTGACCTTTCCTCCCGGTGCGAGGCCAAGGTGCCCATGCACCAGGAAGCGCAGGAGTTGGCGGCCGCACTGGCCGAGGCCCTGAACAAGGTCGAGTCGCAGGCCCTGAAATCCAAGAAGAAGATAGTGACGACTCGGCATCATCCGGAGCAGAACGCTCTGGGCTCCATTCGTCTGCAGAGCGATGACGACATCGACGTAGGCGACATCGATCCGGAATCGGAAAACTTGGGACAGAGCAAGACCGGAGTCGGCAAAGCGATCAACGCCGTGAACGACGGGGAACTGCACGAAGAGCAACAGATCGCATAGATCTTTACGCTGTTTACGAGAGAGCGCGGTCACGGCCGCGCTCTTCCGTTTCCGGGACGGTGAATCATTGCACCGTCAACTGCGTGGCCCTCCCACGCAGCGTGCAGGATGCTAGCATTTGCGCATGCCGGGAGACCCAGAGCAGAACCTCTCACAGTTCAACGCGCAACCTGAGCCAGCCGCGGAGACCGCTCCTGAGACTCCCGCTGCCGGCGAGCACAAGAGCCCAGCCACTCCCACCGCGCACACCCAGCAGCAACTCATCATCCTGACCGGCATGTCCGGAGCCGGCAAGCAGTCCGCTCTGCGCGCCTTTGAAGACCTTGGTTTCTACTCCGTAGACAACCTGCCGCTGGAACTCATCCCGCAGTTCGCCGAGCTCATCAGCAGCTCCAGCGAGATTCATCGCGCCGCGCTTGGCATCGACGTGCGCGAGGCGCAACTCGATCGCTTTCCGCAGATCTTGAAGCAGGTCCAGCCGCTGCTGCCCACCACCGTCCTCTTCCTCGACGCAGCCGACGATGTCCTCGTGCGCCGATATTCCGAAACACGTCGCCCGCATCCGCTCGGCCGCGACGAAGGCGTGCTCACGCAGATCTCCACCGAGCGTCGTCGCCTGGAAACCATCCGCAACGTCGCAGACGTTCTGCTGGACACCACGCGCTTCAACGTCCATGAACTGCGCGCTCACATCAACGCACAGTTCGGCCACGAGTCGCAGCAGCAGGCCATGCTGCTCTCCGTGATGAGTTTCGGCTTCAAGAACGGCGTTCCGCCTGAGGCCGATCTCCTGCTGGACGTGCGCTTCCTGCCCAACCCGCACTTTATTCCCGAGTTCCGCCATAAGACGGGGCAAGACGCCGGCGTCGCCGAGTACGTGAAGAGCTTTCCGCAGACCGGCGAGTTCCTCGACCGCACCACGGACATGCTGCTCTTTCTGCTGCCGCACTATGTCCACGAAGGAAAGAGCTACCTGACCATCGCCCTGGGATGCACCGGCGGGCAGCACCGCTCCGTAGCGCTGGCCGAAGAGCTGGCAAAGCGCTTGACCGCCGCAGACTATCGCGTGAAAACCTCGCATCGCGACATGCCGCGCTAAAGGCAAGCCACGTCGAACCCGTCGGCTACTACAATCGAAACAAGTGTTCACGCACACAGGATCCCGCAGGATGGCTGGCGCATGAGGCGCATCTGGCGGCTGTTTCTTTACCAGCGTCCCTACCTCTTCTACACGTTCTGCTCCATGTTGCTCATGGCGGTTGTGGGCGCCATGGCCGCGCTGCGCATCCTGCTCGTCAAGCCGATCTTCGACAACATCCTCAGCGCCGAGTCCTCTGACCGCAGCATCCTGCGCTTTCCCATTCCACATACCACGCATGCGCTCGATCTGCGCCCGTTTGTTCCGTCGTTTATGCACAACGCATGGACCACGGTAGCGTTCATCCTGGTCCTCTCGGCCTTTCTGAAAGCGGCCTGCGACTACGCCGGCACTTACCTGGTGAACTACGCCGGCTTCGGCATGGTCACCGATCTGCGCAACGACCTCTACAACGCGGTCCTGCGCCGCTCCACCGCGTTCTTCCAGCGCTATACCACCGGCGCCCTGCTTTCCACGCTCATCAACGACATCGAGCGCGTGCAGATCGCCATGTCGAGCGTCCTGTCCGACTTTCTGCAGCAGATCTTCACCCTGCTCTTCACCGCAGCCATCGTGATCATCTACGGCGGCAACCTGGCATGGGTGCTGCTGTTCTTTGTGGTCATTGTGATCACCTCCGCGCGACGCATCGGACGCCGCGTGCGCGTGACCACGCGGGGCGGTCAGGACAAACTCGCGGAAATCCAGAACATCCTCCACGAGACCCTCACCGGCAACCGCATCGTCAAGGCGTTCGGCATGGAGTTGTGGGAGATGGCGCGCTTCCGCCGTGCCGCGCGCCGCCTGTTCCGGGCGAATCTGCGCAGCATCGGCGTGCAGGCGCTGTCATCGCCGCTTATGGACGCGCTTGCCTCCATCGCGATCGCGCTTCTGCTGAAACTCGGTCGCGACCGCATCGTTTCGCACCGCATGACGGCAGGCTCGTTCATCACGTTCCTGATTGCCGTCTTCACTCTGTACGATCCGGTTCGCAAGCTGGCCATGTTCTACAACAACTTCCAGCAGGCCCTGGGCGCCAGCGAAAAGATCTTCCAGTTCCTCGACGAAGAAGATGAACTGCCTGAGTCTCCCTCGGCACATCGCCTGCAGGCATTCAAAGAGTCGATCCAGTTCCGCAACGTGGGCTTCTTCTACAAGGACGAGGAAGATCTCACGCCGCGTCCCGTTCTTCGCTCCATCGACCTCACCGTCCAGCGCGGTGAACTGATCGCCCTGGTGGGACCAAGCGGGTCAGGCAAATCCACCCTAGTGAACCTGATCCCCCGGTTCTTCGACCCAACATCCGGAACCATCCAGATCGACGGCCACGATCTCCGCGAGGTGAATGTGGGCAGCCTGCGCAGGCTGGTTGGTACGGTCACACAGGAAACGGTGCTGTTCAACGACACCGTCCGCAACAACATCGCGTACGGCCAGCCGAATGTGTCTCTCGACCGCGTTCAGGCCGCGGCGCGAGCCGCCTTGGCGGACGACTTCATCTCCGCCATGCCCGACGGCTACAACACGATCCTGGGCGAGCGTGGCCATCGCCTCTCCGGCGGCGAACGCCAGCGCATCGCCATCGCGCGCGCCCTGCTGAAAGACGCCCCCATCCTCATCCTCGACGAAGCCACCTCCGCGCTCGATGCAGAGAGTGAATCCCTGGTGCAGCAGGCCCTTGCGAATCTCATGCAGGACCGGACCGCGCTCGTCATCGCCCATCGTCTTTCCACAGTGCGCCGCGCTGATCGCATCCTTGTTCTGGAAGCCGGCGAAATCGTCGAGTGCGGCACCCACGCGGAACTCGTCAACGCCGGCGGTCTTTACCAGCGGCTGTATGAACTCCAATTCGATACCGGCGATGCGTCCGCGTCACCGGGGGAGAGCATGCCCCTGCAGCCGCTCAGCACCTGAGGTTCATTTTGGAACGGAACGCTTCAACGGAAGGACGCTCCTGCCACCTCCGTGTCACTCCAAAGCTGCGCTCCGCCAGCGTATAAACAAGAGCGATGGCTGGCATTCTCTTCATCATCTCCGCCCCCAGCGGCTCCGGAAAATCCACCCTCGTCGACCAGTTGCGCCGCCTCGTGGAGGGGCTCGATTTTTCCGTTTCTTACACCACCCGCGCCCCGCGCGGATCCGAAACAGACGGCCGCGAGTACCACTTTGTCTCTCGCGAGCGCTTTGAAGAGATGATCGCGGACGATGCGTTCCTGGAGTGGGCTGACGTCTTCGGGAATTACTATGGCACCGCCCGCTCCGCGCTCGCGCTCGCCGCCGAACACCATCGCGATCTCCTGCTCGACATCGATGTGCAGGGCGCCATGCAGGTAATCGAGCGCATGCCTGAAGCCACTTCCATCTTCATCATGCCGCCCAGCCCTGCCGTGCTCGAAACGCGTCTGCGAAACCGCAGCATCGCGGAGCACATGACCGACGAAGCCGTCATTCAGCGGCGTTTGCAGCAGGCGCGTGGAGAGTTGGAGTGGTTGCGTCACTACCGCTACGCCATCGTCAATGACGTTCTGGACACGGCGGTGGCCGAGCTGCGCAGTGTGGTGCTGACCGCCCGGGGCGAAGCCGACGCCGACCTGCTCCGGGTAGCGCGCAGCTGCGAGACCCGGGAAGGCTCGATGCGGCTGGCCAACGCCCTCAGCACCTTCGCAATCGCCCAAACGGTGTAGCGGGTCGGTACAAAAATAACGTCCACTGCCTGCGCCATTTCGCGCTCTTTGGAGTAGAGTAGCGGCAAGCAGCTACTCATTTTCCCCAACGCACGCGGTTGCATAGGAGTGCATCATGCAGATGGACGACTCATTGCTGAATAAGTACAGCCTCGTCAAAGGGGCGGCACGTCGCGCGCGCCAGTTGCAGAATGGCGCAACACCGCTCATCGCCACGACCAGCATGAAGGCATGCCGGGTCGCGCAGGACGAGATCCGCACCGGCCAGGTGCGCTTCGTCGTTCCGCAGCGACCGGAGCGGGCACAGCCGACGATCCACATCTAACTACCCACCCGGCGAGCGGAACCGCTCGCCGCTACAATCGCGCTATGTCCACCGTCTCGCGTGAACCGTCCGCCCCCTTGCCGCACCCGGACGACCTTCGCGCCTATGTGGACTACCTGCGCGACCTGGGCGTCTACGATCTGATCGCGCAATCCGAAGCTTCCTCGCCGGATGCCGCGATCGCCGCTTGGCAGGAGACTCACCTGCGCGCGGCTCCTGACGGGGCAGCGAGCACGGTCGTTCGCACAGACGCTGCTTCACCGAGACCTCCGATTTCAGGGCAGGGAACCGTCGCGCGCCCTATCGCCCCGGCACGGCCGCCGCAACCTGCACCGGCAAGGCCGCCTGTGCTCAGTCCGTTCGATCAGGCGCAGCAACGCCGGGTTGCGCCTACGCCTTCTGCCCAGCGCCAAAGCTCCGGTCCGGCCATTCAGATCACGCCGCCCACAGCCGCAGGCGCGGCACCCGGACCCGCCGCTGCGCCCCCCTTGGCTGGCGTTCCGTCGGCGCTCACTCCAGACATGCCCGCACCCACACCGTTCAACCAACTGGCGCCGCTGCCGTCCGCGCGCGTCGCTCCTGCTGACAAGCCGGTGGCACTCACCGCTCTGCGCGAGTTCATCGGCGACTGCACCCGTTGTCCGCTTGCCTACGCCGGCCGCCACAGCATCGTCTTCGCCGATGGCGATCCGAATGCCCGCCTCATGTTCATCGGCGAAGGCCCCGGTGCGGACGAGGACGAGCAGGGACTGCCCTTCGTCGGCAAGGCCGGCCAGCTCCTCAACAACATGATCTCTGCCATGGGCCTCAAGCGCGAGCAGGTCTACATCGCCAACATCGTGAAGTGCCGTCCGCCCAAGAACCGCGTCCCAGAGCCGGTGGAGGCGAACACCTGCTCGCAGTTTCTCCTGCAACAGATTGACATCGTGCAGCCGGAGGTGATCGTCGCGCTCGGCGGCACCGCCGCCACCTACCTGCTTGGCGTCAAGCAGTCGCTAACGTCCTTGCGCGGCCAGTGGTTTGACGTGCGCGGCGCGAAGTGCGCAGTCACTTACCATCCCGCCTTCCTCCTGCGTGACCCGCGCCAAAAGGGCGAAGCCTGGAAAGACCTGCAGCGCGTGATGGCAGAACTCAACCTGGCACCGCCCGCCCGTACCTAGTGGCGCGGTGCTCCGCGCGTCAGGCGTCCAGCTTGCCCGCATAGCGCTGCTGCACATGCTGGCTTACGTAGGTGCTTAGCCCGCGTCCGGCCATCGCCCGCTCCCGCATCGCGCGCACGTGCGCTGCACCCGGCCTGTCGTGCGTGTACAGGTATACGCTGCCGTCGCTGAATCGCAGCGCGATGGCATCCGGCAGCAAGGCAAACGCGCGCACACCGGTCTCCCGACCTCTCCCGTAGCTTCGCCACTCGATCTGCACACCGTATCGGATGCACGCCTAAACTAAAGGCGTGGCGCGCTTCGTGGATGTGGCCCTGCCCGTGCCACTGGACCAGACCTTTACCTACCTGACGGACGGCCGGGAGCCGCAAGTTGGCGCGCGCGTGCTTGTGCCGTTCAGCGGCCAGCGGCTCATGGGTGTGGTCCTGCGTGCGCATGACGAGGAGCCCACCACCGGCTTCGAACTCAAGGCCATCCAGCAGGTGCTCGACGACACAGCCCTGCTGCCGCCGGAACTTCTGCGCCTCGCCCACTGGATCGCTCAGTACTACGTCGCGCCGCTCGGCGAGGTCCTGCGAGGCATGCTCCCGCTCAGCGCCGAGGTCCGCCGCACCTGGCTCTATCGCATCACCGACACCGGCCGCAAAATCCTGCACGAGGGGGCAGAGAAGGGGAGCAGCCGCCGCTCGCGGCTCAGCCCGGAAGACCAGAACCGCGAGTACGCCGTGCTCAACCGCCTCGAGTCCGGCGAGCCCACGCGCATGGCCACCCTGCGTTCCGCCACAGGCGCGAGCAAGGCTTTGCTGGAGGGCATGGTCCGCAAGGGCTGGCTCGCTCGGGAGGCCGAAGCCGCTGAACGCGACGCCGCGCGCACCGAGCGCGTCATCGTCACCGTTCCAGACGTTCGCCTCCCCAAACTCAACGACAACCAACTCGCCATTCTCGCCGAAATGGCTGGTGCTGGCGGCGAGCTGTCTGCGGCCGCGCTGCGCCGCAACCTGCGCGAGCGCACCGCGATAAACGCCGACGGCGCGCTCGTTCCCGCTCCGATCCCGGACTCCACTGTCGCGACCCTTATCCGTCGCGGCATCCTGCGCGCGGAAGAGCGGCCTCTCAGCTTCCACCTCGGCGGCGTGCACGCACCCGGCAAGAAGCATGCGCACGAGCACACTCTCAATCCCGGCCAGCAGGCTGCATTCGAAGCCATCCATGCCGCGATGCAGCGTGCGGCCGCCCCAGCCCAGCAGCCGGCAGATGCAAGCCCCGCTGGCTTCGCTCCGATGCTTCTCTTCGGCGTAACCGGCAGCGGCAAGACCGCCGTTTACGCGGCCGCCATGCGCTCCGCGCTCGACCTCGGCCGCTCGGCGCTCCTGCTCGTTCCGGAGATCGGCCTTACTCCATCCATGGCCGGCCAGATGCACGCCGCCTTCGGGCACGACGTCGCCCTGCTGCACTCGCAGCTCACGCCCGACGAGCGCGCCGAGCAATGGCACCGCATCCGCCGTAGTGAAGCGCGCGTCATCATCGGAACGCGCTCTGCCGTCTTCGCGCCCATCGCGAACCTCGGCCTCATCCTTGTCGACGAGGAGCATGACGGCAGCTACAAGCAGGAGGAGACACCGCGCTACCACGCCCGTGACGTCGCCGTGATGCGTGCCAAGCTGCTCGGCATCCCCATCGTCCTCGGCTCCGCCACACCGTCGCTCGAAAGCTGGCACAACGCCGAGCGCAACCGTTACCGGCTCCTGCGCATGGACGAGCGCGTTGGCAACCGCCCTCTTCCACCGGTCGAACTGGTCGACATGCGCGAGGAGTTCCGTCAGACCGGCGAAGACGCGCTCTTCTCCCGCGAACTCATCACCGAAACGCGAGCCACGCTTAACCGAGGCGAGCAGGCCATCATCCTGCTCAACCGGCGCGGCTACTCCTACGTGGTCATGTGCCGCTCCTGTGGCGAGCGCATCGAGTGCGAGAACTGCGCCATTGCCATGACCCACCATCGCCCCGCCGCCAACAGCGACCTGCACGCTCATGCGGGCGAGCGCCTGGAGTGCCACTACTGCGGCGCGCTCCGCCGTGTTCCGCAGAAATGCCCGCACTGCCAAAGCGAGCACCTCTACTTCTACGGCGCCGGATCACAGCAGGGCGAAGAACGCCTGCAGGCCATCTTTCCCGAGGCACGCATCGGCCGCATGGACCGCGACACGGTGCGCGGCCGCGCCGACATGGAGCACCTGCTCCATCGTCTGCACGCCGGCGAAATCAACCTGCTTGTCGGCACCCAGATGATCGCGAAAGGCCACGACATCCACGGCGTCACCACCGTCGGAGTTGTCGGCTGCGATCACGCGCTCGGCCTGCCGGACTTCCGCGCCGCGGAACGTGTCTTCCAACTGATTACGCAGGTGAGTGGCCGCGCCGGCCGCGGCGACGCTCCCGGCCGGGTCATCGTGCAAACCTTCCACCCCGACCACTACGCCATGCGCTTCGCCGCCATGCACGACTACGTGGGCTTTGCGGACAAGGAGAAGCAGTTCCGCCGACCGTTCCTCTACCCGCCCTTCGGCGTTCTCACGAACGTGCTCACGCTCTCGGAAACCATGGGCGAAGCCAGCGAATGGGCGCACCGCCTTGGCCAGCACCTGCACAGCGCGGCAAACCCCGGCGTTCGAGTTCTTGGCCCCGCGCCTGCGCCTGTCTCTCGCCTCAAGCGCATCTTCCGGTTCCACATCCTGCTCAAGGCAGACACGCGCCAACACATGCAGGCAGCACTGCGCCGCCTGCTTCACTTCGCAGACAGGGAAGGTGTGCCTCGCCGCAACCTCGTCATCGATGTCGATGCGATCAGCCTGTCGTAGCAGCTCTTTGCAGCGGCGGCTCGCCTGGCGAGCCCGAAGCTATTCGTCGTCCTCGGAACCGTCGTCTGCCGAACCGGCAACTCCGTCCAGGGCTTGCAACTCGCGGCCCGGCTTGAACCGCACCGCGCGGCCGGGCTCAATCGAGACCTCGCGACCGGTCCTCGGATTGCGGCCGATGCCCGTCTTTCTGGGCCGGTTGGAAAACACGCCAAATCCGCGCAGTTCGATGCGTTCTCCGTCCACGAGCGCACGTTTCATGCTGCGGAACACAGCCTCCACGGCCTGCTCCGCTCGCACCCGCGGAACGCCGCGGTCGACCACTCGCTGCACCAGGTCCTGCTTGATCACTGTGTCGCGTCCTCCGGCCGCCCGTAGTCGGCCAGTGCCCTTGATGGTAGGAACCTGTTCCTGTCATGTCAATGTGGAAGGGAAGCCTCATTCAATGCACCCTGACGTAAGATGAAGCGAACCCACTCAACCTTGAACCCTGCGCGGCAATCCCGCACAGGCTTTACCTTGGAGCAGCATGTCCATCAAGAGCGATAAATGGATTCGCGAACAGGCGCAGCAGCACGGCATGATCGAGCCATTCAGCGAAAAGCAGGTGCGCTCCGGCTGCATCTCCTACGGTTTGTCTTCCTACGGGTACGACCTCCGGGTTTCCAACGAATTCAAGATCTTTACCAACGTCAACAGCGCGATCATCGATCCCAAAGCCTTTGACGAGCGCTCCTTTGTCACCGTAGAGGCAGACAGCGTCATCGTCCCGCCCAACTCCTTCGCTCTGGCCCGGTCCATCGAATACTTCCGCATTCCGCGTGATGTGCTGACGATCTGCGTCGGCAAGTCTACCTACGCACGCTGCGGCATCATCGTAAACGTGACGCCGTTCGAGCCCGAGTGGGAGGGCTTCGTCACACTGGAAATCTCCAACACCACACCGCTGCCGGCGCGCGTCTACGCCAACGAAGGCCTGTGCCAGATTCTCTTCTTCCAGTCCGACGAGCCGTGCGAGGTAAGCTACGCCGATCGCGCCGGCAAGTACCAGGGCCAGGTCGGCATCGTGTTGCCAAAGCTGTGAGTGCCACGCTCGAACGCCTGCGTATCGGCGTCATCCTCGCAGACCCGCTTCGGTTCGAGGGGCTCGTCGCGCTCTTCGGCGACACGGCAGACCTCCTTCCCATGCTGCCGACCGATGCTGTCCGGCGCTCGGACCTTTCCCTCCTCATTCTCGAAGCGAGTGAGGAGCTTTTTGCCCTGCTGGCGGCCTTTCGCCGTGCCCGCGCCGGCTTGCGCATCCTCGTGCTCGGCGAAAGCGCCGACCCGGCTTACATCTCCCGCGTGGTTGCCGCCGGCGCCAAGGGCTACATGCCCCGCAACGCGACCGTCGCCGAGATGCAGATGGCCATTCAGGTCGTCGCGGACGGTTCCATCTGGGCACCTCGGAAAGTTCTGGCAGGCCTGATCGACACCCTGTCCACAACGGAGCCGGTGCGTCAGAGGGTGCAGTTCACCCCCCGTGAGCGCGAAGTGCTGCAGCTTCTGGTGCTTGGCAGTCCGGACCGTGACATCGCCGGCGCCCTTGGTCTCAGCGTGCGAACTGTGCAGGGAATGGTCCGCGCTCTCTTGAAACGAGTCGGCGTCAGCAACCGGGTAGCGCTGACGGTCTATGTCATGGAAAAACACCTTATTTCCTAGTTACGCATCAGTAAACCCGGAGGGTTACGGAACCCGGCTGCGGTCCGTAACTTGTTGCACCTCAAACCTCGGCGCATCCTAGATTCACGTAACACAGACCTGGGAGAAGAGGGGCTGTGGCGCATCGGGCCAACCGGTACGCTTCAGCCCCATTTTTTTGTCTGTGCGCCCGCATCCAACTTTGTGCCTTTTCGCCACATCACAAAGAAACGTGCTGGGTGCGTAACGCGTCGAGGCACAAACGGAGGAACAATGAAGCAGTTTGCGACCTGGATGTGTGTCGGTCTGATGACGCTTGGGACCGTGTCCCAGGCGGTTGCACAAGACAAGGCGAAATTGGACGAGCGTCTTACGAATTCCAAGAACGTGCTGGACGAAATCATGGCGACCCCGGACAAGGCGATCCCGAATCAGATCCTGTCCCAGGCGAAGTGCGTTGTGGTCATCCCGGCGTATAAGAAGGGTGCCTTCGTGGTCGGCGCGCAGTACGGCAAGGGTGTTGCCACCTGCCGCACGCCTAAGGGCTGGAGCGCTCCCGTGTTCGTCAAGCTCACCGGCGGCAGCTTCGGCTTCCAGATCGGTGGACAGTCCACAGATCTGGTTCTGGTTGCGACCAACCAGGGTGGTCTGCAGCACATGCTCCAGAACAAGTTCAAGATCGGTGGCGATGCCGCAGCTTCCGCAGGCCCAGTAGGCCGCAATGCCCAGGCTGGAACCGATTGGAAGTTGAACGCCGAGTTCCTTACCTGGTCGCGTTCCAAGGGCCTCTTTGCCGGCATCGACCTTGACGGCACCGTGCTGGACGACGATTCCGACGATATGCGTGGCTTCTACGGTGCGGATCAGCCCTTCAAGACCGTGCTGACCGGTGGTGTCCCCACTCCCGATGCAGCCAAGCCCTTCGTGCGTACCGTGGCCAAGTACTTCGTGGCCACCAAGTAGTTCTCGCGCTCGCGGCAGAATGCAGGAAGCCCGCCGACCCCGGCGGGCTTCTGTGCGTTCGCTACACTGACAATCGTTGGCAGCCCAGATTCCCAACCGAACCGTGAGCCTGCGGCACCGCCTCGAATACGCGGTGCTCCGGGGATTGCTCGCTCTGCTGGCGGCGCTGCCCCGCAGTTCGGCTCGGGCCCTCGGTGCGGCGTTTGCGCAGATGCTCGGGAGCCGTCTGCGTGGGCTCCGCCGGTCTGCGCTCCGCAATCTCAGCATCGCATTTCCGCTCATGCCGCTCGAACAGGCAGACCGCCTCCTGCACCGCATGTATCGCAATCTGGGTTGGCTCTTAGCGGAGTTCGCCCACATGCCCCGGTACACCGCGGAGTTTGTGCGAGACGAACTGATCCGGTACGAGGGGCTCGAACACTACGACTCCGCGATGAAGCGGGGCCGCGGCGTCCTCGTCCTGACCGGTCACCTGGGAGCGTGGGAGCTGTCCAGCTTTGCCCATTCGCTGCTCGGCCGGCCCATGAGCATGGTGATCCGCCGCCTGGATAACCCCCTGGTGGACGAGTACGTCAACCGTATCCGCTGCATGCACGGCAACCGGATCCTGCACAAAGACGATTTTGCGAGGGCGCTGCTGCGCTCCATGCATGCCGGCGAGGCCGTCGGCATCCTTATGGACACCAACATGACGCCGCCCCAGGGTGTCTTTGTCCCGTTCTTCGGGGAACTCGCCTGTACTGCGTCGGGCGCGGCGCGTGTGGCCCAGAAGACCGGAGCGGCCGTGCTGCCCGGCTTCCTGCTCTGGCACGACGACGAGCAACGTTATGTCCTCCACTTCGGCCCGCCACTCGACTTGCAGGACACGGGCGATACTGAGGCGGACGCCGTCGCTAATACCGCCCTCTTCGCCCGCGTTACCGAAGACTACATCCGCCAGTACCCGGATCAGTGGCTCTGGCTGCACCGCCGCTGGAAGACCCGCCCGCCGGGCGAACCAAAGATCTACTGAAGAGCCCTGCAGGCTGGCCGGCTCGTCGGGTCAGCTTGCGTGCCGCCTTTCGTCAAGGCCTCACGAGCCCACTCCGGACCTCTATGTTTGCGAGACATTGTCATTCGCCGCAAACATTGTCATCCTGAGCAGAGCCAAAAACTGCTCTCTTTCTGGAGCAGTAATCGCTTCAGAATCGGAACCGAATGCCAACACTGCACGAACTGTATGACTGGATCGCAGAGGCCGGCCCGGCGCAGCCTGCCTCATCCCTAGCGGCACCCGTGAACGTCCAGCGCGTAACCAGTCTGGTCGACGCCACCGCGAACGCCGCCGTCTTCGCCAGTGATGCCGCGACGCTTCAACAAGCGATTGCGACAGAAGCCGCGCTCATCTTCGCGCCGATTGGCTCGTCCGCGGATGACGACCGCGTGCTCCCGGTCCGAGACCCGCGGCTCGCCTTCACCTTGCTTGCGCACCGCCTGCGCCGCACCCCTGCGCTCGGCACCCACCTTACCGCGTCCATCGATCCGGGCGCCGAACTCGCGGCTGACGTCGAGATCGGTCCTGGCGCTGTGGTCGCTGCTGGCGTGCGCATCGGGGCAGGCTCGCGCATCGGCGCGCGCGTCGTCCTGGAGCGGGGAATCACTCTGGGTGAGCGCGTCACCGTGCAGTCCGGTGCGGTCCTCGGCTCCTATGGCTTCGGCTACGCGCGGCGACCCTCCGGAAGCTACCTTCTGTTCCCGCAGCAGGGCACACTCGTCATCGAGGACGACGTCGAGATTGGCGCAAACAGCACCATAGACCGCGGCGCGTTGGGCGAGACCCGCATCGGCGCGGGCACCAAGATCGACAATCTCGTCCACATCGGTCACAACTGCCGCATCGGACGCAACGTCATCCTCGCCGCACAAACCGGCATCAGTGGTTCGACCGTGGTGGAAGACGGTGCCATCCTGGGAGGCCAGGTCGGAATCGGCGAGCACGCCACCGTGGGTCCGGGCGTCATCCTGGGCGGCGGTGCCGGTGTCCTCAGCGGCAAAAAGCTGTTCGGAGCGGGGCAGGTCTTCTGGGGGCGTCCCGCGCAGCCACTGCGACAGTACCTGCGCGACCTCGCCCGCCTTCGCAAAGGCGCTTGAAAGGCGAGCCATCAACTGCGAAAAGCCCGGCATCTCCGGGCTTTTCGCATGAACCACTCGGGCGCTAGTTCGCTACGTTTGTGGAGGCGTCCATGTATCCCACGTCGATCGCGGTTCCCTGAACCGTGATGTCGGTGTTGTCCAGCTCAGAGCTGTCTGCCGTGTGGAAGGCATGCACCTGGCCACCATACGCCGTGTAGATCTTGTGCTGCCCTTCGACCCAGCAGATTCCGGTCAGGCTGCCGTAGTAGTACGGGTCCAGGTTCTCGTTGGGGTTCGGCACCGTCGGGCTTCCACCCGGCGTCACGTTCGGAACCACATTCGCCGTCTTCGCAGACGTGTTGAACACGCTAAGGCAGTTGTAGTTCTGGCCTTTGGCCTGCCGCTCGCCGCTCGCGCAGTTCTGCGACCCGATCCACAGGGTGTTGTCATCCGCGAAGAGCATCTTGGTGTGCGTGCCATCGCTGATGCTGTAGGTCCCGCTGGGTGCGGTCGCGCCACTCGGCAGAACCGAAAGCACGCCGCTGAAGTACCCGTCGCTCAGCAATTGCTGGCCCGCCACATACACGGTGCTGCCATCGGAGATCGCGGCCGTGGCACCGGGCACATTCACCGTCTGCACGATCGGCGTGGTGTAGGTCGCACTGGTCGGGTACGCATCCGTGCGCAGGCTGGCGGTGTTCGCGAAGTGGATCGCCGGCTGTGCGTCCGTTCCGGTACCGCCGCATTCCCGTCCGCAGCTCAGAATGTAAGCCTGCGATCCATCGGGCGAGAAATACGCGTATTGCGGACGATGGAAGGCCGGCTCGCTGATGGTGCCGTTTGCCTGCGACGATCCCACCGGGAGAACGCAGTACACAGGCAGGTTCAGCGGCTGGCAGTCCACCGCGCCGGCTGGCGGAGTCTGTCCTGTATTCAGGCGCAGCAAGCGGTACACATTATCCGTGTTGCGCGTCATGATCAGCACCACGGTGTGCGCCGGGTTCACCGCTACCCGGTAGGCTCCCGGCAACGAGAAGTTGTACTGAACACCCGCTCCCAGGTCGTCCACCAGGAACAGACCAGAGGTCTCCTCGGCGGCGTATGCAAAGGCCCGGTCGGACGGCACAAACAACGAAGTGGGCAGCGTAGCAAACACGCTGGATGCTAGAGTCGCGCTGGTGAAGGCCTCGGTCGCGTAGCTGATGGTGCCTACGCTCCTGTCGTTGGCGAAGACGACACCGATCTGCTGCTCCGGGTAGTTGAACAACTGCAGCGGCAACCCGGTCGTGCTGAAGCCGCCAATGGGGAACGTGCTGTTCGGCTGGTACACGTTGAACCGGATGTCGCGCTGCGCATCGATGATCTGCGCCGCTCCGCTCGTGAGCGCACTGCTGTTGCCCAGCACTACCAGCACGCGCTCCGTCAGCTTCGATGGCGGGATTGCCCTGCCGGCGTAGTTGTACTGGGTGGTGTGGTACGGATTGTCACCGCAACCGGCGACCAGGGCGGTAGCGGCAAGCAGCAGAAGGGCGGCAAGCCACCGCGCGGACACAAACTTTTTCAACAGAACAGACCTCAATGCAGCGCGGCGCACAGCGGCTCGCAGATGGCAAAAGTATACCAAGCAGCACCGCTCTCCCCGCCTCGGGATGGCGGTTAGACGCACGGGCGACGCACACGACACCCGATCCGGGCTTTTGCCGTGCAGGTATTCTTAAAGGCAGAGCCAGTGGCGAGTCAGCCTCCGGCTGCGCCTGCATGAGCTCACCTTTGTCAGCCAATTCAAACTCCAGGGAAACGGATCCGTTCCGCGCCCGCCTCGCCTCCGGCAAGCCGTTGCTGTGCGACGGCGCCATGGGCACCATGTTCTATGCGCGCGGCGTCTTCATCAATCGCTGCTACGACGAGTTGAACCTCTCCGAGCCGCAACTGGTCCGCGACTTGCACGAGGAATACCTGGCGGCCGGTGCGGAGGTGATCGAGACCAACACCTTTGGCGCCAACTCCGTTCGCCTGAAGCGCTTCGACCTGCAGTCAAAGGTGGCGCAGATCAACACCGCCGGCGTCCACTTGGCCCGTGCCGCCGCAGATCTGTATCGCGAAAAGCACGCGCACCAAGCGCTGGTAGCCGGTTCCATCGGCCCTCTCGGTGCCCCTGCCGGTTCGTTGAACCCCGACGCCATGCAGGCGGTCTATGCGGAGCAGGCGGCAGCGCTCGCCTCCGCCGGAGTCGACCTGTTCCTCATCGAAACGGCAACCAGCCTCGCGGAGGCGCTTGCCGCCGTGCACGCTGCCCATGCCTCCGCGCCGAACGTGCCTGTGGTCGCCATGATCACCGTTACCGACAGCGGCAGCATGGCCGACGGCACCACACCGGAGCAGGCCGTAGCCGCGCTCCAGGACGCGGGTGTGGTTATCGTCGGCTGTAACTGCAGCGATGGCCCCAACCTGGTTCTGCAAACCCTGGAACGCATGCGCGGCAGCACCACGCTTCCGTTGGCGGCCATGCCCAACGCCGGTGTCCCCAATTGCGTGGACGGCCGCAGCATCTATCTCAGCTCGCCCGAATACCTCGGCAGCTTTGCGCGCAAAGCCGCCCGCCTGGGCGCTCTTCTGGTGGGTGGCTGCTGTGGCACCACGCCGGCCCATATCAAGGCCATGCGCTCCTCGCTGCGCGCCATCCAGGCGCAGGCGGAGGGCCTGCAGGCCACCTCAACCGCGCCCACTGCGCCGCCGGTCGAGCCCGCGCCCTTGGGGCAACGGTCCCGCCTCGGTGCGCGCATCGCCAGCGGCGAGTTCGTCGCCATGGTCGAGATCGTTCCGCCGCGCGGCATCGATTGCAGCAAGGAACTCGCCGGCGCCCGATTGCTGCGCGACATGGGCGTCCACGCCATCAACGTGCCCGATTCTCCCCGCGCCAGCGCCCGCATGAGCGCTGGCAGCCTCTGCGTGCAACTGGAACGCGAGTGTGGCGGAGAGCACGGCGTGGAGACCGTCTTGCACTTCACCTGCCGCGACCGCAACCTGCTCGGGATCCAGAGCGATCTGCTTGGCGCGGCGTCGCTCGGCCTGCGCAATGTGCTGTGCCTCACGGGCGATCCGCCGAAGATGGGCAGCTACCCAGACGCAACCGCTGTCTTCGACGTCGACGCCGTCGGCCTGACCCGCATCGCCCGCGACCTGAACCACGGCCTCGACCTGGGCGGCCAGCCCATCGGCCAGTCCACCGGCTTTGTCCTCGCCTGCGCCGCGAACCCCGGTGTGCCCGATCTCGACGCCGAGGTCCGCCGCTTTGCCGCCAAAGTTGAAGCCGGCGCGGAGTTCGCCATCACCCAGCCCGTCTTCGACCTGCATCAGCTCGAAGACTTCCTCCGCCGCATCGAGAGCTTCCGCATTCCCGTGGTCGCCGGAATCTGGCCGCTCACCAGCGTCAAGAACGCGCTGTTTATGCGCAATGACCTCAAGGTCCACATGCCCGACGAAATCATCGACCGCATGGGCCGCTGCACCACACCAGAGGCCTCGCGCGAAGAGGGCGTCCGCATCGCGCAGGAGATGCTGGCGGTTGTCCGTGACAGCGTGCAGGGCGTTCAGGTCAGCGCTCCGTTCGGCCGCTATGAACTGGCCGCCAAGGTCATGGCAAACGTTCTATCGCCGCCGAACACCCAGGAGGCACAGCTTGCCGAACACGTTTGAAGACAACCTGAAGCAACTGGAAGCGATCGTCGAACGACTGGAGCGCGGCGAACTTGGCCTGGAAGAATCGTTGCAGCTCTTCGAGCAGGGCACCCATCTGAGCCAGCAGTGCAAGGCCGACCTGGATGCCGCCGAAGGCCGGGTTCAGGTCCTGCTGCAGCGCGGCCGCGAACGCGTCGCTGAAGATCTGGACCTGAACAGCCCGCCCACAGCTTAGGCCGCCGTCGCGCCTAGCTGGAGCTAACGACCGCCCTCAAGCGCGATTCGACCCTCTGCCAGGTCTCGCACCAGGCCGATGTCTGCCGCAAGAAAGTCGTATCCCGGCAGCGATTCGAACTCCGACCAGCGCACCTCCTGGAAGATGCGGTTGTCGATCTCGCCTTCAAACCGCCGGACGGCAAAGAACTGCAGGTCCACCGCGCCGCCGTTCCGATAGTTGTGCCGCACCTGCGCTACCGGTTCGCCAATCTCGGCCGTAATGCCAAGCTCTTCGTTCAGCTCCCGCCGCAACGCCTGTTCCGCAGACTCACCCGGCTCGATCTTGCCGCCGGGAAACTCCCACTTCAGCGCCATGGGTTGGTCTGCCTTGCGCTGGCAGATCAGAACCTCTCGCCGGCCTTCCGCTTCCCGCAGGATCAGCCCGGCCGAGACCATCCGCAGTGTGCGCGGGCGCGCGCCATCGCTTGCGCGAGATCGTCCGCCGTTGCTGCCCAGTCTGCGAATGCGGTTCTTCAAAGCGACGGAACTCCCTCTGTACTGGCAGGTTAGACGGAAATACTCGCGGCTGCACTCCCGTCCTTTCGCTTTCGCGGCTACGCGGGCCCGCTGGAACTCGGAAAGTACACAGGCCAGCCCCGCTGCCGGGCCACTGGCAGCAGGCCTTCGTTGGGGTTAATCGCAAACGGGAAGCGCGCCACCTCCAGCATGGCCAGGTCGTGGATGCTGTTTCCGAACACCGCATCCGGCCTCACACCCGAGCGGTGCAGCGCCTCGGCCTTCTTCTCATCGCTCGGAACATCCACCAGCCGCTCGGTCAGCAGACCGTTTTCGGTCGCGATGCAGGCGGCCAGCACCCGGTCCGGCACAATTCCAAGATCGCGAACGCCGGCCTCGATCACCCAATTGTTGGTTGAACTTACGGCCCAGATCTCCGCGCCGCCTGCCTTCAGCTCGCGCACCAGGCTGACCATGGTCGGAAAGAGGTGGGGCTCCACATGCTCCCGGAAGTACCGGTCCGCCGCGTCACGAATCTTGTTTTCGGGGATGCCGCTGTAGATCTGCACCATCTCTCCGCAGATCGTGATCTCGTCTACCTCGCCCGCGTGGTACGCGGCGTGGCGGGCCTGCAGCGTGCGCGCCCGTTCCGGCCGCAAGAGCCCGGTCTCGATAGACCAGTCCATGAAGCCCGAACCTGCATCGCCGGGCCAGAGCGTACCGTCAAAATCGAAGACTGCAATGCGCGGCTCAGCCCGCCGCACTGCGGCCAGGAACTCGGTTTCGGTGAGGGCTCCGGCGGCGGCTGGCGCGTCGCCAGCGAAGGAGGATGTCTCAGGCATACCCCTATTGTCGCAAGCGGAATAGCCCAGCGAAACCTCTACTGAACCGTTTCACCGGAGTTTGCATCTATTGTTATGTTAGGTCGGCACGCAGGCCGGCAGAAGGTGGGGGGAAATGGCGGGTCAATTCGTCGGCGAAGTGAACGATGCGGAGTTCGAGCAGGCCGTGCTCAAGAGCGAACAGCCGGTTCTGGTGGATTTCTGGGCTGCCTGGTGTGGACCGTGTCGCGCGCTTGCCCCAGTGGTCGATCAGGTTGCCAGCGAGTACCAGGGCAAGCTCAAGGTCATGAAGATGGATGTGGACCGCAACAACGCCACGCCCGGCCGTTACGGCATTCGCGGCATCCCGGCGCTGCTGCTGTTCAAGGATGGCAAGCTGGCCGACCAGATCGTCGGCTACGTGCCCAAGGACACCATCGACAAGTCCGTAACCAAGGTGCTCAGCGAAGTGATCGCGTAAGCGATACGCACTGGCACCAAGTTAAGAAAGGCCCGGCAATGTCCGGGCCTTTCTGCTGTCCGGCATCTAGGTAGACTCGTCCTATGCTCGATTGGGCACTCTTCCGCCTGTTCACCGTCGCGGTCCTGATCCTCGCGAACGCCTTCTTTGTGGCCGCGGAGTTTGCCGTCGTCAGTGTTCGCGAGACCCGGCTGGAGCAGATGCTTGCCTACAACCGCGTGGGTGCCGCCGCGGCCCTGCGGCTCAAGCGCGAGATTGATGACTTCCTCGCCGCCAATCAGCTCGGGGTCACCTTGTGCTCGCTTGCCCTGGGCTGGGTGGGGGAACAGGGTGTGGCGGAAGTCCTCGTTCAACTGCTGCATCGCTGGCACTGGTTCGCGCACAACGCCTGGCTCCAGCAGCACACGGCTGCGCTGTCCCACACTCTCGCTTCTGTTCTCGCGTTCACTATCATCACCTTCCTGGAAGTCGTTCTCGGCGAGCAGGTACCGAAGTCCCTGTCCCTGCAAAAGGCCGAGCGCATCGCCCTGGCGATTGCCGGCCCCATGGACATCTTTATTCGCCTGGTCCGGCCCGCCGTGCGCCTGCTGAAGCGATCGACTGGGCTGGTCCTTCGCCTGTTCCGCGCGCCTCTCCGTCCGGAGACGGCCGAGGTCCACTCACCGGAAGAGATCAAACTGATCGCCTCAGCCACCCGCAGCAGCGGTCTGCTGCCAGAGTTTCAGGAGCGGCTGATCCACCACGCCATTGATTCCGAACACGTCACCGTCCGCGAGATTATGACGCCGCGCGGCCGCATGTTCTGCCTGCCGTCGGACATGCCTGTCGATCTCGCTTCGGCCCGCATCGTCGAGGAGCAGCACTCCCGCATTCCCGTGTACGATCCTGCGCTCGGCGTTGAACACATCCAGGGCATCGTCTATTCCAAGGACATCTCGCGCCTGATGCAGCTTCGCCGCACCCTGCCCGCCGCCTACGCCGGCACCGGCAACCTGCAATCGATCATGCGTGAAGCTCTGCTGGTGCCCGAGACCAAATCCACCGCCGAGGTTCTGCAGGAGTTCCAGCGCACTCGGCGCCAGATTGCTATTGTCGTCGACGAGTTCGGTTCCACCGTGGGCCTGGTCACCGCAGAAGACGCCCTGGAACAGATCGTCGGCGAGATGGACGACGAGTTCGACGTGCAGGCGCGCGGCCTCGCGGGAGCCGTGGGCGATCGGCGAGTCGTCGACCTAGATGGAACCGTTCCGCTGCGCGACCTTGTGACTCAGCTTCACTGGAAGATTCCTCGCGAAAGCGGCATCGAGACGCTCGCGGGCTTCGTCCTGGCACAGCTCGGCCACTTGCCGGCTAAAGGCGAGACGTTTGTGCGCGGCTCGCGCCGGTTTACCGTCCTGGAGCGCGACGGTCGGCGCATCAGCCGCGTTCGAGTCGAGCACCTGGAATCTGCCGCACCGGTCGAGCACAACCGTGGAGCTGCACTCGCGTGAGCCGTCTCCCCGCGGTCCCCGCATCTGTCCGCAAAGTTCTCCTCGCCCTTCCGGTGCTGTGGGTCATCGTCACGCTGGTGTTCCTGCTGATTCACCTGGTTCCCGGCGATCCCATTGCACAGATGCTGGGTGAAGGTGCAAGCAGCACCGATCTTTCCGCCTTGCGCCATGCCTACGGCCTCGACGCTTCGCTGCCCGTGCAATATGGCCGCTACCTGCGAGGCCTTCTGCATGCCGATCTGGGCACCTCTCTCCGCACTCACGACCCGGTCCTCAGGCTCATCGCGCAGCGCTTCCCCTACACGCTGCTGCTCAGTGTTTGCGCGCTGGTTCTGGCGCTGCTCCTGTCCATTCCCGGCGGAGTCGCAGCAGCCCTGCACCACGGTCGCCGCATCGACCGCGCCATCGGCGTGGTCAGCCTCTTCGGGCTCTCGTTCCCGAACTTCGCGCTCGGTCCCATCCTCATCATCGTGTTCTCCATCCGCTTTGGTTGGCTGCCCGTCTCGGGCGCCGGTGCGGGGCCGCTGTTGGGCAGGGACACACTCCTGCACCTCATACTTCCGGCTGTAACACTCGGCCTTTCGCTCGCTGCGATTCTGACGCGCATGGTGCGCACCAGCATGCTCGAGGAACTCAACCAGGACTACATCCGCACCGCCCGCGCCAAGGGACTTCCGGAGCGCACCATCCTCTACCGCCACGCCCTGCGCAATGCTCTAATCCCCGTGCTCACCGTCGTTGGGCTGCAGTTCGGGTCGCTGCTCGCCGGTGCCATCGTCACTGAGACCGTCTTCAGTTGGCCCGGCCTCGGGCGCCTCACCATCAACAGCATCAGCAATCGCGACTACGCCGTGGTGCAGGGATGCACGCTCGTCATCGGCCTTACCTACCTGCTCGCGAATTTGCTCACCGATCTCGCTTATCGCTGGGCTAACCCGCGCATGCGCTCCTAGTGGTGATGCCTCGCAACTGAGCCTGCACCGTGACCGGCGTTACACTTGGGGCGTGCTGCGTCTAGTTTTTCCCGCCTTCGTGTGCACGACCTTACTCACCGCTTCGAATGCCGCTCTAGGCCAGGCAAGCCCGCCCGCTGAAGTGCGGCCCCCTGCAGTGCGGCCACAGCCGGTCACCCCGCACATGCCGCAGCGATCGCTCAAGGGACTGACCGAGCCAGCCGATCCGGACAACCCGACACCGGCCGCACGCGACTTCACCGATGCGCGGTACCACGTCAGCTTCCACATCCCGGCGGGCTGGAACTTTGAAAAGAAAGACGGCCTGCTCTCCAACTTCGGCGTGGAGACACGCACCTCGCGCGCCCGCTCCGACGTGCGCGGCGTCGCCGAGCTGAACTTCAATCCCTGGCCGCCCACCACGTTCAGCGGAGCGCTGTTCTACTACTCCGTCCTTCCGCGCTCCACCGCCGCCACCTGCGCCGCGCAGACTACGACTCGTGGCATGAAACCGCTCGCGAAGGCCGAGATCAGCGGCATCCCGTTCCACCACGGCCGTGACAATCACGGCGCCGTCTGCACCGAGGCGCGCGACGAAGCCTTCACCGCCATGCGTGGCACGGCCTGCCTCCGCTTTGACCTGGTCATCAACACCTTCTGTGGCGAAACCAGCGGCGCCATGGACATGAACCCCGACCAGATCAAGGACATTCAGACGCGCCTCGCCGGCATCCTCGGCTCCGTGCAGATCGGCAAATAAACGAGGCGGTCGAAGCTTGAGCTGTGCCTACTCCTCCAGCGTCAGGAACTCCACCGCAATCTCGCCTGCGCGCAACCGCACGGTCGCCATGCTGATCGGCAGCTTGAATCGCCGCGGCCCCACGCTGCCCGGGTTCAGGTACGTCACGCCGCGCCGCTCCTCCAGCGCCGGCTTGTGCGAATGTCCGGTCACCACGACCTGCACGCCCGCCGCGAGCGGTTCGATGTCCAGGTCCGCCAGGCTATGCACCAGGTAGAAAGCTGTGCCGCCGATCTCGATCAGCTCGGCCGCGGGTAGCAGCGCACACGATCCGCTGTGGTCGATGTTGCCGCGAATCGCCGTGACTGGCGCGAACTCGCGCAGCCGCTCCAGGATGGCAGGATCACCCACATCGCCCGCGTGCAGAATGTGGTTCACACCGTCGAGGTGCGGCAACACGCTGTCCCGCAACAGGCCGTGGGTGTCGCTCAGAACAGCAATACGCGTATCGGCAGCGCCACTCCTCATTTCGAAGTTGCCATCCCCGTTCCGCGCACGCCTGTACGCATTGCCGCATCCCACTAAAAGCATAACGACTCTGGTTCCCACGGCTGATCGTTATGCCGGGCACCGCACATAATCGGATGCCATGCAGGCCTCTTCAGCAAAGCGCGTGTCCGCGTCGCAGCGGGCCGGCCAGACCGCCGCGTCCGGCAACGCGGAGACAGTGCGCGAGTACCTCACCTGCTTGCGGGTGGAGCGCGGTCTGCGCCCCCTCACCTGCGAAAGCTACGCGAAAGACCTGGAGCAGTTCAGCGAATTCCTCGAGTCCCGCCATCGTCTGCTGCTCACGGCGCAGCACGAAGACGTCGCCGGCTGGATGGAGCACCTGCGCACCCATGACCGCACTGACCGATCTATCGCTCGCAAGCTGAGCTGCCTTCGTGGCCTGTACAAATGGGCCCTGCTCGATCGGCGCATCACACACGATCCCACGCTGCACGTCGAAGCTCCCTCTACCTGGAAAGTGCTGCCCAAAGCTCTAAGCCAGCCCGACATGGCATCGCTCCTGTCCGTGGCGGAGGTCAACGCCAACCATCCCGCAGCCTCTTCGCTTGTCCTGCGCGACCACGCCATCCTTGAAGTTCTGTACGCGGGCGGTCTGCGTGTGGGCGAGATCGTCAGCTTGCGCGTGGAAGACCTCCAACTAGATAGCGGCCGGGCGCACGTCCGCGGCAAGGGCGACAAGGAACGCATCGTCCCACTCGGCACTAAGGCCATCGTCTCACTGCGCATCTACCTGGAGCGTGGCCGACCCACCCTCGTAGGCCGCGGTGTGCAACGGGCTCTCTTTCTTTCGCACACCGGCCGCCCACTCACCAATGCGTGGGTCTGGCGCATCGTCAAGCGCCACAACAGCACCGCCAGCCCGCACAAGCTGCGCCACAGTTGCGCCACCCACATGGTGGAGCACGGCGCCGATCTGCGCACCGTGCAGACCCTGCTGGGCCACGCCGACATCGCAACAACCCAGGTCTATACGCACGTCGCCCTGGGCCGGCTGAAACAGGTCCATGCGCTGCACCACCCGCGAGGCCGGCGACGCTCGTCCTCCTCGCACGAGGAGGCGGCATGACCTGCCCGGCTCGAGACCTCGCCACGCGCTTCCTGCACATGCTCGCAAACGAGCGGGGCGCCAGCGAACACACCGTGCGCGCCTACACGCGCGAGACTTCCGCATTCGCCGAATACCTTTGCGCGACTCTCGGTGACAGCGTCGACCTCCGCACGGTCCAGCACATCCACATCCGCGCGTACCTCGCCGTCCTCTACGACCGCGGCCTCACGCGCAGCTCAGCCGCGCGTGCCCTCGCCGCCATCCGGTCCTGGTTCAAGTGGATGGCGCAGCAGGGCATCGTCGAGCAGAACGCCGCCAGCCTGGTCCGCACTCCAAAACTGCCGAAGCATCTGCCGCGCGTACCCTCCAGCGAGGATGTGAACCGCGTCCTCGACGGCATGGAGCAGGCCACCGCGCGCGCAGCAAAGCCCGGTACACCCCGGCCCGCTCCCGGCGCGGCCCGCTGGCCCGAACGCGACCGCGCCATTTGGGAGTTGCTGTACGGCTGCGGCATCCGCAACTCCGAACTCGTCGGCATCAACCTTGCCGACCTCCACTGGTCCAACGACGCGATCCTGGTACGCGGCAAGGGCCGCAAGGAACGCTACGTTCCGCTCGGCGATGCTGCTGCCGAGGCCGTCCGCGACTACCTTGTCGCGCGCGCCGACCGCCTGACCAAAGCGGGCAAGGGGAAACTCCTGCACGAGGGCCCGCTGCTCATTAACGCGACGGCACGTGGCGCGGCACGCCTCACCACCCGCTCCGTGGGCCGCATCGTCAAAGCCATCGCCATCGACCGCGGCCTATCGGCAGACGTTCATCCGCACACGCTTCGCCACGCCTTCGGCACTCACATGCTGGAGGAGGGTGCCGACCTCCGCGCCATCCAGGAACTGCTCGGCCACGAGCGCCTGTCCACCACGCAGCGGTACACCCAGCTCACCAGCAACCAGATTCAGCAGGTGTACGACAACACTCACCCGCGCGCCTGATTTCCACGACCGCACGGGGAAACCTTAGCGCGATATACTAAGGTGTCGCGCATTGGCTGCGCTGGCGCGCGTCCGTCGCTGCGCTCGCACCGGCAGGCAAGTCACCGCCGGGCCCTCACGCCCGGAGCAGGGATAGAGGCTTTGATCAACAACGTACTCGCCAAGATGTTTGGCACCAGCAATGAACGCGCCGTCAAGCGCATGCAGCCCCTGATCGACCAGATCAACGGCTTCGAGTCATCGCTGACCTCGCTTTCCGACGAACAGTTGCGCGCGAAAACGGTGGAGTTCCGCGAGCGCATCGCGCAACGGATCGCCGGCCTTGAAGACAAGGACGCAATCTACGCCGCCGAAAAGGCCGCGCTCGACGAGCTTCTGCCGGAAGCCTTCGCCGTCGTCCGCGAAGCCGGCAAGCGCGCCGTGAACATGCGCCACTTCGACGTGCAGATGATCGGTGGCACCGTTCTGCACCAAGGCAAGATCGCGGAAATGCGTACCGGTGAGGGTAAGACCCTTGTCGCCACGCTGCCCGCCTACCTGAACGCGCTCGCCGGCCGCGGTGTCCATGTCGTCACCGTCAACGACTACCTGGCCAAGCGCGACGCCGAGTGGATGGGCAAGATTTACGGCTTCCTCGGCATGACTGTCGGCGTCATCGTTCACAACCTGGACGACCGCGAGCGCCGCGCTGCCTACGCCGCAGACATCACCTACGGCACTAACAACGAATTCGGCTTCGACTACCTGCGCGACAACATGAAGTTCGAGCTAAGCGAACTCGTGCAGCGCGGTCACTATCACGCCATCGTCGACGAAGTGGACTCGATCCTCATTGACGAAGCGCGGACCCCGCTCATCATCAGCGGCCCCACCGACCAGACCACCGACAAGTACGAGCGCGTCAACCAGATCATCCCGAGTCTGGAGCAGGGCGAACTCGTCGAGACGCTCGAGACCAAGACGTGGAGCGGTGATTACGTCATCGACGAAAAGCAGCGTGCGGTCACTGTCACCGACGAGGGCTGGGAAAAGATCGAAGGCCTGCTTGGCATCGGCAACATCGCCGACCCGGAAAACTGGGATCTGAAGCACCACGTGGAAGTCGCCATCAAGGCGCATTCGCTCTACAAGCGCGATGTCGAATACGTCGTCAAAGACGGCGAGATCATCATCGTCGACGAGTTCACCGGCCGCCTCATGCCGGGCCGCCGCTGGAGCGATGGCCTGCATCAGGCCGTGGAAGCCAAGGAAGGCGTACAGATCCGCAAGGAAGATCAGACCCTTGCGACCATCACCTTCCAGAACTACTTCCGCATGTACAAGAAGCTCAGCGGTATGACCGGTACCGCCGAGACCGAAGCCTCTGAGTTCGACAGCATCTACAAGCTCGAGATCACGGTCATCCCGACCAACCGGCCGATGCAGCGCATCGAATACCCGGACGTTGTCTACCGCACGGCCAAGGAGAAGTACTTTGCCGTCGCGGACGAAATTGAGCGCCTGCATCAGCAGAAGCAGCCCGTTCTTGTCGGCACCACGTCCATCGAAAAGTCCGAGCTTCTTAGCGAGATCCTCAAGCGCAAGGGCGTTCGTCACGTTGTCCTGAACGCCAAGTTCCACGAGCGCGAAGCGGAGATCGTTGCCCAGGCCGGTCGCCTTGGCATGGTCACCATCGCCACCAACATGGCGGGCCGCGGTACCGACATTCTGCTGGGCGGCAACGCTGACTTCATGACCCGCCAGGAGCTGGTCAAGAGCGGTCGCGCCCGCGCGCTCGAAACACTCGAAGGCGAGATCTCGCCCGTTGCCGGTCCCGGCATGTTCCGCTTCTACTACCAGAACCAGGAGTACGAGCTAACTCAGGCCGAGTGGGACTCCGCGAGCGAAAAGTACAACGCCGCGACCAAGGCCGAGCAGGAAGAGGTCAAGGCCGCCGGCGGTCTGTTCATCCTTGGCACCGAGCGCCACGAAAGCCGCCGCGTCGACAATCAGCTTCGCGGCCGCGCCGGTCGTCAGGGCGATCCCGGTGCTTCGCGCTTCTATCTCTCACTCGAAGACGATCTGATGCGCATCTTTGCGCGCGAGTGGGTCAGCACGCTGCTGCAGCGCCTAGGCATGGAAGAGGGCGTGCCGATCGAGAGCGGCATGATCACCAACCGCATTGCCGCTGCGCAAAAGGCTGTCGAAACCCAGAACTTCGAAAGCCGCAAGCACGTTCTCGAGTACGACGACGTGATGAACAAGCAGCGCGAAGCCGTGTACGGCCTGCGCCACAGCCTGCTCGAAGGCATCGATCAGAAGAGCCTGATCCTCGACGACTACGTCACCAACGAACTCAGCAACATCCTTGACGCTGACGCTCCCGCCAACGTCCACCCCGACCAGTGGAAGATCGATGACATGCGCCAGAAGCTCGGTGACGTTTTCGGCACCACGCTGGACGAAGTCAATGCCGGTGAACTGAACCGACATGAACTCGGCGACTCGCTGTTCGAGAAGCTGCGTGAGCGCTTCGAAGTCAAGGAACAGATTCTCGGGCCAGACGCTCTCCGTTACCACGAGCGCGTCATCATGCTCAGCATCCTCGACGGTCTGTGGAAGGATCACCTCCTCGCCATGGACCACCTGAAGGAAGGCATCGGCCTGCGCGGCTACGCTCAGCAGGACCCGCTCGTCGCCTACAAGCGCGAGAGCTTCGAGATGTTCGAAGCGATGATGACCCGCTTCCAGCAGGACACGCTGCGCAATCTCTTCCGCATGCAGATCCTGGCGCCCAACGGCCAGCCGATCGAAACGCTGGAGCAGTTGCAGCAACTGCAGCAAAGCGCGCAGCAGCAGGCTCCGGCCATCATTCCGCCCGCCGCTCCGCAACTTCCTGCTGACCCGTTCCGCGGCGCCCGCGAACAACGCCTGAACGAGCCCGCAACGACCAACGCTGACAACGGCGTAGTCGAGCGGTTCCCCTCGCAGGGTCGTAACGGCCGCCCCACCAGCAACGGCCAGCCCGCCACCGACGCAAACTCCAGCGACGGCGCCTTCGCCCCCAACAAGGGCCGCCGCAGCCAGAAGCCAAAGCGCACCAGCCGTCAGTAGCTGAAGGTGCCGCTAGGTCTGCGGCCGCAAATCACCAAAAAGAACGAAAGGCTCCTCCTGACTTGGGGGAGCCTTTCCGTTATGTTGCCGACAAGACTTACAAGATCCAAGACGTTGACCTCACCGCAGTGCACGCGCTGACCGGGACGAACGGGAAGGCTACCCGTCCGCAGATGAGCATAGTGGGCGAAGATCCCGGGAGCTATCTCCAGGATGACGAAGTTGCCGTACACACCACGCGCGGTCAGGTTACTCTCGTCCTTATTCGCATGCATGGGCCTTCGTCTGGCTGTCCGTCTCGAGCGTCGCGGACCAGCAGAGCACTGCTGCCAAAGCGCCTTTCACCAGTCCATCTCGCACGCCGTGCCGCCTCCTGAAAACGTTCCAATGTGCAGCGTTTGAGAGGTGCCGATCAAACTTGTGCTTCAAGATATTGGACAAAATCTGGATCTGCCTTGAGCAGTTTCAGAAGTGGAAGGATCACCTTGGGGCCATTCGCGCTATTGGTAAACACAATCACTCCGTCGCGGGACCCGGTCCCGAAGAAGCCGAGCGTAAACACACCCTCGTCAATACCCGTGTGCATCAGGAAGGTCTTGCCATGCATTTTGATCACTTCCCATCCGGGTCCAAAGCCCACCTCGTCGGGGCAGAGCTTCGCTAATTTCCCGACACACATCTCCGCCTTACGATCTGTCAGCACGCTTTCTCGAAGCTGTCGAATGGCTGGCGTCTCACCTGCACCGGTCATCAGGCTCTCAACGAAGCTGGCGTACTGTGTCGGCGTTGTATAGACAAGGTCGGCAGCCACAAACTCAGTCGCGATCACAGGCTGAAGCCAGTGCCCATCCTTGTCCGTCGGCTGCGCAATGTTGCCGGCCATCTAAGGGCGCTGTGTATATGCGGTGTGTGACATTCCCGCAGGATCGAACACCAGCGTTTGCGCAAGCCTTTCGAAGGTCTCACCCGTTCTCTTCTCGGCAAAGCGCGCCACGTACTGATAAGCCTCTCCCGAATACCCGAAGCTTGTGCCGGGGTCGCGCACAAAGACCAGTTTGCCCTTGGTCTCACGTCTCCAATTTGCAAAGCCGGTCTGATGGTCGAGTGCAAGCCGAGGGGTAAGCCTCCTTGCTCTGAGATCGTCCGCAAGGTCTGGATCCACCCAGTCCTTGGACATAGGCTCATCCAGCGAAAGTCGACCTTCTGACGCGAGTCGCAGAACGACCTCGGCCGAGATGGGCTTAGACATGGAAGCGATGTTGTAGAGCGTCGTAGTGCTGGTCGTCTTACCGGGGCTCTGCAGGCCGTAGGCTTCTGCGATCGTTGTCTTACCGCCGTTGATCTGCGCGAAAGAGACGCTGGCCACACGCTCCTGCTGAAGCAGGGCGGGGATTGCCTGCTTGCGATCCGCAAGGGGCGCCTGCGCTGCGGTCGCAAGAGCCGCTACAACGAGAGCTACCGCCCCAAGCAATTGCGGGAAGCGACGTTGAATAGGGAAGGCCAAGGTGGAACTCCTGTGCGCCCTACTTGAGCGGTGAGAACACATACGCTTCGCAACCTGCTTTGTTCCCGGAATCCACCAGGGCAGTCACGCTCGCGTAGCTGTTCTCGTCATGCGCTCAGGTGTCTGAGTGTCTCCGCCGCACACAGACTGCAGATAGCGGGAGGAAGATGGGACCGCTTACTTCAAGAGATCGTCCAGCAGCACCCGCGCCTTTGTTGTCAGCGCCAGCGTCGCGGAATAGTCCGCCGCGTTCCACGAATCGGAGGCGGACTTCAGGAACCGGCGCGCCTGCTCGATCTCTCCCGGATGCGACGCCTGCACCGTAGCGTTGATGCCGGCCAGCCGGTCCCGCTCACGCCGCATTGCGTTTGCCGCACCGTCGCGTGTCGCCGCGGGGTCATCCGTCCCCGAAGTCAACTGGCCCAGGTTCACCGCTGCCGCAGGCGCGCTTGTCGCCGTTGTCCCGGGTGTGGGAGCAGCCGGGGTTCCCGCGGGCGGGACGTTGGTCGCGATGGTGGGCGGCGACGGCCGCCGCGTCACCCGGTGCGTCGGCTTTACCGGTTTCACCACTGGGATGCTGCTCCCCACTGTGACTGCGTCCGGCATGTCGCTGGAGCGGTGGCTCGGCGGTGGCACACTCACCATTACCGGACCGGCGTTCGCGGGCGGAGCTATCGCAGGTGCGATGGCACGCACGGCCGCGTGATGGTGACAGCCGGTCAGAAGGCACACCGCCGCGAGCGCAAACCCCCCCAGGACTCCACGCGCTCTCATGCGTGTGCCTCGGTGGTGCTCGCGCGGTTCTGTCTTCCTTTGCCCAGCGGCAGTTCCACTGTGAACAGGGTACCGTGAAGGTCGTTGCCCGGTGTCGTGTTTGACCTAACTTGCACCGTCCCGCCCATCATCTGGACGATGCGCCACGTCATCGCCAGGCCGATGCCGGTCCCCGTGCTCTTGGTCGTGAAGTACAGGTGGAAGATGCGGTCCAAGAGCTCTGGCGGAATGCCGTGCCCGGTGTCGCGCACGCCGATCTGCGCGGATCCGGAGCTCCGCTGCAGGCTCACCGTCAGGGTGCCGCCCTCGGTCATGGCGTCCATTCCATTCAGCACGATGTTCAGCAACGCTTGGTGCAGCAGCTCTCCATCCACATTCGCCGCTAGCCCCGGTTCGCTATCGTCCAGCCGAATCGAGATTCCGCGCTCCGCGGCATCGACTGAGACGAGTTGCAACACCGCATCCACGATTGGGCGCAGTGGCTGCTGCCGCAGCTCCGGCTCCAGCGGCCTGGTGAAGTCCGCCAGCGTCTGCACCACCCGGTCCAGCCGCGACATCTCGCTTGCCAGCACCTCCACATGCCGCGCCGGGTCACCCGCGCCGGGGTTACGCAGCTTGCCGCGCAACAGTTCCAGGTGCAGCACCATCGCGTTGATCGGGTTCTTCACCTCGTGACCCACGCCCGCCGTCAGCCGGCCGATGCTGGCCAGCCGCCGGCCTACCTCGATCTCCTGCTCCACCGCCTGCTGCGCCGCGGAGTTGTGCAGCGTCAGCATCGCCCCGAAGCCCGCGCGGGGCCCGCCCACCGAAACCGGCGGAAACGTCAGCGTCACCTCCACCTGCCGCCCGTCGGGTAGCGTCGAAGCCGCCCGATGCAGCGTTGTGCGCTCCTGCAAAGCAGTGAGCAGCAGGCTGCCCAGGGGCGTGGAGATCGGGAAGATGTGCGCCAGGTACACACCAGCCGACGCATGGCTGCCGTCCGGCAGGAACTGCTGCACGGCGTCGCTCGCCAGCAGGATGGCGCCCGCCGCATTCAGCAGCAACACACCATCCTGCAGCGTGTGAAGCATCTGCGACAGGTTGCTCTGCAGATCGGTCGTCAGTTCCTCTGACCGCCGCATCCGCTCGTCAATGCGGGCAATGCTCGTGTCCGCCTCGCGCAGCGCATCGCGGCGCCGAACCGGCGTTCCGCGCAGGGCAGGCTCGACCACCGGCTCAGGCTCGACGAAAGCGGCCGGCTTCGCCCCGGAATCCTTGCCCAAATCCTCGAGCCGCCGAACAATTCGCTCCAGCGGGCGCAGCGCCAGCGATGACAGCAGCAGCGCCGCCGCAAACGCGGAACCAAGAGCCAGGCTGCCGATCCATGCCGCTTGTTTCAGCCATGGCTCGAGTGCATTCCGCAGCAGCGTCGAGCGAATGCCGATGTGTGCAAACAGGAACGGCTGCCCGTTCCGGCGCAGAGCAAATCCGGCGTCCAGCACCTCCGGCTTGCCAAAGATCAGCGCCAGTTGCGTTCGCAAGGTGCCATGCACCGCGGCATCGAAACTGGCCCGGCGAGGCGGCCGCTGGCCTTCCAGCAACGGATCCGTGGAGACCAGCACGCGTCCATTCGCTCCGGTCACCAGCACGTCCTGCACCGTGGGAGCGTAGCGAACGATCGCTTCCATGTTTTCGCGCAGGGGTGCGTCGGCCTGCAGGGCGTCCGTCACGGCCTGTTCCAGCGCCGCTTCGCCGCCGCTGTTCGCAGCCATCTGTGCTGGCAGGCCGTTGCTCAGCGCCTGCCGCTCGGCCAGTATCAGGCCTTGCCCCAGGGTGGCGTTGGCCGCCGCGGTTGCATCCAGCCGAACCCGCAGTAACTGCACAAAGAAGATGGAAAGCAGCGCCAGCGTCAGCACCGTGGAGAACACGGTCGACGCCAGCACGAGCTTGGTCTTCAGGCGCATCGCCGGCTGTGTTCTCCTCAGCGACCGGCGTCGCTGTTGTATTCCTTCAACTTGTTCTGCAGCGTCTTGGAACTGATCCCCAGGATCTCCGCGGCCCGGGTCTTATTGTTTCGCGTCGCCACCAGCGTCTTCAGGATCAACTGCTTCTCCGCCTCGTCCACGGTGGTGCCCACCGCAACTTCGACAACGTCCGGTGCGCTCATCCCGGGTTGGCTCGTCGGTACAGCAATGCTGGCCGAAATGGGTGGATGCGAAGCCGCCGGTGCCGCCTGGTGCGGCGGCGGAATGTGCCCGGCTTCGCCAAACCCCTCGGGCAGGTGGTGCAGCGCCAGCCGCTCGTTACCTGCCAGGATCACTGCGCGTTCCATGGTGTTGCGCAGCTCGCGCGCATTGCCGGGCCAGGGGTAACTCTGCAACCGGGCTAGCAGTTGCGGTGTAATGCCCGGAACGCTGGTCCCGTGCCGCTGGTTCATGTCGGTCAACATGGCAGCCGCAATCAGCGGGATGTCCTCGGCATGGTCCCGCAGTGCCGGCATCTGGATGTGGAACACGTTCAACCGGTAGTAGAGATCGCCACGCAATTCGCCGCTCGCAACTGCCTGCTGCGGATCCTTGTTGGTCGCGGCGATTACGCGCACATTCACCGGCGTCTCTTCGCGAGCACCGAGCCGCCGCAGCTTGCGATCCTCTAAGACGCGCAGCAGCTTGGCCTGTGTGGCGGCGGGCATCTCGCCGATCTCGTCCAGCAGCAACGTTCCATCTTCGGCCAGTTCGAAGCACCCTGCGCGGCGCTCCTGCGCCCCGGTAAACGCGCCACGCTCGTGCCCAAAAATCTCGCTCTCGATCAGCGTTTCCGGGATCGCCGCGCAGTTCACCGCTACAAACGGCTTGTTCTTGCGCCCGCTGAACTGGTGCAGCGCGCGCGCCGCCAACTCCTTGCCCGTGCCGCTCTCGCCCGTAATCAGCACCGACACGTTCGTGGGCGCAATGCGCTCAATCGTGCGGAATACAGACTGCATCGCCTGCGACCGGCCGACCAGCGGGCCCAGGTGGTCCATGTCGTCCGTGGTCGCAGCACCCGTCGCGGGTCGACCACCCTCCGCGGACGCGGGCGCACTGTCGATCTGCTCGGAAGCATTCTGCAGAATCGTCTTCAGCTTCGCCGGATCGACGGGCTTCTGCAGGTAATCGAACGCGCCCATGCGCATCGCCGTCACTGCGGAGTCGATCGCGCCGTGCGCTGTCAGGATCACGGCCAGAAAGCTCTGCGGCAGCTCGCTCAGCCGGTCCAGCAATTGCAGGCCGTCCATGCGCGGCATCATCAGGTCGCTCACCACAATGTCTGGCGACCAGCGCTGCGCCATGTCAAAGCCTGCAGCACCATCCGCCGCGGCCTCCGTGCGGTAGCCCCACGACGTGATCAGTTCCGCCAGGCCCGCGCGGGCGTTGGCTTCGTCCTCTACGACAAGCACTTTCTTAGGTGGCACGATCTTCCTTTCAATCCTCTGATGCTCGCAGCAACCGGCGGTTTGCGTCACGCGCAACATCGTCGCCCGGGTATGCTGAACAGGTGCTGCCCTACGAAATCTCTCCCGCCGAACTCGCCTCGCTCCAGCGCGAAGGCAAAGCACCCACAGTTGTGGACGTTCGCGAGCCGTGGGAGGTATCCACCGCCTCACTTCCCGGTACCGTCAACATCCCCATGGGCGAGATTCCATCGCGTGCGCACGCCGAACTCGACCCCGACGCTCCCGTCGTCATCCTCTGCCACCACGGCGCACGCTCGCTCAGCGTGACCAACTGGCTGCGGAACCAGGGTTTCGATCAGGCGCAGTCGCTCGCCGGCGGCATCGACCAGTGGTCACTCGAAATCGACCACTCCGTCCCGCGCTACTAACCGGAACGGCTCACCCCCGCACTGCTTTGAAGCGCAGCCGGACGTAGTCCGCCCACCACACCCCTGCGCTGTCGCACAGCACCGGCCGCAACAGCGCAACCACCTCGCGCACCACCGTCTCGCGCGCGTCGTCTGGCAAGTCCTGCAACACACCATTGCGAAACGTCCGCAGCCAGTCCTCCATGCCGCCCGGCAGCCGCGTCGGCCGGGGGATCAGCGCCATACGGTCCACACGAAAGCCAGCACCTTCCAGCAGCGCCGTGTACTCGTCCTTCGACGGGAAGAACGAAGCCGCGTGCTCCTCCGCATCAACGCCGTATGGCCGCAACACGGCCTGCAGCGCCGTTCGAATCGCCGCGATGTTCCCCAGGCCGCCCATCTCCGCCACGAACCGCCCGTCCGGCCGCAACGCCCGAAACACACCGGCCAGCACCTCGCGTTGTGACCGCGTCCAGTGCAGCGCCGCATTCGAAAATACCGCGTCGAACTCACCGGCAAAGGGCAGGGCAGTCATGTCGGCCTGCACCGTGCGTACGCCGCGCGCCTCGGCAGCGGCCAGCATCTGCGGCGACCGGTCGCACCCGATCATCTCCGCTCCGCTCTCTTTCATTCTGTCCGTCAACGCACCATCGCCGCAGCCCAGGTCCAGGATGCGCTCGCCCGATTTCGGCGCCAGCAGTCCCACCACTTCCATCGCCAGGTCCGCGACAAATCGCCCGTTCTCGGCGTATCGCTGCGCATCCCAAGTCTGCCCGCTCATTCCTAACCCTCCATTGCCCGGCTATCCTTAGCTTGACGCGCAACGTGGTCCGGCAGCCACGTGTATGCGCAAAAGGAATGAGGCAAGAAGCATGCTTGAACAGGCGCTGGCATTCGCCGCCACACATCAGGACTCCGCACTGGAAGAACTCAAGGCATTTCTGCGCATCCCCTCCATCTCCACCCTGCCAAACCACGCGCCCGACGTGCGCCGCGCCGCCATCTTCCTGGCCTCCGAGCTTCGCCGCATCGGCATGAGCAACGTAGAGGTCATCCAGACCGCCGGCCACCCGCTCGTCTGCGCAGACAGCCTGCAGGCGCCGGGCAAGCCGACGATTCTCTGCTACGGCCACTACGACGTGCAGCCGCCCGATCCGCTGGACGAGTGGGTCACGCCACCCTTCGAACCCGACGTGCGCAACGGCAACATCTATGCGCGCGGCGCCGTCGACGACAAAGGTCAGCTCTGGATGCACGTGAAGGCGCTCGAAGCCCTGCTGCAGCAGGGGCCGCTACCGGTCAACGTGCGCTTCATTGCGGAAGGCGAAGAAGAGGTGGGAGGCGAGGCGATCGCCGCCTACCTCCGCGAGCACCCGGAAACGCTCCAGGCCGACGTGGCCCTGGTCAGCGACACCGATATGTTCGCGCCCGACCTGCCGACCCTCTGCGTTGGCCTGCGCGGCATGATCTACACCGAAATCGAGGTCCGCGGCGCGCGCACCGACCTCCACAGCGGCATGTACGGCGGCGCTGCCCCGAACCCGTTCTTTGCCTTGGCGCAAATCCTCACCGGCCTCAAGGACGCGGAAGGCCGCATCCTCATCCCCGGCTTCCTCGAAAAGGCGGAAAAGCCCACCGAAGCCGAACTCGCCGCCTGGCAACAGCTCCCCTTCGACGAAGCCGAATACCTGCAACATGAAGTGGGTTCGCCCGCGCTCACCGGGGAACCCGGCTACACCGTCCTCGAGCGCCTCTGGTCGCGCCCCACGCTGGAGGTCCACGGCATGCCCGGCGGCTTCACCGGCGCTGGCGCCAAGACCGTCATCCCCGCCAAGGCCACCACCAAAGTCTCGATGCGTCTCGTCCCGGGCATCACCCCAGCAGACGCCTTCTCCATGCTCCAGAGCGCAGTCGCGAAACTCACCCCGCCCTCGGTCACCAGCGAGGTCCGGCTAATCCACTCCGGCGACCCCGTCGTCGTCTCGACCGACAATCCATTCGTCGCCAGCGCGACCGAAGCGATGCGCCAGGTCTTCCACCGGGACACCGTCTTTGTCCGCGGCGGCGGCTCCATCCCCATCGTCGGCGACTTCCAACGCAACCTCGGTATCCCCACGCTGCTCATGGGCTTCGGCCTGCCCGACGACAACCTGCACGCCCCCAACGAGAAGTTCCACCTCGCCAACTTCTATCGCGGTATCGAATCGCTCATCCGCTTCTTCGTCCTCGCCGGACAGGCATGATCGGCAACCCGGCTGCCGACGTGACGGGCTACGTGCTGGCCGGCGGACGCAGCAGCCGCATGGGCCAGGACAAGGTTTTTGTTGAGATCGACGGCGTGCCGCTCATTCAGCACGCCGTCGCCAAGCTGCAGTCGGTCTGTTGCGACGTCCGCATCCTGAGCGGACCGCTCGATATCAATCGCGACGCTCTGCTCTCGTCCTACGCCCGTCCGGTCCCAGACTCCGGGCCGGAATACGACGGTCCTCTGGCCGCGCTCGCAGCCGCTCTCCGCGACCTCCCGACCCGCTACGCACTTTTGCTCGCCGTCGACCAGCCCCGCATGTCGGTAGACGCGCTCGCCCACCTGGTCGCCTCTGGGGTCGGCGCGCTGGCTCTTGCGGCCTGCTACTCGCAAAACGAAATCCCGGAGTCGCTCCCGCTGCTCGTCTCGCGGGAACTGCTCAGCCCCATCCTCGCCGCACTCGGGGCAGGGCAGCGCCGCCTCCTGGACACCGTTCGGGCCTGCTGCGCCGATCTCGGACAGCCGCTGCTGACCGTCAGCGCCGCCCGGTTCCCGCCCGAAATCTTCCTCAACGTGAACACGCCAGGTGACCTGAAACGCTACAGTGGGCAAACTTCATCGAACCATTCCGCCCGCGCTGCATCTGAAAACAAGAATGGATGACAAGCAGCAGGTTCCGTCTGGCGATGCCGGCCGGAGCGCGGATGCCGCGGCCTCTGGCTCGGCGGAGAGCAACGCGCCCGGTGAACAGTCTGCGTCTGCCGTCCATACCGATGAGAGCAGCGAGCACCTCTACTCGCCCCCGGTCGTCGTAGACGAAGAGGCCCTCAACAAGCCACTCATTGACGAGGTCACGCCGGACGTCGCCCAGGAAATCGGCGAGTTCATGCAGGAGACGGCCGAGCAGAATGTAGAGCCGGAGAACGTAGCCCCCACCTCCAGCTACATTGCTTTCGACAACGTCTGCAAGTCCTTCGGCGACTTCAAAGTTCTGCAAAACGTCAGTTTCTGCGTCAATCACGGCGAAACCCTCTGCATCCTCGGCCGCTCTGGCGTGGGTAAGTCCGTTTCGCTGCAGATGCTCATGGGATTCCTGAAGCCGGACTCCGGCTCCATCAAGGTCGCGGGCGAAGAGATCACCGGCTTCACCGAAACCCAGATGCTCGCCATTCGCCGCAAGGTGACCATGGTGTTCCAGAACGGCGCTCTGTTTGACTCTGTCAGCGTCGGCGAGAACGTTGCGTTCCCTCTGCGGGAAAAGGGCGAACTAGCCGACGAGCAGATCCGCCAGGTGGTCAAGGGCCTCCTCGAAATGGTCGGCGTCGCCGGCATGGATGACCTGCTGCCCAGCGATCTGTCCACCGGGATGAAGCGCTCCGTCGCCATTGCCCGCGCCCTCGCCGCCCAGCCGGAGGCCGTGCTTTACGACGAGCCGACCACCATGGTCGATCCGCTCATGGCGCACCTGCTCGGCGACCTCATCGAGCGGCTGAAGCGCCAGCTCCACCTCACCAGCATCGTCGTTACTCATGACATGCGCTTTGCCCGCAAGTTGGCCGATCGCGTGCTCTTCCTGCACGAGGGCCATGCCCGCTTTTTCGGCACCATGGACGAGTTGGAACATTCCGAAGACGAGGTGTTGCGCGATTTCCTCGCTATGGACGAATTGTTGTATCCCACCTAGCAACTTCCCGTGGCGGAAGGTGTCGTTAGTCCAGAACGGGAGAAATGCAACTTCCGTGGCAGCCTGCGTCACCTCGTCTTCCGGTATGCTCAAGGCAGAGATGTCGCTCTGAGGCGACCCGTCTTTCACGATTCAACCCTTCTCCGCCTGGGTTTCAACTAAGCCTCGCCCGACCGCCCGTGGCGGCCGGCCCGCAGTGAACCTTGGGCGTGACGCATGATGATTCGTGATATAGCGGACCAGGCTTCTTTCGGTGGCTCCACCTTTCGATTAGAGAACACGCGTTCTGCGCCCGGCCTGCTCGGCAAGCCTTCCGTTACCGGCACCGCCTGGGCCGTCCTCGACGTCATCACTGCCCTCATCGCCAGCCTCATAGCTCTTCGCTTTCGCAGCGAAGTGGCTGAAAGCAGTGGCGTACTTGACGCCATTGGCGTGCGGCAACAGCTTTGGGGCGAGTTCGGCCTCTATCTGGCCTGGTTTGCGGTCTGCCTCGTTTTCTTCACCCGCTCCTACGGGCTTTACGGTCCCATCCAAAATCGCAGCGGCCTCCACGAACAGCGCATGACGCTTCAGGCCACGCTGATCAGCGGCCTGATTCTCTGCGGCACCGTCTACCTTTCGCGCGGCGAGGTCGTTTCCCGCATTGTCGTCACCCTCTCTGTTCTTCTTACAGGGGCCATGCTTTGTGCCCGCCGCGCCCTGTGGCGATCCCTGGTCTACAGCCGCTATCGCGACGGCCTTGACACCCGCAGCGTCCTGATCATCGGTTCCGGCCGCGTCGGCCAGGCCCTCCGCAACCACCTGGAATCGCTCCGTCATCTCGGCTTCCGCTTCCGCGGTTTCATCTCCCTCTCCGGCGCGGAAGAAGACAGCCGCGAGCCCGACATCATCGGCAACGTCGGAAACTGTCTTCAACTGGCTCGCGCCCTGTTCGTCGATGAGATCTTCATCTCCGTTCCGGCCGACAAACAACTCGTCATCAACCTGGTGCAAGAGGCCCGCGCTCTCGGCATCGACGTCCGCGTCGTTCCCGACCTCTACGACGGCCTCGCCTGGAACGCTCCCGTCGAATACGTCGGCCAGTTCCCAACCATCCCGCTGCACCGCCGCGAGTTTCCCATCGGTGCGTTCATGCTCAAGCGCGTGCTCGACATCACCGTTTCCAGCGTTGCCCTTCTGCTGCTTTCGCCCATCCTGCTGATCGTCGCCCTCTCCGTGCGCCTGGACTCCGCCGGTCCCATCCTCTACCGTGCCAAGCGGATCGGCCGGAAGGGCCATACCTTCTGCTGCTACAAGTTCCGCACCATGGTTCCAAACGCCGACGCTCTGCGCGAAACCATGGATCACCTGAACGAGCGCAACGGCATCCTCTTCAAAGTCAGCAACGATCCTCGCGTCACCCGCGTCGGCCGTCTCCTGCGCAAATACTCGCTGGATGAGCTGCCCCAGCTCTGGAACGTGCTCCGCGGCGAAATGAGCCTCGTCGGCCCGCGCCCGCCTCTCGCCGCCGAAGTCGAGCAGTACGAAGTGTCCCACCTGCGCCGCCTCGACGTTTTGCCCGGCATTACCGGCCTTTGGCAGGTCGAAGCCCGCCAGGACCCCTCCTTCGACAGCTACATCTCGCTCGACACCGCGTACGTCGAAAACTGGTCCCTCTGGCTCGATCTCAAAATCCTCGTCCGCACGTTCAGCGTTGTCCTCAGCGGCACGGGCACCTAGCGCGCGGCTGGTCCCAGGTCCGCTGCCTGGACCGCCCCGGTAAAATAGCTTCAATGAAGATCGCGCTCGCCCAGCTCAACCCCACGGTCGGCGACTTCGCCGGCAATGTGCGAGATATGCTCCGGGCAGCGGAGGCCGCCGCCCAACAGGGCGCCCGCCTCGTCCTCTTTCCGGAACTCGCCGTCTGCGGCTACCCGCCCAAAGACCTCATCGAGAGCAGCGATTTCCTACACGCCGCCCAGCGCGCCGCCGACCAGATCACCGCGGCGTCAGCCCGCCCCGACATGCCGGCAATGCTCTTCGGCTGCCCGCTCCCCTTCGAGAAACGACCCGGCAAGCTCGCGAAAAATGTCGCAATCCTCTGCGCCAACGGAGAGGTCCTGCTGGAGCAGCAGAAAATGCTCTTGCCGTTCTACGACGTCTTCGACGAACAACGCTACTTCGAACCCGGCACCGAGCAGCATCTGGTCGAACTCGACGGCGAGGTCCTCGCCATCACCGTCTGCGAAGACGCTTGGAACGACAAGGATTTCTGGCCCGAGCGCTGGTACGAGAACGACCCCGTCGACCGCCTGATGCACCAGCGCATGCCCGATGGCCGCGCCCCTCAGATCATCCTCAACATCTCCGCGTCACCGTACTGGGAGGGCAAGGAAGCGATCCGCCGCGAGATGCTGGCCGCGGTCGCCCGCCGCCACAACGTTCCCGTAGCCATGTGCAACCAGGTCGGCGGCAACGATAGCCTGCTGTTCGACGGCGGCTCGTTCGCTCTGCGTTGCGACGGCGAGCTCGCCGCGCACGCCAGGACCTTCGAGACCGATCTCGTCTTCTTCGACAGCACCTGTGACCAGCCCGCGCTAGTGCCCAACTCCGAGCCCGACATCGCGCAGGATTGGCAGGCGCTCGTCCTGGGCACCCGCGACTACCTGCACAAGACCGGCTTCACGCAGGGCCTGGTCGGCCTCAGCGGCGGCATCGATTCCGCGCTGGTCGCGGCCATCGCGGTCGAAGCGCTCGGCGAGGAGAACGTCTTCGGCATCGGCATGCCCAGCGAGTTCTCCTCCGGCCACTCCATCGACGACGCACGCGAACTCGCCAGCAATCTCGGCATCCGCTTCGAGCTCCTCCCCATCCGCCCCGGGGTCGACGCGATGTCCTCCGTGCTCGACCCCGTCTTCCACGGCACGCCCTTCGGTCTTGCCGAGGAAAACCTGCAATCGCGCCTGCGCGGCGTCCTGCTCATGGCCGTCTCCAACAAGTTCGGCCACCTCGTCCTGACCACCGGGAACAAGAGCGAAATGGCCACCGGCTATTGCACGCTCTACGGCGACATGGCCGGCGCGCTCGCCGTCATTGGCGACGTCTGGAAGACACGCGTTTACCAGCTCGCGCACTACGCCAATCGCAACGGCATCGTCATTCCCGAAAACACCATCAGCAAGCCGCCGTCCGCCGAGCTTCGCCCGGGTCAGCTCGACACCGACTCGCTTCCGCCATACGAGATCCTCGATCCGCTTTTGCAGGCCTACGTCGAGCGCTACGAGTCGGCGGAACAGATTGCGACAGCACAACACCTCGATCTCGCTCTCGTCGAGCGCGTCCTTCGCCTCGTCCAGCGCAGCGAATACAAGCGCCAGCAGGCCGCACCTATCCTCAAGATCACCCGCAAAAGCTTCGGCCCCGGCCGCCGCTTTCCACTTGCCGCAAAGTTCAGCAACAGCAACGCGCCGCTCCCTTCCGCAATGTCATCCTGAGCGTGGCGAAGGGCCTGCTTTCTTCTCGGTGCGGCAGAGAGTCTTACGGCCGGACCAGGACCCGCACGAAACCAAGGATCATCCGACACATGAAGCTGCCTGCCATCCTTCTCTGCGCCGCCGCCCTCACCGCCTCCGTGGCCATCGCGCAGGGCACACCTGCGAGCCCCACTGCCCAGACCACCCCGGCCGCGCCCGCCGACATCTTCCCGCCAGCGAATCCGAAGTTCTTCGACGCCGCGTCGCCGACCACCGCCGAGGTGAACGCCTTCCTGAACGTGATTTGGGGCTACGACCAGAACCGCACCTGGCGCGTCGAGGCCATCCAGAAAACCCGCGCGGCCAATGTCGCCAAGGTGACCGTCTTCGTCGCCGACAAGAGCCAGGGCAACAAGGTGGAAAGCCTGCGCTTCTTCACCACGCCCGACGGCAAGCACGCCATCGCCGACGCCGTATTTTCCTTCGGACCGCACCCCTATGACGATCTGCGCGCCATGCTCGCTCAGCGCGCCGACGGCCCGTCGCGCGGCTCCGCCAACAAGACGCTCGAACTCGTCGAGTTCGCCGACCTTCAGTGCCCGCACTGCAAGGAAGCCGCGCCCGTCATCGCCGACCTTCAGCGCGACTTCCCGGGCGCACACTTTGTGTTCCAGAACTTCCCGCTTGTCGACATCCATCCCTTCGCCGGCCAGGGTGCTGCCTACGGCAACTGCGTCGCGCAAGCCAAGGGCGATGCGGCCTTCTACACCTACATCGACAACGTCTTCGCGCACCAGGAGTCGCTCACGCCCGAGCTCGGCCAGCAGACCCTGGACAACGCCGTAACAGCCGCCGGTGCAGACCCCGCCGCCGTCAAGGCCTGCGCCGCCTCACCCGCCGCCCAGGCCAAGGTCGCCGCGCAGATCAAGCTGGCCGAAGACGCCGACATCGAGCAGACCCCGACCCTCGTCATCAACGGGCACCCGCTCGCCTTTGGCGCGATCCCCTACGAACAGCTCAAGCAGATCATCGCCTGGGACGCCAAACAAACCGGAGCCGCCTCCGCTCTCGCCGCCAAGTAGTCCTGGACGTCTTACGGCAATCGGAGCCGGTGACGAGAAGCGGTGTTCGCCCGCATCATTGAAGCGCGGTCAGTGCGTTATCGCGGGTGTGAGTTGCTCGTTGACCACACCGGTTCCACCAGTTCTGTGCGCAGGAGAGGACCGCCGAGGAAGAGCGGGCTCTCCGACTTGATGAACGCGGTGACCTGGCCGGCGCCGATCCACACTTCGCTGTCCTCCGGCTCTTTTCCGATTATGGGAGCAACGATCCCGGCGATCCCGCCCAACTCGACGTGGATCTTGTACTTCTGCGCCCTGTTCGATAGACCTGCGCTGCGGAAGGTTTCAACGCCATCCGGTTTGAAGGACAGGTGAACCAGCCTGGGCTTGGGTGTCGCCGCCAGGTAGCTAATCTTTGTCTCGGGCGCTTGCGGGGAAAGGTTCTTGGCTAGGTCAAGCAAGATACCGTTGGACAGATCGTTCGGTAAGTCCATGTGGCTGGTGTCGATCTTCGGCTTACCACTATCCATGTAGCGAACAGTAACTTCGCCACTTCGCGCGTTGATCATCACATCCGCAGGTTTCGTGAAGCTTGGCCCCTTTTGGATGTGGTGATCGCTCACCAGCCGAAAGTGGCCAGCCTGCGTAAAGACCGTCGTCTCGTCATCGATCGACCCGTCTTTGAAGCGGTAAACCAGTCGCGACGTGATAGTTCCGCTGCGAATGGTTTGGGTCAGGTCGCCGGAGGCCAGCAGCTTGCCATCCGGACTCCGCAGCGCAAGATAGCCATGGACAGATCCTTCCGGGTAGCGAACCGCAACAGGCTCTCCAGCGGAAAGCGCGGGCAACAGGGCAGCGCCCGTAAGCAGCAGAGTGCGGAGGATCATAGGCGTTAGATGCTGCCGTGATAGCTAGGCGAAACCCTGGTAGTGGCGAAATCGGCCGAAAGAATGCTCGCTTTGCGCTTCTAGCTCGCCGCCAGGAACGCGAACCGCGCCAGGAACACTGCCGCCAAGACAAACAAGAGCCAGTCCTGTCGCCGCGCGCGCCCACTGAACAGCCGCAGCACCGCGTACGCGCACAGCCCGATGCCCAGCCCGTTCGCAATGGAGTAGCTCAGCGGGATCACCACCAGCGTGAGAAACGCCGGGATCGCCACCACCGGGTCTGCCCACTCGATCTCCGCGATTGAGCCCAGCATCAGCGCGCCCACGATGATCAGCGCCGGCGCCGTCGCCGACGCCGGGATCGGCCCGACCAGCGGCGCCACAAACAGCGCCGCCAGAAAGCATAGCCCGGTCACAATCGCTGGCACACCGGTTCGTCCGCCTGCAGCCACTCCCGCGGCCGACTCGATGTACGAACACACCGTGCTCGTTCCCGTCAGAGCGCCTGCCACGGTCGCCGTCGCATCCGCAAAGAAGATGCGCTCCAGCCGCGGAATGCGGTCCTCATCGTCAATCAGTCCGGCTCGCTTGGTCACCGCGATCAGCGTCCCGATGTTGTCGAACAGGTCGACAAACAGGAACACAAAGATAATCTCCAGCCCGCCCAGCTTCAGCGCCCCGCGCACATCCAACTGCAGCGCCGTCGCCGTCAGGTCGTGCAGCGCATAGTGCTGCGGCTGCCAGTGCACGCGCCCCAGCACAAACGCCGTCAGCACCGTCCCCGCGATCCCAATCAGGATCGAAGCCCGCACCCGCAGCGCCTGCAGCACCGCGATCAGCAACAACCCGAACAGAGCCAGGAGCGTATCCGGCGCGCGCAGGTTACCCAGCGTCACCGCCGTCGCCGGGTCCTTCACGATGATGCCCGCCTCGGTTAGCCCGATGAACGCGATGAACAGCCCGATACCGCCCGCTACCGCCGCGTGCAGTTCGCGCGGAATCGCCCCAACCAGCAATTGCCGCACACCACCCAACGTCAGCAGCAGAAACACCACGCCCGACAGAAACACCGCGCCCAGCGCCGTCTGCCATGGCACATGCATCTTCAGGCAAACCGTATAGGTGAAGTACGCATTCAGCCCCATGCCCGGCGCCAGCGCCAGCGGATACCGCGCCAGCACGCCCATCAGCACCGATCCAAAGGCCGCGCACAAACATGTCGCCGCCGTCACCGCCGCAATCGGCATGCCTGTCTTTGACAGGACCGCCGGGTTCACAAAGATGATGTAGGCCATGGTGACAAACGTCGTCAGCCCGGCCAGCACCTCCGTGCGCCACGTGGTCCCAAGGCGTTCGAAGTCGAAGTAGCGCTCGATCGCTGCGCGCACGCCTTACCCAAGCTCCGCCGAGGAACCCTGCAGCGCCAGCAGGCGCTCCCACAATTGCCGCAGGCCCTTGTCCTGCTTGCCCAGCTTGGCAGAGCAGGGAATCACCGCCTCCACGCCATGCTCGCGCTTCAGCGCCGCCACCGACTTCGCCAGCGCGTTGCTCGACAGCCGGTCGCTCTTCGTCCCGATCACCACAAACTCGCGACCTACCTCGCGCAGGAAGTCGATCAACTGCCCGTCGCTCGCCTGCGGCGGAATGTTCGTGTCCACCAGGCAGCAGCACAGCTTCAACTCCGGCCGCTCCGCGAGGTATGGATCGATGAATGCCGGCCATTCCGCGCTGATCGACTTCGAAATCTTCGCGTACCCATACCCCGGCAAATCCGCAAACACCAGCGACGGCAACGCCTTCACCTTGCCGCTCGCGGCCTCTTCATACAAACCAAAGAAATTGATCGACCGCGTTCGCCCCGGCGTCGATGACACCCGCGCCTGCGTCTCGCTCAGCAGGGCATTGATCAGGCTCGACTTGCCCACATTCGACCGGCCCAGGAACGCCACCTCGGGCGCCCCGCCCGTCTTCGCGGCAGTGGGGAACTGGCCCGCCGCAAAGGCCGACAACAAGAACTGTGCGCGTAGCCGCATGCTCCAAGTGTACGGTCCAGCTCCGTTGAGCCTCCGCATCTCGCGTTACACTCCACGCATGATTCGCCACCTGCGACAGGCTTTCAATCACAACTACACCGACGCCGCCTACCAGCACCTGCTCGCCGACCTGAATCGCATCACCCGCACAGAACTTTCTATCCGCGTGGCTGAGACCCCGGTCTTCCTGCCCCAGACCATGCTGCAGCAGATGATCGACGCCGGCGCAGCCATGACGCACCAACTGGTTAGCGATACCGAGTACCTCCAGCAGGCCGCCGCGACGATCCCACCGGCCTTTCGCGTGGCGAACCAAAGCGCTCGCCCACACTTTATGACCGTCGACTTCGGCCTCGTCCACACCGGAGATGGCTCATGGCAGGGCGACCCCGCCACTCTTGAGCCTCGCCTCGTCGAGCTCCAGGCCTTCCCCTCCGTCTTCGGTCTCCAGTCGCTGCTCGGCCAGCTCTATTGCAAGCACTTCAATCTCTCCGGCAGCGTCGCGCAATATCCCAACGATCTTGATGAGACCACCTATTGGCAGCTCCTCCGCCAAACGATCGTTGCCGACCACGATCCTGCCAACGTCGTCCTTCTGGAAGTCTCGCCCGACCAGCAGAAAACCCTTCCCGACTTCCACATCCACGAGGATCGCCTCGGCATCGCCACGGTGGACATCGCGCACGTCCGGCAGCGCGGTCGCCACCTCTTCTACGAACGCGACGGCGTCGAGACACCCATTCGCCGCATCTACAACCGCTCAATCGCCGACGAGATGGTCCGCAAGTCCATCCAGCCCGGCTTCGACCTCACCGCCGACCTCGACGTCGAGTGGGCCGGTCACCCCAACTGGTACTTCCTCATCAGCAAGTTCGCTCTGCCTTACCTGCGCCACCCCTTCGTCCCGCCTGCTGTCTTCCTCAGCGACTTTCTCAACGGCAGGAGCCGGGACCGTCTTTCCGCCGATCGTTCGCAATGGGTCTTCAAACCGCTGTTCTCGTTCGCCGGCAAGGGCATCGAGTTCGGCCCCTCCGACGAAACCCTCGCCGCCGTCCCCGCAGCCGAGCGGGCCAACTACCTCTTGCAGCAGCGCGTCGCCTTCACGCCCACCGTCGACACACCCTTCGGCATGACCCAGGTTGAAGTTCGAATCATGTACGTCTGGCCCGATGGCGGCGACCTCCAGGCCATCCAGACGCTCACCCGCCTCGGCCGCGGTGCCATGATGGGCGTCGATCACAACCGCAATCAGCAGTGGGTGGGAGGCTCGGCTGGCCTCATCGCCTGAAACTCTTCGACTTTTCGCCGGTGACTGTGGTAACAAAGGGTAAGCATGTACGTAACTCGAAGACGAGCGGTGCCGGCGCCACCTCCCGCCGTCAACGACCCATTGCGCGCCTCGGTTCGCTTTCCGCTGCAGTTGCCCGTTCAACTTCACGCTGGCGAAGCCGTAGTCGCTGCAACTACCGTCGACGTGTCCGCCACAGGCATGCTGTTTACCTCGGAAGATGTGCTCGAGGTAGGCACGGAATTGGATTGGGAACTGTTACTGCCCGCTGAAGCCATGGGCACAGCGGCCGACATCAGCGTCCTCTGCCACGGTCGTGTCGTTTGGGTCCAGCACGAACCACCCACTCGCATGGCCGTGATGATCGATCAGTACCGGATGAAGGAGAATGCGCCATGACTGCAAATGGCCCCATCAACCCCACTACCGAAGCCGCACCCAGCCCTGAGATCCGGGTCATCCTTGCAGACTCGCAGGCCATCTACCGCGTCGGCATGCGCAAGGTCTTCGCCGTCGAAGACGACATTCGAGTCGTTGCCCAGGCTGAAACCCTGAACAACCTCTACACCGCACTGCAGCGCTTTCCGACCGATGTCGTCGTGCTCGAGGGACAGTTGCTCGCCGGCACCATCGACGCCATCCCGGAGCTGGTGCGCCGCGCGCCGGACGCCAAGATCATCGTCCAGGTTGTGGAAGTGGACGAATCCACCACGGTCGAGCTCTACCGCCGCGGCGTCCGCGGCGTCGTGCCCCGCTCCATCTCGCCAGACATGCTGATCAAGTGCATCCGCAAGATCGCTGCGGGCGAAACGTGGATCGATAACCAGTCCGTAGGGTGGGTCATCGAGGCCTACCGTTCTCAAGCGCAGCAGCTCACTTCGCCACGCGCTCAGCTCAAGTTTTCGCCCAAGGAGCTTGCCGTCATCTCCTGTATCACCCGCGGCATGCGCAACAAGGAGATCGCGTACCAGGTCGGCACCACCGAACAAGTGATTAAGAACTACCTACGGAAGATCTACGACAAGCTCGGCGTCTCCGACCGCCTGGAGCTGGCTCTCTACTGCATGCACCACCAACTGCTGAAGCAGTATCCCGCCGACGCCATGTTCGACCTGGCGGGCGATCCCGTGGCCGAACCCCTCAGCGTCCGCATGTAACTACCCTGTGTTGCAACAGCAAAGGGGAACGCCCATAGCGTTCCCCTTCTTGCTGTGCTAGTGCAGATTTACTGCTTCGCCACTTCCAGGTCGATGGTGAACCGTACTTCGTCGCCCAGCGTGGGCGCGCCGTACTTCTGCCCGAAGTTGAAGTCGCTGCGCTTGATCGTACCCACGGCCGAGAAACCGCTGACCAGCTTGCCGCCCATGCCCTTCTGCGGCGCCGCGGGACCGTCCACATCCAGGGTCACCGGCTTCGTCTGTCCGCCCAGCTTCAGATCGCCCACAATCTGCAACTTGCCGTCGCCGTTGCGCTTCACACTGGTCGATTTGAACGTAAGCGTCGGGTACTGATTCACATCGAAAAAGTCCGGACTCTTCAGGTGCTCATCCCGCTTTTCCTGGCCGGTGTTCACCGTCTTCGCATCGATCACGGCCTCCACGTGCGAGGCGCCGACGTTCTTGTCGTCCCACACCACGGTTCCGGTCACGCCCGAAAAGCTTCCGCGCACCGTGCTGACACCCAGGTGCTTGATTGAGAACTCCACGCCCGAGTGCGCCGGGTCGATCGTCCATGTGGACGCCTGCGCAAACGCAGCGGGTACAGCAAGCCCCGCGAGCAGCACCGCGGCTCCGGTCGCAAAGCGACGAACGCTCTGAATCATCTTTCTCCTCCTAGTACAACGACGCCGTTGCGGCAAGTGCGCGGGTCTGAAACTCGCTCTGCCCGCACCACCAGCGGTTGAACTTACTACAGCAGATGAGTGGCCGAAATTGGCGATGCAAAATTATTTCGTTATCGTACCTTTTTCGGCGCGCGCCCCGATCCTATCCGGTGTGCGACGATGACCACACCCGTTTATGGCCACTCACGCACCCGCTGGAATCGCCTCCGCCATCCGTGACCTCACACCCCGCCAGCGGAATGCCTTCATTGCCTGCTTTCTCGGCTGGTCGCTGGACGCCTTCGACTTCTTCATCCTCACCTATTGCCTTTCCGCAGTTGCTGCCGACTTCCACGTCACCATCAAGCAGGTCTCCGAGGGCCTCTTCTGGACACTGGCCATGCGTCCTGTCGGCGCTCTTCTCTTTGGCTTACTGGCCGAGCGTTGGGGTCGCAAGCCCACGCTCATGCTCAACGTGGTCTGCTTTGCGGTCTTCGAGTGCGCCTCCGCCTTTGCACCCACGCTGACCAGCCTGCTTGTGCTGCGCGCCCTGTTCGGCATCGCCATGGGTGGCGAGTGGGGCGTCGGCGCCGCGCTCGCCTTTGAAACACTGCCAGCCAAGGGCCGCGGCTTCTTCAGCGGTCTGCTGCAGGAGGGCTACAACGTCGGCAACCTGCTCGCCGCGGCTGCCTACTGGCTTGTCTTTCCGCACCTGCACGGCACCGGCATGCTCACCAACTGGCGCGTCATGTTCCTTCTCGGCGCGCTTCCCGCGCTGCTCGTCTTCTACATTCGCAGCGGTGTGGACGAGTCACCCGCCTGGCGCGAGCGCGAAGCCGGCATCACTCCTCGGAAAGCCCGCGCCACCGGCCTCCTGCAGTACGCTGGCACGTTCGCCATTCTCATCCTGCTCATGACCGCCTTTGCCTGCTTCAGCCACGGCACGCAGGACCTCTACCCAACCTTTCTCGAGAAGGGCAGGGGCTTCACGCCCGCCGTTGTCGGCAAGATCTCCGTCGTTGCAAACATCGGCGCCATCCTCGGCGGCATGGGCTTTGGCGCCTTCTCCGAACGCCTCGGCCGGCGCTGGACCATCATCCTCACCTCGCTCATGGCGATCCCGATGATCCCGCTCTGGGCTTGGTCGCACAGCGCCGTCATGCTCGCCGCTGGCGGCTTCCTGATGCAGGTCATGGTCCAGGGTGCCTGGGGCATCATCCCCGCGCACCTCAACGAACTGTCTCCGCCGGCCGTCCGAGCCATCGTGCCTGGCCTCACGTACCAGCTCGGCAACCTCTTCGCCTCGCGCGAGGCGCCCATCCAGGCCGGCCTCGCCGCCACCCACTTCGGAGGCTCGCTACAACCCGTTTTGGGCTGGACTGTCGTCGTCGTCGCCCTCTCCGTTTCGCTCTTCACCTTGCTCGCCGGCGAGCGTAAAGGCCAGGACCTCTCGTCCGCACACTAGCAACGCCGTCACCAGGACGCCCATCGCCTAAAATAGCCGCAGGACCTCCGTTTGCCACGCATTCACTTCCAGCAACAGCTCGCCACGCTCAAGGACAAGCTCCTGGCCATGGCCGCGCTCGCGCAGCAATCGCTGGAGCTGAGTGTCGAGGCCTTCCTGACCCGCGACGCCGCACTTTGCGACCACGTCCTCGACATCGAGCAGGCCATCAACGCCGCCGAGCGCGACGTGAACCTAATGGCCTGCGAGCTCTTCGCCAAACAGCAGCCCATGGCCATCGACCTCCGCTTCCTCATCGCCGTCCTCCGCATCAACGGCGACCTGGAGCGGATCAGCGACCAGGCGGCAAACACGGTAAAGCAGTGCCGCGCGCTTATGGAAGTCGAGCCCGACGGCCTCAACCCCGAGGAACTGCCCGGCGACATTGCAGGTATGGGCGACATCGCCCGCCGCATGATCCGCAACGCCATCCGCGCCCTGCTCAACGCTGACCCGGACCTTGCCGAAGAAGTGCTCACCATGGACGACGACATCGACCGCCTGAACCGCGACTCGCAGGCGGCGCTGCTCGACGCCATGCAGCAGAACCCCGACCGCACCGACCAGGCGCTGAACTCCATCATTGTCTGCCGCAACCTGGAACGCAGCGCCGACCACGCCACCAACATCGCCGAAGACGTCATCTTCTGGGTCCGCGGCTCTGACGTTCGCCACAGCTTCTCCGTCAGCGAGCAAGCCTCCGCGGCGGTGGCGTAAGCATGGTCCTTTGCATGCAGCGATGTTGTGGTCTGCCACTCTAGCCTCCGCGCTCGGGAGACGTAGCCACACCGGCATTCTCCAACAGCCCCGTTCTGAGCACACCACCGAAGCAACGTCGCTTTGTCACTCGTACGCACCCGCAGGAGCACCACGAATGCCCAATGAATCCTTCCTCGGCGACGCCGCCGAAGGCCTCGACAAAGTTCCATCCCCACCCGCCGCCGCCAAAGAAACTAAGGCGCAAAAGGTCGAGCGCCTCAAGCGCGAGCTGAATCCGTGGGAAGCCTGGTCGCAGGTGCGCCGCTTCGCCGCCGAGGGCCGCGAGTCCGTGCTGCCCGAGTGGGCCGGCACCTACTTCAAGTGGTGGGGCATTTACACCCAGGGCGACGGCATCGGCGCCGTGGGCGGCGTCGGTGGCGAGGGCAAAGCCACCGAGTACTTCATGATGCGCGTCGGCATTCCCAACGGCATCCTCACGCCGCAGCAGCTCCGCACCATCGCCGACATCACCGAGAAGTACGCCCGCGGCATCGGCGACATCACCACGCGCCAGAACATCCAGATGCACTGGCTCACCATTGAATCGCTCCCGCTCGTCGTCGACGCGCTCGAAGCCGTCGGCCTCAGCCCCAAGGGAGCCTGCGGCGACGTGGTCCGCAACGTCACTGGCTGTCCGCTCGCCGGCACCGACCCGCACGAAATCCTCGACGCGTCGCCGCTCGCCCGCAAGGTCGCGGAGACCCTCACCGCGAATCCCGAGTTCGTCAACCTGCCCCGCAAGTTCAAGATCAGCATCACCGGCTGCCCCGTCTGGTGCTCCTACCCGGAGATCGACGACATCGGCCTGACGGGCGCGGTGCGTGACAACAACGGTCAGCGCGAAGTCGGCTACAGCATCCGCGTCGGCGGCGGCCTCTCCAAGGAGCCCCATTTCGCCGTCCGCCTCAACGCCTTCGTGAAGCCCGAGCAGGCTGAGCAGGTCTGCATCGAAGTCGCTCGCATCTTTCGCGACGCCGACCCGCTGCGCGAAAGCCGCAACGCTGCCCGCATGAAGTACCTATTCCTGAAGCAGGGCTGGACCGCCGAGTCCTTCCTCGCGGAGCTCAACCGTCGCCTCGGCTACGATCTCGATCCAGCCGCGGACGAAACGGTACCCAACGACCTCTATCGCGACCACACCGGCGTCAACCCGCAGCGGCAGCCCGGCCTGTCCTCCGTCGGCATCTCCGTCCTCCGCGGCCGCCTCACCTCCGCGCAATTGCACTCGCTCGCCGACCTGGCCGAAGAGTTCGGAGCCAAAGGCGAGCAGGGAAGCACCGGCGAGCTCCGCTGCACCGTGCAGCAGAACATCCTGCTCATCAACATCCCGAACGACCGCGTCTCCGAACTCGTCGAGCGCATCCACGCCCTCGGCCTCCACGTCGAAGGCACGAACTTCTGGCGCGGCACCGTAGCCTGCACCGGCACGGAGTTCTGCAAGCTCGCCATCGCGGAAACCAAGGGCTTTGCCCGCTGGCTCACCGACGAGATGGACGCGCGTCTGCCCGGCTTCGACCAGCAGCTCCGCATCAACGTCACCGGCTGCCCCAACAGTTGCGGTCAGCACTGGATTGCCGACATCGGCCTGGAAGGCAAGAAGATCAAGCACGAAGGCAAGATGGTCGACGCCTTCTACTTCTGCGTCGGCGGTGCTCTCGGCCAGCACGCCAACTTCGCCCGTCCTGTCGGCTATCGCGTCCCTGCGACCGAAGTCCCCGAAGCCATGGAACGCCTCCTCCGCACCTATCTCACCGGCCGCACCAGCGCCTCCGAAAACCTGCGCATGTACTTCGCCCGCCACACCGACGAAGACCTCCGCAACCAACTCGCCGGCACGGTTGTCGCCGCGGTAGAACGCGACCTGCCAACCCGCCCCACCCCGTCCAACGTGGGCTGAAATGGACAGCGCGATAGTTCCTTGGTTTAGGCGCAAGGGCTGGAAGAAGCTCGCCGCGGAAACTCTGACGCTTGCGGCTGCTCACATTGCGCTCTACTTTGTCTTCCGTAGCCAAGCAGAGACACCAACTCTTGCTTTCTGGTCTTCAGTTCTTGCTACCCCTTTCTACTATCTCGCCCTCCTGAGCCTCTGCTTAAGCAATATGTCCTTGGCTTTCATCAAAGAGGTAAGCGGACTAAAGCCCGCCCAGGGTGTGACGAATCCTTTTCAAGACACACGCGTCGTGGCTGCATACAGCACGAGCCATCCTAATTCTGTAGCAATGTATGTCTACCGCATGAAGTACCTTGCCCTTATATTCATGCTTTTTGCAGGGATCCGTCTGTGGTCCACTTGGCCTGTCCCAAATTGGGCGTGGAACCGTGCAGTTCTCAGCAGTCTGCATGTGGTGCTTGTGCGATGTTCACCGCAGCTATGCCACTTCGGGAAGTTGCGATCCTGACGACTACAGCAGAGGTCGAGACAAGCCTTGACGGCTGTCGAGGCCGCACATCCGGCCCCGACTAAGATCGAAAGAATATGCCCGGTCTCTTTCCAATCTTCCTCAAGCTCACCGCGCGCCCTTGCCTCGTCGTCGGCGCCGGCAGCATCGCTGAAGGCAAGATCGTCTCCATGGTCGAGGCCGAAGCCGACGTCACGGTTGTCGCCACGCGCGCCAGCAGTCGCGTGCAGCAACTCGCGGCAGACGGCGCCATCCGCCTTCACCTTCGCCCGTATCAGACCGACGACATGCAAGGCATCTTCCTCGCCGTAGCCGGCACCGACGTGCCCGAGGTCAACCGTCAGGTCTTCGCCGACGCCCAACAGCGCAACACACTCATCAATGCCGTCGACGATCCGCCCTACTGCGACTACTACTTCCCGTCGATCGTTCGCCGCGGTGACCTGCAGATCGCCATCTCCACTGCCGGCGAGAGCCCCGCGCTCGCGCAGCAACTTCGCAGGGACTTGAACGAACAGCTTCCGCTCGACCTCGGTCCGTGGCTGATGGAGCTCGGCCGTCTCCGCCGCGAAGTCCTGCAAATGGAACCGCTCGGTGAGCCGCGCAAGCTCCTTCTGCACCAGCTCGCCACGCGCGAGGTCTGCGGTGCCGAGGCCTGTCCTTCCCGCCAGATCGCCCGAGCCCACGCTCGCGAGCATTACCCGGATCGCAACCCGGCTCCAGGAATCGAACACGGATGAGCACCGCACCGCAGAAGGGAACCGTCTATCTGGTCGGTGCCGGCCCCGGCGACCCTGACCTGCTCACCCTGCGCGCCGCACGCCTCCTCGCCACCGCAGACCTCGTCCTCTACGACGACCTGGTCTCGCCCGAAGTTCTCGCCCTCTGCGGCCCGCATACGGAACGGGCCAGTGTCGGCAAGCGCTGCGGCCGCGCCCGCATCACGCAGGACGGCATCCACGCGCTCCTCATCGACGCCGCCCATCGCGGTCTGTCGGTCGTCCGCCTCAAGTCCGGCGATCCGCTCATCTTCGGCCGCGCCGCCGAAGAACTGGAAGCTCTCCGGACCGCCGGCATTCCGGTCGAAATCGTGCCGGGCATCTCCGCCGTTTTCGCGGCCGGTGCCGCCGTCCAGGTGCCACTCACGGACCGCAACACCGCCTCCAAGCTCATCCTGGTCGCCGGTCACCCTGCCAGCCACAAGACCCCACCCAGCAGCCGGAATCCGGCCGATCCCGAAGCCGAATCGCTGCTCTGGACCGGTCCGCTCCCTGCCGACGCCACCCTCGCCATCTACATGCCGGGCCGCAGCGCTGCCGCTATCGCGGAAGAACTTCGCCGCTCCGGTGCTCCCGAAGACCTGCCCTGCATCGCCATCTCGCAGGTCGCCACACCGCGGCAGCACATCGCCGCCGCCCGCCTGGCAAACTTTGCCGGTATCGAACTTGGCCTCACTCCCGTCCTCATTCTCGCGGGCTATGCCATGGGCGCGCTGCTCCCTGAAAATTAAAGCTGCTGCACCGGCATCGGTGCACACCCGCGCAACTCCCATCAGCACAGGAACTTACACGTAAATACCGGTAGTAGAAGAACTTAGCGTCCGTCCCAAGCGCAACTCCGCTAAAATGAGGAACTTGCAAAAAGCAGGGGAGGGGGCACCCATGCGCATCCATCTGGTCGACGGCACCTACGAACTCTTCCGCCACTACCACGCCCTGCCCAAACTGCAGGACGGCCAAGGCCGTGAAGTCGCCGCCGTGCGCGGCGTTCTCGCCTCCATGCTCTCGCTCGTCAAGGAAGGCGCAACGCACATCGGCATTGCCACCGACCACATCATCGAGTCGTTCCGCAACGACCTGTACCCCGGCTACAAGACCGGCGCTGGCGTACCCGAAGACCTGATGGCGCAATTTCCGCTGCTCGAGGAAGCCTTGCGTGCCCTCGGCTTGGCCGTCTGGGCCATGACCGAGTTTGAGGCCGACGACGCCCTCGCCGCAGCCGCACAGAAGGCCGCGGAAGACCCGCGCGTCGAGCAGGTGCTCATCTGCACGCCTGACAAAGACCTCGCACAGTGCGTCGTTGGCGACCGCGTCATCCAATTCGATCGCCGCAAGCGCGAAGCTCGCAACGAAGCCGGCGTCGTTGCCAAGTTCGGTGTGCCGCCCGCATCCATCGCCGATTACCTCGCCCTCGTCGGCGACACCGCCGACGGCTATCCCGGCCTGCCCGGCTGGGGCGCAAAGGGCACCGCAGCCGTCCTCGCGAAATATGGCCACATCGACGCGATCCCCACCGACTTCCGCACCTGGAACGTGCGCGTGACCAATCCCGCAGCGCTCAGCGAAACTCTGCAAAGCCGCATGGAAGACGCGTTGCTCTTCCGCACCCTGGCGACGCTGCGCACCGACACCGACGTCTTTGCGACCGTGGACGATCTGCAATGGCGCGGACCAACCGATGCCTTCGAACCGCTCGCCGCCATCCTCGACGCGAATGTGAAACGCGAAACTGGCCGAGGCGCCAAGCTCAAGGTTTAGCGGGCGCTCTGTACCCGTGCGTTACGGGCCAGCAGCGCTCGCCCGTTATTCTCAAGGACGGTTCTGTGTAGGCGGCAGATACCCGTAAAGCAAATGCTTTGACCTCGTCTCGCGGAAGGCCTGAAGGCCCGCTTCCCACATCGCCGCAATCTCATGCGGATCCTTGCCCGCCTGCAAAGCATCCAGCGTCGCCTGGTTAAGCAGGATCCCGTTCGCCTTCGCCAGCAAGAACTGTTGCGGGTATTGCGCGTGCAGGGCAGCAAGCAGTTCCAGGCCGAACTCAGCCGCGTCGAACCGCTCGCGGTCATTCACCGTGAAGCGCAAGCCATGCACCTGCTGACCGGCAAACGGGTACGGCTTGGTTGGCGTGAAGCTCGTTGTGCTGACTTCAACGCCAACCAGTTTCCGCGCATTGAGTGCGTCTGCAAGCTTCTGCGCTTCGGCATCACTCGCGATCCAGGCTGCACCGATCTGCTCAAACGGTGCGTCTGTTCCTCGGCCAACTGAGACGTTCGTGAACTCCAGAAATGCGAGGCCTGGGTAAAGCGTCGCCGCCTCAAGCCGCTGCAGATTCGGGCTAGGATTCACCCATACCAAGCCTGCCTCGTCGTACCACAGCCCGCGCTGGTAGTTCGCTACAGGGACGACGCTGAGATCGCATTGCAGGTGCTTCTCGCCATGAACGTAGCGTGCGAGTTCACCCAGCGTGAGCCCGTGCTGCGTCGGCTCCTGCATGTAGGCGATGTAACGTTCCGTGCCCGCGTCGTTGACCGGCCCGTTCACGATCTCGCCACTCAGCAGGGCAGGGCGATCCAGCACCATTACGAGGGGCTTGTTGCTCGCCTGCGAAGCGGCTTCCAGAAAGTACCCCACCACGGTCTCGTACGTGTAAAAGCGAACGCCCGCATCCTGCAGATCGATGAACACCGCATCCAGCTTCTGCATGTCGGCTTGCTTTGGCCGCCGGTCTTCCGGCTTTGCACCGTAAAGTGAGAGCACCGGCAGCCCGGTCGCGCTGTCGGTTGCATTGCCGATGCCCTCGCGGTCTTCGACACCGGCGAGGCCGTGCTCCGGCGAGAAGAGCGTCGTCAGCTTCGCGCCCGCCACTGCCTTCGGCAGATCCTGCGCGAGTACATCGACCGTACGGCGGCCGGCCGAGTCCACGCCCGTATTGTTGGTCAGCAGCCCAACCCGCAGCGGATGCCCGACCGCCTGTTGTAGCTGGCGAAGCCGCTCAAACCGTATTTGCTCCAGGACGTCGATGCCGGTGAGCACCTTGCCTCCGGTGGCGTTCGCGCCAGCGTATGGCTGGTACAGATGCAACGCTTGGGCGGCTGCGGTCGCGACCTTGCCACGAAGCGGTGTGATGGCTTTGCCGCCGCGGGGATGCACAGCATTCGCGAGCAGGATCACGTACGTGTTGGATCGCGGATCCATCCAGATCGACGTTCCGGTGAATCCCGTGTGTCCGAAGCTGCCCACCGGAAACACGGTGCCGCGCGGCCGCGAGAAAGGCGAATCAACATCCCATCCAAAGCCACGCAACCACTTGCCGCGCGCTGGCTGCTCCGGCTCGCACATCAGCCGCAGCGTCTCTGTCTTCAGCGGAAACACACTCGGGCGGCCGGCCAGGCGATCCAGCAGCGCCTGCGCGAAGACCGACACATCGTGCGCAGTTGAGAACACACCCGCGTGTCCGGCAACACCACCCATGCGGCGAGTAGTTGGGTCGTGCACAATGCCGCGCAACAGTTCATCGTGCGTCATGGGTTTGTCATCGTTATGCGCCGTAGGTGCAATGCGCGCCATCTGTGACGGCGAGGGCAGATAGCCCGTGTCGACCATGCCGAGTGGTTGGAAGATGTGCTTTGCGGCGTACACCTGAAGCGGTTCGCCGCTAAGCTTCTCAACCAGCGCACCCAGGGTGATGAAGTTGATGTCGGAATACTTGAAGGTGACGCCCGGCGGTCCGTACGGAACGGACTCCATGGCGCGCTTCACGCCCTCTGCCTTGCCGCTCCACACGTCCTTCAGGTTCACGTCTTCGCTCAAGCCGGAGTAGTGGGTCAACAGTTCGCGAATCGTGATGTTGCTCTTGCCGTTTGCCGCAAAGTCGGGCAGATACTTCACCACCGGATCGTCGAACTGCAGCTTGCCCTGTTCGTACAACTGCATGATCGAGGTCGCGGTACTCAGGCATTTCGAGAGCGAAGCCATGTCGAAGATCGTGTCTTCCGTCATGGGCTCGAACGCTGGTTCAATTGCCCGGTGTCCGTAAGCGTGGTGATAGACAACCTGTCCGTTGTGCCCGACCACTAGCACCGCGCCGGGCAGGTCATGCTCCGCAACCGCGTCGTTGATCAGCGTATCGAGCGGGGAAAAGTCGTATCCCGTGACGGCGGCCTGCGTCGGTGCTGGAACCTGCGACACGAGGGAGGAACCCGGCACCAAGAGGACTCCACATACGACGATCACGATTGCGCGTTGCCGAGCGCGCCCGGGCAGGCTCGCCAGCGCTCCTACGGCAAAGGTAACCACCGAACCAATCAATACATACCAGGTGTACGCCACGTGCGGTGCTGCAAGGACCACGTCATGATCTCCACGGTGAAGGACAACGTTCATGCCCGCGGGCGCGAGCCAAAGGAAGAGATTGAGCGCAAAGCCAACAATCATGCCGGCGATCGCTCCACTTTGCGTGGCAAAGCGAGTCAGAGTTCCCAGAAGGAAGACGCCAAGCAGGGAGCCGTACGCGACCGAGGCGATTGAAAGACCCGTCTCGACAACGTGCCCCTTGCCGCCGTTTTCCACGGAGTAGACCGCAATTGCGAACAGCACCAGTGCCCATAGGAGCGTGCTGGTGCGAGAGAGCAGGTTGCGTGCCCGATCGCTGCTGGCCGGCCGCAGCTTCAGGTAGAAATCCACCACGGTTGTGGAAGCAAGGGAGTTGAGCGCGGCAGATAGATTGCTCATGGCAGCAGCCAGGATCGCGGCAATGAGCAGGCCGGCAACGCCGACCGGCATCTGTTGCACGATGAAGGCGGGGAAGATGCGGTCGGCCGCATGCACGGTCTGCGCCGCCGGATGCTGGCCATAGAACGCGTAGAGGCCGGAACCGATCAGCAGGAAGAGCGTGAACTGCAGCAGCACCACGCCGCCCGAGGCGAGAAGGGCAACTCGCGAGTCGCGCAGATTCTTCGCTGCAAGCAGGCGCTGCACCATCAATTGATCGGTGCCGTGCGAGGCCATGGTGAGGAACGCGCCGCCGATCAGGCCCGCCCAGAAGGTGTACGTCGACGTCAGGTTCAGGGTGAAGTCGAGCACATGGAGCTTGCCGGCTGCGGCGGTCACGGCGTGAATCGTGGACCAGCCGCCGCTCACTTTGCCGCCCAAAGTAAAGAGGGCGACCAGTGTGCCTCCGATGTACAGGAGCATCTGCACGACGTCGGTCCAGATGACCGCGGTCATGCCGCCCTCAAACGAGTACACCACCGTCAACGCCATGATGATGGCGATGCTGACGATGTCGTTCGTGCCGATCGCAAGGCCGACAACGATGCTCACGGCGAAGACGCGCACGCCCTCTGCCGCAGCGCGTGTCAGTAGAAACAGGCCGGCGGTCACCTTGTGCAGCACAGGGCCGAAGCGGCGATCAATCAGCTGATACGCGGTAAACAGTTCGCCCTGAAAGTAGCGCGGCAGGAAAAGAACGCACAGCACGACGCGGCCGACCATGTAGCCAAAGACAAGCTGCAGGAACGTCCAATTGCCACCAAAGGCGATGCCGGGCACGCTGATGATGGTGAGCGTGCTGGTCTCTGCCGAGACGATGGACAGCGCGATGGCCCACCACGGCACGTTACGGCCTGCCAAAAAGTAGCTGGACAGCGATTTGTCCTGCTTGCGAAAGCGCAGGCCGAAGAGTGTGATGCCGAGCAGGTACGCGGCGATCAGAATCAGGTCAAATGTGTGAAGCCGCGTGGGCATAGCGTTGAGTGTAGGCGAAGGGCAGGCCAATTGGATTAGGCAAACGGCAGGTGTTCGCCCCGAAGCACTGTACCGCGGAACGCTCCGGCTTTGTCGAACACCGTGAAGCTGGCTTCGGCGCCAGGAACCATGCCGGCTTGCTCGTCGGCAAGCCCCAGCAGAGCAGCCGGATTGTGCGTGGCCAGGCGGACCGCGGTGGCGAGGGAAGCGCCGGTGAACGCTTGCAGGTTCGCAACGGCTCGCTGCATGGTCAAAACGGAACCGGCCAGCACGCCGCTGGAGGTGCACACGCCATCGCGCACCGTCACGTCCAACTCGCCTAGCTTGTAATCGCCATCGGGCATGCCGGTCGCAGCCATGCCGTCGGTGACGAGGATGGCCCGGTTCTCGCCCTTGCTGCGGAACCAGAGCCGCACCGCCTCAGGTGTGGTGTGGATGCCGTCGCAGATCAGTTCCGCAAACAGGTCCGCGTCGTCCAGCGTGACGCCGAGAATGCCCGGCTCGCGGTGGTCGAGCGCGCGCATCGCATTGAAGGTATGCGTTGCAGAGACAGCCTGTGTGGGAGCGGCCCTGCGCGCCGTCGCGATTCCACTGCGTGTCTCCGCAGCCGTGGCGTTGGAGTGGCCCATCGACAAGCGCACGCCTGAGGCAGCGGCATGCGCGATCAACTCCGTTGCGCCCTCCGTTTCAGGAGCGATGGTCATCAGCCGAATGTGACCGCGCGCTGCCTGCTGAAAGCGATCGAAAAGGCCGATCGACGGCGGCAGAATGTTGGCCACGGGGTGCACGCCACGCTTTGCATGCGAGATGAAAGGGCCCTCCAGGTGTATGCCGATTGGGCGTGCACCTGCTGCGGTTGGCTCACTCTCGATGCTGTCCGCCAACGCTTCGAGAGCGCTAAGCGTGTGATCGATCGGCGCGGTCACCGTCGTGGCGAGGAAGCTTGTCGTACCGAAGCGCGCCAGCATGCATGCGGTGGTTTCCACCGCATCCTGGGTTCCTTCCATCACGTCGCGCCCGCCCGCGCCGTGCACGTGGACATCCAAGAAACCAGGCGCAAGGGTGGCGTCGCCCAGATCGAGTGTGTTCGCGGGCAGCTCTGCTTCCGCACGCGTCGAGATGCGCTCGACGACGCCGTCGCGCACGAAGAGTAGCGGCTGATTGAGCGCTCCGTTCGGCAGCAGCAAACGCGCTGCGGTGATCGCGGTGTGCGGCATCAGCGTGCCGTTCCGGTGCTGCTTGCGGGCGCAGCCGGTGCCTGAGGAATGCCGAGTTGCGATGCTGGCGGTAAGGTGCTGGTCTCGCGCCAGCCGCGCAGTGCGGCGCGTACCTTGTCACCGCGCTCAATCCACAGATCGGTGTTCAGTGTGTAGCGCTCGCTCATGTTGTGCAGGTAGTAAGGCCGGTAGCTCTTCAGCCAGGCTTGTTCGTACAGGTCGCGCATCATGCTGTACTGGCTGCGCAGGTCTTCCATCTTGCCCTGTACGCCGTTGGGATGCGCAATGCCGTTCACGTCGCGTAGCAGCTCGCTGCGGTCGGTGCGAACCTTGCTGGCCTGCAGGGCGTATGCGTTGGCGTACATTGTGGCGATCTCGTCGCTGATCTGGAACTTTTGGCCGATCATGCCGATGCGGCGGGCAGCGAGTTCCATCACGTCGAGGGCGTCGGGTTCGCGAAGGAAATTCGCCTGGCGTGCTTCGCGCACCAGGATCAACGCCTGTTCCGCGTGCAGGCGAAGCTCGCGGTTCAGAGGCCGCATCTTGGCCGCGATCGTCTGACCTTCGGGCGTCCAGGGGTCCACCCAGAAGAGGAAGTCATTCGCGTCACCGCCCTTGGTGACCACGTCTTTCAGCAGCGCGTGGCAGGCCGTCAGCTCAAGTTGTGCCTGGTCGATTTTGCCGGTCGGGTCGCCATGAAAAGCGCGGCCGAACGATCGTTGAAACTGCGGAATCGAGGACTGCCCTGGTTGCCAGGCCGCTGCCGCGCCAAAGAGAACGCCGTACCAGTTCGCATTGAAGAGCGCCTCGCCGTCGTCGTCCCAGATAGTGTTCAACTGGCCGGTACATCCGCTGGCCTGGGCCTGCGCGGTGAAGCCCTGGATATTTGGCAGCGCCAAATTGTTGTCGGGCCAGGGCCGGTTCCAGTTGTTCACGCCGGGCGCAACCCAGCACTCCATGCCGGCGTCGGTGTACGGCTTCACGTAGGTCGTGAAGCTGGGATGCGGGTTGTATTCCCACGCAACCGCGATGGTGGAGCGCTTGAACTCCTCCGGCGCAGCCTTCAACAGGGCGGGCTCGTGCATGGCAATGTCGCCCCAGAACAGGTAGCGGCGGTTCAGCGGTTTCAACGTAGTGACGATGCGCTGCAGGAAGTCCAGGTAGACGGCGCCCAGACCGCGGGCGTCCACGTCTGCCTTGGTCTGGCCTTTGCCCAGCTCCAGCGTTTCATCGGCGCCCAGGTGCAGCAGCGGGGAGGGGAAGTCCTGTGCCAGTTGGCCGAACATGCGCTGGATGAACGGCAGCGTGCCCGGTGCGCCGGGGGCCAGCACGTGGCCATGCGGCGTTTCCGCCAGGTCGGCATACTTTTCCCAGTTCAGCATGAAGTGCAGGTGGCCAAAGGCCTCCTGCTCCGGCACGATCGTCACGTGGTACTTGGCGGCGTACGCGACCAGCTCGCGCGCCTCCGCCGGTGTTATTGAGCCGCCCGGCGGCGCTGCCAGCGGGTCGCTGGTGTACTGCAACGTGTTCTCGAAGTAAGGCGAGTAGACGTTGACCTTGTAATTGCTCAGGAGGCGGATCTGCTTCTTCTGGAACTCAAGCGTGGGGACCGGGCCGCGAGAGACGTCGTCGTGCAGGCCGCGGTACTTCAGCGCAGGCCAGTCACGGACGCTGGCCAGGTGCAGCACGGGGCCTGTGTTCGCGGCGCTGTCAACGAGCTGCTTGATCGTTTGCGCACCGTAGAACACGCCGGCAGGCGTTGCGCCGATCACAGCCAGACCGCTGCCGCGCGGAACGATGACGTAGCCCTCGGCCTGCATTTCGGGCGACAGAGCGGCGCCGCCGAGTGCGGCACGGCCTTCGCTCGAGCTACTGCGCAGAAGCGTGATGCTGACGGGCGCAGCCGCTGAGACTGCCACGCCACGCTCACGCAGGCCTTCCGCCAGGTCCTGCGCGGCAAAGCTGTCGTCCGCGTCACAGCCGTTACACAACACGCTGATGCCGTTGGAAAGCGGGACTGAGCGCTGATCCTGCATTTCGCGAGGCATGGGTACTAAGGCCAATTGGGCTCGCGCTGCCGCCGAAATCACCACGGCAGACAGGGCAAGCAGGGAAGCAAAGCGGGACAACGACGGCATATCAGCAAGCTAAACCCAAATGGGCCGTTATGTCCGGGGCGCCTGTCGGCAGTGCTGTCCCCGAGAACCTGCGATGATCCCGGGCAGCGATCCTGCGGCGTCAGCCAGTTCGCCACGCCATTTGATAGGCTTGCTGTGCCCGGAGGGGTGAAAAACGTTTCGCTCCGTCCTCTATGCTCAGGAGAACTCATTCCATGCTGTTGCACGAAGACAGGCTGTTTCCGGCAGAAGGCACCGCGCGCGAGGTCGCGCGCAAGCTGTATGCCGTGGCGCGTGATCTGCCCATCATCAGCCCGCACGGCCACACCGACCCCGCCTGGTTTGCACAGAACGATGCGTTTCCCAATCCCGCCGCGCTGTTCATCCAGCCCGACCACTACATCTTCCGCATGCTGTACTCGCAAGGTGTGTCGCTGGAATCGCTCGGCATCGGCAGTCACCGCGCTGACCCACGTGAAGTCTGGCAGATCTTCGCTCGCCATTACTACCTGTTCCGTGGCACACCCACGCGCATGTGGATCGACTACGCATTTCGTTCGCTATTCGGACTAGAAGAGCGACTGAGCGAAGCGAACGCCGACGTGTTCTACGACACCATCGACAAGGCCCTGCAAACACCGGCGTTGCGGCCGCGTGCGCTGTACGACAGCTTCCGGCTTGAGGTGCTGGCGACCACCGACTCACCGCTGGACACGCTGGAGCACCACAAGGCCATTCGCGAATCGGGATGGAAGGGCCGCGTCGTTCCGACCTTCCGGCCGGACGCTGTTGTCGACTTTGAATTTGCAAACTTCCGCGGCAACATAGACAAGCTGGGCGAGATCACCGGCGAAGACACCAGCAATTACACCGGCTATCTGAACGCCCTCCGCAATCGTCGCGCCTTCTTCAAACAGATGGGTGCCACCGCGACGGATCACGGACACCTGACGGCGCGCACCGCAGACCTGTCCAAGAGTGAAGCCGAGGCACTCTACGCGAAGATCTACGGCGGCAAGGCATCGCACGAAGACGGCGAGCTGTTCCAGGCGCAGATGCTGACCGAGATGGCTGGCATGAGCGTGGAAGACGGCCTCGTGATGCAACTGCACCCGGGCTCCGTGCGCAATCACAACTCTGGCCTGTATGAGAAGTTTGGCCGCGACAAGGGTGCTGACATTCCCGCGCCGACCGAGTACGTCCGCAGCCTGCGGCCGCTGCTGACGAAGTACGGGAACGAGTCGAACTTCACCTTTGTGCTGTTCACCCTGGATGAGTCCACGTACGCCCGTGAGCTCGCTCCGCTGGCCGGCCATTATCCTTGCTTGCGCCTTGGTCCGGCGTGGTGGTTCCATGATTCGCCCGAAGGCATGATGCGGTACCGCGAACAGGTGACGGAGACCGCCGGCTTCTACAACACGGCCGGCTTCAACGACGACACGCGCGCCCTGCTCAGCATTCCTGCCCGGCACGATGTCGCTCGCCGTGTGGATTGCGCGTTCCTCGGTCGCCTCGTCGCCGAGCACCGCATCGACGAGGACGAGGCATTCGAGCTGATCGAAGATCTGACCGTGAACCTTGCGCGCAAGGTGTACCGCCTGTGAGCACCTTGCTCGCCATCGGATCGCCGCAGACGGAGCTGACGCCCGCCGAGGTGGAGAAGCACCTGCGCGAGGCGTTGGCAAAGCTAGGCCCGCGCAAGAAGGTGCTGGCTCTTCCACCGGATTTCTCGCGCTTCCACTCGCAGGCCGGTCTGTTGACCGAGCTGACGTGGCGGCACTACGGCGACGCCCTGACCGACGTGCTGCCGGCTCTCGGAACGCACAAGCCGATGACGGATCGCGAGATCGCGACCATGTTCGGCCAGACGCCGCGCGAACTCTTCCGCGTGCACGACTGGCGCAACGACGTGGTCACGCTGGGCGAGGTGCCGGGCGAGTTCATGCACGAGGTCAGCGAGGGCAAACTCGACTACACCTGGCCCGCGCAGGTGAACAAGCTGGTGCGTGACGGCGGACACGACCTGATCCTGTCGATTGGCCAGGTGGTGCCGCACGAAGTGATCGGCATGGCGAATCACAACAAGAACGTGTTCGTGGGCACCGGCGGTGTCATGGGCATTCACCGCTCGCACTTTCTTGGCGCGGTGTACGGCATGGAGCGCATCATGGGGCGCGCCGATACGCCGGTGCGCGCTGTGTTGAACTATGCCAGCGAACACTTCGCGCAGAACCTGCCGATCGTGTATGTGCTGACGGTCGTGGGCAAGAACGCAGCGGGGCAGCTTGCCATCCGCGGCCTGTTTATTGGCGACGACCTGGACTGCTTCTACAAGGCCGCGGAACTCGCCCTGCAGGTCAACTTCGTCATGATGGATCGCGAGATCAAGAAAGCCGTCGTGTACCTGGACCCGCATGAGTTCAAGAGCACGTGGCTGGGCAACAAGAGTGTTTACCGCACGCGCATGGCGCTGGCGGATGAAGGCGAACTGATTGTGCTGGCGCCCGCGGTTCACGAGTTCGGCGAAGACCCGACCATTGACAAACTGATCCGCCGCTATGGGTACTACGGCACGCCCAAGACGCTGGAGTGGGTCAAGGAAGACCCCGAACTTGCCGGTAATCTGAGCGCGGCGGCACACCTGATTCACGGGTCCAGCGAGGGCCGCTTCCAGATCACATACTGTCCGGGTCACCTCTCGCGCGAGGAGATCGAGAAGGCGGGTTTCCAATACGGTGATCCGCAACAAATGATGCAGAAGTACAACCCGGACAAGCTCAGCGACGGATGGAATACCGTCGATGGCGAGGAGATCTTCTACGTGTCGAATCCCGGGCTGGGGTTGTGGACGTACAAGGAGCGTTTTCAATGACGGCAGGCAGCACGGAGACCGCGCGCCGTCGACAGATCTTCGTCCTCATGGGCGTCAGCGGCTCCGGCAAATCGACCATCGGCACGCTTCTAGCCCAGCGTTTGCACATCCCGTTCCTGGATGCGGACGACTTCCACCCGCAGGCGAACAAGGACAAGATGCACGCCGGTCATCCACTCACGGACGAGGATCGCTGGCCGTGGCTTGCCACGCTCAATCGCCTGCTGCGGGATCATGCGGCGCAGGGCACCGGGTGCGTGCTCGCCTGCTCCGCGCTTCGCGAGGTGTATCGCGACAAGCTGGCAGACGGCTTGCCCCCGGGCACCGTCGACTTCGTCCTGTTGCAAGGCTCGCGCGAACTGATCCAGAGCCGCCTCGCCCAGCGACGCCACGAGTTCATGAACAGCAAGCTGCTGGATAGCCAGTTTGCCACCCTTGAGACGCCGGACGACGCGATCAAGGTCACAAACGATCGCAGTCCCGACCAGGTCGTCGACGACATCCTGCAACAGGAACACCTGGCCTGAGCCAGCCGCTTCAGGTCATTGCCAAAGGAGCAAACATTTTGGGTAAGAACTTATTCGATCTGACCGGCAAGGTTGCCGTCGTCACCGGCGGCACCTCCGGCATCGGTCTGGCCATTGCACTTGGGCTGGCCGACGCAGGAGCGCACGTGATCGCTAGCTCGCGACGCATGGAGCAGGTGGAAGAGGCCGCCGCGAAGATCGAGGAGCGTGGCGTGCGCACCCTGCGTCTCGCCTCTGACGTGAAGGATCGTGCCTCCCTGCAGCAGCTTTGCGACGCCACGCTGCAGCAGTTCGGACAGGTGGACATCCTGGTCAACTCGGCTGGCAAGATCAAGCGCGAGCCTACGCTCACGGTCAGCGAAGAGACCTGGAACGACATCATGGACACGAATCTGACAGGTACCCTGCGCGCCTGCCAGATCTTCGGCAAGCCCATGCTCGACTGTGGCTACGGACGCATCGTCAACATCGCGTCATTGAACAGTTACGTGTCGCTGAAGGAAGTGACCGCGTACGCATGCAGCAAGGCCGCGGTCAACGCCCTAACGCGGTCGCTCGCAGTGGAGTGGAGCAGCAAAGGCGTGACGGTGAACGCGGTTGCGCCCGGTGTGTTCCGCACCGCTCTGAATGCGGAGCTGCTGGACAAGAGCGAGCGCGGCAAAGAGTTGCGCATGCGCACGCCCATGGGCCGATTCGGACAAACCGAAGAGACGGTGGGCGCAGCGGTGTATCTTGCCAGTGATGCCGCCAGCTTTGTTACCGGCGAGACCATTGTGGTCGACGGCGGCTTTCTCGCCAGCGGCGTGAACCAGTAGCTTCAACGAACGATCAAGGAGCCGCAATGTTTCGCACCCTTTCCTTCGCTACACTCGCCATCGCGGCTGCGGTCGCGTCAGTATCGGCCCGCGCTCAGGCCACGCAGCCGCCCATGGACACCAACCCAATCGACGTGCGCACGGCCGCGCAGATCGACAAGCAGGCGCACGAGTTCCTGGAGCAGGCGCGCACTAAGCCGGATGGCGCAGTAAGCACGACACTGGAGCGCTACCCCGGCCACCTGACCATGCTGACCGCGCGCACCAAGCCCGGTGGGGCCGAGCTTCACAAGAACTGGAACGACTTCTTCTTTGTGCTCGACGGCGAGGCCACCGAAGTAACCGGCGGCACCATTGAGGACGCGAAAGAAACCACTCCGGGCGAGATCCGAGGTAAGCGCGTGGTCGGCGGAACGGAGCACCCCATGCACAAAGGCGACGTGATCCACATTGCGCCCGGAACGCCGCACCAGACCGTGGTCCCCGAGGGCAAGTACTTCCTGTACTACGTCGTCAAAGTGCAAGTGCCCGACGCAGCCGCAGCCAGCAATTAGGAGAGCACCATGAAGTTGTTGCAGATGGCGGATGCTGTTCGCTACCCGCGCATGACCACGGCAGAGTTGCGCAAGACCTTTCTGCTGGAGGATCTCTTCCAGCCCGGCAAGATCGGTTTTACCTACGTTGACCTGGATCGCACGGTGATCGGATCGGCCGTACCGGGTGCCCAGCCGCTTTCCTTGCCCACCGACCCGGCGCTGCGTTCGGACTTTTTCCTGGAGCGCCGGGAACTCGGCGTTCTGAACGTAGGCGGCAAAGGCACGGTCAGCGTGGACGGCCAGACCTTCGCGACGGACAAGCTGGATTGCTTATACGTGGGCCGTGGCAGCAAGGAGGTGACGTTCAGCAGCGAAGCGGAAGACGATCCCGCGGCTTTCTATCTGCTCAGCTATCCGGCGCACGCGCAGTATCCTACTGCGATGGTCAAGTTTGCCGACCTGCAGCCGCTTCACTTGGGCGCTGTTGAGACGTGCAACAAGCGGTCCATCTATAAGGCCATCTATGCCGACGGTCTGAAGAGCTGCCAGCTTGTCATGGGCTTCACGCTGCTTGAGTCCGGTTCGAACTGGAACACCATGCCGCCGCACACACACTTCCGCCGGTCCGAGGTGTACCTGTACTTCGATCTGGACCCGGCGCACCGGGTCGTTCACCTGATGGGACCGCCGCAGGAAACGCGGCACCTGCTGGTCAGCAATCGGCAGGTAATCGTATCGCCTGGCTGGTCGATTCACGCTGGTGTGGGCACCAGCCGCTACGCCTTCTGCTGGGGCATGGGCGGCGAGAACCAGGCCTACGACGACATGGACGGCGCACCGATTGCGGAGCTTCGCTAGTCATGCGGACCGATCGGGAATCATCGGAACTCCTCCCCGTCCGCCCGGCCAAGGAATGTCGCTGGGATCTCATGAGTCTCGGCGAAGTGATGCTGCGCTTCGATCCCGGCGAGGACCGCATTGCAACCACTCGCAGTTTCCGTGTGTGGGAGGGTGGGGGCGAATACAACGTCGCGCGCGGTCTGCGGCGATGCTTCGGTATGCGCTCTGCAATCGTGACCGCGCTCGTTGACAATCCCGTCGGTCGCCTGGTGGAAGACCTGATGCTGCAGGGCGGTGTCGACATCACGCAGGTGCTGTGGCGAGACTACGACGGCATCGGCCTCGAAGCGCGCAATGGCATTTACTTCCTGGAGCGCGGCTTTGGCGCGCGCGGCGCGTTGGGAAGCATGGACCGGGGTCATACGGCGATCTCGCAACTCAAGCCGGGCGACATTGATTGGGGCCGTCTGTTTGGGCAGGCCGGCTCCCGCTGGTTCCACACCGGAGGCGTATTCTGCGCGCTCAGCGAGACCACGCCGCTGGTTGCGCGCGAAGCCATGCAGGCAGCCAAGCGGCATGGCGCGATCGTCTCCTACGATTGCAACTATCGTCCGTCGCTGTGGAAGGCGCGTGGCGGGCGGCTTGCCGCAACCCGGGTGAATCGCGAGCTCGCGCCCTACGTCGACGTGCTGTTTGGGCACGAAGGCGACCTCTCTCTTGAATTGGGAGAACACTCCAGCGGGCCGCCGTCGCACACGCCGGAAAGCTACGCTGCCATGGCGGATCGCGTCATGCAGGCCCACCCAAACTTCCGTGTCATGGCAACGGCCACGCGCCGACCGCGCACGGCCAACCGCAACGACTGGGGTGGCTACGCGTTTGCCAACGGCCAGCTCTACGTGGGCCGTGCGATGGAAGACCTGGAGATTTTCGACCGTGTTGGCGGCGGTGATTCCTTCGCTTCCGGTCTGATCTACGGTTTGCTCTCGGGACAGGATGTTCCGTACGCCTTGCAATGCGGCATTGCGCACGGCGCACTGGCCATGACGACCCCCGGCGATTCCAGCTTTGCCACGCTTGCTGAAGTGGAGCGCCTGATGGCGGGTGCTGGGGCGGGAGTTCAGCGGTGAGTGCGAGGGACGTCATCAATCTGCAGCAGAAGCTGAACGCCGTGAAGGAACACTGGCGTCCGCACGTCGTCGCCGAACTGAACGGCCAGGAGGTCAAGGTGGTGAAACTGCTGGGAGAGTTTCCCTGGCATCATCACGACGACGTGGACGAACTCTTCATCGGCTGGCGCGGTACGTTCCGCATGGAGTTCCGAGATCGATCGGTCAGCATCGGTCCAGGGCAGTGCCTGGTTGTTCCTCGCGGTGTCGAACACCGGCCCGTGGCCGATCAGGAAGCCGAGATCCTGCTCTTCGAGCCTGCTGGCGTGCGCAATACCGGCAACATTCTGGACGATCGATTCACCGCGCCAAGCCCCGTTCACATTTAGCACCCACCATGCCAGGAAGACCTATGCAAAAGTCCGACGTCCTGAAACGCATGCAGCAAACCGGTCTGGTTCCGGTCCTGCGCGGCTCCTCCACCGAAGAAGCTCTCAGCATTGCGCGGGCAATTGCTGCCGGCGGTGTCAACGTGCTGGAGGTGACGATGACAGTGCCCGGAGCCATGGAGGTGATCCGGAAGCTTGTGCGCGAGGAGCCCCAAGTGCTGGTGGGCGCAGGCACCGTGCTCGATCCGGAGACCGCCCGCATCTGCATGCTGGAGGGTGCGCAGTTCATCGTCAGCCCGGCTACCAACCCGGCGACCATCGAGATGTGCCGCCGCTACTCCGTTGCGATCTTGCCCGGCGCGCTTACACCGACTGAGGTAGTCACGGCGTGGCAGGCGGGCGCGGACGTGATCAAGGTCTTCCCGGCGAGCGCCATGGGCGGCGCCAAGTACCTGAAGAGCCTCAAGGCACCGCTACCCCAGGTGGAGCTCATTCCGACCGGCGGAGTTTCCGTCGCTACGGCGCGCGAGTTCCTGGAAGCGGGTGCGTTCGCGTTAGGTGTTGGAGCCGATCTGGCCGACCCTAGGGCCATCGCTTCCGGCACGCCGCACACGATCACGGAGACCGCGCGCAACTACCTGCGCGCTATTGCTGATTTCCGCGCCACCACGGCACAGGTGCAGTCGGACTAGGGGAAATCTCCGGCTGCTAGGCAGGCGGCCGCACTGCCCATAGGGCGGGCTGCGTCACTGGATGCTCGCGCCGTATCTCGGCATCTGCAGCATCGGCTGGCTTCATCGCCTGCCACAGGTCCACATAGTCCTGCCGGTTCCACGCGCGGCCGCCCAGCAGCAGCACGTTTTCACGCATCGGCTGCTGGCTGAACCGCCGTGTGTCCGCGGGGTAGGGCCACTGGCCACGGCTTTGCAGAAACGGGTAGGCCCATGCAACAGCTGCTCGCATGCCTCGCCCGTCGGGCAAGGTGAACGGCCAGGCGCTCTCAAACGGCGTACTCACCGACTCGCACACGCTGCCCATGCATTCCAGCAGCAGCATGGATTCCGCATACGGTCGCTGCGTCGTCAGCGCATACGGGAAATAGCCGTCCAGGTGCAGTTGGCGCAGCAACTTGTCCCGGAAGCGATGACCGCAGTCGCGCCACACGGCATCATTGCGCGCGAAACGCGCGAGCTCGCTCGCCTGCATCGTCCAGAAGATTGCGTCGGCACGCGTGCTGTCGCGCGCCACGGCGCCGCGCGCGGACTCGCTGAACCAGCGCAGGAGCTCGGACGCCCATGCCCGGACGCCGTCGGCCAGTGCCGGGTCTGTCCCAGGCGCGGCGCACACAAACGAAGCAGCCCGCGCGAACTCAGCCAGCGCAAGCGTGAAGCGCAGCGGATTCAGCCGCAGGTCCGTCTCGGTTTTGGCTGCGGTTGCGCTCCCATCAGCCGTGTTGTCCAGCGTTGGTGTCATGCGTGTCTGCGGTGTGATGCACCATGCCTGCAGTTGCGCCTGAGCCCGTTCGAGATACTTGCTGTCTGAGGTCAGCCGCCACGCTGCTATCAGAGCCGCCACAGCCGCCGCCATGCGGGACAGCAGATCCGCATGCCCCGTAAAGCCGGTGACATCTCCGGCCGCATCGAGCGTGGCGTCACAGAAGAACCCATTGCCGCTCTTGGCGCCCGGGGCAGCAACGCTAGTGATCGTCAGTATGGGCCCGCTGAGCGCGGCATCCGCGGCTCGAATGGTCCGAGCACGGTCGAACTCCGCTACGTTGAAGTGGACACCTGTGGCCTGCGCGGCCATGCGCCGCAAGCAGCCGAATGTGGCCGCCATTGTGGCTCCGCTGAGCGCCTCCCTGCGAGTCATGCGCCTCATGCCCTCGAGTGTAACGGCGAGCAGAGAGACTTGGTTGCGAGGGCGTCAGCGCGGCTAGCGCGATCGGGGCGCAGCACCATCCGGCGCAGTTTGCTGCAAGTGCTTCCGCGCTTCCCACACCTTCACGTATTTCCAATGCACGTAGATGGCATGGTTCAGGTGAAAGATGAGACCTTCCGGACCGTCCAGGAAACCAGCGCGCAGCACATAGTTTTTGAACCAGCCGAACGCCGGATTGACAAAGCTGGTGGCCAGCAGCAACCACGACGGCCGGTCCTGCAGCTTGCGCGTCAGGGCCGCTACGGTGCCGGTGGAGTACTCGTTCATGTGGTCCAGGTAGTTGGCGAAATCAGGGTATCCGTAGTGCTGCAGATGATGCGTCAGCCGGCCTTTTCCGCTGTCGTACTGCGGCGTACCGTGCGGGCCGATGCTCTCGTCCACCATCGTCACGCCGCGCCTCCAGAGCCGCAGCTTGTCGTCCGGGTACAGCCCACCGTGGCGCATCCATCGCGTCAGGAAGATGTTGAGCCTCGGGATCCAGAAGGCCTCTTTGTCGGCGCTTTTTACAGCCTGTTCGATTTCGCGAGCCAGTTCCGGTGTGACGACTTCATCCCCGTCTAACAGCAGGATCCAGTCGCCCGTGCACTTCCGGATGGCAACGTTCTTCTGCTCCGCGTGCCCCTTGAAGTCGCGATTGAAGTAGTGCTCGGCACCGTACTCGCGCGCAATCTCCGGAGAGCGATCTTTCGATCCGGAGTCCACAATGACGATCTGGTCGATCCATCCCTGCAGCGCTGCCAAGGTGCGGGGCAGGTTCTTTTCCTCATTCGTGGCGATCATCGCCACGGAGATGGTTGGCCGGTCAGGATGTGCGCTCGTCGGCATCGCGCTTGATTGTAGCGAAGCCGCGAGCGCAATCGCAGATCAGGCGCTGCGTCGGTTGAACGTGACTGAATTCGCCTGGTCGATGCTGGTCAGCAACAGCGACGACACGTTCACGTGCGCCGGGCGCGTCACGGCATACCGGATCGCGTCCGCCACATCCTCCGGAGTCAGGGGTGTGATGTTCTGGTACACCTTGGCCGCGCGTTCCTTGTCGCCGCGGAAACGCACTTCGCTGAAGTCGGTTTGCACCATGCCTGGATCTACGCTGGTGACACGCACGGCGGTGCCCATCAGGTCGATGCGAAGGCCCTCGCTGATCGAGCGCTCCGCCGCCTTGGTAGCGCAGTACACGCTGCCGCCGGCGTAGGCCAGCCACCCCGCGGTGGAACCCAGGCTGACCACGTGGCCGGCATTGCGCTGTACCATGCCGGGGACCACGGCCCGTGTCACGTACAGCAGGCCCTTGGTGTTGGTGTCAATCATCTCTTCCCAGTTTTCCGGGTCGTCCTGCCACAGCTTTTCCAGCCCGCGCGCCAGGCCCGCGTTGTTGACCAGGATCGCGATCTCCGCAAACTCCTTCGGCAGCCCTGCAATGGCTGCCTCGACTTCGTGGCGCTGCCGGACATCGAACGCCACGGGATGCACCGCTGCGGCACCTGCCTGTTTCACCGCTTCGACCGTCTCCGTCAAGCGGTCCAGCGTGCGTGCCGTCAGCACCAGGGCACACCCTTCCTCCGCTAGTGCCAACGCCGTTGCTCGCCCAATGCCTGCGCTTGCGCCAGTGATCAGCGCCACCTTCCCCTGCAAGTTCTGACCCACGATCTTCACTCCTGCTGCCTCTAGCAATGAGATGCAAAAGCGAAGGCCGCTCAACAGGAGCGGCCTTCGCTGTACGGGTTTGGGTCTCTACTGCGCCGGGCCTGCCGGTGCAGCCGTGCCGGTCGGCGCAGCGTTCCCTGCTGGAGTCGCGGTCGGGTCCTGCGTCTGGACGCCGATCGACGGGCCGGAAACGACCATCTCCACACGGCGATTCTGCGCTCGTCCCGCGGCGGTGCTGTTGTCGGCGACAGGGTTCGTCTTGCCATAGCCGACAGCGGTGATGTTCGCCGCGCTGACACCCTGCTGCACCAGGAAGTCCTGCGTTGCCCGCGCACGGCTGTCGCTCAGCTTCTGGTTCAGTTCGTCGCTGCCGACCGAGTCCGTATATCCCTCAATCTGCAGGCGCAGGTCCGGGTATTGCTGCAGGATCGCGGAGACCTTGGCGAGCGAGATCTGTGCGTTCTGCTTCAGCGTGTACTTGCCCGTGTCGAACAGAACATCGCCCAGGGTGACGATCAGGCCGCGAGCCGTTTCCTGCGTCGCCAGCACGGCATTCAACTGGGCGCGCAGACGTTCGCGGATGGCGACAACCGACTGCTTAGCCGCGTCCGCCTGTGCGCGTGCCTGGTCTGCCGCAGCCTGTGCGTTGGCCGCATCGGCCTCGGCCCGTGCACGCTGGGCTGCTTCGCGATCCGCCGCTGCCTGCGCCTGTGCCGCTGCTGCCGCTGCCTGCGCCGCCTCCAGTTGCGACTGCTGCGCCTGCTGTTCCGCCGCATGACGCGCATCGATTTGCGCCTGCTGCGCCAATTGCTGCTGCTTGCGCAGGCTCAGGATGCGAGCATCCTCAGACCGCTGCACGGCCTCGCGAGCATAGGTGATCTCCATCTTCTCGTCGCGGTGCTTGCTCGCGTCCATCTGGTCGGCGTTCTGCAGATTGGTCCGCACCTGCGAGAGGATGTCCGGTGCAAACTGCTCTGCACCGGCCATGCGGGCAATGTTGTACGCATTGTGTGCCTCGTACAGCTCCAGTGGGCTGTGCTCGTTGCGGGTGATGGGGTCCATCACTGTCTTCGGGCCGGCAGTCTGCGCGTAGGCTCCGCGTGGCAGCAGGCTGAAGTGTGCGTTCACTTTCTCCAGCACGCCTTCAGTACGGTCATTGATGATTTCATTCTGCGCGACAACCAGGTCGCTGGGCACACGCACCGCGAAGTAGGGTTCTGCCGTGACGATCATGCCGAACGACTGCAGATTTGTGGTGACCGTCATGTCCACCTTGCCGCCGCCACCGGTCGGCAGCACCTCGCCCAGGTTGCTGGGCGTGCCGTCGGGCGTGATCGCCCACAGCACATAGGTCAGGTACTCCTGGCCAAATCCGTTGGCGGGCGTCAGGCCATCCAGGTGCAGGTTGATCGTGATGCGGCCCTTTTCGCTGTCCACCTTGGCATTACCCCGCACACTGGAGGCGAGTGGTGTGCCGACAAAGTTGATCTTGGTGGAGCCGCTGCGATGGAAGTAGTTGACCGCGTCCAGGTCGCGCGACACGACGTTCACGCGGTACAGCGGAACTCCGTTCAACTCACCAGCGGGACGCGCGGTCTGGCCTGCATTGCTCAGGCCCGCGGTCGGATTCGGTTCCTGCGCATGGAGCGCGGGGGCAGAAAGGGTAGCGGCAAGCGCCACACCCGACACAAAGATGCCGAGTCGGCTCATCAGTCGGCTTGGCTTGCAAATGGAACGGTTCACATCTGTGGTCACAACGACACTCCGGCGGCGCACCGGTTGTGCGCCTGTTATCACGGATGCGCTGCGGTGTCGAGGTGTCGCCTTCCTACCACCTTTGTGTCGCGTTCTAACCCACTCGCTTCCAGGCGGGAAACAGGTGCGTCTAAACCTGATCCACCAGCTTGTGCGAGATGGCAAACAGTGCCAACTCCAAGCGCGTGGAAACGCCGGTCTTGTCGAACGTGTTCGACAGGTGGCGCTTCACCGTCTCTTCCGAGATGTTGAACTGCTTCGCGATGTCCTTGTTTGAGCAGCCCTCGACGATGCTCTGCACCACTTCCAACTCGCGCGGCGTCAGGCCATAGGTCTTCTTCTCGGGAACAGCGGCCGCCTTCTGCATCAGGCCGTGCAGCGCCTGCAGCAGATTCATCACGCGCTCGCCGCCAATCCAGTAATCGCCGCTGTACACCGCGCGAATGGCCTCCGACAGATCGCCTGCGACCGAGTCCTTCAGCACAATGCCGCGGGCGCCGATCTGCAGCGCCTCAATCACCTGCTGGGTAGAGATGGTGCTGGTCAGCAGAATGATCTTGATGCGCGGAGACTTGCCCATGATGGCGCGCATCGCTTCCAAGCCGGGCAGCCGTGGCATCTGCACGTCCAGCAGCAGGATGTCCGGTTCGTGCTCGAGGGCCTGAGTGATGGCTTCATCGCCATCGTTTGCTTCGCTGATCACCTCAAAGGCGGGATCCTGCTGAAGCATGTTCTTTACGCCGAATCGCACCACCGGATGGTCGTCCGCAACGATCAGGCGGATTGTGCCGGTGGGGCCGCTGCTTAGATCATTTTTTGCGCTGGTCAGTACGTTGGCCACGTGCGTCTTCTCCGGGGGGCTGTAACACAATCGAGCCTGTGTACGTTCGCCTAAATTGGGAACAATGTTTCCAGCATAAGGCGAATCTCTTCACACGCAAGGTACATCTGTCGCACTGTTTCGTCCAATGAACCTCCGGAGGACACCACGGGTGTAGTTTCTGCAATTGCGGCAAGGGCGGCCAGGCGTTGAGCGCCGATCATGCCGGCAGAACCTTTCAGCGCGTGAGCCTCCTTGCGGAAGGTACCGTCGTCGCCCTGGCTGAGACTCGTCTGCAGTCGTTTCAGCCGATCGCCCGCGTCCGCCAAGGCAAAGGCATACAGGTCTTTGGCTCGCGCGCCCATCTGCTGTTCGAGCTTCAACAGGGTTGCCGGCGCGATCACGGCGAGATCGTTTTCTTCTCGCGTCGTGGACGCGCCTGATTGCGCCATCCCCACTCTGCGCGAGCCGCTTGAAGCGCCGGCTCGCCATTGCTCCCACGCCGCACGCACGTCCGCTGGCGCCAATGGTTTCTGCAGGACGACATCGTACGCCACTCGCTCTGCCGCACTCGCTTCAGACGCGGACATGGCGAAGCGGCCGGCATTCGGTGCTACCTCTCGGAGTGCATCCGCAAGCGGCGCCCCTTGGATGCCAGGCAGGCGCAGGTCACACAGGATCAGGTCCGGAGCAGTCTCGCCCTTGCCCAACATCTGCAGAGCTATCTCACCGCTCTCGGCCGCGCTTACCTCCCAGCCGTCCAACTCCAGCAGCAAGGTCAGCACCTCGCGCGTCGTTGCGTCATCTTCCACCAGTAGCAATGGCTCACGGTTCACCCCAGAACTGTAACGCTGCGGATGCCTATCTTGAAACAGAAGCCGCTGCAACGGTGTCTACTGGGACAACACGGGATGTCCGCCACTCTCATCGCCGCGCTGCTGTTGACCCCTCCCGGCAAACCGGCCGGCGGCTTTCGTTGGCAACGCATCATCACGCCGCCGCGCGGAGTCGAAACACAGCAGGCGTGCGTTGTGCTGGACGCCGCGACCTTTGCGAATGTCGCACCGGCTCTGCGAGATCTGCGCCTGTTTCAGGACGGCACCGAGCTGCCCTACGTCATCGAAGAGAGTTACGACGAGCGTGCCCTGAACAGCGGTGTTACGTCGGACGACGATCGTTCCGAATATGAGCCGGTCGCCCGGAGCGAGATGTCCGGGCGCATGCCGGGCGGGGCCCCTGGGAACGGAGACCTTTCACCTTGGGGACACGGCCGCGATGGATACGGTGCCCGCCTGCTCGTTCCGCCCCATGTGCCGATCGAGCGCATCCGGATCGAGCCAGAGCTGAATGAGTCTCGCCACCTCCAGGTGTTCGGACGGACCTTCGGGGACGGCAAGGTGGAACAGGAGCAGCATGACCTTCCTGCCGGTCAGACTTCGTACGCGTTTACCCTGGGTGCGAACCTGCAGCATGAAGCCGAAGTGACCGTCACGGACACCACGCCGGGGCCTCGTAGCGAGAGCGTCATTCTGGAAATGCGCAAGCGGTCCTTGTGCTACCAGCCGCGTTCCGCTTCGCCTCTGGTGCTCTACCTTGGTGGCGGCCAGGGCATCTCCGCGAAGACGTATGGCCTTGCGAACGGCTTCTCCGTCTCCGCCAACCGGCCCTATGCGACCATGGGCCCGCTGGAGCCCAATCCTGACGTGGACCATCCAGCCCAGCACGCGGTGTCACGCCTGCTCATCGCTATCGGTGTGCTCGGCGCAACGCTGCTGCTTACGCTGTGGATCGGTCTGGAGCTTATCCGCAAAGACAGGGGCCGCCCGACGGCGGCCCACTCATAAGCGAAGCTCCAGCGTCTACCGCAGCGCCTCGTCCACCTCGCGATAAAAGTCCGGCCGCTTCAGGATCTCGCGCGGCTTCGAACCATCTGCCGGACCTACCAGACCATCGCGCTCCATCAGATCGATCAGGTGGGCGGCGCGGCCGTATCCAATGCGGAGCCGGCGTTGCAACAGGGAAGTGCTTGCCTTGCCGAACTCGAAGATCAGGCGAACGGCATCGTCGAACAACTCGTCGCCGTCATCCTCGCCCGGCTCCATGCCGTCGCGCCCGGCCTTCTCATCCTTCGGACCTTCCAGGAAGCCCTCCACGTACTCCGCCTCGCCCTGACCTTTCCAGAACGAGACCACGTCGCTGATCTCCTTTTCCGTCACAAACGGTGCGTGCACACGCTGCAGTCGCGACGTTCCCGGCGGCAGGAAGAGCATATCGCCGCGACCCAGCAGGCTCTCTGCACCGTTCGAGTCGATGATCGTGCGCGAGTCCACCTTGGTCGCCAGGCGGAAGCTCATGCGCGTCGGCACGTTGGCCTTGATGAGGCCGGTGATCACGTCCACGCTGGGCCGCTGCGTTGCCAGGACCAGGTGAATACCGACCGCGCGCGCCATCTGCGCCAGCCGCGTGATCGACTCTTCCACGTTGGCCTTGTCCAGCATCATCAGGTCGGCCAGCTCATCGATGATGATCATGATGTACGGCAGAGGCTCCTGCTCTTCGCCGTCTTCGTTGAAGAGCTGACCGCCGTTCTCAAATAGCTTGTTGTACTGGTCCAGGTTGCGCACGTGCCGGGACGCGAGCAGCTTGAGCCGGCGCTCCATCTCGCGCACAGCGTTGCGCAGCGCGTTCGCCGCCAGCTTCGGTTCCGTGATGATCGGTGTGAACAGGTGTGGAATGCCCTCGTACATGCCGAGTTCCACGCGCTTGGGATCGACCAGGATCATGCGCACCTGCTCCGGCGTCGCCTTGAACAGAACGCTCATGATCATGGCGTTGATCGCCACCGACTTACCCGACCCGGTCGAGCCCGCAATCAACACGTGCGGCATGGCGGCCAGGTTCGCCGTGACGATGCGGCCGTTGATGTCCTTGCCCATCGCCATTTCGACCTTGCTCTTCGAGTTGGCAAAGCCTTCGCTCTCGACCACGTCACGGAGCCAGATGGTTTCGCGCTCGTGGTTCGGCACCTGAATGCCCACGGTCGACTTACCGGCCATGCGCTCGATCAGGATCGACTCGGCGGCCATGGCGAGGCACAGGTCATCCGCCAGTCCAGTCACGCGCGAGTACTTTACGCCGGCGTCGGGGCGGAACTCAAACGTCGTCACAACCGGACCAGGATTGATTTGCGTCACCTGACCGTCCACGCCAAACTCGCCGCACTTCTCCACCAGCACGCGGGCTTCTTCGCGCAGGGCGTCTTCGCGGATCGCGGCATGCTCCTCGTTGCGGTAGAGCAGGGAACTAGGCGGCAACTGGTATCCGCGCACGCTCTTCGCGGTCATCTGCACGGGCTGCAGGTTTTCATCGGCCCGACGCCCAAACGAGATGCTCTGCTCCGCGGGCGGTTCCGGTGCCGGTTCGGCCGCAGCAACCGGCTTGCGCGGAGCGGGAAAGGGCACCACCTCTGCTCGCGGACTCGCCGCCGTCTTGGGCTCGGCAGCTCTGGGAGATTGCAGCCAATCGAACGGTGATTCGGCGTGGAGTTCGGGCTCGGGCGCATTCCAGTCTTCGAAGCCAGCCTGGGCGGGCACCTCCGGAAACTCGGCCAACTCGGCTTCCAACTGCGAGTCGGCAGCCTGCTGCAGATGCGCGGGCAGGGGAGCAAACTCCGGCTCGGGGCCGGCGTCCACATCCGTGCGCGGCATTTGCGAAAAGAGGCTTCGCGACACCGGCAGCGCCTCTGCCACCGCTGCTCGGTCAGCCCGGATGCCTTTCCGCCAGAAGCCCCACTTGGCAAACAGACCGCCCAGCAGCGACCCATTCTCTGCCGCGCGACGCGCAGCCTCGGCCTTCTGCTCGGCGGCCTGCTGCTTGGCAAACTCGCGCTCGCGGCGGGTCTCCAATTGGTCCGCTTCCGCGTCGGACTGGCGATCGCGCCAAGTCTGCCAACGGTTCCGCAGGCGGCTCACCACGCCGACCCGCTCGGTCGCCCACTCCTGCGCCGTGTTGAACATGAAGGTGGTCGACAGGTACGCGGCGATGGCGACCAGTAACCCAGCAACCACGCAGGCTCCGGGATATGCCACGACCAGCAGCAACAGGTGGGCGAGGACGGCACCGACCACACCACCCACTGGCAGCGCGCCTTTGTACCGCAACCCTCCGGGCAAGAGTGCCAGTGCCACCGGTGCCGCCAGCATCCACAACACCAGCCCCAGCGTCCGCGCCAGCGGCGATCCCTGCGCGCGCGAACGAATCCAGCAAACGCCTAGACGGATCACCAGCAGCGGCAGGGCAAACGCGGCCACGCCCAGGATCTGCAGCAGGGCATCGCTCAGGCTGGCGCCCAGCCGCCCCACCCAATTGCTCACGTGCGGCGCTCCCGCCGCGCTGGCGGCCGCCAGCGTGTTGAGGGACGGGTCGCCCGGATGGTAGCTGACCAGCGCCAGCAGAAGGAGCACGCCCGTGACCAGCACGGCCATGCCAAGCACCTCATTCACGCGGCGGTGTCGGGTGGGTGTGCTCTCCAGTCGGAGTGGTCGCATCGCTTGGGGTTCCTCCATCAGACACGCAGCCGCTGACCCATCCCGGCGCCAGACAGAAAACGCATCATGACTCAATTCTCGCCGGAGAAGAAGTGGCGAAGGAGGTGAAACTTCAAGGGGAATCACGCGAGCAACCCGTTCCCGCGCACCTGCTTCCTATGCTCCAGAACACGCCCGGCAGGCCCAGAGCCGCGGGTCCTTAGAAAAGCGAGACAGGGCAAGCGGGCGCGGGTTTTCGCGATTTCCTCCGCTTGTCGCCGGCAAAGGAGAATCGCGTCAGCCGGCGGACTGCTTGTCCTGATCGCCCACCCGCAGTACCGAGACACACGAGTTCACACGAATTTGTTGCAGCGGTTTGCGCTGCAAAGCCGGCAGATGCCGGAACAGAAAGGAAGCACCATGGCTGAGTTGCTGAAGGAAACCGAAGATACCCTCCGTGGCCTGATCAAGGTTCTGATTGATAGCCAGGCAGGGTTTCAGGATGTGGGTGAGCACATCCAGGACGACACGCTGAAGAAGTTCTTCCTCGCGGAAAGCCTGAAGCGCGCCTCGTTCCGCGGCGACCTGGAAGATGTGCTTCACAAAGAAGGTGTGAAGGACGTAAAGGAGTCCGGCACCGTTGCCGGTTCCATCCACCGCGGCTGGGGCGATCTGAAGGCCAAGCTGGGTGGCGGCGACCACACCCTGCTCGAAACTGCTGAGAGCGGCGAAGACACCATCAAGAAGGCATACGCCGAGGCGCTCAAGCTTGAGCTGCCGCTGCCGGTGCACCAGCTACTCAGCACTCAAGCCGCGCACATTCAGACCTCGCACGACTACGTGAAGGCCGCGCGCGACAGCCGCAAGTCGTAAGAGGAGGCGCGCCGGGGCAGCAGCCTCGGCTCCCTTCGCCTATCAGGGTTCCCCGGCCGCAACGGAGTCGGGAACAACCTCCGCACCGGACCGCTTGAAGCGCGGTTTCTGCGGAAGAAAGCCCCGCCCGCGGCGGGGCTTTCTTTATTAGCCTAGCTAAGCTCCTGCCCGAGACCCACCATGCCGCAGTCCAAACTCGCTCGCGCCGGGCTCTATGTGCAGTCCGCGTTCTACTTTGTGGCAGGCGGCCTTCACCTTTGGCGACCTCGCTTATACCTGGCGATCATGCCAGATCATTACAGCCATCCGGTCGCCTGGGTCGCCGCTACGGGAGTGGCCGAGATCGCCGGAGCCATCGGCCTGCTGCTGCCCGCGACACGGCGAGCCGCCGCAATCGGCATCATACTCATGCTGGTCGGCTATTTCGACGTTCACATTTTTATGCTGCAGCACGCCGGAGACCGATTCGCGAGCATCCCGCACTGGGCCCTGATCGTCCGGCTTCCGCTGCAACTCGTTCTGATTGCCTGGGCAGCGGCGTATGCTCGCCGGTCCCGCTGACCAGGCCTACAGCCGGTGCTCGTGCAACAAGAACAGCAACACCGCTCCCAGCAGAATGCGATATACCGCAAACACGGTGAAGCCGCGCCTCCGCACCCAATTCAGGAACCACGCCACTACGACGTAGGCCACGATGAAGGAGACGGCAGTGCCGATAATCAGCACCAGCCAGCGCTCCGGACCCATGGTCAAGGGCGCCAGCGCCTCGGCTCCGACCTCGTGCGAAGGATGCAACGCCTTCAGTAGGGCGTAGCCGGTCGCCACAATCATGGTCGGAATGGAGAGCAGAAACGAGAACTCGAGCGCCGTCGCTCGATCTGTGCCGGCAAGCTGCGCCGCCGCGATGGTGCTCATGGATCGCGACGTTCCCGGGATCACCGCGCTTAATACCTGGCAGAGACCGATCCAGATCGACTGGCCCAGCGTCATCTCTTCCACGTGTGTTGTCCGCGGTTCCCGCCGCGCCGCCCACGCATCTACGGCCCACATAATCACGCCGCCCACCAGCAACGCCAGCGCGATCACCGTCAGGTCTTCCAGGTTCTTGCCGACGACCTTGGTCAGCAGCTTCGCCGGAATGGCGGTGCAGACAAACGCGACAGTCACCAATGTCAGCGGATGCGTAAGCCACGTCTTCTCTCCGCGCTCACCCTGTGGAAAGGTGCGGAAGAACCGCACGATGCGGCCCAGGAACAGCAGCATCAGCGCAAGAATGGCGCCCAACTGGATCACGATCGTGTACATCTTCCAGTACGGGTCGTCCAGCGGCACGTGCAGCAACGCCTCAGTGATGCGCAGGTGCGCCGTGGAACTCACGGGCAGGAATTCGGTCAGGCCTTCAACAATGCCCAGAACCACAGACAGCAGATACTCGTTCAAGCGTGCTCCACAGCAAACGGGATCGGGTCCGGCTGCGCGAGCGACGCACCCCCGATCTAGTCGCGGTCTGTGCCGTAAATCGCGATGCCTTGCTCCACCCTGTATACCAGAGCCTGCGCGCGTGCCGTGTAGTCGCTTGCCGGGAACTTCGCCAGCATCTGGTCGCGCAAGGCATGCGCATGCTGCGCGGCGGCGTCGGCCCTCTTGGTGTTGTCCTCCGCGCCGTACATGGTTACCAGAACCCCTTGGCGATACGCCGCGTTCCAAAGCGCCTCGGCCGTTTTCGGCCCGTCCGGGTAAGCATTAGCGTACTTCTCGTACACCTCGCTCTCCAGCGCCGGGCACTTTGGCAGACCCTGCCAGTCTCCGCACAGTTTCGCGTCCAGCAGATCGAACGCGGCCAGCGCCGCATACTTTGTGCCCGCCTGCTGCTTGACTACCTTGCGCAGCGCGTCCTGGTACAGCTTGGGCCGGTTGTTCGGGTCTGGATCGCGGTAGCTCGGCAGCGTGCGCGCGTCGAACTTCTCCTCCTGCCAGCGAATGTCGGCGGAGCGCCAAGCGCTTTCGCCAGCCAATGGGGAGCTGGGGAAGTACTCCGCCACGCGGCGGTACAGCAGGTGCGCGGAGCCGGCGGCGATCTTCGGAGCATGGGGCTCCGCGGCATCTGCTTCCGCACTCGCCGCAGCACCATACAGCAGCCGGTCGCCGTTCGGCGTTGCCGTGCTCACCACGCCCTTGTTGCGGATCCAGCCTGACCGCGGCACTGCATTCTCGTTCTCCGCAAACTCCGGCTCGTCGTCCGTGTTCTTTTCCTCCACGTCGGTATTAGCAAATACTTTGACCCACGGACCCGAACGGCTCACGATGACCACCTCGTGGCCTGGCGTTACTTCGCTCACCTTTTGCGAGTTTGCGTCCGCATCCACATACACGATGGCCGTGTGCAGCACCGTCGCGCGCTCTCCAGCGTGCTGGTTGGGCGATTGCGCCGCCGCAAACGTGGTAGGAAGCAGGAAGGCGACACTCAAGCAGGCGAAAAGACGCATACACGAGGTTAGACGCTACGACTCCGCTTCGATCAACTCCTGTCGCAACGCCGGATCGATGTTGCCACCACTCACGACACAGACGACGTTCTTCGCGGCAGGCAGGTCATCTCCGTGGAACAGAGCAGCAGCCAGGGTTACGGCACCGCTCGGCTCGGCGACCAGGTTCGCCGCGGTCAGCAGCAACCGTGTCGCGTCCAGGATTTCGTCTTCAGTCACCGTCACAATCCCATCCACATACTTGACGATGTGGTTGTACGTGCGCTGCGCCAGGCTTTGCGTGCGCAGGCCATCCGCGATCGTCTTTACCGTCTGCGTACCGGGCCACTCCACAATCTGGCGCTTGCGAAAGCTCTCCGCCGCATCGCCCGCCAACTCCGGCTCGGCTCCCCACACCTTCACGCCCTCGCGTGATGATTTGATTGCGGTCGCGATGCCACTCAACAGCCCACCGCCGCTCACAGGGCTCAGGACCAGGTCGACTTCCGGCAGTTGCTCCAGTATCTCGAGCCCGCACGTGCCCTGGCCGGCAATGATCAGGTCATCATCGTACGGCGGCACCAGCACCGCCCCGGTCTCGCGCACAATGCGATCGGCGGTCTGAATGCGTTCCGTGCTCGCGGGTCCTACCAGCACCACCTCGGCGCCGTAGCCTGCGGTTGCATCGCGCTTGATACGTGGCGCGACCTCCGGCATCACGATCGTCGCCTTGGCGCCGTGCGCCCGCGCCGCGTACGCCACACCTTGCGCATGGTTCCCACTGGAATGCGCGACTACGCCACGCTGTAACTCTTCGTCGGTCAGGCTCGCGACTTTGTTGTACGCCCCGCGCAGCTTGAAGGAGCCGATCGGCTGCTCGTTTTCCGCTTTCAGCCAGATGGCAGGGAGGTTCTGCGGCAGCGCAAAGCCCAGCCCGCGCGCATGCTCCACATCCAGCCGGTACAAGCCCGTGCGCACCGCGACACCCGCGATGCGCTCACGCGCCTGTTCGATCTGTTCCAAGGTCACCAGCGGCAGGGAAGTCTCCATGCCCGATTCTTTCACGCGCCGTACCCGCTGCGCCTCAGCGCTCGATTGCGTGCAGCACTCGCGCCATGAAGTGAACCAACTGAAACTCATCCCAGGCGCTTGGCGACTTCTGCATGTCGATGTGCGAGAGCACGGGGCTCACGAGCGCTGCCTGAAGCGTGGTGCTGCGCAGTTCGCTCGCCATCCACAGCGTCTCGGCGGCGGGAATGATGTTGTCTGCCTCGCCGTGCAGCAGAAAGACCGGCACCGTCAGCTCGCCAAGGTGCGTCTCGGGCGACAGGCCGGCAAGTTCCTTCTGGTGACGCAGCGCACTGGTCCGCAGCATGGCCTGCACAGCGGTGCTGCCGGCGTCCATCAGTTCCGCTGCCTCAGCCTGTTGCCGGGGAGACAGGTCTTCCATCGCGTCCTGCTCGGCCTGCTTGTCCTCGTACAGGTGGGCGCGCAGCACTTTGCGAATCGCCTCAGTGTCGCCGCTGGGCACAAACTCTTCCACGTGCTCGTATTCCAGAACCAGCGGACCGTATTCGTGCGCAGGCAGCGTCTCCAGCGAACCGTCGGGACGCGGTGCTTCGCCGGTGCGGTAGTACGCCGCAACGCGCTCCATCGCATCCTGCGCACCCACGGCCAGCAGCACCTTCATCGATGGCCGGTACGCCGGATTTGCCGCCGCCACCAGCGACAGGCCGCCGCTGAAGCTCAATCCCAGCACGCCCACCGGCTTGCCCTTGCGCTGTGCAAACCATTTGGTGGACGAACCGATGACCGCAACACTGCTTTCGCTGATGTGGTAGTCCTTGATGTCCGGCAGCTCCGGCGTCAGCACTTGCAGCCCAACGCTCGCCATCGCGCTCGCAAAGCTCATCAGCCTTGGCTCGTTCATGCCCAGGTGGTGCACACCATGAAACACCACCAGCCCGGGCGCGTTCGGGTGCTTCACCGGCGTGTACATGCGCGCCAGCACCGGCCCGGCATCGGTTTGCAGAGTCAGATCCTGCGTGGTGAACGGCTCAACCGTGATCGCGCGAATCGGCGCGGGTACCGTGTCGCCGCTCATCAGCTTCAGCGCGGTCAGCGCCTGCAGGTGGACGTGAATCAATGGCCACGTGATCAGCAGCAGCAGGGCGACAACAAAAACAGCGATGCCGCTCCATACCCAGCCCGCGCCGTAGCGGTCGCGCGCCTCATCGTACCGCGCACCCAGACGTTCGCCCAGCAGGGAACGTCCGGTCGCAGCGACTCCGACATCGCGGTGCCGTCGTTTCAGGATGGATCGCGGACGTGGAAAGCGACGCGGCATCGATCTAGGACCAGGCCTCCACAGGCGCAGCGTTCAGGGTCAGATCTCCAGGATGACAGGCATGATCATCGGCCGACGACCGGTGCTCTTCTGGATCTGCCGCTTCAGGTCCGACCGTACCTTTTCCTTAATCAGCATCCAGTCGCGCCGCTCCTCAATCGAGCTCGACTCGATCGTATGCGCAATCGTCTGCCGCAGCTCGGTCGCCATGGCTTGTTCATTCACCGCAAAGCCGCGTGTCACAATCTCTGGCGCGCCTTGCTGTCGTCCGGTCATCTTGTCGATGGTGATGATCGCCAGGACCAGGCCGCCCTCACTCAGGTGCTTGCGGTCGCGGATGATCATCTCTTCCACGGCCTCAGTCGCCGATCCCGAATCGATCAACACACGTCCGGTTGCCACCTTGCCCGTCTTGCTCATGCTGCCGGCGGTCAGCTCGATGACTTCGCCGTCTTCCACCAGCATCGCCTGCTGAGGAATCCCGGTGCCCACCGCCACTTCCACGTGCTGCGTCAGATGCCGGTAGTCGCCGTGCACGGGAATGAAGTACTTCGGGCGCAAGAGGTTGATCATCAGCCGCAGCTCTTCCTGCGATGCGTGTCCGCTCACGTGAATCAGGCCGGACCGGCCGTCGTCGTGAATCACGCGCGCTTTGCGGCGGTACAGGTGATCGATCACGTTGTAAATCGGCTTCTCATTGCCCGGGATCACACGCGATGAGAACACCACGGTGTCACCCGCTTCAATGCGCGCATGCTTGTGGTTGTCCACCGCGGCCCGGCTCAGCGCGCTCATCGGCTCGCCCTGCGTTCCGCTGATCAGCACACACACCTTCTCCGGCGGCATGTCTTTCAACTGTCCGCTATGAATCAGCAGGCCGGGCGGCGGGTCGATATAGCCCAGATCCTGCGCAATCTCCGTAGCGTTGTCCATGGAGCGGCCGATCAGCGCGACCTTGCGGCCATGCTTGTGCGCCAGGTCCATGGCCAGCTTGATCCGGTGGATCGAAGACGAGAAGCACGTAAAGAACAGCCGGCGCTCGGTCCGCGCAAAGATCTCATCCAGACGCGGCAGGACCGCCAACTCTCCCGGCGTAAAGCCAGGCCGATCCACGTTGGTGGAGTCCTGCATCAGCAGCAGAACGCCCTCTTTGCCCAGCTCGGCGAAACTCTGCAGATCGAACGGGTGTCCGTCCGGGCTCGACAGATCAATCTTGAAGTCGCCCGTGTGCACGATGGTGCCGACCGGCGTGCGGATCGCCAGCGCCACGCAGTCCACCAGCGAATGCGTCACGCGCAGTGGCGAGACGCGGAACGGCCCAAGCTCAAAGCTCGAGCCCGGTAACATTTCGATCAGGTCGGCATCGTCCAGCAGCTTGTGCTCTTCCAGCTTGCCTTCCACCAGCGTCAGCGTGAACTCGGTGCCGTACACCGGCACGTTCAGCTCGCTCAGGATCCACGGCAGGCCGCCAATGTGATCCTCATGCCCGTGGGTCAACAGAATGCCGCGCACCTTCTCGCGGTTCTCTGTCAGAAAGCTGATGTCAGGCACGACGATGTTCACGCCGAGCATGTCATCCTCAGGGAACATCAGGCCGGCATCGATTACGACGATGTCGTCCTTCCATTGAACGGCCATGCAGTTCATGCCGAACTCCCCCAGGCCGCCCAGGGGTACAATCTTCAACGTTTCCAGACTCATTCGACTTCAGCGTAACACCGCTGTCGTGACGGCATGGGCCGTTCGAGCGATCGCGCCGAGCAATTTCGAGCCGAAGTGAACCCGGCACGCCGCTCCGGGTGGCCGATCGTTTACCGATCCTCGCCGCGTCAGGAGGGCAGGGCGCTATGCAGAGAGCCGGTTGGCCGCGCCTGCCGCTGCAGAACGCGGATACGTTTACCAAAGTAGGATCCCGTAATCGTCTTCCAGATACCGATCAGGCCGAAAAGGTAGCAGGCGGCCATCGCGTGCTGCGGAGCGATCAGCATCGCGACGATGGCGACGGCAACGCCACAGCAGGCAGTAGCACCTAGATCGACCATCTCACCCCGGACGATCAGCCGCTCCAGTTCGTCCAGTTGCAGGGCATCGCGCTGCCGCCAGCCATTCCAGTTCAACAGAAAGAGGAAGAGGTAGATGGCAGTGAACCCGAGCGCGTACGTAACCGTAAGCTGGCGGAACTGGTACGCATGGGTGATCGGGTGGTGTTCCGTGTGCTCCGTGTAGAACTGCGAGGTGAACAGCGTGAACAGGAACTTGAGCGGGTACACGTAAAACAACACGGTAAACAGCAGGGCCGCATTGATGACGATGGTCGCCAGATCGTGCAGGCCGAACCTGCGGAAGAATCGGAAGTGCGACAGCCAGACCGTCATCAGGAACAAGAAGCAGATGGAGAACGGCAGGAACCCCAGCAGGACATCCTGCAGTTCGTCGAAGGTCTTCGGCACTTCCAGCGACGCCACAATCAGTGTCAGTGCGAAGCCGAACACCACGTCGGAAAAGCCGTCGATCCGCGACATCTCCTCACCACGTAAGCGGAAGCCGTCTTTGCCGACCAGAGCGTGTGTGATCTGCATAGGAGTGCCGACAGCCTAGCGCAGCAGGTCTTCCAACACCAGAGATAGTTCGGTTTTGCTGTCGCGATACTTCACGATGATGGGCGTGTACACGCTCAGTCCCTGCGTGCTTCCCTTGGTCACGGCGCGGGACCCAGGCACAACCACGGCTCCCTCCGGGATGATGAGCGGCGACTCCGCGGAGGCGCGCAGCACGGTGTCGTTCACCACGTCGTACACGGGGGTCCCGCGAGTCAGAATCGTACCGGCAGCCAGCACCGCGCCCTTGCGCACGATCGTGCCTTCGTACACGCCAGTGTTGCCGCCCACCAGAACGTCATCTTCGATGATCACCGGCGTTGCATTCACCGGCTCCAGCACACCACCGATCTGCGCCGCCGCACTCAAGTGAACGCGCCGGCCAATCTGCGCGCAGCTTCCCACCAGCGCGTGCGAGTCGACCATCGTGCCCTCGTCCACATACGCTCCCACGTTCACATACATGGGCGGCATGCAGACCACGCCGGCAGCCAGGTACGCACCCGACCTCACCGACGATCCGCCCGGCACAATCCGCACGCCGTCTTCTGCCGTCCACACCCGCGCCGGATACGTGTGCTTGTCCACAAACGACCCCGCACCCATTTCCGTCATCGCGCCCAGCCGAAAGCCCAGCAGGATGCCCCGCTTTACCCAGGCGTTCACCTTCCAGCCCAAGGCGCTTGCAGCGTCCGGCTCGGCGGAACGCAGCGTTCCGCGCTCCAGAGCTTCCCGCAACTCATGAAAGCTGTCCAGGGCTTCGCGCTCCTGCGCGGCGGCCGCGCCAAGCGCGAAAAAATGCTCAATCCGGCTCTGAAGCGAGCCAGCGGAAACGTCTGCAACCGGGGTCATATCGCGAGTTTATCAATCGTCCCGGTGCGCGCCGGCATCTCAGCCCACGATGGCTGCGCCACACCACTATCCGACGACACCGGATGGCCGCTACTTCGTCGTTCGCGGCCGCTTGTGGCGTTGTCCCAACCCGCATCTCTCGGAGGACGAGCGGCTAAAGCTCGTGCACGAACTGATGCAGGCACGGAGCGCCAAAGGACGAGCCATGCGCGCTGGCGATCTTGAAGCACGGGAGCTGGCACGCCGGCGGGTGGACGCCGCCAAGCACGCCCTCGGCGAACGCGGAAAGCCCTGGTGGACTGACGGCGCTCCCGACTACAACCGGCACATGGTGCGTAACTCGCCCTATGCCGGCTGGTTCGCCACGCTGGATTAATAAAGAGAGCTAAGCTCCCACTTCCTGCAGCAGCCGCTGCAACTCATCGCGCAGCGCTTCCGTGACCGGCACCAACGGCAGACGCACCGCATCGCTCTCGATCCGCCCGATGCTGTGGAGTAGCGACTTCACCGGGCACGGATTGGGCTCGCGAAACAGCGCGGTTGTCAGCGGCGCAAGCTTGCGTCCCAACGTATGCGCGGTGCTCCAGTCAGCTTCGGCAGCGCTGCGCGCCATGCGAACAACCTCGGTCGGCGCTGCATTGGACACTACCGAGATCACGCCCACTCCACCGGCCGCCAACACCGGCAACGCCAGGTAGTCGTCCCCGGCAAACACCCGAATGCCCGCCGGAACGCGCGCGATCAGATCCGTGATCTGCGGCATGCTCCCGCTGGATTCCTTCACGCCCACGATGTTCGGGCAAGCCCCGGCCAGCTCGACGACCGTAGCAGGCTCCAGGTTCGCCGCCGTTCGCCCGGGGATGTTGTACAGCAGCACCGGCACTGGCGCGACCGCATCCGCCACCGCTTTGAAGTGCAGGAACTGCCCGCGCTGGTTTGGCTTGCTGTAGTACGGGTTCGCGGTCAGGATTCCGCCCACGCCCGGCACCGCGGCCAATGCCTTTGCCCTGCGCACTGCCTCAGCCGTGCTGTTGTGGGTGCATCCTGCAAACACCGGCACGCGCCCGGCGGCAGCCTCGACTACCGTCTGCACTACTTGCAGCGTCTCGTCTTCAGAAAGCGTTGCCGCTTCGCCTGTCGACCCGCACGCCACCAGCAGCGAGATGCCGCTAGCGATCTGCCACTCGGTCAGCAATCGCAGCGACTGCAGATCCAGCGATCCGTCCGCGTAAAAGGGTGTAACGAGTGCCGTACCAACGCCGCCGAGGTCTTCCTGTGTCTTCATTTCCGCAGTCGAGTCTACCGCGATTCTCCCTTCGACGAACGCGGGAGCGGCGCGTGCATACGCGCCACGTGCTGCGTGCCCAGCCAAGGTGCGATCCAGATCACCGTGACCGACGCCGTAAGCGCAAGCGAGAACAGCGGGTGCCAGTAAGCCGCAGGAACTGCGACGACGTACAGCAGCAGCGAGCCCACATGTTTCGCGACCTCGGCACGATCGTTCTCGCCAAACGTGCCGGTCTGCCGCTGCACACGCAGCAGCGTCATCCTCAGCAGGCCAAAGCTCGCGCCGGTCAGCAGCATCATCACGGCATACTGCATCACGGCAAACGCGCTGAACTGCTTCTCGTCCACGTACTCCGTCGACAGCGGAATGAGCGACGAGATGAATAGCCACAGCAGGTTCGTCAGCAGGGTGGAGTAGTGAACCCGCTCCACCCTGCGCAGCAGCTCGTGATGATTCAGCCAGTAAATGCCGATCATCACGAAGCTCAGGAAGTACACGCCCAACCGCGGCGCGATCTCACGCACCGCCGGCCAGCCATCGGTGTGTGGCACGTGCAGCTCCAGCACCATGATGGTGATGATCACCGCAATCACACCGTCAGAGAACGCCTCCATCCGGCCGGTCGGCAGGGTTCGAGCTTCAACGCTCACCGAACTAGACCCACTCGCCTTGCCGCATCAGCGGCTCGCTCGTGCCATCCGTGCGCACGCCGTCCACGTCCACCTCGCCCGACCCGATCATCCAGTCCACGTGAATCAGGCTGGTGTTCGCGCCCTTCGCGGCCAGTGTCGCTTCGTCCATGTGCTCGCCTTCGCGAATGCAGGTGGCGTACGCCTGGCCCAGCGCGATGTGGCTCGCCGCGTTCTCGTCGAACAACGTGTTCCAGAACAACAGGCCGCTCTGTGCGATTGGCGAGGAGTGCGGCACCAGGGCCACCTCACCCAATCGCGAGGCACCCTCGTCGACGCTGATCAGCTTCCGCAGCGCATCCTGCCCAGCCGAGGCGTTCGCCTCCACGATGCGGCCGCCTTCAAACCGTACCTGGATGTTTTCGATCAGCGTGCCCTGATGCGACAGCGGCTTCGACGCGCTCACCGTCCCACTCACGCGATCCTTGTGCGGCGTGGTGAAGCACTCTTCCGTCGGGATGTTCGCGTTGCAGAAGATGCCGTTGCCGCACACGCCACCGCCGCCGGCCCAGAGGTGATCATCCGCCAGGCCGACGGTCAGGTCTGTGCCCGGCCCGCGGAAGTGCAGGGCACTGTATCGCTTCTCATTCAGCCGATCTACTTGCGCTGCAATGTTCTGCCCATGCTGTTTCCAATCCGCCACTGGATCGTCACCCGTGATGCGCGATGCTTTGAAGATTGCCTCCCAGAGCGCCGGTACAGCCTCCGCCTCGTGCAGATGAGGGAAGACCAGCTTCGCCCACGCGGGCGTCGCACCGGCCAGGATCGACCAATTGATCGCATGCCGTGTGATCGGTTCCATCGCGGGCTTCATCGCCTTGCTCGTCGCCACGTTGGCCCGGCTCACCTTGGCCGGATCTTGGTCCTTCAGCAGCGCTGGATTGGCACCCGCGATGCCCAACCGAGCCGCACCCGAACCATACGCCGCCGCAATGCCGTCGGCGAGCCACTTCGGCGTGAAGTCAAAGCTCGCGTCAGGCGCGTACTTATAGCGCGCCAGGATCGTCTCATCGTCCGCGTACAGCGTCGTCACCGCCTTGGCGCCGGCCTTGTAGGCGTGTTCGGTGATGCGCCGGACGAACGGCACGTGATCCAGCGAAGCGCTGATCACCACTTCCTGCTCGGGTTGCAGGTTGAGACCAACACGCACCGCAACCAGCGCCAGCCGGTCCAGCTTTTCTTCAAAGGTCAATGTTCCAAACGGCTTGGCAGGGGCTTCAACGGTGCTCATGGCACTCAGTCTAAGCTGCTGAGCCCGTGCCGTGCGCTCCCGGACCGCAGTCCGGGCCCACCTGCGCCTCTACCGCTTCAACTGCGCGTACACGTCCCGAAAGTCATACACGCCAGTCCGCCCGGCCAGCCACTCCGCCGCGCGCACCGCGCCTTCGGCAAATCCACGCCGAGAGAACGCCTCATGCGTTAAAACGATACGGTCCGCGTCGCTACGCGCTTCAAGGATGTGCAAGCCCGCCGCATCACCCTCGCGCTTCGACGTGATCGGCACCTCATTCGGGCCCGCACTCACCGCCTGCTGCAGAGAGATCGCGGTGCCGGAAGGCGCGTCCAGCTTCGTCACGTGGTGCGTCTCTTCGATCGCAAACGTGTACCCCGCGTCGCGCAGAGATGTTGCCATTTCTTTCGCAAGCTGAAGCATCATCTGCACACCAACGGAAAAGTTGGTGCCGTAGAGCAGGCTCGCACTGCGACGCTCCGCCAGGTCGCGCATGTCGCGCAGGCTGCCGTACCAGCCCGTAGTGCCCACCACCACCTTGGCCCCGTTTGCCAGCAGCGCACGCAGATTCGTCTGCACCGCTTCCGGAGTCGTGAAGTCGATCGCCACGTCGAACCCCGCCACAAACGGGGCGGTCAGCGCTGCGCCGTTCGGGTTCTCTTTCGCGTCCAGCACGTGCACGCCGTGGCCGCGCTCGTGCGCCACCTCTGCAACCAGGTTGCCCGTCTTGCCGTGACCCAGAACCAGAATCCGCATGTGTTTCTCCTCGGTACTACGGTCGGCAGAGCCGTGCCCGCTACTGCTTGGACGCTGTCATGGCGTCCACGTCAAAGATCGCCGGATCGGGATCCGTGAAGAATGCCGCATGCAACGAGCGCACCGCCTCCTCCACATCTTCTTCCTCGATCATGAAACTCATGTTGATCTCGCTTGCACCCTGCGAGATCATGCGCACGTTCACGTGCCCCACCGCGGTAAACACCTTGCCGGCAATGCCGTTGTGTCCGCGAATGTCCTCGCCGACCATGCAGATCAGTGCCTTATTGCTCTCGAACTTCACATCCGCGATCTGCCGCAGGTCCGCCGCAATCGCAGGCAGGCGATCGCTCGTGTCCACCGTTACGGATATCGACACCTCGCTCGTCGAGACCATGTCGATCACAACGTGGTGCTTGTCGAATACGTCGAACACAGCCTTCAGGTACCCGTGCGACATCAACATCCGGCTCGCGACGATGTCCACAATCGTCAACCGCTTCTTGACCGCAATGCACTTGAACGGCGACTTGCATGGCGGAGCCACCGCCGTAATGCGTGTGCCCTCGTTGGTCGGATTTCGCGAGTTCAGCACCCACACCGGGATGTTCTGCTGCACCGCCGGCAGGATGGTCGCGGGGTGCAGTACTTTCGCGCCGAAATAGGCAAGCTCAGCCGCCTCCTCGAAGCTCACCGTCTTCACGCGCAGAGCGTCGGGGCAGATGCGCGGGTCCGTGGTCATGATCCCGTCCACGTCGGTCCAGATCTCAATCGCGCCGCTTCGCAACGCGCCACCCACCAGTGCGGCAGAGAAGTCGCTGCCACCACGCCCCAGCGTGGTTGTAACGCCAGCCTCGGTCGCCCCGATAAAGCCGCCCATCACGGGCAGCTTGCCCTCGTTCAGCAAGGGCAACGCAACCTGCTCCATCGCCTTCTCGATCATTGCTTCCTGCGGCACTGCCTTGCCGAAGCTGTCGTCTGTGACGATGCAGGTGCGCGCGTCCACATGCGCGGCGTCCAGCCCTGCATTCAAAAACGCCGCCGCGACAATGCGGCTCGAAAGCCGCTCGCCAAAGCTGACCACCAGGTCGGTCGTGCGCGGGGTCAGTTCGCCCACCGCCGCGATCCCGCGCAGCAGATCGTCCAAGGCGTCGAACTCCGCATGCAGTGCGTTCGACAGCGGCACATCCGCCGCCGCGCTCACCAGCTTTGCCGCAGTCTCGAGGTGTCGTCCGCGCAGCCGCTGGCTCAATGCCAGCGCTCCCGCGCGATCGCCCCGGCCCGCGGCAGCAGCAGCAGCGAGCAAGGAATCCGTCACCTTGGCCATTGCGGAAACCACTACAAACGGGCGCAGGTTCCTGTCGCGCCGGCCGGCGACAATGCCGGCCGTCCTCGCAATCGCGACCGCGTCTTCGACGGACGTGCCGCCAAACTTCATCACCACCACGTCGCCGCGCAACAAACCCGCGTTCCCGCTCATGCCGCGTCCTTCGGCAGCTTGCCGCTACGCGCCAGCACCTCGGCGTTCAGCACCGCCGCGCCTGCCGCGCCACGCAAGGTGTTGTGGCTCAGCAGAACGAACTTCCAGTCCAGCAGCGTGCAGGGCCGCAACCGGCCGACCGTCGTGCTCATGCCATTCCCGGCGTTTACGTCCAGCCGGGGCTGCGGCCGGTCTGGCGCGTCGGTGTAGATCACGGGCGTGTCCGGCGCGGAAGGGAACTGCTTGCCGTCCAACGGCCGGAAGCTCCGCCACGCCTCCAGGACCTCGTCCCGCGTTGCCGGCGTCTTCAGCTTGATGCTGACGCACTCCGTATGACCATCGATCACCGCGACGCGATTGCAATGCGCGCTCACCTTCGCAGAGAGCGGGTCCACCGCCGATCCGGTATACCGGCCCAGCAGCTTGCCGACCTCTTCCTGCATCTTCTCTTCTTCATTCCGGATGAACGGCACCACATTGCCCAAGATGTCGAGCGACGGCACGCCGGGGTAGCCGGCGCCGCTGACCGCCTGCATGGTGCTCACAAACAGGCTCTCGATGCCGAAGCGCTGCTCCAGCGGCTTCAGTGCCAGCACCAGCCCGATCGCGGAGCAGTTCGGGTTCGTGACGATGTATCCGCCACTTGCACGCCGCACCTCCTGCGACTCCAGCAGGCTCAGGTGATCGCCATTCACCTCAGGCACCACCAGCGGCACGTCGGCTGTCATGCGGAACGCGCTTGAGTTGGAAATCACCGCGCACCCGGCTGCCGCAAACTGCGGCTCCAATTCGCGCGCAATGTCGGTGTCCAGTGCCGCAAAGATGATCTTCGGCAGTGCCCCACCCGCCGCAGCAGGCGTGTTCGGCTGCACCACCATCTCTGCCACGCGCTGCGGCATGGGCGTATCCAGCTTCCAGGCGCATGCCTCGCGGTACGTCTTTCCGGCAGAGCGGTCGCTGGCGGCCAGCCACGCCACCTCAAACCACGGGTGCCGCTCCAGCAGTTGCACAAATCGTTGGCCAACGGTGCCGGTTGCACCCAGAATGCCTACCCGTCTTCGCTCCACGTGCGGTGTTCCTTTACGTCTCGTTCGGTCTGTCAAGAATACGTGAACCGGCGCAGCCCATGCTCGGACCTCTTTCACTCGCTGCGCGAACGCGCCGTTCTTGCACGAACAAAGGGCACAGCCTTGGCTGTGCCCTCTCCTGCCAGTTATGCCATCTCGCCCGGTCTAAACGTCGTCCGACCAGCGGCGCTGCACATACCTTCCGCCGATGCCGTACCACGCAATCACCGCCGCTATGGCGTGAATCAGGAACCATCCTGAGATGCCGCTGTCCGTGTACAGCATGTACAGGATCAGGGCCCGCGGCACGATTAGTGCGATCACCGTAGGCAGAATCGGAATGGCCAGCACATTCCCGTGTTGATGGTCCCACCACCAGACCAGCAGGCTGAGCCGCGGCAGAAACAGGCTAATCACCAGGAACCACAGCGGAAACACGTGCGTGGGACCGAAGCTGAGAACTCCAACGTGCATGCAGATCTCCTATTGCGCTTTGTATGTCACAGTGACGGACGAGTTCGTCTGCGGCTTGATGTTCACCTGCGCATGGCGCTCGCCAAGCTTCTCATGCACAAACACCACGTCGTAGCTTCCCTCGGGCAGGCCGCTGATGCTGAAGCTCCCGTCTGGCGCGGTTACGGCAAAGAACACGCTTGGCGCCACGTTGATGAATGCATTCATCCACGGGTGGTTGTTGCAGCGTACCGGAACCATGTTCTCCGGTTCGCGGTAGAACAGGCGCTCCGGCTTCGCGCCCGGACCCTGCGACAGGTCCACATTGCGATTGCCCGCCTGCACCGCCATCGAGTGAACGTTGTGCATCGCGGGATCGGAGTTGCGGAACTCCACCGATCCGCCCGCCGCAACCGCGACCACGTGCGGCTGGAAGCGGCAACCATGCTGGTCGATCACTACGGGTTCCACGGGGGCCTTCAAGTGCGGAGCGCCCTTCACGTACACGAAGACGTTCGCCAGGTGCCCATGATCCACGATCACCTGTTCCGACAGGTTCGGCTGCCCCGCAAGCGAGCACGCTGGATCCTGACTCATGTCGATGGGTACGCGGGCCGGTGCGGCTCCCGCAAACTGAACCACGCCCGTTACCGTGCCGGTGCTCGCCGCGTTGGGCGCGGGATCGTACTTGATGTCGCTGCCGCGATCGACGACTGCACCCTGGCGAATCGCGCCATCCGGCTTGCACCCGGCCAGACCGAACATCGTTCCAAAACACACAGCAGCAGGGAGTATGAGGCGTCGCATCCGTCTTGGGATGCAGCCGCTCGTCACTAGGTTGAACAGAAGGTTACAGCGAACTGTGCGAGCGACGCCGCGGCGAGCTCGACAGCAACTCCCGCAGCTCCGTCTCAAACTCCCGCACGTCTTTGAAATCGCGGTACACCGACGCAAACCGGATGTATGCCACCGTATCCATGTCCCGGAGCCGGTTCATCAGCAGTTCGCCCAGTTCCGTCGTGGTCCGCTCGCGGTCTGGCGAATCCACCACGTACGCTTCGGCCTCGTCCACCAGTTGCTGCAGCTTCGCGGTGGAGATGGGCCGCTTCTGGCACGAGTGCAGCAGCCCGCTCAGCACCTTCTGCCGGTCGAACTTCTCGCGCCGCCCATCCTTTTTCACCACCATGTACGGAATCTCATCGATCCGCTCGTAAGTGGTGAATCGCTTGTTGCACCGCTCGCATTCGCGCCGGCGGCGAATGGAATCCGCCTCTTTGCTTTCGCGCGAATCCACCACTTTGTCCTGCGAGTAGCCGCAGAATGGGCACCTCATGCCAATGCCTCCTCTGCCGACTCGCTCCGCGTCTTCAGGTCCGTCAGGCTCACCCCATCCAGCCGCGCATAGATCAGTCCCGCCGGAATGACGCAAAGGATATTCACGATCAGCAGCAGCGCGCCGCAAGCCGTGGCGGTCGCCAGCGGCGTGCCGTAGAAACCGTGCATCGACGCCGCCGTCGCCCCGATCTGGGTAAACCAGCCCAACACCGGTAGCTGCAGCAGGGAACTGCCCATCGATGCGCCCATCAGCAGCATCGTGCTCGCAAAAGACAATCCTGCCAGCGTCGGTTCCGCTGCGAACGCGTGCACCGTCTGCACGTAGGACAGCGCGATCAGAAGCCACTGAAATACACTCAGCGCGCCAGCCCATGCGGCTACGCCGAAAGAACCTATGCCTTCCAGGCCATCACGAAAGGTCAGCACTTTCTCCTTCAGGCCGGTGCCAAGTTTCGGCGAGATGCGCGATCCAAGCTGCCCTAGTGCCGAAGCGAGGCCTACTCCCGCCACCCGGATCGCCACCGCGAAGCCCGCCAGAAACAGCGTTCCCGCCAGGCTCACCACGCCCACGCGTACAAAGATTTCGTGGTGCGGCATGGTGGACGGTGTGAACGCCAGCGCGGTCGAAAAGATGAGGGCCGCGGCGCCGAGGTCGAACATCCGCTCCAGGGTGTACACCGCGATCTGGCTCGGCAGGGAGGTCTGCGACTTTCGCGCAATCAGGTATGGGCGCGAAAGATCGGCGATGCGACCGAAGATCGCAACCGCCGTAAAGCCGGTGAACTGCGGGCCCAGCAGAAACAGCGGTCCAACCTCTCGCTGCCGGCGCATGAACACCGACCAGCGGTAGCCGCGCACCACGTAGCTGCCATAAATCAACAGGATGCCAGCGACGATGTGCCACCACGCCACACCCTGCATCTGCCGCAGAAACTCGTGAACATCGAACGTCAGTCCGCGTCGCCGCGCCCACCACACACCCAGGCTCGCCAGCAACAGCACGATGGCAAGCACCACCAGGGCGCGGCCAGAACTTTTCTGCTTTGTCTCGGTCATCGTCCGGGCGCGACTCCCACCGCAAGCGCAGCCGCAGCATGCTGCGCCAGCAGCGTCCTCCGATTGAACTCGCGGATGATCCTGGCTACATATAGCCGCGTTTCGCGATACGGCGGCACGCCGTGGTACCGGTCTACCGCTCCCGGTCCGGCGTTGTAGGCCGCCAGCGCCAGCGGCAGGTCGTCGTGGTATCGCCGTAAGAGGCTGTCCAGGTAGTCCGTCCCTCCGCGCACGTTCTGTTCCGGCGCAAAGCTGTCCTTCACTCCCAGAGCCCGCGCTGTTCCGGGCATCAACTGCATCAGCCCCTGCGCGCCGGTGCGTGAAACGGCGTGGACGTGCCCACCACTCTCGGCGTTCACCACGCTGCGCAACAAGTCCACGTTGATCTGCCGGGCAGCCCCGTTCTGCTGGATCAGCTCATCTACATTCAAGGCCATTGCAGAGGCGCTGCCCGCGATCGTTCTGCTCGCAGGAGCCACGCGACCGTCAACGGCATTAGACATTGTCGGCGCTGGCGCGTCCCGTTCCGCCGAGGCGATCGCGTCCGCAGAAACGTCCATGTAATTGCCCGACCCGGCGCTCAGGTACAGTCGCACGTGCTCTGCATCCAGCACCTCGCGGTGATCGCACGTCAGGCTGAAGCCATTTCGCAGCGTGACGCGCTCCTCCGCCCGCGCAGCTGTGCACGCTGCAAGCAGCGCAGCCACAGCCAGGGTCTGGCACAGTCGTGTGCGGAATCGCATACCGTCAGCCTACCGGGGCCAATCGGCGCAGGCAAGGGAGGCTCATTCCACTATCAGGGCAGGCGTCTGCACCGTGGGTGTTGCATCGGCACCGCTGCTGTGGCGTGCGGTCAGCAGCGTCGCGAACCCCACGATCAGCCCGGCGCCAACCCACGCCGTCCAACCCATCCGCTCGCCGAAGACCCACACGCTCAGCGCCGATCCGATCATCGGCTCCAGGTTCAGCAACACGCCCGCCTGTGACGCCGGCACCCGAGTCATGCCCCAGTTCCACAGCAGCGTAGTCGCCGTAGTGCACAGCGCGCCGCTGCCCGCCAGGGCCAGCCAGGCATTCAGGCTCACGTGGTGCACCGGCGGCAATCCTGCGTAACTCACCACAATCACTAGCAGCATGGCCGTGCCCAGCAGCAGGCCATAGCTGCTTACCGCTGCCGGGCTATGCCGGTCCATCAGCCGACGATTCGTCAACACCCAGATCAGTGCCACCAGCATCGCCAGGATCACCAGGGCATCGCCCAGCACGGTCGCCTCGCCCTCCGTCGACGAGGAATGGCTCAACGCAATCAGGCCCGCACCCGCGCTCGAACCCGCCAACGCCAGCCAGCCCACGCGGTCCAGCCGCTCGCCCAGAAACATGGACGCGCCCACCGCCAGGATCACGGGCATTGTCCCCACCATCAGCGCCGCGTGGGCCAATGTAGTGTGCGCCAGGCCGTAGAACTCGACCAGGAACTGAATCGGAATGCCAAACAGAGCGCCCACGCTCAGGGTGACCCAGTCCCGGCCCGTAAACCGCGCCCGCTCCCGCGGCAGAAACGGCAGCACCGCTACCGCCGCAAACAGGAAGCGGTACAGCACCATGAACGGCACGGGCAGCTCTCGCAGCGCGATCTTGCCGAAAAAGAATCCCAGTCCCCACAAAAACGCGGCAGACCCGCAGGCCAGAAAGCCCATGCGAGGATCCCGTCGTACCATCCTTTGCTCGGTGTTCACTGCATTTCAGAGTACCGGTAGCGGCGTTCCATGACGCCATCATGGTCCTCCGTGACCGCTCCGGCCCTGTCCGCCGTTCGTTACCATAGGGGCAATGCGACTCCGGCTGCTTACGGTAATGGCAACGTTAGCGAGCCTGCCTGTGTGCTTCGCCGCCGGAGCTCGCGACGCCGTTCCTGATCTCGCTGTCATGGTGGGAGCGTCTGCACCGCGTCCTTCTCCGGCCACACCTGCGTATCGCATTCCGCTGGACACCCTCGGCTACCGTCCTGTCACCGCGGCCATGCTTCTGCGCGAAGGCTTCGCGCACAACACGCTCGACTTCATCGACAACGACAATGTCCTGCTCACCTTCGCCGCGCACAAACTGGTTCCACGCGAACAGGACGACCCCGAAGGCGACCAGGACCGCCTGATCGAAGCGATCGTCGTTCACCTGCCCGATGGCGCCGTGATCCGGCAGGCTGAGTGGCGCGTGCATGACCAGGCACGCTACCTGTGGCCTCTCACCCACGGCCGCTTCATGCTTCGCATTCGCAACGAACTTTTCTTTGTTGATCCCATGCGGCCGCACGCCACCATGCACCGCCACAGCATGCTCAAGCCAGACGGCGAGCTTGCCGCCATACAAGTCAGTCCGGACGGTGCGACCGTGCTCATCCAGACCACGCCCAAGCGCCACATCGGTGACGATCCGACTCAGCCGCTGGATCACCCGCCCGTGCAGGCGACCTTTTATCGCGTCTCCGACGACGACCATCCGCAACTTCTCGAATTTGCCAAGACTGAGATCAGCCGGCCAGTCGAGGTGCCCTTTACCTCGCGCGGTTTCCTCGACGTGGTCAAGGAAGATCGCCAGCACTGGGGGTTTGACTTCCACCCCTTCGCGGGCGGAAAGATCGAGTTGGCCGGCCTCACCTCGACCTGCCGGCCCGAGGCGCAGTGGGTCTCGGAATCCACCTTTGTCGCCACCGGCTGCCGCGGTATGGACGACCGCCGTCTCCTCTCCGGATTCGATATGCTCGCGCAGGCCAACTGGGTCTTCACCACCGACGACCCGCCGCTCTGGTCCGCGCTCAGCACTGCCTCCGGCGACTCGGGTCGATTCGCCTTCCGCAATGCACAGGAACCGAGCATCTCGACGCAGGACGAGGATCACCCCGCCGACCACCATACCCAGACGGTGCGCGTGTATGAGTTCCAGGGCGGAGTCGAGCTTCTTCGGGTGCCTGTCACGCCGGCCCAGCGCGCCGGCCTCAACTTCGATCTATCACCTGACGGACAGCACGTTGCCGTCCTGCAGGACCGCACGCTCGAGGTGTACAACCTGCCTCCGCTTAGCCCCGAAAACCGCCGAGAACAGGCGCGGGAACAGCAAGCGTTGGAGAAGATCGCGGTCCCGCACGCTGCCAAGGTGCGGATCGGCATAGCACCCACGGCAGACAAAGCGCCAGCCAAGCCCTAAGCTTCGCCCTTGCTATAGGCCGGTCTCGTCCGTCCTCAAGCGGTCCAGAACGAAAAACAGCGGAATCGCCACCGCGGTGTTCAGCCCGGCACGCAACACTTCGTGTCCCCACCGGCCGCTGTACTCCTGCACGCCCAGCATCACGCGCTCCAGCACAAACAGCATCGCCGACTGCGCCATCGACAGGCCAAACACCAGCAGGGCGCGCGTCAGCGAGTTCTCCACATCCACCTTCAGCCCGACCGACGAAGCCGCAAATCCCACCAGCGTCTTCGCAACCCCATTCACGCCGATGTACTGATTGCTTAGAGTGTCCTGCAGCAGTCCAACAAAGGCGCCCATGAACGTTCCGCCGATCGCACTGCGTTGCGACAGCGAAAAGAAGATGACCACCAGCAGTGGCAGATCTATCAGGGCGCTTGCTGGCACCAGCTTCGGCAGGTACGCCGCGATCAGCAGCGTTACCAGCGGCACGCCGATCAGCACCAGCCACGGAAAGTGGTGCTCCTCCAGCTCCCGCCGGGTGGTAAAGCGTCGAACCCGCACTACCGCCCTCCCGGCTGCAGATCCGCAGCGTTTGGCGCCGAGCCCGGCGAGTAGCGGTCCGGGTGCAGCGCCGGCTTAGCGCTCACGTGGCCCGCAGCTTTGGCCTGTGCCTCGGTCATGGGCGGCGCGTTCTTCTCATCCTGCGCGTTCTTCTTGTCGGCTTCTTTCAGTCCCGGCAGTCGCTCCGCCACGATCTCCGATGCGCGGCGGTTTGCATCGTCCCCGTCCGACGCCGCAGACGCCGCCAGTTGCTGCGCCACATCCGTGATCACCAGCACCTCTTCCAGGCGGTCCAGGTTTGCCGCTGTCTTCAGCGTGATGGTCGTGTACGGCTGGTGATCGGGATCCATCTGCACGGAATCCACAACACCCACATTCAGACCGCGCGGAAACACGCGGTCGCCGCCGCTGGTCACCACTGGCTCTCCTGGCTTGATCCGGTCGTCCGGCAACAGGGAAGTGATCCGCACCCTGCCGTTCGCCGAGCCGCGCAGCACGCCGCGGCTGCGCACGTTGGTCAGCAGCACGCCTGTTCCGCTGCTCACATCATTGATCAGCAGCAGTTGCGAGCTGTTCGGGTACACATCGCGCAGCTTGCCGACGATGCCGTCTGGCGTGATCACCGCCATGTCCGGTTGTAGGCCATCATTGCTGCCCTTGTTGAGGATCAGGATGCGCGAACGATCGCTGCCGCCGGTGCCGATCACCTGTGCCGCGACCGTCTTGCCCACATATTGTTCTTTGAATCCCAGCAGGCGCTGCAGCCGCTGTCCCTGCCGTGCGTCTTCCAGCATGCCCGCTTGCTGCAGCCGCAACTGATCGATCTGGTACTGCAGGTCGCGGTCATGCTGCCGCACGTGTCGCAGGTCCACATAGCCGTGCCACGCTTCGCGTACCGTGTGGCCCACGCGCCAGAAGCCTTTTTCCACGGGCACAATCGTCCACGCTTCCCATGCCCGCGCCAGCCGCACGTGGTGCCCGTCGGCACGTCCGCCGTAATCCGGCCGGTGCATCTGCGTGGCCAGCGCGATGAACTGCAGCAGCAGCACCGCGAACAGCGTAATCAGGCTCTTGTACCGCGCGAAAAAAGAGTCCACGTCCTGCCAGTGCCTCAGATAGGTGAGTCAGGAGTCCACGCCAAAACGCCGCTGACCTGCTGACCCGCTGACTCGCTGGTTCGCTTCTAATCGATGCTGATCTTGCGCAGGAGGCCGAAGTCCGAGAGCATGCGTCCCGTTCCAAGCACCACCGACGCCAGAGGATCGTCCGCGATCGAAACTGGCAGCCCCGTTTCCTCGCGGATGCGGCGATCCAGGTTCTTGATCAGTGCACCGCCGCCCGTCAGCACAATGCCACGGTCCGAGATGTCGGCCGAAAGCTCCGGCGGGGTCCGTTCCAGCGCTACGCGGATCGCGTTCATGATCGTCGCAATGCACTCGCTCAGCGCGTCGCGGATTTCCGAATCGTCGATCGTGATCGTCTTCGGCACGCCCTCGATGAGGTTGCGGCCCTTGATCTCCATCGTCAGAGGCTTGTCCAGCGGAAACGCCGAACCAATCTCAATCTTGATCTGCTCCGCCGTGCGCTCGCCGATCAGGAGGTTGTACTTGCGCTTCAGGTAGTTCATCACGGCTTCGTCCATCTGGTTGCCGGCCATGCGAACCGAGCGCGAGTACACAATGCCCGCCAGCGAGATAACCGCGATGTCCGTGGTTCCACCGCCGATGTCCACGACCATGTTGCCGCCGGCTTCAGTGATCGGCAGGCCGGCGCCAATGGCTGCGACCATCGCCTGCTCGACTAGATACACTTCACTCGCCTTGGCGCGGTAGGCCGAATCCTCGACGGCGCGCTTTTCCACCTGCGTGATCTCGCTCGGCACGCCGATAATGATCCGCGGATGCACCAGCATCTTGCGGTTGTGCGCCTTCTGGATGAAGTAGTTCAGCATCTTCTCCGTCTGCTTGAAGTCGGCGATTACGCCGTCCTTCATGGGACGGATGGCGACGATGTTGCCCGGCGTGCGGCCTACCATCTCCTTGGCCTCTTTGCCCACCGCCTCCACCTCTTTCGTCACGGTGTTGACCGCGATAATGGAGGGCTCATTCACCACCACGCCCTTGCCACTGGCAAACACGAGTGTGTTTGCCGTGCCCAGGTCGATGGCCAGGTCATTCGAAAAAATGGAAAAGAGAGAGCGCAGGCTGCGCGATCTGGAGTTGCGTCCCTTGTAGTCGTTCTGCGGCATTCTCTTGGGCTGATCCTGGATGGGGCGTTCCTTTGATTCTAGCCCCATGGAACACACCGCACCGTCCCTCGCCCAACTTGGCACTTCATCAGGCGGGACAGCCTTGCCGTCCTGCAGCGCGAAACTGCTGTTCCGGTGCGCCAAACGCGCTCGCTCTGCGGCAGCGCCTCTCCCCCGCGCCGCGCTACCATGAAGATCGAGGTTACGAATTACCAATGATTGTTGGCGTTCCCAAAGAGATCAAGGATCACGAGAGCCGGGTCGGCATCACTCCCGCGGGCGTGCGCGCCCTGACTGAGGCCGGTCACAAAGTGCTCGTTCAGACCGGCGCGGGCGACCTGTCCGCCTTTCCCGACGATGATTACCAGAGCGCCGGCGCTGAAATCGTCGGCACCGCCTTTGACACCTGGCGCCTCGCCGACATGGTCGTCAAGGTGAAAGAGCCCACCGAAAAGGAATACGGCTTCTTCCGCGACGGGCTCACCCTGTTCACCTACCTGCACCTGGCGCCGCTGCCCGCGCTGACCGACGCCCTGATGAACAAGGGCGTCACGGGCATCGCGTATGAAACCGTGCGCGACGCCGCCGGCACTCTGCCGCTGCTCACGCCCATGAGCGAGGTCGCCGGCCGCCTCAGCGTCCAGATGGGCGCTGCCTACCTGCAAAAGGAACACGGCGGACGAGGCGTCTTGCTGGGCGGCGTTCCCGGCACCCTGCCGGGCTCCGTCGTTATCCTTGGCGGCGGCATCGTCGGCACCAACGCGGCGAAGATGGCGCTCGGTCTTGGCGCGCGCGTCACCATGATCGACCTCAACCTGAACCGCCTTCGCGAGATCGACGACATCTTTTCCGGTCGCGTCCTCACCCTGGCGTCGAACAGCTATAACATCGCCAAAGCTGCCGAAGAAGCCGACCTGCTCGTCGGCGGTGTCCTCATCCCCGGCCACGCCGCGCCCAAGCTCGTTACTGCAGCCATGGTCAAGAACATGAAGAAGGGTGCCGTCATCGTGGACGTCGCCATCGACCAGGGCGGCTGCATCGAGACCGCGCATCCGACCACGCACTCCGATCCCTCCTATGTGGTCGACGGCGTTGTGCACTACTGCGTCACCAACATGCCCGCGGCGGTGCCGAACACCTCGACGCTGGCTCTGACCAACGCCACGTTCCCCTATGTTCTGCGCATCGCGAGCCAGGGCGCGGAGCAGGCAATCCGGAGTAATCCAGGCCTTGCAGAAGGCGTCAATACGTACAAGCAGAACTTGACCTACGCCGCCGTGGCAGAGTCACAGTCCCGCGACTGGAAGCCCGTCGCGGAGCTACTCTAAACCGCGAGACTGCGTACCGATCGATAGTGTCATCCTGAGCGGAGCGAAGGAGATGCTTTCTGCCCGCAGCAGCACCTCTGCTGCGGGCCTCCGCACCAGCCCATCGCACCCGGAGGCGACGGCACAGTGGAAAGCAGAAAGCAACGCGACATCATCCTGCTGGCCGTTGGCGCCACGGTCCTGTCGCTCCTCATCGCCGCGCTCAACGCCTTTCGCCTTCCGTTCCTGAACCCCTCCACCGCCGGCGAAATCCTCGCCTTCTCCACCGTCACGGTGGTCGCGTTTCTCCTGTTTCTCGTCTCGCTCGTTCTGCTTGTCCGCAACACGCTGCGCATCGCTGCGGAGGGCCGCAGCCGCGTCCTGGGTGCCCGCCTGCGCACCCGCATGGTCTGGGGCGCTCTGCTCATTTCGTTGCTGCCCATCACCGCCATGTTTGCCTTCAGCTATCAGCTCATGAACCGCGCCGTAGAGCGCTGGTTCTCGCAGCCGGCAGCAGCTCTTCGCGCGGAAAGCGCCAGCCTCGCGCAGAACCTCTCGCTCTACGTCACGGCGAACGCCCGCGCTGAGGCCGCCAGCATCGCCGTGGATTTCTCGAACGACGCCAAGGCAAAGGACAGTGCAAAGCTCTTCGCCGATGACCTCCAGTCGCACGAGGCCACGCTCCAGGGTGGCTTCGTCGTCCTGTACCAGGACGGCGTTCCCGCCACTCACTTCCGCACGCCCGTCAGCGACGACGCAACCGTCACGCTGGAGCAGGCTGAGGTAGCCTCCACCGCGGGAGCGCTGGACAGCCACGCTCGCGCGACGCCCCGCTCCGGCCCGTTGCGCACCGTGCTCTGGCAACTTGCGCAGGGTGGGGAAGACGGCATGCTCAGCATCAACGGCACCGACTACCTGGTCGGCTCCGCCTGGCACACGCCGCGCTCGCTCATCGTCGTCGCATTGCCGCTGCCGGCCGGTCTCAACGAGAGCATGCAGCGCCTGCGTCGCGACGGCAATCAGTACTGGATCCTCTTCCGCCAGCGCAAACAGATTCGCCTTACCTACATGCTGCTCATGCTCATGATCAGCACCCTCGCGCTCTTCTGCGCTTCATGGCTCGCGCTCCAGCTCTCTCGCCAGATCACGCGCCCGGTTGAGGCGCTTGCCGAAGCTATGACCGCGCTCGCCCACGGCGATTACGGCCGGCGCGTCGACGCCGCTACGACCGAGGAACTCGGGGAACTCGTCACGATTTACAACACCATGGCCGGCGAGCTGCAAAACAGCCGTCGCCTCGTCGAACGTTCGACCCAGCAGGTCGTCGACGCCAACGCCGCGCTCGAATACCGTCGCCGCGAGCTCGAGACGATGCTCCAAACGATCCCCAACGGCGTCGTCATGCTCGATCCCGAACGCCGCATCCGCCTCGCCAATCGCGCCTTCGGCGAAATGCTCGATCCGGGCGGCCAGCGCGTCTTCGTTGGCGAAACGCTGCGCGACGTCCTTCCTGCCGACAACATCGACCCCGTCGAGCGGCTTTTGCAGCGCTGCCATCGCATGAGCTCCGCCTCTGCCGAGATGGAGATGCGCGCACCATCGGGCACACTCAACATCGCCGTGACCGCAGCCCTGCTGGAACCCGGCGGCACATCCGAACGCACCGCCATCGGCTACGTCGTCGTTCTTGAAAACGCCACCGAGCTCCTCCGCGCGCAAAAGCAGTCCGCGTGGAAAGAAGTCGCGCGCCGGGTCGCGCACGAGATCAAGAATCCGCTCACGCCCATTTCGCTTTCTGCGGAACAGATTCGTCGCCACATCGGCCGCATCGCCGACCTGCTCGCTACCAACAATCTCGAGTCACCCTCAATCGCCACGATCCAGCGTTCGAGCGAGGTCATCAGCGGCTCCGTCGAAAGCATGCGCTCGCTGGTCGACCAATTCTCATCGCTTGCCGAGTTTCCTCACGCCCGCCCGCGCCCGGCCGACCTGAACACCATCGTGGACAACTCGCTCGCCATGTTCGCCGGCCGCCTTCACGGCATCTCCGTCATCAGCGATCTCAGCCCTTCACTCCCGCTTGTTCTCGCCGATCCCGAAGCCCTGAAACGTGCCCTGTCCAACCTGGTCGACAACGCGGCCGAGGCGATGAATCAAAGCCTGCTGCGCGAGATCCGCATCACCACCGCCTTGAGTCGAACGGCCGAACACATGGTCGAACTCATCGTGGCGGACACCGGCCCCGGTGTGACCGACGAGATGCGCGAGCGCCTCTTCCTGCCATACTTCTCCACCAAGCAGCGCGGCAGCGGCCTTGGCCTCACCATCGCGGCCAAAATCGTGGCTGACCACCAGGGCACGATTCGCGTCGAAAAGAACCAGCCCTCCGGCGCGCGGTTCGTCATCGAGCTTCCCATCGCGTCGCAGGGGATCGAAGCCTCAGCCGATCCCGCATCGTCCCAGGTTGCCGAAGCTTCCTTCCCTGCATCCACCACCGACGAGGTACACGCATGAAGCACGTCCTCGTTGTGGACGACGAAGCCGACATCCGCTCGCTGCTGGAAGAGATCCTGCGCGACGAGGGCTACATCGTCACCACCAGCGGCTCCGCGGTCGAGGCGATGGAACTCATCCGCGACGCCGAGTACGACGCCGTCCTGCTCGACATATGGCTGCCGGATGGCGACGGCCTCGATGTCCTCGGCAAGGTGCGCGACCTGAACCTGCCATCGCCTCCGGAGATCATCATGATCTCCGGCCACGGCACCATCGAATCCGCCGTGCGCGCTACCAAGCTCGGCGCCTACGACTTCCTCGAAAAGCCCCTCTCGCTGGAACGCACGCTGCTCATGCTCAAGAACGCGATCGAGGCGCGACAGCTTCGCCGCGACAACCGCGAACTGCAGCAGCAGCTCGCGCAAACCGCATACGTCACCGGCGAGAGCGTTCCCATGAAGGCGCTGCGTCAGCAGATTCGCCTCATGGCACCCACCAACGGCCGGGTGCTCATCTTCGGCGAATCCGGCACCGGCAAAGAGCGCATCGCCCGCACCATGCACGCGCAGAGCCAGCGCGCCGACCGCGTCTTCGTCGAACTAAATTGTGCAGCCATCCCGGAAAACCACATCGAAAGCGAGCTCTTCGGCCATCGCCACGGGGCTGTGGACGGCGGCGCCCACGAGAAGCGCGGTACCTTCGAACGCGCTGACGGCGGCACACTCTTTCTCGACGAAGTCGGCGACATGAGCCTGAAGACGCAGGCCAAGGTGCTGCGCGCTCTGGACGAGCAGCGTTTCTACCCCGTCGGCGCGCATAATCCCGTCCACGTGGACGTGCGCGTCATCGCCGCAACCAACAAGAACCTGGACGACGAGATCGCCCGCGGCAACTTTCGCGAAGACCTCTTCTACCGCCTCAACGTCATCCCGTTCTACGTTCCGCCGCTGCGCGACCGCATCGAAGATCTCCCGCTCCTCGCCCATGAGTTCCTGCAGGAGTTCGGCCGCCAATACGGCCGGCCGCGTGTCGAGATCGCGTCCGATGCCGTCGCAGCCCTGCAGAACTATCGCTGGCCCGGCAACGTTCGCGAGCTGCGCAACGTGATCGAGCGCGTGCTCATCCTGAATCCCAAAGCCAATCGGATCGAGCGCAAACACCTGCCCACGCTGGCTCATCGCGAACTCCGCACCGACGGCGTGCCCGCGGCAGACGGCTCACGCGGCAGCAGTCTCGCGGAGGGCTCGCGCACGCTGGTCGAAGCCCGCGAAGCCTACGAGCGCGATTACATCCTGAAAAAGCTCGACGACTGCCACGGCAACGTCAGCCGCGCCGCGGAAGCACTCGGCCTGGAACGCTCGCACCTCTACCGCAAGATGAAAGCTCTCGGCGTGCCCATCCGGGAGTAGCTGGACCTATTCGTCGTCCCGCTTCGCCTGCTGCTCGCCCAAGGCCTCCAACTGCCGGCGCCAGTCCAGCTCTTCCACAAAGCCGCGCGACGACCGCCAGTCCTCGCGCACCTTCACGAAAAGCTCAAGGAACACGCGCGTACCCAGCAAACCTTCCAGCTCCTTGCGTGCCGCCGTGCCAATCTGCTTCAGCATGGTGCCGCCCTTGCCGATCAGGATCGCCTTCTGCCCAGATCGCTCCACAAAGATCGCCGCCGCAATCTTCGTCAGCGGCAGCTTCGGCTCCTCACCCTTCTTCGGCTTCTTCACCGGCCCGGGTTCTTCCCACCGCTCGATCACCACGGCCGAGGCGTAGGGAACCTCCTCGCCCGTGTACAGCAGAATCTTTTCCCGAATCAGCTCGGCCGCCAGGAACCGCTCCGGCTGGTCCGTCAACTGGTCGGCAGGGAAGTAGCGATCGCTTTCCGGCAGCAACGCCACAATCGCGCTCAGCAGCTCCTCCAGCCCATCGCGCTTCTTCGCACTGATCAGCATCACCTGCGCAAAGTTGTGCTTCGTCGACCAGTGCTGAATCAGCGGCAGCAGTTTTTCGCGCTCGATCAGGTCCACCTTGTTCAAGACCAGGATCACCGGCGCGTCCACGTTGCGCAGCAGACTCAGCGCAAACGCATCTTCTTCGGCGCTCAACGCCTTGCGATCATCTTTGTCCACGCGCCCCGCGGCGGGATCGTGCAGGCGATGCGTCGCGTCAACCAGGAACAGCACGGCATCGCGCGACTCCAGCGCGTCGTGGACCTCCTGCATCATTCGCTTGTCCAGTTGCGTGCTCGGCTTGTGAACGCCGGGCGTGTCCACCAGGACCACCTGCGCCGGCGGCTGCGCGGGCCGCGATCGCAGCTTTGGCCGCTCCGGCACCTCCAGCACGCCCAGGATGCGGTTGCGCGTGGTCTGCGCCTTGTGCGTCACAATCGCCACTTTTTCGCCCACCAGCGCGTTCAGCAGCGTCGATTTGCCCGCGTTCGGCCGGCCGATGATTGAGACAAATCCAGAGCGAAAGGGAAGAGAAGCCATGCTCTGTTCAGTCTACGTGGCCGGCATGGCGGCAGCAGCCTACTCTCGCCCGCGTTGCGGCGCCTCGGCCGGCTTCACCAGCAGTCGCACCCGCGTCACCAGACGCGCCGTGGATGCCAGCACCTCCAGCCGCAGGCCGTTCGCCTCTACCACCTCACCCGGCAGCGGGATGTGGCCCGCAAGCTCTGACACTAAGCCGCCCACGGTTGTCGACTCCAGGTCATCCGGCAACAGGCGGTACCGAACGCGGCTCTCGCCGTCCTGCTCGTTCTCCTCCACCTGCTCCTCGTACGCCTGCAGCAGGTCGCGCAAGTCGCTCATGTCCAGGTTGCCGGGCAGCACCCACACACCGTCTCCCTCAGCCTGAATCTCCTGGTGCGGAACGGCTGGCTCGTCGTGTTCGTCCTCAATGTTGCCGACGATCGCTTCCAGCAGGTCTTCAATCGTCACCAGACCCGCCACCGCGCCGTACTCGTCAATGACGATGCGCATATGCTGCTTCTCGTTCTGCATCTCGCGCAGCAGCTCGTTCACGCGCTTCGGCTCCGGCGTAAACGCCGCCGGCCGCTGCATCTCGCGCACGGTGCGCTTCGCCGCGTCCTCGTCTGTCACGCTCAGCAGGTCATGCGCGAAGGCGATGCCCGTGATGTTGTCCAGCGAGCCGTGGTACACCGGCACACGGGAGAACGCGCTCTCCACTAATTGCTCGGTGAACTCCGCCAAGGTCGTCGTGTCTGGAATCGCGAACACCTCCGGTCGCGGTGTCATCACCTCGCGCACGACCATGTCGCCAAACTCCACCACGCTGCGCACCAGCGCGCGGTCGCTTTCCTCCAGAATGCCCTCTTCCTCGCCCGCCTCCAGCAGCGCATCCACGCCTTCACCGGTCGACGGAACCTCTTCCGCGTCCTCGTGTTCTGCCAACTGCGCAATGCCCAGCAGCAGTCCGACCAGCAGCGTCAGCGGCAGCACCACGTAAAACAGCACCTGGTATGCCCAGCGCACCCGGCGCACCCAGTTGCCGCGCGTTCGCAAGAAGATCAGTTGCGGCACCAGCCGGTCAAACACCACAACCACCAGCGCCAGCTCCAGCAATTGCACCACGTACCGCAGCACGCCCGGCTCCCGCGAGTGCCTCCCCAGCAACAATCCCAGCGCGGCCACCGACGTCAGCCGCAGAACCGTGGCCGAAAGCGCCAGGGAATCCCGCGACAGTCCGAAGCGCGGCTCGATCAACTCGACCCAGGAGTCCAGGTTGTCTTGGTACGCGCGCGCCAGGAACTTGCCCATTTCCGAGTACACGCGGTCGGCGTACGCACTCAGCACCAAGGCCGCAAACAGCAGCAGCGTTACCAACGCGAGCATCATCACACGCGTTCCTTTCCAGCGCCGCGCCGCGTTCCTTTTGTCGCCGCCTGCTTCGCCGATCTCTGCTTCACGGCAACGCTCTTCGCTCGGACGAGCTGTACGTTCTTCACCGCACCGTCACCCGCTGCGTTCGCATCCTCGCTGACGCGCTCGATCAACCCACCTGGCAACTTCAGCTTCAAGCGCAACTGGCTCTCCAGGGCGCGCATCTCGCCCTCGTCTGCCTCATGGTCATAGCCGGCCAAGTGCAGCACCCCGTGCAGCGTCAGCACCCGCAGCTCGTCTTCCAGGGAATGCCCGTGCTCCGCCGCCTGCCGCGCGGCTGTCTCCACAGAGATCGCCAGATCGCCCGCCATGCTCTCATCGCCGAGATCCTGACCGTTCTCCGCCGCCGGGAATGACAACACGTCTGTCGCCTTGTTCTTGCCGCGAAACGCCTTGTTCAGCGCCTTGAGCCGGGCATCGTCCGCCAGCAAGAGGTTCACTTCGCCGGGCAACTGCACCGCGCGCTGCGCTGTCTTCAGGAACCGCGCAAGCACCGCCTTGCGCAGCGTCCGAAACAGGTCTTCGCTCCGCCCGCCATCCGGCTCTTCGATCACGATCAAGCGAGCTTCTCGCTTCGGTAGGGGTCGTCCTTCATCCTGCTTTGGATGCTACCCGAACGTCCCCCGAGCGTTGAAAGGCCCTGCCGAAACCGGCAGGGCCCCACATTTCAGTTTGGCAACGAGACCTATTGCATCGTCTTCGTTCCCGGAGCAACCTCCACCGGCGCATCCACCCCGTCGGTCAGCGTCAACTGCATCTGCTGCTCGCGCGCATGCGTGTCGTACGCCTTGACGATGCGCTGCACCAGGCTGTGCCGCACCACGTCGTTGTCTTCAAAGTGCGTGAAGCGAACGCCTTCCACATCGGCCAGCACCCGCAGCGCGTCCAGCAAACCGCTCCGCTTCGGGTTGGGCAGGTCGATCTGCGTCAGATCACCCGTGATCACAGCCTTCGAGTTCATGCCCAGGCGCGTCACAAACATCTTCATCTGCTCGATGGTCGTGTTCTGTGCCTCGTCCATGATGATGAAGGCGTCGCTCAGCGTCCGGCCGCGCATGAAGGCCAGGGGCGCGATCTCGATGATGCCTTTTTCCAGCAGCTTGTCGACGCGCTCCTTATCCAGCAGGTCGTACAACGCGTCGTACAGCGGCCGCAGGTAGGGATCAACCTTTTCCTGCAGCGATCCCGGCAGGAACCCGAGCCGCTCGCCCGCCTCCACCGCGGGCCGCACCAGGATGATGCGGCTGACCTTCTTCGCCATCAGCGCGCTCGCCGCCATCGCTACCGCCAGGTACGTCTTGCCCGTACCCGCCGGTCCGATGCCAAACGTCATGTCTGCCGCTTCGATGTTCTCTACGTACTTGCGCTGATTGGTCGACCGCGGATTCACCATCCGCTTGATGCCGGTCGCCGTGCGCTGGCGCCCGGAATCGACCAGTTGCCGCAACGTCACATTCGGGTCCGTGACGGCCAGCTTGATAAGCGCATGCAGTTCCGGCCCAGCCAGATGCACGCCCGAGCGCCGCAACGCCTCAAAATCCGCCACAATCCGCTCAACTCGGTTCACCGCTTCCGGCTCGCCGCTTACTTCCAACGCATGGGATCGCAGATCGATTGCGACGCCCAGCGCCTGCTCCATCAGGAAAAGGTTCTCATCGCGCGCTCCAAACAGGGCTTCAGTATTGGGCGAGATCTCCAGCGAGCTCTTCACGGACGTAGATACCAATGCGGGCTATGCCTCCGGACAACGGGGTTGGCGTACAAGGATTGGATGGGAGAAGGAGAGACTTCGGCTCACCCCGTGGCGCAACCTGGTGCACAGAGACTGTGTCAGGTGTGTGGAACCCACGGGATTGGCGCGCATCACCAAATCGGCTCGAAGTTGGGCAAAGCATAGCGCCGGGTATCGGGGGCGTCAAGCAGGTTCTGCATGAATCTTTGTGCAAAAAGCGTCCAGCCTAGTGCCCTCCGCACCGACAGCCTGTGATTGCGTCGGCTGTGAATTTCGCGTACATTGGAAGGGTTGCGTGCTACGCGGCAGCGATCTGCTGTGTGCCCGCCCAAGACATTCGCCCGCGCGCCGGGCACCCAGAGAAAAGAGAACCATGGCAAACCACGTATCGTCCCTGAAGCGCGCCAAGCAGACGCTGGCCAAGACCGCCGTCAACCGCTCCAACCGTTCCAAGCTGCGTGGCAGCCTGCGCCTCCTGCGCGAAGCGCTCGTCAAGGGCGACGCCAACGCCGCCAAGGAGCAGTACCGCTCCACCGTCTCCATCCTCGACAAGGCGGTCCAGAAGGGCGTGCTGCACGATAACACCGCGTCACGCTACAAGAGCCGTCTCAACGCCCGCCTGAAGGCGCTGGCGACCAAGGCCGCCTAAGCGTTCTCGATCTACTGGAGCGGCACGGACCTGGTCCGTGCCGCTTTCTTTGTCCGCACGTTCATTGAAGGTGCCCGGGCGCTCACCGCATCCGTTTTGGCGCGCCACATTCGATCGACTGCCATCTACACTAGCCACACGTGCTGCCCACCGAACAAATCCCAGCCACCATCGGTACGCGCGAAGAGAAGATCTCGCCCGTCAAGCTGGCGGCTGTTCAGTACGTCATCGCGACCATCATCCTTGTCCTGCTCGCCGGCCTCTGGCGTCTGCAGGTGCTCAATGCCAGCGACTTCCGCATGCTGGCCGAGGCCAACCGCATCCGCAAGGTTCCCATCCTTGCGCCGCGCGGCAAGCTGCTCGACCGCGAAGGCCGCCTCATCGTCGACAACTACTCGTCGGTCGCCTGCTACCTGCTCCGCGAGCAAATGCACGACGCCGATGCCGAGATCCGCATGATTGCGGACGGCCTTCACCTGACGCCCGACCAGGTGCAGGACACCATCCGCCACTACCAGTACGCCCCCAAGTACCAGCCCATCCCGCTCAAGGCCGACATCTCGCCCGACGAGCAGGCCTTCATTGAAGCGCATCGTAACGAGCTGCCCGAGCTCGAACTTCTGGAGGAACAGCGCCGGCTGTACCCGCGCCACGGCTTCGCCGCCCATCTGATCGGCTATGTCGGCGAAATCTCGGAGCAGGACCTGAACAACCCGAAGTACGCCTTCTACGAACCGGGCGATGTGGTGGGCAAATCAGGAGTTGAGCAGGCCTACGACTCGCTCTTGCGCGGCGAAGACGGCTCCCGCGACCTGATCGTGAACAGCCATGGCCGCGAGATCGGCAAGCTGGGCGAAGAGCTCGCCAAGCCCGGTCAGGACCTGCGCCTGACCATCGATCTCGACCTGCAGACTGCCGCCGAGAAGGCGATGGAAGGCAAGAACGGCGCCCTCGTCGCCATCGATCCGCACACCGGCGAGGTGCTCGCCATGGTTTCGAGGCCGGTCTTCGATCCAAACCAGTTTGCCGTGCGCCTCACTCGCACCTACTGGAACAGCATCCTGACGGACCCCGAGCACCCCTTGCTCAACAAAGCGATTCAGGCCCAGGTCGCGCCCGGCTCCACCTTCAAGATCATCATGAGTGTCGCCGGCCTGGAGCAGGGCATCGCTCAAACGCAACACGTCGTTTGCTCCGGCGGTGCCGAGTTTTACGGCCACTACTACCATTGTGACGCGCACCACGGGAACGTGAGCATCGACAACGCCATCCCGCAGTCGTGCGATGTGTTCTATTACGTCTTGGCCCAGCGCCTCGGCATCGACACCATCGCGCGGTACGCCACCGCGTTCGGCCTTGGGCAGAAGACCGGCATCGACCTGCCGGAAGAGGCCGCCGGCACCATGCCCAGCTCTCAGTGGAAGATGAAGAACTTCCACCAGCAGTGGTTCGCCGGCGAGACCATCTCCGTCGGCATCGGCCAGGGCGCCATCGCAGCTACGCCGCTGCAAATGGTGCGCGCTCTCAGCGGCATCGCCTCGGGTGGAGCCCTGAAACGCCCGCACATCGTCTTCCCGCAGGAGATTCCGGAGGATCAGCGATCAGCCTTCGCCGAAAGCTTTCCGGGCAGTGGCGACAAAAACGTGCCGATCCAGTCCGCCGTGTGGCAGACCGTCACGGAAGGCATGTCCGCGGTGACCACCTACGGCACCGCCGCCAGCGTGCACCTGGACGGCATCGACTTCGCCGGCAAGACCGGTACTGCCCAGGTCATGAGTCATGACGCGTCCGCGCGCAACGGCGGCGGCAAGAAGACCCAGCCGAACTCGTGGTTCGTTGGCATCTCGCCGCGTCGCAACCCGGATATCGCCGTTGCTGTCCTTTGGGAGAACGGCAACTGGGGCTGGCACGCCGGCTCAGTCGCCGCACAGGTGATCAACGCCTTCGTTGAAAAGCAGCGTTCGCACAGCAAGAACCTCCTGATCGCACAGGCGCCCGCTCCGGCTCCGGCCGCGCAGGGGAGCGACGCCGACAAGCAGGACGACGGTGGGCAGAAGAACGGAGACACCGACGGCAACAAGAACGAGAAGGAGCCAACCGCCTCCGCAGAAGCGCCTGCAGCGAAACCGGTGCATGTAAAAGCAAGTGCCGGCGGTGCAGGAACTTAGACGAAATATCAAGAACTTGCACGCGGAATCAAGAACTTACGGCATCTCGAAATCCTAAGCCGCCCGGAAAGAAGAACTTGCAAATCCGGTGGGAGGGGGAGGGAAGCTCTTCGACGCCTCATCGCTCTTTGCCCATGCACTGAACTGCTACTCCAGTACGACCTAGATACGACACAGATGTTCCGCTTCTCCAGCTTTCGCGATTTCGATTGGGCGCTTCTCGGCATGGTTCTGCTCATGTCGGCCATCAGTGTTCTCGAAATCTACTCCGCGACACTTCACACGAAGTTCCACGGCTTTCACACGAAGCAAATCGGCTTCCTGCTTGCCGGCTTGGTCGTGATGTTCGTCGTCTCGCAGATCGACTACCACAAGCTCATCGACATCTCGCCATGGGCTTACGGCATCAGCATCGTCTCGCTGCTGGCAGTGCTCGTGGTCGGGCAAAAGGTTCTGGGTGCGCGGCGCTGGATCAAGCTCCCCGGTGGCATCCACTTTCAACCTTCGGAATGGGTCAAACTCGTCCTGATCCTCGCGATGGCCCGGTACTTATGGGGTCTGGTCGGTCGAGAACTCGACTGGCGCGAGATTGGTAAAGCCTTTGCGCTCATCGGTGTGCCGATGCTGCTCGTTCTAAAGCAGCCCGACCTAGGAACTTCGCTTACCTATGTTCCTGTCCTGGTCGTGGGATTGTTTCTTGGCGGGATCCACTGGCGTCGCGCGCTGATCATCGTGGTCACGTTCGCCGTGTTGATCACCGGGATTTGGAAGAGCGGAAAGATCCTGAAGCCCTACCAAAAAGCACGCTTGACCAGCTTCCGCCACCCGGAAGACGACCCAAAAGGCACCGGCTACCAGGTGCGTCAATCCCTTATCGCCGTCGGCTCAGGAGGCGTGTGGGGCAAAGGCGCGACCAAGGGCACGCAGACGCAGGGTGATTTCCTGCCCATCCCCTACACCGACTTCATCTTTGCCGCGCTGTGCGAAGAGCACGGCTTCGTTGGAGCGGCCCTCGTTCTGCTGCTCTACCTATTTATTCTGCTCCGCCTGATCCAGAACGCGCAGACCGCAGCGGATCCGCCAGGGACCTTCCTGATCATGGGAGTCACAGCGGTGCTCATCTTCCAGATCGCGGTCAACGTAGGCATGGTGGTCGGACTGATGCCGGTAACGGGCATCCCTTTGCCGCTGCTCAGTTATGGTGGTTCCAGCGTCATCTTTTCCTTCTTTGCGCTCGGGATGGTGATGAACGTCCGTATGCGACGGTTTGTGAACTAGTCAAAACGTTGAAGGCGGTGCAGGGACCTGTCCGCAAACGCTGGCGCGAAATCATTTCCTGTTGCACAATGAACGCAGCGAAGTTGTACCTGTACCGCCGAGGAGCGGCGGGACGCCGGGCGAACTGTCCGGCAACCAACGAGTTTTGAAGTTTTTTGCACCAACGAACAAGCCGCCGGGCAGAGGGCAACAGTCCACCGGGGCCGATGCAGAACAATGAAGCGGTGCTCGCGGATGGCGAACGTTCCCGCCCGGCCTTTTGGCCCGGTTCGTGTGAACACAAGTCCTGCAAGGGCCCGCGTAAGTTAGAGGTTTGTATTTGGCAAGACCACCGCAGATGCGAAGCAACCATCCTGGCCGTTCCCCAATGGCCGGGCTGCCTTGCGTGCGCCTGCGGTTTTGGCGTGAGCGCATGAGCGTTCCTGCCGGTGTTGCCGTGCATTCTGTCTGCGCCAGCCTTCACGGGTAGCAGCACGCGCTGCGGACCACGGCTCTCTCTCCGCGTGGCGGAAAGAGCAAACAGAAGTGTCCAAAGAAATCTATATCTCCACAACGCCGCATGAGACGCGCCTAGCGATTGTCGAAGACGAGCAGCTTTCGGAGATCTATTACGAACGCGAGAACGAGTACACGCTCGCGGGATCCATTTACAACGGCAAAGTGACACGCGTGCTGCCTGGCATGCAGTCCTCCTTTGTGGACATCGGCCTGGAGCGCGACGCGTTCCTGTATGTGACCGACTTCATGGAGGAACAGGGCGACGCTGCCGACTTTGAGTCGGAGAACGGCGGCAGCCGCCGTGGCCAGCCGCGTGAAGCAGGCAGTCGCGATGAGGGTCGCCGCGAAGAGGGCCGTCGCGAAGAAGGCAGCCGTGGTGCGCGTGATCGTGGCCGCCGTGGTCGCCGGGACGCGACCGAGCCAACGCAGGAGACCACGAGCTTTGATGAGCCGATTGCGCCCGCTCCGGTGGACGAGTCGGCGAACTATGACAACCAGGCGGCGCTGGACGAGCAGGGAAGCCGCCGCTGGCGCGGACGTCGCGGGCGGCGCCGTGGTCGTGGTGGCCGTGAAGGTGGCAGCAGCGACGCCTCGACCGGAGGTTTCCCGGAGCAGGGCGACGTGCGGTCCGATCTGAGTGGCGAGACGATCGTGCTGGAAGGATCGTCGGACGATGAGGTTGAGTTCGACTCAGGCGTTAGCGCTGACGGAACGATCACGATCGATCTGGAAGGAGCTGCGGAGCCCGAGAACCTGGGGCGGCGCAACGTGCACCGGCCCGGCCGCGTTGGCCGGCCAGGCAGCGACGAGCGCGCTGCGCGCCAGAACCAGCCGGAGGAGCGAGAGCCGCGTCAGCGCGATGATCGTGGTCGCGATCGCCGCAGCTTTGGGTCGCGTGACCGGGAAGAGGATTTCGTGCCCGCGGGTGCGGCCGTCACGACTCTGCCGGGCGAGTCGATTCGCAAGTATCGCGATCCGGCCGAAGTGGCGGCCGAAGATGCCGCGCGTCAGGCTGCTGCGCCGCGTGCCCCCGAGCCCTTGGTTGCAGCGCAACCATCCATCGAGATCGTGGGTTGGAATGGTGGAGCCACCCTTCCAGGTGAGTCGATCTCGCGCTATCAGCGGTCTGAACGCTCCAGCAGGTCAAAGTCAGTAGCCGCGGCACCTTCGACGATGGACCAGGCGGAAGATGCGCCGGCGGAGACGCCGGAGGTTGTTGCCGCAGCTCCGGAAAGCTCCGAAGATGCTCTGGAGATGGCCGCGCCCACGACCGCTGGTAGCGCCGAGGTCGTGACGGAAGAGGTTGCACCCAGCCCGATTCCCGACCAGCAGAGCGATGTTGCCGCAGCGGCAGCACCGGATGAGACTGGCGGTCTGACGCAGCACCCGGCCCACGCAGACGAAAGCGCGGCAGTCAGCCCCCAAGTTGTGGACAATGCTCACGCCGCCGTAGAGGCTGCGGAAGAGAACGCCCCGGTGCCCGATGCCGGTGAGTATGAGCCGGCTGAAGGAACAGCCGCGCGGCTGAGCGAGACCGATCGTCGCGATCTGCGGCGCCGTACGCGGCGTTCTGAGGCTGTGGCCGCGGAGACGGGCGCCGACAGCGCCAGCGGCGAGCCAACTGCGGAAGATGTATCCGCGGACACCCACACCGTTTCCGGTGAGGAGCATGAAACGAGGGTGGAGGAATCGGCAGGCCTGATCAGCCTGTTCGGATCCGCCGGTGTACCCGGCCCGGTGGACCACACGATCACACAAGAGTCCGAAGCTCCCACTGCTTCCGAAGCTGCTGTGGACCAAGAGGTGGTGACTGCGCCGGAACTGGAGTCCGCTGCAGGCTCTGCAACTGCGACCGAGATTGGACCGGAACAGGATGCTGAAATCGTCAGCGGGGAGGCCGCCGAGCCGGCAGCGCACGAGTTCACCAGCATCCAGCCGGACGGCGTGATGCTCACTGAGCCGCTGCAGGACAAGGCCGACGCTGAGCCAGAGCAACAGGAAGAACTGGCAACGCCGTTCGACGCTCACGCCTATGACGAGACAGAACTGAGCGTGGCGGAGCTGTCCGGTGCCGAGCCCGTGCCCCAGGTTCATGCGTATGGGGAAGGCGACTTTCACGAAGAGGAGCTGGACGGCGACGAGTACGAGTTCGATACGGCGTTCGCTGCCATTGAAGAGGACGACTTCGACGAGTACGAAGAAGAAACTCTGGATGAGGCTACGGAGCAGCATGCTGACGGGCTGGACCAGCACGGGGACGAGCGGTCGCTGCTGAGCGGAGACGAGGACGAAGACGAGTTAGAAGCCTCGCCGGATACGGGCGGCTTTACGGTAGACGACTTCGGCGGCGAGCCGGACGAGGATGCTGCCGAGGAGACGACCGGGAGCGCGCCGGCACAGGGCGGAGAGCGTCGCGGACGCCGCGACAACCGTCGTGGTGGACGCGATCGCGACCGGGGCGTGCGTGGCGAGCGGCCGTTCCGTGGTGGAGCAGGCGCAGACCGTGGCCGCGGCCGCAGCCGCCAGAGCGTGCAGACCATGGACCTGCCCGCGATCACGGATCTGCTAAAGCCGGGGCAGGAAGTTCTGGTGCAGATTGCGAAGGAGCCGATCGCCAAGAAGGGCGCGCGGATCACGTCGCATATCGCCTTGCCAGGGCGCTTCCTGGTGTTTATGCCAACGGTGAACCACACCGGCGTTTCCCGGAAGATTTCGTCGGATGAAGAGCGCCGGCGCTTGAAGTCGATCCTGTTGTCGGAGAAGGGCGAGCACCAGGGCGGGTTCATCGTGCGGACGGCCGCAGAGGGTGCGACCGAGGAGGAGCTTCGCAACGATCTGCGCTTCCTGATCCAGCTTTGGCAGGACATCAAGATGCGTTCGGAGACGTCGAAGTCGCCGGCGCTGATCTATCACGATCTGGGCCTGATTGAGCGCATCCTGCGCGACCAGGTAACGGACAACTTCTCGGCGATCTGGGTCGATTCCGAGCAGGAGTATGAGCGCGTGCTGCGTTTCCTGCAGCGCTTCCAGCCTTCGCTGGTGCGCCGCGTGAAGCTCTACACGAAGGAAACTCCGCTGTTTGAGCACTTCGGCATTACGCAGGAGATCGATCGTGCGCTGAAGAGCAAGGTCTGGCTGAAATCCGGGGGATCGATCGTGATCAACCAGACGGAAGCTCTGGTAGCAATCGACATCAACACAGGCAAGTACGTCGGCAAGACGGCTCGCCTGGAAGACACCATTCTGAAGACGAACCTGGATGCGATTCCGGAAATCGTGCGGCAGATTCGGCTGCGCGACCTGGGCGGCATCATCGTCATCGACTTCATCGACATGGACGAGCGCAAGAATCGCGCCAAGGTGATGCAGGCACTGGAGGACGAACTGAAGACGGATCGCGCTCCTTCGAAGGTGCTGCCGTTCAACGACTTTGGCCTGGTCATCATGACGCGCAAGCGCGTAAAGCAGAGCCTGGAGCGCACGTTGTGTATTCCAGACCCGGTCACGGAAGGCACCGGCATGATCAAGTCGCCGGTTACCGTGGCGAACGAGATCTATGTGGAGGTTCGCAAGATGTACCGCCACATCGAAAAACCGGACATGATGCTGCGTGTCCACCCGGAAGTGGTGAAGCAGTTGAAGCAGAATGGTGCTCGTCGCTTGCAGGAGCTGGAAGAGATGACACACAAGACGATCCTGCTGAAGAGCGATCCATCCCTGAGCCCGGAGCAGTTCGACATCCACTAGGCGCAGATCGGAAGCATCAGGAACCGTTGAGTTGGAAGAAAACGCGTAAGGGGAGCCACAACGGCTCCCCCTTCCGTGTTTCAGGCGCACAACATGGCGCAAACGGGCGTCGTCTAACGTTCGGTAGAGTACGTCGAACAACTTAGAGGGGCGGCCCGGGTTACAGACCACTACCCAGATCGTCTCGTGGAGGAGTGCCAGACCCATGACTTTATTTTCTCGACCGTTTGCAAAGGCGGCGTTCGTGGCGGGTGCGCTTGCCGCATCGGCAGTGGTGTACGCCGCAACGCCGGCTGCAGCCGAGCCAGCAAACGAAATCTCTCAGATGAATCGTGCCATGCTTACACCGGGTGCGTACTCGCTTGCGGATGTGAATGCAGATCTGCACTACCGTACGGATGGTGTGAGCAGCTCAACCGACGCGGTGACCGACGAAGTTGCAAGCCTGTCAGCCAATCCTGCCGATGCGGCGGAGGGAACCGGCGCGGGCCAGTATGGCGCCCGGCGCCGTAGCTACGGTCGCTCGCGCTACCAGGATCGCTGGCACAACGCTGACGGCTCGACCAAGATCGCCTTTGTCGGCGGCGCGGGTCTGAATGTGCCCGTTGGTAATACGGGCAAGTTCTACACGCCCAGCTACGACGTTGAGGTGGGTGGTGGATGGAACTTCAATCGCACCTTCGGTGTGCTTGCAGAGTTCCACTATGATCACGTAGGTCTTACGGGCGGAGCCATTCAGTACGAGTACAACAACCTGCTGAACGCGGGTGTGACGGCGGATCAGTTGGACGGGTTCGATGCGAACGGACATGTTCTGTCGTTTTCTGTGAACCCGGTGGTGAGCCTGACCCAGAGTCATAGCAAGCTGGGCGCCTATGTGACGGGCGGCGTGGGCTACTACCGGAAGACGACGAACTTCACCCTGCCCAGCATCGGCACGGCGTGCGACTACTACTACTGCTACCAGTACAGCAGCAACGTGAACGTGGACCAGTACACAAAGGGCGGTTTCGGGGCCAACGCAGGCCTCGGCCTGACCTACAAGCTCTCGGAGTTCTCAAGCGAGCGGCTGTTTGTGGAAGCGCGCTACCACTGGCTGAACCTGGCGAACAGTAACAACCAGGACTTCTTCCCGTTCAACCAGCGGAATTCGGAATACATTCCGGTTACGGTCGGTATCCGCTTCTAGCCGGGACCGGTTCAGCGCAGACGAGGAACAAGCCTGGCTTGTTCCTCGTCTGCGTTTACGGGAAGTTCGATTACGGAAGATGCGCCATCAGGAAGAAGACCTTGTTGACGGACAGCGCGAAATACGTGCCCACCAGAAGAGCGCCGACATTCAAGAGCAAAGCGAGCGCAGACATCTGCCCGGGTAGTTGCCGGAAGCTCCGAAGTATCACCAGCCCGAAGATGATGGTGAGTACCAAGGGAAATCCGAGCATGCCGTAGGGCGGCAACGGCGAAAGCGTGGAGCAGAGATAAGTACCGGCGAACGCGGCTAGGCCCCAGACAACGGCGTGCAATGCCGTGTAGGCCGGCCGTACCTTGCTGTTCTGCACAAAGGTGCGCTGACCCAGCCTGGTGATCAGGAAAAGCATCGCCATGTAAACGCCGATTGCGACGATGTAGCCGGCGAACAGCGCTTCAGCAATCGGAATGAAAAAGCCGATCAAGGTTGGCAGACTCCAGGGTTTCAGTGTAGCCGTCAGGCGATGCCGCTGCTAAATGCCGACGGGATAGGGCTTCTCATGCATGGCGCTGCCGGTTCCAAGGCGCTCAAATCTGCCCTGCAGCAGGCTGAGCAGGCCGGTATACCAATAGCCCAATACGAACAGCAGAAGGAATGGCACGGTGAAGTAGTTCTCGCTCGCAATGGCATACCAGACGGTCGCGGCGAAGTAGCAGCCGATGACCAGTTCGATCCAGGGGATCAGGCCGAGACGCTTGCGGTACTTCTGTGCCTGCGTCTTCTCGCCCTTCTTCTGAACTCGATATTTTGGGGTGCGCGCAAAAGCACTCTGCACGCCGAAAAGAGCTTCCAGCACTGCTTTGGTGTTGGTGATGGTCAGGCCGACGCCCAGCGCCATGAGAAACGGCAGATACAGGAAGGTGCGGTACCAGCGCCGGGGAAAGAGCTCCTTCTGAGAAACCAGGTAGAAGCTGGAGATGGAAAAGGTGCTGGCCATGAACAGCGGGAAGTCGATGAGCAGCATCTGCCAGATACCCTGCCACGAGCGGATGATCATGGCAGGCATGAGCAGCGTGCTGAGCACGATCATGAGCGGGTAACTGATGTTGGCGGTCAGGTGGTACCAGGCTTCCAGCTTGGTGTGCCAGGGCGCGTCGGAGTTGAGAACGCGCGGCAGGATCTTCTTGCCGGTCTGGATGAGGCCCTTGGCCCAGCGCGCCTGCTGCGTCTTGAACGCCGTCATCTCGATCGGCAGCTCGGCCGGGCACTCCACGTCTTGCAGATAGCGGAACTGCCAGCCTTTGAGCTGCGCGCGATACGAGAGGTCGGTGTCCTCGGTGAGCGTGTCGTGCTGCCAGCCGCCGGCTTCTTCGATTGCCTTGCGCCGCCACATGCCCGCGGTGCCGTTGAAGTTGAAGAAGACACCAGCGCGGGAGCGACCGCCGTGCTCGAGCACGAAGTGCCCGTCCAGCAGGATCGCTTCGACCTGGGTCAGGAAGCTGTAGTTGCGGTTCAGGTGTGTCCAGCGGGTTTGCACCATGCCTACCGCGGGGTCGGCAAACTGATCGACGACGCGGCGCAGCCAGTCGGCGGGTGGGACGAAGTCGGCGTCGAAGATCGCCACGAGCTCGCCGCGTGCCGTGTTCAGGCCAGCATCCAGAGCGCCCGCCTTGTAGCCGTGACGGTCGGTACGGTGGATGTATTCGATAGGCTGGGGCGGCAGCCCTTCGGTTCCCTCGGCGTAACGCTGCACGATACCGGCCGCTACGTCCCGTGTCTCGTCGGTGGAGTCATCCAGAACCTGGATCTCGAAACGGTCGCGCGGGTAATCCATGCGGCAGCAAGCGTCGACGAGTCGGTCGATCACGTACTGCTCGTTGAAGATGGGAAGCTGAATGGTGACAGACGGCAGATCGGCTTCTGCAAAGCGGGCGGGCGGAGCGGAGGAGTGCTGGGCGCGCTTGCGGTTGCGGTAGTACAGCCACACCAGTTGGTAACGATGCACACCGTAGAACGCCAGGATCAGCATGACGATGAAGTACGGGATGAGCAGAGCCACATCGAACCAGTTCCAGCGGTACATCCCTTGGAAGGTTCGCTGAGCATAGTGGGTTCGCCAGTAGTGGCCGAGGCCGTGGGGTTCGGCGTAGATCAGCGTCAACGCAAGCGTGTGGATCGTTGCGAACAGGGGAATACTCCGAGCGGGTGCGTTGGCTTCAGTCTACGTGAAAGCGCCGGGCGTGTTCCGGCACGGAACGGGCTTCCATTCACGTCGGCGATTGCCGGAATGTCATACTGAGCGCGTGACCCCTCTCCATTCATTGGTCCTGAGTGCTCTGGCGGCGCTTGTGCCGGTTGCAGCGTTTGCGCAATCCTCCACGGAGATTCCGGCCTTCGGTACCGGAACGCAGGTGTTTGGGGCTTCAGCGGAATACGCGCCTGCGGCCGGCGAGATCTGGGGCTACACCACCCACACTCGCTTTGAGAGTTTGCTGCTGCAGTACAGCGTTGCCATCACGCACGGCAAGCGCACACGGCTGCGTTACGCGCCCGAACTGGTTCCGTTTGCAACGCTGCTGGAGCGGACGCCGAGTGAGACAAACCCCACTGCACCTGTGCGCAGCTACGCGTACGGCGCCAGGCCGGTTGGCCTGGAACTGGATTTGCGGCGTGGCAGCCGGGTGGAACCGGTGTTTTCGACGAACGAGGGCTTCCTCTACTACAACCGGCGTGTGCTTTCGCCGGGCGGGTCGCAGTTCATGTACACGCTGGACTTCGGCGGAGGCGTGCGCGTGTTTGCCTCGCCTCAGAACGCTTTGACGGTCAGCTACCGCTATCAGCACGAGTCGAACGCAAACATCAGCTTGCACAATCCCGGGACCGATAACCACGTGATCGCGATCGGTTTTTCGCATTTCACGCGGCGGTAGCGTTTTTACGCAAGCGGTTGCCCGCTTGGTGTAAGGTGCGCTTGTGATGGCTTCCCGGTTGATGGCGGCGTTGGCCGTGGTGGGTGCGATGGCAGGGCAGGGCGCAGTTGCGCAGGGCGATGGACCCAGCAAGTGGGTTGATCCGTACATTGGCGTGGACTGGGGCGGAAACACCTTCGTGGGGTCCACGGTGCCGTTCGGCATGGTGAAGCTGGGACCCGATATGGAGACCTTCGATGGCCGGAAGTCGGGCTTCGGGTACAGCAGCTACGGCCGGATCGAGGGCTTCAGCCACACGCACCTGAGCGGAGCGCAGGGCAAGTACGGCAACATCCTGCTGCAGCCGGTAGTTGGCCCAGTGAAGCCGGGGGACCTGGCGAGCGCTCGCGATGGGGAGCAGGCGCGTGTGGGATATTACCGGGCGCACCTGCAGCGATATGACGTGACAGCGGAACTGACGTCGTCGCGGCGAGTCGGATTTCACCGCTATACCTTTCCAAAGACGGATGACGCGCACCTTACGGTGGACGTGGAGCACTGCCTGAGCCGAGGTAGCGGCAAGGGTTGGGAAGACCAACACTTCGTGGGTGGCGAGGTGCACGTGGTCAGCGACCACGAGGTTGCCGGGTTCGGCCGCTACACCGGCGGCTGGAACCGCGGTGGAGAGTACCGCGTGTACTTCGACCTGATCACGGACAAGAAAGCCACGGCTGAGCGCACATGGACTGCCACAACGCTCACCGAGGCGAAGAACGCCACCGTGTCGACCGAGACGCCGCTGGGAGCAGTGCTCGACTTCAGCACCCGCGACGGTGAAGTGGTGCAGGCAAAGGTTGGCATCTCTTATGTGAGCGTTGATCAGGCCCGGCAGAACGTGCAAAAAGAAGTGCCAGGCTGGGACTTTGCGGCGGTGCAGCGTGCGACCGCTGCGGCGTGGGACAAGCAGCTCTCCGTGCTGAAGATGGGGCCGGCGACGCCCGATGCACAGCGGCGCATGCTGACGACCGCGATCTATCACACCATGCTGATGCCGGTGGACCGTACGGGTGAGAACCCGGGTTGGCAGTCCGGCGAGCCCTATTACGACGACTACTACGCGACGTGGGACACGTTCCGGTCTTCCGGGCCCTGGCTGACACTGGTGGCGCCGGACCGGCAGCGTGACCTGCTGCGTTCGCTGATCGACATTTACCGGCACGACGGCTACATGCCCGACGCGCGTAGCGGCAATGTGAATGGGCGCACACAGGGTGGCAGCAACGCGAACGTGGTTGTTGCCGACGCTTGGGTGAAAGGGCTCGCAGGCATCGATTACATGACCGCGCTGCAGGCCATGATCCACGACGCGGAAGTGCCGCCCACGGACAAGCAGAAAGAGGGCCGTGGCGGTCTGCAGGATTACAACAGCAAGGGCTACGTGACGCTGGCGGATGAGAGGTCCGGGTCGCGCACGATGGAGTATGCGAACGACGATTTTGCAATCGCTACCGTCGCGTGCGGGCTGGGACAGAAGGACGTTGCCGCCAAGTATGCGGCACGGTCGAAGAACTTCGAGAATCTGTGGGACCTGTCGTTGAAGGAGGAGGGTTTCACCGGATTTTTGCGACCGAAGAACCCGGACGGAACCTGGGGTCCGCCAAACACCAAGGTGCGCGGCACGTGGCCCGACTTCTTCTACGAGGGTGATGAGTGGACGTACTCGCTCTACGCTCCGCACGACGTGCGCGAGATCATTCGACTCGCCGGTGGTTCGCAGAAGTTCAACGATCGCCTGGACTGGACTTTCCGGCGCGGTCACTTTGATGTGACTAACGAACCGGGCTTCCTGCTGCCAGTGCTGTACGACTGGAGCGGGCGGCCCGATAAGAGCGCTGACATCGTGCAGCTGCTGCTAGAGAAGTACTTTACCGCGGATCGCAGCGGTATACCGGGCAATGATGATTCGGGAGCCATGTCGAGCTGGCTGCTATTTCAGTCGATCGGTTTCTATCCCGTCGCGGGGCAGGATGTGTATGTGTTCGGTACGCCTGCGCTGGCCGATGTGACTCTCGACGTCGCGCCTGGAAAGCAGCTCCACATCGTCAGCAAGGGCTTCGATCCGAGCGGGGAAGTGCACTACATTCAGAGCGCGACGCTTAATGGAGAGCCGCTGAACCGGGCGTGGTTCCGCCACAGCGAGATCGTGAACGGCGGGACGTTGGAACTGGTGATGGGGACGGCGCCGAGTGATTGGGGCAAGACGGATCCGCCGCCGTCGATGAGTGATCCCGGACCGGGCTTTTGCGAGCGGGTTCCGCGGCACTAGCTCGTTGAGGCAAAGAAAAGGCCCGGCGACGCCGGGCCTCTTTGTCGCTTAGCAACTAGTTCAGGAACATGGTCGTGTAGAGCGTGTCGCGCTGCACGGGCTTGAAGCCGGCGTCGCGGATGATGCGGCGCAGTTCCTCTTCAGTGGTGCAGTTGGCAGTTCCCGCCGCTTTGACCACGTTCTCTTCCAGCATGACGGAGCCGACATCGTTCCCACCGAACCGCAGGCCCATCTGCAGGACCTTGAGCCCCTGCGTGACCCAGCTGCTCTGGACGTTCTCGATGTTGTCCAGGTAGAGCCTGCTAATCGCGAGCGTCTTCAGGTATTCGACAGAGGTCGCCTCTTCCCAGCCGCGGCCGCCGAGCGCGGTGTGGTTGGGCTGGAAGCTCCAGGGGATGAATGCGGTGAAGCCGCCGGTTTCCTCCTGCAGGCGGCGCACCACCTCAAAGTGGTTCACGCGCTGCTCCATCGTCTCGCCTACGCCAAACATCATGGTCGCGGTTGTGCGCATGCCGAGCTCGTGCGCCGTACGGTGCACGCTGACCCAGTCCTCGGTGCGGCACTTCAGGCGAGCGATGCGCTTGCGAACGTCGTCATCGAGGATCTCCGCGCCGCCGCCCGGGATCGAGTCGAGGCCGGCATCACGCAGGCGCGCGATGGTGGTGCGCAGATCGAGCTCGGAGTACTCCGCGATGGCAAGGATCTCGCTCGCGGAAAGGCAGTGAAGCCAAATCTTCGGGAACCGCTGCTTGATGCCGGTGAAGAGTGCCTCAAACCAGTCGATCTTCAGGTCGGGGTGAATGCCGCCCTGCATGAGTACGCCGGTGCCGCCCATCTCCTCCGTCTCGGCGATCTTCTGAAAGATTGTCTCGAAGTCGAGGATGTAGCCCTCTGCGGCGAGCTTGCCCTTGAGCGGCCGGTAGAACGCGCAGAAGGTGCAGTACTCCGTGCAGAAGTTGGTGTAGTTGATGTTGCGGTCGATGATGTAGCTGACGACGCCGTCCGGGTGCAGGCGGCGACGAACCGCATCGGCTTCCATGCCAATGCCGATCAGATCGTCGGACCGGAAGCAGTCAATCGCTTGCTCACGCGTAATGCCCATACAGCCTCTAGATTACGCTCGCGCGTCGCCGGATGCGGGTGGCAGCGGTCCGCTTTCTGCCGCATCGCACAGCTTGCACGGAAGTGTTCGCCCCAGCATCGGGGCGCGGCCTTCCGGCGTGACGACCCATGGGCGCAACTGCCAGGGCGGATCGTGGCGAACGTGTTGGGCATGGCCGCAGGCGAGCTCGGCGACCCAGTCTGACTGCTCGTCCTGGTGGAAACCGGTGATCGGTTGGAGCATCAGCGGTGCAGCAGGATTGAGGCGACCGCAGCGCCACACGCCAGCGCAGAGAATAGGGCGGCGACCAGGGCGTAGGCGCGGGTGACGCGCTGTGCCTTCGCGGCTACTTCGGCTTCGCTGGACAACTGGCGACCGAGAGTTTCGACTGCCTTGTGCAGGAGTTCGACCTTGCGGTCCACCACCGTGACCTGTTCGCGAAGCGTCTCAAGGCGGGCCGTCTGTTCGCCTACGGAGGTGACAAGCCCGGCGTGGGTGCGAGCGATGGCAGCCATCTCTGCATCGACTGTGGCCTTGATTTCGCGGGTATCTTTGCGGAAGCGCTCGCCCAGCCCGGCCACCAATTGCATCAGGTGCGGCGTCACTTCGCGCACCAGGGTGGGACCAAGTTTGGAGAGCAGACCTTCCAGTGCCATTGCGCCAGCTTACACGGGCTAGACCGAGCGCAGGTGCAGACCGGCGCGGGCGCGCTGGCGATTGCCGACGTATAGATTGATGCAGCTCAGAAGAAAGATGACGGCCATGATGGACTGCGACCAGACGCAGTAGATGCACCATTTCTGGAGGATGTATTTCTCCAGGAACGTGAGACCGAGCGCGAGGAAAAGGCCGATTTGGCTGATCTCAAATGCCCAGAAGTCGCAGCGGAAGAGCGCGAGCGCGGCGATGAGGACGTATCCGGCGATGCCTGCAATGGCCACGGGCAGATGACCCTTGGAGTTCGGGTCTTCGTCAAAGCTGCGCGGCGGGAAGACAGCGAAGCGGGAATGATTGACGGCGCCGCAATCCCAATGCTCGTCGACCGCACACGGCGGAGCGACCCCGGGATCCTGCAAGTGAACGCGAAGGGCCAGTACACTGACCACCGCACCGCCGACGGCAAGCAGCGCAATCAACAGACGAAGCAAACGCATACTCTTTTGACTCTACCGTGAGTCGTTGGACAACCGGGAAAAGGAACCTGCTGCGCTGGTTCAGCTATGTGGGCGTACGCAGCAAGAGGTATCCGCCCAGCATGGCGAAGAGCAGGTCAGGGGACCAGGCGGCCAGCATGGGCGGAAGAGCGTTGACGTTGCCCATGGCTTCGAACACGCCGGACACGAGGGTGTAAACGACGGCCATGGCGATGGCGACGCCGACGCCCGCGAGCGATCCACGCTTGCCCATGGTCATGGCAAAGGGCACGGCCAGCAGCGCCATGATGAGAGTGATGAGCGGATAGGCGAGCTTGCGGTTGAGCTGAACGCGCAGTCGCATGGTATCAAAGCCACTCTGCTTCAGATCGGCGATGTACGTGTTGAGCTCGTTGAAGCTCATCTCCTGCGATGGGCGAACTTCTTTCTTGAAGTAAGCGGGCTGTTCGCGGATTTCGGCAAAGCTATTCAGCGTGAATGGCTGATATTGAACCACCGCACCATTCTGAAAGCTGCGCTGCCAACCGTTCTCCAGGATCCAACGCTGCACCTGTGCGTCCCAGTGAGCGCTGGTGGCGTAAATGCGGCGGCTGAGCTGGAAGGTCCCGGGCTGGAACTCAAAGACGGTCAGGTTGGCGAAGACGTCCTTGTCCGGATCGAAGAATTGGTAGTAGAAGATGCGTGCCGGCTGGCCGACGGAATCCTGCTGTCCGCTGATCCACTTGCGGTCGGGGCGCAGAAACGTCTGAGCGGGTTTGCCCTTGATGACGGAGCGCAAGGCTTCCTGCCGTCGATTGGCCAGGGGCAGATAGAACTCATCAAAGGCGAAGAGCGAGACAGCAATGATGGCCGTGAGCACCATGATGGGTGCGATGAGGCGGTAGATGGACACACCGCTAGCCTTCATGGCGGTCAACTCGCTGGAGCGGCTGAGCGCGCCAAAGGTGACCAGCACCGCGAGCAGGGCGCATAGCGGTGTGAGGTTGTACAGCATGTAGGGGATCAGGTTCAGCAGGTAGTCGCCGACCGTAATCAACGCGGTGCGATTGCGGATGATGTCGCCCAGCAACTCAAAGAAGCTGAAGAACAGCGACAGCATGATGAAGCTGACCAGGATGAGCGCGAGTGTGGAAAGAAACTCGCGGAGGACATAGTCGTCGAAGATGAGCGGAAAGCGATTGCTGCGGCGAGGAGTGGGGCGGACTGTCGTCTCTGCCTGCTGCTTTTCCCTGGCCGGGCGGAACCGTTCCAGCGTGGAACGGATCCAGTCCATCGGATTGAGCAGGGCCGCATTGCTGGAACCTAGGTCGCCGGTCGACATGCGCCACAGCAGAAGCGTGCCGAACAGAGCGAAAACCAGATTGGCGCCCCAAACGCCAAGGACCGCGCTGACCTTGCCCTGTTTCGCAAGGGCAACACCTACGGAAGAAAAGAAGTAGTAGACAAAGACGAGCAGGACGGTGAGCACGAATCCGCTGCTCTTGCCGCCACGCCGGGAAGCCAGACCAAGGGGCGTTCCAACCAGCATGAGGACCAGGCAGGCCGCGGGGTAGGAGAAGCGCTTCTGCAACTCGATGCTGTATTGCCGGCCTCCAGGAGCGCGGCTGCGTTGCAGCAGCTCTGTGGGTGAGAGGGCCAGCAGCGGAGTCTCGGAGCGGGTGAGCCGAATGTCGTCCTGCGGGGCGGCCTGGATGGGCGTGTCCGCTTCCTGAAAGGTGGAGATGTCGTACTGGTTTGGATCCCTGGGAGAGATTTCGTGCCGAGATCCGTCTTCGAAGTGCAGCCTGACTATTCCCTTGGGGCCGTTCTGCACGATTGCCTGCTGCGCCGTGGTGATGTAAGGACTTGCGGGCTGCGACAGATCGGCGAGAAAGACGTGCTTCCACAAGGCGGCGCCCTGCGCAACGCTGGCGTCCTGCACGTAGAGAACGTAGTTGCGGAAGTCCTCATAGAAGACTCGCGGCTGCACTTCAAAGCTTGCTTGCGAGGTCTTCAGGTCGTTTTCAAGCCGGAGCAGAGCAGAGGAAGCTCGTGGCGCAATGTACAAGGAGTTCCAAAGTCCCAGAAGGACCGCGAAGCCCGCGGCTATGGAGACGACCCGGACGAAGTTGAAGATGCCGAAGCCCGCGGCGCGCATCGCGGTAACTTCGCTGTCGGCAGCAAGACGGCTGAGCCCAAGCAGAATGCCCACCAGTACGGCCATGGGTATGGTCAGCACGAGCGTGCTGGGCAGGGTGTACAGGATGACGCGGGAAACATCCAGAAGAGAAGCGGACCCGCGGACGACGAGTTCGAGGATGCGGCCGAGGTCTCGGATGAAGAGGACGAAGGTGAAGAGAACTCCGCCCAGCAGCGTGTGCGACAGAACTTCGCGAAGGATGTACCGGGAGAGAATGCGCACGGGCCGAGAGCGTTACCTGTTCAGTGTAAGGTTTGGACGCGTCCTGTCCCGCAAGCGCTTCAACTTTGATCGATCAGGTCCATGTGCCTTCGCCAACGAAGCGATAACCGACGCCGCGTACCGTGAGCAGGTGGACCGGGCGCGATGGGTCGGGCTCCAGGTAGCGACGGAGACGCACGACGAAGTTGTCGATGGCGCGCGTGTCCGTGTCTTCACGAACGCGCCAGACCTCCTCCAGGATCTCGCCACGCGAAACCACTTTGCCCGGCCGTTCGATTAGGTAGCGTAGCAGCTCAGCTTCCATGAGGGTGAGGCGGACCTGCTGGCCGGGCGAGGACAGCTCCAGGCTGTCGAAATGGATTTCGCGGTCGCCGAAGCGAAACAGATGACGCGGCGCAGGTTCTGGAGCAGCAGTCTCGGGTTCTGCGGCAGGCGGTGATTGAGAGCGCTGCCATTGCATGCGGCGCAGCAGGCCGTTGAGTCGCGCCAGCAGGATTGAGAGCTCGAAGGGCTTGGACAGGTAGTCGTCCGCGCCTGCCTCAAAGCCGGCTAGAACATCTTCGGCGCGCCCGCGGGCAGTCAGCATGAGGATCGGCGTGAAGTTGCCGGCTAGACGGAGCTGGCGCGCCACCTCGAAACCCTCGATGCCGGGAAGCATCACGTCGAGCAGGATCGCGTCGGGATTGGAGCCAGCGAGGTACTCGAGCGCGGTCTCGCCATCGGCGGCGTAGTGGGTGCGGTAGCCCTCGACACGCAAATTGAAGAGCACCACTTCTGCGAGATGCGCCTCATCTTCGACCAGCAGCACCAGAGGCGCCGCTGCGCCCTGCGCGTTCAACGCGCAACCTCTGGCGTCGAACCGGAAACAGATACGGGAACCGAACTGGACGGCAGCAGAGGCAACTGCAGCGTGATCGTAGTGCCAAGGCCAGTGCCGTAGCTCTGCGCCGTGGCGTCCCCGCCGTGCTCGCGTGCGATGGCCCGGGTGATGAAGAGCCCTAACCCGGTGCCTTTGATCTTGCTGATCTCGCGCGACCCCACGCGGTAGAAACGGTGGAACACACGCTTCAGGTGAGACGGAGGTATGCCGACACCCTTATCGGTGATGCGCAGCATGGCCACATTGCCACGCAGGATGCTGACCTCAGCCGTGATGTCGACACCGTTCGGCGAGTACTTCACCGCGTTATCCAGCACGTTGAGCAGAGCGGTGCGGAGACTCTGCACATTGGCCGAGACGAACACGCGTTGAGCGCTCTGGTTGTCGAGCCGTACTTGCTCCGGCTGCAGGTGATGCCGACGCACGGTCTCCGCAAGAGCCTCGCTGGCCAGATCAGCGAGGTCTACTGGAAGGCGCGAGGCGTTGTTCCGGATCACGCTCTTGGCGTTCGCTTCGCCGGCGCGCAATACCTGCTCGACCGTGTGCAGAAGCCGATCGTTGTCTTCCATCATGCGCGCGTAGAACTCCTGGCGTTGCGTTTCGTCCAGCGATCTGCGCTGCAGTGTTTCCAGGTAGAGCCGGATGGAGGCGATCGGAGTCTTCAGCTCATGCGTGACCGCGTTGAGGAAGCTGTCCTGGCGCTCATTGCGGCGAACTTCGCGGACCAGAAAAATGGTGTTCAGGACCAAGCCGGCAATCAGTACGGTGAAGAAGCAAATACCCAGGACCAGGAACACCACATGGCGCTGGTGCACGTTCAGGATGATCCAGCCGACATTGAGCGCAACCGCTAGTCCCACCAGGCAAATGCCAAGCGTGATGAAGAAGGCAATCGCGCCGCGGCGGCGGGTGATGTTCATGGACAGAAGTGTAAGAGTGCGACGTGGAAAGGAGAAGAGCCTGCGGCGAACGTGCGGGGTTAGGCCGTCGGACGCAAGAAAGGGCCGGAGATACTCTCCGGCCCTTTCTCTTGATCGTCTGTGCTGCTTACATGCCTGCCGGCTTCGGATCCATCGGGTCCCACTTGGCGACCTGGACCTTCTTGGCAAGGCCGAGCTTTTCCATGACCCAGATGCCGTAGTAGTTGATGTCGAACTCGTACCAGACCAGGCCGTGACGAGCGCTGACGGGGTGTGCGTGGTGATTGTTGTGCCAGCCTTCACCGCCGGTGAGCAGGGCCACCAGCCAGTTGTTGCGGCTGTCATCCTTCGTTTCAAAGCGGCGAGGACCCCAGATGTGCGTCAGCGAATTGACGAGCCAGGTGCTGTGCAGGCCACAGGTTACGCGCAGGAAGGTACCCCAAAGGCACATGCCGATGGCGCCCTTGACGCCGCCGAAGGCATAGCCAATACCCATCTGGGCAAAGCCGGTGAGCGTCAGCGGCAGCCAGTGGTACTTGCTGAGCCAGCGCTGGCCGGGATCGCGGGTGAGGTCAGGAGCGTAGCGGCCCAGCAGGGCAGTCTCGCTATGCAGAGCGCGGCCAGAAAGGATCCAACCGGCATGCGACCACCAGGTGCCGTCGTGCGGTGTGTGGGGATCGCCCTCTTGATCGCTGTTCTGGTGGTGAACACGGTGCGTGGCCACCCAGAAGATCGGTCCGCCCTCAAGCGCCAAAGTGCCGCAGGTAGAAATCGCCAGCTCCAGCCAGCGGGGAACGCGGTAGCCGCGGTGCGTCAGCAGGCGGTGGTAGCCCATACCGATGCCGACATTGATGGCGAGGAAATACATGATGGCGAAGGCAAGCACGTTCTTCCACGAGAAGAAGAACAGCGCCGCGATAGCGCCAACGTGGAACAGGCCCATGGCGATCGCAGTAATCCAGTTCACACGGCCTTCCTGGTGCTCGCGACCCATGCGGAGGTCTTCGCGCACCTTGCGACGCGTCTCTGTAATCAGCGAGCGAGCATCGATGGGCGTGATTTCAGGGTGCGTTGCCGCGCTGGGCTTCTGCGACTCGACCGGTGACACAAGTGCGGACATGGAACCTCTATTCTGAGCAGTTTGCGTTGGCGCGCACACTGTCTATTAGCAACCTAGCAGCGTGTGCGCCGGGCGTTTGTAATGTTTGTGTAAGGTCGATCTGACGCAGCCGTATGTCGTTCCTTGACGTGGCAGTAGGCGTGGAGCCGATACCATAGAACCATGGCCGGAACCCTCGCACCCTTTCTGCTCAAGCCTTTCTTTTCGCCTCGACCGTGGGGACGCGCGAATCTGCAGCCGTGGTACTCGCAGGCAGAGGTCGGGGACTCAGCAGAGCCGATCGGAGAATCGTGGCTGACCGGGCCGCAGAGTGAAGCCCTGGAAGGTCCGGAGGCCGGGCGGACGCTGGCGCAAGTCGCGCAGGAGAACACAGAAGCGTTGCTGGGTGAGTGGCGCGGCGAGAATGAATTTCCGCTCCTGCTCAAGCTGTTGTTTCCGGATGAGAAGCTGTCCGTGCAGGTGCATCCCGACGACGAGCAGGCTCGCGCCATGGGACAGCCGCGCGGCAAGACCGAGTGCTGGTACGTGGTTGACGCAGAGCCCGGCGCGGCCGTGGCCTGCGGTCTGCGCGCGGGTGTAGACCCGCAACAGATGCACGCTGCAGCCACGGACGGGACGATGGAGTCGCTGCTGCGCTACATCCCTGTTCAGCGCGGCGACATGGTGTTTGTGGATGCGGGCACGGTTCACGCGATCGGGCCCGGCGTCACGCTTTTGGAAACGCAGCAGACTTCGGACACCACGTTTCGCCTGTACGACTACGGCCGCCCACGCGAACTGCATCTGGACAAGGGCGTCGCCGTGAGCCGGGCAGAGACGCGCGCCGGCAAGGTGGAACCTGTGCTGATTGCGAATGGCGAGCGGTTGATTGAGGAACAGTACTTCACCGTGGATCGCTTCGTTCTGCGCGCGGGAGAGACGCTGCGATTGGAAGATGCCGTGGGACGGCCGCACTGCTTTACCACGCTGCAGGGCAACGGGATCGTGAGCTCAGAGGCAGGCGCCGGAACGTTGCGATTCGCGGGTGCCACTGTCGTTCCGGCGAGCGCGGGCGCAGTCACGGTGGAAGCCATGGAGGACCTGGTGGTGGTGCGATCGATGCCCTCGCGAGTTCCCGTCGCACCCAGCCACGGGCGGGCGCTGTAGACTCAGACCCATGCGCGTCTTTGGTATCGACTGCGGAACCGAGTACACCGGCTGGGGTGTGGTCGAGATGGTCGATGGCCCGCGGGAAAGCCGGTTGGAGCCCATCGCAGCGGGCGCGATCAAGCTGGACCGGAAGCATCGCACGCCGCAGCGGCTGCACCAGGTGTACGTGGAACTGACAGCACTGCTGGAGGCGTATTCGCCGGAGGTGGTTGCGATTGAGGACGTGTTCTTCGCTGCAAATGCAAAGAGCGCGTTGAAACTGGGGCACGTGCGTGGCGTTGCCATGCTCTCTGCCGCGGCGTGCGGCTTGCCGGTAGTCGAATACGCACCGCTCTCCATCAAATCCGCAGTGGTCGGGCACGGGCTGGCAGCGAAGGAGCAGGTGCAGTTTATGGTCGCGCGGCTGTTAGACCTGGAGCGCGCGCCCGAACCGGCAGATGCCGCGGACGCGCTTGCCATTGCCATTTGCCACATCCACAACGCGCGTTCTGCGCAAGGACTTCTTCGTTGATGCATCGCCCGAAACTTCTGCTCCGTTCCGTTCCATTCCTGATGTTGCTGAGCGCGAGTGCCGTGCAGGCCCAGGTTGCTTCGGGATTTCGGCTGAACGCCACCTATGATCGCCCGGGACTGCCGGTGCCGCATTGGCAATTGCGCATCGCACCCACGGGTCAGGCTGAGTACACGTCAGAGCACGCCGCTGGAGCACCCCCCGCTGCTGCTACACCCATCACCTTCAAGCTGTCGCAGGCGGGAAGCGCGAAGCTGATGAAGTTTCTGAGCGATTCCCACGGAATGCAGCCCTGCGAGACGAAGACCAAGGGCCTAGCGCGGATGGGGATGAAGACGCTGGAATTCCAAGAGGGCACGCACGCAGCGGCGAGCTGCACCTTCAACTACACGGATAACAAACCGCTGGCCGCAGCTACGGAGTATTTGCTGGCGGTGAGTTACACCATCGAACAGGGAGCCACGCTGGATCACCTGCACCGGTATGACCGTCTCGGTCTGGACCCGGTGATGACGCAGCTTGCGACGGCGTTCAAGAACGGGCAGGCCCAGGAAGTGCAGGCCATCCGGCCGACTCTGGCGTCGCTGGCGAACGACGACGCCGTGTTGGAGCGGGTACGCCAGAAAGCGGCGGAATTGCTGGTGGCAGCCGACCGCCCCTGACACTGGCCTCTGAACTCGTAGTGGGCGTATGCTCAGCGCGATGAGGGCACATGCGGTAAGTCGGTTGGCTTGCGTTCGGCGATGGAGCGGGTCACAGGGAGTTGTATTGATTTGCGCCATTGCGGGCAGCCTCGCCTGCGCGCATCTCCCGCAATTGCTCGCCCAGACGGGCGCGCGTGAGCCAGGGCCGGCGGTCGCTCGCATGAGCTTGATCGATGGCGAGGTTCACGTAGCCAGCGCAGGGTACAACGCCGAAGCTGTGGATGCTGCCCTCAACATGCCGATCGGTCCCGGGCAGTCGGTGCGCACCGGAGCGAACGCGGACAGCGAAGTGGAGTTCCCGGATGGCTCGGTCTTGCGCCTGGCTGCGGGTAGTTCTGCAACGCTGATCCGGTTGCAGCCGCAAACGGAGATCGGTCTGGACGATGGGCTGTACTACCTGGAGTTGCGTGCCGGTACCGATCCTCAATTTGTGGTCTACGCGGGCGAGGTCAGTGTGGCGCCGCTGGAGAACGCAAGCATTCGTGTTCGTGTGCAAAACGGTCAGCCGGAGGTCGCTGTTCTGCGTGGCAGTGTGAGCGTGACCCGGCCCAACAGCTATACCGTCGACGTGCAACAGGGAGAAAGCCTTCGCGCTGACGCGAAAGACTCGCGGCGCTACCTGCTGGCGGAAGGAGTCGCCGATGAGACGGCTGACCGCTGGAACGAGCGCCGGGCACAGCAGCTTGCCGACAGCAGCGCGAGTCAGACGATCGCCCGCGAGGATTATGCCGGGGACCAGGGCTATGGCTGGAGCGACCTGGATAGCAATGGTGCGTGGTACCCGCTGCCCGGAGAAGGCCTGGTCTGGCAGCCATACGGTGCCGACGCGAGTTTCGATCCATACGGGTTTGGGAACTGGGTCTATGCAGGTTTCGCGGGCGGCGGCGGATACGTCTGGGCGTCGGGCTATCCGTGGGGCTGGCTGCCCTACCACTGCGGATCGTGGAGCTTCTATCCCGGCTTCGGCTGGGGCTGGTTGCCAGCCGCCGGGTGCCGGAGCTACGGCGGGGGATGGCCGGTGGGAGGCCTTCCCGTGAAGAACGCCCCGCATGGGTGGCGCCCGCCGCTGCCGGTTCGGCCGCCTGCCACCGGAGGCATCGTTGTGCGGCATCCGACTCTGCCGGGAGCGCCACAGAACACGGCGGTCCATCAGATCGCGCAGGGGCCCAGGCAGGCGAGATCACTCGAGTGGAACGGAGTCACGCTGCAGCCGCTGAAGCCGATTGCAGCCGCTCCGATAGCACGCGGCAGCTCCGCTGTGGGATCGGCGCTGCGGCGTGATTTTCCTCTGCAGGATGGCACGCATGTTCCTGTGCTTGGGCGCGAGAGCACTGTCGCGGCGGTTATGCCGGGCCGAGCGCCGGAATGGCATGCCCCGACCGCCTCCCAGACCCGGAGTGACGAGGCGGACCGTACGGTTCCGCGTTCGGCGCCGACATCGGCCGGTTTGGCCGCTTCGGGGCACGCGACGTCCCAGGAAAGCCCGGCAGGTCCGGTGAATGCGGACGGAGCTGGTGGCGTTCTCGCAGCAGAGCCCGTCCTGAGCACAGGCTGGCACAGCCGGGTTTACTCGAACGTGCCTCCTGCGGCGAACCGTCCTGCGCCGGGCGGCTCGGTGGTGATCAGGCCCGCTGGTGTGCGGGCCGTACCTGCCGGTGCTGGCCCGGTGCTGCCGCCAGCGACTCGCCCGGCTTCTGCGATCGCACCTCCGGTCCGTCCTGCGCCCGTGACGATCGCACCGCCCCGAATCATTTCTCCTCCGCCAGCCCCGGTGCAGCACTCCAGCCCGCCGCCCCCGGCACCGGTGTTCCACAGCGCTCCGCCGCCGGCACCCTCAGCCGCTCCGGCTACTCACTCGAAGTAGCGGACGGGGAAGCGCCCAGGGCGTGGTACAGCGCCGCGAACTGCGACACGGAAAGAGCCTCCGCGCGCAGATCCGAGGTGACTCCGGCGGCCTCGCAGGCTGCGCGGATCCGATCCGGGCTGTACCCGGCGGAACGCAGGTTGTTCCCGAGCGTCTTTCGTTTTTGCGCGAAGGCAGCCCGCAGAAGCCGGGTGAACGCAGCATCGTTCAACACGCCCAACTCGGACGATCGGTCCCTCATGCGGAGGTGCAGCACGGTCGAGAAGACGTCAGGTGGAGGCGAGAAGGCGCTGGGTGGGAGAGTCAGCATGGAACTCACGTCTGCGTGGCGCTGGACCGAGACCGACAGAACGCCGTAATCGCGGGAACCGGGCGAAGCGGCGACGCGGTCGGCAACCTCGCGCTGCATCATCACGACCGCCGTGTCGATTGCGCTGGCGTGCCGGCACAGATGCAGAAGGATGTCCGACGTGATGTAGTACGGCAGGTTGCCGATCACGCGCAGCTTACCGTTTTCGGGTCGTAGCGCCGAAAGATCTACGGTAAGAATGTCGGCTTCGAGGATCTGCACATTCGTCGCGTTCCGAAAGCGGAAGCGGAGCTCGGCTGCGAGGGCGCGGTCTAGTTCCACACAGATCAGGTGGCCGGCGCGTTCGGCCAGCAGACCTGTGATGGCGCCGTGGCCTGGGCCGATTTCGAGGACCGTCTCGGTGGTGATGTCACCCAAGGCTTCGGCGATGCGCCGCGCGGCATCCGCATCGACAAGGAAGTTCTGCCCCAACTTCGGCTTGTGCTTCATCGGGTAGCGGGGCAGGGCGCCAGACGGACTGGAGCGCAGGAGAAGTTCAGATGCATCGTAGAGTCGAAGCCCTCTGGTTCAGGGTAACGCGGGGGCTGTGAGGGTCATGTATGCACATCGTTTTTGTGGCGCCGGAGTGCGCGCCGCGGGTCAAGACGGGCGGTCTGGGCGAGGTGCTCGGGGCTCTTCCCGCAGCCATCGCTGGCCTCGGCCATCGCGTAACGGTGTATGTCCCGCTCTATCGCAGCTTGCGGCTGGATATGGAGGAGCAGGGCGCGGCGCCTGTCGTGCTCGAAAGCCTTACCCTGCCCGGGCCCGGAAGCAACCGGTTCGCGCGTGTTCTGGATGGCGGCACCGACCGCGACGTTCAGTTCTACCTGGTCGACTGCCCTGAGTTGTTTGACCGGGAGGGCGTGTACGGTCCTCCCGGGGAGAACTACCTGGACAATGCGGTGCGCTTTGGTCTGTACTGCCGGGCGGTGCTGGAGGCCGTAAAGCAGCTTGGCGTCCCAGACGTTCTGCACCTGCATGACTGGCAGGCGGCGTTCGCCGCTATTTACTTGGCGACGAGCTACGCGGCCGATCCGATGCTGGGCAGGGTTGCGACCGTGTACACCATTCACAACGGCGGGTACCAGGGGCTATTCCCACCGGAGCAGTTGACCGATTTGCTGCTGCCGTTGTCGCTCTTCTCTTCGGGTGTACTGAGGGCGGACAAGCAGGTGAATCCTTTTGCAGGAGCCGTGCGGTCCAGCGATCTGGTGACCACGGTGAGCCCGGGATATGCCGAGGAACTGAAGACGCCAGAGTTTGGCGAGGGCCTGGAAGAGGTGTACTGCCAGCGTGGGAGGGACTTCGTCGGCATCCTTAACGGCATCGACGAAGAGGAGTGGGATCCCGCGACCGATCCTCACTTGGCCGCGCACTACTCGATCGAAGATCTGACGGGCAAGCGAGAGTGCCGCGCCGACCTGCTGCGAGCCTTTGGAGCGGATGAGGTCGCGGACAGTACGGCGGTGATCGGCATGGTCTCACGTCTTGCGGGTCAGAAGGGTTTCGACCTGATTGCCGAAGCGATGCCGAAGCTGGCCGAGATGAACCTGGTGCTGCTGATCGTCGGTCGGGGTGAGCCGGCGGTCGAGGCGCAGTTCCGCGATCTGGCCGACAAATACCCGGACCGTCTACGGGTTAGTCCTGACTTCTCCGAGGAACTGGCGCACAAGATGCAGGCTGGCGCAGACATGACGCTGATGCCCTCGCGGTATGAGCCGTCTGGGCTGACGCAGATGTACAGCCTGCGTTATGGGACGGTGCCGGTAGTACGGGCCACCGGCGGTCTGCGAGACACCGTGCAAGAGTGGGAAGAGGGAAACGGCTTTGTCTTCGAGGAGTACACCAGTGGAGCCTTGCTGGCCGCAGTTGGCCGGGCGCTGAAGGAGTTCGCCGACCGGGAGCGCTGGCGCGCCAGAGTGCAGAGGGGGATGGCGGTCAGGCGTGGATGGGATGGACCGGCGCGCGAGTACGACGCGGAGTACCGGCGCGCCGTGGAGGCCCACGCTGCGCGCACCAACGTCGCCAAGCTGACGGAGAAGGTCTGAACGCGCCGTCTGGAGCGAGTGCTCCGCTGGAGCTCGACGCAGGATGCGTGTTGCAGAGACAAAGTGGAGAGCCACGGCAAGCAAAGCCGGCCCACACTGCATCCAACTGCACGATTTCACCAAACAAGACGAGCAGGAGATCGGCACCATGGAATGGACCCCCGGCGGGATGAGCAATGATGTGGAGGATCGCCGCGGCGACTCGGGCGGCGGTGGTGGGTTCCTGCCGTTCGGGGGCGGCGGTTTGGGCATCATTGGCGTGATCGTACTGGTGGTTCTGAGTCTGGTGACTGGCCACAACTTCCTGGGCCTGCTGGGCGTCGGCGGTGGAACGCCACAGACACAAACGCGGCAAAGCAGTGGGCCCGTGCAGGAAAGCGCAGACGAGCATCGCGACACGCAGTTGCTCAGCTTTGTGCTGGATGACGCGCAGAAGTTCTGGACAGAAGACCTGCCGCAACAGATGGGGCGGCCATACCGGCATGCCAAGCTGGTGCTCTTTCGCAACCAGACGCAGAGCGGTTGCGGGGCTGCGCAGGAGGCGACTGGACCGTTCTACTGCCCGGAGGACGAGCGGGTCTACATCGACCTGGATTTCTGGGACGACCTGAAGCGCCTGGGCGGCAACACTGCAGACTTCTCGCAGGCCTACGTTTTGGCCCACGAGCTTGGGCACCACGTCCAGAACATCCTTGGAATTGAGCAGAAGGCGCAGCAGATGATGCAGGACCGCAGCCAACGGAGCCGCGCGTCCGTGGAGCTGGAGCTGCAGGCAGACTGCTTTGCCGGCGTCTGGGGGCACTCCATGCAGCAGCGTGGAAAGCTGGATCCGGACGATTTGCAGGAAGCCCTGAAGAACGCGGCTGCTGTGGGCGACGATCACATCCAGAAGATGGAACGCGGAACGGTTAGTCCGGAAAGCTGGACGCACGGCAGCAGTGCAGAGCGCCAGGGCTGGTTTAGCCGCGGGATGACGACGGGCGACGCCCGCCAGTGCAACACGTTCCAGGCGGGGCCGGACGGCTACCAACAGTAGTCGCTGATTGTGCTGCGTCTCTACTGAAGGATGCGCAGGCTGCCGCTGTTCGAAGTGGGTGTGCCGGTGCCGTCGATCGCTGCCTCGCGTTCGGCGAGGAAGAAGTCCCGGATCTTCTGTGCAGTCTTGGCGTTCACCACAGCTGTAAGGGCATCGGGCCCGGCGGCCTTAATGCCGCGAACGCTGCCGAAGTGCTCCACCAGACGCTTGCGTGTGGTGGGGCCCACGCCAGGGATGTTGAGCAGCTCGGAATCGCGGTCTCGCATTTCGCGGCGCTTGCGGTGATAGGTGATGGCGAAACGGTGCGACTCGTCGCGGATGCGCTGAACTAGGTGCAGAACGGGTGAGCGCCGGTCGAGGACCACGGGATCGTCCTCCTGGCCGTAGACGTAGATGACCTCTTCGCGTTTCGCAATGGACGCGAGCGGCTGCAGAGTGACGCCGATCTCTTCCAAGGCAGCGTAGGCGGCGTGGAGCTGGCCGAGGCCGCCATCAATGAGGATCAAGGACGGGAACGGTTCGCCGGACTCCTGCAGCTTGCGGTAGCGACGCTGAATCACCTCGCGCATGCTGGCGAAGTCGTCCACGCCGCTGACCGTTTTCACCTTGAACTTGCGGTAGTCGGACTTCTTCATCTCGCCCTTTTCCCAGACCACCATGCTGGCAACGGTCTCGGCACCCTGGATGTGCGAGATGTCGAAGCACTCGATGCGGGTGGGCAAGTCGGGGAGGTTTAGCGCGTCCTGCAACGCTTCAGCGATGGCGTTCTTGGATGGCTGCAGCGTTCGGAATCGCTGGTCGTAGCTTTGCTTTGCGTTCTGTCCGACCAGGTCGACGAGGGAGCGCTTGTCGCCGCGTTGGGGGGCCAGGATCTCGATCTTGCGGCCGCTCTGAGTGCTCAGCAACGAAGCGAGCGCCAGCCGATCGGGGAACTCGAGCGGAACGTAGATGGTGCGAGGCACGTACGGTTGGTCAAGGTAGTGCTGCTTGAGGAACGTGGAGAAGAACGCAGCCGGCGAGAAGGCTTGGGGCTGCGGGGGCAAGCTGTTCTCGACCACGGTTGAGAGCACGCCCGCATCGGCCTCGCTCCATGCGGGCTCAGGCTCTTCGGTGGGCGATGCTTCATCGGCATCGTCATCCTCTGCGCCGGCCATGAACTCCAGCTCAGGCAGGTCCTCCCAGAAGAAGTCGCGCTTATCGACGATCTTGCCTTCGCGCATGTGGAATTGCGCTACGGCCAGCATCTCCCGGTCGAAGTGGTAGCCGAAGACGTCGGCATCTTCGTTCTCAGCGGAGGCGATGCGCTGCTTTTCCTGAAGCTGGTGTACAGTGACGAGTTGGTCGCGGTACTTGGCGGCGAGTTCGTACTGCTCGTTCATCGCGGCGTCCGTCATGCGGCGCGTAATGCGCGACTCGAGCTCGCTTTCCTTGCCGTCCAGGAACAACTGAACGTCGCGGATGGCCTCGCGGTAGACCTCGGGAGCGACCAGGTTTTCGACGCACGGGGCTAGGCAGCGCTTGATGTAGAACTCCAGGCAGGGCCGCGGGTGGTAGCGATTCAGGTCGACCTTGCAGCTCGGGATCAGGAACGAGCGGTGAATCAGGTCGACGATGCGATGAGCGAGGTTGCCGGGGAAGTAAGGACCGAAGTACTGCCCGCCGTCTTTGCGCAGCTTGCGGGTGACGAAGACCTTGGGGTGCCGGTCGCCCATGGTGAGCTTGACGTACGGATAGGTCTTGTCGTCGCGCAGCAGGATGTTGAAGCGCGGCTTGCGCTGCTTGATCAGGTTGTTCTCGAGCGCCAGCGCTTCGTGCTCGTTGGCGACCTGGATGTAGTCGACGTCGACCGCTTCACGCATAAGCGTGCCGGTCTTCGCGTTCATCTGGTTCTTCTCGAGCAGGTAGCTCGAAACCCGATTGCGCAGGTTCTTGGCTTTACCGACGTAGATGACCTCGCCGTCGGCATTTTTGTACAGGTAGACGCCCGGCTGTCGGGGAAGCGACCGGATTTTCTGCTGAAGGTCCATCGGGAGGGCGTCGGTGCTTTTCCAGTTTAGTCGTTCGCACCGGGAAGAAAGTTCCCGGTCTGCCCCTTGTTTGGATTCGCGGAAGCTTGGAGAGGAGGCGTTATGGCTTTTTGGATGAGCAACTTACAAGTTAGGCGCAGATTGGTCCCGCACGTGCAACATACTCATCGAAACGTCGCGCCCATTTGGGCCACAGGGAGAGATGCGAGTGAACAAGTGGGGATCTGACGCACAGAAGTCGAAGGTTGCACGGAATGTGGGTGTTGCCGCTTCGGCGGCCCTGGTCATTCTGTTGAGCACCGGCTGCAGTTCAAAGAATTATGTGCGTTCGCAGGCCGGACCGCTGATCAACCAGACGAACGACCTGGACGCGAAAACCGCGGCGGATCACCGGGCCATTGTTGACACGGACCAGCGCGCGCAGCAGGGAATCGCTACAGCCAAGACCAATGCGGCGGCTGCCGATCAGCATGCTGGCGCGGCACAGACCGCTGCTGATTCGGCAAATAGCAACGCGCAGCAGGCTTACAACCGCGTTGATTCGCTTGCAGGGACCGTAGCCGGGCTGGACCAGTACAAGCAGGTCTCCGATACCAGCGTGACGTTCAAGTTCGACAAGGCGACGCTGACCGCGAGTGACAAGCGGCAGCTCGACACGCTGGCCTCCAGCCTGCAGAGCTCGCGCCACTACATCGTGCAGTTGACCGGCGGAACCGATTCGGTGGGGAGTGCGCAGTACAACTACGAACTGAGCCAGAAGCGTGCCGACGCAGTGGCGAACTATCTACAAGCGAAGTACGGCATTGCGCCTCACAAGTTCTACCTGGTCGGCATCGGCAAGGACTCGGCTGTGGCGAGCAACCGCACGGCTGCGGGACGTTCGAAGAACCGGCGTGTCGACGTGCAGGTGTTGTCGAACATGCAGGACGAGAACACGACGGCTGCCGCGAACACAGCGCCGGCAAACCCAAGCTAACGCTTTCTCAATCAGGAAAAGGCCCGCTTTTGGCGGGCCTTTCTGTTCTGCGGTTTACGAGCAACGGTTGGGTGCTGCAAGACGCTAGAGCGAACTGATGAGGTGACCCATCTTTTCGCGCTTCACCTGCAGGTAGCTCTCGGAATTGAGCGTTGGCGCGACCTCCGCCGAGAGGCGTTCGACCTGCACACCATGAGCTTGCAGGGCTGCTACTTTCTCCGGATTGTTGGTGATCAGCCGGACAGAGCGGATTCCCATCTGGCGCAGGATCTCCGCGGGCAGACTGAAGTCGCGATGGTCGCTGCGGTAGCCAAGCCGCACGTTGGCTTCGATGGTGTCCAGTCCCTGATCCTGTAGCTCATAGGCCCGCAACTTGGCCATCAGGCCAATGCCGCGGCCTTCCTGCTCCTCATAAATCACGAGGCCGGAGCCGTGCGCGACGATTGTGTCCAGCGCGAGTTCAAGCTGCTGACGGCAGTCACAACGAAGAGAGTGGAAGACGTCGCCAGTAAGACACTGCGAGTGGATGCGCAGGATGGGTGAGGGCTGCGACGCGATGTCTCCGTAGACGAGAGCGACCGCTTCTTCAATCCGCTTGCCCTGCGGCCCGGGTTCCTGATCCGGTGCCAATTCGCCCTCGAAACCGAGGATCCGGAAATCACCGGAACGTGTCGGCAGCTTGGCTTCGGCGACCTTGGTGACGCGACTGTACGACATACCTGGAGTGTATAGATGCGTTCGCAGCACGATGGATGCGGGCAGGACAGTGGTGTGACAGGCTGCCGCGCACGCATAGAGTAGAGGGGTGCACGAGTTTGACAGCAAGCTGGTTCTGATCTCGCTGCTGGTGAAGCTGGGTGTGGCTGCGGCCGTCTCCAGCTCGCTGACGCGGTCGGTGGCGTTCCGCCGATTGCTGCTGATGCCGGAACGAACGTTGCGCGACCGGTTGAAGCTGATGCTGCTGGTGACCACGCCACTAGTGCTGGGAGTGTGGGTGCGCGATGTGGTCCCGAACTTTCTAGCGGCCGACCTTTCGCTGGAAACGATCGTCCTGCTTGGCATCGTGGTTGGGCCGTTGGCCGCGGTGTTAGGCGGCATCCTGCTTGCGGTCCCCGCGATGCTGCATGGTGAGTACCTGACGCTGCCTGCGAACCTTCTGCTGGCAGCGGTCGCGGGAGCTTTCCACAGCTTCGTAGACATTGAAGATGTCTGGTCGTTCTCGCCATTGATTGACCTGAGCCTGTACCGTTGGGTACGGCGGAATCTGAAGCGACCTCACCTGGATCGGCAGATTCTGCTGCTGCTGCTTGTGATGGTGCTGCAGGCCGCAGCAAGCGTGTTGTCGCACTTCTATCCCAAGCTCTACTTCAGCTTGCGGGATGAGCACTGGTGGATCGAGGCACTGGTGTGTGCCACTGCACCGGTGGTGGTTGGCATTCCGCTGAAGATCTGGAACGCGGTGCGCATTCAGCAGAAGCTGGAAGAGCAGACGCGATTGCTGCTGGAAGCAAGGCTGGACGCTCTGCAGCGCCAGATCAATCCGCACTTTCTCTTCAACACTCTGAACTCGATCGCTTCACTGGTGCGCCTGGAGCCGGAGCTGGCGCGCGAGATGGTGGTGAAGCTGGCCAATATCCTGCGCGTGCTGCTGAAACAGCGCGAGGCCTTTGTGCCGTTCCGGGAAGAGCTGGCGTTTACGGATGATTACCTGGCCATTGAGGTCGTGCGCTTTGGTGAGAAGCTGCAGGTTCGCAAGGAGATCGCGCCGGAGACGCTGGACCTGCAGGTGCCGAGCATGCTGCTGCAGCCCCTGATCGAAAACAGCATCAAGCATGGGCTGGAGCCGCGCATCAGTGGAGGCACGGTCACGCTGCGCAGCAGGCGTTTGGGCAACGTGTTGCGGTTAGAAGTGGAAGACGATGGCGTGGGCATTGCCCCAGGGCGCGAGGCAGTGTCGCCGGTGAGTGGGCTGGTACGGGCGGGCACGGGCATTGGCATGAGGAATGTGCGGGAGCGGCTGCTGGTGCTGTTTGGAACAGCGGCTCACCTCGATGTTGAGAGCCGTCCGGGGCGCGGGACGCGTGTGAGCATCGAAATGCCTCTGGTGTCCGCGGAAGACACTGTGGGGAGCGACCTGTCTCGCATGCGGGAAGATGTCCTCTCGGCACTGCAGACCTTACGGTCGCTGGGCGAGCGGGCCGGTTGAATCGCGACCGACCTCTGCGAAGCTGATGCACTGAAAGTGGTCAGCCGGGAGTTGTGGGACTACGTCGAGAAGGGCTTGGCGTTCGATCTCCCGTGACTCGCGCAATTTAGTGTGCGCCTTCTGGAGTTCGGCATCGACATAACCCGGATGGCATACAAGTTCGTACGTACCCGGCGGAACTGAACTTAGAATGCGCTCGAGGATCGAGCTGTCTAGAGAGCCCGTAGCAATCAGGCCGAGTGAGGCGTCGGGGCTGAGCATGCCTTCCTCAGCCAGCAGCCGCTGAAAGGCTGATTGGAACTGGTGCAAGAGGCGAAAGGGCAGCTTCCGCGACAGTGGTGCGGGTGAAATCGCCGAGCACCACGCAGGCTCAAATGGGTTCCGGATGCGGCGGATGCCCATGCGTTGAGCGCCGCGCATGACCGCACGCGCGACCCTGGGCAGGAGGTGTGTGTGTTTATGTGTATCGACGTGGGTGACTGCGATGCCTGCGTCCTGCAGCTTCGCGATCTGGGCCGCGACTTCAATCTCGATGTGTTTTGGTTTGGTGTAGCGGGCTTCGACTCCGAGGGCAAAGTCCGCCATCGACGAGGTGAAGGCGCCATTGGGCGCGAGAAGGGATGCGGCAATCGTGGGCGGGCTGGTTGGAGTGCCATCGACCAGAACCACATGGCAGCCAACACCGAGCGAGGGCAGATCGCGAGCGATCCGTGCGGCCTCGTCGAACTTGGGGCCACACGCCATCAGGGTGGTGCTGGTGAGTGCTCCCGCCGCGTGCAGTTCGGCTACAGCGCGGTTCACGCCGGCCGTCATGCCGAAGTCGTCGGCGTTCACGATAAGTTGGATTGGGCTGCCGGCGGAGGACATCGCTTTGCTAGCGTCTCACACGTGCGCGGCGATGCTACACTCGCAGAGGCGTGGGCGAGTAGCTCAGTTGGTTAGAGCGCCTGCCTTACAAGCAGGATGTCGGGGGTTCGAGTCCCTCCTTGCCCACCACGCCTCCTCTCCTCATACCTTCACTACGCAGTTCTGATCTCGATGCGACCGCACGCGCAGTCTTGCGTGCAAGATTGCAGGAAAGCATCAAGGGCGGAGGTCCGGCAAGACCTCCGCCCTTCCGTGATGCGGCCCGTCGAACTAACCCGAGAAGAGAGGGGCAAGCTCAGAGTAGAGGCGATGTAGCCTATCGGCGATACTACTTTGGTTGTAATGTCTGTAGCTCAAGGGGAGAACGGGAGCCACGCAGGCGTGTGGCTCCCGTTCTTTTGGCGTTAGCTTACTGTTGCGATCCGGCGGGTGCCGTCGTTCGTGGCTTGGTGATGTCGTCAAGGTAGTCGGACGTGCCCTCGACACGTACCATCACGGGGAACCGCTCGCCGTCGTGGTAGTCGATGTCGATCGGGAACACCGCATCTTCCTGCTGCACCAGCAGGTGAATGGGATTCGTGTCGGTCTTGGAGGCGCGGATAGCCTCCCGAAGGGTGTCACCGCTGTAGGGTTTGCCATTCACGGCGAGCAGGGTCATGGACGGGGCGAGCTTTGCCTGATCCGACGGTCCGCCGTAGCGTACGTCGCCGATCTGTCCGCGCTCATTGAGCCGCATGCCGAGTGAATACCACACGTTGGTCCCGGCGGTGCGGCGGCCATGTGCCTCCTCCATTAGCTTCTCGGAGGCGCTTGGCTTGTCCTGGTATACGAGCTTGTAGCCACCCTGGTCGATGCCTTCCAGGTCTGCGCGCACGTTGATGCTGCGAATGCGATCGCTGAGGAACTTCGCCCAGTCATAGGGAACGACCTGGTTTAGATCGGCCACTAACTCCGGGAACTCGTACCCAACGATCAGCGGGCCGGTATTGCCGCCTTTGCCGAGAAAGATTTTAACGAAGTCATCGAGCGATTTCTGGTTGTTGGTGAGCTTGCGAATGGTCGTGTCGGCATCAAGCCAGACCAGTTCGCCCTCTTGGTAGTAATCCTGGCCGCGGCGCCAGTTCACCCATTCGGAGTTGCCACCCCGGATGAGACTTCCGGCAACTGCTGTGTCTTCTGTAGGGCGCCAGTCGCGGCCAGCCTTGTAGTCAAGCTGCGCAGCCGAGGCAGCAAGCAGATCACGGTATTGCGCCTGGGTTTTCAGACCGGCACGGGCGGCGAGCACGTTCCCCCAGTACTGGGTCATGCCTTCGTATACCCACATCAGATCGCCTTGCTGCGGTGTTGCGAAATCCGGCTGGTACAGACGCGCCGGGCGACGATATTTGCCGTTCCAGGAGTGCGTGAATTCGTGGGCCAACAAGTCGGCTTCCGCGAGCTGGTGCGCATCGTCCGAGAAGCCTTTCTCTCCAACGCCGTTGTCTGAGGATTGGCCGTGCTCCAGCCCCTCACCGCCCGCGACATCACTGAGGGTGAGGAGGAAGTGGTACTCGAAGTAGTGGTGGGAAGCGTAGTTCGCGTCGGCCTCGCGCACCAGATTGTTGATGGCGTTCAGCGTCTTGGGCCGTAGATTCACATCATTCGGCGAATCGCTCACAACATCCAGGAAGTGGGCCGGCTTGATCTCCGGAGCAAGGGTGTACTCGTGAAAGTACTTGCCGGTGATCACGGGGCTGTCTTCCAGTTGCTCCACGTTCGTGACGGCATATTTCGTGGTGACAGCACTCGCCTGCGGGCGGTGAGCGTCTTCGTTGACGCCTGTGGTTGGGGGCGTGGGGATTGTGCCCACGGGTTTGAGTGCCGTCCCGGTGCCCCAGCCAGCCGGTACCGTCACTGAGGGCTGGATTGCGATGTTTTTGACCGGCACGTTGGCCGGATACAACATGAGCCGCTCCCATTCGAGGACGCTCATGTTGCGGGTGACACGATTGCTGGTGATCGAGTCCAGGTGAACGTGGATGCTGGTCACACCTCTGGGGATCTCCACGTGAAACTCCGCCAGGTTCACATCGTCACGGCGCCAGGCCAGGGTCTGTCCGTTCGCGGTAAAGACTACGCCAGTGATGTCGGCCAGAGGTCCGCCGGGCGCATGCGTTCCGGGAATCCAGCGTGGCGTGATGAAGGTGGCCGGGCCCGCCTTCACCGGGAGATCGATCTCTGCGTGGTACAGATGCCGGTACCCCTCCGTCAGGTCAGCCGTAATTTGAATGGGGGTTTGCGCGGAGGCGAGCGGGGCAGCGCAGGCGAGCAGGAGTGTAGCGGCAAGGGCGACGGCGGTTTTCAAATGAGGCAATCTCCGGGAGATGAACTGGACGGGGCAGGGAACGAGTGCGAGAGCGTATGAGGAAATCCTATCCGGATTGACGTGAGAGATCCTCAATGAGCCGCACGAACCTGGTGACCTCCACCTAGAGCTCACGCGTATTCGGCCGAAAGTGCGCGGCGTGATGCGCCAGCGATGGTCGAGGTACTTCAATTTTCCCGTTCTATGGACGTCGCTCACTACGAGCGCGGACTTCTGCTACACTCGTTTCTGTTGAGGCCTGCAGCAAGCAATTGTGGCGAGCACGACAGGATCGAGGGTTGAGCAGATTGTTCCCTTCGGTCGACAATCCAGCAGCATGCTGGGGACGTAGCTCAGTTGGTTAGAGCGCTGCCCTGTCACGGCAGAGGTCGCGGGTTCGAGCCCCGTCGTCCCCGCCATACAAAGCAAAGAACTTAGCTTCGTATGGGACCTAATGTGACAAGCGAATCAGGGTCCGATTAGGGTCCATTACGCCCGCCGGGGTACCAAAAGCGAGTCAGTTTCAACCTCTCTCTGACCCACGTTGGGCACCATCATCCTTACAACCTTGCTCTGTGCGGCTCGTTTATGCGAGTTCACGGCCTGCGTGTATACGTCGAGCGTGATCCTGCTGTTCGCGTGCCTCAAGAGCTCCTGTACCGTCTTCACATCTTCCCCGTTCGCCTTCAGCAATGTGCCGAAGGAGTGACGGAAGGTGTGCCAGCCGATGTTCTTGGTGATGCCGGCCTGACGTGCCACCGGCCTGATGTAGCGCTTCATGAGATTGTCCGGCCAGTAGGGTTGTTTCCCCTTCATGCGCGGACTGGCAAAGACCCAATCACCATCCATCGGGTACGGGCTGTTGCGCCGCCAGCGACGAAGATCTTCAGCCATGTACTCGTCCATCGGGACGGGCTTGGCGGAGGCTTCGGTCTTGCAGACGCCGACGACCTGATGCCAGATCGATTCGGTGACTCGAATCTCCAAGTTCTTGAAGTCGACATCGTCCCAACGGAGTGCCAGGAGTTCGCTGACCCTCAGCCCGGTTGCGGCGTCGAGAAGCGCCAAGGTGCGCTCTCGAACCGCCAGTTTGCTGAGGAGAAGTTGGAGTTCGTGCAGTTCCAGAACGTCAGGAACTTTTTCTCGCTTCGCGCTTTGACGCACGAGTTTGATCGGATTTCGTTCGATCCACTCGTAGCGCATCGCGTGATGGAAGAGAGCACTCATGAGGTTCCGAATCTTTGCCTTCGTTCCCCTCGAACGCTTGATGCTACCCAGCCACTCCTCTACTGCAACTGGTTTTATCTGATCTAGCCGATGTGTTCCCCAACGAGGCAGAACCCATCCCCTCAGATAGCATTCGTAAGCGGCGCGTGTTGAGAACGCTTTGCGTCCCTGATCTTCACCGGCAAGTTCTTTTAGCCGGTAGTGATCGACCAGTTCCGCGATCGTGCTCGGCCCGCCTTCAGTCTGCGGGGTTTCCTGGTTGGCGTCGATGCGCAATGCTTGAGCGGCTCTGAGGGCTGCTGCTTCGGTTGGCAAGGCGGCAGTAGTGCCGACGATTGCTTTCCGACGCTTAGTTCCGCCGTCAGATGTTGACTGCCACCAGCGGAACACCCAAACATCGGGTCCACTCCGCCGTTTTTCGCACTGCACGCTTCCTTGCTGATACCGTGTCCGCCTTGGCATGTTTCTCCTATAGGCGTAGCGGATGGCTTGAACTAAGCCTATCGCACGCCGGGCAGAGGTTTTGTTGAAAATTGTCTTATCCGGCGAGACGCTCAGATATCCATCGGTCGATGTCGCTTGCGCGGAATCGCCACATGGACCCCAGCTGCAGACCCCTTACGATTCCTTGTCTGGCGTACCGCTGGAGCGTCTTGGGGTGAATGCGCATGATCGCCGCTGCTTCAGCGGCGTCGAGTAACGGTTCCGGGTGCATCTCCGCTGAAGTCGGAGGCTTTCTGGAAGCGGCGTCAAGCTCTGGATTAGGACGGGACGACAAGGGCTGCATGGTGACTCCTTGGCTTAGGCATTGCCTCGTCTGAGAGCAGACGATTCCTCAGCGTGCCTCGCGGCTCCGAAAGAGTCCAATACTTCCTATCTATGCCACCCGTGACAAAACTTATAGAAGTAGTCGTTGGTTGCACGTAGGGAGCACCTTCAGGTAACCGGGCACCTCCAGGTGCCCCGTTGACAGTGTTGGTACCTGCGGCCAAAGATTAGTCATGTCATTTCCACATAGCGGTGTGGAATGCACGGCCCACACCTGCGGAGCACAGGGCCATGTCAGAACCAGTAGAGTTTCGCCACCTCGAATATCTTGTCGCAATCAACGAAGGTAAGAACTTCACGAGGGCGGCTGAGAAGATGTATCGCTCTCAGCCTGCCATTAGTCAGCAGATCCGTGGACTAGAGAGCGACATTGGTTTCCCCATTTTTCTGAGACGAGGCAGAGACGGCGTCACGCCGACCCCTGCCGGCGAACTCGTCTTGAGTTGGGCTCGGACGGTTCTAAATGAACGGCGCGAGATCTTCGCGATCGCACGAGCGATCCATAAGGGCGAAGTGCCGACGCTGAGGCTGGGCTTCTCGTCATTTGTGAACCCAACACTCTTGACGACGTTCCGTCAGTGCTATTCCGATCTCTTTCCCAAGTGCGAGGTCATATTCTCAGGCGGTGATTCGGCTCTCATTGTGCAGAGGCTGGAGTCAGATGCACTGGATTGCGGCATTCTGCCATGCCCCATTGAAAGCAAAACTCTGGATGTAATCCCCGTCGCGCATTCTCAGCTTGTCGTGTGCATGAGAAGCGACGACCCATTGGCCTTACAAACACACCTCGATATCCACGAGGTAGCGCCGCGTATCAGAGTCTTCCGCGATCCCGAACTCCATCCGTCTGCCCATGCGCATCTGGTCCATTTGTTCGCTGAAGTTGGCATACCCATTAGCATTGCGAACTCGGTCACAAATCCTGCAGACATTCAATGGATGGTCAAAGAAAAGTATGGCCTAGCGCTGATCGATCAAGCATTGCCACTTGAGCCCGGCTTGACCACCCGACCGATTGCAGGAGTGAATTGGTCGGCACAGACGGCGTTCGTCACTAGCAAGAATAGCCAACACATCGCGGTTCCATTCATTCAGAAGTTCCTGAGGCAAGAAGGTCTTACTGTTCGGCGCAAACGCCCCCGCGGAGTGCGCGCGATGCCGAACCAGCTAGAACTGCTCGGATAGTCCCACTTCTATAAGCAAAACTTTGCTTGATCTAAGAAAGAAGACTTGGACTCACCGATACCAAGTGACCTAGTTTCCTGACATGGCAATCACCACACGCCATCAGGAGAATCAGAATGTCACTTCGTCACAATCTCAAACTACTGAGCCGGAAGCTTACTCAAGCATTTCGTGTAATGATGCCGTCGCTCTTCGTGCTCGCTTTCGCGAGCGTTGCCCACGCACAAGGAACGATGGACTTCTCCGGCGCTCAGACGCTTATGGGAACGTTCAAGACGTTCGCCATCTATGCGGGCGCTGTCATCTGTTTTGGCGGTCTGATCTTCGCCGGCATTCGGATGATGAGCGGTCGTTTCCAGGATGCCATTCCGGGGCTCTTCGGTGCGCTGTTTGGTGCCGGCGTTCTTGGATGGGGTGCGGGCTGGATTGGGTCTCTCACCGGGCAGTCGATGTAGGAGCTGCCATGTACACGACCAAGCGGGGAGAGCCGTTACCGATCAATCAGGCATTGAACAGGCCGAGAGCCAAGCTAGGGCTTGACCTCTCGGCATGGATGGCCATCGTGTTTGTCTGCGTGACGGTTTTCCTCGTCGGTTTCAGAATGCTGGCAATCCTAAGCTTTCCAACACTTGCGGTCGGTGCATGGTTGATCGTCCGTAAACACCCAAAGATGTTTCAGCTGTGGGGCCTCAGCCTCGGCCAGAAGAGCTACTATGACCCGCGCAAATACTGAACTGATCACACATACCCCATGGTTTGCGAAAGCGGGAGCGGCGTGCAGCATTGTCCCGATCTCTCGGTTCGTTGGCCCGAACATCTTCGCGCTGAAAGGCGGAGGTTACGGGTGCCTCTTCTCTCTCACCGGCTTAGATGAAGAGTCCCTAACCGATCTTGAACTTGAGGCCCGCGTCCGGCAGCTTGAAGGCGCTCTGCGTGGATTGCCGGAGGGTTCGTGCCTCTATCAGTACACGCGAGTGATTTCTGGGTTCGATCTTCCCCGGCAGAGGCGATACAAGAACGAGGTGACGGAGACGTTCGCGAGCGACCGTCTCACGCACCTCGACAAGACGGCGGCCTTTCGGCGCATCGACCTCCACTGGTGCCTGACGCTGGAGCCCTCCCAGGCGAAGGCGTTCCAGCGCAAGCCAGACGAGAATGTCGCAGACACATCAAAGATGCTTTCCGATCTTGAGAAGACGGCCACCTTGTTAGAAGGCCACCTCGGCAGCTCTCTCGGTCTCAAGTTGTTGGGCAAGGCCGAAGCCTTCCAGTTCTTCAGCTACTTGTTCAATCTGGAGGAATGGTCAGGCCGCGATCAGCTTCGCGCAGATACAGGTGTTGACCGCCAGATCGTCAAGAGCCCGGTTGCCTGGCATAGCGACCATGTGCAGGTGGGGCAGCGCCACGTCCAGATGTTCTCCCTGAAGACGACACCAGAGGCTTCGCGTCCGTGTCTCTTCTCCGGCCTGCTCACCTTGGATTGCGACAGTGTTGTTTGCTCGACATGGCGGGTGAAGTCCACTTCGGCGGCCCGCAGTGAGATCGACGCTCAAGAGAAATTCATCTCCTTCTTCAAGGTGGGCGTCTTGACGCGCGTGATGAGCGGACGCGATAGCGCGTCGCTCGATACCGGAGCCGGAGCGAAAGCTGCCAACAACAACGTAGATGACCTCAGCGAAGTCATCCGGTCGCTCGACAAGAAGGCCCAAGGTGAGTTTTCCCTTCGCTTGCTCCTTGCGGCCCGCAGCGCGGAGCAGCTCCGCGACACCGCCCCCACTGTGCATCGGGTGTTCGTTGATGCGAGGGCGCAGGTCATGGAGGAGACACTCGGCAACCTCTCCGCCTTCTATGCGATGTTCCCCGGCAATCACAAGTTCAATGTCTTCCCGCTGTGGTTGGCCGAGGACCATCATGCTCGCCTCTCGTCTGTGTTCGCGCCTCATCTCGGACATCCTCATTCGGAGGACCTCGACTCCGAGTACCTCAACATCTTCGAGACGCGCACACGGACGCCGTTCTTTCAGGACGTGTATGTGGATGGCGTTCGCGTCATGCTCATCATCGGCCCTACCGGGACCGGAAAGTCAGTCCACGGAAACCAAATCATCTCGCTTGAACAGAAATATGGCGGCTACACCTACATCTTCGACATCGGCGGGAGCTATGAAAGTGTTGTAGAGCTATACGGCGGCAAGGTTGATCGAGTCGGCAAAGATGGCCCTCGGGTGAATCCGTTTGCCTTGGAGCCTACCGAGAGCAACATCAAGTTCCTCTACTCGTTCGTGAAGCTACTTCTTACAAACGGCGGCGCCGAGCTGGAGCCGGAAGATGACGACGTGATCCACAAGGCCGTGCAGGATACGTATCTGCTCGACGCGGCGAATCGCAGGCTGTCCAATCTGTTCCTTCCGAAGAAGCTCGACAGGTATTTGGCGAAGTGGGTTGGCAAGGGCATCTACAACGCAGTCTTCGACAACGTCGAAGACAGCCTATCGCTCTCGCGGCTCCAATGCTTCGACTTCCAGGGTGTGAACAACGAGCAGTACGCCGACCTGATCGAGCCGTTGATGGTTTGGTTGCTGCGTCGGATCAACGACGTCCTTTACGACCCAGCCAATCTCGGAGTGCCGAAGCACATCCTCATCGAGGAGATCTTCTCTTCGATGAAGAACAAGCAACTCTTGGACGGCGCTTTGGCTTCCATCAAGACCGTTCGCAAGAACCTTGGCGGCGTGACAATGATCGGCCAGTCCGCCGACGACCTCGGTGCTAACGCAGACAGCATTGTGAACTCCTGTACCTCCTTCCTATTCCTCAAAGACGCCACCTTTAACCGGAAGCGCTACGCCGAGCTTTTCAAGATGAACGAGCAGCAGCTCGCTCTCTTCGAGAGCTTGCAGGACCGCGAAGGGCTTTACATCCGGCGCGATGGGTTGACGAAGGTCGTCACCCTGAATCTCGACAGTCGCAGCTACGCAACATTTTCGACCAAGCCGAAGGACCGTGTCCGCCGGACGAAGCTAATCGAAAAGTACGGACTCTCTGAGGGCATCTCTCGTTTTGCCCAGGGCGAGGCTGTGTAAACCGTGTCTCCACTTCACAACCAAAGGGCCCCTATGAAACCGCCGATGATCCTAACCGTCATGTCTCTTCTCTCCCTCGCCTGTGGCGTTGCTCAGGCCTCGCCTGCGAATCCGCCGCATCGCCTTGAGCCGAACGCGCCGCGTTCCGTCACCGTATCCGAGGCGCAGACGCCGCCCGTGATACGGGCCGGGCTGCTACAGTCCACCCTCATTCTCCTCCCGGCCGAAGAGAAGATCGCCACCGTCTTCGGCGGCGACACGGTGGACTGGGTGTTCGATGGCGGCCATGTAGCCAGCCGCTTCATCAGCGTCAAGCCAAAGCTCGCCAACACGACCACCGATATTCACATCGTTTCCGATCACGGCAATGAATACACATTGCAACTTCAGGAGATCTCGGACGACGCGGACGCGCACTTCGATTCCAAGGTGTTCATCATCCCCGGTGACAAGGCCGCTAAGGACAGGCTTACAGACATGCCCGTCTTCGTCCCTGCCGCTGAGTTGGATAAGGCCAAGCAGGAGGCCGCAGCAGCAAAGGCCGCGCAAGCTGCTGAGTTGAAATCGGAAGAGGCCAAAGCGGAGACCTATCGCAGTCAGTATCCGGGCAGCCTGCACTTCGATTTCACCTGGGACGAGAAAAAGGGCAAAGAGCTTGGCCTCCAACAAATATGGCACGACGACAAGTTCACCTACCTGCGCGGCCAGTTTCAGGAGACGCCTGCGCTCTACGAGCTGAAGGACGGCAAAGGATCGCTCATCAACTTCGATTTCAACGCCGGCCTTTACACCGTGCCGAAGGAGCTGGACAACGGCTATCTGACGATCGGCAAGAAGCGCGTGGACTTCCATCGCAGCGGGGAGAAGAACTAGCCATGACCGACCAGAATCCCAACCCGCCCGCTACCGTTCCCGCGCAGCGTGAAGCTGTGGGGCCAGTGAAGAAGAGTACGCCTGTCATCATCGCGCTTGTCGTGATCGTCGGCCTCATAGGACTCGCGAACATATCGAGCCTTGTGAGCGGCAAGAAGAGAACCGCACCGCAGAGCGCTTTGCCGATGCGCCCCGCGACCGCAAATCCTCAGCAGGTCTCCAGCTTCGAGACGCAGCAGGCGACGGAAGCGAAGCGAGATTCCGAGGATCAGCAGCGGCGGCAGGAGCTGGCCGCCGAGATGCAGCAACTCCAGGCTGCGCAAAATGTGCCAGGGCCGGAGGCAGCTGGAGCGCCGCCCATGACTTCGGCCCAGCGTTCGGCGATGTACGGCGACAGCCCGAATGCACCGAGCAAGACCTCCAATGTCTCGCAAGTACAAGCCGAGGCGAAACAGAAGGCTTTGGAGAAGGAAAAGGTGCATCAGGACGCTATTAACAGCGACACAGTCGCCATCGACTTCGCTCATCCGACGACCGCTACCCCCGCCGAAGGTCCGCCCACAGCTCAACCAACCGCCGTATTGGGCGAACGTGAAGAGATGACGCCGAAGTCAGCGTCGGAAACTATGGCAGGGTCAACTCGCGACGACGGAGAAGCCAGGAGGGGCGGAGGCGCTCAGGCGATCTCAGATCAACAGGCGAGGTTGGCTGGTAAGAGCAATCCGATGGCACCCTATGACTTCGATTCCTATCAGGGTCAGCTTTACCGGGTATTTGAAGGAACCGTTCTGGAAGGTGTCGTTACGAACCATATCGATGGCGGTTTGAACGGGCCGATCCTCATCATGCTCACGACCGACTACTACTCGCACGACCACCAGCAGCTTCTCATGCCACAAGGTACACGCCTGATTGGAACCGTGCAGAGTGTTGGCAATGCCCAGCAGCGGAAGATGTTTGTGACCTTCCACCGTGCGATCTGCCCGGATGGGTTCTCGCTTGAACTCGACAAGTATGTCGGCCTCGATCCACTCGGCACGACCGGCCTGGCTACCAAGGTTGACCACGGCTATTTGCAGGCGTTCGCGGCAGCGGCGGCGGTAGGCGGTCTCGGCGGTCTCGCCCAGATCGGCAACAGCGGCAGTGTCCTCTCGCCCTCGACCCAGATCCGTGACGGCATATCGGAGCAGTCCGCAGCCGAGGGAGAACAGGTACTCAACCACTTTCTCAACCGGCTACCGATCATCACGCTCAAGGAAGGCTCGCGTGCCCGCGTTTACATCGGCACCGACATACTCATCCCGTCCTACGCGGAACACCGCGTCGATTTAACCCTGTAATCGTGCCATCTGGAGGCATAGATGAAGGTCCGTATTCTCAAAATCGCACTTTCCCTTGCCTTCGCTGTGTCTGCCAGCTACGCCACGGTTCACTTGATGCGGACAGTAAACGCAAGCGATGTCATTGACCGCGTTCTGTTCTATGCAAATGTACCCGCCCGCTTCGGCGATGTCGTGACCAACTTCAAAATGCTTCCGGAGCGCATGAACCCCACCCGCTCTGAGTGCAACTAACCCTCAACCCTTCAGGAGCCTCTATGAAGTTCAACCTAACTAAACGACGGAAGTATCTGCTCGCGGGCGGGCTGCTTCTGGCAACAGCGACGCCGAGCTTCGCTCTCTTCGGAATCGGAGACATCGTCTTCGATCCCACGAGCTACGCAAGTCTCGTATCTCAGCTAACCACCCTTGAGTCGCAGTACAACATGCTCAAGAACAACGTCACCCACTTTTCATTCAAGCAGCAATGGCAGACGACGCTCAATGCGCTCAAGAACGCGAACGTGGCGAATATGTTCGGTGAGACGGCGGGCGTCAATATAGCGCTCAACAGCAACTCGCCGCGTGCTTCGCTCACAGCATGGAAGACGGCGACCGTGCCGGTCAGCACCGGGACGACCACCTACCTCCAAGGGCAAACGGTCGGGAACAGCGCCCAGCTCTCCCAACTCGCCATGATCGAGATGTCCGATTCGGTATCGCCAGACTGTCTCACCGCAGTTGGACAATACCGGGCCGGGCGCAGCCAGAACGGTACAGCCAGCAGTTCTCTCACGCAGCAGCAGTTCGATACAACGTCAGCGACGAACAGTGAGGTGCAGCAGTTGAACCTTCTGAACGCCGCTCAAGCCCAGCAGTTGACGGAGATGCAGTCGCAGGCCGCTATGCACGTCTGCCTCGCCTCTCAGATGACTGTCGCCAACATGCAGCAGCGGAACGCCGCAGCACAGGACTTGAATACGGCGGCGGCTGTTCAACAGCAACGGACGGTCAACGACACGAGCGCCGCCAATGAAGGCAGCACCTGGACAAAATACCTGCCCTAATCCGGAGAAGAAATGCTGACAGCCATCAATACGAAGATTCTCCTTGCAATCCTTGCGGCACTGACCGTCATTGGCGGTGCCGCGATCTATCAACGCGATCAGGCAGCGAAGACGGCAGCCGCCGCAGCGAAAGCAGCCCAACTTCTCCAGATACAGAAAGACGACAACGACTACCTCAAGCAGGAAAATGAGGCCCTTCGGAAAAAGGTTGAGGCTGACAAGAAGCAGCGAAATTCAGCCGCTGCCCATGAAGGCAAGACCTGGAAGACCTACATCCCCTAGCCCCGGACTTAAGCCGAGTCCCTGAAACCCAGAGAGAGCACCCGCCATGTCTTCCATTGCGTTGTTAGCCCAGGCCCTTCCCAGCGCGAGTTCCGGCGTTGATTGGCTGTATCAGTTCACCAACAATCTGACCAACCTGACGACACAGAATGGCGGGGCTCTCACTCAGCTCGGGATGACGGAATTAGCCTGCATTTCATTCTTCATGCTCGTCAGCATGGTCGTGAACTGGCAAACTTCCACGATGACGTTCCGCCTGCATCATCACCCGATTCAAGCGGGCGATCTGACCAAGTTTCTCCTTCAGCTCATCATCTGCTGCCTCTTGGAGACCTACTGGGTCAACCCGTTCCCCGGTGCGAGCTTCGGCATCAACCACTTCTTTTCCTACATCGCCCAGGCGATGGTTGCAGCCTTCGATCAAAGCTCCCTGGACTCGCTCCTTCAGTTGCTCAAGACAGCCGGCGATCAGACGCAGATGCCGTCGTTCACCGCGCCGGTTCAGATCCTCTGCTACTTCCTCGTGCAGATACTTTTGGGACTGGCTTCTGCCATTCTGTTTCTCATCAACTGCAGTGCGTTCATCCTCTATGGTGTGACGGCACTCTTTGGACCTATTTTCGTCCCTTTGCTGATGACGAAAACCTTCCGTGCGAAGTTCTTTCACTTCCTCGATGTGCTCGTCAGCTTTGCCATGATTCGGGCCGTTGCCGCCGCCTTCATCTTCGTTTGGGCAGGATTTCTAAACGGATTCATTCAACAGACCTTCAACGGCAACTATTCGATGGAAATGTGGCTGGCTAATCTGATTCCTTGTGTCATGGTGTTCATCGCCTTCATCATCAACATGCTCTTCATTCCGAGCATGACTCAGGCTATCTTCGGCGGGGCATCGGGTCTGGGAGAGAGCGTATCTAAGCTCATTGGGACAGCTGCATCGACTGCCATCATGTCAGGAGGATAGACCCATGTTCTGGTTTCTCTTACGAGTGAAAGCTTTGAATCGGCTGGGCTTCACAAAGCCATTCAGGGTCGCCTTCCTGATCGTCTTCGTAGGCGCACTAATTGCCGGTCTCATTTATTCCTATGTCGTTTTCAGTGCGCTCAGCGAAAGGAGCCATACCCCCAATGTCCAGCACAATCGTAGCCAATGAAGTTCGTCTCACGCCGAAACAGTCGGTCCTGACCGACGAGATCGGAAACGAGGTCTACGCCTCCCACTATGCCGAACGGAAGCTCAGCCGATTCGTAATCGGAACCGAGACAGTTCTCCTGCTTGGAGCGTTCGGCTTGATCTTCTCTCTGGCTCACCGTCCGATCGCCAACCGGTACATCCGGATCGACGAGATGGGACGCGCACAAGCCATTGCGTACACCGACCTCAACTACAGTCCCCGGGAGGGCGAGGTGCGGACGTACCTGACGGATTGGGCGAATTATCGGTACACCGTTAGCAGAGACACCATCGCCAAGAAGTATCCGCTCAACTACTACTTCCTGTCGCAGAACTTGGCTTCTCAACTGATGGGCCAGGACAACCAAAACCACGTCGTCTCGCAGGTCGTCGGCGGACAGATTGAGCAGAGCGACGTGGAGGTCAAGAACGTCACCATCACCTCCATGTCCGAAGAGACGGTACAGGGCGCGACGATTGCCCGTGGCACAGCCCTTGTGACCATCGACAAGCTCTACTCCCAGCGCAACTCGCGGGAGCCGAGGACGGAGCATTGGCTGCTCAGTGTTACCTACTATCTGAATCCCAAGCAGGTGAGCGACCAGGCCCGCATCTTCCCGCAGTTCGAGACGATCAATCCGCTGGGATTGACCATCACGGAGTTCCACGAGAACCGGATGTCCGTCGATCCAATGCCCGTCGGTGTCAATGCCGCCGCGCCAGCGGTAGCGACGACTCAAGCCACGGAGGGAGCGCGATGAGCTACCACCTCATACTGCCGTTCTTTCCAGAGGAACTGCGCGAGCTTTTGCTCGACCCTTCCATCTCGGATTTGATGATTAACGGTACGACTGGCGTCTATGCCGACCGTGCGGGAGTGGTGCAGCATATTCCGCTGTCCGAGCCGTACACGAACGACCGGCTGCAGGCGGCGATTGAGCGCGTCGCGCGGATTCTGGGCCAGGACCTTACGACCCAGAATCCGATCCTCAATACCCGTCTGCCAGATGGCTCCCGTGTCGCCGTTGTCGGAGCGCCATCGTCCATCAACGGGCCGACGCTGACCATCCGTAAGTTCAACCGTTGGTATACCTCCGATGAGCTGATTGACTCAGGGAGTATGCCTGCCCATGTGCGGGATACGGTGGTCGAGCTGATTGGCAAGAAGAAAAACGGCATCATCAGTGGCGGAACTGGCTCAGGGAAGACCACGCTCATGAAGGCTTTTCTTGACCATATCCCTCAGAACGAACGCCTGCTCATCATCGAGCAACCGGCAGAGCTGAAGGTCGCTCACCAGAACGCCGTTCGCTGGGAGGCTGTCGAGGAGATACCAGGCCAGGTCGCCATCACTCCAAGTGAGCTATTGGCCGCCGCTCTGCGCCACCGTCCCGACCGCATCATCATGGGGGAGATTCGCAATGAATGCGGGTACGACTTGCTCCAGGCAATGAACACCGGACATGGTGGAACGCTTTCCACGATCCACGCAAAGTCCGCGTGGGACGCCCTCAATCGTCTCTCCAATCTTGCCCTCAGTGCGCGACCCAATCTCAACCACGCTTTCATGCGGTCTGAGACGGCAGAAGCCATCGACTTCGTGCTCTATTGCGAGCGCGACCATACAGGCCGGCGTCGCGTGCGCGAGTTGATTACAGTCGGCGGCTACAGCCATGCAGATCAGAGCTTCCAGACCGAGGAGGTCTACCGCGCCTCCGCAGCCTAACACCCAGTCCAAACGCTAGAGAAACCAACCCGTATCCGAGGTCTTACCGATGCACCATCATGCTCCCATTCCGGCGGCCCAGCCCCACCTGTGTCTAAACGCCTTCAACGTGCCGTCCCCGAGCGGCGAAGAGCGCAACGGCAGTCGCGAGAGGCCGTCCTTTGAAGGAACTCTAGCCAGCAGGAATGAGCTGCGGTTTGGGCGAACATCCGCCGCCGAGAATCGAGAGAGTGACTTCGGCCCAGAAGGATTCATCCGTCTCGTATCCCGCCTATGCACGGTCACTGCTTCGGGGCTTAACCGGCGCCCTGCGGCGCGGCGCTCTTCTGCTTCGACTGCGTCGCCCTTCGGGTTACGGTTTCCTGCTTCGCCGGACCCTCCGCAAATGCAGAGCTTGGCACTTGGGAGCCGGGCCCACTTCGCTTATTAGTGACCCGAGCAAGATCGGGAAATTCAACTCACGGAGATCACCACCATGTACCAGAACAAAGTCACCCTCATCGGCTTCCTCGGCAACGACGCAGAAGTTCGCACCAACGACAACCGCAGCTTCACCACTCTCTCGTTGGCAACCAAGAGTTCCTACAAGAAGGACGGCCAGTACATCTCGCACACCGAATGGCACCGTTGCGTGATCTTCGGCAAGCTCAGTGAGTTCGCCGGCACGCTGAAGAAGGGCGCTCATCTGCAGGTGGAAGGCGAGCTGCGCAGCCGGGAGTACGAGACCAAGAAGGTCGGCAAGAAGCCAATCCAGAAGAAGACCATCTGGGAGATCCGGGTGAATTCGATTCTCAAGCTGGACCGGGCCGAGAAGGCAAGCCTAGAGGAGCAGGACGCAGACTCTCAACTCCCTCTGGAAGCGGCCGCATAAGCCGCTTTACTTCCATCAACTCGGGAGCCCGGTCGACGCCGGGCTTCCCAACCTGTGAGACGCCCCCAATGAACACGCAGACCGCACACGAATTCCTAACCCGATGCTTCCATCCAGGCGAGACGGTTGCTCTCCTGCTGCGTAGAGAGAATCCCGCATCGACCACGCAGCGAATCGTGACGGTGGAGCAGGCCACAGCACCACGTTATTTCGCGTGGCTGAGATATGAGAACTACAACGGCGCGAACGTCTATGTCGCTGCGAATCCGCTTCACTCTAGTAGCCGAAAGAGAACGAAGGACTGCATCGCCGAAGTCCGCCATCTCTACATAGACATCGACATAAATGGTGAGGAGCGCATCGCAGCTCTGCGAGCGTCCGATGTCGTACCCACTCCAAGCGCGATCCTGTCCACTTCGCCCGGCAAGTATCAGGCGCTATGGAGGGTCGAAGGTTTTGACTTCGATCGGCAGGAGAACACGCTGAAGTTGCTGGTCATCGCCTTCGGGGGCGACTCCGCTTGTACTGACCGCAATCGGGTTCTTAGAGTGCCGGGATTCCTGAACCGGAAATACGATCCCGCTCACCCGGTCTCAGTCGAATACCACGGCGACTCCATCTATCGTCCCGAAGACTTTCGCTTGGATGATGCATTGTTGAATACCGTATGTCCGTTTCGCGGTACCGCAAGGACATACGCGGCAGGAAAGAACACCCATTCGGAGCAGGATTGGGCGTGGGCTATCCAACAGCTTTCACTTGGCGAGGATGCAGCGAATCTCACGCTTGAGCTTGCTTCCCGCCGCTCGGATAAACCCAACCCGCTCTACTACGCCCAGCGCACCATCGACATTGCTTCGGCTCGCCTCATGTTGCTCAATGGTGCGGCGATCGAGGACGTAGTTGTCATGCTTGAACACCGTCGTTCTGCCGAAGTCCCAGCGGTCCTTTGCTCCTCTAGAGCGCGGGAGATTGTGACCACGGCACAGCGAATGATTGGCCGGTCAAAGTTTGCTTGATTTCACCACCCAAAGGAGAAGCATAATGCCACTGCTTGAAGTCGTCCAAACCCGTCAGATCAGCGCGTCCATTCGGCTCACTGACACAACCGCCACCCAGGTCGATCAATACGCCGCTTTCATCTCGGCTTGCGCCGACGATGTTGTCGAGCAAGCTCTCGCCTATGTCTTCAGCAAGGACCGCGACTTCCAGGACTTCCTGAAGACACCGGAAGCCCGGAAGGTCGCTTCGACCTTACGGATTCGCAAGGTTGCGGCTGCCGAGGCTTGCCCTCCAGCTTCTCCGAAGCCTTTGCCTGCGCCTATTGCCGCTCCCTTATCCCAGGCGAAAGGCGCTTGATCCTCCATTTCATTCCGGGGCAAAGGCACTGCGGTGCTGCGCACCGGAAGAATGTTGACACTCCACCCCTGCGAGGGTCGTGCAAAAGGCCATTTTGGATGCAGTTGTATACGTCCCTCGAATCAGCCGTTTAGCGGGATTCCGTATGCAACTGCATACAAGCCGTATGCGATTGCATACGGCCTAGAAGGGACGAAATGAAGTCACCAACAGTATCCCAAAACAGCGTCGTTGAGAGCCGCCTATCGCGCTCGCAAGGCCGCTCTTCCCGAGTCTGTGTGGCGCAGGCACGAATCACTGAGGATGAGCGTGAGCAACTGCTCGGAGCGGCGCGCGCTGAAGGAAGAGCTTTGGGCGAATGGGCTCGTGAAGTTCTGTTGCGGGCGGCGCGCCGCTCCGAAGACCCGCTCTTCACCGAACTCATTGCCACTCGGATGATCTTGCTGAACCTGCTCAAGCCGCTCGCTATGGGGCAGGTCGTCACGCCCGAGGATTTCACGCGCATCAGCGCAACCGTGCGCTCCGACAAGCGCAAGGTCGCCCAGGAAATCCGACAGCAATACGTCACCGCATCACCGAAGGAGTTGTAATCATGGCGACCCAATGGGGACGAAAAGAGACGATTATCTGGCCTCCGCATGTGCCGATGCTGAGCTATACAGCCGTTGCAACAGCCCTGCTATGCACCTGCTTGTTCGTCTGGCAGAGGTTCACATTTTCAATGACGCCGCTCCAAAGGAGCTACATGACCGAGTACATCCGCTCCGATATCGGAGCCAAATTCACCGCCCACGAGTCCTATCGGCTTCTCTATCTTGGAGGCGGGAAGGGCAAGCCGCGCCTGGCATTTCCAGTAGACTTCGCCCCCGGCGAAACCATCCTTCCAAATGGCAAGATTGTCCCGGTCGCGCTTTCGGACTTGGCGACCGCCCAGGGCTACCGTTGGTTCTACCGTGGGCCGGAACAGAAGCTCGCAGACCTCTCGCTGAACCGTTGGCTCCGCCTCACGGTTTTCGAGGACAAGGGCCTGTTGGATCTCTTCGCGATCAGCTTTGTTGAAGGCGGAGTCTGCCTCGCTGCCATGCTTTGGTTCGCCGTTCCCTACGACATCCGGCGCTTTAAGCAGATGAAGTATGGGCGGATTCTTCGCGGGCCGCAGTTGCTTTCGCCAAGCGAATTCAACCGCGCGCAGAAGGGCGACGGCATCGGCTTCAAGACAACCGAACTAGGAAAGATGATGCGGATTCCAGCACACAAGGAAGCCCAGCACTTCCAGATCATGGGCGACACGGGCGTCGGCAAGACCCAGCTCATCGTCCAGATGCTCTGTCAGATTCAGGAGCGTGGCGAGTCCGCCATCGTCTACGATCCTGCCTGCGAATATCTCCAACGGTTCTACGACAAAGACCGCGGCGACATCGTTCTAAACCCTTTGGACGAGCGTTGCCCCTACTGGGGTCCGGCTCAGGAGATGGCCTCGAATGCCGAGGCCGACGCTATCGCAGCGTCGCTCTATCAGCCCGCCACCGACGCTAAGGACGAGTTCTTTCACCAGACTCCGGCACAGATTTTCGCCCATCTCTTACGGAAGGGGCCGACTCCGCATCAGCTAGCCGAATGGATGGCCAGCAGCGAGACGCTGGAGCAAATGGTCGCAGGTACAGAGATGTCCTTCTACATCGACCGCAAGGCCGGCCCGCAGCGGGCAGGCGTGCTTGCATCCCTTGGACTGGTAGCAAAATGCTTCCGCCTCTTGCCGGAGAAAAACCAGACCGACCGGACTTGGAACGCCCGAACATGGGCGAAGGAACGCAAGGGATGGATATTCATTACGTCACGTCCGCCCGAACGCGAAACGCTGCGTCCGCTGCATTCGCTTTGGATCGATTTGCTCGTCATGCGGCTGCTCACCGCGCCTCAGCCCGGACAGAAGCCAGTGTGGTTTGTGATCGACGAACTCGCCAGTTTGCAAAAGCTCCCGCAGCTCCATACGGCCATCACCGAGAACCGCAAGAGCAAGAATCCGCTGGTGCTTGGATTCCAAGGAAAGGCTCAGCTTGAGGTCATCTACGGCCACATGGCCGAGGTCATGCTGTCCCAGCCCGCGACCAAGATTTTCATGAAGACGGCGGAACCCAAAGCCGCCGAATGGATCTCTGAAGCCATCGGTAAGGTTGAGATCGAACGCCTCAAAGAGACCAAGTTCGACGGCTCCCGCGCGGGCAAGAACTTCACTGTTGACCGCCAGATAGAGCCGCTGGTGATGGGTTCCGAGATCAGCGGATTGGACGATCGTCACGCCTATCTCAAGCTCGGAAATAACGTGGCAAGGTTCGACTTCGACTACCTCGACCTGCCAACTCCTACGCCAGCCTTCGTCCCACGGAAGTCGGCGGACGGGGAGATGAGCTTCGATCCCGAAACACTGCAGCCCCGCCGTCCTCAGATTCCGGTGTTAGAGGAAGCGGCAGCCGCACCAACTTCCGAGCCACAGTCCGGGGGCGGTGCTCCTTTGGCCCATAAGAAGACTAAGCAGACGGCCAGCGGTGTTCGACAGGAAGAGTCGGTCGGGCTCGCCCCTGAAGTCGGCTCGGAGCACGACGACCCGGAGAACGTGCGGGTGCCATTCGGCCCACATCACCTCGGATTGCACACGACAACCGAGGGTGTGGAGCAAGGGATCTTTTAGACCATGCTCACCATCTCCAAACCACTCAGTTCCGGCCAGGCGCAGAGCTACCACAAGCTGGAGTTCACGTCGGAGACGCAGAACTATTACAAGCAGGGCGACGCTGTTCGGGGCGAGTGGCAAGGTCAGCTCGCTGCCCGCTTCGGGGTTTCCGGCGAAGTGTCGCCGCTCGAATTCTCCCGCCTTGCTGAGGGGAAGAATCCCACGACCGACGAGCAGATGGTCCGGCACCGGGCGGCGATGGAGTACAAGAACGCGGACGGCACGACGACTAAATCCGTCGAACACCGCGCCGGGTGGGATGCCACCTTTTCCGCTCCAAAGTCCGTGTCTCTCACTGCACTTGTAGGAGGCGACGACCGTGTGCGCGAAGCTCACCGCGCCGCTGTCACGACTGCTTTGGACGAGTTGGAGCGGTATACCCAGGCACGGATCGGTGGCAATCATCCCGCCGAGAATACAGGCAAGTTCATCGCTGCCAAGTTCGAGCATGACACCGCCCGCCCGGTCGATGGCTATGCCGCGCCGCAGCTTCACACCCATGCCGTGATCTTCAACGTGACGGAGCGGGCAGACGGCACAACCCGTGCGGTTCAACCCCAGGGTTTGTTCGACAGCCAGAACTTTGCGACGGCGGTGTATCAGTCGGAGTTGACATACCGGCTGACGAGGCTTGGATACGAAATCGAGCCAGGGAGAAGCGGTGCTCCCGAGATCAAGGGGTACTCGCAGGAGTACCTTGACGCGTCTAGCCCCCGCTCCCGACAGATCAAGGAACAACTGGAAAAGACGGGCCACAGCGGTCCGGAGGCCGCGCAGATAGCCGCCCACTCCACCAGGGACCGAAAGCAGACTCTAACGGCGGAAGAGGTTCTGTCGGCCCATCGGGAGATGGCGGCCAGCTTCGGAGATCAACCGCAGCAGGTAATCACCGCTGCACGAGTCCGCGCCAATGAGGAGCAAGCGGAACGGACAACGTCCGCCAAGGAAGCAGTCACGTTCGCTCGCGACAAAATCTTCGAGAGGGAGGCTGTCGCCGACGAGCGGATGATCTTGCGGGACGCTCTGCGTCGCGGCATGGGAGAGACAACGTACCGCGACATCCGAGTAGAGTTCAATCAGCGTCGGGAGATAGGAGATTTCAGCTTCGTCGGTGGAACGAAGCACAGCTCTGGCCGCAGCTTCACTACACCTGAAACCATTGCCGCCGAACGTGCCAACATTCGCTATGTTCTGGATGGCAGGAACGCCGTCGAGCCGATCATGAGTGCGGAGTCGGCTAGGGAACATGCCAGCACGAAGACCTTCCTCAGCGAAACGCAGCGCAGGGTAATTGAGCAAGTCCTCAACTCCGCCGACCGTATTCACGGATTGCAAGGACTCGCCGGCTCAGGCAAGACCAGCGGTCTTCAGTCGATCCGGGAGGGAGCGGAATCGGCTGGTTACAAAGTTGAGGGATTTGCGCCCACATCCAAGGCTGCAGGACAACTCCGTGAGGCTGGAATCGAGGCTACGACACTTCAGAGCTTCCTCGCCCGTGGTCAAAATCATTCAAGTACCGAGCCCCCCACCCGGCATCTCTACATGCTCGACGAGTCCAGTCTCGCGAGCACCAAACAGATGCGCTCACTCCTCGGCAGACTCGGTCCTAACGACCGCGTCCTGGTCATCGGTGACACCCGGCAGCATCAGGGCGTGGATGCCGGGCGGCCATTCCAGCAGATGCAGGAGGCCGGAATGCAGACCTCAAAGCTCGACAAGATCATGCGTCAAAAAGATGCTGAGCTGCTCAAGGCAGTCCAGCATTTAGCAAATGGAGAAACCGTAAAGGGGATCGCCATGCTCGCGGAGCAGGGCCGTGTCACTGAGATTCCAAACGGGCACGATCGCATTGCCGCCATCGCCAGGGACTACGCTGCGAATCCAAAGAACACGATCATTGTCTCCCCGGACAATCGGAGTCGTCAGGAGATCAATGAAGCCGTTCGCACCGAGCTACGGAAAGGCGGAAGATTAGCGGAAGACGGCCAGGTGTTCCGCATCCTCACGCACCGATCAGACATGACAGGAGCAGACCGAACTTGGGCTGCTCGTTACAACGCTGGCGACGTTCTCCAGTACACCGCCGGCAGCAAGGCCGAGGGGATCGAGCGCGGCAGCTTTTCGACCGTCCAGTCTGTCGATGCTCGTGCTAACACCCTCACAGTCTCGTTGGAGGGCGGATCAACCGTCACCTACGATCCGCGTCGGCTGAGGGGTGTGAATGTCTTCCGGGAAGTCGAGCGGGAGTTCGCCACTGGAGAACGGGTTCAGTTCACCGCACCGAACAAAGACCTCGGCGTCGCCAATCGCGACCTCGGAACCGTGGTCAGCCTCGAAGACGGCCAGGTTACTTTGCAAATGGATGGCAAATCCGCCCGCCCGGTTACATTCGACACAGCCGAGTTCCGCCAGTTTGACCACGGCTACGCCGTCACCTCGCATAGCTCACAGGGCCTCACCGCTGGCCGTGTTCTCGCTCATATGGACACCGATTCCTCGCGCGGCCTCATCAACGACCGGCTTGCCTATGTTGCCATTTCACGCGCCTCGGATGATGCCCGCATCTACACCAATAATGCGGAAACCCTCGGAGAGCGTCTGGCATCGGATATCGCCAAAACCGCCGCCGTGGAGTTCCCGAAGCTGATTTCTGCTGGACAGGCCCAGGAGTCTTTCGGCATCTCTGGGAGTCGCGCGGTCGCGCCTGAGGTCGAACTCGAAGGGTTCAGTCTAGGAATCTGAGCCAATGCTCTAAAATTGGTGCACGGAGAATTCTGAGCGCCAATGAGTCTGACGGCCTATCACGCCAAGCTCTTTGCCCATGAGCTGACGAAACGGTCCAGCTCGGACAATGTGGACAAACTTGCGTCTGCACTCTCCGACGCGCAAGTTGACCTCAATCCGCATCAGATCGAAGCCGCGTTGTTTGCGTTCCGCTCCCCACTGTCGAAGGGGGCTATCCTTGCTGATGAAGTAGGCCTCGGCAAAACCATCGAGGCGGGCATTCTGCTAGCCCAGCATTGGGCGGAGCGGCGAAGGACTTTGCTCGTCATCTGCCCAGCCAACCTCCGCAAGCAATGGAGCCAGGAACTCCTCGACAAGTTTTTCCTCCCCAGTGTCATCCTTGAAGCCAAAACCTTCAACGAGGCGATTCGAGCGGGCATTCTGAACCCGTTTCAGCAAAGTAAGATCATCATTTGTTCCTTCCAGTTTGCCCGATCAAAGGAACCCTATCTGCGAACCACTCCGTGGAATCTGGTCGTTATCGACGAGGCCCACCGACTTCGGAACGTCTACAAACCCGGCAATAAGGTGGCGAACTCCATCAAGAATGCCGTTAGCGGCTTTCAAAAGGTTCTGCTAACGGCCACTCCGCTGCAGAACTCCCTTCTGGAGCTTTACGGGCTCGTCAGTATCGTAGACGAGTTCACCTTTGGCGATCTCCGCAGCTTTCGCGCACAGTTTGGTCGTCTGGCTGGTAAAGCGGACTTCGACGCTCTCAAACAGCGGCTACGTCCGATCTGCCAACGCACTCTGCGACGGCAGGTGCTCGCCTATGTGCCGTATACCAACCGACACGCGATGGTTCAAGAGTTTTACCCAAGCCCCGCCGAACAGCAGCTCTACGAACTCGTCTCCGACTACCTCATGGGGGACAAGCTGTACGCTCTTCCAGCCAGCCAGCGCCAGCTCATGACGCTCATTCTGAGGAAGCTGCTTGCGTCTTCGACCTACGCCATCTCCGATACTTTGCTTGGGCTTGCTACCAAGCTGGAGACGGCGGAGGCTGACCAGCAGAAGGCCGCCGAGGTTCCCGCCTCCCTTGCGGATGACTTCGAGACGCTTCCCGAAGTGCAAGAAGAATGGGTTGATGAGGATGAGGGATCGGAATCGGAGTCTGACAGAGCCGATGGAAAGAAGCTACCGGAACGACTCTCTCCAGAGCAATTAGCCGAACTTCGCGCTGAAAAGGACAAGCTCCACCAGTTCCACGCTCTGGCCAAGGCAATTCAGACGAACTCAAAAGGCGACGCACTTCTCACAGCGTTGCAGCGTGGCTTCGAGGCCGCACGCACGGTTCGCATGGAAGATGGAACTGGCGCTCTCCAGCAGAAAGCCATCATCTTTACCGAGTCCCGCCGTACCCAGGTGTACCTATTTAATCTGCTCCAGCAGACTGAGTTCGCTGAGAAAGTTGTGCTCTTCAACGGTACGAACACCGATCCCCAGAGTCAAGCAATCTATCAGGCTTGGATGAAACAGCACGCCGGGACTGACCGCATTACCGGATCACCTACCGCCGACAAGCGAGCAGCCCTGGTCGAATACTTCCGAGACACGGCCAGCATCATGATTGCGACTGAGGCGGCGGCAGAAGGAATCAATCTCCAGTTCTGCAATCTGGTCGTGAACTACGATATGCCGTGGAATCCTCAGCGTATCGAGCAGCGTATTGGCAGATGCCACCGGTACGGCCAAAAGTTCGACGTGGTTGTTGTGAACTTTCTCAACAAGGCGAATGCCGCCGATGTGCGTGTCTACCAGCTCTTAGCCGAGAAGTTCAAACTGTTCGACGGGGTTTTCGGCGCTAGCGATGAAGTCATCGGCGCAGTCGAGTCGGGTGTGGACTTTGAAAAGCGCATCGTCACTATCTACCAGCAGTGCCGCACGACCGAGCAGATTGAGTTTCAGTTCGACCAGCTCCAACAGGAGCTTGAATCGCAAATCGCCCAGGCGCGGAGCGACGCAAGCGAACAGCTCCTCAATAATTTCGATCAAGACGTCATAGATCGGGTTCGCGTTTCGAGCGGAGAATCGCTTGGACGCTTTCAAGACTTGCTTTGGAGGCTTACGGCCTTTTATCTCGCTCCGTTCGCGCGCTTCGATACGCCGGGCCACTCGTTCTATCTGGAGCGTGATCCATTTTCAGCAAACGCCCGCAGCGAGCAACCGGTGAACCCTGGTCCTTACCGCATGGGTAAGAACGTCGAGGATGCAAATACCTATCGCGTTGGACACCCACTGGCACAGGAAGTCTTGCGGAGTTGTTGCGGGCTTCCAACGCCAAAGGTCGAAATCCGCTTCGATCTCAGCAGTAGCGGCAAGCGTATTGCGGCCTTGGAGGTCTTACCAATCCGAAGCGGCTGGCTCGCTTGCTCGCGGTTTACTCTCAACGGATTTGAGACGGAAGACCACATCTTGCTTAGCAGCGTCTTGGACGACGGGCAGCCGCTTGAATCGTCTGCCTGCAAGCGTCTTTTTGATCTTCACGGAGAAGCTGGACAGCCGCTAGTGCTGGAACCGCCGGATTCGCTTCAGTCAGAGATGAATAAAGAGCAGCAACGTGTTCTTGGCGAGCTTGAAGAGAGGAGCGGAAAGTGGCTCGACTCTGAAATCGAGAAACTCGACCGATGGACCGAAGATCTCAAGTACGGTCTTGAACAGGAAATCAAAGATCTGGACAAAGAAATCCGCGAAACCAAAAGGCAAGCAAAAGTGGCCGTCGCTTTGGAGGCAAAGCTGCCCTTGCACCGCAGAGCAAAGGAATTGGAGGCTGATCGAGCCAGCAAACGCCGCGATCTCTTCAATGCGCAAGACGAGATAGATACTCGGAAGGAAAGCTTAATCTCGGATATTGAATCGAGACTGAGAAAGAATGCGGATGTCGAAGTTCTTTTCGTATGCAGGTGGACTTTGGAATAGAGAGGCCTCGTGGACAACACAACGATCGCACTGCCAAAGACCGCCGACGAAGAACTTGCAGATAAGATCGCGGATTCGCTTGGTGCCGCAAAACTCATCTCGACAGAAAAACTACCGCGAGTCAGGGACGGCCTACGTAAAGGCAACTTGACCAGTGCGGATTGGAAACTGCTGGTTGAGCTTAGTGAACCAACAAAGTCCGGAGGCACTGCCGAATGAAGATGCCAATGCAGCAGCTTTCGATTTCTGGATTCCGTGGGGCCACGAAGTCCATAGACCTCATTTTTGAAGACAAGCCCGTTGTCATGATCTTTGGTGAAAATGGCACTGGCAAGTCAACAATCGTCGATGCCATCGACTTCATCTGTAACGAATGTGCTGGCCCCCTTGAGGGTAGGCAATCCACACCTGTAAAGGAATACTTGCCGTCACTGGGCGGCAAGGCCGCCGATTTGAAGGTGCGACTCAAGTGGGCCGCTAAGACCTGGAGCGCTACTTTAGACGGTGCCAAAGCAAAGGTAGTCGGAGGATCGCCGCGCCCAAAAGCTAGAATTCTGCGTCGCACACAGATTCTCGAAATTGTGGACGCACAGCCAGCGAAACGATACGAAGCGTTCAGCAGATTCGTGGCTGTGCCAAAGGTCGAGCAGTCGGAGAATGCCCTGCGAGAGGCCGTCCGGACCGTTGACGCAGAGTTTGATGCAGCGGCCAGAAGTCTCTCAGAAGCTCAAGCTGCCTTAAAGCGACTTCAGACCGAGGCCGGAGCTTCTGCCATAGACCTGATGAAATGGGCCAAAGACAAGAACGACGTAGATCCGAAAGACCTAACTGCGCGAACGCAGCACATCACGACTTTGCTTTCTTCGGTTCAATCAGCGAAAACCGCTTTGAACGGCTTGAATCAGATACGCGGTCAGGCAGCGGAAGACGCGAAATCAATCGAGTCGCTGACTATCGACTTGCAGGCAGCCGAAGAACAAAGCGAAGAAGCGAAGAATGACCTCTTGAAGCTCCTGGATGTTGCGGCGGCCTACTTGACTGCACATGATGACCAGGACTCCTGCCCAGTCTGCGAACGACCAATAGACCGAGCCGAACTCATAGTCCGCTTGAATGCCCGTAAGGCGTCCGGCGCAGCGGTTATCGCCGCATCTGCCGAATTGGATGCTGCCAAGAAATCAGAAGATCGTCGCCAAACATTGGTGAGAGATGCACGAACTCGTTTCTTGAAAGCTGCTGCGACCCTACTCAAAGCGTTTAGCGAATCACAATCTCCGGCGGTCGCGAACACGAAGATCGAATGGAGTACGTTCTCGCTGGTGCAAGACGTAGTCGCGGATGAACAAGTAGATGCTGCTGACCTACAAGCCCAAAGCCTCTTAGCTGTCTGTGAGTCATACGATCCAGCGCTTCAATCAGAGCGCACCGGGCTTTCGGCACAGCTTGAAGCACTACGAGCGATCAAACTTCAATTCGCGGCGGTGGTGAAGTCCAGCAAGCAAGCAAAGGCGCAGGAGACGCTTAGCAAACGATTGAAAGCTGTCCTAAACATTGTGGAAGCGCAGCGTAAGGCTTACGTCGATCAGGCTCTTGCGTCAATTACGCAGCGTGTCGATTCGCTTTATGCCAAGCTCCACCCCGGCGAAAAGCTGGGCGACATCAAGCTACAGCTTGATCCCAACAAACGAGGGAGCCTAAATGTTTCGAGTCGATTCGAGTCCAAGACCGGCATCCCTCCGCAAGCGTATTACAGCGAAGCTCACATGGACACGCTGGGCATCTGCATCTTCATTGCACTTGCGGAGAAGGACGTTGCGGCGAACACACTCCTAGTCTTGGATGACGTGCTCACATCTGCCGATCAGCCGCACGTTGACCGATTCATCAGTGTGATTCACGAAGAACTGACGCTACCCGTTCTTATCACGACACACTATAGGCCGTGGCGTGACCGCTATCGGTATGCGACTGGACCCGTGGGGAATGTCCATTTGATCGAACTTCTCTCCTGGACGCAGGAGCGCGGCGTTCGGCACACAAAGACCAAACTGGAGATTGACCAGTTAAAGGCACTACTAGCTATTGAACCAATCGACCGTCAGGCTCTCGCTTCGAAAGCAGGTGTTCTCCTGGAGGCGGCGCTGCGGGAGCTTTGCATCCAGTACAAATGCAAAATGTCTTTCAATGCCGAGGGACAGCACACTCTTGGTGAGTACCTGAACGGAATCGACTCAAAGCTCCGCAAGCTCATGAAGTGCGTAACGAATAGCAAAAGCGTACCTCCCTCCACGCCGACACAGACCTCAACCGACATACTCCCGTTGTTGGCGGCGGTGGATTCCATGACTTGGATACGGAACCAAGTCGGCGCGCATTTCAACTTGTCCGGTATGGACCTCACGGACGCACAAATCAGCGAATTCGCTAAATCAACGTGCAGCCTTCTTGATGCGTTGATTTGTCTTGAGTGTGGAGAACTGCCAAGAAAGAACACTGGTTCCTGCTTCGCATGCACTTGCAAAAGCCAAGAATTGCACCCACTGACAAGCCCCGGAGCATCAGCCGCTCAGACTGGTAATTGATCGAATGCAGAATAAACAACGACTCGAACTGACATGGATTGGCAAAGAGAACCGGCCACGGTTGGAGCCACGGATTCTGCTTGAAGACCCGGAGAAAAGCTATCACGCAAAGAAGCGCCTTACCGACAGCGACATCTTCGATAACCGCTTGATTTTTGGCGACAACTTACTTGCCTTGAAAGCTCTTGAGCAAGAATTCGCCGGGAAGGTGAAATGCGTCTTCATTGATCCGCCTTATAATACCGGCTCCGCGTTTACGCATTACGATGACGGAGTTGAACATTCCATTTGGCTTTCGCTTATGCGCGACCGTTTGGAATCCCTGCGCCGCCTACTCGCTGCGAATGGAAGCATCTGGATATCTATCGACGACAATGAGGCGCATTACTTAAAGGTCCTCTGTGATGAAGTGTTTGGACGAGAGTGCTTTGTCGCAAGCATTATTTGGGAAAAAGCAGACTCTCCACGAAACTCTGCTCGACAATTTTCTAGCGACCACGATTACATCCTTGTCTACTCCAAGAACCCGGACTGGACTCCTCAACGGTTGCCACGAACTGAGGAGTCCGATTCTATATATGGAAATCCCGACGAAGATCCCAGAGGAGTGTGGCTTCCTGGAGATCCATATGCGAACAAGCCATATTCCAAAGGTCTCTACACTATGACCGGACCATCTGGTAGGACATTTAAACCTCCACCCGGACGCTACTGGCGTGTGTCAGAAGAGAAGCTTCGTGAACTGGACCAGGATGGCCGGGTATGGTGGGGACCGAAAGGTGAGGCGCGGCCTAGTATCAAGCGCTACCTTGCGGAGGTCTCTGACTTGGTTCCTCGCACGCTTTGGCACAAACAAGACGTTGGTAGCAATCGGACCTCGAAAAACGAGATGCGTGCGTTGTTTCCTGGTGATGAGTCATTTACAACTCCGAAACCAGAGAAATTATTGGAAAGACTACTTTTGATTGCAACTCAGGCAGGAGACCTTGTGCTTGACTCGTTCGCTGGGTCTGGAACAACAGGCGCTGTGGCACACAAAATGCGTCGTCGTTGGATCATGGTCGAACTCGGCGAACACGCGCATACCCACGTTATTCCTCGCCTCAAGAAGGTCATCGACGGTGAAGACTCGGGGGGAGTGACCGAAACGACAGGTTGGAAAGGCGGAGGCGGATTCCGTTACTTCCACATTGCGCCGTCTCTACTTGAAAAGGATCGGTTCGGCAATCTCATCATCAGCAAACAGTACAACGCCGCGATGCTAGCCGAAGCGATGTGCAAGGTCATGGGTTTTACCTACGCGCCGAGTGACGAACTGTATTGGCAGCAAGGCCGATCCACCGAGAATGATTTTCTCTACGTCACAACCCAAACGCTCACTCGTGAGCAGCTCGCCAAATTGAGTGATGAGGTTGGCGACAATCGCAGTCTTCTCATCTGCTGCGCTGCGTTTCGTGGCAAGGCCGATGCCTTCCCAAACCTGACCATAAAGAAGATTCCGTCCGCCGTACTCGCAAAGTGCGAGTGGGGGCATGACGATTACAGCCTCAACGTCGCCAGCCTTCTGAAAGCTGCGCCACAAGTGGAATTTGCTCCATTGGTCTCTGAACAGACGCTCACTCCCAAGCAGGCTCGCCGCCGTGCGGCGCAACCGAACCTGTTTACGACTGATGAGAACGGAGGTGCGGAATGAAGCAATCCGGTAACGCTATCGCCAATCGCCTCAGCCTTCGCTTGCCACAACGTGAGTCGCTGGAGATCCTTGACCGCATCTGTGACCTGCTCTCGCTACAAAAGGATCAAGACGCCACTCAAGCGCTCGCCACCGTTCGTGCCGAGTTTGCAAACGTCACCGACTTCGAGCGTGACTTTCCCTCGCTGTGCTTTGCGTTGGCAACTGGCGTCGGCAAGACCAGGCTGATGGGTGCATTCATTGCCTATCTCCATCAGGCGGAACGCATCCGTCACTTCTTCGTCCTTGCCCCGAATCTGACGATCTACAACAAGCTCATCTCAGATTTCACGCCAGGTTCGCGCAAGTACGTCTTCCAAGGACTGTCTGATTTTGTCATTCAGCCCCCGGAGATCATCACTGGTGACAACTATGAGAGCGGGCGCGGTGTTCGTTCCGAGCGCCTGAGCCAACCCGCGATCCCCGGCCTCAAAGACCCCGATGCGCCTGTTCACATCAACATCTTCAACATCAGCAAGATCAACTCTGAGGTTCGTGGCGGCGCGGAGCCACGCATCAAGCGGCTACAGGAGTACATCGGGGAAAGCTATTTCGAGTACCTGTCCGAGTTGGACGATCTCGTTCTCTTGATGGATGAGTCGCACCGCTATCGCGGCAAAGCCGGAATGCGGGCGATCAACGAACTCAAACCGATCCTGGGGCTTGAGCTGACTGCCACACCGCGCACCGAGACAGCCGGTGGTGCGGACTTCAAGAACGTCATCTACAGCTACCCCCTGTCCTCAGCGCTTCGGGATGGATTCGTAAAAGAGCCAGCCGTAGCGACCCGCGAAAACTTCCGTGCAGAAAATTACGACGAGGCCGGCCTTGAGAAGCTGAAGCTGGAGGACGGTGTTCGCATCCACGAACACACGAAAGTCCAGCTCGACATCTACGCCCGAGAAAACATGAAGCCGCTGGTGAAGCCGTTCATGCTTGTTGTGGCGAAGGACACCACGCACGCGAACGATCTTCAAAAACGGATCGAAGCCGAAGACTTCTTCGGAGGGCGCTATAAAGGCCGCGTCATTACCGTCCACTCCAACCAAGCCGGCGACGAGAAGGACGAAACGGTGCAGCAGCTTCTCTCTGTTGAAGATCCCGCAAACCCGACCGAGATCGTCATTCACGTCAATATGCTCAAAGAAGGCTGGGACGTGACGAATTTGTACACCATCGTTCCGCTTCGCACGGCGAATTCACGAACGCTGGTCGAACAGTCCATCGGACGCGGTTTGCGTCTTCCTTATGGAAAGCGGACTGGCGTTCCCGACGTGGATCGTCTGACCATCGTTTCGCACGATCGTTTCCAAGAGATCGTTGACCATGCCAACGATCCCAACTCGATCATTCGCACGGGCATTGTCATCGGGCGGGATATTCCCTATACACCGACGAAGGCTGTCACCATCGAGCCCGTCTTTATGACTCAGTTGGGTTTGGGCATCGCACCTGCGGCTCCCACGCCGGGTGCCCCGCCTCAGCCCGCTCCGACAATTAGCGAGCCCGAGCGAAAGACCGCCGAAGTGACAATGCAAGTCATTCGGCAACAATTTGAGAGACTGACTCGCTCAGGCGATCTTAAGACACGGGATGTCCAACAGCGCATCACCGCGCGAGTAACAGAGCTGATGCAGCCAGTTCAAGGCGAACTTGCATCCATCTTGCCACCGGTAGATGTCGCCTCGGTCGTCGAGCGCGTCACAAGCGCGATTGCCGAACGAACAATCGACATTCCGAAGATCATCGTGACGCCGAAAGGTGAAGTGACTGTCGGCTACCAGGACTTCGATCTCGACTGCGCCAGCTTCCGCCAGCCACCGGCCGAGAAAGACTTGCTTGTACAGCACCTGATGAACAATCAGCGTTTCAAGATTGTTAGCGGTGATGGCATCGTTCTCGAAAAGAATCTTGAGGACTATATCGTTCGCGGTCTCATCGACAAGGACGACATTAATTACGACGAGCACGCCGAACTTCTCTACAAGTTGGCGGGTCAGATGGTGCGCCATCTCCAGTCGTACCTTCAAACCCCGGAAGACGTATTGAATGTGTTGCAGTTCTATCAGACGCAGCTTGTCACGCTCATCCATGCCCAGATGAACCAGCATTACGTCGAGAGAGCAACTGAGTACGAGGTCACAGTCTCGAAGGGCTTCCAGACTCTTACCAGTAGCATGGCGGCGATGCAGACCGACCAAGCAATCCTCCCATTCCGCGCTCCGGTTGAAGAACGTCTCCTGATTCGAGGAATGCTCTTCGGAGGATTCTCGAAATGCCTATATCCCACCCAGAAGTTTGACTCAGACACCGAGCGGCGTTTCGCCATCATCCTTGAAGACGAGACTTCAGTTCTCAAGTGGCTCAAACCACCCAAAGATGTTCTGAGGATTTATTACTACCAGGAAGAGGTCTACCAACCGGATTTCGTCGTCGAAACGGCAACCGCTCGATACCTCTGCGAACCGAAGCGTGCAAGTGAGATGACCGATGAGGTTGTGTTGCTGAAAGCAAAGGCAGCGAAGCTGTGGTGCCAACACGCGAGTACTGTTAGCGAGAAGCCTTGGCACTACCTGCTTATTCCCCACGACGCCATCAGCCAAAGCTCAACCTTTAGAAATCTGACCCAAAGATTTGCACTCTGACATTGACTTATTGGCTACAGTTGATCCTGCGTACCGTCGCGCAGGGCTTTCAGATGAGGAGACGGTAATCATAGGGTGCCGAGCCAAAATGATTAAGGTACATTCCCACTCGCGCAATTGCGCTTGCTGAATCCAGACTGGCCGGCAGCCGTGAGTAATAGTCAAAATGATTCCAATTCATCTTGGACAAACCCAAGATCTCTGACGCCACTAATGCGAGTTCCGACTCGCCTCGATAGCGTTTGATGAGCAGTGGGGCGGGAATGCGTCGCTTGCCCTGATAGTATTTGAATCTTTCATTCTGGACACTTGGCGCGTGGCCGTGGACCCAGAGCAATGCAGCGTCATCGCCAAGCACAATAGCTGCGCCTCTTGGCATAGGAAATTTGTCGATAATGGGCTTACCGTTCTGCATTCGTGAAGCAAGAAAACGGATCGACTCCTCAGTATTAATTTCGATCAATTCGACATTTGGAACTCCCTCAAGCCCCTGTGAAAGTCCATCCTGTTCGTCTTTGGTAAAACGCGTCCGCTTATGAATGACGACGCGTTTAGGCAGGCGCATTCTGGCGTCGAAGAACAGTTGCCGGATCGTTTCGCCAGTACGCCTTGCGTCATCCAGGGACATGTATGGATTTTTTCCGCGAATGATGGGGTGTTCGATGCGGCCAAGTCTGAACTGCAAACCCTCCCCCCGCGCGCTGTAGATATGACTGCACCCTAAGAGAATTTGCCTACCTGTTGCGGCTTGTGAATCAACACTATAGCCAATTCCCACAAAAGCGCTGTCGTCATCCAGGCAATCAAGCCGCCACGGAGTCCGCATCGTCTTTGCGTATAGCGCGAGAGATATCCACCACTTCACCCTGCAACTCAGATTGGCAATAACGGTACGTTCACGTAGAAATTGAGTGCTCTGGCCGTTGCGGGCTGCATAGGCTTTCACGTAATCGTGAAGGTCGAAGTGTTCACTGTTCTCGTTTACCAATTCATAGGGAGCCCACTCATTTGGAACGAAGATAACCGAAATGGCTGATGGGTTGAGACTCCGTATACGATCCAAGGCAGAGCAGATACCTTTAGCGATTTGCTTTGCGCACTGCAAGGCACTCCCCGAAGGATTCACAGCTAAAGTCTGCCAAGTCGCTTCGCCGGGGCGAGCATGTATCAGCGGCAGGGAAAAACCAGCAGCAAAACCCGGAAAAGGTTGGAGATAGTCAAGCTCAGTTCTATTGGGCTCGCTCCGTTCGCCCAATTGACACATAAATCGTTCCAAATTGCGGCCATGGTTTGCAGGACAGATCGCCGCTAATTCTGAGCTAGTTGATAGACCTGCACTTGTCACCGAATAATCCCAGGGACGGTTGTTGACCAGCCCTTTCAGCGGGTTCGCGTCTTTCACCTCGCTATTGCCAGACTTCGAACTGAAAATTAGCTTGGCATCCTCTACAACGAAACCGCCAAATGATGAGTGGCGCTGGAGTTCAGGCCTAAGCGCCTGACGGCCTGGCTGAAACAATCCGGCATACAACGGAGTTTTCCCGATGAAAAAGTGTTGTCCGCTAGCATCAGGGATATCGACATTGGTAATTCTTGCCGTCCAGCGTTTCAAATCGGTGTCGTAGATGTCATTGTGTTGATAACCATAAACCGCGTTCCGCAACACCTTTGTGGCTTCCTCATCTGCCATCTCACCGCTTGCCGTTTTTGCAATTACCTCGGGGGTCAGCAGGACGTATGCTTTACCCTTCAGGATCGCTAGTCGAAATGAAAGTGCTCTATGAATAGCGAAACTTTGCTGGTTGTATGTTCTGTTTTCGTGTGAATCGACATCCCAAACACGACCACCATCGGTCTCGATCTGACAACTCTTCGCCACGCTACGCACAAGCGCCCTTCGCATCAGGGATTGAATGCGGTTGTCTCGCGCCAACTCATCAGGGGAGATCGCGACAGCGACAGGTGTCCCAACTACAGAAGACGCTAGGGACGAACGAATAGTCGATATTGAGGCTAGGAAAAAGGCACCCGATGAGTGTGTTACCCAAGCCCCGTCGACATCTTTCATCTGCGTGTCGAGCCAAGCGCGCGGTCTCGATTGATCCGGAAACCTGAGTTCAACTTTTGTGATCTCGCTGGGTGTCGTCAGTGGATATGCATTACTCTTTGCCAAACTGGAGGCAGCCTCGGCGCGTGGTGAGAATTTACCTTTACGACTTTGGACTTTACTTGTTGCCACTAAAATTTCTTTGGCGGACTGCAAGTCTGCGTCCGTCAAAAGTCGAAGCGCTATGCGTTCCATCAGGTCGTCGAAGCCTTGCGATGTGATATAAAAAGCCTCCCGTCCCGCGTTGACTGCTAGCTCCAGCAATGTTCTGACTTCCGGCGTCGGTGTCGCCTGCATTCCGCACCAGTAAAGCCGGCCCGCGTATCCGGTGGAGTAAGCTGCCGATAACGCAGACATTACGGAGTGATCTCGCCCGCTATATCCAATTACTACAAGATCGTGGTCACGAAGATCGGCGACAAGTTCATCCTGCAATCCTGTCTCCTGTTGTTGAAGCTCCACGGCTGTATTTTTCAACTCGTCGTAGCGATAGTCTCCGTGTAGGGAAACCACGCGCAGGTCGCCCAACGAAGGAACCAGGCCGACGCGTTGCTGGGTGTCGATCCCCACTTCAATACAAGAGACATTTCCCGCTGAACACGCTCTTGCAGCAAGTCCATCAAAATTTGTGGTCCAGACGGTTCGAATCAGGCCGATCTTAGATAGAAGTGGAACCAAGCGATACCCGATGAACGGTGCAGCGCTCCGCACATAGTTCTGAAAAAAACTTCTTCTATCAGTTGAGGTTGGAAAGCACGCTTGAGCATAGACGGCGTACTCGCTTGCGTCGGCATTCGGTGGAAAACCTCCCCTCCGGTCCAACCAATCCTGAATGCGCCTTTTCGTTCCCGGCAACGAGAGTTCACCAACCGATTCACGAAGAGCCGGGTTATTCGTGGCGAAAATATCCTGCTTCCACTCCCAAATGCACCGTTCCGCAGATGGCATCCCAGAGGAAATTGATGCTCCAGCACCCAAGAGAAGGCTTATAGATTTGCCACGATTGACGGCCAATGAGCGTACTAAGGCATCGAGTTCGAGGATAACTGTCTTCGTGCTCTGCATAGGCAAGATTACAAGTGAAACTATCATAGCCCGTTGAGGGAGGTTTCCTCCCTGTCTGCGGCCCTTCGGTCCTCCGCCACCCTCCTCAGCGGGCCTTTCCCGCCCGCAACGCCCACCCTGTAAGCGTCCGCTTCGCGATCAAGAACAGTGAACGGACCGTGCGCTAAGGGGCGCTGCCCCGATCGCGCGGCGACAAGGGGTTTCCCCAATCTTCCGCGCTTCGCTTGTGCAGACCGGCCTTTGGCCGCCTCCGCTTTGCTCCGGTGGGGAGACCCCTCCCCTTGCGCCTTGCTACCCCCGCCTTCGCCAGGTGGCGTTCGGCATGTACATGCCGCGTTTCAACGCGGAAGTGCAAAGGCCAACACCCAAGGAGGAAGCACCCATGAACACCACCGCAAGCACCGTCACCCCCATCAGCGAAAACCCCAAACAGCCGCAGCAACGGCAGACCGCCAAAGACATCATCGCCGCCAACGTGAAGAGCCTTATCGAGCAGCTAGAGGCCGGACACTCGGACGCCCTCACCGCGTACCTCGACGCGATGGGCCGCTTCCACAACTACAGCTTTGGAAACATTCTGGAGATCGCACGGCAACGACCGACCGCAACCCGCGTCGCTGGCCTGTACGCATGGAACCAGCTAGGACGGAAGGTGAAGAAGGGCGAGAAAGGGATTCGGATACTTGCCCCCATCGTCGGCATCAAGCGCAAGAAGGACGAGGAAGCGCAGAAGGACATCACCAAGCAGAACACACGCGTTTTGGTCGGCTTCCGCAATGCCTATGTATTCGACGTGGAGCAAACCGAGGGCGCGGAGCTTCCGACCATGCGGGAGATGAGCGGCAGCGTTGGCGACAACCGCGACCGTCTTGTTTCCTTCATTGAGGCCCAGGGCATCGAGCTTTCCTTTAGCCAGAAGATCGCTCCCGCGCTTGGCATGAGCTACGGCGGAAAGATTGCCATTCTTCCCGGACAGTCCGAGGCCGGGGAGTTCAGCACCCTTGTCCATGAACTCGCGCACGAGATGTTGCACAAGGCCGAGCGCAGGACGACCACGACCAAGGTAGTACGCGAGACAGAGGCCGAAGCCATCGCCTTTGTGATCGGCAAGGCCGTAGGACTCGAAACCGGAACGGCTAGCGCCGACTACATCAATCTCTATCATGGCAACGCCTCACTCTTGATCGAGAGCTTGGAAGTCATCCAGCAGACCTCCGGCGTCATCCTTGCCGCCTTGCAGCCGCCGACCGCAGCAGAGGCCGAGATGCCCGATGCAGAACTGGCGAAGGTGGCGTAAATGCAGACCATCCTTCGCATTCTCAAACAGGCCGGAGGTTGGCACCACGGCCTGTACCTCAAGATCGAAAACCCGCCTTATATGGCTTTGGTCATTGAGGCGACCGATGAATCAGGCCCGTGTGGTCTGCCCTCTGTCTCTGTCGCGCACTACGGCGAACAGAACGGCGACCTCATGCGCGACCCGGAGATGTGTTTCGAGCTTGGATTAGCGGACGGGCCACACCTGAACGCCTTCTATTACCGAAACGACTTTGTAGGCGTAGAGCAGTGGAGCCGCACAATCGTCCGCGACAACTACGTTTATCTCGTCAGCTTGCACCAGCAGCACGAGCGATTCGCCAAGGTGTGGGACAACAACCTGCGATTGCAGGGCTTCGCCGAAGCCTTCGAGCAACAGCAAACCCCACGCGCCTAAAACCTTTCCCGCCCCGGAGCGGATGGGAAAGTGCGTCCGCTCCACAACCTTAGTGCAGTGCAACCCCCTCAAGGAGAGCAGCCATGCAGGATTCTTCCGCCTTCCAATTTCTAGCAATAGACACTATCCACGAGTCCACCACCAACCCCCGCCGGACGTTCGATGAAGCCAAGCTGTACGAGCTTGCCGAGTCCATCAAGCACAACGGCCTCATCCAGCCCATTACCGTCCGACCCAATAACCAAGGCTTCGAGATCGTTGCAGGAGCCAGACGCTACCGTGCCGCCCAACTTGCCGAGTTGTTTTCCGTCCCCGCCCGTATCGTTGAGATCGACGACGCCAAGGCACTCGAATGGCAGCTAGTGGAGAACAGCCAGCGGGTGGACGTGCATCCCTACGAGGAGGCGCAGGGCTTCCAACGCTTGCTCGACATCCCCGGCTACGACGTTGCCACGTTGGTCGAGAAGTCAGGCAAGAGCGCAAGCCACGTCTACGCCCGTTTGTCTCTTCTCCAACTCATCCCCACTGTGGCTGAGGCGTTCACCCAGGAGCGCATAACGGCCAGCCACGCCAACCTCATCGCCCGTCTACCGCAGGAGAGCCAGGCCGAAGCCTTCGAGCAGTGCTGGCGCAAGGACTGGCAGGACAAAGAGCCTCACCTATTACCCGCAAAGCACGTTGCCGCGTGGATACAGGCCAACCTCTATCTCTCCCTCGCGGATGCACCATTCGACCGCGAAGACCCAACCCTCAATCCCGCCGCCGGAGCTTGCGTTACTTGCCCCCGGCGCAGCGGGTACAACACGTCCCTCTTCTGCGACGTTCAGGGCGACCAGTGCCTTGACTCCGCTTGCTACCACAGCAAGGTTGAGGCATTCCTTGACAGGGAGATTGCCGCCCACCCCGGCCTCGTCCAGATCGAGAACGGCTGGCGCAATCCCAAGGAGCAGCGACCCGGAGCCGTGCAGCGCGGCCACGTTCGGGAACTTCCCGACGTGATCGACAACCCCGACGCGGAGCCGGTCATGCCGTGCGAAGCCGCCAAACCTGCCATCGTCGTGTACGGAAAGCAGCTTGGCCGCAAATTGACCGTTTGCACGGACAAGCATTGCCCCGTGCATGACCCGCAAGCGGCAGCCGAAGCAGCGGCCCACCCAGTGCCGACAATGCCGCCGCCGCACGAAGCCGAGACGGAAGAGGAGGCCGCAGAACGAGAAGCCGAGCATGAACAACGCATGACGGAGTACAAGGCCGAGCAGGAACGCAAAGAGGAGGAGCGTAAAGCCGAGTTCGACCGACAGCAGAGGGAGTACGAGGCCGAGCAAGCCCGCCGCGACAAACAGCGTAAGGCAAGAGTCGCCACCTTCGAGCGCATCATCGAACAGGCCCCTGCAGCGTTCAATCCAGCACAGATGCGCGTCTTCCTTCGCTTGCTCATCCATTTGGACTACAGCTTCCTTGAGGAGGTAGCTAATCACTACGCCAACGGCAATGAGAACTCCCAACAGTCGTACGATGAGATCGTGCTGGCCGCCTTGGACGGCACCGCAGACGAGAAGCTTACCGGACTCGCCTTGCGCCTCGTCCTCTCTGACCACGTCGGCATTCCTCACGAAAGCCAACCAGACTTGCTTGCAGAGGTCGAGCAGGTTTTCGCGCCGAAGAAGCCCAAAGCCGTCAAAGCCAAAGGAGACGGTTCGAGCAAGCCAAAGCCGACAGCAGTAAAGGGTCCGGTAAAGAAAGAGACGAACAAAAAGAAAGCGGCCTAACTCCATCCACTTTGGCCCCGGTTTCGTCCGGGGCCGCTTTGTGTTCCGACACGCCGCGAAATCGCGCCTGGAGACACCCCTTCGGTTTCTCCCGGACCCTCATCCCGCTTTGCTGCCGGCCCTCGCTCACCGGCTGCGCGGCAGGAGTCAAGTTCCTCCTCCTGCACCTTCCCCTTGCGGATGAAGCGACGTTTAACTATTTCCGAGACCTGCCTTTGAATGTCTCAGGCTCATAAGTTGCCGGTTCGGAAAGCCAGTTGTTCCGCGAGCGTCGGCATCGTGTCGGGACGATGGGGAATGTCGAGATGCAGCGACCCATCTGGATTCTCTCGAAACGTAAACCCGGCCCGGTTGTATAGTTCGCGTACCACGTCACTCAGAGGATTGAATACGTTTAGATCAGCGAACTTGGGATAGACATCCAAGAGCTTCATAAGACCTTCTCGCAACTCCATGATCAACGACGCAAACTCCGAATGCGCGTTGATCTCTGTTGCAGCTTTCGGCGCAGCGTCTGCCAAGCTCACGTCGGTCTTCGCTAGATAACCGAACAGGTAGCCCGCGTATACGATAACGTGGCGTATTTGAATCGATACTTCTGAGAGAACCCGTTCAACATTCCCGTGCATTCGATAGTGTCGAATAGATTCTGTTATTGCAGGCCAAGCATTCTTGAGCCGATCGCAGAAGCCATCCTCATATCCCTTCAACGTCTCCGCATTTCCGTATTGGGCGCTCAAGTATTCCGCCATGAATTCCGACCAGCACGCCATCGCAGGTTCCTTCAAATATCTCTCAACGGGCGCCCATTTCTGGAGAAAAGTGTCTGCCCCCATGTGTTTCATCTGCATCGCGTGGTCATGAACGTGCCCACATTCATGGGCGATCGTATGGATGGTGAGAGCTCGAAGAGCTTGGAGTTGCTGTTGCGTTTCCACGGAAGGATCTTCGGGTTCGTAAGACAAAGAACGTGCATAGGAGGCGTTCAACGCAATCACTGATTTCCAGACATCCCCACGCTTCACGGTCGGAGCCATAGCGATGCCGGTGGCTACATCATCCGCAGTAGGAATGATTACCTGCGTCGCACCGACTCCGCGGTCAATCGAGGCAAGTGTCTCTGGATAGTTGAATGATATGAAGACCTGCTCCAACTGACTGAGGTCCATTACCCGACCAAATATTTCGAGATGGAATCGCACAGCCTGACCGCAGCGTTCTGCGTCGTCTTTGTCGGCGAAATAGCAAAGCGTGATGACGAGATTGTTTGGGAGCGAGCAAGGCTTCCGCAAGAACTCCGCGACTTCCTCCTCGGATATTGCTTCTTGTGTTGCTGTAGCGCCCTTCTCTTCAAGCATCCTGCTCTCCGTCCGTCTACGGTATTGATGGTTATCTTACAAAGGCAAGAGTCCCGACTCTGCGGCTTGTTCAGCTTGACGCATCAGTTCAGGGCCGTTGTTTCGAACATTGTTCACTTTCGGATCCGCTTCATGCATCTCCATAGCTTCTGACTCGAACGGCCTTAGAAGATCGAGCGGTAGCCGTTCCATTTCCTCCCGGTCAAGCCAACGGTCGTAATCCCGGGAGTGCAGAATGACGGGCATTCGCGGATGAATCTGTGACATCAACTCATTCGCCTCAGTCGTCACGATGGCATAGGACTGAAGCCAGTGGCCTTCCCCGTCCTTCCAGGCATCCCAGATGCCGGCGAACGCGAACAGACTTCCGCTCGACAACTCAAAAACATACGGTTGTTTTGGTGCTTTGCCCTCTTTGGGCCATTCGTAAAAGGCGTTTGCTGGAATGAGGCAGCGCCGTTTCTTCATCGGTTCTCGCCATGTGCGCGACGTAGCAATCGTCTCCGCCCGAGCGTTGATTGTCGAAAGCCCCTTTATCTCTTTCAGGTCTTTCGTAAAAAACGGGATAAGACCCCACCGAGCCAGGATGAGCTCCCGCTCTCCGGTTTCTCGGCTCTGGCGGATGATGGGCTGATGCATGGTGGGCGTTACGTTGTAATCGGCCGCAGGCATCGGCAAGTCCGGTGGGCTCGGATTCGCATGGAAATGCTCAGCAATCTTTTGTTTGTCACTTCGTCTCACGTATCGTCCACACATATCTAAACCTCACCACAACGCGTGCAACCAAGGACGTGTTCCGCAAAACTATCCCACTCGGCGATACCGCCAAACGCTGAACTGCGGAGGTCGTTGAAGTCCTTCGGTTCGAGAAAAGTGTAGTCCGCAGGACGTGCCCGAGCGAATTCTTCTAGGAGACGCGTTCCAACATCGCAGGGTGAGAAGACCTGAATGAGGGGATCTTCCCGTGATATGGAATTGTGGGCCAACACGCCTCCAAGCCCGCTGCGCTGCGGATAAAACCATTGTGGCATATTCGCCTCTTCTTCGCCTATACTCGACCGATGAAAGTTGTTGGAAACGAGCGCCGCCCAGACTGGCCGAAACTTGGCCCGTCCATCATCATCGCCACGGCGTTGATCGTCGCAATCCGCACAGCCAAGTGGGTAGCAAAATCGTCGGCGGACGCGCAGTTTTCAGATGTAGACGTTGAACTGGATAAAGAAGTCAGCTTCGCGTCACGCATCAGCATCCGTGTAATGCACGAACTGCTCCGAAGGCATGAAAGCCTCTTCCCGCAGCGGGTCGAACCCATTTATGAAGGTGGATCAGAAGAAGACAGCCCGCAATGAAACAGTCATCCTTTTCTTCTAGCCCTCGTCTGCACGGCAGCTCGACCTTCCACTCCGCGAAGAAAAAACTTCAACTAAAGAGGCTGCAGAATCGTTCTACCGCATGGCTCAAAAAGCAAAACGCATTTGCAGTTCCAGGCGACGATTCGTCGCTGACTCGGAAAACGATGTGCCAGTCTGCGTATTCGCTCCCGCAGACTGGTTTGCTCTGCCGAAGAGTGGCGACGCAATATTCCCAATTATTAATCCCGGATTGTTGTGGTTCGTGACGTTCCGCACCTGTAGTGTGAGCACCAAACTGTAGCGTGGCTTTGACTCCTTCGGCTTTCCCGAAGCGTCCAGTCCGGAACCGGACGATCCGAAGCCCAACGTCTTGCTGACTCGCATATTCAATTGCACGGAGCCGGGCCCACGTCCTGAGTTTCGCCCCAAGATCGTCTCACCAGCGCTTGGGGTGGGATCGAGCAAGCCGTAAGAGGTTTGGATCAAACCCGCCTTGTTTTGGTTTAGGGCGATTCCAGGCCGACCGTTGAACAGCGTCGTGCCATACAGATCACGCCCCACCGTGATATTGAACGGAGCGCCGGAGCGAACAGTCAGTAATGGGCTCCAGGTCGTCTTCCACAGTGTCTGGATCGTTCCGCCGAATGTCTCAAAGTTCCGCACGTCCGTAGATGCGGGACCGTACTCTCCGGCAGAGCTGTAGGGATTGGCCGGGAAGGTAGTCGGGCCATCCGTATTGCTGCGTGCGTAACCGAGGGTATACGAGCCGAAGAGCGAGATCTTCTTTGTCGCTTGCGAGTTCGCATTGAGGATCAATTGGTTCTGGTTATACAGACCTTCGGATTGCGCTTGAAACACCGGATTGCTGTTTCCTAGTGGATAGCTTCCGCTTCCCGGGAGTCGTGCGTTGATGTCTTCGGAACGAAGCTGATGCAATCCGTGCGTGTTCGAGTAGCTGATCGCCAGCGATGTGTGGAACGGCAACTGCTGCTCGACGCTAATCAGCGACTGGATGTAATACGGGGCGCGGAGATTTGGAGCGTTCTGCTGAATGACCTGGCCTGCTTGCGAAGACGCAACGGTCGATAGTGGAGGTACAGTCGGATAGAAGTCGGGGTTATCCACGACGTATTGTTGCTGCGTGATCCCGTTATAGCGCAGAGCGGTCAGCGTGTTGGAGAGAACGAATCGATCATAGAAAACCCCAAAGCCCCCACGCAGAACCAACTTCTGCTGCGCCCGCTTCGGCGACCAGGAAACCGCCAATCGCGGTGCCCAATCACGGTGATCGGGAATGTTGTTCTGCACCTCATATCTCAAGCCGGCATCGAGGCTAATGTTCTGCTTAATCTTCCAGGTATCTCCGACAAAGAGTCCAAGATCGACCTGAGACAGCGAAAGGAGCGGATTACCCGCGCTCAAAGTGAACTGCGAGGCTCCTCCACCTAGCGCCCGTATCTGTGCGGCACTGTAACCCGCCTTTTGAAGGGAAGCGGTGCGCTGATACTGCTCTATAGAGGAAATCGGCACAAGGATGGGGTTGCCACTACCGTCAAGAATCGGCTGGTTGTTGGCGTCGAGTTCTGGCCCGGTAACGCCGCCGAACGTGAATGTTCCGTTGAAGTCCTGCTCAGAGAGATTGCTGTCCGAGGTTGCGCGAAGCCTTGCTCCAAAATGGACGACGTGACTGCCGCGGTTCAACGTCGTCAAATTCTGTAACTCATAGTTCCGCTGCACGTCCGAGGAATTCCCGACCGGCGAACCTCCGCCCGTGAACGCGTTGAGCACTTGAATCGATACGCCGGGATTGTCGGCGAAATTGCTGCTGCTCACGTTGAAGAACTGGAATCGTGTCTCATTGACTGCCGTTGCTCCAAGGACAGCTGTCTCGACCACCTGCGTCGTCTGCGAAAGGGAGTGCGCGTGATAAGCCGTCTCCACTAGATTGAATCCGCCGAGGCCAGAGTTCGGAATATCGGCGTCCGTGACGCGGTAGCGAACGCTCAAAGTGTTGTTCTTCGTGAGTTGATAGTCAATCTTCGGTGTGATGATCGTCTGCATCTGCGCGACGCTGTAGACGGTCGAGTAGGGCGAGATGATCGCAAGAGAAGTCAGATCGAGGGTCGCTCCGTTGATGACCGCGCCATTGTCCGTATCCTCATATCGGCCATCGAACGTGAATGTCGTTCGATGATTGAGAGGGCCCACCACGTTCACTCCATACTCGCGCAGCAGGAACGGGGCCTTGACGCTCGCGTAAGGATTTCGGGAGTTGAATGTGTCACTGCCGATGTTGAACGAACCGCTTCCGTGAAACTGATCGGAGCCAGGCTTGGTGAAGATTTCAATGCGACCCAGGCCAAGTTTGTCGAATTCTGGCGAGAACGGATTTTGATTGATGCGGATCTCGCGAATGGATTCCTTTGGCGGCATCTCGCCAGAGCTGAAGCCATCGATGTAGAACGAGCCTCCGCTGGGACCGGCAGTCGGCCCGGCGAGTGCTTGCAGATCGGAAGCGAGATCGTCAGGGTTGTCAGCCAGCGAGTCGAGCGCAGAGCCGCTGAGAACAACTGCGCTTGCGTTGTTCGCCGCATCGACCGATAAAGTGGAATGGTCGGTCGCATCAACGGTGACCTGTTGCACTACGGAACTCACTGTGAGCACTAGGTTCAGGCTTGCGGTCTGGCCTTTGGCAACGAACGTCTGTGGCTGCTTAAGATCGAATCCGGGATAAGAGGCCGCGATTCGGTACGTTCCCGGTGCCAGGCCGTTGAAACTGTAGGCTCCGTCAGACGAGGACTTCGTGGTGATTGTCTTGCCGGTGGTGCTGGTGGCCGTCACTGTCGCATCCGGTATGACTGCCCCCGTTTCATCGCTCACATGCCCATGCACGGCGGCGGTTTGCGCTTGGGCGGCGAGTATCGGAACAAAGTATCCCAATAGAAGAACGGTGAAGATTGTGAGGACTCTACGCATAAGGCTGCTTTATGAAGGTCCTAGACGAGATTGGCGGAGGCCAGACAAAGCCCTGCGACTGCTACTAGTTATAGCGTTTGGCCATTCGACGGAGGTCTGAAGAGTTCCTTACTAATTTCTGACCGAGAGTTAAGGGGCCGTCAGTTGTCATGACGATTTGTGAGGCAAGGTATGGGTTTTGGAGGCCGGAATACGGATGGTGAAAGTGCAACCTTCCCCAGGCTCAGACACGAGATCAATGCTGCCTGCGTTGACCAATACAGCCCATTTCACAATAGAGAGGCCAAGGCCCGTTCCGCCCTCCGCGCGTGTGCGCGCCTCGTCTACACGATAAAAGCGTTCAAATACCTTCTCTCTATGCTCAACAGAGATTCCGGGGCCGCTGTCCTGAATCTCGATTGCCACCGTATCAACATCGAAACAGACATCGACTCGGATGCTTCCTCCAACCGGGGAATACTTTACGGCGTTGTCCAGAAGGTTTATGACTGCCTGGCGCAGGATGAGTCGATCACCCCAAAGCGTGATAGACGGGTTACCTTCCACGACAACATTTTGCTGCTTCTCCTCTGCGAGACTTTCAAGCAGGGTTGCGGCTTCTTGTACGAGTTCCAGAGCGTTCACTGGAGCTTGGTGAAGGTCGATCTGTCCCGCGTCCGCTCTACTGATCGTCAGCAGGCTTTCTACCAAGCGGGTAAGACGGTTGACCTCTTCAAGCATGCTGCCAATGATGTCCCGATAGTAGGGGCCATCTCCGGTTTTTTGAAGTGCCACTTCGCCTACGCTCCGGATTGCTGTCAAAGGCGTTCGCAGTTCATGCGAGGCATCAGCCGTGAAGCGTCTCAACTGGTCGAACGATCCCTCCAACCTGCCAAGGGTTAGATTGAAGGCTTGCCCAAGGTGCCCGAGTTCATCATCCGGGTTCGAAATAGCGAGTCTGGCGTCCAGTCGTTCGGCACTGATTTTGGCAGCGTGTCGTGCCATGAGATCTACGGGAAGAAGGGCCCGACCGGCCAACGCATACCCGGCCAGGCCAATCAGCAGGACTATGATCGGAAGCCCAATGCTCAGGACGCCCACCATCTCCCAGAATTCGCGCCACAATGGCTCTTCGCTTACCCCGAGACGTAGAACCAGAGATTGCCCTTCAACTCTGTGGATACGGCTTGCGACGCGGATTCTCGTGCCATTGGACAAACGAATGGTTTGGGTCGGTTCGTGCCGGTGATTGGCGTTGAGGTGTACCGGTGGTCCCAAGGCAGCCCCTTCGAGTTCGTTCGAGCGATAGAGCAGAAAGCCATCGGCTGAAAAGACTTCCAGCAGGTAACCGCGTTCAAAGTCACTTTCTCTCGCTTCGCCTTCATCGGAGCCTATTTCTAAGTGGCCTTCTGAGGACAGTCGGAGGAGCCCTTCGACTGTCTCGATATCCCGGTCGAGGCCAAGGTCAAGCTGCTGCCTGAGATTGTGCAGAAAATACACGGACGTCCCGCCCGCATACAGGGCAAGAGCCAGTGTGAGCAAGAGCCCATACAGAATCGTCAGCCGGCTGCGGAGACTCTTTCCGAGGAGAGTAATCATGGAGCCTCCTCACTCAGCAGGAATCCGACTCCACGTACCGTATGCAGCAATTTGATTGCAAACGGATCATCCAGTTTCTTCCGTAGGCGCGCCACATGAACATCAATCACGTTGTCCAGTGGAGTGGCACGTCCGGGTTCCTTCCACACATCTCGCACCAACATCTCGCGAGAAACGACTCTCCCTTTGTTCCGCGCGAGGTATTCGAGCAATTCGAATTCGCGAACCGTAAGCTCGACCCGGCCGCCCTCACGCTGTACCGTTCGGGTCACCGGGTCGAGTTCCAAAGTTCCGATTTTGATCAGAGTGATTGGCTCGGTCTTGCCACGGCGTAAGAGCGCCCGGATCCGCGCGCTCAGTTCGGAGAAGGCAAAAGGTTTGACGAGATAGTCGTCGGCTCCCGCATCCAAACCAGCCACGCGAGATTCCACCGCGTCTCTTGCAGTGAGGAGCAGAACCGGCGTTGAAACGCCTTGCTTGCGGAGGGCGGTCAATACCTCCAAACCATCGCGCCCGGGCAGCATGACATCGAGCACGATCAGATCAAAGACGCGATTGCTGGCGAGAAAAAAACCGTCCTCACCCGTAATTGAAAGCGTGATTTCATAGCCTTCGGCCTGCAATCCTTCCTGCAAGGCTTGACCGACTTTCGGTTCGTCTTCGATCACGAGGAGTCGCACGCATTTACCTCTTTCCTGTATAGAGGCTAATCGAATCTCAAGGACTGAAGTGTTGCTGGACCTCTCCTTAATCCGAATTAAGGCAATCGTAAGCAGATCGTCAGTGTTACCTCTCCTTGAGGCGACTATACCTACCGATATGGCGTTATGAATCACAACGTAGGAAAAGCTGTCAGGAGACTCATCGCATGGGAATCGCCCGCCGTACAAGAAGAGCAATTTATCTAGCGATATTCGTCACTCTCTCACTTTCAACATCGCTCGCGCAGCCATCAGGAACGGCAAACAAGGTCTTGACGACGGTCGCGGACATTCCAATGCCAGGTGCCGCGGTTCGCTTTGACTATCAGACGTTCGATCCATCCAGCGGACGCCTCTACATCGCCCACATGAATGCCGACCAGTTGGTCGTGTTTGACACGTTAAAGAGGCAGGTCCTGGCCAATCTTGACGGTTTCAAACGTGTCCACGGAGTAACCGTTGCACCCGAGATTCACCGGATTTACGCTTCAGTGACCGGAGACCACCAGGTTGCGGCCGTCGATTCCGAAACGTTCAAGATTGTCGGTACTGCCGGTCCGGTCATCTACCCGGACGGTCTGGCCTACGCGCCAAAGCAGAACAAGATTTTTGTGTCCGACGAACACGGAGGAGTGGATGCCGTCATCGACGCGGGAAGCAATAAGCTCATCACCAGCATTGCCTTGGGTGGCGGCGCAGGGAACACTGTCTATGATCCTGCCTCCGGGCACATTCTCGTCGCCGTACATGGCTTGAATTTGATTGCAGTCATCGACCCCGCTTCGAATCAGATTCTGAGCCGTGTACCGCTGGCAGGCATTAAGAATCCTCACGGGATCGCACTTGACAGTGCCGCTCGAATTGCGTTCGTTGCCGGCGAAGGAAACCACTCGCTCGCCATGGTGGATCTAAACACGATGAAGGTTCTGTCTACTTATCAGGTGGGGGACGACCCCGACGTTCTCGCATACGATCCCGGACTGAAACGTTTGTACGTCTCCGCCGAATCCGGTACGGTGACTGTCTTTCAGAGTAATGACAAGAGTCTTACGCTACTGGGTTCGTTTGACATGCCTCATGCACACACGGTCTCCGTCGATCCCAAGACCCACCTTGTCTACTTTCCGCTGGAGAACGTGGACGGCCATCCTCTGCTAAGGATTATGCGGCCCGTCGATCAGAAATGAATGAGCAAAAACGTCTGGAGGCTGGCCCGTGAGTCTTTCTCTAATCAGAATCGCCGGAATTTCTGCTTTCGTACTGACACTCGGTGGCTCTGTGTCAAGAAGTCATGCCCAGACTCTTGACTCTCAGGTGCTCTTTGTCTGTGAACACGGCAATGTGAAGAGCCTTATGGCGGCGTCTTACTTCAACCAACTGGCTCAGGAGCGTGGGCTGCGTTATCGGGCAGTATCTCGGGGTACTGCTCCGAACTCAACCACCGTACCGAACGCGATTATTCAAGGCTTGGCCGGCGACGGCTTCAACGTGAGTTCATTTCATCCGTCGGCGGTGAAGACTTCCGACGTATCTGCATCTCAGCGTGTCATCACGATCGGGACAGAGCTGCCCGCGGACGCACAGGAGGCGGCTCAGGCGAAGATAGAGCAGTGGAGCGACGTGCCAGCCGCCAGCGATGACTACAGTGCAGCGCGTGCAGCTATCAAGAGACATGTCGAAAGCTTCGTCGCCTCTCTCGAAGCGACGAACCTGCTTACGAAGACGGCGGTCATCGAAGTGTCCGGCCCGAAAGGGCAGCGCTTCGACTATCTCGCTATCGACCCGGAGGATCACTACCTCCTGTCAGCGCATCTGGGCCCCGGCATCATGTATGTCGTCGACCTGCGCACGAATATATTGGTCAAGGCTATTTCGGGCGTCCCGGGAATCACTGGGGTGGAGTACATTTCGGACAGACACAAGGCCTATACCTCGGATTGGGGCGAAGGAAAGATAGGTGTTGTCGACCTCAAGACCATGGCAGTCGTCAAACGTCTGCCCACGGAGTCGAAGCCTAACGGCATCTCCTACGCTCAAGAGTTCGGGAAGGCATACGCCGTCAATACGCTTGCCAAGGCTGTCAGCGTAATTGATGTTGAAAAGGATGAGATTGTAAAGATTCTGCGATTCGACAGTGAGACCGGAACACCAGGCTACGATTCGGTTGCCAAACGGATGTATGTCAGTCTACGTTCGACCAACGAGGTTGCAGAGATCGATCCCGCAACCGATCGCATTGTGGGCAAGTATCCGGTCGATGGCTGTGTCTTTGATCACGGCATGGCGATCGACTCGGAACACCATCGCGCATTCCTGCTCTGCGGGAGAAGCCAGAACCTCACAGTCTTCGCGCTTAACAGCCACAAGGCGATTGCTCATTTTCCGATACCGGCCGGTGCGGATGTGGTGAAATACGACTCCGGCAACGGCCGAGTCTACGCCGCGTGTTCCAGCGGTTCCATCTCAGTGGTTCAGGAAGACGACCCAGACCATTTTCACAAGTTGGGAGATGTTCCCGTAGCCCAATCGGTCCACAGTCTCGCCGTTGATCCAGCCACGCATCGGGTGTACGCCCCGGAGCAGGAGGAAGACGGCAAGCCCGTCGCACGGATCATCGTCTACGAGGCTAGTCACAGGTGAATGGGAGGCAGTGAAATGCGTAAAACTACCTTGGTTATTCTTCTAGTATCGCTATGCGGTTGGCCAACTGTTTCTCCCGCGCAGTCTGCAAACGCCGAACCTCTGAAGCTGATTGCCACGATCCCTTTGCCGGACGTCCAAGGCCGCATCGACCACCTTTCCATCGATATGAAAGGCCAGCGCCTCTTTGTCGCGGCCCTCGGAAACAATTCTCTCGAAATCATCGATTTGAAAGAGAATAAGCGAATCCATTCCATCGCCGGGTTGGCGGAACCTCAGGGTATCGCTTACATTCCTTCATCCAATCATCTCTTTGTAGCCGATGGCAAAGATGGTTCCGTCCGTGAGTTCGATGCAGCGTCCTGGAAGATGCTCAATTCGATCTCCTATGGCGATGATGCCGACAACCTGCGCTTCGATCCGGCCAGCGGCCACATCTGGGTGGGCTACGGAGGAGGTGCCTTGAGTGAATTTGACCAAGACGGAGCGAAGCTGGGAGAGATCAAAGTTGACGCGCATCCCGAATCCTTCCAACTGGAAAAGAACGGATCGAGAATGTTTGTCAACCTGCCTGGAGCCCGGAAGATCGCGGTTGTGGATCGCAAGGCTAGATCGATATTGGCGTCGTGGAGGACTGGAGGTCCGCTAGCCAACTTTTCCATGGCACTGGACGAACAGAACCACCGGTTATTCGTGGTCACCCGTCTTCCGGCGCGTCTCATTGTGCTGGACACGGTTGACGGCAAACGTGTGGCGGGTCTATCCGCAATCGGCGATTGCGATGATGTGTTTTATGATGCGCAGCGTCACCGCATCTATGCGACCGGAGGAGAAGGAGGGATCGCGGTGTTTCAACAGCGGGACCCTGATCACTATGACGAGATTGCCCGAGTCAAGACCGTAGGCGGTGCGCGAACGGGATTGTTCTCGGCGGATCTCGATAAGCTCTACGTTGCGGTACGAAAGCAAGGATCGCAGCCCGCTGAGATTCGCGTGTACGAACCGGTCCCGTAGATGCGGAGTCCAGAGCGTGAAAGAGCCCCGTTCTGGCTCAAGACTTTTGTGAAATTCCAAACAAGGGATCTTAGACATTTTCCGAATCGGAGCCGCCGCGTTCGAGGCTGTGCTATTGTTGTTTCACGGATTGGTTATGCATATAACAATGACAGACAGCATTCGTTGCGTTTGGTCGGAGAGCGCTACGAGGAACCGGCGCACGAAAACACCCGGAGCCTGGCACGTACGAAGTGTTATTTCTTCGTGTGCGCTGTTGAGCGTGTTCGCGGGTTCCGGCAGTCCGATCGCGCACGCGCAAGCTCCTCCCCCGCCTTCTCCTGTACTTGCGCTCTCCGAGGTGGTTCAGTCTGCGGTGCGTGATTACCCCTTGGTGCACGTCACGCAGGAAGAACTCAACGCGTCTGCCGCCAATATTGAATTGGCGCGAACGGCCTACCTTCCACGAATCGACGGGCTGACCCAATTCAACCGCGCCACTAGGAACAACGTCTTCGGAGCGCTGCTGCCGCAAAGCATTGTGCCTTCCATCACGGGTCCGGTACTTGGAACGAATAACGGCGGCTCGGTCTGGGGCAGTGCAACTGGATTGCTCGTTAACTGGCAGCCGTTCGACTTTGGTGTCCGCCACGCCAACGTGCAGGCTTCCCTTGCGGCGCGGGACGCGGCCGGTGCGGCGGTTCGACGCACTCAACTGGAAGTTGGTACCGCGGCGGCTGATGCCTTTCTGACACTGATTGCAGCGCAGCAGACCGAGAAGTCTGCAACAGCGGCGGTAGACAACTGGGATGTGTTGCTGCGCAGCATCCATGCGTTGACATCGGCTCAACTTAGGCCAGGTGCGGACGAATCCCGGATAGAAGCTGAGCGCGCATTGGCAGGGACACAGCTCGCTTATGCGAAGCAAGCCGAAGCGACAAGCCGGGCCACCCTTGTTAAGTTCATGCCGCATGCGGACGACGGTGGAGTCGTGTTCGACGTCGCGCGTCTGTTGTCAGAGCCACCCCCGCTGGCGGACGAGGACGCGCCCTTCCAGGCGGGCCAGCATCCCATCCTGGTGCAGCAGAAAGCGGTCACTGCGCAATCGGAAGCGCAGTTGCACGCGACCGAACGCAGTTGGGTTCCGAAATTCAATTTAGAGGGTGCAGCCTTCGCTCGCGGAACGGGTGCCGAGTCGGACGGAAGGCGACTTGGGGGCATCAATGGTCTTGGTCCGACGACAGCGAATTACGCGGTGGGGGTTAATGTCACCTTCGCATTCATGGATTTTGCCAGCATCCATGCTCATGAAGCCGCACAAGCTGCGACGGTCAAAGCCAATAAGAACAACGAACAGCTGGCGGATAGAACCCTTCAGGAGCGGTTTGCCATCGCCCGGGCAGCGGTACGCACTGCGCGTGAGGTTGCAGCAAACACTCCGGTCGAAGTGAAAGCTGCACATACGGCCTTCGACCAAGCCCAGGCTCGCTACAAGGCAGGTCTTGCCCCGATCGATGACGTGGCGCAGGCACAACGGCTGGTAGTTCAGGCTGAGATCGATGATTCCATTGCTCGCCTGAATGTCTGGCGGGCTCTTCTTCAATTGCAAGCCTCGCGCGGGGATATTCAACCCTTCGTACAAGCAGTCAGCAAGTGAGTTCCAGGTAGGAAACGATGCGTCTTGTTTTGGCAGCTTTATCTCGTCCGTTGGCTGTGATCGTCGCATTGATCGCGATCCTGGGCGGCTTTGCCCTTTCGCTGGGACGCATGCGCACCGACATCTTTCCCGAGGTCGGGAATCCGGTGATCTATGTTGCGCAGCCATACGGGGGAATGACGCCTGCCCAGATGGAGGGCTTCCTCACCTACTACTACGAGTACCACTTCCTCTACATCACCGGTATCGAATCGGTCGACAGCAAGAGTATCCAAGGCGCTGCGCTGATGAAGCTAAGCTTCCGTGAAGGAACCAACATGCAGCAGGCGATGGCTGAGACGGTAGGCTACGTCACGCGAGCCCGCGCTTTCATGCCCCCCGGCACCGTCCCGCCGTTCATCACGCGTTTCGATCCAGGTAGCGTGGCCGTCGGTTTGTTACTCTTCACCAGCACGAACCATACCCAGGGCGAACTCCAGAACATCGCGCTCAACCAGGTACGCCCGTTGTTTGCGACGCTGCCCGGCGTCTCTGCGCCTCCGCCCTTTGGCGGCAATCAACGGACGATCGTCGTCACGCTTGACCCGGACAAGCTGAAGCAATACCACATCTCGCCGGAGCAGGCGATCTCCGCAGTGAGCACGGGGTCGGTGGTCGCTCCATCCGGAAACCTCTATGACGGCACCCTGAACCGGATCGTGCGCAACAATGCGACGCTCGGGCCGGAACTGGGCGAGTTGATGAACACGCCGATCCACCCAGGATCAGGCACAAGTGTCTATCTCCGCGATATTGGAGCGGTCGACAACGGAACCGACATTGTGACGGCCTACGCCCATGTGGATGGACGGCGAACGGTCTATATTCCGGTAACGAAGCGTTCCGACGCCTCGACTCTTGCGGTCATCAGCGCGGTCAAGGCGGCTATCCCTCTTTTCAAGAAGGCAATCCCTGACGACGTGGACGTTCAGTTGGCGTTCGATCAATCGGGGTATGTCTCTCACGCGATCAACGGCCTGGTACGCGAAGCCATCATCGGTGCGGTGCTTACAGGAATTGTGGTTTTGTTCTTCCTGCGCGACTGGCGCGGAGCCCTGATCGTAGTGGCAAATATTCCGTTTGCACTCTTCACGGCCGTCCTTTTGCTTTGGGCAACCGGGCAAACCATCAACATCATGACGCTCGGCGGTCTGGCGCTCGCCGTGGGCGTTCTCGTAGACGAAGCCACCGTGGAGATCGAAAACATCCATACGCAGCTTCTCCCGGGCGTCTCCCGAGCAAAAGCAGTTCTGGAGGCGTGCAAACGCACCGTGATTGCTCGATTGTTGTCCATGCTGTGTGTTCTGGCGGTCTTCGTTCCGTCCTTCTTCATGAAGGGTGTTGGGCGGCAGCTCTTCGTTCCTTTGTCTCTCGCGGTTGGCTTCGCAATGATCGCCTCCTACCTGCTTTCCAGCAGTCTTGTCCCGGTGTTTGGGACGTGGATGATGAAAGAGACCCATCGGCGGGAAGAGTCGGAAGGAGCCTTCGGACGACTCCGGGCGCGATATGAGAAATTCCTGGACGCCGTTCTGAAGTTCAGGTGGCCCGTCATCCTCACCTACTTCGGAGTGTCGATAGTCGTTCTGGTGCTTGTCACACCACATCTCGGAACGGAGATATTTCCGGACGTCAATGGTCCTGTCCTGCGGATGCGTTTGAAGGCACCAGTCGGCACACGCATTGAGGAGACCGAGCCGATGATTCTCCAAGCGCTCGATCTCATTCGCAAGACCATTGGAAAGGAGAACGTGGAAATTACATCCGATTACGTCGGCGTGCAACCTTCCAGCTATCCGATCAACCTGGTGCATCTTTTCTCCAGCGGTCCCGAGGAAGCGATGGTTCAAGTCCAGTTGCGACCCGGACATCCCGACGACGAACGGTTACGGGAAGACCTGCGCTCTGCTTTCAGTAAAGAGATGCCCTCACTCCATCTGTCTTTCGAGGCAGGAGACATCGTCTCGCAGGTCATGAGCTTCGGTTCGCCCACTCCTGTGCAGATCGACGTACAAGGAGTGAACCTCGAACAGAACTACGCTCAACTTGCAAAGATAGAGGCGGAACTCCACAAATTGAGTTTTCTCCGCGATATATCCATCGTGCAGCCGCAGAAGTATCCCACCGTCGAGGTAAACATCGACCGGCAGTATGCCGGACAATTCGGGCTGACGATGGCAGACGTGACCAACTCCATGGTTGCCGCGACAGGATCGTCACGGTTTACTTCGCCGAATTATTGGCGCGACCCGAACACCGGAAATGCTTTTCAAATTCAGGTACAAATTCCTCCGAGCCGCGCTCAGGGTATGCCGGCCTTGTCGTCTCTGCCGCTGATGCGAGATGGACTCTCACAGCCTCAGCTCGATCAGGTCGCAAGCCTGCAGTACGGCACCATGCCGGAGATGATCGAGAGGCTCAGCGGACAGCGTGTTGTGAGCCTCACAGCCAACCTCCACGGTGTCACTCTCGGAGAAGCACAACAGAAGATAAAGGACGCACTCGCCAAAATGCCGGCACCGCCCAAGGGGTCCGTTGTCACAGTTCGGGGCGAGGTTCCAGCGCTGGAAGAGACCATCTCAGGCTTACGCGTGGGACTTTTGCTAGCGATTGCAACTATCTTTCTCCTCCTGATGGCATACTTTCAATCCCTTCGGTTACCGTTGGCTGTCTTGAGCACTATCCCCGGAGTGCTCTGCGGCGTGGTGCTGATGCTGCTCGTTACACGAACAACCCTCAATATCCAGTCCTTTATGGGAGCGATTATGGCGGTAGGGATCTCCGTTGCCAACGCAATTCTCCTTGTGACATTTGCCGAACACGCCCGCCAGCAGGAAGGCGCGGAGGTGGCGGCGCACACAGGCGCTGTCGGTCGCCTCCGTGCGATTCTGATGACCGCCACGGCAATGATCTGCGGCATGATCCCAATGGCCATCGGATTCGGGGAGGGCGGCGCGCAGTCCGCCCCTCTGGCCCGCGCCGTTATCGGTGGCCTCCTCTTTTCGACGTTTGCCACATTGGCCGTGCTGCCCGCCATCTACGGGCTCCTGCAACGGCGCGCATCTGTTACTTCCAATTCCTTGAATCCTGAAGATCCCGCGAGCCGATACTATGCACAATCATAAGAAAATCCTTCTCATTGCTCTTGCCATCTGTGGGCAGGTGATCGCCCAGTCGCCAGCGCGTGTGGAGCTTGTGGCGGTGGAAAGCCGTAACCCTACACGAACGATCGCATTGCCCGCGGAGTTGGCACCATATTTGCAGGCTGACATTGAAGCACGGGTGCCCGGTTACATTGAACAGGTACTCGTGGATCGTGGCAGTCGCGTGCGACGCGGACAGGTTCTGGTAGAGCTATCCGCCCCGGAGATGAAGGCCCAGACAGCTGCCGCCGAAGCGAATCTTCACCAGGCCGAAGCTGACCAAAGTCAGGCGGAAGCTCAGGCAGCAGGCATTGAGAGTACGTTTGCTCGCTTGCAGGAAGCTTCAAAGACGCCAGGAGCCATAGCGGGCAACGAACTGGTTCAATCGGAGAAAGAGCGGGACGCCGCCCAATCTCTTGTGAGTAGCAGAAAGGCAGCCACTCGGGCGGCGTCCGAGCGTTTGCGCGTTGCAAAGGAGATGGAAGGTTATCTCCGCGTGACGGCGCCCTTCGATGGCACAATCACTGATCGTTTTGTGCATCCGGGCATATTGGTCCAAGGAGGTACCCACACTCCTCTGCTGAAGCTCCAACAGACCGCCCATCTTCGCTTGACGGTCCCAGTTCCCGAGAGTTATGCCGGTCACGTTGTTTCTGGCACACCGGTAAACTTCCACGTCTCGTCACAGCCCGGCAAGACGTATTCTGCCAAGATTGCCAGAATCTCTGGCGCTCTGGATGCACAGAGCAGAACGATGACAGTCGAACTTGACGCCTACAACAAGGACGGCAGCCTTGCACCCGGGATGTATCCGACTGTCGATTGGCCGGTCAGTTCGGCGGAGCCCCTCCTGCTCGTTCCTGCAACCAGCGTTGTCTCGACCACCGAGCGAACTTTCATCATCACCCCACTCAATGGACACGCTCACTGGGTCAACGTGCGCAAAGGCGCAGCTTTTGGAGATCAGGTGGCGATACGTGGCGAGATCAAACAGGGGGACAAGGTTGTAAAACGAGCATCGGATGACCTACGTGAGGGTACGCCTCTTCCGTAGATATCGGAGTTGAACTGCGGGAATTGCACAACGGAACGACAACTTTTGAATTCCATGAAGAAAATCAATGAGACAAACTCGGCGCCGTGGCTCCTGTTGATCTTCACCTTGCCCGGGAACAAGGCAAGCGCGAGGGTCGGCATCTGGAGAAAGCTGCAGCGATATGGAACGCTTCAGCTGCGAAACTCTGGCTACCTATTGCCAAATACGCCGACAAATCAGGAGCGCTTCGCTTGGCTGGCGACCTCAATTCGTGCTTCCAAGGGTGAGGCCTCGGTGCTTCAAGTCTACACCGTTGATTATCCTCCCGTAGACAAGCTTCACGATCTTTTCCGTGAAGAACGAAGACCCGATTACTCAGGATTAATCCAGGAGGTGCAAAAGCTTGACCCGTCAGGTCCGGGCTTTCCCAATCAACTTGCAAAGTTGAAACGGCGGTTCGATGAAATTAGCGAGATCGACTTCTTTCATTCTCCTCTGAGAGCCAACGCCGAAGAGGTTCTTTATAAGGCGGAACATCCGGTAGCCACCCAGGTGAAGGTGCCGAAAGGAAAGCTCTCAAAGGGGGCCTATCAGAAGCGTGCCTGGATTACGAGGCCTCGGCCTGGGATTGACCGCGTGTCCTCTGCGTGGCTCATCCAACGTTTCATTGATCCGAAAGCTACGTTCGTGTTTGGAAATGAACCGGCGAGCCACCCGAAAGCTGTCCCGTTCGACATGTATGAGTCTGGCGGCTTTGGCCACGAAGGAGAGAACTGCACTTTCGAGACTTTGTGCCTTCGCTTTGGAATTCGCGACAAAACAGTTCACCGCATTGGACAAGCTATCCACGATGCCGACTTCGATGACATCAAGTTTGGTCGGACAGAAGGCATCACCATCAACCAAGTTCTGAAGGGGTGGGCCAAGCAGGGCATCCCGGATGACGAACTGCTGCGCCGAGGAATGGACCTTATCGAAGGGCTCTATCACTCGATTGCATAGAAATAAGGGAGAACAATGAGAAACCAAATCGTATATTCCGTTGCGCTGTGTGCACTCGCCTGTTGCCTTACCTCTGCATGGGCTCAGGCTGATCCGAATGCGGCATGGAAGCCTGTGGACGCGGCACTCGGCCGGTCTGGTCAGATGCAGCCAGGAGATGTATACAAATTTGCCCTTCCGCGTAGGGACATGAAGGTTGTGAAAGATGGGGTGACCATCGCCCCCGGCCTCGCGCTGGGATCGTGGATTGCCTTCAAGAAAATGGGCAATGAAGCTATGGTCATGGGCGACCTCGTTCTTGCCGACGACGAGATTGAACCCGTCATGCTGAAGCTTCAGCAGAACGGCATCGAGCAGACATCGATCCATAATCATCTCTTGGGAGAAAGCCCTCGTGTGATCTACATGCACATCGCAGGGCATGGTGACCCGGTCGTATTAGCGCGTTCGCTTGCTTCCGCACTGGCTTTGACCAAGACACCCTTTCCCCCAGCCACGACTCCTCCCGCAGCCGCGCAACCAACGATTGATCTAAAAACGGCAGAGGTCGAGCAAGCCCTTGGCTATTCCGGTAAGGTCAATGGAGGCATACTGCAATTCTCTGTTCCTCGCATCGAGAAGATCAGCGATAACGGAATGGAAGTTCCCCCCGCCATGGGTACTGCGACTGCGATCAACTTCCAACCTACGGGAGAGGGTAAGGCTGCCATCGCAGGCGACTTCGTCCTGCTCACCGCCGAAGTCAATCCGGTCATTCGCGCTCTGAGGACGCACGGCATTGAGGTCGAGGCAGTGCACAATCACATGCTTTTCGATCAACCTCATCTCATTTTCATGCATTTCTGGGCGAATGATGACGCCGTCAAGCTGGCGCAGGGCCTTAGGGCCGCACTTAACGAAACCAGTTCGCAAAAGCCACAAATCAAATGAGGCCACATGGTCGATCGCGCCAAACTCGCAGATGAGCAGAAGGCGCCCCTTGGGGCCTTTGTGCTCTATTTCCTTCGCCTCGGCGCACTCGGATTTGGCGGGCCGATCGCGTTGGCCGGTCGGATGGAATCCGAGTTGGTTCAGGAGCGAGGTTGGATTCAGCGGGAGGACTATCTTGAAGGTCTCGCTTTCGCACAACTCGCCCCCGGACCGCTCGCTGCGCAACTCGCTATGTACCTCGGCTATGTGCGTGCAGGTGTGCTCGGTGCGACTGGGGTGGCTATCACCTTCATCGCGCCTTCGTTCCTTATGGTGCTAGCCATATCGGTGCTCTATGTGCGCTATGACGGCTTGAAGTGGATGCAGGCGCTTTTTTATGGAATCGGAGCGGCGGTCATCGGCATCATCCTCCGTTCGACTATCAAACTCGGAGGCGTCACTTTAAAGAGAGATCCATTGTTATGGGCAATCTTTCTTGTGTTGGCAGCTTCGACCGCCTATACGGGAAGAGAAATCGTCTGGCTCTTTCTTTTGGCGGGTATCGTTTCGCTCGGCGTAAAAACCACGTCTTCGCGCACTGGCTCTGTGGCGATCGCAATCTGGCCCGCGACGCTAGGGCTCTCGGAGCCAGCGAGCAAGCACTGGGCATTGTGCCTGTTCTTCCTCAAATCGAGCCTCTTCGTCTTCGGCAGCGGTCTAGCGATTGTGCCTTTCCTGCACGGCGGTGTCGTTGATTCTCACCATTGGCTCAACGAGCATCAGTTTCTAGATGCCATCGCAGTTGCGATGATTACTCCTGGTCCCGTCGTTATTACGGTTGCCTTCATTGGATACCTTGCCGACGGCCTGACCGGTGCTGTATTGGCCGGCTTGGGAGTGTTCCTGCCCGTCTATTTGATGGTTGTGATTGTTGCACCGTTCTACCGTCGGCTCTCCCGCAATGACGGAATCAAAGCCTTCGTAAGCGGGGTAACCGCCGCTGCCACCGGAGCGATTGCCGGCGCGGTCTACATTCTGGCGCGTCACTCTATAAAAGATGTTTGGACCGCTGCCATCGCGTGTCTCGCCTTCATCGTACTGTGGCGTTGGAAAGTGCCGGAACCTGTCATTGTGGCTGGCTCTGGAATCGTGGGGCTGCTCTTATATACCTCATTCGGAGGCAGGTGAAATGCACTCAAACACATCATTACTCGTTGTCGAGTTCACAGCGGACATGACGACAACAATCTCTCGTATTCAATCGGCCGGGTCCAACCGGATTTGTCAAAACACACCGGCTGCGCCTCAGACACGAGCGCATCGTCCGAAAAGACACTTCGACTGGCATCTGTCCGCTTCGCTACTTGCCGTTGGAGTGGCGACGCAGTTGATGGCCGAGGTCCCGAAGCAGGCCCGCGTGCTAATCGATCAAACCATAGGCAGTCCGGGAACATACATACCCGAAGAAGGAGTTTATAAGGTTGTATTGCCGGAAACCAAAGCCACGGTGGTGCAGGATTATCAAACACTTTCTCCCAACTTTGGGCTGAATTCCTGGGTTGCTTTTACACCTGCTGTCCATCATGAAGCCCTCCTTGTCGGTCAGATTCTCCTTCTCGAGGACGAAGTGAATCCCGTGATGACCGCTGCTCTGAGTGCCGGGTTGGAAATCACCGGACTTGCAGACTCATCCACTTTTGACGGACCTCGATTGAAAACCCTCGATGTAACAGGTGTCGGAACCTATCAGAGCCTCGCGTCAGCCTTTCGCAAGGCGCTCGATGAGATACGACATACCCGTGTTGACGTCATTCGCCGTGGGGGGAGCGTTGCGCCACCAATGCTCTCACTCGACAGTTCTATCGATTTTCATCCGCTGGATGCGGTTCTCTCGATGAAAGGTTCGATAAGCGAGGGTGTGTATAGGGCGGCGATCGGTCGACGGGCGCTTTCCCACGGTGAAACGATCGGAAGAGAGATGGGGATTACGAGCTGGATATCGCTCTCGGGCACCGATGAACGGGCATTCGCTCAGGGAGAGTTCGTCGCGACTTCGGGCGAACTTCAAAAGCTCCTAAGAGCAGTTTGTTCCAAGAATATGAAAATCGTTTCTATCCGAAACCATATGGTTGGTGAGCATCCTCAACTTATCTTCGTGCACTTCTGGGATCAAGGAAGAGCGATTGAAATCGTTAAGGCCGTACGATATGCCCTGAACGTTCAAGTAGGGATAACCACGGCCCCTTCCTTGGTTCGTGAATGAGCTCGGCAACAGGCAAGGGTGGTCGTACGGAAAAGTGCCTTGATTGTATTCGACGCGACGGAGCAACCGACATGACTCCCCGCAATAACCAAATGCAAGGCAACGATTTCGTGCAGAGCAATTTGTGCCATCGTCAGCTACGTTGTTTCGACTGCCATGAGGTCCATACCGACGCCGTCTCCAATCTGTTCGTCTCCGGGAAGAAGCTCCGCTTGTCCTGCCATACCAAAGAAAACGCTGCAGGACTGAAGGGCACCGCCTCCGAACATACCCATTACGCGGAAGGAAACGCCGGGAGCCAATACACCGCTTGCCCTATGCGGCGGATCGAACAGACGATCAAAGACAACTACGTCACGGCACACACATACCGGTTCATCACTCCAACAGAGACGGAACATTCAGGAATTTAGATTCCTGCACATCTTGCCATGCCGATAAAACCACCGAGTGGGCGAACAGTGAGTTGAGAAACTGGTCTTCCACCTTTCCTTGGCGCGTTGGACAATGAGGTCATCGACTCAACAAGCCAATTTCATTTGGACGATGGTGCTCTCAAGAACCTGTCGCCATGCTCAGGTCTTCGCCATCAAAACTCGTAATCCAAGGAGAATTGAATCCTCCGCGCAGTCAATGTTGAGATCGGGCGACCGAAGCCTGATTGCGATGAAACAGCAGAGCCGAACGCGCTGTTCAAGATGCCGACGTTCTCATGGTTCAGCAGGTTGAACGACTCCGCAACTACATCTAAGTGGCCCTTCCTGAAAGGGATCATCTTTAGGGCACGCAGATCGAAGTCGATGATCCCACTTCCACGAAGAGCATTCCGGCCATACCCGGCCGGCCGGAATGCAAAGGGGTAGATATGCTCGCGATTGCTGTCGAGACCGACGATAGGATCATCGCGAAATCCGGTTGAAATGCTCAGGATCGGAGCGAACTCGAAGCCTGTCAACAGACGCATAAGGCGGCCCGGGTTCTCGTTAGCCACAGCGTCTGCCGGATCGTTCAGGTCCGGCCCAATCAACCATAGTCCGCTCAACGTCAGACGGTGACGCTGATCCTGAAGTGACGGCCCATACTCTCCCCGGAGGTTATAAGGATTGTGGGGCTGCTCTGTGTCCGTCGAGGCATTGTCGAGGGTCTTCGAGAACGTGTATCCCACGAGTAATTGGAAGTCGTCAGTGAACTGCCGATTCAGGGTCACTGTCGCACCGTTGTAATTCGAATGTGCGGATGTTGCGAACGCGTGGATTGCGTCATACGCCGGATTCAGGCGAATCGGCGAGAACACCAGGTTTCCCAATTGTTGCGGGGTGGGAGAACTGACATCAAGAGCAGCGGCGTTCTGTGCGGTAAGAATCACCGGAGCCGCAAGGTTAGTGTTGATCGTTCGTCCAAGATGAACTCCGTTGACGAACTGATACTCAGCCTTGAGAGTTGTCTGAAGAGGAAGTGCATACTCGACACTCAGGGATGCCACTTCGCTGTAGGGATTTTGGAAACTTTGCGATGCTCTCCAAACGCTTGGTGCGACGGATGGCATCGGCAGGAGCGTCGATCCACTAGCCCGGTATGCAGACGTAGCCGCCGTATCCTCCACGATCTGGGTGAACCCATTGTGCCCGTCAAGTTCCAGGAGCCGGTTGACCGTTGAGACCAGAAAACGGTCCTCAAATATCCCAAATCCTGAGCGAATGACCAATGACTTTCGAGGCGTCCACGCGATCCCGACTCTGGGGCTGAGATTGAGTGCGTGCTGAGGCAAAGACGCGGGGAGGTAATTGTCTTTGTACCGAACACCGAAATCGACCGCCAAGTTTTGAGCCGGAGTCCAATGATCCTGCGCGTAAGCCTTCAACCGGTACTCCGTGAAGTTGACGTCTGGATTGGAGTAGAACGAGTGGATAAAGAAATCCGGGGCAGCAGCCGAGAATGCGTTCAAGCTGCTGAACACGAAAAGGCCGCGGCTCCCATCCGTGATGGCACTCCGCAGGGAGGTTCGGTCGAGACCTCCGCCCACCTGCACCATGTGTTTGTGGAGCTGCAGGATGGCAGTCTCTTCAAACTCGACATGCGTCTCAAACCGTCGGTTGTTTCCGGCATAGGGCGTCCCAAAGAGAGCGACGCCGGGTATGAGGACGCCCGGAAACTTAGTTGAGCCTGTACGTTCGACTGCGCGACGTTGAGACACCTCGAAACTCGCTTTGTTAAGGAATGACTTAGACAACGTTGAAGTCAGTGTTCCATTCAGGCTGTTATCCGCCGTGAACGCTGAACCACGCGCGCAGACATCGGCCAGCTCGTCCGTGTTGAACGCGTCAGAACCGTTACGGCTATTGGTGAAGGCATAGCGCAACATGCCCGACTGTTGATCGGTGAAGACACGATCGAGCCTTCCTGACAGCTCGGTCTCCTGATCGGTGGTCGGGAAAAGGGCGGTTTTAAGGATGAGTCCTTGTACCGGGCCCGGCTGCTGAAGAGCCGCGTTGATCTGACTCACGACTGTGGGCTTGAGATCGTTGGCATCCTCTCCGTGAGCGATCTCCTGTTCAGCGGCGACGTAGTAGAACGTCCTGTCCCGTTGAAGTGCACCACCTAACGCAACGCCTGCACGGAATCGATTCTCATCCGGCTTGTACGGGTAGATGCCCAGCGGAGGTGTGCCATTCAGAGCTCCGTTCTGCTCAAAGATGAATTCGTCCCCGTGGACTTGGTTTTGACCTTCTCGCGTCTGTACGTCGATGGAACCGCCAGCCCCTCCACCTGACTCGGCCGCAAATCCGTGGTTGACGATCTGGAAGTCGCTGATTGCCTCTGGGGACAGCTGCGTTCGGCTGCCGCCCGTGAATTCATCGTCGTTCCGGAACTCCGTCAAGATGGACGGAATTACTGGAGGGGCGCAGTCCTCCAAAGCCGAAGCCTCCGCTCGACTGTGCCAGGGATTGTTGCGAAAATACTGGATTCGAGGGTGTGGCTTGCGGCGACAGCAGGACGAAGGTCAGATAGTTCCGACTCGGGATCGGCAACTCTTCGACCCGATCCCGGTCGATATTGATCACGGACGATGTCTGCGAAGCGTCGAGCGGCGATTGCTCGGCGCTGACGTTTACTTGCTGTGTCGTGCCGGCGACCTTGAGCGTGAAGGTGAGTAGCGTGTTTCGTCCTACGGCGACCGATATGTCGGATTGCTGGGCTGAGGCAAATCCAGGCGCGGCAACCTGAACAGTGTATGTGCCGCTCGGCACGTCGATCAGCGAGAAGTCTCCCTGTGTTCCCGACGATTGCACCCGTTTGAAACCGTCTGCTCCCTGAAGGGACACAGTGGCACCGGCCACAAAACTATGATCCACGGTATAGACCTGACCTGAAACGGTTCCGCTCTGGCCAAGTTGAGCTGACGCAGGGACCGTGAGAGTGAAAACGACGCAAATAACTCGTTGAACAGCTGAAAAACGTAGAAAGGACATGGAATCTCCGGGTGAGCAAATACGTGGGTCCGCGCGATCAGTGCGCGGAAACGACGCTCCACGAGCGACAGCAAGGGCCGTCGCCAAGCAGAGTTGCGAACACCAGATCCATCAAATTCGGAGAGGAGGAGGAAACTGCGGAGGGATAAAGGCGATCTTCGAAAAGAGCCGGTCAATGATTCGAAACGTTTGCTCCCACCGTGGCAGCAGTGTTGTTATCCACGAAAGACGCCCGGACGATGCGGCAATGAGCCTGCATACTAGCAGGACAAGACAAAGAACTAGTACCAGGAAGAAGACGCCCATCTCCGTGTCATTGCCGAGGCCAGGTGCGTCCCAGCGGTCGAAGAACTCGAACAATGGGATGACGAACGCTGCCAGAAGCAGCATCATCGTTCCGAATTGCATAAGGCGACGCACTCTCAGATTGTACGAGGTGGAAGACTCAGTCCGAGGTGCCCGTTCAACAGGTCGGAATCGTATATCGCAGATTTGACAGCGGCTCTAAAGCCGGTTCAGTCTTCTGAATCAACGTTCTTTTTCGCGGGGCTTGACGCGATCGGTCCAGATTCCTCTCTGACCTTTGCCAAAAGAAAATCTCTCAGGGCGGGAGTTTTCGCGGCCTCATCGCTCATGACGATCCGCCACTCATCCCCTCGCCGCGCAAACGCCATCCCGTACAGAGCCATCATCTCGCAGAGCAAATCGTATATCGGTGCAAACACTTCGAGTGAATCCCACCCAAACTCGGAGAGCCAAAGTTCCTGCAACACTCTTTCCAATCGGGAGATCAGTTCCGCAATAGGGGGATTCTTTGTCAACAACTGTCGAGCGCCCGGGGCTTGCTCCATTCCGTGCATCTCCAACCCGTGAAGGTGCCCGAGCAGGTAACCTGCGCAAATGAAGGTGTCGCCAAAGACCTGTTGGATTTCTCGAAAGGTTTCCGCCGCATTCCCTCCATCCCGGAATCGCTCAATCCACTTCTGGGAAGAAGAGAGACTCTGTTGGAGCGCTACGCAGAATGCCCGGTCGAAGTCCTCCATCGCCTCGGCCCGAAACTGCGCCGAGGACCGGCAGGCCGCGTATTCACTCCAGACATCCAGCGACTTGATGAAGGACTGGCGGGAGCGATCTCCGCAGTCAAGCGCATGACCGTATACATCAGGAAAGGTCTTGTAGAGGAGCCCTTCATGTTCGACGTGCGCCGCTTCGTGGGCGATACACCCGCAAGCCAGCGCCTGCTCTTCGGGCTTTGTAGATAAAGTCATCAGACCGAGTCCAGGTCGCAGAACGATGTGAAAGCGGAACTCGTCTCCACGCTGTACAGCAACCGTCCGAGCAAGTTCCATTGTCTCGGGTTGCTCGGTCATCTCAAGAGGGATGGCTCCGGCGGGCAAATCCTGCAAATCGCAAGCAGCCTTCCGTGCGTCGCTCGTAACGGTGACGCCATCGAGAGAGCGCAAGTCCATACCCGACAGTGCAAGCGCATACAGCGACTGCTCGATCGAGGATGCGATTGCATCCCGAATGTCCGATGAGTCATAGCAATCGATTGATATGGTGCACTTCGGGGGGAGCGGAAGGCTTCCTTCTTCATGATGGTGAAAATCTAGGAGGTAGTTACCGCCCATCCTCAAGCCTCGCAACTGTCCGCGTAAAAGCGTATCGGAAGAGGATGTCGCTCGCGCGGATAAAACTCGGGAATTCGATACGTGTTGCGGATCGATCGAGTCTTGCCTGTATCTGTCCCGAGATCAACGGAGGCCCATCCAACTCATTCGGGGAAGAAACGTCTGCGGTGCGCCCCCGCAAACTGCCCTATAAACCCGTGATCGGGGAGTTGGAAAACCGAACAGAGTACGGTTCCTGAGACCTTTAGCTTTAGGGGCCTGGACATACGTCTCAGGCTCCCCGACCGCAAAGGCAAGGGAATCCATCGCGCTCATAAGCGCGATTTACTCTGTTAGGGGTTTCCACACCCCAGGACGGCGCGTGACCGTCCCGACTCCATCATCGAACATCCCATTGGAGTTGGCAATTCGATCGGGACGCCGAAGTAAAACCCACTCCCTCAGCGCCTGCCAGTTTTCTACTTCTAAGGGTTTAGTCCCCGTTGTGTCTTACTGAACTTTCACCCGCTATACGTGTGTTTCATCGAATCGGGGAGGTTTGGGAACTTCGAATGTTCCGCGGCACTGCAACCGGTTTTCATGGCGCGAACGTCTCTGTCAGTAGGGCAACGGATCTGCAGATTAGTTTTTATGCACCCAAAGACTTGCCCAGTGATGAAGGGCGACGACACCTGAAAGACAGGGTCATACGCCGAGGGCCACGCATGAGCCACACTCCAGAGGATTACTGCCGCTCGTGTACCGATACCGTTCACCTCGTCCAAGGCAAATGGAAGATCCACATCCTTTGCGCTATACGGACCGGTCCCGTCCGCCTAGGGCAACTGAGGCGCGAACTTCGGCACGCCTCAAAGAAAGTGCTGGCGGAGAATTTGCGGGAGTTGGAAGACGCTGGGTTAGTGCTTCGAAGGGATCTGGGCGGGTCAGTCCGCCATGTCGAATACGATTTCACCGAGGATATGCGGCCTCAGATTCACTCCATATTGGATCACCTTGCGGATTTTGGCGAAGCGCTCGGCTCATCCCGCCTAAATGCAACTAGCGCTGTTCGAACGAGAAGCTGATGTTTGGTCAGAGGTCGGACAATCCATCTCTGATATGCTCGCGCATCGCGTCCACGCTCTTGCACAGACCTTGCTGTCGAAGGTCATCAAGGTACTCGTCTCGATTTTTGGGTGGGTTTTTGAGACTAGCGCGGTGGGCTATTGCTGCTTCTAGGACGAGACCGGGGAAAGCCTCAAACAGGGCCAGAACAAAGTCATCCGGATGCTGGGCTTCGATGTCGAAAGCGGCAAGGACATCAGATGGAAAGTCCGCCAGGTTCAGCGTGACGATCAAGCTCGAATCGGAGTGAATTGCGGCGGCGAGGACGTGCCGATCGTCGCGATCCGACAGGCACAAGGTTTCAGTGTGGTGTTCGTATCCGAATACCATGGCATCCGGCAACGCTTGCTCCATCAGGCGCCGCGTGCGCTCCAACTTGTCGAGCGTGATGTCGGGTCGATTCTCAAGGAGATTGCACATCCATTCCTCATGCACTTCGGCAGACCAGTGGGCACGAAAGGTTCCCGTCAATGCCAGGTACATGAGGAAGTTCCGCAGCCCCGCAGGGTAGAGGACATTGGCGTCGAAGAAGGCCCCGAGTGTCGCCACGAATCAGATCCCGATCTCCTGGTCGTAAGCAACAAGTTCACTGAGAGCGGCAAGCCGCTCGGCGTGGGCTTTCCGTTTGTACGCCATGAGGGACTCGAAACGCACCCTGCGATGGGTGCCAACTTTGCGGTATTCGATCTTGCCTTCGTCCAACATTTGGATCAGGGAAGGGCGCGAGATGCTGAGCATGTCGGCTGCCTCCTGGGTCGTCAATTCGGCGTGGACCGGGATAACCGTGACCGTGTTTCCGCGTCCCATTTCGTCGAGGATTCCGACCAGCATCTTGAGGGCGGAAGCGGGGAGAACGACCGTCTCATCTTCGGGTGCTCCGACGACCCGGAGGCGAAGCGGGGTTTTCGAGCGAAGCCGGGAGGAGAGTAGACGGCTGGTTTCCTCGGCCTGCTTGGCCTCGGACGGCGTGGGTAAAATCTGGGTCAGAAGGGCTTCCGGCACGGTTTTAACCTCGTCTTATTATGGCTTCTATTCGTAGCAAACGCAACCAATCGAAGCATTCGCGGAGCGTTTTTGACCACAGCTCTGCCGCGTTGAAGCAGTGGTTTAGGGCAGAGGTCGTGGGTTTGGACCCACGGGTCCGATAAGGGTCCAATAACTGTTCCTTGCTGTTCCCAATAGCGCTAAAACGGGCCATCCGCTACGCATTGTTTCAGCTAGTTACAGTTTTCCGGTTCACTGTCACGGCAGAGGTCGCGGGTTCGAGCCCCGTCGTCCCCGCCACTAAGTCACTCGGAACGAGTAGGTTAGTGGCACCCCAGCAAGAAAGCCAAATACTTCAACATCACAGAACATCATCCACTTTTGAATGCCGGAAGTGTGCAAGCCGACGAGCTCTGTGACGTAAGCACGTTGGGCGGCGGGCCGGATGATCTTCTCCATCATCATGTTGGACCGCAGGGCTTCGTTCCGTTCGGGAGGAAGCTTCGAGCCTTACCGATGCTTCGAATGTGCGGCAGCAGGGAACCCGTGTTGGGAACTGGCTCATGAAGGAGCAGGCAAGGGGACTGCTTGCTGTTCCCGATCGCGCGGCCGTGAAGGGCTAGCGAAGGCTACGCGATTCTCTCCCTCCTTGTCGGCTACGCTCTGCGATCGCGATGAATGACATGATGGACGCCCGCGCTTCGGAAACAGAGAAGTATACCGTGGAGCAGCAGCACCCCTCCCCCGCGGTTTCTAGGCCATCAGCTTCGCTGTACTTGCCCGGTGGGCGAGAACTTTGCCGACGTTTGCCTCGATGTAGGAGGTGAGTGCCTGCATCCGCTCCGCGACTTCTTTGCCAAGTGGGGTTAGGCTGTACTCCACTTTGGGCGGTTTCGTCGGGTGAACCTTGCGCAACACGAACCCGTCTTCCTCCAGGGCCCGGAGAGTTTGGGCGAGCATCTTCTCGCTCACACCTCCGATAAGGTAAGCGAGTTCGCTGAAGCGATAGCAGCTTTCCTTGAGCAGGAGCACCAGCACGAGCGCCCCCCAGCGCGAAGTGACATCGTCCAGGATGTTGCGCGTCGGACAGTCGGCTGCAAACAGGTTTCCCTGACGTATGCGAACGGTCTTCATGCTCTTGGGCCACGGCATGGACAGAGCTTACCTCTAGGTACGTACTTACGCAAGGTAAGCCCCCTGGCTATTCTGATTGTGGTGCCGCCCTAGCTAGCGGTAGGAGAAGATCATGATCGTCGTAACCGCTGCCAATGGACAGCTTGGAACCCTTGTCATCGAAGGTCTGCTGAGGACTGTTCCCGCCAATCAGATTGTTGCCGCCGTCCGTACGCCCGAGAAGGCGAGCGCTCTTGCCGCTAAGGGTGTCGCAGTCCGCGAAGCTGACTATTCCAAACCTGAAACACTGAAACCTGCTCTGAAAGATGCGACCAAGGTCCTGCTCATCTCCGGAACGGAGATCGGGCAGCGTGTCCCGCAACACAAAGCCGTGATTGATGCTGCGAAGTCGGCCGGTGTCCGCTTGCTGGCATACACCAGCCTCCTACACGCGGACACCTCAACCCTGCAGCTGGCAACCGAGCATCTTGAGACCGAGAAGTATCTGCAGGCGAGCGGCATTCCTTTCGTGCTGCTGCGGAACGGCTGGTACGCCGAGAACATCACGGCAGGGGTGGCCCCCGCACTCGAACAGGGCGCGTTCATCGGTGCTTCCAAGGGAGGCCGATTCGCCGCTGCCAGCCGTGCAGAGTACGCAGAGGCGGCTGTTGCCAGCCTGACCGGCCCGGGACACGAGAACAAGGCTTATGAATTGGCAAGCGACGTGGCTTTCACGCGCGAGGAGCTGGCCGCGGAGGTGAGTAAGCAGACCGGCAAGACGATCGGCTACCACGACCTGCCCGAATCTGATTACGAGAAGATACTTGCCAGCGTCCTGCCGCCGTCACTTGCACACATCATCGCCGATGCAGAAGCCAAAGCTGCCAACGGCGAGCTGGATGACAACTCCCATACGCTGAGCCACTTGATTGGCCACAAAACGGCGACTCTGGCCGAGATTGTGGCCGAAACCTTGAAGGCGCTTTGACACCGATGAGCGATCCACAGGAAGACGACCTCGCAGGTCACTAAGGGAGCGAAGGCAGGATGAAGAAGAAGACGATCGTTTGGAGCGCGCTGCTGTGCATGGGTTCGGCTCTTCCCGCCTCGGCAGCGTCCTGCGACCGGGCGTGCCTGCTGCAAACAGCCAAGCTCTTCAATGGGGCGATGCTCGCGCACACACCGGACAAGCTAGACCTCTCTGCGGATGTGCAGATACGGGAAAACACAAAGAGCATCACTCTCCCGGAGAGCCGCTGGTACGGTGTGAAGGCGATTCGTTCCGAGGGCGTGTACGCCGATCCTTTGCTGGGCAATGTCGTTGAGCATGTGGCAGCGGAGACCAACGCCGGGAAGATGGTCTACATCGGATCGCGTCTGAAGGTGGTTGATGGCAAGATCACGGAAGTCGAGATCAACTTCGATGATGGACCTCGGGTAAACGCCAAGAACCTGATTCCATACGACCCGTTCTTCCTCACTGTTGTGCCCGAAAACGAGCGGTCCACTCGCGCTCAACTAGCAGCAATCATCACTCGCTACTTCCAAGGCCTTACGGATCACAAGCCTGTAGAAGCTGATTATGACGCGCGTTGCGATCGCTTCCATAGCGGTAACCGCATTACGCACAATGGCAGAAATGGCATCGAGGCCGGCACGGGGGACGACGGCTGCTACGAAAGCAATCTTGGTCCAAAGCCCTGGGGACCAGCAACGGAAACACGCATTGCTGTAGTCGATCCCGAGCGCGGCATCGTCATAGGGTATGCGGTGCTGTTCTACGGCAACAGCACGCGTCGCATGCAGATCAATGAAGTTTTCAAGATCCTCGACGGCCGCATCCGCATGGTGGACAACATCGGGCTTATGGAAGAGGGGATAACCACGTCAGGCTTTACTCACTAGAGCTCGCGGAGGCACCTTGAATACGTGGGATCATCACTCCCGACGCGGTATTTGGCTTCCGCAGGAAAACGCCTCTTGCTGCGACCACGCTACGATCTGGGCAATTGGACATTGTAGAAATGCGCATGGATGACGATGCGGAAATGCAGCGATAACGGGAATGCGAGATCGGAAGACAGAAGAACAACGAGAAGTAGAAGGGCTCGGCGGCGACCCGACGATGCACGTTCATGCGATCTCGCGATCAACGAACGACTACGGTGTGAAGCTTACGGGGGCAAAATGAAACGAATCGCTTGTCTGGTGGCTGTTGCGGCACTCTGCGCTTCTGTATTTGTAAACGCGCAACAGAAGAACTCGACCGAAGCCGTCGTGCATGCAGCCAATGACTTTCTGGCGACGCTGACGGCAGAACAGAAGAAGAAAGTGATGTACGCCTTTGACGACTCGACGCAACGAGCTAGGTGGTCGAATTTCCCGACTGGAGTGATTGCACGTGGCGGCATCAACTTGAAATCGATGTCTGCTGCGCAGCAGCAGGCTGTGATGACGCTGTTAGGCACCGTGCTGAGCCCGATGGGAGTTGAGAAGGTTGAGGAGATCCGCCAGGCGGATGATGACTTCAAGGCGAACGGGTCAAAGCGCGGGCCTGGAGGCGGTGGACCGCGGCCGCAGGGACCACCACCGGGCGGACAGGGCGGCCCGCCGCCACAGTTCGGTGGGCGAGGTCCGGGTCCGGGAGGTCGGCCACCTGGAGGTGATCTGTTTGGTTCTGATCTGTACTACATCTCGTTCCTCGGAGCACCTTCTGCGACGCAGCCGTGGATGCTGCAGTTCGGAGGACATCATCTCGCCCTGAACATCACGGTCGCCGGGAGCCAAGGCGTGCTGACTCCTACGTTGACCGGAGCACAGCCGGCGCTTTTCAAGCTTAATGGTAAGACGATCCGGCCTGTCGGACGGGAAAGCGATAAAGCTCTCGCACTCTTCAAGGCTTTGGACGAGTCGCAGCGCAAGCAGGCGGTGCTCACGTATCAGGTCGCCGATCTGGTACTTGGGCCAGGACAGGACGGAAAGAAGATTCAACCTGAAGGCCTGAAGGCTTTGAGCATGAACGCGAAGCAACAGGCCATGCTGCTGGACGTCATTGGGGAGTGGACCGGCATCCTGACCGAACCCTATGCAGCAACGCGCATGAACCAGATGAAGGCCGACTTGAAGGACACTTACTTTGCGTGGAGCGGACCAACGGACGCAGAGGTTGGAACGAATATCACAGCGTATTACCGCATACAAGGTCCACATCTGGTCATTGAATACGCCCCGCAAAGTGATGAACCCGGGAACCACGTTCATACGATGTATCGCGATCCGACGAATGACTACGGAAGCGCGCTTGTGAGGCCATGAGGCGAAAGTTCGCGTTTGTTGCCGCTCTCTGTTCTCTGCTTGTGGGAGGCACCGCATGGGCGCATCGCATCGATGAATATCTGCAGGCCACCATCGTCTCCTTGCAGTTGAATCAGATGCACGCATCGATGCGCTTGATCCCGGGGGTTATGGTCGCGCCCTCCGTTATCGCGATGATCGATACCAACCACGATGGTGTGTTTTCCGAGAAAGAGAAGCGCGCGTATGCGGATAGGGTTCTCGGGGATCTGTCCCTCTCGATTGATGGACAGGGTGTGAAGCCACGACTCGACTCGTGGGTCATTCCAGAGGCGCCGCAACTTCACGATGGCCTTGGGGAAATCCGTCTTGAGTATCACGTCGATCTGACTTCGAGCACGGCAACGGATCGTACCCTCGTCCTTACGAACCGGCATCTGAACGAGTCTTCGGTGTACCTGATGAATGTGGAAGTGCCGCAGGAGCGGACTCTTCGCATCGTGGACCAGGAAAGAAATCCACGGCAGTCGGTTTACGAACTCCACTTCCAACAAATGGGGAGGGTGGGCCAATCGAGCACGAGGTCGGGTATACGCGCCTGGTGGAGTGACTTGCAACTTTCCAGCCTTTTCCACCTGGGATTGCGCCACATTGCGGAGGGCACAGACCACCTGCTGTTCCTGCTTGCGCTCCTGCTGCCTGCGCCGCTGTTGGCTGTCGGCTCGCGTTGGGCTGCACCGGCGACCGAGCGCCAAAGCTTGCGCCATATTCTCGGCATTGTTACGGCGTTCACCATTGGTCATTCGTTGACGTTAACGGTGGCTGCGATGAACGTCGTTCATGTACCCAGCCGCCCCGTCGAAGTGCTCATCGCCGTTTCGATCCTGGTTTCGGCCGTACATGGTTTGCGGCCAATCTTTCCCGGAAAAGAGGCCTGGATCGCTGCCTTCTTTGGGTTGATCCATGGACTAGCCTTCGCTTCGACGCTGGATCGGCTCGGGCTATCTCGATGGGATCGACTTGCCGGGATACTAGCGTTTAACCTGGGGATCGAAACGATGCAACTGCTGGTTGTTGCAGTGGTTCTGCCTTCGTTGCTCATCCTGAGCCGCACGCGTGCCTATTCTGCCTTCCGCATAGCCGGAGCGGCGTTCGCCTGCCTTGCCTCCGCTCTGTGGATTGCCGAGCGGCTGTTCGGCCTCGACACGTATGTAGATACAGCAGTGAACCTGATTGCTCAGCGAGGTCTCGTGTGTGCGGGCGTGCTCTTCGCATCTAGCATGGCGCTTCTGCTAGTCGCAAGACGGGCATCGGCCTTGTCGAGTAACGATTAACCGCCTCAGAACTTGAACTGCAGGTTGAGTTGCATCCGCCGTCCGGGCTGCGCTGTAACAGGGCGCGCGAAGAACGGTGATGTAATCACGCCCACGTAAGTTAGTGGATTCAGGTGGTTCAGCACGTTGAACGAGTTAAGCGACACTGAGAGCACCGGCGACTTTTTGTCTCTTCCCAACCGGAAGTCATGCGTGCCATTTAAGTCGAGGTTCAAGTAGCCGGGGCCGTGAAGGGTGTTGCGTGCGAGGCCGAGTGGGCGGTCCACTACCACGCCGTCATGGTTATCGTCACTACCGGTGGTCACATTGACCGGGCGGCCGCTGTAGACAGAGAGTGCCGATCCCACGGAGAGCCATGTCTTCATGGTCACCGTACCAAGCAGGTCAAACTTGTGACGGCGGTCGTTGTCGGAGCGTGCCCAATCGCCGTTTGGGTTGTAGCTGTCGGCGGGAAAGTAAAGGATGCCCTGCGTGTTGGTATAGGTCTTGCTCAACGTGTACTGCGCCTGCCCGGAGAAGTACGGTGTAGGCCGACCGCGAAAACTCACCTCAAGCGAGTCCGCTTTCAGGTACCCCTCCGACTGCAACAGGCGTTCCTGCCCCAGGGTTGGGTTCGGCCGCACGATGGAGTTCAAGCCGACCGGTGCGTTACCGTCCACTGACCGAAACAGGTGCATGCCGCGCGTGCCGACGTAGGTTGCAGAAAGCGTACTCTGCCGTGTCAGCTGATCCTCCACACCAAAGCTGTACTGCAATGTGGAGGGGATGCGAGTGGCCGGATCAAGCCGCACTACGCTAGTGGGTAAACCCTGCAGTTCTGTGACAGGGAAAGGGTAGGCAGCGGGCGTTACGATATAGCGCCGGAGCGTGACACCGTTGTAGTGCAAGAGATCCGAGATGGGCTGAGGCCCGGAACGGTCATAGAACATGCCCGCGCCACCGCGCAGGATGATGTGGCCGCGGGTGGAGGGCGCGTACGCAAAGCTGGCTCGCGGCGCCAGATTGTTGGGGTCGTCGTGGAAGTAGTTCTGGAAGTAGTACCGCAGGCCGGCGGAGATCGACAGGTTGGGTCGCACGCGGAACGTGTCTTCCATGTAGCCTGCGACGACCTTCTCCCAGAATGTGGCCCGTGGCTGTCCCTGCTGCACCACAAAGAGTGACGGCCTGCCCGCAACGTAGTCGGCAAGGCTTGCAAAGGTGTAGGTTCCTTGCGCATTGGTGTAGTCATCGTAGGCGCGGCGGCTGATGTCTGGTACGTCGATGCCGAACTTCAACTCGTGCTTGCCCTGAGTCAGGGTTAATACGTCCGCGCCATCGAAGTGGTTCTCAGTTCGGTGCAGGCTGGCTTGCGCGCCACCACCGGTAAAGGCGCCGGAGACGACCGTCTGCGGTAGTGCAGTGATGCTGTCGGTGCGGTTGTCCGCCTTACCCACAAGGAAGCGCAACTGGTTCAGCATCCTTGGCGAGAGCACGGCGGAGTAGCCAACGTTAATTTCGTGCTCGAATGTGTGCGTGTCGATGCCCGCTTCAGGCAGGACCGTACCGCCCACGCCCGCGTTTTGCACCACACGGCGCTCGTAGGAGTAGCCGATCCAAAGCTGGTCCGATCCGCGGAAGGTGTGGAAGGCACGGGCGGAATAGAAGTCATGCGTGGTGGGGTTGGTGACGTTCGTCTGCACTTGGCCGGTCGGCGTAGCGGCCACCACAATGGCCTGCTGGTGATTGCTATCGTGATTGCCGGTCAGCAGGAACGTCGACTTTTTGCCTGGGCCAAGCGGGCCGGTCAGCGCGCCTTCAAAGTAAATGCGCTCCTGCGGTGGCTTGCTGGCGCTGAAGGGCTCGCGCGCGTCGAAGAGCGAGTTCCGGTACAGAAAGTTGGCCGAGCCGTGAAACTGGTCGGTGCCGCCCTTTGTTGTAATCTCAAGCCGGGCCCGACCGGGTGCTGCATACGCTGCTGTGTACGGATTCTGATTGATGCGAACGCTCTGGATGCCGGATGCGGAGACGCCGGGACCGTTGGACTCCATGCCATTCACTACCAGCGATACTCCGTTTGTGCCGGTGGCGTCCGTGTTCAGGAAGCGGGTCAGCGTTGTAATGTAGTCCGCGTCGAACACTGGCAGCCGATCGAGCGCGTCGCGGTCCAGTTCTACGGCGTTCTGGTTGCTCTCCGGGTCTGTGGTCACTTGCAACTGCTGGTCGCCCGCTGACACGATCACATCGGTCACGACGGACGATACCTTGAGCACGATCCGCAGCGACTCGCCCGGATAGGGGAGACTCACCTGCTGCTGGGTGCTGTCAAAGCCTTCGGCCTGAGCGGAGAGAGTGTACCGGCCGGCGCGCAGGTTGCTGAAGCGGACGCGACCGGCAGTGTCGGACCGCACTTGCTGCACCGTCTTGCCGTCTTTCAACAGCATCAAGCGCGCATTCGGCACGAGCGCGCCTGACTGATCCTGCACCGTGCTGTTCAGGCCCAGGTTCGCCTGGGCACCCGCCAACATCGAGGCACCAGTCACGATGACAGCCGCGCCCCACCGTGCTCCAAGGCCGCATTTGCCTACGAAAGTCAAAATCACCTCACTGCTGCCTGAGATCGTCGGGGTAAAGATGACAGGAGCAATTGCACAAAGTCACGTTGCCGTCATCATCACTTTCCTGATATGGGCAGTCGTCATGATCGCCGTAGAGGATGCAGAGATTACGTTCCTCCACGTGCCGCTTGAGCTGCACTTCATCTCCGGACATAGTTGTAGCTTGCACGCGGCAACTTAAGTCCTGCTGAAGGTGTCATGTCGAGGTGCGCCATGAGCTGTGTCGCGCGTCAGTTTCCCAACCGCGAAGTGTGCTGGCCGCGGCCCGGCCCTATCGCCCGTTTAGCGGGTGGCCGGGCCTATGTTTCTTGTGACAGCACAGGCCTGATTAGGTTATTTGCAACGAGCAAGATTGCGTCGGATCCGCTGCAGCGCCGGGTTGCCGGGTTCCGCCCATGCCTCTCGCATCGCCAGGGCAGCTTGCAGCCATCGTCTGGCCCTCGGCGTGGTCGCCCTGCTGAAGCGCGACCACGCCCAAGCCTTCTTCTGCATCGGCAGTCACAGGATGGGCCGCGTCGCCGAAGTTCGTCCGCGCAATCGTGAGTGCATTGCGGTACGCATTCGAAGCGTCCGCAGCATCGCCATTTGCCGCAAGCGCCGCGCCCAGATTGATATACCCCGCGGCCCACCAGATGTTCTGCTGCGGATACGCAAGCCGAGTCTCTGCCATTGCATTGCGCGTCTCCCGCAGAGCCTGCGCACGCTTTCCTTCCGCTAACAACAGTTCACCCAGCTGCTCCTCACTCTGGCTCAGCAGTGCGTGATGTTCCATGCATTGAGCGCGCCTTAAATCAAACGCAAGATTCAGGTGGGTGGCTGCTTCGTCCAACCGTTGCTGAGCCAACAACGTCAGGCCCAGTTCGTCCTCGGCAGCAGCTACCTCCAGGTTTCCCTCCGCGGCGACCTTGCGGTACATGCGAAGCCCTTCGCGAGCGAACGGTTCAGCCTTCGCCGGGTCATCGGTGTCGCGGTAATAGTGGCTCAGGTGCAACAAGGAGCTGGCTATCTTCGGGTGTTGTTCTCCATACAATTCGCGTCGAAGCTCAAGCGCATGGGTCAGCAGCGGCAATGCTTCGCGAAATCGCCCTTCGTGCTCCAGCACTACGCCAAGATGGTCCGTACTGCTGGCTGTGTGAGAGTTGCGCTCTCCGAAGATGCGCCGCCGCGTGGCCAGCACCTCACGATCGATGCGCTCCGCCTCTCGGAAGCGCCCCATGTCCAGATACAACACCGACAGGTTGTTCTTGTCGACCAGCGTCATGGGCGCATCCGGACCGATCACCCGCGAAGCCATCGCAATGGACGCAAGGTGATACTTCTCCGAGCCGGCAAAGTCGCCCATCTCCCAGAGGATGCCTGACAATCCATCCATGCTGTCCGCCAGTTCTGAACTCTCCGGGCGGTAGCGGCTAAACAGATTCACGGCCTCGCTGTAATCGCGCAAGGAGTCCTGATAGTCGCCATCTTCCAGCTCAGCTTCACCCAGGCTGTTCAGTACGTCTGCGATTGCTGCCGGGTCATGCGCCGGCAGCGCGAGATAAATCGCCTTCGCCTGCCGGAACAGCCGCTTGGCTTCGGGCAGCGATCCAAGCTGGAAATACACGCTCCCCAGGGTGCTCAGCAGTCGAGCCTTGGCGGTCAGATCGCCCTTCCACGCAGTGTCGAGTTGAACGACCCCGGTGTCCAGCAGTTCGCGTGCGCTGGTGCTTCGTCCTTGCGTGCTGTCTGGCTGCGCGCTATTGAACAGGCTGATCAGGTATTGCGAGACAGCATCGGCCGAGGCTGCTTCTCTCTGCGCGCGTCGTGCCTGCACCACCAGCAACGCGCCCAGCGCAATTACGGTCACGGCGAACAGCGCGGCCGCTGCAACCCAGGCGCGATTGCGTCGAATGAACTTCGCTGCCCGATACCGCGCAGAGTCCGGTCGGGCCAGCACAGGGAACCCTTGGCGGAACCGCAACAGATCGTCCGCCAGCGCAGCCGCAGAGCCGTAGCGACGCTCCGGTTCGCGGTGCATCGCTTTCAGCACAATGCGGTCCAGGTCACGATCTACCTTGAACCCGGCAGAACCCGAGCGTTCGCTTGGAGGCGGCGGCGCTGTCTCGCACACAAGGCGCTCGGCTTCGGCCGGGCTTCTTCCTGTAAGCGAAAACGGCGTCTGCTCGGTCAGCAGCTCATACAGCAGCACGCCCAAGCCCCACACATCTGTGGCCGTCGTGATGCGTCCACCCCGTACCTGTTCGGGGCTCGCATACTCCGGCGTCATCATTCGCTCCGCCACCATGGTCATGTTGGCGTCGCGACCGTCCTCCAGCAACTTTGCAATGCCGAAATCCAACAGCTTCGCGTCGCCATCCGCGGTAACCAGAACATTGCCGGGCTTCAGGTCCCGGTGCACAATCAGGTTGCCGTGGGCATACTCCACTGCCGCGCAAACCTGCGCAAACAGTGCCAGCCGCGCCTCTACGCTAAGCGCATGCGAGCGCGCATAGGCCAGCAGGTTCTCGCCCTCGATGTACTCCAGCACCAGGTACGGCAGCCCTGCCGGCGTCAGTCCACCATCCAGCAGGCGAGCAATATGCGGATGTGCAAGCGCCGCCAACACCTGGCGTTCGGTCCGAAAACGGTTCAGCAGCGCCTCGCCCGCGCCTAGCCCAGCGCCAACGACTTTCAGCGCGACCACCTGGTCAAAGGCACCGTCCGCACGTTCCGCCCGGTAGACCACGCCCATGCCGCCATGGCCGATCATGTCCAGGATCCGATAGGCCCCAATGCGATCGCCAGCGCCATGCGAGGAGAACACAGCCGCATGCCGTGCTGCGTTCAGCACCGCCTCTTCCATCTCCAGGTCCGGCTCGCTCAATGCATTCGCCATGCGCTCCGCTTCTGCGCAAAGCTCGGCATCTTCGCTGCTATCGGCACACTGTTGTGCGAGCCACGCCGCACGCTCGTGAGTTGGAAGCGCCGCCGCTCCCTCGGCCAGATCTTGCAGCCGGTTCCAGCGCGCCGCGTTCAAGGCGCTGGCACCGCCTCAGGCGCGCGTTCCAGCTCAGACCGCATCCATGCCTTTGCCATGCGCAATTCACGATGCACAGTCACGGCCGAGATGCCCAGCACCTCCGCTGTTTCGTCGTAGGTCATGCCGCCGAAAAACACCATCTCAACTACCTTCACCTTGCGCTCATCCACTTCATTCAGCCGGTCCAGCAGCCGATTGATCTCCAGGATCGTCTCTGCATCGGCCTCCAGCGCCGCCGAGTTCTCCTTCAGCGTCTCGTGAATTGCGCCACCGCCACGCTTGTCTCGCTTCTTGCCGCGCGCCCAGTCCAGCAGAATGTGCCGCAACACCGTTGCCGCCAGCGCTGCAAAATGCGCCCGATCGTTCACCGGCGCGGGCCCATCTGCCAAGCGCAGATACAGCTCGTTCACCATGGCTGTGGCGCTCAGCGTATGCGACCCGCTCTCGTTTCGCAGCATACTTCCCGCGAGCGCTCGCATTTGGCCGTACATCAGCGGCATTAGCTCATCCAGTGCCGCGCGATCGCCCTCTCGCCAACGTCCTAAAAGACAGGTAATTGCTTCCGCCATGCAGCCATTATCCAGCCGTCTGCTGCACAACGGAGCGCAATGGGAAGGCGAGAGCGACCAGAATTTGCATGGCCGCCCTCACGCTCACCGCAGTCGAAAAGATCAGTCCTCAAACCAGAGGGTGACCTTCTTGTGCTTCACCGGCGCCGGCGCGGGCTGCCCAGCCGAGACGGCTGCGGCGCGTGCTGCCTTCGCAGTCTGGGCCTGCACCTTCAATGCGGCGACCTCCTCCTCACTCGGCTTGGCCGTCAGCGCCGCGGAAGGGGAAGTCACGACCGCATCCGACTTGGTGCAAGGCTGCTGTGTGTCAGGGTCATACGAGCACATGCGATATACCTTTGCGCTCGCAGTATCGCTGGCACTTGCGGCAGTAGCAGTCGAGAGGCAGCCAGCACTGTAAACGGCGTAATGACTATCGATGTTAAAAATGTCCGCGGATCCGTTGTTGTATACCTTGCACGTCATCGTGATGACACCCGTACCGCTGGAGGCATTTCCCGGGTTTGTGTCAGGACCGACGGCCGACACAACCAGTTCATGCAAATCCTCAGAGTCATAGTCGCGAGAGCCGCAGCCGGTGCCTACAAGCACCGAGTTCACTGGGCAGGTCTGGTAAAGGTCTACCGTGCCCAATTCACCCACGCTCGCCTGCGAGGTAAACCAGGTCACCACCGGCACCAGCGTGTCGCCCGTGGCACCTTTTGGTCCGGTGGGTCCAGTGGGCCCACTCGGTCCGGCAACCCCTTGTGATCCTTGAGGTCCGGTCGGCCCAGCCGGCCCGGCAACACCTTGCGGTCCCTGGGGTCCGGTCGGCCCCTGCGGACCCGTCTGGTTCCAGTAAGTCACCGTCTCCGTGTTGGGATTGCAGCTTGCAGCCGAAGGCACAATGCGCGACACCGCTGTCAGCTTCGACACGCAGGAGGTAATCACATTGCTGGTGGTGGTCTGTGCCCCGGCTGACACCGTGGCAGCGGCCGTAGCGGCGCAGAACAGAAACGAAAAACGAGCAAACGAGAGCGTCATGGAATTTCTCCTTGATGGTTTGGCAAAGCAATTGGGTTAGGGGTGGAGCTTAAGCGGTAGCGCGCAAACGCAACCGACGGCGCAACGCACCAGCCGCGCCCAGCAGGCCAGTCGTGGTCAGCACGATGCTGTTCGGTTCCGGCATTGCTGCAAGGGCCGGCGCCGCAACCGTAAATGTCACATCGCCTTTGGCCCCAGTCAGGATCAGCGCGCCGGCTGACGTTTGCTGCGCCTGTGTGCCGTACGACACAAACGAGCCCATCGTGGATCCGTATTCGCCCAGCACGTTGTACGAGGTCAGTTCATTGAACTCGCCCGCGGCAAAGCTGGTGACGCTGTCCTGAAAACTGGCTGCGCCGTACTCACTCTCCACGCCAAAGGTCGGGCTCAGGATGCGCGCGATCGCTGCGGAGCCAAGCTGAAACGTAGCATCGCCCGCAGTGTTGAAGAAGAATGCGTTGTCGGTGGTCGAGACGGCGCTTGTGTCAGAGCCGCTCAAGGTAAAGGTCGCTGGCGTGTCGCTGAAGGTCAATCCATTCAGCGATCCGCTGAACAGCCCTGACAATGTGTAGGTCACCGGCATGGCATGCGCTGGCAAAGCTGCTGCCAGCAGCAAAAGCGGGGCAGCACCGAGCAGGCGCCCGAGGCGAAGGGGAAGGCGCATCGAGAACTCCAGGGAAGATTTGTTGATCTACCCCTATAGCGACGAAGCGTCACGAATCACTTCACCCTTACGAAAATATTTCCGAACACTCCGCGCTACTCTGAACGCGCCCTTCAACCGCCCGACTGGCAGGTGGCAACTTGGAGTGGAGTACGCAAAGATCTCTGCTGGACAGCGCAGCGAAATCCATAACTTTCTGCTGTTTCCTACACGCCTCAATGAGGAAACGTCAGTACGAACACAGTTCCGCGCTTCTCCGGTTTGACACTGCTTCGCACACGAACCCGTCCTGCGTTCTTATTCACCAGATCCTGTGTGATCCACATGCCCAATCCAGTACCACCGATCCCCTTGGTCGTAAAGAACGGCTCGAACAGCCGGCGAAGCGTAGAGGAATCCATGCCGGTCCCCGTGTCAGCAATCGTGATGCGCAATTCAGGGCGGCTACCGGAGAACAGTATCGTGTCACGGCAGCGAATGGTCAGCGTGCCTCCGGACTTCATCGCGTCAAAGGCATTCGCGACAAGATTGACGATGATCTGACGGATCTCTCCATCGAAGCAGCGAAAGGGAGAGGCTCTCTTGCAGTCGCTGCTTGCGGTTATGCCAGCATTGGCGAACCGCGACCGGTACAACGCGAGCACTGATTGAACGAGCGTTTCTACATCGACGGGTACGCGGCTGCTGCTCTGCTTGTAAAAACGGAGAGTCTGCGTAGCGATCTGCGACACTCTCGCCAACTCCTCTTGTGCCATCGTGACAAGCTCTAGGCTTTCGGCCGGGAGGGGGTGAGATTGCAGGATGTACAGGAGGTTCGTAACCGCTTCAAGTGGGTTGTTGATCTCATGAGCGATGGAACTCGCCATACGACCAACCGAAGCTAGTTTCTCATTCTGCAGGAGAGCTCGCTCGGACGCCTTGAGCAATGTCACGTCCCGGATGATCGCGGAGAATGCGACTAAAGTTCCCGGCGCCTCTAGGTGAGGCGTGAGACTTACTGAAAGGTCGAGAGTTGAGCCGTCTTTTCTGACGCCAGCGAAGTCTCTGACCACCTGCGTCCCACTACCGAGGAGCGCCATCGCATCCTGCATTGCCGTTGCCGCACCATCGTCCATCAGCGAGCTGATGGAACGTCCCAGCACCTCTGCGGACGACCAGCCAAAGATGCGGATGGCTCCCTCATTCCAGCTCTGGATCGTTCCATCAGGGCCAAATCGGAGGATAGCGTCAGATGATCGGCGCACCACTTCGGAAAGGCGCTCCGCCTCCTTACGAGCTCTGAGTAGTTCCTTCTCGTAGAGTCTGCGCTGCGTGGCATCGAAGAGAGTGAGGAATATCCCATCTGGATGGCCGTCTGCCCCACGATGGAGGACAGCGTTGGCAAAGACCGGGATTTGCTGCGCTGAAGGCAGTCTCAACTCCAGCGAGATGCCCTCCACCTTCCCACGCTGAAGAAGCGTAGGAACCAACTGGCTCTCATAGAACATCGCCGCCCCTCTGGTGAGGGCCTGTTGAATGTGGAACTCGGAGGCTGCGGCATCCTCCCCTCCGGTCAATGTCCAGAAGCTTCGGTTAGCGGAACGAACCAGCCCATCTATGTCCAATAGCGCCTGAGCGCAGGGGGAGTTTTCGAAGAACTCGACCGCTAGATGCAACTGAGAGCTGTTTCTTCCGCTTGAAGAAAGCTCTTTAGGGCGTTCGTCACCTTCTCTGGGGCACTCATGTGCGGGCAGTGACCGGTCGCATCCATCAGGACGAATTGGCTGTTCGGCAGACACTGGTGGACGTATTGTCCCACCTGCAGTCCGGCAATCACATCCTTTTTGCACTGGAGAATGAGCGTCCTGACAGAAACCTTTGGAAGATCAGCCCGGTTATCTGACAGGAAGGTCACTCGTGCGAAATGATGAGCCAGGAACGGGTCCATCCGGCAAAAACTTGCCTCCAGTTCGCCCGAGAGTTCTGGGCCGTTCTCTTGCCCCATGATGGCGGGAGCCATAGATGCCGACCATGCGGTTTGATTGCTTTCGAGAGATTCCAAAAGTGCCTCGATGTCCGCTCGATCGAACCCGCCAACATAGTCCGCGTCATGGATATAGCAGGGGGAAGGACCAATCATAGTCAGAGACTCAAATTTGGATGGGTTCTCGATGGCGGCTAGCGCACCGATCATTGAGCTGACGGAGTGCCCCACGAAGTTCACCTTCTTCAGCTTGAGCTCGTCGATGATCTCAAGAACGTCAGCGGCGTACCCCTTGAGCGTGCTATAGCGCGTTTGTTCGAACGCGGAAACATCTGAGTTCCCGGATCCGACATAGTCGAAGAGCACAACCCGATACTCTGAGAACGCCGGTACGACATGTCTCCACATGCTCTGGTCGCACCCGTAGCCATGCGCGAACATTAATGTCCGTTCGCCTGAACCAACAACAGTTACATTGTTGCGCTTTTGCACGCTCATCAGATCCCGATCCGATAGCAGGATTGCTTCTCCGCCATTGTCGCAGATGGGTCGAGTGTCCGGCCGGCTGTCAAAGGCGCCCGTAAGGTCTGGCGTCTGAAGTGAATAGTTGCGTAGCTGCACCAAGGTGATTCGTAGCTCTCTTCGGACGAGAGCTATCAGCTGCTTGCGGACAGCGGATCGGCGCCGTCGACTGAGGTGTAGAACCGGGTCATCCTTCCTTTTATCCAACAGGTCCGTACCTGTGTAGGAGAAGGTCCGCTAGGAGGGACGCTTCTCCGAGTGCTTCAGGACCGGTGTTAGGCGCATTCCCTGGCTTTTTTTCGCTACTACCCCAGTCGGCGCCAGCAAACGCCCGCTTTGCCGGCGTTGGTCAGCACCCTACGCGTGTGACACGGAACTGGGCTGCTTCTTGCGGTCAGAAGGGCATCACGGGGGATGGCTTCTCCGGAGCGAAGGAGGTCTTCCGTCCCTTTCTCTCCCGGTCCCTCCGTCGGGTGAAATGCTCCGGTCGGGTGAAATGCTCACCCGCGGGCGTAGGAGTTTGAAGGCAGCTGACATCCCGTTCACTCCAGATGTTGTAACCGGACCGTAATCACCCTCAGCCGTTCCATGCTCGGCTCGTTATGAGAGCCCTTCAGATTTCACTTACGACTCGATGGAATTCAAAAGGAAAGTGCCCTTCGGGGCCCTTGAGACTTCTCAAATGCACAACTTTGAGGCTTATTTGCTGCACTTTGCGCCGTTTTAGCTTTATGGTCCGAATGTCGGTGGACCTCTCAGGGCAGCCGCCTTCCCGAAAAATCCTCTTACAACCTGGGCTTATCCAAAGGCCAGATGGAGAAGCATGAACGCCTCAAAATTGAAACTCAAATCCCGACAATTCCTTGGCATCGGGCTTTGCCTAGGCCTGACCGCTCTGTTCCACGCCGCGTCAGCAGAGGCGCAACTTTCTCCCGTCCACCCCGTAGGCCAATGTGTGGAGTACTCCAATGTCCCCGGATCGGGACAGTATGTGGGTCACTTTTCCTATTTCAACTCCGACAGTTCCTCTCATGTGTACCGTCCGGACGGGTCGAGCAACTACCTGCAGCCCCTCGACGTCACGACGCAGCCCCTCACTTACTACCCAGGGTTCCACCCGGACGCGTTGACAGTACTGGTGCCGTTCGGGACGGCAGAGACGTGGCACCTGGGAACCGACGAAGCGACCGTCTTCAGCGGTACGCAAGCGTCGCAAACGCAAGCTGTGAGTCCCACGTGTCCTGCTCGCCTCATCCCGGCCTCCCTGCAATTGAGCCAGCCCGGCACGTACCCGCACCAGTACCTGGGCCAGGTGCAATCCGGGCCAGCGATTGATGCCGATACGACGTACGTGCTCATTGGCGTCCCGCTGGCGACTGCGAACGTGACCGTGTCCAACCTGACCTATATTCCCGCTGACAGCGCCAACCCCGGGCAGTGGTTGAACCCCAACTCGATCTATGGCGATATCACCGTCACCGCGGCCGCCCCCGGCACTACCATCGCGTTGGACGTGCAACTCAGTGTCAAGGGCCTTCCCATCGTCGAGGGTCTTGTCACCGTGCAGCAGTGAAACTTGCCGAAGATGGCGAACCCGAGTTCCGGAAGCACCTCTCCCGAGTTCTACCTCACCCACTTACCGGGCCGGTATTCCTGGCTCCGGATGGAGCGTTCATGATTGCCTTACGCACGAAATTCAGACCTTCGCGCTTCCCCCGGTGGGCGCTTCTGACGAGCTTCGCGTTGCTTGGCCTTTCGCCTCTTGCAACTGCTCAAGCCTCCAAGGTCACCCCAATTGCACAATGCGTGGAGTACGCCAACACGCCCGACGATGCACAGGTAATCGCACATTTTACCTACTTCAACGCTGGCAGTGCGCCTGTGGCGTACCGTCCCGACGGGTCCAGTAACTACTTCCAACCACTCGACATTACGACTCAACCATTGACCTACTATCCAGGCTTTCACCCGGATGCTGTTCTGATCTCCGTGCCATTCGCAACGGCAGAGACGTGGCATCTGGGCACCAGCGAATCGACCGTCTATGCCCGGGGAGCAGCGAACTTCTCTGGTCCTATAACGCCGACGTGTCCTGTCCGCCTGATCCCTGCAGCGCTGCAGCTGACGCAGCCAGGGACCTACACCCACCGGTTTCTGGGGCAAGTAGAATCCGGGCCGCCCGCCGACGCTGCGAGTGTGCTGACCGAAGCAGCGATTCCTCCGGGCGGTGCCGGCGTATCGATCTCAAACCTTACTTATGTCGCGGGTGATTCTTCCAACCCGTCCCATTCTCTGAATCCGAACTCTCTGTACGGAGACGTAACCCTGACCACGGCACAGGCAGGCACAACTTACGTCAAGCTCCAGATGCACCTGAACGGCGCAATCGTTACCAAGGCTCTGTTGCCGGTGACAATACTCGCACCGATCGCACCTGCTTTGGCGCTGACGATTGTCGATCACCAGTTCGACGACGCCCCATTTACGCTTGCCGCGTCGTCCAACTCACCCGGCGCGATCACGTACAACATCGTCTCCGGGCCAGCAGCCGTGACCGGCAACGTGCTCACGCTCACTGGCGCCGGTCCGGTAACGGTTGCTGCGAACCAGGCTGCATCCGGAAGCTACGCCGCCGCGTCCAGCGCGGCTACCTTCCAGGTTCAGAAAGGTCCTGCTTCCATCAGCCTGTCTGGGTTGACCGAGCCATACACAGGGCGTGCTGTGAACCCCAACGCGAGCACCACTCCGGCAGGACTTACGGTGGCTTTCAACTATGCTGGATCCTCTTCGGCTCCAACGCAGCCCGGTTCGTATCCATTCACCGCCAGCGTTGTGGATGCCAATTACCAAGGCTCCATCTCGGCAGTGCTGGTGATCAGTCCTCCCGTCACCGGTACCGTTCAACTGGTCAGCCAGAACACGCTGCGCAGGGCCGCTGACGGATCGCTGCTGTTGACTGTGAGCCTGGTAAATAGCGGGACCGGAACGGCACAGAATGTAACCGTTACATCCCTGTCGGTCAACGGGATCTCAGGCTTGGTTCCAGTGTCTTTCGGCTCCATTCCACCGAAGGGCGGCTCCGCTTCCCAAACCTTTGTCTTTCCACCGCCGATTGGTGCCGCAGGAACGGTGGTGCCGGAAAAGATTACAGCAACTTACAGTGGCGGCACCTTTGTGACGACCGTCCGCGCCATTCTGCCTTAGTGAGGAATCGATGTTCAGAGGTATCTTGCTCATCCTGGTCGCCGTGTTCTGTAGCACTGCTGCACGCGCCGACTCGATATCATTCACCCTGCTTGCCCCTGACCAGGCGGCCAGCGTGGGACAAACTGTGACTTACATCGCAAACGTCTCGTTGGACAGTACAAGTTCGCCTTACTATCTCTACGCGCTGGCCGTGAACCTGAATGCACCCGACGGCTCGGATGTGACGCAACTCTTCCGACAAAACCAGGATGGCTTCTACAACAACTTCCCTTTCGAACTGGACCCAGGCACCAGCATCACCGATGTGCTGTTTACGTTAGAGTTGCCCGCCGGTTTGCCTGCAGGCACCTTTACCGGGACGGCGGCACTGCAAGGTGGTTCCGATCCCTCTTCCTCGGATATCCAGGTTTCTGACGCGTTCAGCCTCACGGTCGTGTCGGAAACCGCAGAACCTGGAAGCTTCCTATTTGCATGCACGGGCATGCTGCTGTTAGCTGCGCAATACTATCGGACCCGCCAGATCTAGATGCCTTGGTGTACTGCTGATTTACCCCCCGGCTGTGTCTGGAAACGGAGCCGTCGCAATGGCGGCTTCGTTTTCGTGCCCGTCGTTACGGCGGGGACTCGTTCAGTACGATCGACGCGTTGGAGGCCGCTCATCCTCGCCGGCGCCTATGGCAGCCGTAAGTTCCATAGATTGCTGTCAGTGTTCTGATCCAGGAAAGCCAAACGCTTACCATCTGCCGAGGGCACCGCCCAGGTGGAACGCTGGCTCGTGAGTATCCGTTTGGCATGGCCGTCCAGGTACAACTGCACAATCTCAAACCGGCCGGAAATGGTTGCGGCTGTTACAAAGAGGTCTGAGTGCGAGACGCCCCAGGTGACCGCTGCAAGCAACCGGTGCTCCTGGTTTGGAACTTCGACGATCTCTCCATGTTCCAGATCGATCACGTGCAGAGCCGAAGTGCCGGCGGCAGACGAAAGTAGCGCCAGGTATCTGCCGTCGGCAGAGACATCCCAGTCAGCGTTGCCCCAGCCTGATGCGTCCTGGAATACAGCGGCGCCAATCCCGCTCTCCGGATCAAGGCGGCTGTAGGTATGGTGCCCGTCTTGACCCAGCAGCTGCGCAATACAGGAGCCGCGAAGCAAAGGACAGCGAACCTGTAGCAGGTCGGGTCGATCACTCACAAGCGATGGTGAGCCGCCCGAATCGGGAGCCCGGTACAGGTGAGGGCGGCCGCTTTGACCCCAACGGCCAAAGAAGAGAATCCACCTGTCATCCGGAGTTTGCCTGGGCGAGACCTGGTTCATGTCGCTGATCATCACGGGATGGCCGTTGTGCTGATCAAGTTGCTGCCGGTAGATCTGCCAATGACCCTCTTTGAGAGATTCGTACAACACTGCCGAACCATCTCGAGACCAGGCATGGGGATACGAGACGTCCCCATCCTGGCTCAATGGATAGGTATTCTTCAGCACCCCACTCGCATCGTCCCAAGAGCCGACGTACACACCGACAGGGCCCTGCTGGGATAGGGTCACAATGATCTTTCCACTGCGGTCTGCGGTGAAGGCATAAATGTGGGGCTGGCCCGCAGCAAGACTCGCCAGGATTTCAGGAGTTCCCTTGAAATCTCCCGTCGCCGGATCGAGGTCGACTCGCCAGACCGTACTTGCCTCTTTTGAGTTCGCGAGCGCAGAGCGCGTGAACAGGACACTATTCGGTTCCACGGCAACGGCATTGGCGATGTACACATTGCTGCGGGTTGCAGTGATCGCGCCCGAGACAGGGTCGACAACGGTCAATGCTCCTTCCACGCGGGAAGCAAGCTCGTCTGCGCTCGGCAGCACATAGCTCGGTGAGGCCAGCTGCCTATGACTCTCCACAAGTAAATGCTTGTCATCGGCGGACCACAGAAGACTCGTAAAGGTACTAGCCTCGCGGCTACTCTGCAAGCGTCTTGGCTGCTCGCCGCTTGCGCTCGACACCCAAAGTTCACTGTTGTGCTTGCGAAGGAAGGCCAGGTAAGTACCGGACGCAGAGAGCGCACCTAACTGAGCATCGTCAACCAGCAGGTGCGACGGCTCACCCGTGAGTGAGATCTCCCAGATCTGCGCCGCGCCTGATTGCGCTGACTCTCCGCTGAGCAGCAGGTGCAGACCGTCAGGGAACCATGCCAGCGACTGCACCTCCCGTACCTCGGGCACTCTGAGGGTCTGCAGCTTTTCTGTGTCAAATGGGCGCACCTCGATCCCATCGGAGTCCGCGAACGCGAGCATGCGGCCGTCGCGGCTGACAGCTACGGCGGTGATCTGATTCTGTGAGGAGTGATCCGTCAGCCGCTGCAGCTTGAAAGCGGGCATCTGCGACTCGGGTCGATGCCGCAGATGTTGATGCCAAAGCAGCAACACTGCGCATGCAGAGCCGAGGCCCAGGGCGATCCACGCGGTGAGCTTTAGGTTGCGGCGGCTTGTAACCGGCTCATCCACCGCAGGCTGCACGTCGGGAGCATTCACTGCAACCTGCGTCTCCGCTGCATTCGGCAAACGCGTCACGGGTAGGGTGAATCGGTAGCCCCGCCTTGTGATTGTTTCGATCACCTGCTGCTCGCCATACTCGGCGGCAAGCAGCTTCCGCAGAACAAAGATGTTCTGGGTTAGGTTGGCTTCGTCCACAAAGCAATCAGGCCAGACAACAGCCATCAACTCGGCCTTGCTGACAACCTTGCCAGCACGCTCGACCAGTGCGAGAAGGGTGCTGAGCACTTTCGGGGAGGCGGCCACACGCTGCGACCGGCGGTTCAACTCCGGGCCGTTCGCTAATAGCTCAAAGGGGCCAAATGCAAAGCCTTCCGGGCGCTCCACGAAGAGGAGGATACCATCGGCTCGACAGGATCAATCGGCGGCCGCGAGAGATCTAAGCCGCGCAGGGGGTCGTGGCGGGTGGAGCAGCGTGCGATCTACACGGACTTTCGTATACCAGAAAAGTCTGCAGAGTCAAATGGGCTTTCCGGGTGCTCTTCACATTTTTGGCGCTGCCCTTGTATCCAGCAACGGCAGACTCAGTTCCACGAGGCATCCTGACCCGTCGTCGCGATTCCGTAAACGAATGGAGCCCTGGTGTGCCGCGACGATTTGCTGGCAAAGCGTGAGCCCGATGCCAGTGCCCTCAGGCTTGGTGGTGTAGAAGGGCACAAACAGGTTCGCGGGATTTGCGAGCCCTGGGCCGTTGTCGCGAATCTGTATCGCAACATCGCCGTTGAGCGCTGTCCATGACACTTCGATAAGAGGTGATCCGTGTTCCAGCGTGGGGTCTCCTGCGGCTTCGGCGGCATTCTTGAAGAGGTTGATCAGTAGTTGCTGAATCTGGTCCGGGTCGGCTTGAATGTACAGATCAGGGGAAGGCCGCACCTGGATCGCAAGCCGCCGTTCCAGCAGCGCGCTCCTTTCCACGATGGCAGCGATGGAGACGGTCTGCATGCGCGGCGACGGCAACCGCGATAGCTGCTGGTAGCCCTGCAGAAAGCGATTGAGGGATTCCGCGCGATCTTCGATCATGGCCAGACCGCGGCGCAGGTCATGCAGATCCTGCGAAGTGTGCGTAACCGAATCCAGCTTGAGAGGGCGCGAGCGCAACATGCTCGCTACGGACTTGATCGGCGTAAGAGAGTTGTTGATCTCGTGACTGAGAACGCGGATGAGACGTTGCCATGCGGAGCGCTCCTCCTCCCGGAGAGCCGCGGCGACGTCGCTTAGAACGACGAGCACGTGCGGCACGCCGTGAAGGCGGAACATGGTGCGGCGAACCGACCATCGGGACATAGAGCCGCCGGCAGAGAACTGATTGGATCCGCTTTTCTGACCAGGCTGGCCCCGTTCGGCGGGCTGCCGGTGGTGCTCGCGATTGCGCTCTGGCGTGATGACGCTTTGATCGCGCGCCTGCAAGAGGTCGGACAGGATTAGTTGCTCGGCAGTTCTACCTAAAGCGCTCGATGCGGAGAGTTGAAACACATCCTCTGCGGCGGCATTGAGCAACCGAAGCCGCTGATGCTCATCGAAGGCGAGAACGGGCGACGGCATGGATCCGATAACGCGGTCGGCTAGCGTGATCGCGTCCATGGCGGCGTTGCGATGCAATTGCATGGCGCTCGCGAGCGTGTTGATCTCCAGGGCAAGGTCGCCTAGCGAGTCGCCGCGGATCGCCCCACGCGCGCGAAAGCTGAAGTCTTCGTCGCGCAATGCGGCCACGATGTTCGAGAGAGTTTGCAGAGGCCGAATGACGGTCTCGAAAAACGCGCTGGTGACCACCTGCCATACGAGGGCGGTTACCAGCAGGTACAGCGCAGACCAGCCGACGGGGATCTCGTACAGACGGCAGCACCAGAACACCAGAGCGAAGCAAGGCAGAGAAAGAGCCCAGCGCCACAGGTGGAGCCTGCGTTCGAAGCTGAGGCGACGCGCGGAGCGCCCTAAAGGCAGGCGTTTGCGCGAAGGATTGCTGCGTGGCGGATCGGAAGCGGGCCGGCTAGAGCCCATGCTTCTCCATGCGACGGTACAGCGCCCCACGGCTCAGGCCGAGTGCGTCTGCGGCATGACTCACGTTGCCGCCAGCGCGAGCCAGCGCCTTGCGGACGAGAACGGCCTCGACTGCTTCCAAGCTCAGATCATCAAGGTTTGTTGAGGCGGCACGTGCACCGGTCTGCAGGCCTAGGTCGGCGCTGCCGATGCTGTCGCCCGAGCACAGCAGCACCGCGCGCTCCATGGTGTGATCCAACTCGCGGACATTGCCGGGCCAGCCGTACTGCAGCATCTGTTGCAGCGCTGAAGGTTCAAAGCCGTGAAGAGCGCGACGATACCGCGTGGCATAGCGAGCGAGGAAGTGCGCGGCGAGGACGGGAATGTCCTCCCGGCGTTCGCGCAGCGGTGGCAAGTGAATCTCCACAGTGTTTAGCCGAAAAAACAGATCTTCGCGGAAGTTGCCCTTAGATGCTTCTGCACGCAGATCCGCGTTGGTGGCCGATAGCATGCGAACATCAACGCTGCGCGTGGTGGACGAGCCGACGCGCTCCATCTCGCCAGTTTCCAACACACGTAGCAGCTTGCTTTGCTGGCGAAGCGGAATATTGGCGATCTCGTCGAGAAAGAGCGTGCCACCGTTTGCCAATTCGAAGCGGCCGATGCGGTCCGCGCGAGCGTCGGTGAACGCGCCTTTTACGTGGCCGAACAGCTCGCTTTCAAAGGTCCCTTCAGGCAGCGCTCCTGTGTTGACCGCCACCAGGGTGCGGTGCGCACGGTGTGACAAGCGGTGTAGCGTTTGCGCCACCACCTCTTTGCCGGTGCCGTGCTCACCTGTGATGAGTACGTTCGCGTCCGAGGGCCCGATGCGCCGCACCAGATTGAGCACCGGGCGCATGGAGGGCGCGCTCGCGATGAACTCTGGTGCGCCTTCCGCGCGCAACATATCGTTCTCGGCTTCCAGCAGCAGCGTGCGGCGATGCGCACGGTAGAGCTCAACCTGTGCTTTGACCACGGAAAGAAGCCGAGCGTTCTCCCATGGTTTCTGCACGAAGTCGTTCGCGCCCAAGTGCATCGCTTCCACGGCGAGGTCCACGTTGGCGTACGCGGTCATAACGATGACGGGCAGTCGATCGAAACTTTGCCGGACCTGCTGCAGCAGCTGCAGGCCTTCGGTGCCGCTGGTTGTGTCGCGCGTGTAGTTCAGGTCGATGAGAAGCGCATCGTACTCGTTCTGCTGCAACAAATCGAGTACCAGCCCAGGCGTGCGCGCCGTCTCGATCTGGAAGCCCTCCGGCCGTAACAGCAGGGTCAGCGCCTCCAAGATGAAAGGCTGATCGTCTGCAATGAGCAGACGCGGACCGGGCGCCGCGGCTGCGTTGCGGGATGGAGCAGATTCGGTAAACGAGGGTAAAGCCATATGCGATTTCAGGGCTGTGGCTGCGCCGGACTTGCTTGCGCGCCAGTTCGAGGTGACGCATCGGGTGCACGTTGCGAGACGGATGCAGGTTGCACACCGCTTCGGGCCGATTCTACCGAAACGTGGTTCTCCGCGAGTGTAGTACCGATGGCACGCTGCAATTCCACCCGCGCCTTCTGGTAGGCGGTTCGCGCCGCAACCAACAGGCTTTCGGCTGTGGCAAGCGCTTGACGGGACTGGAGCGTGTCGAGCGCAGAGCCGGCGCCGAGCTGTTGTTCCTTGCCCATGATGTCGAACGTCTGTGCGGCGATGTCCCGGGCTTTTGCCGCGGCCGTCACCCGAGCGGCAGCCTGCGCCAGGGCGTATTGCGCATTGCGGACCTCGATACGAATCTGCTTGCGCTGCTGCTGAAGCAGGATTTCGGCTTGACGGGTCTCCAGCTCAGACCGATATTGATCGCTCTTGGCCTGGCGATTGCGGATCGGGATGTCCAGGTTGAGTCCGACGAAGTAATTGGGCGCGCTATTGTTGAAGGCGTTTTCGACGGAGCTCCCGAAGCCTACAGGCGACGTCGATGTGATGCCTGCTGCCGGATTCGACACGCCGGCCAAGCCTAGCCCGCCGTAGTTGGCCACCAGATTGAGAGATGGCAACAGGTTGTTATTCACAGCCTTGCGGCTGATGTCGCGGTTGTGCAGGTTTGTGGAACTGATGCGGAGCTCAATACGACGCTCAAGAGCGCTGTTGATCGCTTCCTGCGTAGGCTCCGCCATCTCCGGCACGCTCGCACTGCTCACACTGCTCAAATCGGTCGGCCGCACCGGCATGGACTCCAGGATAGGATCATCCAGGTTCTTGGTCAGCGCGTTCTTCATCAACAGTTCCTGGAACTGCAGCGTGGATTTAGCAATGGTTAGATCACCTTCGGCTCTGGCGACTTCACCTTCGTCCTTCGTTACATCAAGGCCGGGTATGGCTTGCAACTGTAACTGCTGACGGGCTGAGGTGAGAGTACTGTTGGCGAAGTCGAGTGAGCGTTCCTTCACTTGTTCGTCTTCGTAAGCCGCAACCAAGTCCCAATATAGATTGGCTGTTTGCGTCACGGTGCTGATCACCTGAAGTTCAAACGCTTCGTCGGAAATCAGCTTGTTGTTGCGTGCGATGCGAAGGTAGCGAAGATTCGGACCTAGTCCAGAACCGGCGAGCAGCGGCTGTTGGATCTGAACCTGGTACTGCGAGTTGAGTTGAGGATTCAGGAAGGTATAAATGCTGTTGGTGGTCTGACGATTGGCATTGAAGCTGAACTGCACCGATGTGCCCGTTGCGAAAGCCTGGTTGTACCCGAAGCTGCCGGCCCAGGCGTTGGAACGCAAGGTGGGTACGCCATTCACAGCGAGGTTTGAGAGCGGCTCAGTGGAGTGCTGGAGGCCGATCTGTCCGGTGATGATGGGGTCATAGGAGTTGACCGCGGTTCCTGTGCCCAGCGTAGACTGCACCAGGCCTGACGCGCCGGTGCCTGCACCGCCGGCACCTCCGCTGGTGCCGCCTGCTCCAGCACCCGCACCCGCTGAGCCAAAGGCGCCAACGCCTCCGCCGCCAGGCGTGTTCTGCACTACGCCTGTATTTACACCACGCGTAATGCCACCAGCCTTGGTCCGTTGGATGTCGGCCTCGGCGATCGGGATGTTGTAGCGCGCGATCGCCAGATCCAGGTTGTTCTCCAAGGCGAGCACGATGGCATCGGACAGAGAGATCTCCAGGACACCGTTGTGAACCAGCGCGTCCAGCCGAGGCGAGTTGGCGAGGTTTGCGGGTGGGACCGCGGTCGGCAAATATGCACGGAAGGGATTTCGCTCGTGTGGGATAGTGAGCGGAACCGACGTCGGCAGGGCGAGTCGTGGCTGAGGAGCAGCGGGCGGCTGCTGCCCGGTCTGCGGCTGCACAGCCGCTTGCGCAGCAGCAACGCCGGCGGGCAAGGGAAGTACAAACAGAGCAAGCAGGCTCATCAGGCGTTGTGAGGTGGTTCCGATCATGCTGCGTATGCTCCTGCCCGCGCAGATGGCGCAGCATCGTTGATCTTCCGATCCTCGGTGATCCAGCCATCGCGCATTTCAATGACGCGAGCGCCGTAAGCGGCGTTGGCGTCGGAGTGCGACACCTGAAGGATCGTCGTGCCCGCGGCGTTCAAGGTTTGAAATAATCGCATGATCTCAGCCGCTTGTGCGGAGTGCAGATTACCGGTGGGTTCATCCGCCAGCAGGAGCGATGGATTGTGGATGACGGCGCGTGCGATACCGACGACCTGCTGCTGGCCCCCGGAGAGCTGCGACGGGTACAGATCTTTCTTCCCGACGATGCCGAAGCGATCCAGGGCGTCGGCGACCAACGCCTGCCGTTCGCTGCGCGGCATGTTCTTGTACGAAAGCGGAAGGTCAATGTTTTCGGCGACGGTGAGATCGTCAAGCAAGTGATAGCTTTGGAAAACCATTCCAATTTTGCGGCGAGCCACGTCGGCTCGTTGCTTGCGCGACATCGTGTGGACGGCTTCTCCGTCCAGCAGGTACTCGCCGCTCCAGCCATCGTCCAGCAGCGCGAGCGTATTCAGCAGGCTCGACTTGCCTGCGCCGCTGGGACCCATGACGGTCACAAACTCACCGGGTTGGATCGTCAGGTTGATCCGGCGCAGCACGAACGTCTGTTCGTGACCCGTTTTGTACGATCGCTCTACGTCGCTTAGCACAATCATTGACTACTCCGTGCGAAGTGCGGTGTTGGGGTGAACGGAAGCAGCGCGACGCGCTGGCAGAAGTGCTGCGACGAAGCTGACCAGAGCGATCAGCAGTACGGCCACCAGCGCGCTTAGGGGATCGGTTGCGGATACTCCATAGAGCTGGCTGCGTAGGCTGCGCGCTGCGAGCAGGGCAATCGGCACTGCAACCGCGATTCCCGCGCATGCGAGCCAGGCGACGTCCAGCAGGACAAGCCGAGCGACCATGGATCGGGTTGAGCCTAGGGCCATGCGTATGCCGATTTCCCGCGTGCGCTGCGACACAGAAAAGGCGAGAACGCCATAAAGGCCGACTCCGGCGAGCAGCGTTGCCAGCACACTAAACGCGATGGCAAGCAGTTCGATCATGCGCTCATTGCTGAGTTCCGAGTCGATCTGTTGGTCCATGTCCCAGAAGTCCACAAGCGCGAGTCCCGGGTTCAGATCGTGCATGGTGGCTCGCGCGGCCTGCGCTGTCTGCAATGGAGCGGTCGTGGTTCGCAGGTACATCGTGATCTCCGAGGTCTTCGGTGCCTGCTTCAGCGGCATGTAGAAACTGATCTTTGCCGCATCGCGCGGGCCAGTGTGACGGAGATCCCGCGACACCCCCACGATCTGTCTCCATTGCACGTTCTTGCCACCGCCGCGCGCCATCAGCCTGCCGATTGCTGCTGCTGCAGAGCCGTAATAGTGCCGCGCGAAGCTCTCGTTCACAATGGCTACCAACGGGTGCTGCAAGTCGTCTGTCGGGGTAAAGTCCCGGCCCGCGATCATTGGCACGCGCATCGTAGACAGGTATCCCGCCGACACTGCAGCGTAGCCCACGTCAAGATCTTCGTCCGGTGGTGGCGTATAGCCCTGAACGGTCACGTTGGTGCCCCGATCGGAGTTTGCAAGTTCCGCGTTATCGGTTGCGGCCACACCCGTGACTCCGGGCAGGGCAGCAAGCCGCTGGAGCATCTGATCGAACAGAGCAGGTGTAGTCTCCTGCGCAATCCCTGCCATCTGCGGCACAGTCGTAAAGGTAAGCAGATGCGAAGTGTCGAAGCCAACGTCCGCATGCCGCAGGTTTCGGAGGGTCTGTGTAAACAGACCGGCGCCCATCAGCAAGAGAACGCTTAAGCCAATCTGCAAACCGACCACGACGCGCCTGAAACCTACTCGTGCAGCACTGCTCGTCCCGGCCTGCTGCTTAAGCGCGCTGATCATGTCAGGCCGCAGCAACTGCAGTGCCGGCGCAATGCTGAATACACCGCTGACTAGAATCGCATTGACGAAACTGAAGGCGAGCAATCGCGCGTCTACATTGGAACTGAAGTAGGTGACGTCGCCAGCGTCGACCAACCGGCGCGCGATGCCATGCATGGCGGCGGGTGCCAACAGAACTCCCGCAAGCGCGCCCGCCAATCCCAGCACCAAGCCCTCGAGCAGCAGTTGCAAGATGACGCGTTTGGCCGTGGCGCCCAGGGCGTAGCGCAAGGCGAACTCGCGGACGCGCCCGCTTGATCGCACCAGCAGCAGGCTGGCAACATTCACCGATGCGATCAGGAGTACCAGGAACGCCATACCCATGACGACCAGCAGCGGAGTCTGCAGGCTTTCGCGGCGATACGACAGGCCACGCGCGCCGGGCAACACTCTCAATCGACTATTGGTTAGGAATTCGCTTACAAAGCGGGGTGAGCGATTGCCAAGCGCTTTTAGTTCGTCCGCGCGCAGGCTGTGCCAGAGAGGAGCTAGCTGTGCCTCCGCTTGTGGCTGAGTAACGCCCTGCTGCAAGCGGCCGATGATGTTGAGCCACTTGGAGCGATGATCGGTCAGTGCGGTCAGGCGACGCGCGTCTACCTGCGGCAGCAACGCCATGGGCGCGAACACGGCAGGCGTTTGTCCCCAAACCGCACTTTGGAAATTCGGAGCGGCGACGCCGATGATCTGTACCGGTACACCGTTCAACTCGACCGTTTCGTTGACCACGGCAGGATCGGCGCCCAGTTTGTCGTGCCAATAGCTGTAACTCAGCACCGCAACCTGGTGATTGCCGCCTACGGTGTCGTCGGTGGGTGTGAGCATCCGGCCCAAGGCAGCGCCTGTACCCAGAAGTGAGAAGTAATTTCCGCTCACAAATTCTGCATCGACTGCATCTGACTGGCCGCGCCGGATCAGTCCGATGGCATTGGTGGTGGTTGCTGCAAGCCCCTGAAAGACAGTGGAGTGGTCGCGGAGATCGCCATACATGGGATAGCTGAAGTATGACTCCGGGTCCCCTCCGTGGCTGCTGGCACTCCCCTCCCAGGCTTTGCCCGTGCCTTCCAGGATGACGAGTTGTTGCGGGTCGCGCACCGGGAGTGAGCGCAACAATGCCTGATCCAGCAACGAGAAGATCGCGCTATTTGCACCCACGCCAAGAGCCAGCGTGAGAACCGCCGTGATCGCGAATCCCGGCGATCGCCGCAACTGGCGCAATGCGTAGCGAAGATCCTGCATAAGCTGATGCATCCTGTTTCCTCCTGTCTTTAAGGTGCTTACTCGCTCCGCAACGCTTGCATGGGCTGGATGGCCGCGGCTCGGCGTGCCGGGATGGCACTGGCCAGGAACGCTGCGCAGAGCAGGGCAGCGCAACTGGCGAGCACAGGCAGGAGATTCCATCCCGCCAAGCCGTACAGTTGCGAACGCAAGAGGTACCCTGCTACGAAGGCAGCCGGAATCCCAATCAGAAGGCCGATGCCGGTTTGGACCAAGGACGATCGAAGAATCATCTGAAGGATGCCGGATCGATCGGCACCGAGCGCCATGCGGATGCCGATCTCGTGCCTGCGGCGGCCAACGGAGTACGCTGTGACGCCGTAGATTCCAAGCGCTGCCAGGACCAACGCGATGCAACCGAAGATCGTGGTCAGTCGGACTACCAGTTGCTGCGTTGTGAAGTAGTTGCTGACCTGCTCGTCATAGGTGGTCAGCCGGGTCACTGCGATATCGGGGTTGATGGCCTGCAGAGTGCGACGAACGGTGTTGGCCGCAGCGGTAGGGTCGCCGTCATAGCGGAAGATCAGGTTGCCGGCGAAGTGATAGAAGTGCTCCCCGCTTTCTGCCTGCGCCAGTACGGCCGGACTCGCATGCAGACCCGAGAGGTCCAGGCTCTGCGCTATCGGTGTAAACCACATGGGGCGCGTTGGTTCGGTAGGATCGCCATACTTGCTGTCGTCGACGACGCCGACGATGGTGAAGGCACTTGGCAGAAGCGAGTCAGGACCAAAGACTTCACCCAGCGGCTGCTTGCCTTTCATGAAGCGATCGACGAACTTCTGGTTCACGATCGCGACGCGAGGGGCTGCATTGGTATCGCGATCGGTGAACACGCGGCCACGCAGCAGGCGAGTGCCGACCGTGTCAAAGAACATCGGACTGACTGCGGTATAGCTGGCGTTCATGTGTGCGTTCGGATCGCTGCCCGGGAAGGCAATGTCTCCGCCCCAGTTGTTGAACGCCATGGGGCTGTAGGTGGCGTAAGCAAAGCCGTGCAGGCCGGGCACACCGCTGAACTGTTGCTCCATGCGGCGATACAGACCTTCTAACTGCTCGAACCGGTAACCTGCAGCTTGCAGGTCGACAAAGGCGATCAGCCGCCCGTGCGGCTCAAACCGGAAGTCCTGGTGCTGCAGGTTGCGGAGGCTGCCGATCAGAAGACCGGCGGTGCTGAGCAGGGCAACCGAAAGTGCGGCCTGCAGGATGATGAGGATGCGCTGCGGCCGTGCACTCGCATCGGTGGTGCTGCGATTCGCCCCACGAAGGGCGTCAGCAGGGTTGGAGTCGGTCACGATCCACGCGGGCGCGATTCCGAATGCGACGCCAGTGAGCAGCGATATAGCAAAGGCGAACGCAAGCACCGGCAGGGACGGGGAAGCGCTGAGTGGGCTCACGGTGACGTCCTTCATCGCAAGTGCGAGGATGCCTTTGACACCGCCGTATGCAACGGCAAGCGCGACGACACCTCCCAAGATTGAAAGCACAACGGATTCGGTGAGCATCTCGCGCACCATTCGCCAGCGGGGCGCTCCCAACGCGGCACGGACGTTCAGTTCCTGCGATCGGGCCATGCCGCGCACCAGCATGAGGTTGGCCAGGTTGGCACAGGTGATTAGCAGGACGAAGCCCGCAATCGCGGAGAGCAGGACCAGGCTCTTTTGGTACTGATCGCGAAGGTTGTTGATGCCTGTATCTGCTGACGTCAAGTGCGTGGTCTGCTTCTCAACGACTGCGTCGGGTGTGTGGTCCGTCGGCTCCTTATGCGTGCGCAGCCATCGCACCAACTCCACCTGGAGCGCGCGTTCCACCACAGGCACTTGCGACCTCGCAGGGATGCGGACGAGCAGGTCCAGCCAATGAGAGCCCGGCGTGTTCAACAGCTTGCGCTCGGGCTCCAGCAAAGGCTCCTGCGACAAGGGAAGCCAGACGCCCGCGGGATCACCATCATTGCGTTCGCCGAGGAAGTTGGCAGCACCCACGCCGACGACGGTGACCGGAGTTCCGCTGAGCAATAACGTGGACCCGACGAGCCGTGGATCGGCATGGAATCGGCTCTGCCAAACGGCATAGCTGAGCACGGCAACGGGCGCCGCGCCAGTGCGGTCGTCTTCCGGACGCAACAGGCGGCCCATGTACGGCTTCACGCCGAGCACATCGAAGTAGTTGCCAGAGATGACGCGTACGTCCAGCGGCTGCGATGCTCCTTCACCTTCTCGCCGCGCACTCAGGGTTGTGGTGCCGGCCTGGACAGCTGCGATGCCGTCAGTGTTGGGCGTCTGATCGCGCAAGGTCCGATACAGATCGGCCCCGAACAGATTCCACTCGGTCTGCATACCGCCTGTGACACAGCAGTTGATGTCCTTGCCGATCTTGTAGAGCTGCTCCGGGTGCTGCACCGGTAGAGTCCGAAGGATCACCTGGTACAGAAGCGTGAAGATCGCGGTGGTGGCGCCGATGCCGATCGCTAGCGTGAGCACCGCAGTCGCGGCAAAGCCCGGCGAAAGGCGCAGCCTGCGCAAGCTGTATTGCAGATCCTGACGAAGTGTTTCCATGATGCTGATCCTTCCTGGTGATGCCGCCGATTACTGTGCTCGCAGAGCAATCATGGGGTCGATGCTGCTGGCGCGCCGTGCCGGTACAAGACTGGCAAGCAGGGCAGCGATGGCAAGCACTGCGCACGAGCACAGGAGCGTGGGAACGTCGTAGGCGTTCACGCCGAAGAGTTGTGACTTCAGCAGGTAGCCGGCAAGCAGCGCGGCGGGCACGCCCACCAGGAGTCCGACGGCCGTTTGCAGCAGAGCTCCGCGTACGACCATGCCGAGGATCGTGTTGCGGCTTGCGCCCAGGGCCATGCGCACGCCGATCTCAGACACCCTCTGATTGACCGCGTAAGAGGTAACGCCGTACAGGCCTATGGCCGCGAGAGCGAGGGCCAAGAGGCCGAAGGTGCCGGTGAGTCGGGTCACCATGCGTTGGTCGTTCAATTGCATTGCAACCTGACCGTCCAAGGATCGGTAATCTGTGAGTGCCAGGTTCGAATCGACGTCGTGAAAGGCCCGGCGTACCTGCTGTTCCAGGCCTTCCTGCGCTCCAGGAGCTACTCGCAGCAGCACAGCGTGCGGCGCCAGGGAGTACTTCTCGCCCATGTCCTTCGGATCGGCGTTGAGGTCGGGCTGCAACATGGAGCGGAAGAACATGGCGCGAGGTTCTGCCGACGGCTGCTGGAAGCGTGCGTCGCCGACCACGCCCACGATGGTGTACTTGGGCTTATGTGCTTCCGTGCCGAAGCGCTTCCCGATCGGGTCTTCGTTGGGCAGGAACTTGCGGACGAACTTCTGGTTCACAACTACGGTCAGCGGTGTGTTTGCGCGATCTGTCTGTTGAAAGTCGCGGCCGCGCAGCAGTGGCTGGCCTACGGTTGCGAAAAAGCCAGGGCTGACACGGTCCCATGAGGCGCCAATGTCGTCGTGCAGAGTCGGGTCGGGCCGTCCCTCGATGAAGACGCCTTCACCCCAGTTGTTGCCCTCAAGCGGACTGTAATTGGCGAAAGCAATACTCTGGACACCCGGGATGGCGGTGAGCCGAGTTTCTAGCGAGCGCATCAGGCCTTCCATGCGATCGTCGGTGTAACCGCTGGCGTTCGGATCCAGGTGCAGAACGATGCGATCGGCGGTCTCCAGTCCGAAGTGCTGGTGCTGCAGGTTCATCAGGCTGCGCGTAAGCAGGACTGCCACGGTGAGCAGCACGACAGAAAGCATCGCCTGGACAACGAGGAAGACGCGCTGCGTCAGCGTCGCTCCACCACCTGCGCTACGGTTCAGTCCGCGCAACGCGTCAACAGGCTGGCTGCGCATGGCGGACCAGGCCGGTGCGAGGCCGAAGAGAAGGCCCGTAAGCACCGCAAGCACCACCGTGAACAGCAGCACGGCAGGGGAAGGTGTGGCTGTGATTGGAAGCAGATGCGCTTCAGGAAAGGCGAGAGACAGCATGGCTCGTGCGCCGGCGTAGGCCAGCAGAATGCCTGCGATGCCGCCGGCGAGCGATAGCACGATGCTTTCCGTAAGCGCCTGCCGCAGGATCCGGGTGCGACCTGCGCCCACTGCAACTCGAATGCTGGTTTCCGCGCGTCTCGCCATGCCGCGGGCCAGCAACAGGTTGGCCAGGTTGGCACATGCAATCAGCAGTACCAGAGCGGCGATGGCCATGAGAAATCGCAGACCTTTGCGCGCATCGTTCTGGAAGCCTTGTTGCACCCCCGTCGCCGCAGAGACGAGTTCCGAGTGGACCTTGGGCAGCTCTTTAGCGGCTTCCGGCTTCTGGTAGTCCTTCAACGTGGCGAGCTGGTTGCGCAGTACGGAGTCCAGCTTGCGCTGCAACTGCGGAATTGCGGTTCCGGGCTTAACGCGGCCGACGATGTAGAGCCATCGAAGATCGCGGTTCTTCGACACGTGTATCGCAGTCATCGTGTCCTCTGCCGACAGAGGCATGTAGAATGCCGGCGGGTTATCGATGATCCGGTCGCCGAAGAACTCCTGCGGCGCGACACCTACAACGGTGACGGGATGGGAGTCGAGAAAGAAGGTGGCGCCTACGACAGACGGATCGGCGCCGAACTGGTTCTTCCAGATGGGATAGCTGATGACCGCCACGGGCGGCGCGCCTTCTTGATCGTCAGCATCCTGCAGCAAGCGGCCAAGCGTCGGCTGTACGCCGAAGGTTTCGAAGTAATTGCCAGAGACGAAGTAGCCGCGGAGTTTCTGCGCTGCTTCATTGCTGCCCGCACGTTTGGCGAGGCCTGTGCCGTTGCCCATGCCCGACTGCATTGCGGCCAGATGCTGGAACTCGGGTAGGTTCGTGCGCAATGCCCGATAGGTTTCGGTCGAGAAGTCGGAGTAGACGTGGTTGTCTTCCAGACCGCCGTCGATGCAGCACGCGTCGCCGCTGCCCACGCGATACAACTGGTTCGGCTCGGTCACTGGCAGGTTGCGCAGAATCATGGCATGCGCCAGGGTGAAGATGGCTGTATTCGCGCCAATGCCAAGAGCGATGGTGATGATGGCCGTAATCGCAAAACCGGGAGAACGGCGGAGCTGCCGCAAGGCGTACCGCACGTCTTGCCCTACTGTGCTGATCGAATCGAAGCCACTCATCGTTTCCTCCGTTGCACCTGTTCTGTTGCGCGTCTGTCAGTTCGCCGTAGCGGAGAAGGGAATGCCAGCTCGCTTGCGGACCACGCGGCCAAGGATTCGTAGGACCTGAGTTCCCGCTTTGCGAGAGTTCCTGCAACGTACTGACATGAGGCAGACTGCGAACGCAGCAAGGTGAGCAGTGAAGCTTTCGGTTTGTGCCGATCAGGCGTTGGTTGGTGCTTCGTATCCCATCGCAGGAGCGTTGCGATATTCCGTGTCAGCTTCTGCGAGCAAACGGCGCAGCTCGCCCTCTGCTACCACCTTGCCGTCGAAGAGGTGGACCTGACGCTGGGCGTGTGCCGCGAAGCGCGGATCGTGGGTGACCATGCAGATGGTCGCGCCCTCACTGTGCAACTCGGCGAGGAGGCGCATCACAGCCTCGCCATTTTTCGAATCAAGATTGCCGGTGGGTTCGTCGGCGAGCAGGATGCTGGGTGATCCAGCCAGTGCACGCGCAACGGCAACACGCTGCTGTTGACCGCCGCTGAGTTGCGCTGGGTAGTGGCGCAGCCGGTGAGCCATGTTCACGCGCTCTAGTGCCTGCACCACGCGCTGCTTGCGGTCGGCTGCGGACATGCCTCCGCGATAGGTCAGCGGCAGCTCGACATTTTCAAACACGGTTAGATCCCCGATGAGGTTAAAGCTCTGAAAGATGAAGCCGATCTCCTGGTTGCGGATGCGCGAGCGCTCGGCGAAGTTCAGGCCCGCCACTTCCTTGCCGTTCAGCGTGTATGTGCCTTCGGAAGGCGTATCCAGCAGCCCAAGGATGGACAGCAGCGTCGATTTGCCGCAGCCCGATGGCCCGCTCATCGCTACATACTCGCCGCGCGCAATGTTCAGGTGAACTCCGCTGAGCGCGTGCGTTTCAATCTCGTCGGTGTAGAAGACCTTGGTCAGGCCGCTGATGTGGATCAGGTTTTCGGTTGGGTTTGCACTCATCGTTTCAATCTCCGCTGGCTTGCTGTTTGACTGATTTGCTCTACGGCTGGCCGCTATTGCTCGATCCGCACGCTGTCGTTGCTGTCCCACTTGCTCATGTCGCTCAGGATGACGGTGTCCCCCTGCTGCAGTCCCCCGAGCACCTGAATTGAGTTGACCGAAGCGCGGCCGACCTGTACCGGCACCCTCTGCGCGAACTTGCCATCCGAAGACAGCTTGAACAGGCTGAGTGTGCTGTTTTCGTTGCCCTGGGCCGGCCGGCCTACGTACAGCACGTCGCTCAGCCGGTCTAGATCGATCGTTCCGTCCACGCTCAGGTCGGGCCGTGCGCCTTGGGGCAATGCTCCTTCTAACGCAACATCGACGGTTACGGTTCCGTTCTGCACGGCGGGATCGACACGGCTGACCTTTCCGGCAATCACGCTGTTGTGCGTGTCGACCGCGGCAGGTTGACCGATCTGGATGTCTCGCGCCTGCGTTTCCGCAATCTTCAGCGACGCTTTTAACTGATCCGGCTGCACTACCTTGGCCAAGGTTGTGCCAACTGTTACGTGTTCGCCGACCTGGTGAGGCAGGTCGACCAGTACACCGTCGATGCCGGCGCGAACGCTTAACGCGTCCTGCTGCTTTTGCTTTAGTGCGAGCAGCGCCTGTGCCTGCTCCACCTTGGCCTGCTGCACGGCAACCTGAGTGCGAATGGCCTGCTGGTTCAGTTGCAGCCGCTTGCCTTCAATATCGTTGCGGACGCCGAGTTCATCGGCTTTCCCGCGACTCTCGTTGTATTTGAGGCCGCTGATCACGCCCAGCTTCAGCAGGCTGGCATCGGTCTGTGCCTGCAACTGCGCCTGCTTCTGATCCTGGCTGACTGTCGCAGCAGCGGCCCGCTGTGTCATGAGGTCGCTCTCGGCCTTGGCACGTGTGTTTTGCAGGTCTGCCTTCGCCGCCTGCAGTTGCAGTTGGGCGTCCATCAACTGCTGTTGTGTGGAGGGATCGACGAGGTCCATCACGATGGTGTCAGGGTGTACCAGCGCACCAGGCAGTACGCGGATGCGTACCACCGTGGCTTCGGTCTGGGCCGGGATCAGGCGGATGCGGTCTTCCCGCGGAACCAACGTACCAGGGCCGCGCACCTGCCGCAGGAGCATGCCGCGCTTGACGGTGTCGGTGAACAGGGGGCCGTCCACCGTAGGCACTGCCGGCTTAAGCCGGACGACGAAGAAGGCTAGCGCCGCGAGCACCACCGCTCCCACAGCAGCGAAGAGAATGGTTCGGCGTTGCCGTTTGCGCCTCAGATCGGGACGAGCGATATCCATGCGCCGGTTCTAGATGCACGCACCTGCCCAAACTCCCACTGAGAGAAACGCGTCAAAACGGCGCATTCTGGCGACAGGCCTCTTCTCCAGGTGTTCGTTTACGTTTTGCGTGTCCGATCCCGGACACATAGGATCGAGAAAATCTAGTCGTGACCTGGTTGAAGATGCATGAAGCGCTGGGCAGCTATGCCACGCGGCTGGACACGGCAATATCCCTTTGTCAATCTTCCACCCAGAACGCCGCTCTATCTGACTAGCCGTGCGCAGATGGGGAGAAAGCACCGAGATTAGAAAGCTCCACCTCGTGCCATTCGCATTGGACCCTAAGCCAAGTCACCACAGAGTCGATTCGCCGACGGCAGAGCAATCAGCAGGTCATGTTCGGATTTTGGTAGGTATCCGCGTTGTCCGCATCACTCCTGTCAAGACAGGCGAAATCCTTTTCGACAACAAGGGCGATCGGCTGCACGGCACCGGTTTCGACCTGCGCGTAGATACCCACCTGGTCGCTTGTGGCCCAGTGCAGGATCTGTTCTGCCGGAATGCTGACTAGAATCTCATTGCCCGTAAAACGAACCTCGGGGATGTTGGTTCCAACCGTCTGCTCAATCGCGTATGTAAACCGCGCAGAAGGATCCGGACCAAGGCATAGGGTTTCCTGGAGTCGCGCGCCCGTGTGCAGAGCTGCTACCTCCGAGCGCAGAACGCGCAAACGCAACGAATTCTTCGCCAGCCTCAATTTCATCTCAGGTCCTTCCGTACAGGGTGTGTCTCGACACGATCCGCTCCGTGGTAAATGTTAAAACTCTGTTCGCGGAGAAAGCCCACTAGAGTCACATCGAACTCGCGCGCAATCTCTACCGCCATGCTGGAAGGAGCCCCGACGGAAACCACCGCGGAAACGCCAGCCATAACACTCTTCTGCAACAGTTCGAAGCTCGCGCGCCCAGAAAGCAGCAGAATGCAATCACGGAGCGGAGTACGATCAGCGAGGAACTCTCTTCCGATGAGTTTGTCACAGGCATTGTGGCGTCCCACGTCTTCCCGCAACGCCAGCAACTGACCCTTCGCATCAAACAGCCCGCACGCATGAATCCCGCCAGTAGCTTCGAAAGCTTGTTGTCGAGCACGCAACAATGCGGGAAGCTGTTGAAGCGTTTCGGCCGATAGTGTGAGGCGATTAGGCGCGCGGGGAGGACATACGCTTCGGATTGCTAGAAGCGAAGCTTTGCCACAAATCCCGCAGCTTGAGGTGGTATAGAAGTTGCGCTCCAGCGATCCCAGATTGAACTGAACGGAAGGCTCGAGCGTGACCCGCAGAGTGTTCCGCGATGCGCGTGGTTCGTGCCCCTTTGAACCCTGCACGATCTGTATGCTCTCGATCTGTGCTGCGTCGGTGAGGATCCCTTCCGTCAGCAGAAAGCCAGCAACTAATTCCTGATCGTTCCCGGGTGTTCGCATTGTGACGGAGATAGATCGGGTGACGCGATCATCGCGAGGACCGTATCGGAGTTGCAGTTCCAGCGGTTCCTCGACCGCGATCACATCGTCACAGGCGATCAGATGACCGTTCTGCATTCGCGTGATGTCAGCCTTCTGAGTGGCCTGATCTCCCGAAACGGATTCAACGCTTACCATGACGCTCCACCGCGACGTCGCTGGAGCCGTTCCCATGTGATTGCGATTGCGATGGGAGGCCGGGCCGCATGGACAGTCTACGGCAGGTATAGCCAACGGGTTTGCCGGGCTCTGCCGCTTGGATCGAGGCTGCAAGATGCCAGCCTGCCTCGGTCTTGCATGATCGTGCGAGACCAAAATGCGGCACATTAGGGCATCTGCAATTGCGAACCAGACAGCATGCGGAGCAAACAGCGGCGTGGGGCTGGTTGAGACACCGCGCGGAACGCGTCCAGCTAGCCCGGTTCCGAAACTGTGCACTAAGTGGGAGATGGCTGGTAAGTGCAGCGCTCATTGACGGCCACGATGGGATTCGAACCCATGTTACCGCCGTGAAAGGGACCCGAGGGGCCGTAACCCATTGACTTCATTGGGCACGGTTGGCGCTTTACGGCACCCTTGGAGCCCTGAAGAAGCTTTATTGCACCCTTATTGAACCCACGTTCTCGGCGCGGAACGGGCTCTCCATCTGAGCCAAGAAACGAGCTATACTGAGCTGGAGAGGTGTTTGATATCGATGATCGAACCCCAATCCATTGCTGAGATCCTCGGGCTCGGACCTTCCATCCGGACCGTCAGTGAACTGGAGTCTGCCGTCTCGGCCGGGCTCCCGAAACGCTCCCTAGAAAAGCTGTCCACTCGTCTTTACGAGGATCGTCGTGTGGCGAACGCCTACAAGTTCAAGGTTGTGCCAGCGGCAACGTGGAAGCGGCGGACCAGGCGTCTCTCCGTAGACGAGAGCGAGCGGACCGAGAGGCTGGCGCGCGTGCTCGCACAAGCAGAGTACGCCTGGGATGATCGGGATCAAGCGCGCGAGTGGATGAACAAGCCACACCGCGAGCTCAATGACCGAACTCCCCTTGAAGTGGCTCGCACGGAGCTCGGCGCGCGCCGTGTCGAAGACCTGCTCGAGAAACTCTTCTACGGACTCCCCGTCTAGCGATGATCGCGTACCGGATCGCGGATGCGCGCCACCCGATCTTTGACGGAACCGGGGCCATGCTCCGGGGAGGCCGTTGGAACTCCATTGGTCAGCGCGTCATCTATGCCGCCGAAAGCTATGCCGGCGCGATGCTTGAAATCCTTGTGCACGCCAATCTGACGCTCCCTCCCAAGCATCATCAGGTCGTCCGGATCGCCATGCCGGAGAGTGTCGCGATCGAGACTCTATCGCCGTCTGCGCTGCCAGGTTGGGATGCCGAGGATGTGACTACGGCACGAGCTTTTGGTGATGCGTGGCTTCGGGAGGGTCGAACCGCAGTTCTCCGTGTGCCAAGCGTCGTCACCGAAGGACGCGAGTACAACATTCTCATTAACCAAGCCCATAGTGCCGCCAGATTGATCGAAGCTTCCGCTCCCGAACGGGTACGCTGGGACACTCGATTGTTTACACGTTGACCGTAGCGCGTATTTCGGGGGCGGCACCAAACCGGATTGAAAACACACCGAAGCTTCGAACCTGTGTCGATCGGAGGGTGGCGCCGGTGCCCTCACTTTATGCCGGTCCCAAACCTCGCAGAGCCGAAACCAGGGATGCCAATCTTAGCTAGTCGCAGAATGTATCCGGCCGCTCTCGGGCTTGTTGCCAGTTCCAGCGCATGATGAATAGCTGCTCTCTTTATCAATCAATAAAGCCGCCTATTGTGATTGATTGCTGGGGCGTCCTTAGGTCCTGCTCTCTTAACTCGGACTGCCCTCTTCACTCCCCGCTTCATAGATAGTAAGCGCTGTTGCGGAAAGAGACTGGCGTGCTTCCGGAGCAGTTCGTGCATCACGCGAACGCTGATGCGGGCGGCGAAACTGACCTCTCTGTCGAGCTTCACGTCCACGTCTGAAAGTCTGGCATCCGCAGAGGCTTCGCAGCCCATTTAACCGTTCGAATGGCTACGATCAGCGCAGTCGCAATCAGAATGGACGGCCCCAGCTTCGGCCAGTCTAGTCGGATGTCGTGACCCACAACTTTCATTGCTGAAGTATAGGCGAATACACGGCGAAGATGTAAAGATGAAAGCTGTGCGTCCGCTCGAGTCCGAGGAGATGGAGATGGACGAAGCCAATCCGAAAGTCGGCCACGTGAGGAATAATGGCCCTGAACTGCTGCGAGCTGAGCGTGCGGCGCAGAACGAAGAATTATCGTTTTGAGGCGAGAAAAGATCACTGACGATAAGGCGACTTGTCGTTACCAATTGCTAAGCTCAAAGGTCTTCTAACGACTGTTCGAAATCTCGAGGAGATAAGCCGTGGGATTGTCTAGCAGCAGCTTCCGCCTTGATTGAGCGAATTGACTGGCCACCGAAATGACTCCTGACGTTACAGTGACGAGCTCACCGAGATGTGTCCAGACCGTAGCGGGCAGTGCCTCGCGAACCGTCAACGCCGTGCCGATCATTGCCGCTGCAGAGATCACTTGGGTAGTATTAAGCGCAACCAAAGCCTGCAACTTCATTGCGTCTTTCAACTCTTTGTAATCATCCTCCATCGACTGCTTCAGTTCAGCTTTAGCGATCCCTTTGTCTCGCTCTGACATGCCTGACGTCATAACCGCCGCCTGCTTGCGTAAATGATCCGACAGCCTGTGACGCAGCTTCCTAAGTCGATATCCACTCTCCCTCTGTTCTTCGAGCCGCAGTGCGATGAGTGAATCGAGTGAGAACTGCCTTGGATCGATTATGTCCAGTGCGATCTGGGTAATAGACAGCTCAGCTTCACTTCTCGATGCGTCAGCAAAGAGACTTTGGACCGGCTCGTCAGACTTTAGCAAGTCGTTATCGATGAACAGGCCCGCCAAGCCCGCATACGTCTCACTTCTATCAGTGACACGGACAAGCGAATCTCCAGCGCAACAGTCTGCAAGGAGACTCATAAGTACTAAGCCCGTAGGTGCGGAAGTTGCGTAATGGCTAGGGCGCCTGCGGATCGGTTGAGCCATCCCCGATCTTTGAAGGAGATCCCAGGTCTTGTGGAGGATTTTGTGTTTGAAGAGTTCATGAACTTCTCTGTCAGCAGAGTGCGCGCGAAGATAAAACGCAGGAGGAAGGGGGCGCCGAATGAAATCTTCAACAAGACTATGTAAGCGTTCCTTCTCTTGCTCCGATGGGTAGAGCGTCTTTCCAACCAGATCGAACGCTTCTCTCTCCTGGTCGGGACCGTCTTCGATGCGATATCCCGGCCACGGTACGATTGTGTGAATCTCGTCCCAAAGTAGGAGCGACGACTTTAGCATCGATTCATTGCGAATCTTCGTATGTGGGTAGTAGAGGGCGCTGTACATGGTGTTCCCACTTTAGCCGAACCGCGAATTTTTGGTGCAAGGCTTCATGTTCTGCATCCATTCGGCTGGTCACCTGCCAACGACATGACTGCTCGAACTGGATGCAGGTGCTGCAGAGACTCAAATGGACTATCCGATGCGACCCCGCCCTTTCGGAGTTCAAGTCCTAATTAAACGCGGTTTTCGGAAATCATCGCGTCCATGCTTACCGTTGTGCCGCATCACTGACGACACGTCTACTTATCGGTATCGCGTATCGAGACTAGATGGTGACTTGGCGATTATGGACCCACTTAGAACGCTGGGTCTAATCTCCGCAGAGACGATCACGCGGAATCGATCCGACTGTTCCATTCGCCATAGGATCTGCGTACACTCCTAGCGAAATTGGTTAGCAAGCAGGGTCTATGTCATGCTTGCCGAATGGAATTTCTGACAGACGGAATTGGGGACTGCTTACTCAACACTCTGCGTAAGGCAACCCGGGTTCGCATCGCGAGCGCGTTCTTCTGCCCTGGTAGCGGGACTCTTGAACTGCTGAACGCCGTAAAACATTTAACGCTAGTTGTCTCGGAAGAGTTCACGATCAACGATCCGCACAAGCTGGAAACGTTGACGGCAGCGATAAAGCTATCGGTCCCACCAGATAGCGACGACGGCAAACTGCACGCAAAGGTGTTCATCGCGGATATGCCAAACGGCGATGCCTGGGTTCTCATCGGTTCTGCCAATCTGACAGAACAGGGACTGTTCTACAACCAGGAGGCATGCATCGCCTTGGACTCGGCCAGGCCCGAAGATCGCAGGCACATCACGGACGCGCAACATTGGTTTGAGCTTCTTGAGAAGCGCGCCAGGCCAATCAACATGATCCAGGCAAAGGCAATCTGGAAAACGCGCAGCCAGCAGCGTCTGAGCACCGTAGCCAAGTCAAACCAACCGGCCCCCTCATATTGGGCCATCAAGACGACGGAGGGCGGTAACACCCACTCGATTGAGCATTGGGATATGTTCGAACGCGAAAGCGTCATCGCTCTTGGATGGGAAGCGGTGGCGGTTGATCCGTCTGCCGTAGACGACGAGACACTCCAACAGGCTGTAGCTCAAGCCTTCCCGGACATGAAGCCGCGTTCCAGGAGCTTCGCTGCGCGAACACTTCGCAATTTCACTGCAATGCCCGTTGGATCACTCGTGATGATCTGCCATGGGTATTCGTCGACCGCGAAGGATCACAATCTTGTGAAGGTTTACGCTTTTGCGCGCGTCGCCGACGATCTCAAAGCCGTTCCCTTTGTCGCTGGGGAATGGCGGTTCAGGCGCCCCGTGATAATGCAGATTGTACACAAGACCTTGACCGTGGGGATGATGCGCAAGCTACTCGAGCTTGGCAGCTTTATGACGACGCTGCACGAGCTGGATCGTAGCGGCGTCGAAGCCGTGGCGCAGGAACTAGGGATACAGATTGGAGTGTAGAAGACGAATGGGCGTTTAATCCGGTCGAGGTAGCGGGATGCCGCCAGTGACACTATGGAAAAGACTATCGACCAGATCGTCGAGTCGGCGGTCGGCCAAAGCTTCCTTGGCAGCTCATTGTTCTAAACGCTCTTTGCGCGAACTGCAATCGCTGGTCCCGGCTTCAGTGCAGGCTAGGCATCCTTGAAAACGTTCCCGTCCGATCTAGCAGCGTTCGCCACTGCTGATAGTTCTTTGCTGACGCTGCTTTTTTTGAGCTACCAACGGAAGAAGACCGTGTGAATGTCTTCTGCGTTGAATCGGGCGTTCTTCGGCACGTCATCCAACTTCTTGAAAGTTTTCTCACTGACGAGAAAGGTTCTCGGATGCTCTTCTGATTGTGTTCGGTCCTCTGCGACCATATCAACGTATTCAGTTTGACCAAGCTTGCGAAACCAGATGTGCATAGAAATGATGTCACAGGTCGTCTAATCGAAGCATTGTCCGAGTGCTGGCACTCTATTCTTTTTGTGTATTCGCTGCCTGACTCTAGGCTGACCGAGTCCGTTCATCCAACCGCACCCATCGAGTGAATAGTAAGAAACGCCGTTCGCGGAAGTGTTCGCGTCCATGCTACCGCAGTGCCGCATCACCGACGACAAGCCGACGTGTCAGGAGCAGTTCGAGTCAATGAGTGCATTGGCGATTTGGCACTCATGCAGATCACAACTGACGAAAGGGCGTTTTCGGTACTAACCACTTCGCGCAAATGCTTTTCGCGCAAGTGCTTGATGAGCCCATCGGCCTGTTCGCGAATCAAGCCCGACGTACCTCGTCATCTTTCTCGTTAAACAGCTTTCGCAAATTGCGAACCCGAAGACCTATCACAACATCTCGCCATCGGCCGTGATGTCAGAGGCTCCTCTTGAATACGCAGGTTCTAGGCACTTTCCCTGGGGAAGTCTGTGGAGATGCTCAGTTCTTTCCACTCTTTCGCCGCTTCGATCTTTGCCAGGTCGTTCTTTTCGATGGCGTTGTAGGCATCGCTTCCGATGATGAGGCGGAAGGGCGGGTTCTGTTCAGACGCGATCCTTAAGAGAGCTGCGGCGGCGCGCTTAGGATCGCCGGGTTGCTTGCCATTGAAATCGCGTTGGAAGCGAGCCGTCTTGCCGACGGTTTCGTCGTACTCAGGTCGCCCTTCTTGAAGACTTGTGGAGGCACCAGCAAAATCTGTGCGGAATCCGCCGGGCTCAACAAGGGTCACCTTTACACCAAACGGCGCAACTTCCTTCGCCAGCGTCTCAGAGAATCCCTCCACGCCCCACTTCGCAGCAGCGTAGGGAGCACGACCGATTGGTCCGATGCGTCCAGCGATCGAGGTCACTTGGATAAAATGCCCGCCCTTCTGTTCGCGGAAATGCGGAAGTGCAGCCTTTGTCAAAATGATCGTCCCAAACAGATTTGTCTCAATCTGCTCCCGAAACTCGGCCAAGCTCGTGTCCTCGACAGGCGCGACATTGCCGTAACCTGCGTTGTTGACCAAGACATCAAGGCGACCGAATGCGGCGATCGTGCTCCGTACGGCTTCGTTTGCTTGTTCCTCGTTGGTCACGTCCAAGGCAATCGGGAGCACATCCTCGCCGTATGTCTTCTGCAGGTCTGCGAGATCACTGATCTTTCGAGCAGTAGCCGCCACCTTGTGACCTGCCTCAAGAGCAGCGATTGCAAATTCTCGTCCGAGACCTCGGGAACTTCCCGTAATAAGCCATACCAGTGACATACCGTTTGTGCCCCTTTTATCTGTAGCTCTTACACCAGCCGCTGACACCGTGATCGCCTGGATTCACCTTCGAACGCGATCTGCGCGAGAGCCGAGCGATCATTCTGTGCGGCGTCCGTTCTCTCGGCAGTCATGTTCACTCCCGACGTCCTATTGCTTAGACTGAGGCTTGGACTCCAAGGCCTCGACAGGCATGCGGGCTTGCGTTTGTTACGCCTGGTTGCTGGAAGTCACCACAGTCAATTCCAAGCTGCCCGCCTTGCCCGCGTACTCCATTGCGGGTTCCAGGTCCGGCAACGAGAAGACTTTCGGTTGGATCGGCTTCAGATCCAGTTGGCCGGATCGAACCAACGACAGAAGGGGCAGGTACGCCCCTCGGGGGTGCATGAAGTTCCCGATGATCTCCCAGTTGTTGAACATCAATTGAAGATAGTTGATTGGAATCGGAACGGCGCTGCTGCCCATGAGGACGATGCGCCCCCAGCGATAGAGTGAACCAAGGGCCGCTAACGTGGAATGTGGGTCCTTCGCGTTTCCAACTTGATCGAAAGCTAAATGGGCGCCGCCGTTGGCAGCGCTTCGCAGAGCCTCCGTGTCCTTCGTCACATCGCCAGTAAGGACGACGGGAATCACTCGATCGCCGCCAGCCTTAGCAAGCTTATCGAGCGTTTCCCTGCTGCGCCCAGCCGCGACCACGCGACTCGCCCCCATTGCAACGGCGACGAGAGTTGCGGCGCTCCCGTAAGCCCCACTGGCACCGTTGACCACCACCGTCTCTCCCGCTTGGAGTCTTCCCCGTGCCAATCCTCCAAACGGAACGATGCAGCGGGTGATGGCGGCCAGTTGCGGGGAGTCATAGTGATCAAGCCCGTCGATCGGCGTGACGACCTGAGCGGGTAGAAGAACGTACTCCGCAAGAGTGCCGTCCTTCCAAGAGCTTTGAAGGGCCTCTCCGATACCTCCCGGGGAAGTTACACCGATCAGAATCTGTCCTGGCTCCGGTACGTTCTCCCGTGCGACCAGGTGACTCGACGTTACGACTCGCTGGCCCTTCTTGAGGTGCCAGACATCAGCACCGACGGCCTCGACTGTTCCGATCGCATTGCCGCCGGGAGTGAAGTCTTCTGGGGCACGATAGGCGGGCAGCTTCCCCTCCACATAGGGCTTCAGATAAGACATCAGAGCTTGCGACTGGACACGAACCAGCACACTTCCGGGGCGAACATCCGGCATAGGAACGTCAACGAAAGTGAGTTTGCCGCCCAAGCGGTCAATCTTCCATGACTTCATCACGCGTTCTCCTTCTTCTTGGCAGGTTCGAAGTACTCGACTATCAGCCCATCGGGGTGACGAGCGGTGAGGTTTCTTCCGCCGGTGACAGTCTGCGGTCCGTGCAGGATCTCCGCCCCGTTGGTCTTGAGGCAGCTATAGCTTTCGTCGAGCGAGTCGACATAATAGACGGCGGTTACAAGGCGAAGCGTATCGAGAGTCTCTTGATCGGCACCGAGAAGGAGAACGCCCCCAACCTTTGCTGCGTCTACGTTCGTCTCGTCGATGTGAACCCGTCGTTCGCACGGAACTCCCTGAAGCGTTTCATAAAACTGGATCGCTGTTTCCCATTGGCTTCGCTCGGTGTAGATACGTATGGCTTGCTGCAGAACCCGCATGACGTGCTCCTCTCGAACGTTTCTCTAGACCAGGGATAATCCGCCATCGACGACGAGATTCTCTGCATTAACGAAGCTGCTCTCGTCGGATGCCAGAAACAAGACGGCTTTGGCGATCTCTTCCGGCTGCCCTGTACGCCCCGCAGGCGTCTTCGCAGAAGACTGCTTGGCATACTCTTTGATTTGTTCGTCGTTCATGCCCAGTCCGCTGTAGCCGGGGGTGATCACAACCCCGGGGCTGACCGCGTTGACGCGTATCTTTCGGGGCTTGAGGTCGCTAGCCCATCCACGAGCGAGATTCCGCACAGCGGCCTTCGATGCGGAATACATGCTGAAAGCTTCCATACCCTGGCTCTCGGTGATGGATGAGTTCAGGACGATCGAACCGCCGTCGTTCATGACCGGCAACAGCTTTTGAACTGTGAAGACAACTCCCTTCACGTTTGTGTCGAAGATCTGGTAGTAGTGCTCTTCCGTTACATCCGCGATGGGAAGAACAGTTCCCGCACCCGCATTTGCAAAGAGAATGTCCAGCTTCACCTTCTCTGCCGTCAGTTCAGCCGCCAGGCGGGTGAGATCGCCGATCTTAGATACGTCTCCCTGAATTCCTACCCCTAGAGGACCGATCTCCTTGAGAGCATCAGTTAGGGCTCCTTGCCGGCGTCCCGTAATGAAGACCTTTGCACCCTCTTGCGCCATCAGTTTGGCCGTTGCAAGCCCAATCCCGCTATTACCGCCTGTGATCAAAGCCGTTTTGCCACTCAGTCGTCCCATGTTCGTTCCTTTCGATCGTCCGAAATCCTAACCTTGCCTCTCTATGGATGAATGGCGCTTCCCGGCAGCGTGTCCAAACTTCCGCTTTTCAGCGGCCCGCTTCCAGCAGGCGTTCGATCGTCCTGGGAAAGGATGTGGCGGCGATCAAGCAGGGTAGGAGCCGCCGAAGCATAGTCAGACCGCTGGCGCTGACGCCGGTACTCCGTAGGAGTAACGCGCGTGAGCCGTCTGAAGATTCTGGCGAAGTGTTGCTGCGTCCGAAATCCGCATTCGGCAGCGATATCGATGATCGGAGATTCGGATTCTTCGAGGAGGGTTTTTGCCTTACATATTCGGAGCCGCAACAAATACTGGTGAGGTGACGTACCCGTGGAGCACTTGAATCGCTGCGAGAAGTAGGCAGCGCTCAGGCCAGCCTCACGGGCCAAGTCGGAGAGCTTCAAATTGCGGCTAAGGCGATCGGCGATAAACGCCAGTACACGGCGAAATTGCGAAGGAGAGAGGCCGTTCTCAGCTAGTTGAGCAGGAGGGACGCAAACTGGAGTAAGTGCAGCGTCTTCACGAGTCCCTTCAGTGACGAATGATCCGGCGCCGGGGTTGATAAGGAGAATGCGTACACGCTTGCCATCCTGCTCGATCCAGGCCGGTCCCGGAAGAAGAGCATTCGCACCGGCTCGGTGCACCATCGCAAGCGACGACGGCTTCCGCGACGCGTCCTGTATGAGGAAGAGCTTTCTCTTTTGGGTTGGTGCAGTGGAATTGGCGGCCTGGTGATGTGTGCATTCGCGCATGCCTACCTCACTTCTGAGCTCACCGTTCCCTGCGGGAATCAATGGCTCTTATGTGAAGGTAGACTTCGCGCGGTTTGTCTAAAACCACACAAACTTCAGGTATCCCCTATAGATTTCTCTAGGTTTGAGCAGTCAGTGTCGCTCTCCGCGGATGAGGCGAGCGATACGGACCCAAATCGAAGGTCGTGCGTTCTCCAAAAGACGGGAATGGGGCACGCGGAGCAGCACTTCTGTGCCTTCTCCGGGCGAGCCCGTGAATGTCAGAACAGCACCGAGGAAGCGCGCTCGCTCTCGCATCCCGGCCAAACCATAGTGCCCGAGACGCCCCTCTTTGACCAACTCGGACGCGATACCGATGCCGTCATCCTTTACTTGGAGTTCAAATGCTTCTCCGTATGTCAGAAGGACGTCGAGGCGTGTCCCCTCAGAATGTAAGCAAGCGTTTGTGATCGCTTCGTACGCGATGCGATAGACTTCCTCTCGCACACATACCGACATCGCAGTAGGTTCACCAGCTACGTCCAGCGCGGTAATGATCTTGCTCGACAACGCACAGTCGTCCAGCGCATCTTCGATGAGACTCGCAAGCGATTGCTGCTCGATAACGGGAGTGCGGAGAGACCGCAGTGCAGTCCTGCCCTCTTCCATGGCATTTCCGAGCCAGGTCGATAACAGCTGCACGCGGGGTTTCGCTTGATCGTGCTCGGACATCTGCACCAGCGCCGTGTCCGCAAGCATCTTGCTCCCTTGGATGGTTTGAAGGAGCGTGTCATGGATATCCCGCGCGATCCTCGTCCGTTCAGCCAGCCGCTCATCGTAACGCGCCTGCGCTTCCCGGCGGATCTGACGAATTCTGAGTCGATACGCGAGGACGATGACAAGCGAACCCAAGGCAGCACAAAGCGCAAGGAATGTTTTGGTCTGATACCAGGCAGGAAGGATGGTGAAAGAAAACTGGGCCTCCTTGCGGCTCCAGTTGCCGTCTGCATCTCCGCTCACCACACGGAAGGTGTAGCGTCCGGGGCGCAGATCCGTATAGAACGCATCTCGCAACGTCGTCGAGTCCTGCCACTCCTTATCGTGACCGTCGAGTCGATAACGAAATCTCACTCGCTCCGGTATCGCCAAAGCTGGAGCCGTGTACTTCAGGTCGACGTCACGCGTAAGGGCAGGCAGGTTCACTCCGGAAACTGCCGCCTGTTCCACATGGCGAGCCACAAGAGCGTCGATCTCTGCGTTCGGTACTGCTGCCGCATGCTGTGCGTGGCTGGGGTCAATCTCCTGGACATCTGTCCCGTTGGCGAACCAGAGCCGCCCGTCAGTCGACCGCGTAAGACGGGGAGCAAAATCCGCCCCATTCGGAAGGGCACCGTCGAAGATATCGAAGAGATGCGATCTGACGCTGTATCGCGAATCAGTTTTGAATTTCGAGAGCTCCGAGTTCGAAATGGATATCACGCCGCACTCGGAATACACCCAGAGATTGTCTAACTTATCGAAGACGACCGAGAAAACGTGGTTGCATGGCAAACCGTGTGACTTGTCGAGAAACCGGGACTCCTGACGGTTGAAGAGTTCAACGCCATGGAATGTACTGGCCCATCTGGACCCATCTTTCGCAAAAGCGAAGGAGGTTCTTTGAATCACCGTCTTGGGTGTCCACGTCTCAGTCGATCCGCGCTGAAAGTGAACGAGAGGTGTTCCATGCTTCCCACCATCGATGAAGATCCCGCCGGCCGGGTCAGCAACGATGGCGTCCGGGTCAAATCCGAGAGGCTGAACTTCGAGCGCACGCGATGCGGATGAAAGGCGAAAGAGCGCGTAGGGTCTTCTGCTAGCCAGCACCCACACGTTCTGTTCAGTATCCTCTTCGATCGATACGACAGCGCCGGTCGCATGGCCTTCACTGTCAAGAACACGCGTGAACCGGCCCTTCTCAAGAACATACAGGTCGGCATCAACTCCAACCCAGAGACGCCCCGCGTGATCTTCGAGAAGCGCCGTGACTCGCTGTCCGGGTAGACCAGTCTTAGGGGAGTAGTTGATGGCCTTACCGTCGCGCAACAGGCTCAAGCTGCCCTTGTTCCCGACCCAGACCCCACCTTGCAACGAGGCTGCAACCGAATGGACCGAGTCGCTCCCCAGACCCTCGGTTGTCGAAAATGTCGTTACGGCGAGGTTCCGAAATCGATCCAAGCCCTTCTTTGTTCCTACCCAGACATCCCCTTCGTCATCCTCGAACAGGCTGGAGACGGCATTGCCACTCAGCCCGTCGCTCTCTCCGAAGCGGTCGATCCCGTCTTGCCTGATCCGGAACAGTCCCTTGTCGGACGTGCCGACCCAAACCGTTCCGTCGCGGTCAACGAGTGTGGAGGTTACGCTCCAATCGCTGCTCGATATGGGATCACTGTAGGCGTCATGCCAAATGCCGTCTTTGAGGCTTTGCAAGCCGAGCCCCGCCCCGGCTCTTGTAATGCCCACGAGCATGCTGCCGTCCGCACGAGGTGTGAGCGATTCGATTCCATTCGAGGTTTCCGCAGCGCTCAGTTCTGGATGAGGAAACTCTCGAAAAATTCCCGAGTGGTCACGGAGGAGACGACTCCCGCTTGCCACCCACAGATCCCCCTTCGCGTCAGCTGCGAGGGCCTCGGCGTAAGGTAGCGTCACGCCATCAGCAGCAGTGAGGCAATGAAACTTACTTCCCACAACTTCGCAGAGCGGGCCAGAAGTGGACCGCGACCGCGTGAACCAGATTGTTCCATGCACATCCTGACGAATGCTGTTGACGTGCACATCGGGGCCTTGAAGCTTCTCAACCTGACCACTACGCAGGTGGAACAGAGATTGTCCCGTTCCGAACCAAAGACTTCCGTCCTGAGCGGCTTGGAGCGCAAGGATGGTTCCACTCCCGACCTGCGTGAAACGAACACCGTCGTACTTGAGAAGACCGTTATCGGTCGCTATCCAGAGAAAGCCATCGGCTGTTTGCGTCACGCCGTTCACGGCACCCTTGAAGGCGCCGTCGCGGATACGCCATGCTGTATGCCCCAATTGCGAAAGCTGTGCGTCAGACTCGAGGGCCTTGCTCGAAACACCACCCGCGAGCAGGATTGCCACCGCAATGCATTGGAGACTCTTCTTCACCAGCTTCAGATCTCCAATAGGCCACGCCGAAGCGCGATCATCACCGCGTGCGTACGATCGTTCGCCTGTAATTTCTGCGAGATGTTCTTGATGTGAAAATTCACGGTTGCTTCGGCGATTCTCAGGTCAGAAGCTATCTGTTTGTTTCGGCGGCCATCGCGTATGAGCTTCAGCACCTCTAGCTCCCGGTCTGTGAGCCTTTCCTCTCCAAACCGCTCGGCCATTCGTGCTGCGAACTCAGGCGGCACGTGTTTCGTTCCGCTGTAGACCGAACGAATCGTAACGACGAGCTGTTGCATGGGGAGACTCTTCAAAACATAAGCAGAGGCGCCCCCGCGCATCGCTCGACGTACGTCCGCATCGTCCTCAGAAGTCGTCAGGATGATGACGCGCGCATCTGGGTTCAACTTCCGAATTTCCGCCAAAGTCGCGAATCCGTCAGTTCCAGGGAGCCTCAGGTCCAAGAGGGTGATGTCCGGGGCATGGCGTCTGTACTGCTCTAACGCCTCAACGGCGTTTGAAGCCACTGCGGCGAGCTCCATGTCTGGCTGAAGGCTGAGCACCGCACGGAGACCTTCGCGGAAGACCGGATGATCTTCTACGCTGAGGATCCGAATTCGGGGCGTCTCGTCCATGGCAAGGTTTTATGCAGCGCTGCTTGCGTTGCAGTGCCAGTTTATCGCTCGTCGAAAGATGCTGTCGTGTCACGCGTGGACATTCAAAGCTCTAGCAAAATCCGTTCGGATGCCTTCCAGAGGCGACGTGTCTGAAATGTCTAGCTTGTGTCCAAAACTACCGCGAAGTGTGCACACGATTCCTTGAAGGCCTCTTATACGACTAAGCCGTGTTAGCGTAGCGCAAGCTACGAGCAGAGCGCCAAAGGATTGCAAGAGGTCCTTGCGCTGGAGCCACATGCCGAGTCCTGAATGTTCCGTTCATTCAAAGACACCCTGCCGAGCCGGCGAGAGATCATCGTCGGCGCCGTCGCTGCAGTGGTCGGACTTCGTTACACGAAAGGCGATTCCCCGGTGAAAAACAAACTCACTCTCGTTGTACGTTTCCGCATTCCCGAGCTTCAACAAGCAGAGTTCTTCGCCAAAATCCGCGAGGTCTTCACTCACATCGTTCAAGAGAACACTTTCATCGAAGCCTCTCTAGTGCAGGACATGCGGGACCCTGAAAGCATCCTGAATTACGAGGTCTGGGACGAGACGCCTGATTCCTTCATGAAGGATCAGATGAAAAAGGACTATCGCGCAGCATTCGAGAAGATGATCGTCGATCTCAAGATCGAGCGGACTCCCGCTTGGTATTCAACGATTGACGACTGGAAGCGTGAGTAGGCTGCGGGGTTCTCATGAGCACAGAACTCGAGTGATGTGGAACGGAGAGTCCGGGCTCTTTCGTTGAGGAGCAGGTCGAGGCGATAGCCGTGGCAAGCTGAGCTTGGATAAGGTCGGCCGTTCGTGAGGTGAACAGCAGATCGAGCGATCCCTTCGAACCGAAACCGAGCTTCTGGACACGTTCGATGAAACAGATCCCATTAGAACAAGAGAGGTCGCAGCTGGCGGCCCTGGGGATCCAATGCAAACTATTCTCAACAGCCTTCCTGCACAGGAAGGCGTTCGTTTGATCAAGCCCGGTGAAGGAAAGCCCTTCGATCTGGGCCCCGTCCACTTCCAGTGGAAGGTTCGCGGAGAGGATAGCGCTCACGCTTACACGATGTTCGAGCTCCATCTGGCTCCCGGGGGCGGGGTTGATCTGCACAGTCATGCTTCTCCCGAAAGCTTCTATGTGCTGGAAGGTCAAATGACCTTCTTCCGCGTGACGAATGGGACGCAGGAAGCCTTCGTATGCGGTCCCGGGTCGACGATCGTCATCCCTCCGAATGCTCTTCACGCCCTCTTCAACAAGAGCGCTGCCGGTTGCCGGTTACTGGACGTTTCGACGGTTTCTCACCAGCACTTCTTCGATGCCGTACAGGCGGCCGATCGAAACGAGAGCTTTGCGTCCCTCGAAGCGAAAGCAGCGGGAGCTCGCTTGTCAGAGATCGCTCGCAAGAACGAGATGTATCTCGCTCCATATGACGTCCACACGCAGAAGGAGACCGAGTAAATGAAGGCGCTTGAACACACCGCGAGAGTATTTGAACGGACTGTCACCCTTGATTCGACGGTCGCCTATATGGGCAGCATGATGACGTTTCTTGCGAAGGCCTCTGAGACCGATGGCCGCTTTGCTCTGATGGAGTACTACACCAAGCCTGGCAACGAGCCTCCACCACACATCCATGACCGAGAACACGAGATGTACTTCGTGCTGGAGGGCTCCATGCGCTTCTATTGCGAGGACAAGACGATGGACATTAGCGCGGGGGACGTAGTCTTTCTGCCTCAGGGGAAGGCGCACGCCTTCAACTGCCTTTCTCCTCAGGTACGCACCTTGATCCTTGTAGCAGCTTCAGGGGAGGGCTCGGTAGGACTCGACACTTATTTTCTGACGGTGGGTGAACCGACTCGGAGCATGTCACTCCCAGGTCACGCGGTGACATACGTAGAAGAAACCCCGGAGCGGGCGATCAGGGCCTGTAACGACAACGGAATTTATCTGATGTCTGCAGAAGAGACAAGGAAGGCGTTGCCCCAGTATCCGGGCTTCGGCGTCCGGCGCGATGAGGGATGAAGATGACAGATCAGCAGAACATATTTGAGATTGAACGCTTAGAGGACCTGCGCTATACGGCGATGCTAAGCCAGGACGTGGAAGCGCTCGATGTGCTGTTGCACAACCGCCTGCTGCACGTGCACTCCACGGGCAATCAGCATACGAAGGGCGCATATCTCAACGGATTGAAGAATCGCGAATGGGTGTACCAGCAGATCGACCGCTTTGACCAAAACATCGTTCTGCAGTCTGATACCGCACTCGTCTTCAATCACCTCCTTCTACGCCTGGAGTTGAAGGGACAGCGGATGCAACTCCACAACCAAGCACTATCGGTGTGGATTCGAGAGAAAGGCGCATGGCAACTCATCGCAATGCACTCAGGCTTAGAGCCGTCAGAACCGAGATGACCTTCGACAACCCGCGATAGATAGAGCCGTAAACGAGCTGACGAGCGGAGCACTCAAGACGAGTGCTTCGCAGTCGGAACCCAAGTAAGGACAGGACCCAGCGAAGACGCTGGGGCTGCGCGGTTTGCCCGCGCGAGAAGGAGGCACCACCATGCCAAATACAGAGAAGCAGCAAAGTCCCACTGCATACTCCCGCGAGGTAGGAGTCGATTCCACAATCAAGTACATGGGCCAGGTGATCACCACTTTGGCGAAAGCGACCGAAACCAATGGACGATTTTCTCTCATGGAAGTGAAAGTCCGACCGGGTTTAGAGCCGCCCGTGCATATCCATGAGCGTGAACATGAACTGTTCTTCGTGATTGAAGGTTCGGTTCGCTTTTACACGCCCGAGAAGACCTTTGATGTACATGCCGGTGGGGTCGGATTTCTTCCGCAGGGTAAAGCTCACACGTTTGCATGTCTTACCGACGAACTGCGTGCTCTCATTCTGGTGGGAGCAACCGGCCTAGAGACGGTCGGCATGGACGGCTATCTGCTGCAGATGGGTGAGCCGGCTCAAGACATGGATGTTCCTGACCCATCGACGATCGCACCGATCGAAAATCCTACCGAGGTCATCAAGGCCGGGGCCTCCTGGGGCATCCGCTTCCTGTCCCCCGAAGAAACGAAGACCGCGCTGCCGGAATATCCAGGCTTTGGTACTCGCGTTTCTTAAGCCCGGCACCAAGGAGTTGTTATGACTGAACATAAGGAGTTTGTACTCGCTGGCGTGGTGATGAAGCAGCAGCTTTCCGGTGGGGACACAAACGGAGCGTTTTCTCTCTTTGAGAATCGCAGCAGCGGGCAATCGAAGACGCCAATCCACGTGCATGCAGACGATGATGAAACCCTCTTCATCATCGAAGGGGAGATGAAAGCGATCATCGCGGGCGAGGAACAGACGATCAAGGCTGGTGAGTCAATCTTCCTGCCTCGTGGCATACCTCACCAGCTCATGAATACAAGCGGATACCCATCGCGCTACATGTTGCTTTGCACACCCAGCGGGTTTGAAGGGTTTCTATCGGAAGGTGGTCACCTGAAGGAGCCAGACGAAGTGGTGGGGCCACCCACGCCAGAAGATATCGAGCGCCTCAAGAAAGCGGCCCCGAAGTTTGGCATCACGCTTCTGCCAGGTTGGTAGATCAAGCAGTCGAAGTCGAGGCATTACCGCTTCGATGTCCAAAAGGTTCGTCTAGCAAACTTGACATTGTTCCTCCTCACCAAGAAGCGATAATCGCTTCTGCCTCGTAACGCGTGGACCAAGTTGCGAAATGGCTCCGTTATCCTCGGGAGACTACCTCGACTGAGCCGTCGATCACCTCGATGGTGGTCTGATCATCGATGGCGTAGACCGGCGCAGATAAACCACGATGCTGACGAAGTCCGCAAGCTGGCGAGTGAACGCTTCGACTCGCTGCTCCAGTCGGGCGAGCGATGCTTCAATCTGAGACCGCAACAGTGTCTTCGTGCGGTCCTGGCTGAACTGCGATGCAAGCTCGCCCATAGTCCCCGACGGGTCGGAAAGCAGCATTGCGAGCGCGGAGGCGAAGCCCCGCTTCGACCGTGTGCCTTCGAGCAGCAAGACGTAGAAGATCTCGATCTGATACAGGGAATCCTGCCTCCGCGCAAAGAGTTCGCGGCGCTGGTCAATAGCGGTTGCGACGACTGGGTTGTCGTGGTGCTCGAAGGGGACATCGGGGCGATTCCGCTTCATCAGGTACTGGTAGACATGGAAGCCCGGACCGAAGGCCTTCAGCGCAGCTTCCAGGCGCTTGACCGCATACTCCTGCTCGCCCGTGTCCAGGCTCTCGTAGTCCACGCCTTCGACCCTTAGGACCATACCGAGGTCGCCAGTCTTTGTTAGGAATGTTCGCTCATTCCAGAAGCCGTACAGGTTGATATGGTCGTTCAACGCCGCAGCTTCTCTCCACGGTTTCAGCACTCGATCAATACGGAACATCAGCGCACCTCCACATGGGGAACAGCTTGTTTGTGGGCGTCGAAGCGCACCTTGTATTTCTCGGATCGAGCCAGGATCCGGAGGAATGCAGGATCAGCGTTGGCCACCCATGAGCCGAACGCGAATCCGCCAACAAAACGATGATCCCGGCGAGCAGCGAATTGAAGAGGTTGAACGCTCCCACTGCGGCCACGGCGATGAAAAAGAAGAGTGTGCGCTCCACACCCAAGTAGGTGAGCGGCTTATGCAGGCTCTTGTAGACGCGGTTACGTCTTGGCATCGGTTTCGATTGGTCCTGCATAAGCCCTCCTTCTTTGCGCGTGGAATGAAAGCGAAGCGATCTGCTTCAGGCTCCCCAGAGCCAGGACAGGACGTTCGTCGCGAGCACGGCGATTCCCGTGCCAGCGGCAACGCCGGCAAGGCTCTTCTTGGCTCCCGGTTCGCCGTGGGCGAACTGATAGCCGCCGATCACAATCGCGATCAGGCTTGCGACCTTCGCAATCGTCCCGGTGAAGAGGGTCTGGATGGATGTGAGACCGGTATCAAAAGGCGAACCGGACTGCGCGTGTGCCGCCAGTGGAAGAGTGATGAAGAGGAGCAGCAGCGTGGATGCGACCTTGACGATCCGGGCTGTCGAGGCATGAGGACGTGTATGGCGGAATCGAATGCGGTAGGACATCGGCATCTCCTTCGACTGGCTTCAGTCGGGTATGTGCCAACCTTAGGCGTGGTGCCAATGTCCGTCTAATACTTGTTATGAATGCCGCATTCGCTGACAGAGATGGTGAACTGCGACCGAGAGCGATTAGCTCGCCTCAAATAGCGGAAGTCCTGCGGATGAGGGACTCCCTTTATGCCTCCGGTTATCCCGCCCGTACGGGGCTGGTGACGGTGGCTTCTTGAGGACGGGTGTGCAGTTGAATTGCCAGCTTCTTCTGCGGATTTCGCGCAACAGCAAAGCCAACGCGGGATGATGAGCAGAAGGTCGCGCGATGAGAGCCGTGTCTATCGTCCAATCTGCTCCATGGATAGGCCGCGTCGTGAGCCCCGACATGAGTGTGCGGCCACGGCGAACAAGAGCGTAGCACTCGCCCTCGTGAACCATCCATTGAACGTGCTCACGATTCTGCGTGGGATGGCACACTTTAGGCGTCACATTGAACCGGCACAACATCTCGAGAAGGCGCGCGTGCGCGCGGGGATGAACCTGCGGATATTCGAACAGTCCTAGACGGCCGTTTAGCTCGTGTGCCGGTATGGTCTCCAGGTCTGCAAGTGGATCATCCGAACGCATGCAGACAACGAGAGGCTCTTTGTCTACGACGTAGGTACTGAGTTCAGGCGAATCTTCGAGCGGGAGCGTGATGAGAGCGGTGTCGAGCTCTCCGCTCCTCACGCGCAGTTCGAGGTTCTCCAGATCGTCCACATCACACTTCACCTCACTCGTAGGCATGAGCGCGCGGATCAGATCGACCATCGCATGCAGCAGTTTCTTTTCGACGAGTGAGGAGAAGCCGATGCGCAGCGCAGGTGGTGTTCCCGTACCCAGTGCCAGCATGATGTGGATGGTTTCGTCGCGAAGGTGAAGGAGTTCCTTCGCGCCCGCCACGAGGACCTGACCGGCTGCGGTGAGCCTGGCGACTCCGTCCCGGCCGCGGATGAAGATTTGCACGTTGAAGTATTCCTCCAACTGCTTGATCTGCGTGCTGAGCGAAGACTGCGATGTGTGTAAGTGGTTCGCTGCGGTGGTGAAGCGCTCTGCGTCTGCGATCGCCTCAACGTACTTAAGGTGGCGAAACTCGAGGAAGTCGAATGTACTCATTGGGGGCTCCCATACTCAGTGATTGGGTGCTCGCGCCAAGGCCCGAAGACATTCAGTAAGTCAAGGACGACATGCCTCATTTTCCACAGGGGTATCTTTGTCGTCAACCATCTACGCGGACGATCTTCCATCTATGTCAACGATCCGGGCATCGTTATCAGGTATTAGACAAGACGAGTAAGTGCGAGCAACCTCTGATTACCAAGAGTTCCGGAGGTTTCTCGATGTTCCCAAAATGGAACGATAGCTCTCAAAACACCAGCCCAGACGCCCTCGGTATGCCGAAGAAGCCGCCATCGAGTGTCTTCGTGCCTGAGCCGCTGATCGACAGCGAGCAGGCGGCAGCCATCATTGGAATCCACCCAAAGACTCTGCAAAAGATGGCAAGAGCCGGACAGATCAAGGCTGTACACGTCGGCAAGCTATGGCGTTTCCGCGCCTCGAACATCGAGGAATGGATCAACGGGCGTCTGGCGAGCTGATCGATACAGCCGCTTTATTCAGAGCTTCGGGCGTCTTTGGCTGCAATTATTCTGTAGTCAGTCAACCGTGCCCGCCACCCGAAAGGAGTAGATATGAGGCGAGCACGATATCAGCAAGGAAGTTTGCAGCGCGAGAAGCGGCAACGTTCAGGGGAAACTGTCTGGGTCTTCCGTTGGCGGGAAGTCCAGATGGACGGAACCAAGAAGTACCGCAAGGCAGTGATTGGAACCGTCTCGGAATACAAGACGGAGTCCGAAGCGCAGAAGGCGGCCGACGCGCTGCGGCTGGAAGTGAATGAACAAACACCTCGGCAGATGCTCAAAGCAATCAGCTTCGAAACGCTGGTTGAGCACTACAGGCAACACGAACTACCGGACATACTGAATGGGACCAGGCCGCTTGGTAGCGAAGCTGGGGATGACGAGCTCCGAAAGTCGTACTCCACTCAGGTCACCTATCAGGGCTACTTGAACAAGTGGATTCTTCCACGGTGGCGATCGTATCGGTTGACTGACGTGAAGCCGGTTCAGGTGGAGCAATGGTTGAAGTCTCTGCCGTTGTCCAAGGGATCGAAGGCGAAGGTCAGGAACATCATGAGCGCTCTTTACAGTCACGGGCAACGATGGGAATGGGTTTCTTCCAATCCGATTCGCCACGTCCGTCAGAGTGCGAAACGTTCCCGAATTCCGACGGTGCTTTCTCCGGAGCAGATCAAACTGTTCCTGGAAAAGCTCGTTGATCTTCCGAAGACGGCTGTTCTCCTCGGAGCTTCTACCGGCCTTCGGGTCGGTGAGATTCTCGGGCTGAAGTGGGAGGACGTGGATTTCGAGACTCTCGAACTCCGCGTGACCCGCGATGTCGTCAAGCAGCGGATCGAGCGTTGCAAGACCGAAGCGTCGCGGAAGCCGGTTCCTATCGGTGCAGAAGTTGCCGAGATCCTGTTCGCGTGGCGTTCGCGCTGCGCATACAACCAGCCGGCGGACTGGGTATTTGCCAGTCCTGCGAAGAAGGGGAAACAGCCGTACTGGCCGAGCTCGATCTACCGGGTGTATCTGAAGCCCGTGCTTGAGGACGATCTCAAGATCACGGACCCGGTCGGCTGGCACACGCTACGGCACAGCCTTGGAACCCTGATGAAGGCCAACGGTGAAGATGTGAAGACGATTCAGGAGACTCTTCGCCACGCCAACTTCAAGGTCACCATGGATGTGTACACGCAGGCTGTGACCGAGGTGAAACGCAGTGCCCACAATCGTGTCGTGAGACAGATTATGGGAGGCGGGACGCATGGGGAAGAAGAGTAGTTCAAGAGGCTCCGGAACCCGGAAATCCTTATTGGACCTTTTTGAACCCATGTTTTTGGGGAGCGAAGCTCGTAAGTGCTTTATTTTGTTGGCGTCCCCGACGGGATTCGAACCCGTGTTACCGCCGTGAAAGGGCGGTGTCCTGGGCCACTGGACGACGGGGACGCACGCCAGGCACAAAGCCACTTCGTCTAAGCTACCTGCCTTCAGACTCTCTGTCAAAGGCAATGGTTTTGCTGGCAGGAAAGTGCCAGGCACGGAATCGGTGGGTTGCAGCAGCAAAGAGAGCGTGCCACACTGGAGAGGCGCCGGGATGGCGGAACTGGCAGACGCAGCGGACTCAAAATCCGCCGACCCTTGCGGTCGTGGGGGTTCGACCCCCCCTCCCGGCACCAACAGCACTAAATCCAACGTCCTCTTATTAATCACGGAATCGTGGCAAGGCAAGAGCCCCAGGCTCCCTATCTGTCGGCAACCCAGCCGACACGTCTCCCGTGCTGAAGTGATCGATTCCCCCTGTAGTCATCAGACCTCTTCAGCACGGGATGACCAAGGCCTGGGAGCCGAGGGTCTACGTGCGAGAGGGAGTATAGGCGAGCCAAGCTGAAGCTCAGCTTAAGAGTGAAAGACTACAGCATTCGCATCAGATCCATTCGCATCAGATCGGAAATGCTGTACCGGAAGTCGCCCACAGATTTCGTGAGGACAGGGAACTGCAGATCCTACGCGGGTCTTTGTCGTGTGGTGTGGTCCTCATCCGTCTGCGGGCCTCTTCGGTGTCTTCTCTACTCGGGAGAAAGCTCTAGAAGCTGTAGAGGCTGTTCGCGGGCGGCCATGGACCGGCGTCCCGCACGACATGGATTCGCCTATTACGAAGAGGCGACGCTCGATCTCTAGCGACGACTGGCAGTCCTGATCCGTGTGCCGTTTTCTGCATATCTACACCTCTGTAGGAAGAGGGACCGCCGGATGCCTCGAGATCTGGCCGCCCTTGTGCAGCGGGAGTTCATTTGCAGGTTTGCTGCGTGTAACGCAAGCACGCTAAATACATTGTGAAGAGCTCCAGCGAGAGCGGGACAAACATCATTTTGCGCGTGTTGCGGTTCGCTGTGGAGTTGCACTGCATTTGCGCTCCACATTGACTCCTGCCCTCCTGTGGTCAGTTCTTTACATCGCCGCCTGCGTTGTGAAACGCGCGATTACTTTGACCTTCCGAAGCAATCTACCTATGGTTCAAGAGCAAACGAATCCTCTTTGAGGTTAGCGATGCACCGCTTCCGACTGCTTCCTTTTGCTTTGATGGTTCTCTGCGGCGCGCTCGCAAGCAGGGCACAGTCAACGCAGAACCTTGCACCACATCTGCTACTCACGGTCCAGGATTTTGCCCGTGTGCAGGTGCTGGCGAAGCGGCAGCCGTGGGCTGCAGAGCAACGCGACCTGATCCTGAAGCAGGCGGCGGAGTATCCCGCTGCATACGAGCAGGAGTTCGGCCTGACCACACCTGAGATTCCGCCAGAGGGTGGGCAGTGGCTGCACTACTATGCTTGCCCGCAGACAGGGACGAAGCTGGTGTTCCATCCACCGGCGGACCATGTTTGCCCGGATGATGGCAAGGTATTTCAGGGCTACCCGTATGACCAGGTGGTGTACATGCTGCGGGCAGATGCGCTGGGCCGTGCGGCGCTGTCGAGTGGGCTGGCGTACCGACTGGCTGGAGACCGGGTAGCGGCCAAGCATGCGGCAGAGATTCTGCTGGGCTATGCCGACCGGTATGCGACGTATCCGTTGCACGATAACAATGGAAAGCAGAGCGATTTTGGTGCGCGGGTCTACTCCCAGACGCTAGACGAATCGATCTGGTTGATCGACATAACGTGGGCGTATGACCTGGTGCGCGGTGCCGGGGTGATGAACGCGGAAGAGCGGCAGCATGTTGAGAACGATCTGCTGCGTGCCTCCGCGGCGGTGGTGGGCCGGGCGAACGGTCCGACGGACAATATCAATTCGTGGATCAATGCGGCGGTGGCGGCGGTTGGATTTGAACTGAACGACCATGCGCTGATTCAGCAGGCTATCGACGGGCCGCGTGGCTTCCGTTTCCAGATGAAAGCATTTGTGGTGGACGGGTTCTGGGACGAGGGCGCGTGGGGGTACCAGTTCTATGCAATGCGCGCGCTGACCCGGACGGCACAGATGGCAAAGCAAGCCGGCATCGACTTGTGGAAGCAGGAGCCCGCGCTAGTGGCTCTGTATGGATCTCCGCTCGGCGTAAGCTTTCCAGACGGCGAGTTGCCCGCCTTCAACGACACAACCCAGAACAGCGTGTACGCCTATTCCAATCTGTACGAAGTGGCGTTTTCAGCAACGGGAGATCCGGTATTTGCGGCGGTTGCGGCCAAAGGCGAGAGGAAAAGCCGAGAGGCCCTGTTGTTTGGCGCGGAAACTCTGCCCACAGCCAAGCTGCCTGCGGCGAAGAGCCAGGTGTTTCCGGACGCGGGCTACGCCACGTTGCGAGCGCCCGGCATCACGGACGTGATGAAGTTCGGACCGCATGGCGGAGGCCACGGCCACTTCGACAAACTAAATCAGATACTGTTTGCGGACGGTGCGATCCAAGGCGTAGACCCCGGCACGCAATTGTATGGTGTGCCGACGCACAAGACCTGGGACAAGCAAACGGTAGCGCACAATACGCTGGTGGTGGATGGGCGTTCGCAAAGGCAGGCGACTGGCAAGCTGCTGCAGTGGCAGAGCACGCCCCAGTTTACAGTTGCAGTGGCGGATGCGGGCGCGGCTTACAAGCAAGCCAAGCTAACGCGTGCGCTGTTGATGACGCCCGAGTACCTGCTTGACATGGAGGACGCACGCGCGCAGGACGGGGCAGTTCACACTTTCGATTCGGTGGTGCATAACTTCGGCACAGAGCGGCTAAGCGTCCCCACGGCGCCGGGGAACGCTCCCGGCACCCAGGACGGGTATGAGCTGCTGACTCAGAACCTGGAGGCGCATCCGAGCGGCCCCTTCACTGCAACGTTTACACGCGAGGATGGAACGTCGTTGCGGGTGTTGGTTCCGGCCCTGCCGGCCCTCCAGGCCGTCTACACGGGGATGGCTCCAGGGCCCGACCTTCGCAAGCCGCAACCCTATTTGCTGATGCGACAGCAGGGGAGTGCGGCGAGGTTTGCGGCGTTGTATGCGCCCTCATCTACAGGAGCGGCCATCGATACGGTTGTGGTGAATGGTGACACCATCACCGTGCACAGCCCTACGTGGACGGACACGATCCGCTGGAGCGACCGCGTTACCTACGAGCGCAAGGCGCGGTGAAGTGACCGCTAGCCTTTGATTGCCCGGACGGCAATGCAGTCGATGGACACCGCCGACCCTGCCACCGAATGGGCATGCAGCAAAGCCTCAAAGGCCTTGGGCAGAATGCCTCCGTTGACTGCCTTCAGGCGCTGCTCCAGTTCGGCTCTGCGGTCGGCGTCGCCCAGGAAGCGGATGGCGGCGTCGGTGCCTTCGAGGCGAATGCCTTGGACGATCATGACGGAACCAGGCGCAGCGGTATTGGGCAGAAGGCTGATGGTCGCGTAGTCCTCTCCGGACTCACCTGTTACTTCCATGACGGTATAAGCCTTCTGCTCTCCCGGCAGAGGTGCGCGATTAGCTACGTAGCGGGTGCTGCCCGGCACCTGGACGAGCGGGAAATTGAGGCGGCTGTCGTAGAGTTCCACCCACGGGTTTGAGGTTCTGGAACCGATAAAAATAACGTCGTCGCGCGAGAGCATGCTGGAAGTCAGATCCTTCGCGGAACGGAAGGCGAGATTGCGCCAGGACGGACCCGCGAGCCCGGCGAGCACCGCGGCGGCGTGGGCGTCGGCCATGGAAGTGATTTGCGCAGACTCGAGATAGCGCAGCAGAGGCGCGTCCCGGCTGTCTGCCTTTGCAACCAGTTGGTGCATGCGGTCGCGGTGGATGTAATCCTCGAGTGTGAAGTCTCCGTTCCAGAGCATGCGCATGGAGTAGCTGGCGTCCGCGAGCACCACGGTCGTCTGCTTGTCCGCATGGATCACCTGGCTTAGCGGCCAAGGCGCGTTGGCCTCCGGGGATGACCCATGCAGGGCGCGGTACCATCCAGCGATTCCGACCAGACAGGCGAATGCAAGAAGCGCCCAGGGAAGCACGCTCTTCCAGCGTGGCTCGGCAGGGGTGTGCGAACGTTCTGGAGGAAGTACAGCGGCCGCCGAAGGCGCAGGCTGCTCCGGCGCTGGTGCAGCATGGAACGTGAGCGCGTAACCGCCTTTGGGCACTTCGACCACAATGGGCTCGTCTCGCCCGGTGGACTGGTAAAACTCGTGGAGACGCAGCCGCAACTGACGCATGTAGACGCGGACGGAACTGTCGTCTGCGGGAGTGAAGTCTTCGGTTTTCGCGAAGACGCTGCGGCCGATGGCGTGCTCGGTTAGCGCTGCTTTGTCATTGTTGAGGCTGTGCCTGGCCAGGTAGCGGATGAGCGGAGGGAGCCTGCTGGATTTTTGGAAGGGTTCGCTTGTGGCGATGCGTTCCACAAGTTGGAGACGTGGGTCGTCGTCCAGGATCCGATGCTGCCCGTTTCCATGTGGGTTCCGGCTGCGCTCGGACGGGCTGCTGGACTCAGGATGCTCCGACTTGTCCACCGTCAAGGCCTGGTCTCTACTCGCCATCGCACTCCACGTTCCTAAGTTGCTGACGTTACAGCATCGCAAGAACGGCTGACAAGCCGGGCGGCGGAGCCAGCCGATGTGCCTGCGCAACATTCGCGAAATCTGCTGATAACAGGCCTTTCACAAAGATTTATCGGGCTAATCACTTGTCAGCAGTTGTGCCAGTTGGCGACGGTTGGCGGGCTTCGAAACAGACGGTGAGGGCACCCTAGAGTGCCAACCGGAAGAAGCCCAAGCTCTTCAGGAGACAACCCCCGATGTTCTCAAATCGCCGCCTCGCAAGCGCCGCCGTGCTGTTGGCCGCCCCGGCCGCCCTGTTTGCCCAGGACACTACGGCCCGCCTCTCTGGGACCGTGACTGACTCGACTGGGGCAGCGGTGCCGAACGCCACGGTTTCGCTGTTCAATCCGCAAACCAGAGCTGTGATCTCGCATGTGACGAGCGACGACCAGGGCCGGTATACGGCGCTGCAACTGCCGCCGGGAACCTACCGCCTTGTTGTGGAAGCGGCGGGCTTCCAGAAAACAGAGACCACGGTGGAGCTAAGCGTGGCCGCGCGCGTCGAAATGCCGATTGCGTTGCAGGTCGGCAGCGCTGGCGAGACCGTAATCGTTACAGCTAAAGCTGAGGAACTGAACCGTTCCGACGCTACGGTTAGCACGCTGATCAGTCCCAGTGATGTGGAAAATCTTCCGCTCCCTAACCGCGAGATCACCAACCTGCTGGCGCTGGCTCCCGGCGTGGTTTTCGGTCGGACGGCGGGTACGGACGTCGTCAACTCGGCGCAGCTCTCGATCAACGGCAGTCGCACCCTGAACACCGAAACCCTGCTGGACGGCAACTCTGTTGTGGAAGGCGTAACAGGCCAGATTAGCCGGCTGCCTTCACCGGACATGCTGGGGGAATTCCGCATCATCACCGCAGACGCTCCTGCCGAGTACGGTCGTACTTCCGGCGGTGTCATCACCCTGATCACTCGCAGCGGCACCAGCAAGTTCCACGGCGGCATCTACGAGCTGTTTCGTAACGCCGTCCTGAACGCGAACACCCTGGCAGACAAGCTGCAGACGCCGGTGGTGAAGCGCCCTGCGAACAACTACAACCAGTTTGGCGCAATTTTGAGCGGTCCCATCTACATCCCAAGGTTGTACGACGGTAAGGAACGGACATTTTTCTATCTCAACTACGACCAGACGTTACAGCGGGTCGCTTCGTTCCAGACGCAGAGTGTACCGTCCGCAAGCTTCAGGTCTGGCGACTTCAGCACGTCACCAGTCATCGTTTACGATCCGCTGACGAACAGACCCTTCCCGAACAATCAAATCCCTCAGAACCGGATCGATGCCGCGGCGGCGCGTTTCATGAGCATCATGCCGCTGCCCAACACGCTTGGAACCTTCGACAACGTCAGCAACCGGTACACAAACAACTACGTTTTTCAGAATTCAGTGCCTTACGTTGCGCCTCGCTACTCCGGTCGCGTCGATCACTCGGTGGGCGAGAAGCTGCGGCTGTACGGCAGCGTGAACCGCTGGATTGCGAACAGCTTCGCGGCTCTTGCCTTCAACAATCCCATTCTTGCTACGTCTCCCGGCTGCAGTTGCGACCAAGGGTGGGAGGCCTCCACGGGCGGCACGTACACTGTCACGCCGACGACCGTGGTCGACATCCGCTTCGGCTTCAATCGATGGGTCGAAGAGCGTGGTGCGCCTAGCCTCGGAACGGACCCGTCGCAGACTGTCGCCATTCAGCGCTACTCGTACCATGAGACCCCCAACATCAACATCAGCAGCTACAGCACCTTTGGCGCAACGAACGGTTCGACCAGCCAAACCTATAGCAACACCTATACGCCCTACGGCTCAGTCACCAAGGTGTTGGGCCAGCACACGATCAAAGCGGGTGCTCTGCTGCGCAAAGACGAAGTCAACGTCTTCAACACCGGATCGTCGTTCCAGGGTTCCTACAGCTTCACGGGCGCCATTACCGACATCACAGGCTCCGGCGGAAAGGCGACAAACGGTCTGGCGGACTTCCTCCTGGGCGCGGTCAAGACTTCGAGCTACGCCATACCGCAACCGCTGCTCGGACGCCGCAACTTCAACGTGGGTGTGTACGGGCAGGACGATTGGCGCATCACTCCCACGCTCACCGCAAACCTGGGCGTGCGCTATGACTACGAGTCGCCGATGTATATCGCGACCGATCGCTACAGCCGCTTTGACAACGCGACAGGTCAATTACTGGTGGCGAACAAGAACGCCTCACGCACCTTGAACATTACGAGCGCCAAATTGAACTTCGCACCGCGCATCGGTCTGTCCTGGTCGGCACACCCGTCTACCGTCGTTCGTGCAGGCTATGGCACGTTCTACGGTCAAATCATGTCGAACCTGGGCGGCCAGGTTTCCTTCCCCGGTTATGATGTCCCGGTCTCCTTCAACAACCTGGGCACGCGTGTGGCGCAACCGTTCACTCTTAGTCAAGGCATGCCACTCACGGGTGTGCAGGATCTGAACAATCCCCAGGTAGCGCTCGCAAGCGCTTCGAATTCCAACCCCTTCAATGCGGGGGCGGTTTCGTATCAGAGCATCAATCCGCTGAGCCTGAATCAACAGTGGAACGCGAGCGTGCAGCAGTCGTTTTCGGGCACAGTCGTTGAGATCGGGTATGTGGGCAGCCACGCTGTCCATCTGCCGCTCTACCTGAACGCGAATCTACCGGCATTCAATCAAGCCACTGCCGTTGCTTACGCGAACACTACCGTCGCCACCCAGAACGCGCGGCCCTTCCCGACGCTCGGCACCCTAACGGGTTCGTACAACGTGGGCGATTCCAGCTACAACAGCTTGCAAGTCACTGCACGCCGCCGCTTCGGGCAGGCCTTCTCGCTTCAGAGCTCCTACACGTGGTCGCACACCATTGACGACGGTTCGGGCATCTTCAACTTCTCGCAGGTGAATGGCTTGAACGCCGGTCAGTACCCGTCCGATCCGGTTCTTCGCAAGACACAGGATCGCAGTAACTCGGCATATGACGTGCGGCATAGCTACACATTGGCCGCTCAGTACCGCACACGCGGACCATGGTTCACGCGCAACATCGAGATCAGTCCCATCTTTTCGGCGCGCACGGGCTTTCCACTGACCATCACGCAGACGAATGAGTTTCCGGGTGTGAATAGCCAACGGCCAAACGGCGACAGCTCACAGCTGAAGATCAGCCCGTATCGCAACGGCTCGGGCATCCAATACTTCCGACCGACGAGCGATCCGAGCTTTCCGTTATCACCAAGCGGGCCGGTTTTCATCGGCACCGGCGCAGCTCGGAAGCAGGTCGTCGCGACGGGTCTGGGCAACGTGCCGCGTTACAGCGTGCGAGCGCCGGGAGAGATCAACTTCGACCTATCCGCCTCGCGAAGCTTTCCTCTGTACAAGGAGTTCGCCTTTGTCTTCCGCGTAGACGCCTTCAATGTGCTGAACCACAACAATCTGGCGAACCCTGGAACCTCGCTGGGGCTGACGACGGATGCGACGCACGCCTTCTTCAACGCGCCGAGCTTTGGCCTGATCACGGGATCTACCTCGAATCGCTTCCTGCAGATCGTGACTCGCCTGAACTTCTAACTTCCTCCAGGCTGCGGCATCTCATTGCCGCAGCTCTTTTTCTTACTGGAACACACGCAAGGCTTGGAGTGTCGCTCGCGTTACCGTGTTCCGCTTTCACCCTTGGTTTTGGGAGTTCCATGAAGCTGCGTTTTTCTGTACTGCTTGCCGCTCTGTTGCCACTGTGCGCACTTGCGCAAATCCACGTGCAGAACGTGGAGGGCTGGGCAATGCAGGACGCTTCAAAGGTCGCCGCGCAAGGCGCGGAGATCAGCCGTCCGAAGTACCAAACCGCCGGATGGTACAGGGCCACTGTGCCGGGCACCGTGCTGACTACATTGGTCGATAATCACGTTTACCCGGAGCCGCTGTACGGCGAGAACATGCGTACTATTCCGGAGAGCCTGAACAAGGCTACGTACTGGTATCGCACAACGATCACCGTGCCCCCGAGCTACAAGGGGCGCCGCGTGTGGCTGCATTTTGGCGGACTCAACTATGCTGCGCAGATCTGGCTCGACGGGAAGCAGATTGGCGCTCTGAAAGGGGCGTTCCTTCGTGGGGACTTCGACATTACGGATGCGGTGAAGCCGGGCAAGGTCTCTGGTTTGGCAGTCCAGGTCTCTCCGCAGCCGCACCCCGGCACGCCGCACGAGCATACGGTGGCCAACGGCACCGGGCACAACGGCGGGGAGACCGCAATCGACGGACCTACCTTTCTTTCCACCATCGGCTGGGACTGGCTGATGGCTGTGCGAGATCGAGCGACGGGCATCTGGCAGCCGGTGACGATCTCGGACAGCGGCCCTGTTACGGTCGAGACGCCGCAGGTGGTGAGCCATCTGTCGTCGGCGCTGGACAGCGCGGATGTGGACGTTTCCGCGAAGCTGGTCAATCACACAGGCAGTTCAGTCACGGGCGTGCTGGTCGGGACGATTGAAGGGGAGCCGTATAGCATCGTGTTCCGCAAACAGGTGCAGGTGGACGCGAACGGCCACCAGGACATTTCGCTGAATTCTGCTACCTCGCCGGCGCTGCACATGGATCATCCGAAGCTGTGGTGGCCGAACGGGTATGGCGAGCCGAATCTGCACCACCTGCTGCTGCGATTCGAGACCGGGAAGAGTATTTCGGACGAAGCAGACGTGCAATTCGGCATTCGCAAGGTGGAGTACCAGGTGCCCGGTTCCGATGTGTTGACCCTTGTGGTCAACAACGTGAAGGTGATGGTGCGCGGAGGCAACTGGGGCCTGGATGAGGCCATGAAGCGCATTCCAAGCGATCGGCTAGAAGCGCAGGTGCGCATGCACGCGCTCGCCAATTTGAACCTGATCCGCAACTGGGTGGGCCAGAGTACCAGCCCCGACTTATACAAGTACGCGGACAAGTACGGCATTATGCTGTGGGACGAGTTCTTTCAGCCGAATCCCGGCGACGGCCCGAACGTCACGGACTACGACACGTATTTGGCGAACGTGACGGACAAGGTTCTGCGCTATCGCAATCACCCGTCCATCGTGGTTTGGTGCGCGCGGAACGAGGGGCACCCGCCGGCCGCCCTGGATGCGCAGCTTGCAGCGATGATGAAGCGGCTGGATCCAGAGCGGCTGTACCAGAGCAGTTCCACCGACGGTCGCGGAGTGTCGTCGCATGGTCCGTACTACTGGCGCGCGCCGCACTTCTTCTACCAGATCAACGAGGCCTTCAAAACGGAGACCGGCTCTGTGTCGGTGCCAACATTGGAGTCCATCCAAGGCATGATGCCGCAAAAGGATTGGGAGACAATCAACGACGACTGGGCACAGCACGACATGGCCGCAGGCGCGCAGCGCGGCAATGAATACCCCGCAACGCTGGCGCATCGCTACGGCGCGATTCGCAACTTAGCGGACTTCGCGCGCAAAGCACAGATGGCGAACTACGAGGCCTTCCGCGCTATGTACGAGTCGCGTAACGCGACGATGTTCCAGAACACTACGGGTGTGATCACGTGGATGAGCCATCCCGCCCAGCCGAGCTTTGTGTGGCAGTTGTATCACTACGACCTGGAGCCGAATGCGTCGCTGTTTGCGGTCCGCAAAGCCGCGGAGCCGGTACACGTGCAGATGAATGAGGCGCTGCGCACCGTGCAGGTGGTGAACAACGAACCGGTGAACCTGGCCGGCCTGCGGCTGACCCAGACTGTGTACCGTCTGGACGGTTCAGTCAGTCACCGATCGACCCGGCCGCTGGATATCGTGCCTGCAAGTAGCACAGTGACAGTAAATACACTGTGGGTCGATCCGCATATCTCCGAGGTCTACTTTCTAAAGCTTGATCTGGAGAACGCCGATAGGAAGCTGCTCTCGACAAACTTTTACTGGAAGAACGTTGCCCAGGACGATTTCACCCTGCTCGATCAGGTTCCGCCTGCGAATCTTACCGTGATCGCAACTGCTAGGCAGGTGAATCAGAACACCGTGCTTGACGTCACTATTACCAACCCGGGGGCCAGCGTTGCCTTGCTGGCGCATCTGCAATTGCATCGCAAATCCGATAACGCGCGTGTGCTGCCCGTGTTCTACAGCGACAACTACCTCTGTCTTGCTCCTGGTGAGTCGCGGCAACTGACCATCGAAGCGAATACGCGGAACCTTGCCGGTGGTCCGTTGCTGCTGCTGGACGGGTACAACGTTGGCCTGAAGGCCTCGCAGGGACCCGTAGATGGTCGATTAAACGCTAATGCGCAGCCGAGCAGTTGGCCAGCATCACAGATCGTTCCGGTCAACCAAAAACGCAGGTGAGGAGACTTCATAACGCCGCAACTCTGGTCTCAGAGTGCAATTACACGGGCGCACATGGCGGATGTGGAGACCTGGTGCTACCGCGCGCTAGACTTGCAGCAGACAGGCCCGCGCCCGTTTCCGATCATAGAATCGCGTCCAAGCGGAAGGGAACAGCAACGTTGTTGCAATAACCTTGAGGTCTACAACGCCGACGGACTACAACCCGCGAGTTGTGCCCAAAAGCACCAAAACCCCAAGCGTGTGGGGTTTGTGGGATCGGCAATCTTGTAATTGGTTGCGGGGGCAGGATTTGAACCTGCGACCTTTGGGTTATGAGCCCAACGAGCTACCGGGCTGCTCCACCCCGCATTCCCAATATATGGTGCTTGCTCAGATCTGTCAACCAAGGGGCCCCTGGCGCCTCAGCGCAGAAAGACACTAAGTTCGTTTGCTGCCGCGCGTAAGTGGGGAAGAAACTGCGTCTGCATGTCCAGCAGTGGCATACGTTGTGCATTGCCGCTCAGATTTACCGTGGCGATTACTTTGCCGCTTGGCGCGTATACAGGGACGGCAATGGACCGCAAACCTATCTCGAACTCCTGATCGCACATGGCATATCCATTGCGGCGGACGTTGCGCAACATGGACCGTAGTTTGTCCACGCTGCTGACTGTCTTGCTTGTAAATGGCTTCAGCTCCACACGCGATAGATAGCGCTCAACTTCATCCGGGGGCTGCGATGCGATCAGCACACGGCCCATTGATGTGCAATAGGCGGGCAGACGGCTACCCACATGTAAGTCAACGCTCATCAGCCGACTTACCTGAGAGCGAGCGATATACACGATCTCATCGCCGTCCAGGGTAGCTACGCTGAAGCTCTCCTTCAACTGATCGCTCATCCGTTCCAGTATCGGTTGCGCCGCGCTGGAGAGCGTATTACTCACGGTGTAGGTATGGCTCAAGGTCAGCATCTTCGGACGCAGTGCGTACCTCTGACCATCTTCGGCGCCTGCATACCCGAGCCGAGACAGGGTATATAAACAACGGCGCACTGCCGCACGGCTCAGGCCCGTCTTGCTGCTCAACTGCGAGATGGTCATCTGTGGCGACTCCTGAGCAAACGCCTCCAGCACACAGAGTCCGCGAGCGAGCGAAGTCATGAAGTTGGGGTCGCCTGCGTACTGGTTCAGGTGTGCCGCCGTTTCCGTCTTACTGTTGACCAGAGTTTCTGCCACCTTACTGCCTCCCGGCCATCCGTTCCTACGCGCGAAAACCGCCCAGGCAACTCGATAACCGCACCATCAGTATACGCGTGAGAGACCGCTGCTTGCACGCGTGCTTTTCATGGGAACGTACTTACAGGAGCGCCAAAACGTCCCGCGGTTCCGGGCGCACGCGGTGGTCGGCGTAGCCCTCCGCGAATCGAATCTGTCCCTCACCAGCTACCAGGAATGTAGCGGGTAGAGGCAGCCTGCCGGCATCGCCGGCGGCCGTGTCCATCACGTTTCGGCCGCTGTTGATGAAGGGCAAGCTAACCAGGATGGAACGATAGTAGCGATCCATTTCGGCCGTAACCCCATACGCGATCCCCAGCTGTTCCGCCACACCGCAGTGCTCGTCTCTCAGCAGCGGGAAGGGCAGTTCATGCTGCTGTACTGCGAAGTCACCCTGGCGCAGAGTTTGCGGAGACACGGCGATCAGCAAGGCACGGCGGCGCCGTACCTCGGGGTACAGATCCCGCCACATCTCCAGTTCGGTAACACAGTAGGGGTCCCATCGACCCCGAAAGAAACTGATGATCAGGGGGCCAAGCGAGAGCAGATCTTCCGAGTGGACCTCGCGACCCGTGCTGGAATCTGGCAGTGCAAACCTCGGCAACATCGACCCGACCGGCAAGATCCGCTGCTCAATTCCGCTATGGAATAGGTCAGAGATCAACCGCTCTGCAGCTAAAAGCCGTTCTGGTTGAACGAGCCGCCGCGTGTTCTGTGTAATCTCGTCGAGTCGTGGCTGCAGCAATGGGATTGGATCTAAAGGTTCCCCGCTCACCTAGCGGCCAAACCTTCCCATGTTGCCCATATTGCCCATCTGTGCCATCAGCCGGCGCTGCATCTTTCCGCCACCAGAGCCGAGGCCCTTGAACATCTTGCGCATCTGCGCATACTGCTTCAGCAGTTGGTTCACTTCCTGAACGCTGGTGCCGCTGCCAGCGGCGATCCGGCGTCGCCTCGATCCCGAGATGATCTCGTGATTCAGGCGCTCTTTCTTCGTCATGGAGTTGATCATTGCCTCGACCCGGGCAAATTGACCCTCGTCCACATGCTCAGCGGCCTGCTGCAGACCCTGGAACGGACCAACGCTCGGCAGCATCTTGAGGATCGACTGCATGGATCCCAGCTTCTTGATCTGCCGCATCTGATCGCGAAAATCTTCCAGCGAGAACCCATCGCCGGTCAGTGCTTTCTTGGCAAACTCTTCAGCCTTGCCCCGGTCCAGCTTCTCTTCTGCGCGTTCCAGCAGGGTAGCGATGTCGCCCATGCCCATGATGCGCGACACAATCCGGTCGGGGTGGAACGCCTCGAAGGCGTCCGGCTTCTCGCCTGTGCCCAGAAACTTCACCGGCGCGCCCGTCACATTTCGGATCGAAAGCGCGGCTCCGCCTCGTGCGTCACCGTCCATCTTGGTCAGCACAACGCCGGTCAGTCCTAGCTCCCTGTGGAACGCATCGGCAGAGTTCACCGCGTCCTGCCCCGTCATCGCGTCGGCGACAAACAGGATTTCGGAAGGGTTCAGAAGCGCTTTCAGCTTGCGCATCTCGTCCATTAATGGTTCGTCGATGCCAAGCCGCCCAGCCGTATCCACAATTAGAACGTCATTTCCGAAGTTCGTGGCCTCGCGCTTGGCCTCGCGCGCCAGCCGTTCCACCAGCGGTGTGCCGGCTTCTTCGTCGCTCACCTTACCGGTGTAGATCTGCGCGCCGACGCTTTTCGCCACGATGGCCAACTGCTCGCGTGCCGCAGGCCGATACACGTCGACCGACACCAGCATCGGCCGGTGCCCGCCCTTCTTCAACCAACTCGCCAGCTTGCCGCTGGTCGTGGTCTTGCCCGACCCCTGCAGACCTGCCATCAGGATGACGGTGGGCGGCTGCGAGGAGAACTTGAAGCGAGCATTGTCCCGCCCAAGCACCTCAATCAGCTCGTCATGGACGATCTTGATGACCTGTTCTGTTGGCGAAAGCGCAGTTGCAACCTGTGTTCCGATCGCGCGTTCACGGACACGCTCGATCAGGCTCTTCACCACGTTCAGATTTACGTCGCTCTCCAGCAACGCAAGCCGGATCTCGCGAAGAGCCTCGCCAATGTTTTCGTCCGTAATCGTGCCCTGACCGCGGAGGTTCTTGAAGGCGCGCTGCAGTTTTTCCTGAAGGTTTTCGAACATAGCCACTTCAAAGTTTACAGGCACTCCGGTATGGCAGCATGAAGCCATGCCACAGAAAGAAAACTCCGTAGAACCGTGGCTGCGTGGCGGCCGCCAGCAGGTTCATGCAGTGCCTCGCGCAGTGCTGCACGCGCTGGATCTTGCCCGCGAGGACTTCGAGCGGTGGGTTTGGCCCTTACCGCCGGGCCTTCTGGAGGAGCAACCGTACGGGCTGCCATCCGTCGGCTTTCAGGCGCGCCATATCGCCCGCAGCCTTGACCGCCTACTCACCTACGCCGAAGGCAGCCCACTCTCACCGCAGCAGCGGGACGCCCTTGCAGGGGAACACTCGCCCGCTACGGCGATCGAGAGCCGGGAAGAGTTCGAGACGTCGCTCCGCTTAGCGGACCAGCGGATCCAAGCGCTTCCACTGGAACAGCTTGAGCAGACAAGGTATGTCGGCGCTGCCCGGCTGCCCGTTCCGCTCGCCGCGTTGCTGGTTCATCTGGCCGACCATACACAGCGACATGCCGGTCAGGCAGTTACCACCGCGAAGGTGCTGCGCGCGCTGCACACCGCAGAGCAGAGCTGAGTACGGCGAATTTACGCGCACTCTGATTCAACATCGAGCGTCCTTACGATTGTGCGCAGGAGTCTGCTTCAGTAGCGATTGCTACCATAGGCGCATGGCGCATCTTGCTCCGGAAGAGCTACAGGCCAAAGCCGACGCCGCGGAGGCATTCGCGGAGGCCGCCGCGATTATGGCACACCTGCGTGCCCCTGGCGGGTGTCCCTGGGACCGCGAACAGACCCTCGACAGCATCAAGCCTCACACGCTGGAAGAGGTGTACGAGGTCTTTGACGCGATCGATCGGCGTGATTGGACCGGTCTCCAGGACGAGCTCGGAGACCTTCTGCTGCAAGTCCTCTTCTATGCACAGATCGCCGAGGATGAAGGCCGCTTCACCATCGCACAGGTCATTCGGAACCTGAGCGCGAAGCTCCTGCGGCGTCACCCACATGTTTTCGGCAACGAAAGCGCGGCCACCGCGGACGAGGTGATTGCCACCTGGGATGGCGTGAAGCGGCAGGAGCGCTCGTCCGCGGTCAACGGACTGGCCTCCGCGTCCGGCCTGCTCGCCGGCATCTCCTCCGCCATGCCTGCCTTTACAGAGGCTCGCAAGCTCGGAAAGGCCGCAGCAGCTATCGGCTTCGATTGGCCGGATAGCAGCGGTTTGTTCGACAAAGTCGCGGAAGAAGTTCAGGAGCTTCGTGACGAAGTGATCGCGGACGGTCCAACGCAGCCGGCTCGCATGGAGGAGGAGTTCGGGGACCTCCTTTTCGTCTTGGCAAATCTCGCGCGTCACCTGAAGCTTGACCCTGAGCAGGCGCTCCGCAAGGCCAACGCGAAGTTTCGCCGTCGTTTCGAGCGCATGGAGACGTTTGCGGGTGCCACGCCGCTGTCCGCTCATTCGGCGGAACAGATGGAAGCTTTCTGGGACCGTGCCAAGCAGGAGGAGCGTGCGTGAGTGAAGTACGACCGAACGCTCTGCGCACGGAACGGCTGCGAACTCTAGACCAGTTCGATCACTGCGTTGAAATCCAGCGCACAACCTGGGGCTACTCCCCGGATGAGCTCTTTCCGCGCCGCGCATTTCTGTTGGCGGAGAAACTTGGTGGCCATGTGCTTGGCGCCATGCACGGCGACACAATCGTCGCGTTCAATCTTGCTTTTCCCGGCTACCGGGACGGGCACGCGTACCTCCACTCGCAGATGCTGGCGGTGTTGCCTGCCTACCGCAACAGCGGTGTCGGCCGCACGTTAAAGCTGGCGCAGCGGGACATTGCGCTCGCGGACGGGTTCGATCTGATCGAGTGGACCTACGATCCGTTGGAGATTAAGAACGCTTTCTTCAATCTGCATCGCCTGGGTGCAATCAGTCGGCGCTACGTGCGTGATTTCTACGGTCCATCCTCGTCGCCGCTGCAGGGTGGCCTGCCAACGGATCGTCTCTATGCCGAGTGGTGGATCCGCACCGCACACGTGGAACGCGCTCTCACCGCGGAACACGGGACCGAGGCAGAAGGCACAGTGGAGGTTCCCGCGGAAATTTACGCGTGGAAGGCCGATCGTGACGCTCGCGCCTCAGCAACGCAGATCCGGATTCGCCAGCAACTTGAGCATGCGTTTGCGAAGGGTCTGGCCGCAATCGATTACCTCCGCGGAGCGGACGGCCAAGGCTCGTTCCTGCTCGGCCGCGCGCCGGCGGAGACTGCCTTCTTGAAACCAACAGGGGTTCAGCTATGAAGCTTCAACAGATCACCTTGCGCGAAATCCAGATGCCGCTTGCGCACCCGTTCGTCACCAGCTTCGGTCGGACAAACACGCGTCGCATTCTGCTGGTCCAGATCGAGAGTGACGGCGTCAGCGCATGGGGCGAGTGCGTCGCCGGGGAACACCCATACTTCTCCGACGAGATGATCGACACCGCGTGGCTCATCACGGAATCCGAGCTCGTACCGCGGCTCCTCGGCAAGACATTGGAGAAGGGAAGCGACATCCCCGCTCTACTCGAGCAGGTTCGCGGCCATCGGATGGCCAAGGCTGCGGTGGAGAACGCCGTCTGGGACATGGAGGCGCAGGTCAAGGGCGTCTCGCTCGCCCGGCTGCTGGGCGGCACGCGAGATCGCATCGCATGCGGCGTCTCGATCGGCATGCAGGACACCATGGACGAGCAACTCGCCAAGGTCGAGCAGGAGGTCGCCGCGGGCTACCAGCGCATCAAGCTCAAGTGCAAGCCCGGTTGGGACACGGAAATGTTTGCAGCGGTTCGCAAGCGCTGGCCCGACATTCTTCTCAGCTGCGATGCGAACTCCGCATACCGCCTCTCCGATGCCGACCACATTGCTACCTGGGATGAGTTCAACCTGCTCATGATCGAGCAGCCCCTGTGGTACGACGACTTCTTCTTCCATGCTGAGCTCCAACGCCGAATCAAGACCGACATCTGCCTCGACGAATGCATTCGCAATCGGCGCGACGCCGATGCCGCACTGCGCCTGGGCAGCGGCCGCATCCTCAACATCAAGGTGGGTCGCGTTGGCGGCTTCAGCGAAGCGATCGCGATCCATGACATCGCCCAGCAGCATGGCGTGCCGGTTTGGTGTGGCGGCATGCTGGAGAGCGGCATCGGACGCGCTCAGAACATTGCGCTCTCGTCCCTGCCCAACTTCACGTTACCCGGCGATGTCTCCGCCTCCAAGCGCTACTGGGCACAGGACATCATCCATCCTGAGGTGACTGTTAGCCCGGAAGGTGAAATCGCTGTTCCGGCCTCACCGGGTCGTGGCTTTGAAGTAGACCAGGACCGAGTCGATGCGCTCACGGTGCGCCGTGCCCACTTCAATGGCTAGTTCAGCGCGTAGTCTCAGCGCGTAGGCACCGTTTCAGACAGCAGCATGCGAATGGCATCGTCTCCGCTAGGAGAACTCGCCAGGCGCTGGAAGTCGGTCGCTCTCGTATCCGTGTCCATCTGCACGGTCTTCAGCATCAATTCGCGAACGCGCAGGTGCATGACGATGTGCGTGAAGGTCGAGATGTCCTGAACCCGCCGCTGCTCATACAGAATGCTTCCGCCCGCGTACACCTTAGCGAGCAGGCCCCACGCCAGGTTTACATCGGAGCTATTTCGCAACTCCATCCGCAGCAGCCGGTGATCGTTCAGATCGATCCAGGCGCGCCCATGCAGCGCGGGCAGAATCTGCTGCGCCATGTTGGCTGGGTGAAAGGCCGGGTTCGGGTCGAAGTTCACCACGATCTGCCGATCCGGCACATCCGGCACGGGGGTCTGCTCCGGTGCCGCCGCAAACTGCATCGCGTCCGGCATCACTTCCAGCAACTCAGTGCCGTAAGTCCGGTTATGTGCCTCTTCGCGCTCACGCTGCTGCAGCTTGTTGGTCCCCAGCAGCGCTTTCAGCCGTTGCTGTTCTCCGGCATTCTCCTCAACCGTCAGCGTCTGCCCGTTGTGTTGCAGCAGTCGCGCGACGCCGCCATCATGGCTCTCAATCTGGTCGCGCACCGTTGTTCCATGTCGGTCCTCGCGGTGCACCTGGTAGCGCAAACGCGAGTCATGCCGCTGCAGCACCTGGATCTCTTCATGGCAAACGTCCCGCATCAGCGCGCGGATATCCACCGCCGGCTCCGAACTCTGCTTCGCGCCGGAGCATGCCACCGGAGCCAGAAAACTCAACAGCACAGCGGGATAAAGCAGCGTTCTCACGTAAGGGTTGGATGCACCAGGCGCTTCCACGTTAGCAGAACTGCACCTCCCGTTGTGCCGGTCCTTGTCCTTCGGTACACTCGCCGGGAGACGCTAGCCGCTCAGGAGCAAACGTGAAACCATCGGAAGGCAGCACAGTCATCGGAAAGTCCGTGCAACTCAAGGGCGACATCACCGGCACGGAAGAACTCTATGTCGACGGCAAGATCGACGGCACGATTCGCCTCTCCGGCAGTCGGCTCATCATCGGACCGAACGCTGAGGTCAATGCGGAGCTCTATGTGCAGGATCTGGTCGTACTGGGCCGCCAGCATGGCCCCGTAGAGGCAACCGGCCGGGTCGAGATTCGCCAAAACGGCGAGCTGATCGGCGACATCGTTGCTGCCCGTTTCTCTGTCGAGGAGAGCGCGTCAGTCCGTGGCCGTATCAGCCTTACTGGCCAGGATGGCCGCGGTTAGACCGGCCATCCACCCTGGCCATACTTACTTCTAAGGACCTATGCGATTCTTCGGCGGGGGAGAGGCAAGAAACTCCGATCCATCCAGGCAGCGTATCCCACGTCATTCCAGCGGCTGGGCCACGCTGCGCACCTTCCTCAACGAGCAGGAAAGTCTCCGGGTCTTGGACATCGGACCCACATCGTCCACCAATATCAACCTGCTGACCAGTTGGGGACACAGCATCTACATGGCTGACCTCGCGGGTGAGGCACAGAGCTCGAATTGGATCCGTTCCGATGCAGAGCCGGGCGAGGAGTTCGACAGCGCAGCTTTCCTGGACGCGAACTTGCCCGTTGCGGGTCGCCTCTTTGACGTGGTGCTGCTTTGGGATGTGGCCGACTACTTACCCAAGAGCTTGGTGGGTCCTCTCTTCGAAAGGCTTCATGCCGTGATGGCGCCCGGTGGTCGCTTGCTTGTCTTCGGCCACGTGAAGCCGGAAACGGGATTCCATCGCTACCACCTGCGTGAGGACGAGCAGGTCGATGTTCAACCAGTCAGTGGCCTTGCCGTCCAGAACATCTACACCAACCGTCAGATGGAAACATTGCTGCATGAGTACTCGACGTATCGCTTCTTCCTGGCGAAAGACAACCTCCGTGAAATTTTGGTGAACCGATGAAAGTACAAGGCCGCCCACTGTTCGGGCGGCCTTTGTACTTCCAAAACTGTCCAGCGCTAGTTCTCTTTGCGCCGTTCGGCCCAACGCCGCTTCTGCGCTTCGGCGATCCGCTTGCGGGCATCCGCACTCAAGTTGCGCTTCTTCTTCACTCCGCTCTTGGCTGCTGCCGGAGCTGCTGGTCCGGCGTTCTTGCGGGGCCCCTTGCGCCCAGTGTTGGTGGTGCTCGTGCCTTGCAACAGAGCCTTTGCCTGCTCCAACTTACTGATCTGTGCGTCGATCTCCGCGATGATACGGCTGACTTCCAAGGCTACACTCCCCCTACCGGGTTGATTGACCGCAAGCATGTTGATGCTATGCGGATTGATTGAACTGCTTCAGCTTACTACGTGAGCGGTCCTCTTAGTTTCGAGTTTCTGCCAGGGAATACCCGGGAGATTCTTCCTGGTCATCCTCTTCAAACCGAGAAGGTAAGCCAAGACCGCGACGTTCTTTCTCGTGCAGAATGTTCTCTTCTAACTCTCGCAGGGTGCCTGCACGATCGGCGGCGAAGTCACTTGCCAACCGGGTAAGTGCGTATGACACCACGTCCGAGTGATGCAGGTGCTCCATATTTGCGTCACGGCGAAAGTTCAGCCACAGCCGGTGGACCAGTTGCACGTCGCTCGCCGGAATACTCGGAGCGTGCGGACCGATGTGGAAGCTTTCCGCGTCACCCGCAGGCGGGATCACATAGAAGGTAAATTGGCGCTTAGGTTCCGGCAGGCTTTCCCACGCCTGTCCCACATAAAACGCCTGCTCCTGCGCGGTCAGTTTGGTGGAAAGCCCCGAGACCACTGCCGCCGCATCCAGTGAGTTTGCAGTCCGCACAATCGCAGCGAAGATATCTCCCGCAGGAACTACCAATAGGGAAATGTGCTTCCCGAAACTCTCCGCAACCGACACTGCCTTGGTAAACAGCATCTGTTCGTGTTCGCTGAACAACTGCTCTGAAGCATCCACATACTCAGGACCACCGGCTCCCATCATGCGGGCGGCCAGAACCACCAGATCCTGCTCGTCTGTATCTGTCCTCGCCAAGGCCCACTTCAGCGCATGCGGGGTGGTCGCGTCGCGCATCGTCACCAGCACACCGCCAGAGCGGATCGCCAAGTCGGCGCGGCCGACTTCTTCTGCATGACCGAGCTGGAAGTGCTCCTTCATCTGTCGTTCCGTGACCTTGGAGCGCCGCTTGTTATGCCGCTCGGACAACGAAAAGATAACGAAGAACGCAATCGCGAAAACGATGCCGCTTACCGTCGCAACCTGCTTCGTGAACAGGTTCACGATGGCGGTCGTCAGCAGCACAAGGAATACCGCCATCAGGCCGATCGGTATCTCCTGATTTCCGATACGCAGGTTGAGCGGTACCTTGAACCCACGTTCCCCTTTGTACTTCCAGCGCAGCACCAACATCGCCAAGGCGTTGAAGGTGAAGCTCCAGATCACGCCAAAGGCGTAGGCCTCGCCAATCAGCAGCACATCGCCATGCGTGATCAGGATCACGAAGATTTGCATCAACGCGACCAGGTTCACGATGCGATAGCTTGTGCCAAATCGCTTGTGTGGCTTCCGGAACCAGTCGGTGAGTACACCGTCCTCAGCCACGCGCATCAGCACGCCAGTTGAACCAACGATGGCCGTGTTGACAGCGCCACCCAGGATCAGGAACCCGACGATCACGACGAAGATGCGGAAGGCGATTCGCAGGCCCAGCGGGCCAACCATATACATCGCCATGCCAGCGATCAGGTTATCGCCATACTGACTCACTCGCACCGAATCCGGGATGATCATCACGGCCAGCAGGGAACCTAGGCCGGTGAACACTGTGCTGTACACCGCAATGATGAACGCGGCCCGCTTCAGGTTTTTCAGCTTTGGGTGCTGAATCTCGCGGTTCACCTGGGCCAGCGATTCTTCGCCGCTCATGGCCAGCACGGAGTGCCCGAAAGCCATCAGGATGCCGAACAGTCCGAGCGTGTGCGCAAACTTGGTGTGCTTCAGAAAGCCGAGAGCTTCGTTCGAGAACCTCAGGTTTGCCGGCGTCGGCAAGGGCGGCAGGTGAGCTCCAATATGCAGCACCGTGTATCCGCCCCAAAGCAGTAGCACCACAACCATCACGGTCGTGATCTTCATGATCGTCAGAGCCTTCTCGCTCGACTCTTCGATACCCTTGGTGTTCTGCCACCAGAAATAGACCGTTATCACTAGGGCGATGAAGGCTGACGTCACATTGACGTTGAATTGTCGCGGCTGTCCGGCCGCGTTCAGCAACAGGTGATTGAAGCGTGGCGAGCTTGCCATCTGCGCCAGCAACCCGTTCAGCAATCCCACGATGTACTGGCCCGCCGACACACCTGAGATGGGGCCGGTCAATACATAGTCAAACATCAGTGCAGAAACGCTGAGTTTGGCAAAGGTGCCGCCCAGGGCTTCTTTCACAATGCGATACACGCCGCCGCGCGTAAACATGGAACAACTTTCCACGTACACGGCGCGCACCGAATACGCGAACAGCATCACGCCAAGAATGAACCACGGAGCGGCTTTGCCTACGGCAGCTTCTGCGATACCGCCTGCGTAGAAAGCGGACGAGCCCAGATCATTCAGAACAATCGCCGCGGCGCGCCAGAACGAAATGAACGTCAGCATCACGGAGGACGCGACGACCAACCGAACTCGCTTTGGCTCTGCTGGAAGGGAGGAAGGAACAGCGTGGTTGCGTTTAAACGCCATTGTTTTGGTTGTGCGTCAGCGCCCACTCTGTTCGTGGATCAAACCAACACCCAAAGAGAAGAATAGCGTCCATGCTTCTGCTCAGTCAACCGAAGCGGCTCCGCGACTCAGCCTCGGGGGTCAGTCGCCGTGCCGGGCTCGTCCTCAGCCGCAAAGTCGATCACATCATGCACGAACGTGATGGCGACCACCACCGTCGATCCGACCATGCCGACGATGAAGAGCGGTACCAGAATGCTCCGCAGCAGCGCCATCACCATCTCAAGCATGTAATCAGTGTATCGCCACGCAATCGGCAGTGTCACGGCATCTCCCGGTGATAGACTCCCGGCGATGCGACGCCATTTGCCATTCGCGGCCTTCGTTCTGTTGTCGGCAGCCATGCAGACGGCCATCTTTCCCATTGCAGGACCGCTGCCCGTCGCCCGCGCGCAACTTGCCTGGATCGCATGCCTCCCGTGGTTCTACTTGCTGTGCGTCCTCTCGCGTACAGCACCTCGCCAGCTTCTTCGGGCGACCCTATGGTCCTATCTCTGCGGGGTTCTCTGGTACCTGGGCCACTGTTACTGGATCTTCCAGACGATGCACCGCTACGGCAACCTGTCCGCGCCCATGGCGGCCATCGTGCTCGTGCTCTTTTGCCTGTACCTCGGTCTGTACCACGCACTGTTCGGTGCTCTTGCCGTCCTGCAGCTACGGCGCTTCACCGTCCGTCTGCACCCTCTGCTTCTCTCGTTCTCTCTCGCGGCTACCTGGGTTGCCGTCGAACTCGCCCGCGCTCGCGTCACCAGCTTTCCTTGGGATCTACTCGGATATTCCCAGGTAGACAATGCCGCCCTCACTGGCCTGGCGCCATTCGCAGGCATTTACAGCATCAGCTTCCTCATCGCCTGGATCAATGCTGCCTTCGCGCTCGCGCTTGTTTCGTTCGCCTCAGGCTCCGAAACATCAGCGACACGAGATCAGCCCCATCCGCGCCCACGCGACAACAAACCAGGGCTCGCTCTGGCAGTGGCATCCCTTGTGGCCCTCGTCAGCATCGTGGCTGGCTGGATTCACCACGCGCCGCGACCCCAGGCCGACCAACAGGCCATCGCCGTGCAGCCGAACCTGGATCCCTCACCGCAGCCGAATCTTTCCGCCGTGCCGTTAGAACGGCAGCTCGCCAGTCTCACTACGGACGCTCTGCGCTCCTCCGCAACTCCCAGCGCTGCCGTAATCCTCTGGCCAGAGGCGCCAACACCGTGGGAAGTGCACGAGCCCCTGCTGCAGACGACCCTGACAGGCCTGGCCCGGAGCAGCGGCGCCCCGGTGATCGCGGACAGCAACGCAGTGGATCGGGACCCGGCAAATCCCCGGCGCTTGCGGATGTACAACTCCGCCGGCCTGTTTACCGCGCAGGGCCTCCAAACCCGTTACGACAAGATTCACCTGGTGCCTTTCGGCGAGTTCGTTCCATACGCAGACCTGTTTCAGTTTGCCGGCGGCCTCACCGAACAGGTAGGTACATTTGACCGCGGCACCCGGCGCATTCCACTCCGCGCGGCAGGCCACACCTATGGCGTCTTCATCTGTTACGAGTCCATTTTTCCTGACGAAGTTCGCCAGCTCGTAGCCAAGGGAGCCGACGTCTTGGTGAACCTGTCCGACGATGGCTGGTACGGAGATACCAGCGCGCCGTTTCAGCACAGCAACATGGCGCGAATGCGAGCCATCGAGAATCGGCGCTGGATGTTACGCGACACGAACACCGGCATCACCGAGTCGATCGATCCCTATGGAAACATCCGCGCCACCGCTCCGCGTCATCAGCGCCTGGCGGCTATGCTCCCGTTCGCCTTCACCAACGAGTCCACGTTTTACACGCGGCATGGCGATCTCTTCGCTTGGCTCTGTGTTGCACTCACGGCTGCCGCTCTTGCGGTATGCGCGGCGGGAGCTCATCGAGGCCCGTTCCGGGATCACTGACTCTGACTTGCTGACTCGCGGCCGCGCTGCTCTACTAACAACAGATGATTACGGATTTGGAGTACGCCTACTCCCCGGTTCGCGACCGCGTTCGCGAACTGCGGGAGTATCTTTGACCGTCCCCGCCTTGAGAAAGAACTAGCTTCCGTAGAGCAGCAGATTGCCGACCCCGCAGTCTGGGCAGACGCAGCGCGTTCGCAGCCACTCATGCGCGAACGCAAGCGGCTTGAGTCTCTCCTCAGTGAAGACAGGGAACTCGAGCGCCGCGCCGCCGACGTCGAAGCCTACTTCGACCTGGCTCGCGAGGGCGAAAACGTCGAAGCCGAACTGGAATCCGAAATCCACAACACCGAGGCCTTCGCCGAGTCCCTCGAAACCCGCACCCTGCTCTCCGGCGAGAGCGACGCTCTCAACGCCATCGTCACCGTCCACCCGGGCGCGGGCGGTACCGAATCGCAGGACTGGGCAGAGATGCTCATGCGGATGTATCTGCGCTGGGCCGAGCGCGAGGGCTTTAAAACGGAGATCAACGAGATCCAGGATGGCGACGAAGCCGGCATCAAATCTGCCACCTTCACCATCTCTGGCGAAAACGCATTCGGCATGCTCAGCGGAGAAACCGGCGTACATCGCCTGGTCCGTATCTCGCCCTTCGACTCTGCCAAGCGTCGGCACACCTCGTTCTCTTCAGTCTTTGTCTCGCCAGAAATCGATGACTCCATCGTCATCGACATCAAGCCCGATGAGCTCCGTACCGACACCTACCGTTCCGGCGGCAAGGGCGGCCAGCACGTCAACACCACAGACTCCGCGGTCCGCATTACCCACCTACCGACTGGCATCGTGGCCGCCTGCCAGAACGAGCGCTCGCAGCACAAGAACCGCGAAAAGGCCATGAAGATGCTCCGCTCGCGCCTCTACGAGTACGAGCTCGCAAAGAAGCAGGCAGCCTCCAAGAAGCTGGAAGACTCCAAGCTCGACATCAACTTCGGCTCACAGATCCGCTCCTACGTGCTGCAGCCTTATCGCATGGTGAAAGACCTCAGAACCAGAGTGGAGTCGGGCGACGTCGATAAGGTCCTCGACGGCGGGCTCGCGCCGTTCATTCGCGGCTACCTCAAGATGCGTCGCGAAGGAAACATCCCCGCGCCGATCGACGATACCGAGGATTAGCAGGGCGTAGGCGGGCTAACCTTCTGGGTCTCTGCCGGATAGGCCCGCCGCCGGGGCGCATCCAAGTGGGTATGAGCGAACATCCGCTGCGCGTCGCCCTCCTTGAACAGATCACCGCCCTGCTGGATGGCGGTCAGGCCCACGTCTCCTTCGACGACGCCGTCACGGATTTGCCCTTCGCAAAGCAGGGCATCGTCCCGCCCGGGCTGCCGTACTCCGCCTGGCAATTGCTGGAACACCTCCGCATCGCGCAGCGTGACATTCTTGATTTCAGCGACAACGCCGCGAACACCTACAAGCCCATGGCGTGGCCCGACGATTACTGGCCGAAGCTTCCCACCCCACCCCATGAGTCCGCGTGGCAAGAAGCGGTCGACCAGATTCGAACCGACCGCGAGCGCTTTGAAGCTTTGCTGCAAGCCGGCGACCTCACCACGCCATTCCCATGGGGGCAGGGACAAACTTTGCTTCGCGAGGCCTTGCTCATCGCCGACCACAACGCCTACCATCTGGGCGAAATCGTCACGGTGCGCCGGTTGCTAGGAGAGTGGAAGTCTGCATGAACGAACCGGACACAATCCGTCGCATGCTGGCAGCCCGCACCATCGCGGTCATCGGTCTCTCCGACGATCCCGCCAAACCCAGCCACTACGTTTCCCGCTACATGCAGTCGGCCGGCTGTCGCATCCTGCCGGTCAATCCTTCTCTCGACCATGTGCTCGGGGAGCGGGCCTATCCTTCACTCACGGCACTGCCTGAAACGCCCGAGCTCGTCAACGTCTTCCGCCTGCCCCGCTACATCCCGGCCATCGTGGACGAGATGATCGCGCTGGGTCTCACACAACTCTGGGTCCAGCAGGGCATCCTTCATCGTGAGGCAGCGCAGCACGCCGAGGCTCACGGGATCTCGGTCGTCATGGACCGCTGCATCATGGTCGAGCATCGGATGCAGCGTTTCTAGCCTCTTCCAGGTCGCCCGCACCATCCGGCACCTTCTATCATCTAAAAATCATGCCTTTTCGCGCCGCCGGCAAATACATCGTCACGCTCTTGCTGCTCCTCGTGCTGAGTGTGGCGTGTTCGGCCCGCGCCCAAAAGGCGGTTTACGGCAACGGCGGCCCAGGCCCCATCAAAGCTGACCACCTCACGGTGGAACTGGTCAGCGCCGGGCCCGACATCGCTGCGGGCGGAACGCAGACGCTCGGTTTCGTCTTCACGCTGGAAGACAAGTGGCACATCTACTGGAAGAACGCTGGTTTCGCCGGCTTTCCACCTTCCGTCGACTGGTCTCTGCCAAAGGGCATCACGGCCGATGATCTCCAGTTTCCCCAGCCCACGCGTCTGCCATTCCAAGGTGCCGTCGATTACGGGTACGAGGACAACGTCACGTACCCCTTCGTTGTTCATGCCGCGCCCAACGCCAAGCCCGGCAAAGACGGCACCATCCACCTCTCCGGTCACCTGAAGTGGCTTGTCTGCCGTGAACAGTGCGTTCCCGGCACTGCGGACCTCGGCATCGACCTCCACCTGGTGCCCGCCGGCACCGCTGTCGCGCAGCAGGGAACTCAGGTTGGTCCGATTGCGAACGCGCTAAAGCACATTCCTGAGCAGCCTCGACAGGGCTTCTCCGCGCACGCCGTCTCCGACGGCAAGCACATCGCGCTGACGTTCCTCACCGGCACCCACGAAACCGACGCGGAGTTCTACCCGCTCGACGAACAGCTCCTGCAGGACAACGCAGATCAGCCCATTGACTCACTGCCCGACGGTGCGCGCATCTATCTCACGCTTCTGCCCAACACACCGGCACCGAAGCAGATCCACGGCGTGGTGGAGCTGAACGAGGACGAAAGCTACCAGATCACGGCAGACGTGGCTCCGGGCGCCGTCGCAATGCCTGCTGCTACAGACAGCGCTGCGCACCCGCAAGGCGCTTCTGCTTCGAGTGGCGCCGGCGAGGTCACCGCGCTCACCGCGATGGCTCTAGCCTTCGCGGGCGGCATCATCCTGAACCTCATGCCGTGCGTCTTTCCAGTGCTGTTCCTCAAAGCGCTGTCTCTGGTTCAGTCCAGCGGCGAAGATCGGCAGCGCTCCCGCGCCCACGGCCTGGTGTACACGGCCGGCATCGTCGCTTCCTTCTGGGCCATCGTCGCGGTCTTGCTGGCGCTGCGCAGCGGCGGGGCACGCTTCGGCTGGGGTTTCCAGCTCCAGTCGCCCGGCTTCGTCGGCGTTCTCGCGCTGTTGCTGTTCTTCTTTGCTCTCTCGCTGAGTGGTGTCTTCGAACTCGGACTGTCCCTCACCTCCGCGGGTGATTCGCTCACCCGCAAGCAGGGCTATGCCGGCTCGTTCTTCACGGGAGTTCTTGCCACGGTCGTGGCTACCCCGTGCGTTGGCCCGTTCATGGGCGTCGCCATCGGGTACGCCCTCTCGCAGCCTGCGATCGTGACGCTGCTGGTCTTCACCGCGCTCGCGCTCGGGCTCGCACTGCCGTATCTCGCTCTCACCTTCTTTCCATCTCTCATGCGCTGGCTGCCTAAGCCCGGGGCGTGGATGGAGACCCTGAAGCAGATCACCGCAATTCCGCTGTACTTCACAGTCATCTGGCTGGTCTACCTGTACGGCCGGCTGTTCGGGTCGGGCGACCCGTTCAGCAGTGTGGATCAGGCAGCCATGCTGCTGGTCGCCCTGCTCGTTCTGTCGATCGGCGCTTGGATCCTCGGTCGCTGGCCCCGGAGTCGAGCTGCCACCATCACAGCGGTGCTTTTCCTTGCCGGAGCCGTGGCTCTGCCTTTCGCGTTGCGTCCCACACCGCAGGAACTTGCACAGCACGGCCAGGCCGCGATGCAAATCGGCGGGGGCGCATCCAGCAAGTGGCAGCCCTTCACTCCAGCAGCACTCGACCAGGCGCGCGCTGGCGGCAAGTCCGTCTTCGTCGATTTCACCGCCGCCTGGTGCCTGAGCTGCCAGGTGAACGAAAAGCTCGTTCTGCACACCGACGAAGTGCAATCCGCTCTGCAGAAGAGCAACTTCGTCCTCATGCGTGCCGACTGGACGCAGTACGATCCGGGCATCACCAACGCACTCTCAGCCATCGGCCGAAGCGGAGTTCCAACCTACGTTATTTACCCGGGCTCAACCAGTGCCAAGCCCGACGTGTTGCCGGAAGTGTTGACGAAGTCCGTCGTCCTCGCCGCGATCCAGAAAGACGCAGCGAAGTAGGTGCTGCTGGGCTACTCGCGACCCTGCAGACGTCGGACTTCGGCCAGCCGGGCCGCAAGCTGCCGCTCCCGGCCTTCCTCGGTCGGCACGTAGTACCGCCGGCCCTCCAGTGAGCCGGGCAGGCATTGCATCGCCGCAACCTTGCCCTCAACGTCGTGTGCGTACTGGTAGTCCTTGCCGTAATCCAGCGCCTTCAACAGCTTTGTGGGTGCATTGCGCAGGTGCAGCGGAACCGGCTCTGCCGCAGTACTTTCCACATCCGCCGCTACATCGCTCCAGGCGCGATAGACCGCATTCGACTTGGGCGCCAGAGCCAAATAGACGGTCGCTTGCGCCAATGCCAACTCACCTTCCGGCGATCCCAGCAGATGCATTGCCTGCTGCGCGCTGAGGCACAGGTTCAACGCCTCCGGCGCCGCCAGCCCGATGTCTTCGACCGCCATCCGGATGAGCCGCCGCGCCACATACATCGCGTCTTCACCGCCAGCCAGCATCCTTCGCAGCCAGTACAGCGCCGCGTCCGCATCGCTGTTGCGCACACTCTTGTGCAAGGCGCTGATCAGGTCGTAGTGCTGCTCGCCGCTCTTGTCATACAGCAGCACACGCTGCTGCAACGCCTCGGCCGCGATCTCTTTGGTTAGCCGAGTCTCACCTCTCCCACGCAGCAGCGCCGCGGCGCTCTCCAGCGCGTTCAACGCATACCGAGCATCGCCACTCGCAAACTCCGCGATGGTGCGCAACGCATCTTCGTCCGCTTTCACGCCCTGCGCGCCAAGCCCCCGCTCCGCATCACCAAGCGCGCGCTGCATCAGCCCCAGCAGGTCGTCCTCACTCAGCGGCTGCAGCACATACACGCGACAGCGGGACAGCAACGCCCCGTTCACCTCAAAGGATGGGTTCTCTGTTGTTGCGCCAATCAGACGCAGCGCACCTCGCTCCACATAGGGCAGAAACGCATCCTGCTGCGCGCGGTTGAAGCGGTGAATCTCGTCCACAAACAGGATCGTGCGCGCACCCATTGATGCCGCACGCTCCGCATCCGCCATCACCTGTTTGATCTCTTTGATCCCGCTCGTTACCGCGCTGAACTCGACGAAGCTGGCGTGCGCCGTCGTCGCGATCAGCTTGGCCAGGCTCGTCTTGCCCGTCCCCGGCGGCCCCCAGAAGATCATCGACCCCGGCTCATCACGCTCAATCTGCAACCGCAGCGGCTTGCCCACACCCACCAGGTGCGCCTGACCCACGTACTCTTCCAGCGACCGAGGCCGCATCCGCTCTGCAAGTGGAGCGTTCCTCCCGGGCCCACTTGCCGCTGCGCTCACCCCCGTGTCAAACAGCCCCATCAGCGCGCTCCGGCTCTCCGCTGCCGAGCGGCCTCGTACAGCAGCACCGACCCCGCGACCGCTGCGTTCAGGCTTTCGGTCGGCCCAGCCATGGGCAAGGTGATGCGGCCATCCGCCACAGCCAGCAGCTCTGGCGAAACTCCCCGACCCTCATTCCCGATCACCAGCACACACCCGCCACCCAGGTTGGCATCCGTCGCCGCCAGCGCTCCGTCCTCATCGGCCACCGCTGCCAGCATCCTCGTTCCCAGCTTCTGCACCGCAGCGCGGAGGGTCTCGCTCCACCGAACCACCGGCATCCGAAACGCCGCACCGGCTGACGCCCTCAGCGCCTTGCCGTTCCAGACGTCGGCCGTTCCCTCCGTGGCCAGTACCGCCGCCGCGCCAAACGCCTCCGCCGAACGCACCAGCGTCCCCACATTCCCAGGATCCTGTACCTTGTCGAGTAACAGCAACAACTGCCCGGGTCGCGGCAGGAATCGCATCGTCGGCCGCGTCACCAGGGCTGCCATACCTTGCGAATGTTCCGTTGCCGCCACACTCGCGAACACTTCTCGCGAGAGAACCACTTGCTCTATCTCCGCGGGCAGGTCCGCCAGCAACTCAGTCCGGTCTTCGCGAACAAAAACGGCCAGGACTTCAGCCTCGTGCGTCTGCAGGGCTTCGCGCACCAGGTGTGGACTTTCGACGCCGATCGCGCCATCCTCGCCGCGGCCGGCCAGGGCAGCTCGCAGCGCTCGAACCCTGCTGTTCTGTCGGCTGGTGATCACCGCTGGCATCCCTCGGATTCTACTGCGCTCCGTTACAGCTTTCGGATTCGGCCCAACCTCCGCAGCCCGCCAAAGCCGGCACTGCTCCCCCGGCTGTGCTACGCTGCGGCTCTAAGGCAAGCTGGAGAACCCTGTTGAACGCTGAACTGTTGCGCATGCACCCCGACGAGCCGGAGGCCGATCTCGTCCGTTACGTCGCCGAGCATATCCGCTCCGGCCAGGTAGCAGCGCTCCCCACCGATACCTTCTACGGTCTTGCCGTCGATCCAGTGAATCTCCGCGCCGTGGAACAGATCTACGAGATCAAGACCCGCGCACGCCACAAGCCGCTCAGCCTGCTTCTTGCTGAAACGGCACAGGCCTACGAGGTGGCCCGCGACCTGGACGGCGCCTTTGACACGCTCGCCGAACAGTTCTGGCCCGGTCCGCTCACCATCGTCGTCAAGGCGGGCTCCCGTCTGCCGTTGCGCGTCACCGCTTACACCGGCAACGTCGCCATCCGCGTTCCCGAGGCGCCCATTCCGCGCGCCGTTGTGCAGGAACTCGGTCTGCCGATCACGGCTACGTCTGCAAACCTGCGCAACATGCCCGAGTGCACCTGGGCCGGCTGTGTTCGCGATCAGCTTGGCAACCAGATTCCTCTTATCGTGGACGGTGGTCCCACCGCTCATTCCGTGCCCACCACCATCGTTGACCTGAGCGGCGGCGGCAACTCCTGGATGATCCTCCGCCAGGGTGCCATCCCTACCCACGCCATCGCTCTGGCGCTCCAGCGGTAGCTCTCATGAGAGGCGCACGCAGACCGGACCGCCGCAAGCGTCGCGTGTCGCTGCTGGGCACGCTGTTCCTGCTCGTGCTCTGCGCGGCTTTCGGATGGTTCGCCTGGTTGTACCACCAAATCGATCAGGTCGGCCGTGTGGACGACGCTCACCCCTCGGACGCGATTGCGGTCTTCGGCGCGGCGCAGTATGTGGGGCACCCGTCCCCGGTGTTCCACGCCCGGCTGGAACATGCCGTTTCGCTCTATGAGCGCCAGATCGCCCCGCTCGTCATCGTTCTGGGAGGCAGCGGCGATGAACACTCCACCCAAACCGAGGGAGCGGTGGGCCGGGACTACCTGCTCGCGCGCGGCATCCCGTACGACCACATCCTTGCGGAAACCGAATCCGTGGACACCGAGCAGCAGGCCGAGCGGCTGGCGGACATCGCTCGCGCTCGCGGACTTCGCTCCGTCGTGGTCGTCAGCGACCCCAGCCACCTCTTCCGCATCGCCGAGCTTTGCCGCGAACAAGGTTTGGATGTGCACACCTCGCCGCGTTCCACCTTCGGCACCATCTCCGCCACCGAGCGGCGCAAACGCGTCCTCCACGAAATGCTCAGCTACACCGCCCTACGGTTCCACTTGCAGGCCAGCTTCGTGCACCGCTGGCTCCAAGGCAGGGAAGACCTGTAACGCGACTCCGCCTCACTTGGCCCACGCGCGGCGCGTTCCTCTTCACGACCCGCCACAAAGTCCGACTCTTATACAATCTTCCTGATACCTTTTCGTCCGCGAGCACGGTCTCACCGGCAGGAGCAGCATTTGCAATTGGCAGTAAAGCAGAAAGCCGGTCGCTTGCCGGTTGTAGCGGCATGTGTCGCGTCCACTATCGCCTTGGGCGGAGTCCTGGGCTGCGGAAACAGCTATCGTCCCGTCGTCAACGCCATCAATCCCGTTGGTCCGTCCTCGCAGCCTGAGAAGTACGCCCTGGCGCTGGCCGACCCCGGCAACGGGGGTCTCGGCGTAGCGACCCTCATCGACTTCTCCGGCGACACCGTGGTTGGCACCCTGAATACGGCGCCCGTTCCCAGCTTTCTCGGCCTCAGCACCGCCAATGAAGGCTACGTTCTGCACCAGAATACGGGTCTCGTCGAGGCGTTCACCGCGTCCCAGATCACGCCTGCGAACCCTACCTTCATCACGCGCAACGTAACCAGCACCACCCTCCCAGCCGGCTCCGCGCCGCTGACCGCTTTGGCCTTGCCGAACCCAGGCGCCCTGTACATCACCGAAACTGGAACCAGCCGAGTCGCCGCATTTACTTCCGGCGCTCCGCCGACCATCCGGCAGGAACTGCCCGTCGGCCAGAACCCCACCTATGTCGTTGGCTCGAACAACTCGCAGCGCGTATTTGTGCTGGCAGCGGGAACGAACCCGGGCGTGAGCGTTGGCACCGCCACCGGCATCGAGAACAATGCGTCGAACGCGGTCAGCAGCACCATCGCGGTTGGCCGCAATCCTGTGTACGGCGTGGTCAACGTGGATGGCCGGCGCGCGTTTGTCCTCAACAAGGCCGGTGACGCCGCCAGCGGAACCAGCGGCACGGTCTCAGTCATCAACGTGCAGGGCAATACGCTGGACACCATTCCGCGCATCGTCGTCGGTCCCAACCCGGTTTGGGCAGACGTGGCGACCAACATCAACGAACTCGCGGTAGTCAATGCCGGAGACGGCGTCAGCGCAGGTTCGCTCACCGTCGTCAACATACCGCTCTGCTCGGCCAGCACCGTTACGACGACCAACCCCGCCTGCGATGCCACCAATCCAGTCGACGCAGCCGGCTTCGGATCGGTCCTTGCCACCATCCCTGTCGGCATCAATCCCGTAATGGTCGCCATCCTTCAAGACGCGAACAAGGCCTACGTTGCCAACGCCGGCAACGGCCAGCCCGGAACCAGCACCGTCTCCGTCATCGATCTGCAGCGCCTGGTGAAAACGGCAGACATTCCCATCGGCGGAACCCTGAACTGGATCTCCGCCACCAGCGGTTCGCCAACTGGCAAGGTCTACGTCACTGCCAGCACCACCCAGATTGCAACGGTCATCCGCACCGATACCGACGAGGTCTCGGCAACCGTGCCGTTGCAGGGTTACGGCGTAGCCATCAAGGTCACCGCACCGTAAGGACTCGTTAATAAGACAAGAAAGGGCTGCGCACCGCGCAGCCCTTTCTTGTCTGATTCGCAGCGCCGCTGGAGTCTTACGATTGCTGCCCGACCAGCAGGATCGGAAGGGTAGGCGTGCTTGACCCGCCGTCATCCTCGATCGTCACGCCAAAGTTCGCGGCCACCAGCCCCTTCGGCAAGGGCGGCAGAACCACGGTGGCATAGCCGTGCGCATCCGGTTTGAACAATCCTGCCGGCACAGGCTGCCGTCCCTGGCCGACCGGAATCAGCCACAGTTCGTAAGTCTTGTACGGCTGCAGCGTCTCCAGGTTGCTGCCCTGGAAAACGAGCGTCCCGCGCTCCGGCAGGTACGCCACACGGCCGTTCGGTGTTGGCGCCGCATCCGTCGCCGCAAGCTGAAAGTGCTGCGTGGAGGCGCTCTGCAGCGTCTGCAGCACCGTCTCGGACCTCGACGCACTCGCTTCTGCTGCCGAAAGGGCTGTCTGCTGTTGCGAAACCTGCTCCCGCAGGTTGAAGTCGTCTCGCAGGGCAAACACGGCGGCGACCGTCACCGCGGCTGCGAGCGACCAGCCCGCCCAGCCCATCCACCGCGCCACCCCACTCCCGCGTGGCTCGTCGGCCTCCCGGTCGCGGTATGCACTAAACCCGAAGTTATCCTCCCGGGCCGCCGCAGACGCCACAAATGTGTCCTGAACGCTCTCCAGCGCTTCCAGCGGATCGGGCCGGCGCGCGGTGTATGGCTCTGGATCGGGTGGCAAATCCGGTTGCACCTTGTGCTTGGTTCCATCTGCCGCAAAATGCTGCTCGAACATGGTCACCGAGTGCGCCGTGGAACTCGTCGCCATGGAACGAGCCTCGCGCGGGAAGACCTGCGGGTCGGGTGAAAACGTCTGCCGCTCCGCCCCGGAGAGGCTTGGGTCAGCCGCAAAGCTCGCACCCGATGCAGAGAAGCTGTCACCCGCATGGTCCGGTGAAGCTGCCTGCACCTCCCGCAATCTACGGGCAGCTGGAGGTTGCGTCTGTGGCTGACTGGGCGTTACAACTTGTTGCTGCCGCGGGAAGGTACGCGTAGGCAGCGGCTTGATCACCGGCCCGGGATACGGCGAAGGATCGTCGAGCGGATCCGGTGCCATGGTCTCCCTGCGTTGCGGAAGTGCCGGTGCTGGCGTCTTGCGGCTACTTTCTCGGTCGCCGTTTGGCGCATCCCGATCCATGCGGAAGGTGTGTGGCTCCGGGATCACACGATCCTGCACCGGAACGTCGACCGGCACCGTACGCCGTTCCCGAGCGACCTGCTTCAGCAGCCGCTGCCGCGTCAGCGCGGGTGGTGTGTGCTGTTCCGCGCCCATGGCGAACAGCGCCAGGTCACCGCGAATATTCGCCAGCTCCTCGCGCGCGGCGGTGGACTTCCGCAGCATCGTTTCCACCTGGGTCTGTTCCTCGCCCTCCAGGAGACCCAGGGCGTACAGAACCAAATCTTCGGCTGTAATGGTTGGGTCGATCATGCGACCATCGCCTTTCTCAGGGAAAGCAACGCCGTTCGAATACGGGTTTTGACCGTGCCCAGCGGGTCACCCGTGGTGTCTGCAATCTCCGAATGGGTCAGGCCGTCAAAAAAGGCCATCTCCAGAGTCTTGCGCTGTTCCACCGGCATGCGCCCTATCAGGGCTCGCACGCGCTCCATCAAATAAGTGCGTTCGGCGTCCACCGCAACGTCCACGCCCGACGGCAACGCTACCTCCTCCACCGATTCAGAGGGCTTCTGCCTCCGCAACATATCGATGGAGCGGTTTCGCGCGACGACCGCGAGCCACGCTCCAATCGCTCCCCGGTTCACCACAACCGCATCGGGTTTGCGCCACAGGTGCATAAACGCGTCCTGCAACACGTCTTCGGCAGCGCTGGGATCGCGCAGCACGCGCAGCGCCACGGAGTAGACCACGCGTGAATAGCGGTCGAACAAGGTAGCCATGGCATTCTCGTCACCCTGCCCAACCAGTGCCAGCAGCGTGCCGTCTTCCATGGCCGCCAGCGTCCCGGCCGGTGTTGCCTTCGGCGTCTCCACACCAGAGGAACGCACAGACTTGCCCGCTGGATGGGATCGCAGCGCGTTCCGGCGAAATGAGATGTCCGCTTCTTCCATACCGTTCGATGCCGTGGAACACCCCCGATCAGACCGTAAACCGCCGGACCCGGCTTTCTCCTAGGTGACGCACCAAAGTGTAACGCGCCAGCTCCAACCTCCCGCAGCCCTTTCAACTCGGAAGGGTGAGCGCGAGGGGATGAGAGCATGGTTTCATGCCTGCAACCGACGGCTTCGTGCGCCTGGATAAGCTGCTTGTCGATCGTGGCCTGGTCGCCTCACGCGAGCGTGCCTCGGCCATGGTCCTTGCCGGCCGCGTACTCGTGAACGAGCAAAAGGTCACAAAGGCCGGTACTGCTATCGCTGTGGACAGCGCGCTCCGTCTGCTCGGCGACGACATCCCATTCGTCAGCCGGGGCGGCCTGAAGCTGCAAGGTGCCCTGGATCACTGGAAGCTGTCCCTCACAGGTCGGGGTGCTGTCGACATCGGTGCGTCCACCGGGGGCTTCACCGACTGCATGCTGCAGCGGGGTGCAGCAGCCGTGGTGGCGGTCGACACGGGATACGGCCAGATGGCCGTTCCGCTGCGAGACGACCCGCGCCTCCGCCTTTTGGAGCGCACCAACGCTCGCACGCTCGCGCCCGCGTCGCTCCTGGCTGAGTACGCTCTACTGCGCGCGGGCATTCCCGTCGCTCCGCCCCAACCCGATTTCTTCGCGATGGACGTCTCCTTTATCGGAGCATCGCTCGTTCTGCCCGCAGTCGTGAGCGCGCTCTCCGCTCCTGAGCGACCCTTCCAGGGCGAGGCTGTCATTCTCGTCAAACCCCAGTTCGAAGCCGGGCGCGAGTGGGTGGGCAAGGGCGGCATCGTGCGCGACCCGGAGGCACACAGAATCGCCATCGATCGCGTTCGGAGCACCGTTGTGGACCTCGGTGCGCAACACACCGACATCACGGAATCGCCGATCACCGGCACCGAGGGCAATCGCGAGTTTCTCCTCTACGCTCGCTTTCACGCCGGCACCAACGGTGAGCCTTCCGACCCGTAAAAGTGACGACATGCTCCGGCTTTTGACCGGCGACTACTAGGGCTGCTGATCAGACACGTACACTGTCGGTAATGCCGAGCATCGCCATTGTTTCCAAGCCCCAGAAGCCGGAGCTGCAGGGCATCCTGCGAGATTTGCTCCAGTGGCTCCAGCAGCGCAGCATGACGGCCGTGCTCGACGAGACCTCCGCCTGCTATGTGGACCAGCAGGGCATCCAGCGGGAAAGCCTTCCGGCCCACAAGCCTGACCTTGTGGTGGTGCTGGGTGGCGACGGCACGCTGCTCTCGGTCGCCCGCGCCTTTGCGCAAACCTCCACCCCGCTGCTCAGCGTCAACCTGGGTTCACTCGGGTTTTTGACCGAAGTGCCCCTGGAGGAGCTCTACCGCACTCTGGAAGCCTGGTGTGAGGGCACCTCCGACGAAGACGAACGCGGCATGATGCGCGTGACCCTGACTCGCACCCAAGGCGAACCCCTGCAGTGGGACGTCCTGAACGATGTCGTTCTGACCAAGGGTGCCATCGCCCGCATCGGCGAGTACGTGGTCGAACTGGACGGGGAACTCGTCGCGAAGTTCCGCGCCGACGGCGTCATCGTTTCCACCCCAACCGGATCCACTGCTTACAACCTTGCAGCGAATGGCCCGATCGTCATGGCGAACGTGAACGCGACGGTGGTCACGCCCATCTGTCCGCACCTGCTTACGGTCCGGCCCATCGTTGTTCCCGGCGACGCAGAGATCCGGCTGCACGTTGAAGGCATTGCCGACCAAACCTACCTGACCATCGACGGCCAGGAAGCAGTTGAGCTGAAACTCGGAGACCAAGTTCACTGCGTGCGTTCGCCGTACAGCGTCCACCTGGTTCGCCTCGGCCAGCACGGCCTGTTCAATGTTCTCCGCTCCAAACTCAAGTGGGGCCAGCGCTAGCCCATCGCGTTATCCTCAGACCATGACCCAGCTCGACGCCACCTACCATCTCGCCGCTCCGCCCCGCGAAGCTTCCGCCCTCGCGCTGAACAGCCTTCGCGAGGTGTACGGCATTCGGCGTGTCGACCTGAACGAGCGTGAGCGCACGGTGCACATCGAGTACGACGCCACGCGCCTCACCGACCAGATCGTGCGCCAGCTCCTGCGCCGCGCCGGCCTGGAACTCGTAGATCCCGCAAACGCGCCCGTCCCAGACGAGCCGGAGAGCGTCGCGCAAACGACGGCGTAGCAAGGTTGCGTCACCGTAGATTCGAGGAGGCAGGCGTTCTGAGGCGTGATGCTCTATCGATTCGGAGATTTCGAACTCGACGAAGAAGGCTTTTCGCTCACTCTTCGGGGCAGGCGGGTTTCGCTGGAGCCGCGTGCTCTGTCGGTGCTCTTCATCCTGGCGGGCAATGCGGGCAAGCTGCTGGACAAGCAGACCCTGCTTGAGGCTGTCTGGAAAGACACGTTCGTCGAAGAAACTACCCTCACTCGCGCCATCGCCATCATCCGAAAGCAGCTTGGCGACGACGCACGAGCGCCCCACTTCATTGAGACCGTGCCAACCAGGGGCTACCGGTTCATCGCTCCGGTGGAGCGTTCAAGCGCGGGCGAAGCGATCCAGCCACCGGTTGAGCCGCAGCCTGCCGCTACAGAACAGGCGTCGTCTTCCGGGGTTGCTCTAGAACAGCCTGAGTTCGAATCTGTTCCGCAGCCCCCAAACACGGAGCTGCCGAGCGCCACACCCGCCACCCCCGTTTGGAACAGACCGCGCCTCTTTACCTTCGCAGCTGTAGGCGGTGCTTTGCTCGCCGCGGCGGTGTCTTCCTTCCTTTTGTGGCGCAGCCATTCCCGGCAGCCACTCAGCACCAGAGACACCCTCGTGCTGGCCGACTTCGTCAACACCACAGGCGATGCGGCCTTCGACATAGCGCTCCGACAAGGGCTGCTGGTGCAACTCGATCAGTCGCCCGTCCTTCGCCTCGCCAGCGATACCCAGGTTCGTAAAACACTCAAGCGCATGGGGCAGAGGGAAGACGCGCCGCTGACCGGTCCTGTCGCTCGCGAGGTGTGCCAGCGCCTGGGCGGAAGCGTTGTGCTGGACGGTTCCATCACCCGCCTGGGCGATACGTTCGTCATTGGCCTGCACGCTCGCAGGTGCAGCTCCGGCGAGGAGGTGGATGCAGAGCAGGTCCAGTTGCTCCACAAAGAGGACGCGCTGGAAGCGATCGGAAAGATCGCCACCCAGTTCCGCACCCGGCTCGGCGAAGCCACGCAAACCCTTCACGACTTCGATACGCCCCTGGCGGAGGCCACAACGCCATCGCTGGAGGCGCTGAGTGCTTTCAGCCGCGGCATGCAGGCGTTCAACACCAAAGGCAGCAGTGCCGCGATTCCGCTGTTTCGCTATGCGACGGAACTCGATCCGGAGTTCGCCTGGGCGCATGCCTGGCTCGGACGCATGTACGCCGATCTCGGACGCGAAGATCAGGCCATGGAGAGCACCCGGCGCGCCCATGAGCTTCGCAACCGCGCCAGCGAACGCGAGCGGTTCACCATCGACGTGTCCTACGACCTGCTCGTCACCGGGAACTTAAAACACGCCAAAGATGCATGCGAAGCCTGGATCCAGATGTACCCGCGCGACGTGTACCCGCGAGCTTTCCTGTCGACGAGCATTTACCCCGCCTACGGGCAGTACGAGCGGATGCTCGAAGAATCCAGGGACATCATCGAGCTCGATCCCGACTTCGTTGTGGGCTATCGCAATGCCGCCGTTAGCCTCATTGCACTCAACCGCGCCGACGAAGCTGCGGAAGTTCTGCAACGGGCAACGCAGCGAAAACTCTTCCTTGCCAGCTTCGTCACGGACGAGTATCGGATCGCGTACCTGAAAGGCGACGAACACGGCATGGAGCAGGCGCTCCAAACCGCGCCTCGGAACCCATGGCTGCTGTATTACCACGCCGCCACGCTGGCCCGGGCCGGCCAGGTGAAACAAGCGGAGGAGTTCCGCAGCCGTGCGCTGGATCTGGCGCGGCAGTCTCTCCGGCAGGACATGGAGGCCGAGTTCATGGTCGGCTCAGCCTTCACCGACCTCTTCTACGGAGATCGGGGCAGGGCAGCGCAGACCCTGCGCGCGGCCCTGAAGCTACCGTCCGGACGCTACACCCAGGCCTCGGCGGCGCTCGCTATGGCGATCCTCGGCAACGCACCCGAAGCCACTTCGATGGCGCGCGAGCTTGGGAAGCGCTTTCCGGAAGACACCGCGCTCCAGAACAACTGCATCCCTGCCATCGACGCCGCGGTGGCCCTGCACCAGAACAAGCCTCAAGTTGCGCTCGATCTCCTCAACCGAACGTCGCAGTTCGGCCTGAGTCTGCCTCTGTACGCAACCTTCCTGCGCGGCCAGGCTCAGCTTGCATTGCGCCATGGGCCGGACGCAGCCGCATCGTTCCGCGCAATCGTGGATCACCCCGGCCTCGTGCTGAACGATCCTCTGGGAAGCGTCGCGCAGATGCACCTGGCGCAGGCCAATGCGCTGTCCGGGAGCCACACGAGCGACCTCGCCACCGCGGATCTTCCTCGTCAATCGCAGCCGGGGTCCCGACGTGACATCCCTCCGCCCTACATGGCAAGGGAACTGGCAGAAGTGCGCTGACCCTGCTGTTCGTGGCACGTAAGCGGAACGCCTCACCTAAGCATCGTCGCGGAGTTGCCTCACAGATTGCCGCGGACCGTACCGACCTCTTCTTACATCGTCCGCATTTTCTATCACTTAGACTCTCTAAGACTTCCATCACACAGATTTCAGCAAATCCTAAGCACATCTCCTGACGGTCGCCTCGCATATTGGGTGCATCCCGGTCGTCGGTGTTTGGGCCGCGATTGGATCGTCCCCGGGATCGCAACCGAGGGGCGCTTACCCGCCCTTCGGTTGCAATGGAGATACGATGAAGCACCTGCTCGTCTGTGTTCGCAAGCTTTTCTTCTTGTCCCTGGCTCTGCTCACTCTTCCCACCTACGCTCAGCAGCCCACGGCTTCCTCGGCAGCGCTACCCGCCTGGATGCGCGCGAACGACCCGGGTCCACGCCCGAATCCGAAGAGCCCGATCCCCAAAGCCGTTCCCGGCCTCAATGCGAACGAGATTGCTCTCTTCACAGAGAGCCTGCTCCGAGTCTCGGAGTTGGAAGGCACCTGCGACACCTGTGTGCAACAACCGCAGGGTGTCCTGCCCATCGACCCGTCGCCCAACAATCCGTTCTCCCCGAAGAGCCTCATCAACTCCGCTGGCATGGGGCCCGTGTTCAACGCAGACCAGTGCTTCACCTGTCACTCGCAGCCGTCGATCGGTGGCAGCGCCACCCGCAGCAACGCCGCCTTCGAAGTCGCCAAACGCATGGGCGCCAACAACGTCGTACCTGACTTCGAAGAACGCGAAGGCCCCTTCCGCGAGGTACGCTTCAAGTTTAAGAAGAACGGCGAGCGCGATGGCGGTGTGCACAGCCTGTTCACGGTTGCTGGTCGCTCAGACGTGCCTTCCAACTGCCGGCTGGAGCAGCCCAACTTCGAACACGAGATGCAGGAGAGGAATCTTGCGTTCCGCATCCCGCTCCAACTGTTCGGACTTGGCCTGATCGAGGCCATTCCAGACACCGCCATCCGCGCGAACATGCGCGCAAACCGTGAAGCCAAGCAGGCGCTCGGCATCGCGGGCCACCCCAACATCAACCCCAACACCGGTACCATCAGCCGCTTCGGCTGGAAGGCGCAGAACGCCTCCCTGACCATGTTTGCAGGCGAGGCCTACAACGTGGAGATGGGGATCAGCAATGACCTGTTCCCAACGTCACGCAGCGAAGACAGCAACTGCAACGTGGCCTACGAGCCGTTCGATGTTCCGCGCACCGACGAGATCTCTTACAACAACCCGCTCAAGATCATGCCGGCATGGCTCATGTTCACCGAGTTCATGCGCTTCGTCGACGCGCCGCCACTCGTGCCGATGACGGGCGCTGCCGACCGCGGCCGCAAGCTGTTCAGCGAAATCGGCTGTGCTCTCTGCCACACGCCTTCCTTCCAGACCCCCGGCAGTGCCAACCCGAACGGTCCCTGGGACGAGGTGGGTGCAAAGACACTGGCTCTGCGTGGACAGACCGTCAATCTCTACTCCGACCTGCTCGTGCACCACATGGGTGCTACCCTCGCCGACAACGTGGTTCAGGGCGATGCAGGGCCTGACGAGTTCCGGACCACGCCGCTCTGGGGCCTGGGTCAGCGCATCTACTTTCTGCACGACGGCCGCACCAGCGACCTGATGGTGGCGATCCAGGATCACTTCTCGTTCCCTGGCTTCAACGGCGGTGACAACCCGTCCAGGGATCGCGATTCCCCCAAGTACGGCTTTTCTGAAGCGAACGGGACAGTGGCCACCTTCAATCGCCTGTCCGAAGCCGACAAGCAGGCCATTCTGACCTTCCTGCGCACGCTCTAGGCGCACGGTGCAATCGATGAAACGAATCATGCTCATAGCGCTCGTGGCGATGTTTTCGGTCTCGGCTCTCCGTGCTTCCGAACCTGCCACAGACCCCTTCGTTGGCCGGTGGGTGCTCGATTCTCGAGCCTCCACCTACCCCGATCATCGCTGTCCGAAGCGGATGATGATCGAGATGTCGCCGGAACGGGGTGGCGTTCACTATCACTCCGAAACGGAACCGGCAGTCGGGGAGACGTTCCACGTGGACTACGTTGCCGGCTACGATGGCAAGCCTGCCATCGTGACAGGAGATCGCGGCATTCTGCTTCCGGTCACGCTGCATCGCGATGCGCCGAACCATGTGCGAGCGACTTACACCAGCGCGCTGCAGGTAATGGCGACCAGCGATCGGACGCTGTCAGCCGACGGCAATGTCATGAAGATCGTCACGGTATCGCATGACGCGTTCGGCCAGAGCCAGACCACCATCGGCATCTACCATCGCGACGCGGATCAGGTGGGCTGCGGATCCAACGTTCCATGCCTGGTGGCTCATCATCCCACTACCCGTTAGCAGCGGTACCCGCCCTCATACAGGGCAGAGCGTCTCGCACAACCACGCAGTCTGCGGTTGCGCTCTCGGTGAAGTGTCTCGAGCCGCACGGCTTGTTGCTCCAAACGCAATCACTTGGTAGACTCAAAAAGTCGAAAGGGCGCTGCCCAGCGCCCCGCGAAGTGTGCACCCGTAGCTCAGCTGGATAGAGCAATTGGCTACGAACCAATAGGTCGGAGGTTCGAATCCTTCCGGGTGCACCATTCATTACTAAGCTCGACCATCGCCCGCCTTCGCTGCGGGCGATTTGTTTTGCTGCAGGTGCAGCTTTGCCTCTTCGCCACAAACACAAATGCCCGCATCCATTGCGGGCATTTGTGTCAGGAATGGTGGAGGCGGTGGGAGTTGAACCCACGTCCGAAACAACTGTCAACAGAGAGCATTCATGCTTTTCCCGTTTCACTTTGTCTCGTACTGCGCGCTAGGAAAGGGCAAAGAAACGCACAGCACCAGCTCGATTGGGTCTCGTCCTTGGCGCACGAGCAGAGCTCCGCGGACCAGCCTACTGTATGACGTCCGCAACCAGCCCATAGGCGAAGCCGGAGGAAGACGGCTACTTAATTAATTAAGCAGCAAGCGCGTACTGAGGTTCGGCACTTATCGTTTTGTGAGCAGTTTGAGGGTGTTCACGCCCCTGCATGCCTCTCTGCCACAAGCTATCCCGTCGAAGCCGTGACGCCCCCAAACTTGTCGCCCGCATGTGGGGCTGTTTTGGAGCAGCTTCGCAGGGCCGCACTGGGCTCTGCCAAAGATCTATGTCCAGTATAGATGCCCAAGAAGCCAAAAGGTCGCCAGTCGCGGTACGCTGGTGAGCGTCGCCCGCTTCGGCTTTGGGGCCCAACAAGGACACCATGATCTCTCGCGCTTTGCTGCTGACAGGACTTCTCGCCATGACCGCCAACGCCCAGGTTTCCAAGACTCCTTTCGGCACCACGCCTGCCGGTAAGGCTGTCGACATGTACACGATCAAAGATGCCGCCGTCACGGTGAAGGTGATCACCTATGGCGCGCGCCTGCAGAGTGTGATCGCGCCGGACAAGAACGGCAAGGAAGCCGATGTGGTGCTTGGCCACCCTGACCTGGCTGGCTACCTTGGCGACCGCGACACCTACTTCGGTGCGGTCGTGGGACGCTATGGCAATCGCATCGCGAAGGGCCAGTTCGTGATCAACGGCCAGACCTCGCACATTCCAATCAACAACAACGGGCAGACGCTGCATGGCGGAACCGACGGCTTCGACAACCGCGTCTGGTCGGCCAAAGAGATTCCGATGGGCGTTGAGATGACGCTGGTCTCGCCGGACGGAGATCAGGGTTTTCCGGGCGAACTCACCGCGCATGTGCGCTACACGCTGCATGGGCACGACCTGCGCATCGAGTACAGCGCAACGACGACCAAGCCTACTGTGCTTAACCTGACGAACCACGCATACTTCAACTTGGCGGGCGAGGGCAACGGCAACGTTCTGAACACTGAGGTGATGATCAATGCCGATCGCTACACGCCCGTGAGCGACGTGTTGATTCCGACGGGCGATCTGCCTCCTGTTGCTGGAACGCCGTTCGACTTCCGCACGCCGCACGCGATTGGCGAGCGCATCAACCAGAAGAATGACCAGCTCAAGATCGCCGGCGGCTATGACCACAACTGGGTGCTGAACGGAGCGAACGGTGTGATGAAGCTGGCTGCGAAGGCTGTCGACCCGGCGAGCGGACGTACGCTGACCGTCAGCACCACCGAGCCGGGCGTGCAGTTCTACACGGGCAACTTCCTCAAGGAAGGTCTGATTACGGGAACCGGCGGGCAGAAGTACAGCTATCGTGGCGGCTTCTGCTTTGAGACACAGCATTTTCCGGATTCGCCGAACCATCCCAAGTTTCCGACCACGGAACTTGATCCTGGCCACACCATGCGCTCGACGACTGTCTTCAGCTTCGGGGTGCAGAAGTAACCCCGCCCCCTCGCAAACGTCAAGTTCTTCTTTTCAGATGACTTAGCGTTTCAGGGGAGCTGCAAGTTCCTGGTCTAGAAGAACTTAGCCCTAAGTTCTTCCGGATCTGTGGGTTCGGAACACATCTGCAAGAGGAAGGGCCGGAGAGATTCTCTCCGGCCCTTTTCTTCTGCTCTTCCAGTCTACCGAATCTGAAGAAATACCATGCCAGCCGAAAGAGACAGATGGGAAGAAACTTAGGCCATTCTGGGGCTTGACACGCTTTGCGTCCGGTTCGCATCGCTCAGATTTTCCCGGCGTAGCGCTCGACGACGTCACGGGGAAGCGCCTGGTCCAGCGTGCCGATGGTTTTCCAGGGGTCTCGTTTGAGGCGGTCGCGCCATCCGGAGGCGAAGTCGGCGACGGTGTAGCGGGGCCGCTGCGAGTCGCCCAGCTCCTTCCAGTCGAGCGGAACGCTGACGGGCAGGCCGGGGCGCGAGCGCATGCTGTACGGGGCGACGGCGGTGGCGCCGCGCTCGTTGCGCAGATAGTCCAGGTAGATTTTCCCGGTGCGCGCGGCCTTGGTCATCTTGGTCAGGTACAAACGAGGGTTCTCGCGTTCCATCTCCATGACGAAGCCGTGCGCCCACGCCTTCATGATGCGGAAGTCGTAGTCGGGGCGCATGGGGAAAACGATGTGGATGCCTTTGCCGCCGGTGGTTTTGACGAAGCTCTGGATGCCAAGTTTCTTCAGCCGGGCGCGCACTTCCAGCGCGCTTTCAGTGACCTGGGACCAGGGGAGCGACTCATCGGGGTCCAGGTCGATGACGATGCGGTCGGGCTGCTCGAGGTGCTGGTTGGTTGAGCCCCAGGGGTGGATTTCGAGCACCGTCATCTGCGCCAGGCCGGTGAGGGCCTCCACCGAGTCGAGGGTGATGTACGGCTCGGGCGGACCGCCCTTTTTGTCGGCCACCATGACGGAGCCGATACCCGGTGGAAGCATGTGGTTCACGTGCTTCTGGTAGAAGCATTGGTTCGACGATCCCTCAGGGCAGCGCACCAGCGACAGCGGGCGATCGGCAATGTGGGGGAGCATGCGGTCCGCGACGGCGAACAGGTATTGCGCCAGTTGTTCCTTGGTGACTTCGCTTTCCGGATCGACGATCTTTTTCGGGTGGGTGAGCCGGATCTGCGGGATGGGCAGGGGAGCAGACGGTTTTGCTACTGCAGATTTCCCCTTCGAAGAAGGCGAAGCACTGGCGTGTTCGGTTTGGCTTGCTGCCTTGGCGGTGGCGCTTCGCCCGCTACCCCGCGATGTAGCCGCGGAGGAATCGGGCACACTCACCTGTGCGTCGCCTGTGTCCTCTTGGTTAGGGGCGGCGTGCTTGTCGCGCTTGGGCGTCGGGGCGGCTTCTTCCTTGCGGACTTCGCGCGCGGGCTTGTCTTCCCGGAGTCCGAGGAAGGCCGCCTGACGGAGTTGATTCTCGCCGGTCCAGGTGGCGAAGCGAACCTGCGCTACGCGTTCGGGGCGGACGAAGTGAGCGGAGCGTCGTGCCTCGTTGGGAATACTGGCGAAGGGTGAGGACTTCTGCTCGAGCGGATCGAGCAGGTCGCGCAGCAGCTTGTGCGTCTTGCTGTTGAAGCCCGTGCCGGTCTTGCCCGCGTAGATGAGCTTGCCGCCTTCGTCGTAGTAGCCGAGCAGGAGGGAACCGATGCCGCGCTGGCCGTTGGACAGGTCTTTCCAGCCGCCGATGACGAACTCCTGCTCATGCAGGCACTTGGATTTGACCCACGCGTGGCCGCGGCCCGGGCTGTACTTGGCCGTGCCGCGTTTCGAGATGATGCCTTCTGCGTGGAGTTCGCATGCCTTGTGGAATACGGCGGCACCGTCGCCGGTGATGTGTTCGGAGAGGCGGAGGTCTTCGGCGTCTTCGCCGAGGACCTGGCGAAGGAGTTGCTTGCGCTCGGTCAAAGGGAGGTCGCGGGTGCTGCGGCCGTTGAGGTGGAGGAGGTCGAAGGCGAAATAGGTGAGCGGGTGCGACTCGCCCTTTTCGAACGAGGCCTGCAGGCGCGCAAAGGAGGAGAGGCCTTCGGCGTCGAGGACAACGACCTCGCCATCGAGGATGGCGGTATCGGCGGCGATGCGCTGGATGGCGGCGGCGACGGGTTTGACGCGGTGCGTCCAGTCGAGGCCGGTCCGGGTGAGCATCTGGACGGTTTTGCCCTGCTTGCGGGCCTGCATGCGGTAGCCGTCGAGCTTGAGCTCGTGCAGCCAGTCTTCGCCGGCGGGTGGGTCTTCGACCTCGGTGGCGAGCTGCGGCTTGAGGAACTCGGGCAGTGATTCCTTGGGGAGCTTGCCGAGGGCGGCGTCGGCTTCGGAGGACTTCGGGGCGTTTGCGGCGGCTGGAGCATTGCGCTGCCCGGAGGAAGCGGCAGGAGAAGGGGACGCGAACGACTTCGTGGCTGCGCTATTGGGTGCCGCGTGGCTGGCGGAGGCCTGGTCGGCGGCGCGGGCGCGCTGGCGGTACCAGGCCTGGCCCTCGCCCGCGGTCTCCTTGGAGTTCCAGACGTGGGTTTCGGCCTCGGCGATCTGCTCGAGGGAGCGGCCGGTGACGGCGGAGTTGGGAGCCTCTTCGGTGATGCAGGGGGCACCGGGTTGGCGCTCGAACTCGTCGTGTTCCTTGATGAGGAGCCAGTTTGGCTTGCCCTCCTGTGCGGCGTGCCCGCCCATGCGGACGAGGGTCCAATTGCCGTGGAGCTTGGTGCCGTTGAGGGCGAATTTGAGCGAGCCTTTGCGAAGGCCTTCGTCGACGTCGACGTGCGGCTCCCAGGTGCCCTGGTCCCAGACCATGACGGTGCCGCCGCCGTACTGGCCGCGGGGGATGATGCCTTCAAAGCCGCCGTACTCCATGGGGTGGTCCTCGACCTGGACGGCGAGGCGGCGGTCGTGGACGTCGTAGCTGGGTCCCTTGGCGACGGCCCAGGATTTGAGGACGCCGTGCCAGCCGAGGCGGAAGTCGTAGTGGAGGCGGGTGGCGGCGTGCTTTTGGATGACGAAGGGGAGGGCGGAGAGGCCGGTGTTGGGGGAGGCTTTCTTTGCGGCGGACGTCTTTGCAGGTGTTTTCTTTGCGGTGTTTTTCTTGGCAGAGCCACCGGCTGGTTCGGCGGTGACTTCGAAGTCGCGCATGGAGCGATAGCGGGCGAGTTGGGCGTGGACCTCGTCGCCTGCTTTTTGGGTGAGGTCTGCTTCCTTCTTTGCGCGAGTGGATGCTTTGGTGGCCGCCATAGGTGTGTGAAGCGGTGTTGCGGCGTGGGGTTGCGCAGTCAACGCAGGTTGAACAATGTGGCGATAGATTCAACATGGGGAACGCGATCTATTGCAAGAACCTGATCAAAGCCAGCAGCGCTACCGCTGGGCGGGTAGTCGAAAGCAGCCCCAGCCGTCATTGCGACCGCCTAGTGGTGCGGCAAGCTCATCGAGCTCTTGCTCGAACGCTGTAATTGCGTCGTGGCTCGGTGCCATGAAGCGCGTGATGGTCACATCCCAATTGTGGCCCGTTTGGCTATCCCACTCCTCTACTTCAACTGTGAACGAGCTATGTCTGAAAGTATCGGCGAAACGCTCGGCAGCCGTTCGAGTGGGGAACACGACACTGAAGTTCACTGCGCGAGCCGTCTGAAGGTCATCGCCTCCCGCTTGCATACGCCGGAGGACATCTCCATTCTCGTCATCGGGAAATTTTGAGTTCATTGTGTTCGCCTACTTGCGCGGAGGCTCTCCTGATTTACTGAGGAGGAAAGCCCGCTACAGTGCAACTACGCTAATCCAATTCGAGGTTTTGGCTGATGCGGAAGACGTGGCCGTCGGGGTGGCGGAGGTGGGTTTCGCGGGCGCCCCAGGGCATGTCGGTGGGCGGGAAGGTGATGTCGAGGCCGGCGGTGAGGCACTGCTGGTAGACGGCGACGGCGTCGTCGACCCATACGGACATCCAGACGCCCTGGTCGGCTTGGGTGTCGCCTTCGTGTTGAAAGGTGGTGGTGTTGGCGCCTCGGCCTCGGCCGCCCTGTCCGTTTTGGCAGAGAAAGATGACGGTCTTTCCCGAGCCGACGGCGCCAAAGGTGGGCGGTGTGTGGAAGTCCCAGAGCTTGCGCCAGCCCCACTGTTCGAACCAGGCGAAGGAGGCCTGGAGGTCGGAGACGTTGAGGACCGGGTTGAGGCCGAGCGCTTTCATGTGCGGGAGGGTAGCACGCTTGGCGCGTGCTACGCCTCGCGTTCTGAAAGCAGGTGCTTCGCTGCGCCTAGGCGGACACGGCTGTTTGCGTGTTTGTCATGGCGGCGATGGATTCGTTGTAGGGGGCGCGAAGGACGCCGCGTTCCGTGATGATGGCGGTGACGTACTTGGAGGGCGTGACGTCGAAGGCGGGGTTTTCGATGCCGACGCCGTCGGGGGTCATCTGCTTGCCGTTGGAGTGGGTGACCTCGCGGGCGGAGCGCTGCTCGATGGGGATGCCGTCGCCGGTGGCGGTGTTGACGTCGATGGTGGACCAGGGGGCGGCGACGAAGAAGGGGATGCCGTGTTCCTTGGCGAGCACGGCGACGGTGTAGGTGCCGATTTTGTTGGCGACGTCGCCGTTGGCGGCGATGCGGTCGGCGCCGACGATGACAGCCTGGATGCGGCCCTGGCGCATGAGCGCGCCGCTCATGTTGTCGCAGAGGACGGTGGTCGGGATGTTGTCCTGGAGGAGCTCCCAGGCGGTGAGGCGCGCGCCCTGAAGGTAGGGGCGGGTCTCGTCGGCGAGGACGTGGATGTCGGCACCGGCTTCGACCGCGGCGCGGATGACGCCGAGCGCGGTGCCGTAGCCCGCGGCGCAGAGGGCGCCAGCGTTGCAGTGGGTGAGCACGGTGCCTTCGCGGGGGAGGAGGTCCTGGCCGACGCGGCCCATGGTTTTGCAGGTGTCGATGTCTTCGGTGTAGACCTGCTTGGCTTCGGCGATGACGCCGGCCTTGATGGTGCGGAGGCGGTCGGCTTCGGGCCGGCCGACGGTTTCGGTGGCGAGCTTGTAGTAGAGGTCCTTGAGCCGCGCGATGCCCCAGAAGAGATTGACGGCGGTGGGGCGGGTGCCGGCGAGGACCGCGGCCATCTGCTCGACTTCGGGGGTGAGCGCTTCGACGGTGGTCGCGGTGGAGCGGTCGATGCCGAGGGCCATGCCCATGGCAGCGGAGACGCCGATGGCCGGGGCGCCGCGGACGATCATGTCGCGGATGACGGTGGCGACTTCGTCGTAGGTGGTGGCGAGGACGTACGTGGTTTCGAGCGGGAGCTTGGTCTGGTCGAGAAAGCGGACGCCTTCGTCGGTCCATTCGAGTGTCGGGATCATCGCCTTCTAGTTTAGAGCTTCGGAGCTTCGCTCGGTTCTCGAGAGCTTCGCTCGGTTCTCGACGGCTTCGCCGTGATGTGTGGTGGGTGCGGGGGATCAAGGGCGGGCGACGATGCCGTACTTCTCGGCGAGGAAGACCTGGAGGGGGCGGGGGAGGGTGGTGGCGAGTTCCTGCCAGGTGAGGAGGTGGAGGCGGCTGCGGAGGTCGGCTGTCTGGACGGCGGCGAAGATGCGGAAGGCCTGTTCGTGGAGGTCGGGGCGGCGCGCGTCGGCGAGCAGGGCGAAGCGGGCGTTGAGGTGGTCGGCGGCGAGGATGTTGCGGAGGAGTTGGTAGCCGAGAAGGTCGTTGCGGCCGTTGCGCGGGAGGCGCTCGAGGTCGAAGGTGGTTTCGAACGCGGGATAGCGGGCGAGGAGCGCGGGGCGCGCGGTTTGGAAGCCGGTTTCGGTGAGCTTGGCTTCGATCAGGAGGGTGTCGTCGCCACTGGTGATGCGGAGGTCGGCTTCGGTGCGGTCGTCGTAGCCGCCGGCCAGCGGGGTAAGGGTGCGGTGGCCGAAGTCGAGCTGCGGTTTCGGGCCGAGGTTCAGCAGAGCCTGCAATGGCTTGCGCGCGAGCGAGCCGGGGGCGCAGAAGATGCTCATGAGCAGGGCGTCCGACGAGCAGGCGGTGTCGAGTTCTCGGCGAGTGCGGGCGTGCTGGTGCGGTACGCGGGCGGAGGCGGTGTAGGCCTTGTCGAGCCGGGCGCGCCAGACCGGGTTGGAGAGGATGCGGCGGTAGGCAGGCGGGTAGAAATTGCCGTGGTTTCCGGCTTCGTCCTCGGCGTAAACCACGCTGGGGCTTTCTGCGGAGGAAAGCTCGTGTTCGAACGAGGCGCAGCGGACGAGGTTGCGGGCGTTGAGCTCGCGGCGGAGTGCGGCGGCGGTGTTGAGGAGCTCGGGCTCTGAGGTGCGCCGCATGCGTTCAGTGTAGGCGATGAAAGGGCGAAAACAGTAGCGATACGCGACTACTGCTTGTCAGCCTCGACCTTCGCGATAAGCGCCTCCAAGTACAACCGCTCCAACTTGCCGTTAGACTCGAAAGCTGTCCGATAGCCGTCATCGATTGCCGCTAAGGGCCAGACGAAGGTGTATGCGCTAAAGCGAAACGCGAGTGATGCGTCGCAGCCTCCTGCTGAAGATGAACTCAGGACGAACTGCCCTGCCAATTGGAAATTATCGAAACTCCTGAAAGGTGAAAGCACCTTTCGGACCGAATACTTGCGAATCGAATACCGGTCGAGGAAAAGAGCTTTGCCGGAAGGCAGGAGAGATAACTTTTCGTTTCTCAGTCTCGTCGTCGATGTGAACCCTGCTCCGGTGGGTTGTGTACCGGAATAGAGGTGATGATCGGTGAAGTAGGCAATCGCGACATGCTGCGCTGAGTCACACGATGCTGAGATATGTGCAGTGAAGGCTCCGTTAGCGTCGTCTGAAGAGGCCAAGGATGGTCCGATCGGAACCTGAGATATCGAGCGAGACTCTTTCTGACCTCGGAGCGGAAATCCGAGACCGAGACTTGTGAGCAAGCACAATGCGACAGTTAGTCGCACGATGCTCCTGCAATTCTGGAGTGCAAGTTCCAAGTGCTCAACACCTACTGATGAGCCTGCTGGCGGAGCTTTTCGGTGCGGACGTCGCTGGCGGTGAAGACGGAGAGGAACGGTGTGTTCGGGACGGCGGCTTCGATGTTCTGGCGGCCGCCCTGTTCGCGGTCGACGAGGCAGAGGACGGCGACGACGGTCATGCCGGCGGTTTGGGCGGCTTCGATGGCAGTGATGGTCGAGCCGCCGGTGGTGCAGACGTCGTCCACGATGACGACGCGGGCGCCGGGGCGGACGTGACCTTCGATCTGGCGACCGGTGCCGTGGGTCTTCTGTGCTTTGCGGACGAGGAAGCCCTGGAGGAGTGGAGCGTTCGGGTCGGCAAGGCGGGCGTAGGCAGAGGCGGTGGCGACGTTGGAGACGAGCGGGTCGGCTCCCATGGTGAGTCCGCCTACGGCTTCGGCTTCGATGTGGTTCTGACGCACGAGGTCGAGCAGGACGAGGCCGCAGAGGCGTCCGCCTTCGGCGTCGAGGGTGGTGGTGCGGCAGTCGATGTAGTAGTCGCTTTTGGCGCCGCTCGCCAAGGTGAAGTCGCCGAGGCGGAAGGACTTTTCGGCGAGGATGGCGAGCAGGGCGGAGCGGTTGTCGGGCATGTGGTTAGTGTTGCAGCGACTCAGCGAGTCAGCAAGTCAGCTTCCCAGCAAACCACTTTTTCAGCGGGAGAGCTTGTCGAGGTGGCGGAAGCCGTCTGTCGCGAAGAAGACCATGACGAAGAGCAGGCCGTTGTAGCCCATGTGAAGCAGGGATGAAGCCCAGACGGAGCGCATCCGGATGCGGACGGCGGAGAGGATGAGGCCGACCAGGCTGAGGACGGCGACGGCGTTCCAGGCCTTGCCGAGTTGGGCGGCGTGCATGCCCGCGAAGAGGGCGCTGGAGATGACTGCACCGAAGATCCACGCTGGAGTGCTGGTCTGGTCGGTGTCGCGCCAGAAGGCGCTCTCTGCGTCGCCGAAGTACTGGCGGGTCCAATCGAAGGCAATGGCGAAGGTCTTCAGAAGGAAGCCGCGGAAGAGGATCTCTTCAGCGATGGGCGCGAAGAGCGTTCCGAAGATCGCCATGAACCAGATGTCGCGCGAGCTGTGGAAGAAGTTGTCGATGGGCATGTTCTTGGGCAGAGACATGCGCGCGGCGGCAAGCTGGGCCGCCACGGCCAGGCACAGACCGCTAGCCACGAGGATGGGGGAAACGGGACGGGCGCGGGCCCAATTCATCTCAAGCACGCTGCCGACCGGGCGCTGCCACAAGGCACGCAGCAGAGGGTACGCGGCGGCTGCGGTGAGGGCGTAGGCGAAGAACTCGATGGCGATGCTGAGCAGCGGATGGCTGTAGGCACCGATGTCCGATTGCTGGATGTGGTGAAGCCGGCGGAAGCCGTAGATCGCCACAAAACTGACGAGCGCCATGCTGAGACCCAGCAGCGTGAGCACGAGAAGCGTGGAGCCGGCGTGAGGCTGCCGCGGCAATCGCGGCGGCTGGGGCGAGGCCGATGGATCGTCCCAGGCGTGAGGTTCGGCGACGCTGTCTGGCCCGGCGCTCCGAAAGATCACGCGGCGCGATCCTGCGCAGAGGAACGCGGCGTGCGGGTGCGGGTTACGGGTGCGGCAGGTAGGGCGTCTTCGCCTTTGGCGCGGGCCGCTTTCTTCGCCTTGCTCTTGGCAGCGGCCTGCTTTGCGGCAGCCTTGCGGCGGGCGTTGCGTTCTTCAACGGAGGGAGTGAACTTGGTTGGGTTCGCGACGACGGTGGAGACGACGACAGGCTCGACGTACGCCGGGGCGGGATTGCGCTTGCTGGCGGGACGTTCCTGGTAGAGCCTGGCGAGGAAGCTGCCGGTGTGCGAGGCCGCGACTTCGGCGAGCTGCTCGGGCGTTCCCTCGGCGACGACGGTGCCGCCACCTTCGCCGCCCTCCGGGCCCATGTCGATGAGCCAGTCGGCGTTGCGGATGACGTCGAGATTGTGCTCGATGATGATGATCGAATTGCCGAGATCGGTGAGGCGCTGCAGAACTTCGAGGAGCTTGCGCACGTCGTCGAAGTGCAGGCCGGTGGTGGGCTCGTCGAGCAGGTAGAGCGTGCGGCCGGTCTGGCGCTTGCTGAGCTCTTTCGCCAGCTTCATGCGTTGCGCTTCGCCGCCGGACAGCGTGGTGGCGGACTGGCCGAGGTGGATGTAGCCGAGGCCGACGTCGACCAGGGTTTGCAGCTTGCCCTTGACGTTGGGGATGTCCTTGAGGACATCGAGAGCGTCGCTGATCTGCAGGTCGAGCACGTCGGCGATCGAGTAGCCGTTGAACTTGACCGACAACGTTTCCTGGTTATAGCGGCGGCCGTTGCACACCTCACACACAACGTAAACGTCGGGCAGGAAGTTCATCTCGATGCGGCGCTGGCCGTCGCCCTGGCAGGCCTCGCAGCGGCCGCCCTGCACGTTGAAGGAAAAGCGGCCGGGCTTGTAGCCGCGTTCGCGCGATTCGGGCAGCATGGCGAACAGGTCGCGGATGGCGGAGAAGACGCCGGTGTAGGTGGCGGGGTTGGAACGCGGCGTGCGGCCGATGGGAGACTGGTCGATCTGGACGATCTTGTCGAGCTGGTCGGTGCCGGTGATGGCTTTGTGTGCGCCGGGCTCTTCTTTGCTGCGGTAGAGCTGTTTGGCGAGCGAGCGATAGAGGATGTCGTTGACGAGGGTGGATTTGCCCGAGCCGGATACGCCAGTGACGACCGTCATGACGCCGAGAGGGAAGGTGGCGGTGACGTTTTTGAGGTTGTGGGCGCGCGCGCCTTCGACGGTGATGGCACGGCCGCTGAGGGGACGGGGTGCATCGTTGGAGCGGATGTCGAGCTCGCCGGAGATGTATTTGCCGGTCAGCGATTCAGGGGTGGCGGCGACCTGTTGGGGTGTGCCCGCGGCGATGAGCGCGCCGCCGTTCTTGCCGGCACCGGGGCCGAGGTCGAGAACGTAGTCGGCTTTGCGAATGGTGTCCTCGTCGTGTTCGACGACGAGCACGGTGTTGCCGAGATCGCGCAGGTTTTCCATGGCGCTGATGAGGCGCTGGTTGTCGCGCTGGTGCAGGCCGATGGAGGGCTCGTCGAGGACGTAGAGGACGCCGCGGAGACGTGAGCCGATCTGGGTGGCGAGGCGGATGCGCTGGCCTTCGCCGCCGGAGATGGTGGCGGCGCTGCGATTGAGCGAGAGATAGCTGAGGCCGACGGCGTTGAGGAATTCGAGACGCTCGATGACCTCGCGCTGTAGGCGGTCTGCGATGAGTTTGTCGCGCCCGTGAAAGCTGAGGTCGCGCGCAGTGTTGAGGGCGCGTTCGAGCGAGAGCGAGGTGAAGTCGCTGATGGATTGACCGGCGACCTTGACGGCGAGTGACTCGGGGCGCAGACGCTTGCCGGAGCAGGCGGGGCACTCGGTGGCCGACATGTACTGCATGTAGTACTCGCGGAAGGTGTCGGACTTGGACTCTTCGAGCGTGTCGCGGAGAAAGCCAAAGATGCCGTGGAATCCGGTGCGACCGGCTTCGCTGCGCGGCGGCCCGTAGAGCAAGAGCTTCTGGTTGGCTTCGGAAAGGTCTTCGAAGGGGACCTTGAGATTGATCTTGTTCTTGTCGGCGAAGAGCTTGATGAGGCGCTGCAGGTAGGCGGAGCCGGAGCCGGGACCCATGGCGCCGTCGAGCAGCGGCTTGGACCAGTCGGTGATGGTCTTGGCGGGATCGAAGTCGTAGATGGAGCCGAGGCCGTTGCACTCCGGGCAGGCGCCGAAGGTGGAGTTGAACGAGAAGGAGCGGGGCTCCAGCTTGGCGACGTTGATGCCGCAGTCGGGGCAGGCCATGGAGGAGCTGTAGAGGGTCTCCTCGGCCGGGCCACCCGCGGAGCTTTGGATGGCGACGATGACGAGGCCTTTGGCCATCTGCAGCGCCTTCTGCACGGACGACTCGAGCCGACGGGTGTCGGGCTTGCCGTCTGGGCCTGGCTTCAGCAGGACTCGGTCGATCACGGCTTCGACGGTGTGGTTCTTGCGCTTTTCCAAGCGCATGCCCTCGGTGATCTCGATCATTTCGCCATCGACGCGGGCTCGGAAACCCTGCTGGTCGAGGGCTTCGAGTTCTTCGCGGAACTCGCCCTTGCGGCCGCGCACGAGCGGGGCGTAGATGGTGATGCGTTCGCCGGGGGAAAGGGCGACGACGCGCTCGACGATCTGGTCGGCGGATTGACGGGAGATCTCGTGGCCGCACTTGGGGCAGTGCGGCTTGCCGACCGAGGCCCAGAGGAGGCGCAGGTAGTCGTAGATTTCGGTGATGGTGCCGACAGTGGAGCGGGGCGAGCGCGAGGTGGTCTTCTGCTCGATGGAGATGGCGGGGGACAGGCCGTCGATCGAATCGACGTCGGGCCGCTCCATCTGGTCGAGAAACTGGCGGGCGTAGGCGGAGAGGGTTTCGACGTAGCGGCGCTGGCCCTCGGCGTAGATGGTGTCGAACGCAAGCGAGCTCTTGCCCGAGCCGGAGAGGCCGGTGACCACGGTGAGCGAGTTCCGCGGGATGGAAACGTCGATGTTTTTCAGGTTGTGATGGCGGGCACCACGGACCGTTATGTGCGACACACTCATGAGTCAGGGGGCGTGCCCTGTGCGTAGAAAGTGCGCAAGGCCGCAACAACTAGGATACGGCATCCGTGTGATCGCCCCTGGCATGGGTCCCGGGCGGCGAGCACCTCGCGGATGGATGGCACAAAGGTGGCATGTCGGAGAAGACCGATGCTGCCGATGGGGAAGTACCCACAGAGACACTTACGTGCGGCATGGGACCCCGGCACACTGCAAGGGAGCTTCGGCAGGATGTACGACCGAAGCCCGTGTGTGTTTTTGCTGAATGGACAGGAGCAGCTTGTGACGACCGTTGTACTTCTATGCGTAGTGTGTTCGGCCCTGGCAGGGGGAGTTTTGCTGGCCTACGGGCTGTGCCTGGGCATGTTCCGGCTGTTGCGCATCCACTCCATGCAGGTGGCGCAGCAGCGCATGCTGCGGCAACAAGCAGCGCAGGCAGCGGTCGCGCAGGCCTGAACCGGGTTTCCTGCCGGGTCCGCTTAGTGTGCTGTGCTGGTGTTGGAGCGCAGGCGCTGAAGCTGTTCGAAGATTTCCTGTGGTGTCTTGACGCCGTTGGGTGAGGCCGGTGTGGCGTTGCCGTCTGCCGGTTGCGCGGGAGCATCGGCCGTGGCCGTGCCGTTCCCGGTCGCGGGCGGGGCGAAGCCGGGGTTAGCCGGTGGTGCGAAGCCTGGGTTCGCGGGTACGTTGCTGGCGGGCTGGCGCGAGAACGAGTTCGACACAGGGCTGGGGTTCGCGTCGGGGGCCTGGGTCGGATTTTGCTGGGCGAAGCTGGTTGCCGGGCTGGCCGGGGTCGCCGCACCGTTGCGCGCGGTGAAGGTGAGCCGTGCCGGCGTTGTTCCCACTCGGTCGACAAACAGCATGTTCACCGGAAGGCCGCTGACCAGATCGGACAGGACATCCACGAGCGGAGCGGGACCGTAGCTGCCATAGATGCGGTCGGAGGGCGGACTGCCGACCATGCGGATGCCGGTGCGGGACGCGACCTGGTCAAGTACCTGGGCGAGCGATTCGCCTGAGGCAGAGATGCGCAGCAGGTGGCCGTCCCACTCGATAGTGGTCGCGCCCTGCGGCACAGGCGGATTAGCCGACGGCAGTTGCGATGGGCTGATGGCGGTGGGAGCCGTTGCCGGTAGCGGTGTTTGTGCCGCTGCGGACCATGGCAACAGGGCGCTTGAGGCGAGGATGCCTCCCGCGAGCGAAACGGCCGTCCTGGCTTTCTGGTTCATTGCCGCCTCTTGCCATGGAAGTTGCGTCTCATTCAGCATAGACGCGATGCGGGAAAGAAGGTCCGCGCGGCGAGTGACGCGGGCGGAGGCGGCATGAGGATGTGGAAACAGATTGGGGCCGTGTGGCTGCTGGGGACGGCGGCGAACGTGTGGGCACAGCAATGCACGACCCAGGCCCGAATGCAACCGGCAGACCGCACGGCGCTGGTGCAGTCGGCTACGGCGATCGCCTCGGAGATCCAGGCGAACCAGGTAGACGCGGTCCGGCAGGGGACAGTACCGGAGATTGCGCAGAACTTCGGCGGGATTGCGAATGCCATCGCCACAGTCTCGCCGCACCTGACCGGAGCCACGTTTACGCCCAGCACGGTTTGGATTCTGGATGCGCGTGGTAGCGCAGGCTCTACCAAACCGGTCGATACGCAGTTCTTCTGCAACCTGAACGGCGGATCGCAGTCGGCCGTGTTTACGTTTCAGGCGCTGCCTCCCGGGCGATATGGGCTGGTGATCCTGGATGCTCCGAAGGCGCAGCCGCCGTATGGACTGGCGCTGCTGCTGCGGGAAGAGAGCGCGGGGACGTGGAAGCTGGGAGGGTTCTTCCCGCGGCCCACGACGGCGGCCGGGCACGATGGGGTTTGGTACTGGAAGACCGCGCGGGCCGATGCGCAGAGACGCCAAAGCTGGAATGCATGGCTGAACTACAGCGAGGCCGAGAGGCTGCTGCGGCCGGCGGCATTCGTGAGCAGCTCGCACCTGGACCAACTGGAGGAGGAGCAGAGCAAGGCTGCTCCGACGGCGCTTTCTGGCGGCATTGGACCGAGCACGCCACTGGTGATCAAGGCGAAGGACGGGACAGAGTATCGTGTCACCGCGCTGGCGCCTGATGACACGCTGGGGAAGGAGCGGATTGACGTGGCGATGCACTTTGTCGCCGAGCCGATCGCCGATCCTGCTGCAGCGCGGGCGCGCAATCAGCGTGCGGCAGAGGCGCTGCTGAGTGCGTATCCGGAACTGCGTGAGAGCGTACACGGCGTCTGGATCTATGCCGAACCGGAAAATGGAGCGCCGTTTGCGAGCGAGGAGCCGGTGAGCAATCTGCGCTAGAGACATGGGGCGCTCGCACTTGGGAGTCGTCACCGGGGCCAAGTCTCCGTAGAATGGAGATTGGTATGCGTGAAACGAAAACGCTGGAGCAGGCAATCCGCGAGCGCCGGTCGACGCCGTCGTTTGACGGCTCTCCGATGCCTCCGGAAGATCTGCGCCAGATCCTTGAGGCGGGCATGGCTGCTCCGTCGGGCTACAACGTGCAGCCGTGGCGATTTGTAGTGGTGCAGACGCCCGAGCAGAAGCGGAAGCTGCGGGCCGCCTGCTTCAACCAGGCCAAGGTGGAAGAAGCGTCGGTAGTGATTGTGTGCTGCGGCGATGCCGATAGCTGGCGGCGCGACGCGGACGAGATCATCCGGATGGGGCTGAGCGGTGGCATGCCGGAGAGCTATGCCGCGCAGTTGAAGACGTACGTGCAGAACTACTTGTCGTCGCTGAACGAAGACCAGATGCACGGCTGGCTGAACAAACAGGTGTCACTGGCCGCCGCGTTCATGTTGCTGACGGCGGAGACCATGGGCTACGACACCGCTCCGTTGGAAGGGTTTGAGCAGGAGCGGGTTCACGAAGTGCTGCGGCTGCCCCTGAGTTATTGGGTAGTCAGCCTGCTGGCCATTGGAACGCTGCAGGGAACAGACAAGTACGACGGTGGACGATTTGGCCTGGCCCACGCCGTTTCCTCGGAAGAGTACGGAAAGCCTCTTCGGTGAGGCGGGGTACCCGGCGCCGGCTGCTGGCCGTTGCGCTCGTGTTTGGTTTGTCGTTCGCGCTGGCTGGATCGCTGCTGGTGTATTTCGCGCCGTTCTGGCTTATCGAGCGGATGACCGATGTGTATCTGCTGAAGAATGGCGTGCACCATCGCGAAGTGCTGGTGGACGGTCACCGCATTCACTACCTGGAGGCTGCACCGCAGAAGTCGGGCGGCGTCGAGAAGCCGGTGGTGCTCATCCATGGACTGGGCGCGCGGGCCAGTGACTGGGCGGCCCTGATTCCGGCACTGGCGAAGGGTGGGTATCACGTCTATGCCTTGGACCTGCTGGGGTATGGCCGTTCGGACAAGCCGTTTCATGGGGATGCTTCGCTTTCGAGCGAGGAGCGTATCGTGTCTGGGTTTATCGGCACGCTGAAGCTACAGTCGCCAGCCGTGGGTGGGTGGTCGATGGGCGGTTGGATTGCGGCAAAGCTGGCGCTGGATGAGCCGGCCAAGGTACGGCGGTTGATGCTGTTTGACGCGGCTGGCGTGTACATGGCGGTGGACTTTCCGATCACGCTGTTCAGCCCGTCGAACCGGGAGCAATTTGATGAACTGGTCGACCGGATTGAACCGAATCACCACTATGTGCGGGTTCCGGCAATCACGATACCGGGATTGCTGCGGAACTTTCAGCGCGGCAAGTGGTTCGTGAACAGTTCGCTGGAAAGCATGCTGGACGGCCGAGAGATCCTTGATTTCCGCCTGCATCGACTGAAGATGCCGGTGCTGATTGTGTGGGGGACGGAAGACAAGCTGACGCCAGTTGCCGGGGCCGAACGCATGCATGCGGCCGTGCCGCAGTCGGTGCTGGTGGAGCTGGAGGGCTGCGGCCACCTGGCTATCGCGGAATGCTCATCGACGGCTATTCCGCCGACGCTGCGGTTCCTGAATGCGGATCCGCCGCTGCCCGGGAGCGTGTCGGTCGTTCCCGCGCCGAAGCGATAGGCGAGAGACAGGCTCGACCGGAGCGCGCGATCAGGAGTTGGCGGAGCGGTCTTCTTCAGCCTTCCACCGGTAGGCGCCTGACTGGTCGAGGCCAAGGTGCGCGAGCACGCGGCAGCAAAACTGAATGGCCATCTCGTGGACGGATTCCGGCCGGTTGTAGAAGGTGGGGATCACCGGGAAGATTGTCGCTCCAGCCTCGGCGGCTGCGGTCATGTTGCGCAGGTGAATGAGGTGGAAGGGCGTTTCGCGGACGCATAGCACAAGCGGACGGCGCTCCTTGAGCGTGACGTCGGCGGCGCGCTCGATAAGCCGGTTGGCGAGACCGTGGCTGATCGATGCGAGGGTTCCCATGGAGCAGGGCAGGACGATCATGCCGTCTGACGGGAAGCTGCCGCTGGCGATGCCGGCGCCGACGTCGGCGTTGTCGAGCAGGTCGAACTTGCGGTGGTTGGCGATGGGGGCGGGAGCGAGCTCCTGCAGCGCCTGGAAGATGCTGCTGCGACCGCCAGGCAGGCGGTGCTCCTCCGCGAGAACGCGCAGGGCGTGATCGGAGACGAGGAGGCTGACGCGGCGAACGCGGTCGTCACGCCCGAGCAGGTGGAGCATGGTTGCGGCAAAGATGGAGCCGCTGGCGCCTGTGACGGCGAGCGTGAGATGGCCGGTGCGCGGCTGAAATTCGAAGTTCATGATGTCCGATTTCAGTATCGCGCGGATGTTGCGCTGCTGGCTCTTTACCGCTGGTTGGAGAGTGCTGTTTGCTTTGGGGCTAGAGCGCTCGATCGTTCTTGCGTTGGAGCGCGAAAGCGATGATGGTGGTCCAGTCGCCGAGAGGCCGGGTAAGGTCGGCTTCGATCGACGGGTCGGGCAGGTGGATCTCCGCTGCTGAGATTTCGGGTTCCGTCGCGTCCTGGAAGCAGAGCTCGCAGATGCCGAGGCCGCCTGCCGAGCGGACGGGCGGACCGAAGACGCGGCAGGTCATGGGGCGGTGGCTGTAGAGGTCGCAGGTGCCGGTGGCGGGGTCGAGAACGGGGCAGGGCTCGTCGTTGGCGAAGTCTTCAAAGCGCTCCTGCGAGACCTCGTCGATGGCGAGATGGCCGGTCGTGGGATCGCCCGGGAAGTCGGGAGCGAGCTTCATAACGGTTGCCGAGACTCGCCGCCGGATGCGGGATGCGCGGTCCGGGTCGGTTTGGGAAAGGGAAGCCAGGCCAGCCTGCAGGCGCGCAGCGTCGAGGCTGCTGATGGCGAAGACACCGTGGCAGCAGGGGGTGCAGCCGGGATGGCAGACGAGGTGCGGGCCGCTGCGGAGCGTGGCGTCCGCGAGAGCGGCGTCCACGATTTGTACGAGTTCGAGGTCACCGGGCGGGTACATTGTGCGACCTACAAGATGCGTCGAAGCGCGGCTGGAAGCGTATGGCTGCGCTGGAGGATGTGCTACCCGGCGACGTTCGGGAGCGGTTCGCCGAGGACGCGCTGGAAGACGGCCGGGACGTTGTTCAGGCGACGCTGCACATCGAAGGCACGATCGATACGATCGGGCGTGAGCAGGGCCGTGATTTGCGGATCCTGCCGGACCAGGTCGCGGAAGACGAGGTCTTCGGTCCAGGCGCGCATGGCGAGCGATTGCACGACGCGGTAGGCGTCTTCGCGCAGCATGCCGGCCTCGGCAAGCTCGAGCAGAAGCTGGCCAGAGAAGACGAGTCCGCCGGTGAGCTCCAGGTTGCGGAGCATGCGCTTTGGATAGACGAGCAGGCGGTCGATCAGGTCGGTGGTCTTCGCAAGCAGGTAGTCGGCCAAGGTGGTCTGGTCGGGTAGGATGACGCGCTCGGCGGAGCTGTGGGAGATATCGCGTTCGTGCCACAGGGCAACATCTTCAAGTGCTACTTGAGCATTCGACCGCATGACACGCGCCAGGCCGCAGATGTTCTCTGCCGTGATTGGGTTGCGCTTGTGCGGCATGGCGCTCGAACCCTTTTGCTTCGGGTTGAAGAACTCTTCCGCTTCGCGCACTTCGGTGCGCTGCAGGTGGCGGATCTCCGTTGCGATCTTGTCCAGTGAGGAGGCGATGACCGCGAGGGTGCTGACGTAGGCGGCGTGGCGGTCCCGCTGAAGCGTTTGCGTGCTGACGGAGGCTGTCTGCAAGCCGAGGCGCTCGCAGATCTCCTCTTCGAGGGCGGGCGTGACGGTGCCGAAGCTACCGACTGCTCCAGAGAGCTTGCCGACGCGCATGTCTTCGGCGGCGGCGGTGAAGCGGCGGATGTTGCGCTGGCACTCCTCGTACCAGAGCAGAAGCTTGAGGCCGAAGGTGGTGGGTTCGGCGTGGACGCCGTGGGTGCGACCGATGGTGGGGGTGAGGGCGAACTCCACCGCGCGGCGGCGGAGGACGGCGGCAAGGCCGTTCAGGCCCTCGAGGATGCGCTGGGAAGCTTCGCGGATCTGGAGCGCCTGCGCGGTGTCGACTACGTCTGTTGAGGTGAGGCCGAAGTGGAGCCAGCGTGAATCGGGGCCGACGTTTTCGGCGACCGCCGTGGTGAAGGCGATGACGTCGTGGCGAGTTTCTTTCTCGATCTCGCGGATGCGTTCGACGGAGAAGCTGCCGCGCTCGCGGATGGCCTTTGCGGCCTCCTGCGGCACGATGCCGGCATCGGCAAGAACCTCGCTGGCGGTGGCTTCGACCTCAAGCCAGCAGCGGAAGCGGTTCTCGTCGGACCAGAGGGCGCGGAAGGCGGGCCGGGTGTAGCGGTCGATCACGGCTAGTCTTCAACGCCCAGCAGGGCGCTCATCTCTTCGTAAAGGAAGCCCTGGCCGGGCCGGTAGGGCTGCACCCATTTGCCATCGATGACGAACTGCGGGATGGCCTTCTTGCCGACATTCGCGAGCACTTCATCCGCGGCACCGGGTACGCGCTCGATGTCGACTTCTTTGTAGGGGATGCTGTGCTTGTCGAGGAAGCGCTTTGCCTCGCGGCAGTCGCGGCACCACACGGCGGTGTACACGGTCAGGTTCATACAGGACCATTCTACCGGCTTAGCCGGGGACTCAGGTGCAGGCTTACGGCCCGCAGTGAAGCGGATGCCGAATGCAACCGTTCACTGTGGCGCGTTCGTCGTTGGTTATTGCTCGTGATAGTTGCGGATCAGGCCACCATCGATGATGAACGTGGAACCTGTGACGTACGCGGCATCGTCGCTGGCGAGGTAGGCGGCCAGGCCTGCGACGTCTTCGACGGTGCCCATGCGGCCGAGCGGGATGTTGCGGAGCAGTGGATCGAGCTTGGCCTTGTCGTCGAGCAGGCCCTTGTTGATGGGCGTGATGATGGCGCCCGGCGCGATGTTGTTGACGGTGATGTTTTTGGGGCCGAGTTCGACGGCGAGATCGCGCATGAGCATGCGCAAGCCGCCTTTGGAGGCGCAGTAGCTGGCGAAGTGCGGGAAGACCATGTCTTCGTGCACGGACGACATGTTGATGACGCGGCCGGGCAGGTTGGCGGCGAGCAGTCGGCGCACGAAGGCCTGCGTGGTGAAGAAAGGGCCTTTCAGGTTGACGTTGAGGACCATGTCGTAATCGGCCTCGGTGACGTCCACGAAGTCCGAGCCCTTCTCGATACCGGCGTTGTTGACGAGGATGTCGGCTTTGCCAAAGGCGTCCCAGGCGGCGTCGACGAGCTTTTGCGATTCGCTGACTTTCGAGATGTCGGCCTGTACGGCGATGGCTTTGCCGCCATTGCTTTCGATCTTGGCCTTCATCTGGTTCGCGGCATCGGCGTTGCCGAAGTAATCGATAACCACGCTGGCGCCTTCAGAGGCGTACCGGTCGACGATGCCCTGACCGATGCCGGAGGATCCGCCGGTGACGATTGCTACTTTGCCTGCAAGCCGCTGTTCACTCATGGGCGGTTGGATGCGGGTGGTACTGCTTCCGTCCCGTGAAAAGTTACGCCCTGGGTTGTCGGCGAGCTTGAAAGAAGCTGGTCAGCATGGAGCTGCATTCGTCGGCGAGAAGGCCGGCGGTCACGTTGACACGGTGGTTGAGTTGGGGATGGTTCATCACGGAAAGAACGGAACCGCAGGCGCCCGCTTTGGGGTCGGGCGCGGCGTAGACGAGGCGAGCGATGCGGGCGTGAAGGATGGCGCCGGCGCACATGCTGCAGGGTTCGAGCGTGACGTAGAGATCGCAGCCGGTGAGGCGGTAGTTGCGGAGGTGTTGCGCCGCCTGGCGCATGGCGACGATCTCGCAGTGCGCGGTGGGATCAGAGTCGCGGATCACACGGTTCTGACCGCGGCCGATGATGCCGCCGTTGTGAACGACGATGGCACCGACGGGGACTTCGCCTTCGGCAGCGGCCTGCTTCGCCTGGGCGATTGCCTCTTGCATGAAGTCCTCATCGCTCATGGACCCTGAGTTTACTTTGCGGGTGGGGTGGCGAGTTCGGTGAGATAGGCCTTGCTGATCGTGTTCTGAGCCTTCGCGACCGGGAGCGCGGTGGGGTAGAACTGCACGAACGTGGTGTCGACCGCGGCGTGCGCCTCGTGGCAGGTGTAGCAGCCGGCAGGCTTTGCGACCAGGTGTTCCGTGCCGTCCTTGTCGAGGACGTAGAAGGCCCACTGACCCGCGCGCTTCTGGTGCAGCTCAATGCCGTCGATTGCGTGGCCTTGCGTGTGACCGCCGCGGCTGATGGACACGTTCTGCTCGGCCATCCGGTTTTCGAGGACGAAGGTTGTGCCGTCCGGCCAGGTGCCCGTTTGCTTGAAGGTGCGCCAGGCTTCGGGATTGACGAAGACGTTGTCGAAGACAGATGGGCCGGTGTGTGGCGAGGCGGCTGCGGCATAGGTCATGTCCAGACCGCTTGTCATGTAGACCCACTCGCGGTAGTCGGCGGGAACCGGGATCTTCTTTTCGGGCTGCTGCGCGTGCGCTTGGGGGAAGGCGAGGAGCACCGCTGCCATAGCAGCGAAGGAAATTAGCGACTTGCGCACGAACACCTCGGCGATAGAGAAGGCTGAACTGGTGACCAGTTCAGCCTAGTACGAAGTTCTGAGTTGAAAGGTTCCGTGCTGGCTCGTCCCTACGCGGGCTCCTGCTGGGTCATGCAGTGGAGCGCGCCGAGACCCCAGATGAAGTCGCCGCAGTGGATACCGACCGTGCGGCGGGTGGGGAAGTGGTCGGCGATGAGGTTGAGGGCAATGCGGTCGTTCGCGTCGTTGAAGGTGGGGACGAGGACGAGGTCGTTGGCGATGTAGAAGTTCGCGTAGCTGGCTGGGAGGCGCTCGCCGTCGAAGATGACCGGAGAAGGCATGGGTAGCTCGACGACGTTGTACGGCTGGCCGTTGGGCTGCCGGGCGGAGCGGAGGCGGTCGAGGTTTTCGGCCAGGGGAAGGTGGTTCTCGTCGGCGGTATTGTGCTCGGTGGCGAGCAGGATGGTGTCGGTTGAGACGAAGCGCGCGATGTCGTCGACGTGGCCGTGGGTGTCGTCGCCGGCGCAGCCGCGGTTGAGCCAGAGCACCTGGTCGATGCCGAGATAGTCGGAGAAAACCTGCTCGAGCTGTTCGCGGCTGACGCCCGGGTTGCGCTGCTGTACTTTGGAGAGCAGGCACTCTTCAGTGGTGAGCATGGCGCCGGCACCGTTGACGTCGATGGAGCCGCCTTCAAGGACGATGCGGTGTTCCGTCCCGTTGAGGTCGATGGTGGGCTGGAAGCTGCGAGTGTTCTGGAGAGTGCTGACGTGCTGCGGGATCTGATCGTCGTTGTGCCAGTTGGGGTACTTGGCCCAGGCATTGAACTTCCAGTCGGTGATGGCGAGGTCGCCTGCGGCGTTCTTGACGAAGATGGGGCCGCTGTCGCGGAGCCAGATGCGGTCGGTGCGCCAGTGGTGGAAGTGCAGGCGCGCAAGGTTGGCACTGGCGCGGGTGAGGATGCGGCGTGCGACCTTTTCCGCGCGTTCGTCGTTGACGAGGATGTTGACCTCTTCGACTTGCGAGAGGTGGCGGACGATCTCCGAGTAGACCCACGGGATGGGCTGGAACTTGCCGGGCCAGTCTTCGGCGTTGTGGGGCCAGGCGATCCAGGTGGAGGTGTGCGGTGCCCATTCGGCGGGCATGCGGTAGCCGAGGTTGCGGGGTGTTTCGGTCATTGCGTCTCTCTCAAAGCTTTCAGAACGGCGTCGTGCCAGTCGCCGATGACGGCCCTATCGGCTGGTTCGCCATTTCTGAGCATCTGTATCTCGCTAAGGACGGCACCGATCTCGGTTTGGGGCATCTTGCTCCAGATTTCATCGAGGTAGAAAAACATCGCGCGGAGTCCTTCGTGCTCGGTCAGACGGCGTTGCTCGCTCATGCGAGGAGGAACCTCTTGGTCACGCCTTCGTAGGCGTCGATGCGGCGGTCGCGGAGGAAGGGCCAGTGCTGGCGTGTGATCTCGACGAGCTTGCTGTCGATGTCGGCGTAGAGGATTTCTTCCTTGTCGTGCGAGGCCTGCGCGATGATGCGGCCGAACGGGTCGGCGATGAAGGAGCCGCCCCAGAACTCGAGGCCTGCGCCCTCGGGGCCGTGCAGCAGTTCGCCGTTGACGATTACGTCGCCCTGCTCGTGACCGACGCGATTGACCGCGCAGACCCAGACACCGTTGCTGATGGCATGGGCGCGCTGCGTGGTGCGCCAGGCGTCGTACTGGGCTTCGCCGAACTCGGCCTTTTCGCTGGGGTGCCAGCCGATTGCGGTGGGGAAGAAGAGGGTCTCGGCGCCTTTGAGCGCGGTGACGCGGGCGCCCTCGGGGTACCACTGGTCCCAGCAGACGAGCGTGCCGATGTTGCCCGCGGAAGAGGCGAGCGCTTTAAAGCCGAGGTCGCCGGGGGTGAAGTAGAACTTCTCGTAGTAGAGCGGGTCGTCGGGAATGTGCATCTTGCGATACACGTCGGCGATGCTGCCGTCCTTCTCAAGCGTGACCGCGGTGTTGTGGTAGAGGCCGGGGGCGCGGCGCTCAAACAGCGAGGCGATGATAACGATGCCATGCTCTTTAGCGACCTGCGACAGACGGTCGGTCGAGGGGCCGGGAATGGACTCCGCGATGCCGAACAGCGCGTGATCCTCGCGCTGGCAGAAGTATTGAGCGCGGAAGAGCTCCGGCAGGCAGACGAGGTTCGCGCCGGCGTTTGCGGCTTCCGTGACGCGCGCGACCGCCTTATCGAGATTCTTTTCTGTGTCAGCTTCGCAGCTCATCTGGATGAGGGCGACGCGGGTGGTTTTCATTGCTTCAGCCTTTCTGCACGCGGACGATTGAGCGCCTGCCATTGGATGCTGTGCTGCCTGGGAGGAATGCAGGTCCTTCGCTGCGCTCAGGATGACACTGTGACGAGCAACGGCGTGTGAACAGGCCGCCTATCGCAAGACGTCGCGGATATCGGCGGCGAGCTGGTCGACGCGGGCGAGTTCGGTGTCCCAGGCGAACATGAAGCGCGCGCCGCCGCCTATGAAGGTGTAGAAGCGCCAGCCGCGTTCGCGCAGGGCGGTCAGCTTGTCCTCGGGCGCGAGCAGGAAGACGGCGTTGGCTTCGGTGGGGAACATGAGCTGCACGCCCGGGATGTCGGCGATCTGGGTGCGCAGGTGCTGTGCGCAGTCGTTGGCGTGCTTGGCGTTGCGCTGCCAGGTAGTGTCAGCCAGCATGCCCAGCCAGGGCGCGCTCAGGAAGCGCATTTTGCTGGCGAGCTGGCCTGCCTGCTTGCAGCGATAGTCGAAGTCCTGGGCGAGTTTGCTGTCGAAGAAGATGACGGCTTCGCCGATGGCCATGCCGTTCTTGGTACCGCCGCAGCAGAGGACTTCGACGCCGGACTTCCAGGTCATCTCCGCAGGGGTGCAGTTGAGCGAGACGAGGGCGTTGAAGAAGCGTGCGCCGTCCATGTGCAGGTGGAGGCCGAGGTCGCGGCTGGTGTCAGCGAGGGCGCGGATCTCGTCGCGCTGGTAGACGCGACCGGTTTCCGTGCTCTGCGTGATGGTGACGACTTTGGGCTTTGGGAAATGGATGTCGGTGCGTGAGGTGGCGAGGGCGCGGACAGCGGCGGGGGTGAGCTTGCCGTCCGTCGAGGGCGCGGTGAGCAGCTTGGAGCCGTTGGAGAAGAACTCCGGCGCGCCGCACTCGTCGGTTTCCACGTGTGCGCTTTGCGTGCAGATGACCGAGTGGTAGCTCTGGCAGAGGGACGCGAGTGCGAGCGAGTTGGCGGCAGTGCCGTTGAAGACGAAAAAGACTTCGCAGTCGGTTTCGAAGAACTCGCGGAAGCGATCGGCGGCGCGGGCGGTCCAGGCATCGTCACCGTAGGCGGTGGCGTGGCCGGCGTTGGCTTCGGCCATTGCGGCCCAGACCTCGGGGCATACGCCGGCGTAATTGTCACTGGCGAACTGTTGCTGGTGTTGTCTGCTTGTGCTCATCCGTTCCGCTGTGTGCCTTTTCTAGACTGCGCTTGCCGCAAAGACGCCTTGGCTGGCTAGTTCCAGCAGGCGATGATCTCGTGTGAGCAGAGTCATCCCATGCACCCGGCATGATGCGGCCAGCGCACGATCGATCGGGTCCTTGTGGAAGTTCCTGGGTAGCTGCGTCGCTTCGATGGCGACATCATGATCGAAGGCAGCAGTCATTACACCCGTTGTTCGAATACTTTCGTACATCCAGACGCGAACAGGTCTGTCAAAGGCGAGACCGCCATCCTCGCCTTTACGAGACAGCTCCCAAACCGAAAGGGGGGAAAGAAAGAGGGAACGGGATGCTGCCATTGCCCTGCAGAGAGCGACCGTATCCAAGTTGAGCTGTATGCCGAGGGAGAGCCAGAGCCATGTGTGCGAGTCGAGCAGAAACTTCAATACAGATCTCCCCACTCCTCTGGCGGTAGCGGCGCCATGACATCACCGATGATTTGAACTGTTCCAGCCATGCAGCCGTAAATATCGGGCTTAGCCTCTGTCTGGAATGGAACGAGCCTGGCGACGGGCTTTCCTCGCTTGGTGATGATGTACTCGCCGGTTTCGCCTACCGTGGCGATCATGCGAAGCAGGTGCGCCTTGGCGTCTGCGGCCGCGATTTGCGCCGGAAGTCTTTTGTGCGTACCGGAGAGCGACTTAGATTTTGTTTTGGCGGGACTGACGGCCATCATGGTCACCTCGGTATGACTACTTGAGTTTAGCACTCCAATCCGCAAGAAAACGCACCCGCCGTGGCGGGTGCGTTGCTCACATCCAAGCCGATTAGTCCTTGTCTTCGTCGTCGAAGATGAGGATGGCGGCGGCGATGGTGGTGGTCCACAGACCCTTCTTGTCGCCGACGGCGCTTTGCGTTACGTTGGCGGTGCGAACGATCTTGTTAGAGATGCGGTAGATTTCCTTCTTCTCGTCCCAGCTCGTGTCCGGATCGAACTCGACGTCGAGGGTGGTGGCGAGCATTTCGGCGGCGAGCTCTTCGGCGTAGTCGCCGGCCTGCTCCTCGGTCTCGCCGAAGCTGTGGTGCTCCGACAGGTAGCCGTAGGTGTTGCGGTCCGTCGGGATGGCGACGCCGATGGAGCTGACCACAAGGCGGTGCGGCTCGCGGGTGCTGTTTTCTGCCACGACGGCAAAGACGACCTCACCGGGGTTCAGGTACTTCAAACCCTCTTTGCGGGTGATCATCTTGCACTTTGGCGGGAAGATGGAGGACACGCGCACGAGGTTCTGTGCCGCAATGCCGGCGTCGCGCAGTGCCATTTCGAACGATGTGAGCCGTTCCTTGTGCCGTCCGACGCCCTTGGTGAAAAACAGGCGCTTGGGAACCATATTCATGCCCAACTTGGTAGCTCCTCGGGTGGGTTGCTCAGGCCAGTGCCTGGCGATGGGAGCCGCTGGAAGCCTTGGTCGCTCATGCGGCAGATGGTGGTTGTCTGCAGGCTTTACTGCGTCGAAGGCGGATGGTTTTGCACGCCAGCGCAGGCTCTCTGCGATGAGTGCCTTGCCCAGGCACCCGGTAAAAAGTATCACAATCGGCAGCGCGGGACGATGAATGCGCTTGCAAATGCGGGGCAGGAGACGAGGTCTGGAGAGCAGAGAAGCTCTGCTATCGTGAAATCAGCAGATTTCACCGGTCTGCAACCGTTCTGCAGTTTGCGATCACCCATCTCAGCCGGCACGCGCACGGGCGCGGCGTCGCATTTCACAGAGGAGCTGTCATGTCTGGTACGTACCGCGATTTCCTGGAACTTTCCTATGAAGAGCTGGAAGAGAAAAACCTCAGCATCAAGGAAGAACGCAAGCAGCGCACCGATGCAGGCAAGCTGCAGGAAGCGCGACTGAAGGATCTGACCGACACCAAGGGTGTGAAGGCGGTCACCGTCCTGTTCAGCGACCTGGAAGGCCGGCTGCACATGCTGGACTACGACAAGAAGTTCCTGGTGAACAGCTTCGACAACCTGACGTTCGACGGATCGTCGATCCGCGGCTTTACGGCGCAGAAAGAGTCGGACCTGCGACTGGGACTGGACTGGGGATCGTTCTACTGGGCTCCGGCGGATGTGTTCGGATCCGGCAAGGCGCTGGTGTTCGGCGAAGTGATCGACAAGGACGGCAAGCCCTATGCGGCCGACCTGCGCGGCATGCTGAAGCAGTTTGCCAATGAGCAGTACAAGCAGAACGGCTACACGCTGAACGCGGCGAACGAGATCGAGGGTTTCCTGTTCGACGGCGTGGACGCGGAGCGGTCCTTTGCCAAGACGGGTGCCTTTGAGTACGTGAACGCGGGCGGCTACTACCACTCGCTGCCGGGCGATCCGCTGCGCGAGTTCATCGACACGGCGGCCGAAGTGCAGCGCGCGATGGGCTTTGAGAACGAGAAGGACCACCCGGAAGTGGCGCCGTCGCAGTTCGAGATCAACTACACCTATGGCGAGGTGGTTTCGGCGGCCGACCAGATCCAGCTGTACAAGCTGATCTGTCGCCAGATTGCGACGCAGATGGGCATGACGGCGAGCTTCCTGCCCAAGCCGGTGACCGGCGTAAACGGCAGCGGCATGCACACCAACGTTTCCATCACCAAGGACAAGAAGAACCTGTTCTGGGATGCGAACGGGCAGGAGAAGATTTCGCCGATGGCGTGGGACTTCATCGACAAGATCCTGACCGCCGGCAACGACCTGTGCCTCCTGTTGAACGCCAGCGTGAACGCTTACCGGCGTCTGGATCCGCATTTCGAGGCACCGAACCAGATCAAGGCTTCGGCGACCGATCGCGGCTCGATGATCCGTATTCCGATCGGCAACGAGAAGTCAGCTCGTGTTGAAGTGCGCTCGGTAGGACCGGATGCGAACCCGTACGCGGTGCTGCTGTCGGTGTTCAAGACCGGCCTCGAGGGTGAAATCGGGAAGATCGAGAACCTGCGCCAGGCGGAGCGCTACCTGCCGGACAACATCTACACGGCCATCGAGAACTTCCGCGGTTCGGCGTGGGCGGGCAAGCTGCTGGGCGAAGACGTGAAGGGCCGGTACGCCGACCTGAAGCAGGCTTCGGCAGATCGCTGCGCGCGCTTGCTGGGAACTATTGTGAAGGCGCCCGAGGTGCAGTTCCACCACGACGTGTACAACCAGTTGCTGTGGGGCCAGTTCTAGTCGGTCCGACAACGGATGGATCAGAGCGGGAGAGGCGATTGCCTCTCCCGCTTTGCTTTCGTTAGCGTCGCGCGATGCCGAGTGGAACGGTGAAGGCGACGCCTGCGCCGAAGCGAAGGTTGCGCTGCCGGCTGTTTGCGCCGTTGGGCAGATTCGTCTGCAGCAGATCGAGCTGGATGGGGCGAAGCTCGACGGTGTGCGTGAGGCGGAACGCGTAGCCACCGCCGATGGCGTAAGCAAATGCGGTTGCGGTGTCAGTGGCGTCGTTGCCGCGGCGGAAGTCGGCATCGAAGCCCCGCACGGCACCGAAGATGCCCTGTGCGAAGACGCTGTGACGGAGACCGAATTGCGCCGTGTAGCGCGGACCGGCGAGCAGCGTTACGGTGCTGAGCTGACGGCTGGTGCCCGGGACAACGTTGGCGTGGTTGCCGGCTGCCTCAAGCACGGCGCTCAGGCGGGAGGTGAACGGCAGTGCAGCGTCCAGCGCTGCGCCCTGAAGCAGGAAGCATCCGCAACTGCCCGGTGGCGAGTTCGCCCGCGTGGCGGAGTAGCGGAGGCTCACAAGGACGTGTGCGGGTTCGTTGTTTGCGGTCGCTTGGGCCTGAGCGCGGGAGCTTGCGCCCATGATGGTGGCGGCAATGGCGCAGATCGTCAGCATGATGCGGCGCGGTGGCCACGCGGAGGAGCGAGTAGCTATGGCTGGACCTCCACGGTGAAGGATGCGGTGTGGGTGAGGGTGCCGCCGGTGACGCCTGTGCACGTGGCCGTGACGGTGACGGGGTAAGTGGCGGTGGCGCTCTGAGCGGTCACGCTCTGACCACCAAGGTAGCCGCCGCCACATCCTTGGAGAGCCAATGGGAGAACGGCGAGTGCGACGAGCAGCAGAGCGGAAGCGCGGCGTCGAGCCGGTAAAAAGAGCAGAAATGGAGCGAGCAGGACTAGGCGCAGGGCAGAGGACGGTTGCGCCTGCGAGAGGCTCACGGGCAGCTTGAACGCGATGTTCACGGGCACTGGATCGCTGGCGAGGGTGATTGGGATTGGTGTGACGTTGATTGCGGTACCGGGTGGGAGGCCGTCGACGGTGATGGTGACGACGCGATTGAGGACGCCGTTGCTGGGTTGGAGTGTGAGCGAAAGCGCGCCGGGGTTGCCGCTGTGCAGGATCAGCGGGGCGGTGTTGGAAGCGGTTGCGGTGAAGTCCGGTGCGAGCGTGATGGTCAATGCTGAGGCGGCGGAGGTGCTGGGCAGGTAGAGCGCGTCGCCGCTGTAGCGGGCGCTGAGCGTGTGCGCGCCGGTGGCGAGCGCGGCCGTGGTGAGGGTGGCCTGCGCGGATGGATTGAGCGGGCTCGTGCCGAGCACCGTGGTGCCGTCGAGGAAGGTTACGTTGCCCGTTGCCGCTGTGGTGCTGCTGCCCAGAACGGCGGCCGTTATGGCGAGCGGCACGCCAGCGTAGTTCAACGTGCCGCTGGTTTGCAGCGAGACGCTCGATGCGAGCTGGGTTCCGGTGCGCAGGCCGTTGCCGAGCAGCGTGACGCGCTGGGGCGGGCCGTTGGCGATGTTCACCTCGAGGACGGTGCTCACGGCCCCGATGGTGCTGGGGGTGAAGAGCAGGTCGAGCTGGCAGTTGGCGTTGGCTGCGAGTTGGAAGGGCGCGCTGCCGCAGGTGGAGGTAGCGGCCGTGGTGAAGGGCGCGGGCAGGCCGATGGAGGTGACCGAGAGAGCGGTCGTGCCGGCGTTGCGGAGGACTACCGATCGCGGCAGGCTGGCGGTCGCAACTACCGTGTCTGCAAATGCGAGCCGGGGAAGGGAGACCTGCAGCAGTTGGCTGTGATCGCGGTCGAGGACGGCGATCTGGCCGGGTGCGGCAGAGGTGTTGGTCCCCAGCACGGAGGCGGTTGCGCCGAACGCGGTAGCGATGGGTGCCAGTGCCGGGTTGGGCGCGCCCTGCTCGCCGGAGCCGAGGACTGAACCGGCGCCGGAGCTGCTGATCTGAGCGACGCGGAAGTTGCCGGTGTCCGCGATCAGGGTGTCGCCGAAGCTGTTTGTGCCGGTGCCGCTGGGCCTGCGTAGCGAGACCGAGGCGGTGTTGAGGGTGTGCAGCGTGCCGTCGGTCTGCAGGATGAGGATGCGGTTGCTGCCGCGGTCTGTGATGAGCACGGAGCCGTCTGCGCGCACCGTGACGGCGACGGGCAGGTTGAGGTGCGTCGAGGTGGCAGGCGCGCCGTCGATGGCATCGCCCTGGGTTCCATCTCCCGCGACCGTGCTAATGGTGCCGTCGGCGCCGAGATGACGGATGCAGTGATTGCCGGCGTCCGCGATGTAGAGGTCGCCGGCCAGGCCGGCGGCGACGCCGAGCGGTCCGTTCAGTTGCGCTGCCGTGGCTGCGGCACCGTCGCCACTGTAGCCGCGAGTGCCGGTGCCGGCAATGGTGTGGATGTTGCCGGCGGCGTCGACACGGCGCAGGCGATGGTTGTGCGTGTCGACGATCACGAGAGTGCCGTCGGTGAGGACGGCGACGCCACCGGGGCTGTCGAGCTGCGCCTGGGTGGCGGGACCTTCGTCGCCTGCAAAGCCCTGCACGCCTGTTCCCGCGATGGTCGAGATGGTGCCGTCGGCGGCTGCGATGCGGCGGATGCGGTGGTTGCGCGTGTCGGCGAGAAAGATGTTTCCTTGCGCGTCGCGAGCCATGGCGGAGGGAGCCGCGAGCTGTGCGGCAGAGGCAGAGTTGCCGTCGCCGCCGTAGCCTGCTGAGCCCGTGCCGGCGGCGACCGTGGTGGTCGGCGACGGCGTGAGAACGAGCACGGCGTCTTGCGCGCGGATGCACGGGAGGGACAGCGCCAGGAGGCTCGCGGCGAGGGTGAGACAGAGGCAGCGCATGGAGCGTGCGCACAGGTGGGAGAAGGTCGAGGACGGCGGCACACCTCGTTGGGTGGCCGTCACGCGGCGCGCCGTTCTGCTAGGCAGTATAGCGGTCTAACGGTGCAAGTCGAGCCGTGCGGGGCGACTCAGGCGAAGAGAAACTCCTTGGTACGCAGCTCCTTGATGGCGTCGCGAAGCTTTGCGGCGCGCTCGAACTCGAACTTCTTCGCGGCTTCGCGCATCTCGGCTTCCATGCCGGCAATGTGCTTGTCGAGTTCCTGCTGCGAGGCGAACTCGGGCACGCTGCTGTCGATTGAGACATCGGCGTAGTCGGCCTCTGCGATGCCGACGAGAGCCTCGCCGATGGGCCGGGCGACGGACTGCGGAACGATGCCGTGCTCGTCGTTGTAGGCCTGCTGGATCTCGCGACGGCGCGAGGTTTCGTCGAGCGCGCGACGCATGGAGTCGGTCATGTTGTCGGCGTAGAGGATGGCGCGGCCCTCCACGTGACGGGCGGCGCGGCCGATGGTCTGGATAAGCGAGCCCCGCGAGCGCAGGAAACCTTCCTTGTCGGCGTCGAGGATCGCGACGAGCGAGACCTCGGGCAGATCGAGACCTTCGCGGAGCAGATTGATGCCGATGAGGACGTCGTACTCGCCGCGGCGAAGATCGCGGAGGAGCTTGACGCGCTCGAGGGTCTCGATTTCGGAGTGCATATAGCGGCACTTCACGCCGACCTCGGTGTAGTAGCCGGAGAGGTCTTCTGCCATGCGCTTGGTGAGCGTGGTGACGAGTACGCGCTCGTTGCGGGCGACGCGGTCGCGGATTTCAGCAAGCAGATCGTCGATCTGGCCCTTGATGGGGCGGATTTCGACCGGCGGATCGATGAGGCCGGTGGGACGGATGATCTGCTCGACCACGACGCCAGCGGACTTGGTGAGCTCGTAAGGTCCGGGCGTGGCGGAGACGTAGACGATCTGGCCGGTGCGCTGCTCAAACTCCTCGAAGCGCAGAGGGCGGTTGTCCATGGCGGAGGGCAGACGGAAGCCGTAGTCGACGAGGTTGCCCTTGCGATTGCGATCGCCATGCCACATGCCGTGAAGTTGCGGGACGGTGACGTGGGATTCGTCGATGAAGAGAAGGAAGTCGCGCGGAAAGTAATCGAAGAGGGTTGGCGGAGCTTCGCCGGGAAGACGGCCACTAAAGTGGCGCGAGTAATTCTCGATGCCGTGGCAGTAGCCGACCGACTTGATCATTTCCAGATCGAAGCGGGTGCGCTGGTGAATGCGCTGTGCCTCGACCATGCGGCCCTCTTTTTCGAGCTGCGCTTCCCACTCCGTGAGCTCGTGCACGATGGAGTCGATGGCGCTCATCTTGCGCTCGGGCTGCACGACGTAGTGGCTCTTGGGGTAGATGGGTAGGCGCGCGTACTTCTGCTTGACGGTGCCAAAGAGCGGGTCGATCTGGGCGAGGGAGTCGATCTCGTCGCCGAAGAGCTCGATGCGATAGGCATTCTCGTCGTAGGTGGGAAAGACCTCGACGACGTCGCCACGGACGCGGAAGGTGCCGCGGCGGAAGTCTCCATCGTTGCGCTCGTAGAGGATTTCGACGAGGCGTCGTGTGATGTCTTCACGCTTGAGCTTCTGACCCTTCTCGAGCAGCATGAGCATGCCGTAGTACGCCTCCGGCGAGCCGAGGCCGTAGATGCACGAAACCGAGGAGACGATGATGCAGTCGCGGCGTTCGAAGAGCGAGCGCGTGGCCGAGAGCCGCAGCTTGTCGAGCTCTTCGTTGATGGTGGCTTCCTTCTCGATGTAGAGGTCGCCGGCGGGAATGTAGGCTTCGGGCTGGTAGTAGTCGTAGTAGCTGACGAAGTATTCGACCGCGTTCTTGGGGAAGAACTGTTTGAACTCGTGGTAGAGCTGGGCGGCGAGCGTCTTGTTGTGCGCGAGCACGAGCGCGGGGCGGTTCGCGGCCTGGATGACCTTGGCCATGGTGAAGGTCTTGCCGGAGCCGGTGACGCCGAGCAGGACCTGATGCTTCTCGCCTTCTTCCAGGCCGGCGGTGAGTTCTGCAATGGCGCGCGGCTGATCGCCCTGCGGCTTGTAGTCGGTCGCGAGCTGAAAATCCATGATGCTAGTTTACCTTTTCTTCGCCTGCGAGATGGTGCGGCCGAGCCGTTCGTTGACTGTGAGCGGGCACGAGCGCGGGGGCGAGCGGGCGGGTCAGTGTAGGTACACTTGTGGCTTGAGCGGCTCTACCGAACGATCCTTGGACCCATCCACGCTGCGCGGACGCGCGCTGGCGGTGGCACTGCTGTCGGCGACGGCGCTGTTCATGGAAAACCTGGACGCGACGATCCTGACCACGGGCCTGCCGGCGATGGCGCGCGATTTTCACGTGACACCTGTGGCGCTGAATGTGGGCATCACCGCATACCTGCTGACGCTGGCGGTGCTGATCCCGGCGAGCGGGTGGGTGGCCGACCGGTTTGGCGAGCGGAAGACGTTTGCAACGGCGGTGCTGGTGTTTACGGTCGCCTCTGCGTGCTGTGCAGCCAGTCGAACACTCCCATGGTTCCTGGCGAGTCGTGTGCTGCAGGGTGCGGGCGGGGCAATGATGGTGCCGGTGGGCCGGCTGATGGTGGTGCGCTCGGCGACCAAGCCGCAGTTGATGAAGGCGATTGCGTATACGATCTGGCCCGCCCTGACCGCGCCGATCCTGGGACCGGTGGTCGGCGGATGGATCATCCATGTGGCGAGCTGGCCCTGGATGTTTCTGCTGAACTTGCCGATCGGTTTCCTGCTGTTTGGAATCTCGCTGGCGGTGGTGCGCGACAGTGAGCGGCAGGCAGCACCGCCGTCGCTGGACGGTACCGGCGTTGTGCTGACCGGGCTGTCGTGCCTGCTGTGGGTGGTGGGGCTGGAGCTGTTTGAGAACGGCGCCGGCGTAGTCAGCTCCGGCGCACTGCTGGCGCTTGGACTCGTGTGCACGATGCTCACGGTCAGCCACATGCGGCGCAGTCCGCGCGCGCTGTTTGCGCCTGCGCTGTTCCGGATTGCGACGTTTCGCACCGTGATGGTGGCGGGTTCGCTGTTTCGAATGGCGGTGTTTTCCGTACCGTTCCTGCTGCCGCTGCTGTTTCAAACGGCGTTTGGGTTGGACGCTCTGCGGTCGGGATCGCTGACGATGGCGGTGTTTGCGGGCAACCTGGCGATGAAGCCGCTGACCACGCCCCTGCTGCGGCGGTACGGATTTCGTGGCGTGCTGCTGGGCAACGGCATCGCGACAGTGTTGCTGCTGGCCGCTTGCGGGTGGCTGCGAGCCGCGACTCCAGTCACGCTGGTGCTGCTCATTCTGTTTTTGGGGGGCGCCGGGCGGTCCATGGAGCTGACTGCGTTGACGACGCTTGGCTTTGCCGACCTGTCGCCGGAGCTGACGGCAAGCGGGACGACGTTCGCAACCATGGTGCAGCAGATGACGGTGAGTTTGGGTGTGTCGGTGGCCGCGCTGGTTCTGCACCTGACGCAAGGTACGGCCGCGGATGGCGGCGCTGGCCACGGCAGCTTTCGGGCGGCGTTCTGCGCGATGAGTGCGCTGGCGCTATGCAGCCTGATTTCGTTTGCGCGGTTGCCGGTTGAGGCGGGGAGCGCAGTGAGCGGGCACCGCGTGCGTACCCAGGCCCTTGGAGATGCGCCCGCGCAAGGTTGATGCCGGGATACGAAGCTAGCTAATCAGCGGTGCTGCTGGCTTGGAGCAGTGCGAGCCAGTCGGCGGGGGAATGGGCCAGAGCGTCCGGTGATTCGGCGAGCATCTTCTCCTTTGCGAAGCCCCAGGTGCATCCCCAGGCGAGGACGCCGGCGTTGCGGGCGGTGCGAACGTCCACTTCGGAGTCGCCGATGAGAACTACCCTTTCGGGAGCGATCATGTGCCCGAGGATCGTCTCCGCGTTACGCCAGAGGGCGAGCAGGCCTTCGGGGTCTGGCTTCTTGGTCGCGAAGCTGTTGCCGCCGAAGTTCGCGAAGAGGAGCGGCGTGAGGTGGAGAGCGTCGCAAATGCGGTGCGAAGGATTGACAGGCTTGTTGGTGAGTACGGCCAGCAGTGGCGGCGAATCCAGATTGCGGATTTGCTGGAGCGCGGCGAGCACGCCTGGGTAGGGTGCGGTGTGATCGAGCAGGTGTTCGCGGTAGAAGCTTAGGAAGTAACGGAGCGCTTCGTCCTGGAGAAGATGCGGATCTCCCCCGGCGGCAGCCAGGGAACGTTCGACCAAGGCGGCTGCGCCATCGCCGATGAAGCTCGCAATATGTTCCGCTGGCAGGTGCGGAAGCCCGCAGTGGACCAGCGAGGCGTTGACGCACTCGACGAGGTCGCGACGAGAGTCGATCAGCGTGCCGTCCAGATCGAAAATGAGAAGTTCCGGACGGTTCAACGGTTCATTCCGAGGGTCCAGAGGAGACCGCGCTCCAGGATGCCGGTGAAGAGTGGGTTGTCGTAGTTGTCGATGTTGTGACCGAGCGCTATGTAGAACTCGCGGCTGTTATCGAAGGTTTGGGTCCACGCCAACGGCAGAGCGGACGGAAACTGACGGGCGTCAGCGGCCTTGTCGCCGAGGGCGAGGGCATCGCGCGGCGTAGTCAGAAGGATGTGAAGATCGGGCGCGAGACGGTCGAGGAAGTAGCATTCGTCGGTCCAGCGGAAGCTGGCGGGCAGGGAACGGGTGACCGGCGAAGCGGGGTCCGCAACGGTCACGGTGAAGCTCTGCTGGGGCGGGTGGAAGGCGAAGTGTCCCCCGAGCACCTGCTGGAAGTACGGCCAGTTCCGCTCGCTGCCGGAAGCGGAGTGGACGGCAACGAAGCCATGGCCGGCGTGAATGTAGGCGCGGAAGGCATCGCGCTGCGCGTCCGTAGCGAAGGCGTCGTTGTTGCTGTTGCTGAAGACCAGGGCGTCGTACCGGCTGAGGTTCGCCGGGGTGAAGGCCGCCGGATCGGCGGAGGTGTCGACGGTAATACCGTGCTGCGCACCGATGCGGCGGAAGGCCTCGACACTAGCGGCGATGTTTTCGTGGACGTAGCCCTTGCCATCGGGTGTGTAGTTGCGGGTATAGACCAGGATGCGCTTGGGGGCGGACTGCGCGACGCACAGGCCCACGATCAGGAGGGCTGCGAGGCAGCCGCCCAGCAGGGCCAGCGATCTCGACCTAGGCATACTTCCGCAACATGCCGAGGACTTTGCCCTGGATGGTGACGCGGTCCGCGGGAGCGAAGATGGGAGCCATGGCGGCGTTAGACGGTTGCAGGCGTACCATCGCACCTTCTTTGTAGAAGCGCTTCAGGGTGGCGTCTGCGCCGTCCACGAGGGCGACGACAATTTCACCTTCGCGCGCGGTGGCGGTGCGTTCCACCAGCACGTAGTCGCCGTTGACGATGTGCTCGTCGCACATGGAGTCACCGCGAACTTCGAGAGCGAAGACCTCACGGCTGCCGACGATCTCTGACAGCGAGATGGTTTCAGCGGTCTCGATGGCTTCGACCGGTTTGCCGGCAGCGATGCGGCCCATGAGCGGGAGCCGGTCTGGCGTTCGCCGGGACTTCTGCGCAAGGACGTCGATGGACCGGCTCCGGTTGTGGGATCGCTGGAGAAGGCCCTTGTTGTGCAGGTTGGTGACGTGTTTGTGGACGGTTGCGAGGGAGTTCAGCCCAAGTCCGGTGGCGATCTCTTCATAGGACGGGGAGTAGCCCTTCCGCTGAGTAAATGCGGAAAGGAAATCGAGCACCTCTTTTTGCCGACGCGTGATCGCCATGCTGGAATTGTAGCGAATAAAAGGCGAACCGTGGCAAGGGGCATTCGGGTGAACCAAAAGTGGCACATCCGAGCGAACTTTCCCATTTTGAGAAAGCTGAAGTGGAGTGATCCGGCGCATCCGTTGCGAGGCCTAATGCCCACACAGCATCTTTCTTACAGAGCAGCGAATAAGAGAACGCTCAGCGTTCCGTCCCTTCCAATCTTTCCCCCTGAGTCTGACCGAGATAAGAGGAAACCATGCAGATTTTGCTCGTGGAAGATGACAGTGCTTTGGCGTCGTTCTTGAAGAAAGGTATGGAACAGCAGGGCCACACGGTGATGCACGCCGCAAACGGAGAAGCCGGCGTGGAGATTGCGGCGGAGAACCAGAATGACGTGATCGTGCTGGACCTGAACCTGCCGCGGCTGGACGGGGTAGAGGTGTTGCAGCGCATGCGCCTGGGTGGTGTGCAAACCCCGGTGCTGGTGCTGACGGGCCGCGGCTCCGTGGAGGAGCGCATCCGCTGCCTGGACGCCGGGGCAGACGATTTCCTGGTGAAGCCGTTTTCGTTCCACGAGATGGCGGCGCGATGCCGGGCGATCCTGCGGCGCAAAGGTGTGGAAACGGAGAGCTCCGTTGTGCGCCATGGAGCCTTGCAGGTGGACCGGCTGACACGGACGGTGCACGTTCACGGCGCGGAGGTGGTGCTGACCGCGAAGGAGTTTGCGCTGCTGGACTACCTGCTGCAGAACCGGAAGCGCGCGGTGAGCCGGCCGGAGTTGCTGGAGAAGGTCTGGAAGATGGCGCCGGACTCCGGCACCAACGTGGTCGATGTGTACGTGAACTATCTGCGCCGCAAGCTGCGGACGGACGAAGGCGACGAAGACCTGATCGTGACGGTACGGGGCAGCGGGTACGCGCTGGCTCCGGCGGCCGGTCCACTGAAGATGGTGCCGCGCAAGCCAGCCTCTGACGCGTCCTTCCCAGCGCACATGCCGGGTACGGAAGCCTTTCCGGCGGTGGCGGCATGAGCGGCACCTATATCTCGGTGAATAGGGAACGTGCGCACGGCATCTTGCACGCCCTGAGTCAGCCGCTGACGGTGATGAGCCTGGCGCTGACGATGATGCAGGGCTCGGCGGATGAGGCGGAGCGCGCGCAGGCGCTAGAAGCGGTGATGGTGGAGTGCCAGCGCGCGATGCGGTCTGTGTATCAGTTGCGGTCGCTGCTGGATGAAGCTGTGGATGCGGGCCGCGGCCTGGAAGCTCCGGCGCCAGGCGAGACCGCGTGGGTCGATCGCAGTTTTGGGGGAATGGCATGACGCAGGCAGCGGGTCGGGAGATCACGGGAACACAGCCGCCTCGCACTGCGGCGCTGAGCGCGACAGTGCTGGTGGTGAGCGCGAATGCGGAGTTGCGGGCGCATCTGGCCAAGACGCTGCGAGGTCTGCGGTGGACGGTGCAGGAGGCGGAAAGCGGGGCTGAGGCGTGGCTGCGGCAGGAGGACCGTCCCTGTGGCGCGGTGCTGCTGGACGAGTGGCTGCCGGACCTGTCGGCGCGTGAGTTTGCCCAGCAGTTCCTGGAACAGTTTCCGACGGTCGACATGCTTACGACGGAGGGATCGCCGGTGGCGTCGGCCGTTCGGAGCCCGCGGCGGAACGAGCTGCTGCTGGCATTGCGCGATGCCGAGCACTTGTGTGCGGCTGCTCCGGCGGCGACAGCCTCGGGGTTGGGAATGCCACCAGTCTCCGCAGCAGCGGCTCCGGTGGGTAATGCTGCCGAGGAACGATCTGCGGGCGGCACAACCCCGGTGTTTGCCCTGCCGGGCATGCTGGGCGGCAGCGCGGCAATGCAGGAGTTGGGAGCGCTGATCCGGCTTGCGGCTCCGCATTCGGCCAGCATCCTGGTAGAAGGCGAGACGGGTACAGGCAAGGAGCTGGTGGCGCAGGCGGTGCACCGGTTGAGCGGGCGCTCGGCGAAGCCGTTTGTCACGCTGAACTGTGCGGCCATTCCAGAGCAACTGCTGGAGTCGGAGCTGTTTGGGCACACCCGCGGAGCGTTCACGGGCGCGGTGAACTCGCGCATGGGGCGCATCGAGGCGGCGCACGGTGGGACGCTGTTTCTGGACGAGATCGGGGAGATGCCGCTGCCGTTGCAGGCCAAGATGCTGCGCTTCCTGGAATGCGGGGAGATCCAGCGCATTGGTGAGAATGAGACCTCGCGCGTGGATGTGCGCATCGTGGCCGCGACGCACCAGCCGCTGGAGCTGAATGCAGAGCAGGGCCGGTTCCGCCTGGACCTGTTTCACCGGCTATCGGTGTTCCCGGTGTGGGTTCCGCCGCTGCGCGAGCGGATGGAAGATGTGCCCATGCTGGTGCAGTTTGCCCTGGAACGACTGGGGCAGGACGCACCGCAGCGGAGTATCAGCGCGGCTGCGATGGACGTCCTGCTGGCGCATAGCTGGCCGGGCAATGTCCGGGAGTTGCTGCACGTTCTGCAGCGCGCGGTGATTCTGAGCACCCACAGCACGGAGATCGGGCCGGAACACATTCGGCTGCGTGCGCGTGCGCGTTGAATCTGCCAGCGAAAGCGTGGAAGATCTAAGGCCGCTCTAAGGGCGGCCTCTCGCCTTCTGGACCTTCGCGTGCACCTAGAGGCGACAGGAGGAACGCATGCTGGACGCTCCCATGACCCAAGCGCTGAGCCGGTACCTGGATCTGCAAACGGCGCGCATAAAGGTGACGGCGACCAACATGGCCAACCAGAACACGCCAGGGTATGCACGCCGGACCGTGACCTGGACCGGCGGCGACACCGTAAGCCTGACCGGCATTGGCGCAGGACAGAATCCGATGGCGACCGTGACGGCGCAGCGCAGCTCTGTGCTGGATGCTGCCGTGGCCAGCACCACTGCGAGTTCGGCCTCAGCGAACACGGTGAAGTCTGCATTGAACTCTCTGCAGGCGGTGTTTGCGATCAACTCGGCCGGCGATGAAGGCTCCGGAATCAATGCAGCGATGAGTGGGTTCTTCGCCGCGATGCAGTCGATCGCGGCCGACCCGTCCAGCGGCAGCGCCCGGCAGGCGGCGTTTGCGGCAGCGCAGACGGTTGCGAGCAGCTTTCAGGCGACGAGTGCGACGCTCTCGCAGCAGGCGTCCGATCTGGATGGCTCGGTGCAGAACTCAGTCAGCAGCATCAACCAGCTCACAGCTTCGATTGCCGCGCTGAACGGGAGCATTGGATGCGCTGGCACCGCGGCGGACCGGGAGGCCCTGCTGGACCAGCGGAGCGCGCAGATCGACAGCCTTTCGCAGCTGGTTGGCGTGCAGCAGATGAGCAACAGCGATGGTTCGGTGAGCCTGTTTACGTCGAACGGCGGAGCCCTGGTGGTTGGCAGCCAGAGTGACGCGGTGTCCACGCGCAGTGCGGGCAACGGTGCGTTGCAGATCTATGTGCAGGGCACGAACATCACGACCGGTCTCGAGGGCGGCAGTGTTGGCGGTGCGCTTGCTGCGCGCGACGGAGCCCTGGCCGATGCGCAAACGCGAATCGACGCGCTGGCGTCTGCGTTTGCCACGGCGGTAAATGCCGCCAACAGCAACGGGAACACGCAGGCGGGGAACGCAGGAGCTGCGATCTTCAGCCTGGATCCTACGGCTGCGCATCCTGCGGCGACCATCGCGGTTGCTGCCACGAGCGGCGCCGACTTTGCGGCGGCAGGGAATGGCGAAGGCGCAAATGGGACGGGTAACGCGAACGCGATGGCAGCACTGGCGAACCAGGAGAACTCGTCCGGTGAAACCTTTGCGGGCGTGCTGAGCTCTGCAATCAGCAGCATCGGAACGTCTGCCGCGGCTGCGCAGACCAATGCCGCAGCAGCAAGCTCAGCGCAGAACCAGGCGAGCGCGAACCAGGAGGCGCTGTCGGGTGTCTCGCTGGATACGGAGGCGGCGAACCTGACCCAGTATCAGCGCAGCTACGAGGCGGAGGCCAAGCTGCTGGCTGTGCTGGACCAGATCATGACCGACACCATCAACCTCGGCACTAACACGGCGGTTTCCTAAACGATGCTGACTTCTGCAAGTTCGATGGCGAGCCTGGTTGCCCAGGCGGGAGCGCTGAGCGATCAGCAGGCGGAGATTGCGCGAGAGCTGAGCAGCGGGACGCGGCTGACGCGGCTCTCCAACGATCCGATGGCGGCGGCGGCGACCGTTCGGTTGAGCAGCGGTATTGCCGAGGCTTCGGCTACGGCTGCTGCGATCCAAACTGTGCAGGCTCGCATGCAGACGGCAGACTCGGCACTGGGATCGGTCGTGACACAACTCACGTCCGCCATTTCCACGGCGGTTGCTGCGGCAAATGGGACGCAGAACGCGGCAGACCTGGCAAGTGGTGCCGTGCAGTTGAGCAGCATCCGGGACAGCGTGCTGAACGCGGCCAACAGCAGCTATAACGGCACGTACCTGTTTGCGGGAACTTCGTCGGCCGTGCCATTCGCGATGAACAGCAGCACGGGTGAGGTGAGCTACGGCGGCGACGCTGCCGGTATGACGTTTGCGGTCGCGGGTCAGACGCTGCAGACCTCGGCAAGCGGGTCGGCACTGTTTGGCAGCGGAAGCGGATCGGTGTTTGCAAGCCTGCAGAGCTTGATCGGGACTATGGCCTCCGGAGGGACACCGACTGCGGGCCAGGTTGAGAGTCTGCGGTCATCGTTGCAGACCGTGATTGATGGGCGAAGCGCACTGGCCAGCAGCCAGAGTCGCCTGCAAACGGCCGCCACTGGGGTGGCGTCGCAACAGACGAATCTCCAGGCGGAGCAGACCACGGTCGCGGCAAGCGATCCCGTGGCGCTGGCCACGGAGTTGAGTGCGGCGGAGACACAGCGGTCTGCGCTGTTGAGCAGCCTGGCCAGCATGAGTAAGAGCAGCCTGTTCGATTACCTGTCGGCCTGAGCCCGCGGCGCGGCGTTTACACTCAACGCATGTTTGCGCCCCTGCGCTTTCTTTGGCACGCCACGCGTGGATACCGCTTTACGCCCTGGCGCAGCCCCTATTTGCGATGGCGCCTGGAAACGTACTCCGGTCTGCACGCGGAGACGATGACGCTGTCTGAGATGGCTGGTGTGGTGTGGCGCGACAAGGGGCAGTTCCTGCGTTTCCTGCGATGGACGGGCCAGATGGAACGCGAGTCGAACCGTGACTGAGTCCGGCGCGGCAAGCAGCTTGACCCGTCGATCCTTGTTGCTGGGTACCGTGAGCACGACAGCGGCGTACCTGGCCGGCTGCGCACACCGGGGAGGACTGGGGCCGGTTCCACAGAATAGAACTGTCCCACCGCCGGTGCCGAAAGCCCGTTCCGCTGCACCGCTGAAAACGCAGGCAGCAGCGCACCACCTGCTGTTCGGGTTTGCGCTGAACGTGCGGCAACTGCGCGAGTCGGAATCGTATCGTCGTCTCGTCCTGGAGCAAAGCAGCATCGCTGTGGCCGAGAACGCGATGAAGTGGAGTGCGCTGCGGCCCGCGCCCGATCAGTACTTCTTCGACGATGCCGATTTTCTGGTGCAGTTTGGCGAGCAGAACCGCATCAAGCTGCGCGGGCACAACCTGTGCTGGCATGAGCAATTGCCGAAGTGGTTCGATGCGACGGCGAACGGGGCCAACGCGCGCACGCTCCTGACGGAGCACATCCGCACCGTGGCGGGGCGCTATGCCGGACGGATTCATAGCTGGGACGTGGTGAATGAGGCGGTGGAGCCTCGCGACGGCCGGCCGGATGGTCTGCGCAACTCGCCGTGGTTGCGGCTGATTGGCGAGACCTACCTGGAGCTGGCGTTCCGGACCGCGCGGCAGGCCGATCCGACTGCGCTGCTCACGTACAACGATTACGACATTGAAGACGAGTCCCCGTACCAGGCGGAGAAGCGCGCAGCGGTGCTGCGGATGTTGCGTCGCCTGAAGCAGCGAAATGTGCCCATCGACGCTGTCGGCATTCAGTCTCATATCAGCGCGGGAACGGGTCACCGGTACGGAGCTTCGCTGCAGCAGTTCATTCTGAGCTGCCGCGAGATGGATCTGGAAGTGTTCGTCACGGAGCTGGACGTGGACGATCGGGAACTGCCGAAGCAGGTTGCTGAACGGGACGCGGGAGTGGCCGAGGCGTACCGGCAATATCTGGACGTGGTGCTGCGCGAGCCGAACGTGCGTGCGGTGCTTACCTGGGGAGTGGATGACGCGCAGAGCTGGCTCTCAGGCAAGCGGCCGCGTGCAGACGGAGTGCCGCAGCGCCCCTTACTGTGGGATGCGCAGTTCCGGCCCAAGAAGGCGGTGAGTGCGGTGGAGCAGGCTTTTGTGGAGGCTCGCCCGGCGCCGGCACCTGCGGCCGGACGAAGCAGCCGGCGGTAGCCTTGCCCGTTGCCCGTCTCCGTGGGCCGATGGTATCCTAGCCGGAGCGAAACGATAGAAGAGAAGCAGGAGCAATACAACTACAGTGTTGGCAAGCCAGAAGAAAAACGACATTATCGCGAAGTTCCGGACGCACGAGTCCGATACGGGCAGCCCCGAAGTGCAGATCGCTATCCTGAGCGAGCGCATCGGTGAGTTGACGGAGCATTTCAAGACGCACAAGAAGGATCATGGATCGCGCCGCGGCCTGTTGATGCTGGTGAGCAAGCGCCGCAGCCTGTTGGATTACCTGAAGAAGAACGATTCCGATCGCTACCGCGAAGTTATCGGCAAGCTCGGCATCCGCAAGTAACTGCGCAGCCGGAGCGTCTCCGATCCCTCGGCCGCAGCCGGGTGTGTGAAGGTCTGAGATCCGAATTGACCGACACCTCGTTCGTACGTCCCATTCAGACCGCCCCTCTGCCGCGCGTGCAAGTCACGCCGCTGGCCGGGCGGTCTGTTCGCGTTTTGGCGCTGTGTCGCCGAGGCGCGATGTCCGCTTTCTAACCCAATGAAGAGAGAACAGCCGCTATGAAGCAGCAAACTACCGTGGAGCTTGCCGGGGGCAAGCAAATTACCTTTGAGACCGGCCGCATCGCCAAGCAGGCGTCGGGCGCCGCGTTCGTTACGTCCGGCGACACCGTTGTGCTTGCGACCGCTGTAGGAGCGCCGGAGCCGAAGGAAGGCATCGACTTCTTTCCGCTGACGGTGGAGTATCGCGAGACCGCCTACGGTGGCGGCCGCATTCCGGGTGGCTTTATCAAGCGCGAAGGTCGTCCCGCGGAGAAGGAAATCCTGACCGCGCGCCAGATCGATCGCCCCATTCGTCCGCTGTTCCCGGAGACCTACCGCAACGAGACGCAGGTGGTTGCGTTCGTGTACTCGGCCGACAAGCAGAACGATCCGGACATCATCGCGATCAACGCTGCGTCGTGCGCGCTGGCGCTATCGGACATCCCGTTCCACGGCCCCATCGGCGCGGTTCGCGTGGGCCTGGTGGACGGCAACTTCATCGTGAACCCGACCTACGACGAGCGCGAGAAGAGCACCCTGAACATCACCGTTGCGGGCACCATCGATGGCATCGTGATGGTGGAGTCGGGCGCGCGTGAGGCGACAGAGGAGCAGGTTGTCAACGCGATCGAGTTCGGCCACGAGCAAATTAAGAAGATCTGCGAGGTGCTGATTGAGTTTGCCAAGACGGCGGGCAAGCCGAAGCGCGCGACCGCAGAGGCGGAAGACACGAGCGCTTACCTGGCTGAGCTTCGTAACCAGTACGGCACGGCTCTGACGGACGCGGTGGACACGCAGAAGTACAGCAAGACCGACTCTTACGCCCTGATCAAGAAGATTAAGGACGAAGGCAAGAAGGCTTTGCCGGAAGGCGATGCAGCGGCTGCGAAGCGGTACGCGAAGGGCTTCGAACTGCTGCGAGAGAACATCTTCCGCGAGCAGGTGCTGAACGATCGCATTCGTCCGGACCGCCGCGCCTTTGACGAGATCCGGAAGATCGACATCGAGGTTGGGATTCTGCCGCGCACGCACGGTTCTGCGCTGTTTACGCGCGGCGAGACGCAGGCGCTGGTCACGGCCACGCTTGGCACGGCCGACGACGCGCAGCGTCTGGAGTCGTACGAGGGCGAGCAGAAGCGCCGCTTTATGCTGCACTACAACTTCCCGCCGTACTCGGTCGGTGAAGTGGGCCGCATGACGGGCACGGGCCGTCGCGAGATCGGTCACGGTGCCCTGGCGCAGCGTGCGATCGAGGCCGTGCTGCCGGACGAGAAGGATTCGCCGTACACGCTGCGCGTGGTTTCGGACATCACGGAGTCGAACGGATCGTCGTCGATGGCTTCTGTCTGTGGAGCTTCGCTGGCCCTGATGCAGGCCGGCATTCCGCTGAAGGGTTCGGTTGCCGGTGTGGCGATGGGCCTGGTGAAGGAGGGCGAGAAGTACTCGATCCTGACCGACATCGCGGGTGCGGAAGATCACTACGGCGACATGGACTTCAAGGTGGCCGGAACGCGCGAAGGTATCACCGCGCTGCAGATGGACATCAAGATCATGGGAATCACGCCGCAGATCATGCGTGAGGCCCTGGAGCAGGCACGTCGCGGCCGTATTTTCCTTCTGGACAAGATGGACGCGGTGATCAGCGGCGCCAGCCAGGAGAAATCGCGCTACGCTCCGCAGATCAAGACGCTGCAGATCCCGACGGACAAGATTCGCGACCTGATCGGACCCGGCGGCAAGGTGATTCGCGGCATCATCGAAGCGACGCAGGTGAAGATCGACGTGGACGACTCGGGCAAGGTGGATGTTTCGTCCTCCGATCCGGATGGTCTGGCACGCGCGATCCAGATGATCAGCGACCTGACCGCTGTGCCCGAGGTGGGCAAGACCTATTTGGGCAAGGTGGTTCGGCTGGCGGAGTTCGGCGCGTTTGTCGAGATCTTCCCCGGCACCGATGGCCTGCTGCACGTCTCCGAAATCGCGGAACATCGCGTGAAGGACGTGAAGGATGAGCTTCGCGAAGGCGATCAGGTCCTGGTGCGGGTGCTTGCCATTGAGGGCAACCGCATCAAGCTGTCCCGCAAGGCTGTTCTGAAGGAGCAGCGCGCGAAGCTGGGCCTGCCCGAGCCGGAAGCGCAGCAAGGTGGCGAGGGTCGCGGCGAGCGCGGTGATAATCGTCGCGAACGCGGTGGCGAACGTTCCGAGCGTCAGGAGCGTGCTCCGCGTCCTGAGCGTACCGCGCCAGCGCCAAGCGCGGAGACGATCACGCTTGAGGGTGGTGAGGACTTCGAAGACGAAGACCTGGACGACCTGGACGTGGACGACGCCGAGGGCGACGAAGGTGGTGAGGAGGCAGCAGGCTCCGATACCGCAGCGGAAGGCAGTGGCGCACCGCAGGGTCAGCGTTCCGGACGGCGTCGCCGTCGTCGCGGTGGTCGCCGCGGCGGACCGGGTGGTGGTGCGAACCCGGGCAACGGCGCACCTCGCGCGTAAGCGTGCAGCACGCATACAGAAGGGCCTCGGCAATGCGCCGAGGCCCTTCGCTTTTGTGTTGCGGCCCTTACTTCGTCGCGGGGATGGTGACCGGCTGCACTGGAACCACAGGCATGCTGATGGTGCTGGATGAGTAGATACGCTGCGTCGCCTTCTGGTAGTCGGCGGCTTTGGCGTCGAAGATGTTCGGCACAAAGGTCTGCGGATTGCGGTCGTAAAGCGGGAACCAGGTGGACTGCACCTGAACCATGATGCGGTGGCCCGGCTGGAAGACGTGGTTGACCTGCGGAAGGCCGAACTTGAACTCCTCCGGCTGATTCGGCTTCAGAGCTTCGGGCTTTTCGAAGCTCTTGCGATAGCGGCCTCGGAAGATGTCCATGCTGATCGGCAGTTCGTAGCCGTTCATCTCCAGGTTCTGCTGATTGCCGTCCGGGAAGACGTCGATGATCTTTACGACCCAATCTGAGTCGGTGCCGCTGCTGGAAGCGACGAGGTTTGCGGTGGGTTCGCCGCTGACGCGCATGGCTTCCTTCAGCGGTGCCGTTTGCCAGGTCAACACGTCTGGCCGGCCGTCCACGAATCGTTGATCCAGGACGAGCCACTGTCCCCAATCCGATCCCGTGACGGGGCGTGGCGAGTAGGGGACCGGCTTGGCCGGGTCCGAGACGTAATCAGTGAACTTGCTTCGACTCTCGGCCTGCTTGTCGAAGGAGAGGGTGCCGTCGGCGTGCAGATAGAGGGGCTTGGTCGGCTGTTCACAACCGGCTTCACAACTGAGCGGCCACTTGCTGAAGCGGTCCCAGTGATCCTCACCTGTGTTGTAGATGTACACGGGAGGTGTATCTGCCTTGGCGGAGCCATCCTTCAGGTACTGATTGAAGAAGGGAAGCAGGACGTCCTGACGATAGTTTGCGGTGGTGTCGCCATCCCAGATGAGTGGACCGAGGGAGCGACCCTCGCGGTTGACCTGGCTGTGACGCCACGGTCCCATGACGAGATAGTTCTTGTCGTTGTTCGTGTCCTTGGGTTCCACGGCGCGATAGCTGTGAATCGCGCCCCACATGTCTTCCTGGTCCCACAAACCCTGCAGCCACAGCGTGGGGACGGTCAACGGCTTCTGGGCGATCAGCTTATCGAGTGCCTGGCTTTGCCAGAAGCTGTCGTACGCGGGGTGTTCCTCGACCGTGCGCCAGAAGGGCAGTTGATCCTGGCCCTGGGCGCGGGCGAAATCTCCCGCGGAGCCCTTGCTGAGGAAGCTGGAGTAATCGTCGCGCTGCTCGTGCTGCACGCGGGAGCCGGCGCCGCGTGCGGAAGTCTGAGCAATGAAGTAGTCGAGCATGCGCTGGCGAAACGCGCCGTAGTGGAACCAGTCGTCGCCCATCCAGCCATCGACCATGGGGCTTTCGGGCGAGGCGACCTTGAGCGCGGGGTGCGGGTTCAGCAAGGCCATGACAACGGTGAAGCCCTCATAGGACGACCCGATCATGCCGACTTTGCCGTTGGACTCGGGGACGTTCTTAACCAGCCAATCGATGGTGTCGTAGGCGTCCATGGTGTCGTCGGCGCCGGTGGGATTCCACGGTCCTACGGGCGGCGGGGTCATCAGGTATTTGCCTTCTGACCCGTACTTTCCGCGGACGTCCTGGTAGACGCGTATGTAGCCGGCGCGCACGAACACCTCGTCGCTGAGTGGTAGCTCGTCCACCATGTGGGGCGAGTGCGGACGTGGAGAGGCATCGCGTTCTCCGGAGGCCCCGGCGACGCGGGCGTTTCGTCCTGCCTGGGCAGGTGCTGGCGCGGCTTCGCTTCCGGTGGCGGTGGGGACACGGGACGCGGATGCGCGCGCCCCCGCGTTGTAGCAGGTCCGTGTGAGGACCATGGGCGCACCCTTTGCGCCTTTGGGCACCACGATGACGGCGAAAAGCTTTGTTCCGTCGCGCATGGGGATCATGACTTCGCGGCGGTCGTAATCATACTGCACGGCAGGCGCGACGAACGGCTGCTGCTTCGGTGCGGTGAAGCTGGTGGGGATGTCATTGTCAGTGACGCGCGGTTGAGGTGCTGCCTGGCTTTGAGCGGTGGCGACGGCCGATAGCGCCAGGCCGGTTGCAACACAAACTGCCGCGCGGCAGAGGCTTCTCTGCAAAGAAATCATGATCGTTCCTTGTGCCTGGGCACACGGGTGCCACGGCTGGTATGAGGAGGATGTGGAGCGAGTATATGGGAGACGCCGGGACAAGCCTGCAAGTCTCACGGCTGCGCCGGCGAAGGCTGCTAGGATGACGCACATGCTTCCTCGCGTTCTCGGTGCGGCCCTGATCTTTGCGATGACACTCTCTGCTCAAACCTCAGCACCTGCACCCACCGTGGCGAGGCCCGGACAGTGGGCCATCGTCGTGCACGGAGGCGCGGGCGTGATCGAACGCTCGTCCATGACACCGGAGCGGGACAAGGCGTATCGCGCGGGTGTGACGCATGCGATCGAAGCGGCAGAAGCTGTGCTGAATCGCAATGGCGATGCGATCGATGCGGTCGAGGCGGCGCTGAAGGTGTTTGAGGATGATCCGCTGTTCAACTGCGGTAAAGGCGCGGTGTTCACGGCGAAGGGGACCAACGAACTGGATGCGGCCATCATGGACGGCAAGACGATGAAGGCCGGCGCCGTGGCGGAAGTGACACACACGAAGAATCCGATTTCCTTGGCGAAAGCCGTGATGCTGCAGTCGCCGCACGTGTTCCTGGTGGGCGCGGGAGCCGACGAATTCGCGGCAAGTGTTGGGTTGGAGCAGGTGCCAAACAGCTACTTCTTCACCGAGCGGCGGTGGGAGTCGTTCGTGAACCAGATGAAGAAAGAGGGCCGTCCGGTCCCGCCGCGGCCCGCGGGTGCTCCGCCCGCGCCGGGCGCGCCGCAGGCTGACCTGGAGACGCCCGATGCACACAAATACGGCACAACCGGTATTGCCGTGCGAGACCGGAGGGGCAACGTGGCCGCCGGAACGACGACGGGCGGAACGCAGGGCAAGCAGTTCGGTCGAGTCGGAGATACCCCGGTGATTGGTGCAGGAACCTACGCTTCGAACGACTCGTGCGCAGTGTCGGCGACGGGAACAGGGGAGTACTTCATTCGGCTCACGGTAGCCAGTCGGATTTGTTCCCTGGTGCAGTACCGCGGCATGCCGCTGCAGGCCGCCATGGACGAGGTGGGGCAGAAGCAGTTGACCGCGATTCACGGAGATGGTGGAGTGATCGGCCTGACGCCGGACGGCCAAATGGCCTGGAGCTTTAACACGCCGGGAATGTTCCGGGGCAAGCTGGTGGAAGGTGGACAGATTCAGCTCGGCATCTACCGGGACGAGCCGTAGATGGTTCGCGACATCGCATCCTGACGGAGAGGCGGCAGGCGCGTAACGGCTACACTCAACAGCAGATGGCTGCATCCATGTACATCGTCGTTGAGGGCGAAGACCCGGGGTACGACATCTATGTCAACGGTCGTGCGCTGGCGCGGAACGAAGACGCGCTTGAGAAGCTTGCGAGATCGCTGCAGGTTCGACCGCTGATCGACTTCTTCTCCGCAGACCAGAACTCCATGGCGCTGTTGATTGAAGAGGGCGCGGGCGACCCTCGATTGCTGGACAGGCTGCCACCGCCACAGTGGTTCGCACCGGAAGAGGGTTTGGCCTCGGTGGAAGCGCTGCTGGAAACACTGCGGCAGGAACCTGCTCAACTGGGAAGCGAGTCAGAGCTGATTCGCGAGGAACTGGACGAATACGCGACCGTGCTGCGGAAGACGGTGGAGCGCAAGCTCCGCTGGCACCTGGCCGTGAGTTGGAGGTAGGCAATGATTGTGACCGAACCACAGGCGGTGGAGCTAAGCACTCCCTATGGGCCGATGCGGACGCACGTGGTGCGACCGGTTGCAGAGGGACGCTATCCGGCGGTCCTGTTTTATTCGGAGATCTTCCAGATTACGGCTCCGATTCGGCGCACAGCCGCCATGATTGCCGGGCATGGCTACCTGGTGCTGATGCCCGAGGTTTACCACGAATTTGAACCGGCTGGAACGGTGCTGGCCTACGACCAGGCTGGCAGCGATCGCGGAAACCAGTGGAAATATGAGAAGGAGCTGGCGAGCTACGACGCCGATACCCGTGCGCTGATTGAGCACGCCCTACAGCGAGAGGATTGCAACGGAGCCATCGGAGCGCTCGGCATCTGCCTGGGCGGGCACCTGAGCTTTCGCGCTGCCATGGAGCGGGAGGTGCAGGGGAGCGTGTGTTTCTATGGCACGGACATCGCGCAGGGATCTCTGGGCAAAGGCAAGAAGGACGATTCGCTGCAGCGTGCACAGGAGATCCGGGGCGAGCTGCTGATGATCTGGGGCAGACAGGACCCGCACATTCCGCTGGATGCCCGCCGGAAGATTTTGGCCAGGCTGGACGAGCTGAACCTGAAATTTAGCTGGCACGAGGTAAATGGGGCCCACGCCTTCATGCGCGACGAAGGTGCGCGGTACGATCCGGAGCTAGCACTCCTGCTGTATCGCGAGACCCTGGATTTCTTTCGTCGCACGCTGCGCGAACCGGTGCGAAGCTAGCCGCGTTGCGGCGGCTGCTCAGGCGAGATAGCTCTTGATCCAGGGGTCTTCCGAGTGCGTCAGTTGCAGGGTGCTGCCCTGGAAGACAATCTTTCCTTCGTTGAGGATCAGGAAGCTGGTCTTCTCATCGACTCCGCCGTTGGGGATGGGCACCATCTTGTCGACGCCCGGATCGAAATGGTGCGTGGCGAGGGTGAAAGCGTCCTGCAGACGATGCGTGATCATCAGGGCCGTGGTGTGGCTGATGTCCCGCTGCTTGGCCACCAACTCGACGATGGCAGTGGACGTGATGGGATCGAGGCCGCCGGTGGGCGAATCGTACAGGATCAGGTCAGGATTGGTGATGATGGCGCGAGCAATCGAGACGCGACGCCGCATGCCGCCGGAAAGTTCCGAGGGGAACTTTGAGATCGCCTGTCCGAGAAGGACGAAGTTGAGGGACTCTTCGACGCGGCGATGAGTCTCGGCTGGGTCGACGCCCTCTTCGTTGAGGCGATAAGCTACGTTGTCTTCCACGGTCATGGAGTCGAACAGGGCCGATTCCTGGAAGACCATGCCAACGCGCCGCCGTAGTGCAAAGAGATCGTGCTCCGACATGGAGGTGATCTCCTGGCCGAAGACGCAGATACTTCCGCTGTCTGGCTTGATGAGTCCCTCGGCGAGTTTCATCAGAACGCTCTTGCCGCTGCCTGCCGGACCGAGCAGGATGCAGGTTTCGGCCGCGCAGATCTCAAACGAGATATCGTCCAAGACTCTGTTGCGATCGAACGACAGGCAGACATTGCGGAACGAAAGCACCGGCTCGTTCGCATTCACCGCTGGTTGTTCCTTCGGGTCCGGAGAGTCAGACATCGCTATCCCCCGAAGAACACGATCATCAGGCGGCTGAGCAGGAAGTCCACCACGATGATGAAGACGTTCGCCACAACCACGGCCTGGGTAGTCGCTTTGCCGACGCCCTGGGTACCGCCCTTGGTCGACATGCCGAAGTAGCAGCCGACGCTGGCGAGGATGAAGCCGAAGAAGACGGGCTTGACCAGGCCTTGCACCACATCGCCGTAGACCAGAGCGCGGTAGCTAGAGTGGAGATAGGACGAGATGTTCAAGCCCAGAAGCGAGACGCTGACCAGGGCACCGCCAGCCATGCCTACCGTATCGGACAGGATGGTCAGGAACAGGAGCATGAAAACCGTCGCTGCGATACGGGGCAACACCAGCTTGCGCACGGGGTCCACCCCAAGCGCTCGCATCGCGTCCACCTGTTCGGTGACCTGCATGGAGCCGAGTTCGGACGCCATACCCGACGAGTTCCGGCCGGCCATCATGAGGCCGGTGAGCACAGGTCCCAACTCCTTGACCATACTTAGAGCGACCAGACGTCCAGTCATCGACACGGCGCCGAACTGCTTCAGACCCGTTTCGGACTGCAGCGCCAACACGCAACCTGTGAAGAAGCCGGTAAGCAGCACGATGGGCAACGAGCCGAAGCCGATGGAGTCCATCTGCAGGAAGATGTCGCCCCAGTAGATGGGAGGCGAGAAGAAGCTGCTGACTGCGCGGAATACGAGCAGGGAATACTCCTGCAGCGCAAGGATCCAGCGCTTGGCCAGTTCTGTAGGTGAAAACAAGGTCATTGCAGCAGCGTTTGACTCCGGCGTCTCTGGTTGGCAGGTCTATGCATCAGATGCCGGAAACCTGTCCGCCGTTTCGCGTCAATGCATGCGCTCGGATCTTGAAGCGATCTTGGGCCGCTGAATGCGAAAATAGAAGGGTGATCGAATCGATGCAGGCCGTTATTCTTCACGGCGCGGAAGACCTGCGACTGGAGACCGTACCGCGACCGAGTGCAGGACCGGGCGAGGTCGTGGTGCGTGTGGGCGCAGCGACCACCTGCGGGACGGATCTGAAAGTGTACCGCCGCGGATACCACGCGCAGATGCTGCGGCCTCCGACGGTGTTCGGACACGAAGTAGCAGGAACCATCACGGAAGTCGGCGAGGGGGTGTCGAGCTTCCGGGTAGGCGATCGTGTGGTCGCATTGAACTCTGCGCCTTGCGAGCAGTGTTACTTCTGCCGTCGCGATCAGCCGAATCTGTGCGCGGACCTGCTCTTCAACAACGGTGCCTATGCGGAATACATGCGCGTCCCGGAGCGGATTGTTTCCCGAAACACGCTGCTATTGCCGGACGATCTGCCCTTTGAACACGCGGCCCTGACCGAGCCACTGGCCTGCGCGGTCCGAGGTTTCGAGGAAACGGGTGCCCGTGCTGGTGACACGTTTGTGGTGATCGGGGCGGGGCCACTTGGTCTTATGTTTCTGCGGGTGGCCAGCATCGCCGGCTGCCGCGTGATTGCGGTGGTCAAGCGCGCAGACCAGGTGGAGAGCGCCCGGCGCTTCGGCGCGGAACACGTTGTGCAGATCGCAGACGGCCTGGATGTGGTTGCGGAAACACGGGCCCTGACCGAGGGCGGTGTGGGAGCCGACGTTGTTGTGGAATGTGTGGCGACCCCGCAAAGCTGGGAACAGGCGGTGGCGACCGTTCGCAAGGGTGGGACGGTGAACCTGTTTGGCGGACCGCCCTCAGGCACCCGCGTCAGCTTCGACACAAACCGGCTGCACTATGGGGACATCACGCTGAAGGCGAGCTTTCACCACACACCGGCAACGTGCCGGCGGGCCTTTGACCTGATCCGCACGGGAGCAGCGTCGCCCGCAGACTTCATCACGGCGACGGCGACGCTTGCCCAAGTGCCGGAGGTGTTTCGCCGCATGATGGTGCGATCGGCGGAGGGCCGAGTCGACATCAAGACGGCGATCCTGCCGAGCTCGGAGTGTGCGGCATGAGCGGTGTTGTCGCAACGGCATCGAATCGCCTGGCCGGTGCGCCGGCAGGTCTGCTGGAGCCGGAGACTCGGCCCACTCTTGCTGAGGCCAGACAGTGGTGCAAGGCGTTGGCCGATTCGCATTACGAGAACTTCCACGTGGCCACGACGCTGCTGCCGGCCAGGCTTCGTCCGCATTTTCATGCGGTGTACGCGTTTTGCCGAGTGTCAGACGATCTGGGCGATGAGGTGCCGGATCGCGCTCTCGCGTCCGAACTGCTGCGAACCTGGCGCGAGATGCTGGTGGAGTGCTACGAGGAGCCCGCCGCATCGAGGCACCCGGTGTACGTGGCGCTGCGTGAGAGTATCGTCGCGTGCGACCTGCCGATGGAGCCGTTCAGCAACCTGATTCGCGCATTCGATCAGGACCAAGTGAAGACGCGCTTCGAGTCGCTGGCTGAGCTGGAAGCGTACTCCGCGGATTCTGCAAATCCCGTGGGGCGGCTAGTCCTCATGCTTTGCGGATACCGCGACCCGGAGCTGTTTGCGCTGTCGGACGAGACCTGCACCGGGTTGCAGTTGGCGAACTTCTGGCAAGACGTGCAGGAAGACCTGCTGGAGCGCGATCGCGTCTACTTGCCGCAGGACCGCATGGCGGCCCACGGTGTGACGGAAGCGACGCTGCGTGCCGGCGTGTCCACTCCGGAATACACGGCGCTGTTGAAGGAGATGGTCGCGGACGGACGGGCACGACTGATGCGTGGCGTGCCGTTGATCGATCGGGTCGATCGCGAACTGGCCGGAACACTGCGGCTCTTCAGCGCGGGTGGACTCGCCATTCTGCGAGGGATCGAGCGCATTGGGTACAGGACTCTGGAGCATCGGCCCGAGGTGTCGCGCGGCGAAAAGCTTGCATTGCTGCTGGGTGCCGCCTTGGGCAAAGTAGGGATTCATCAGGGCTCGCGGGGGCTGCGGTGAGTGCCACCGTGGCGCAACGCGCTGCACCGGATTTGCGGAGTTGCTATGAGCACTGCCGCACCGTAGCCAGGCGCGAGGCGAAGAACTTCTACTTTGCGTTTCTTGCCTTGCCGGCGCACAAGCGCGATGCGATGTGCGCGATGTACGCCTTCATGCGTCGCGCCGACGACATCGCTGACGACGAGGCGATGCCGGTGGGGGAGCGCCGCAGCCTGATGGCGCGGTGGATCGACGCGTTTCACGTTAACCAGCCCTTTACCGCGGATGATGCCGCCGTCTTTGCGGCTGTGCGCGACACGCAACAGCGCTTTGGTATTGCGGACGTCTTGCTGGACGAACTGGTCGACGGGACGGCGATGGACCTAAAGGCGGAGCCACCCGTTGGCGTGCAGCGCATGCACATCGGCGATCGCACGTTGGATGTTTACACGACCACCGAAGCCCTCGACCGCTACTGCTACCTGGTGGCGAGCGTGGTGGGATTGGTGACGATCCGCATCTTCGGAGTGCGCGGTGAGACGGCCGATGCGCACGCCATTGCCATGGGTAAAGCGTTCCAGTACACAAACATTCTTCGGGATGTTCGGGAAGATGCGGAGCGCGGGCGGATCTACCTTCCGCTGGATTTGTTGCAGGAGCACGGTTCGAGTGCGGAGGAGGTTGTTGCGGCAGCCGCCGGCCAGCGGCCGACTGCAGCGCTCCTTAGCGCGATGCGAGCGCTGGCGGCGCGTGCCGAGTCGTTCTATGCATCGGGCCGAGCGTTGATTGCGCAATTGGATCCGGACAGCCGGGGCGCGATGCGTACGCTGATCGACATCTACCACGCACTGCTGCGTCGCATTGAAGCCGTTCACCTGGAGGTATTTCGGGAGAGGGTGCGCGTATCCACGGCGAAGAAGCTGGCCCTGCTGTTGCGGGGCATAGCATTGCGGTCGCACGCATGAGTCTGGCTGTTGATCGTTACGATTGCGTGGTCGTCGGTGCGGGAGTGGCCGGCCTGGCCGCTGCATCTGCACTGAGCGGCGCGGGTGCGCGTGTTGCCGTGGTGGAACGCAAGCCGTTTGTGGGCGGGAGAGCCTACTCGTATCCTCATCCGGCGCTGCAGGAGGTGGTGGACTCGCAGCATGTGCTGGTCGGGTGCTGCACCAACCTGCGCCATCTCTGTGGAGCTTCCGGCATTGCGGACTTGATCCGCTGGTACGACGGCTACGTCTTTCTGGAGCCTGGGGGGCGGCGCACGAATCTTGCGCTCTCCGGTTTGCCTGCGCCTCTGCACACCTCGCCTTCGTTTGCAGCGGCTCCGATGCTAAGCCTGCGGGACAAGCTTGCGATTGGAACGGCGCTCCAGAGCTTCGTTCGTGGCTACCCAAAGGACGATAGCGAGAGTGTTGCAAGCTGGCTGCGGCGCAAACGCCAGCCCGACGGCGCGATCCGCCATTTCTGGCGACCGGTCGTCATCTCTGCATTGAACGACACGCTGGATCGCTGTTCCATGCGATACGCGGGGCAGGTTTTTCACGAGACGTTCCTGCGATCGGCCGAAGGTGGCCGCCTGGGTATTCCTACATTGCCACTATCGGACTTCTACGGGCGTGTTGCGCAACATTGCGAAGCCCAGGGCGGAACGCTGTACGAGAAGCAGTCGGTGGAGCGCTTGGAACAGCGTGGCGAGGAATGGGCCGTGCACTTGCAGGGCGGCGGGGAACTGATCGCGAAGACGGTGATCTCCGCTGTTTCGTTTGAGCATGTGCCGCAGGTGCTAGGGACTGAGCTGATGACAGCCGTGATGCCGCAGGGTGTCGCGGGCTTTTGTCATTCACCCATTACGTCGATTCACCTGTGGTACGAGCGGGAGTTCACAACTCTCGATCACGCGGCACTGTTGGACACCGGCATTGAGTGGATGTTTCACAAGTCGCGGATCCGCAGGAGTCCGGCAGGGCAGGGATCGTATCTGGAACTCACGATTTCCGCTTCGCATGCTCAGTTGAAAGAGAGCAGGGAAACGCTGTTGACGCGTTCGCTGCGCGAGTTGGAGAGCTTCTTTCCGGAGGCGCGCACGACGAAGCTGCTGAAGTCGGGAGTGCTCAAAGAGGCGAAAGCCACCTTCTCTGTGTTGCCTGGAATGGACCGCTTGCGACCCGCGCAGGAAACCGCGGTTCCAGGACTGGTGCTGGCCGGTGACTGGACGCAGACGGGGTGGCCCTCGACGATGGAGGGCGGAGTTCGCAGTGGATACCTGGCTGCGGAGGCTGTGGCGCGGCAACTTGGATCGTCGCGTTCCTTCGTGCAGCCGGACCTGGCTGCTGCAGGCCTAATGCGCTGGCTAGCGCGCGAGTAGGTAGACACCCGCAGCAACAAGTACTGCCGCGAACCATCGGCGACGGTCCACGTTCTCTCGAAGGAAGAAGCGAGCCGACACGGCCGTGGCTATGAAGGTCAGCGAGTTGGTAGCCGGGCCGACCAGGCTCAGGTCTGCGGTAGAAAGCGCCGAGAGCAGCGAGAAGAAGCTGATCGCCATGCAGGCGATGCCGCCGATCAGAAACGGGGATCGGATGACCACGGCGATGGCTCCGCCCAGCCCACGTTCCGCGCGAATTTCATCCAGGTCACCAACCCGGTTCATGGCGACCGAGATGAGTGTTTCGCCAACCGTCGCGCCAACAACCATGACGAGGATGACGACGGCAACATGGAAGGGAATCCGTGTCACGTGGAGGCCTGTTCACTGCCGGTCAGGAGCGGATGTTCCGTCTTCGCCGGCCCGTTTGCAACGAAGCCAACTCCGAGCACGATCAGAATGACGCCTAGCCAACGCATAGGTGAAATCGCCTCATGCAGCCAAACTCGCCCGATGAGCGCCGTGACGACGTTCCCTAATGCCGTTGCAGGCTGAACAAAGGTGAGATCGGCCCAACTCAGCGCGGTCATGTAGCTGCCCATAAAACTGAGCAGGACAGCGATGCCGCACGAGACCCAAGGATTGATCAGTGCGTGCACCAGGGCTAAAGGGTCAGCGAGCGTAACTGGCCCCACCTGTCGCATCCCCTTGCTGAGCAGGCCATCCCCGATGGACGCACCCAACATGATGAAGACGAGCACGAGATATTGGCTTGGCGCCAGTCGATGCGATCCCTGCGATGCCGGGAAAGCAGAAGCCGGCACAGATGTGCCGGCTTCTGAAGTTTTCGCTGCCGGATCAGGCATTCATGCTGACCGATTCCTGCTGCTTGAGCGCGCTTTCTTCACGCTTTGCGCGAACCGCGCGGTTGCGCTCAGCACGCAGCTTCATGAAGGACTTCGCTTCCTGGTACAGACGCGGAACATCGCGGTTGACGATCGCCTTCCACACCACGCGAGCCGCTGCCTTGGGGCGGAAGTAGTACTCGTCGTAGAAGCGGTGCACCATCTCCATCACGTAATCGGTCGGCAGGCCCGGGTACTCGATGTGAGCCATCTGATGACCGCCGTGGTCGTTCATGATTTCGTTGGTGATGAAGCCGTTCTTTTCCGCGAAGTCGTAGAACTCGGTACCCGGGTAGGCGTGGGCTACCGAGACCTGGATCGTCTCGCAGTCGAGGGTCTTGGCGAAGTTGATCGTGTTGCGGATCGACTCCTTGGTTTCGCCGGGCAGGCCGAGGATGAAGTCGGCGTGAATGACGAGACCGAGGTCGTGGCAATCCTTGACGAAGTCGCGCGCGCGCTCGACGGTCGCGCCCTTCTTAATGTTCTTGAGGATCTGCGGATCGCCGGATTCGAAGCCGACGATGAGCAGACGGCACCCGGCTTCCTTCATGGCCTTCAGGGTTTCGCGATCGGTGGTGACGCGGCTGGTGCAGGACCAGGTGAGGCCGAGAGGCTTCAGCTTGCTGCACAGCTCAATGGTGCGCGCCTTCTGGATGTTGAAGGTGTCGTCGTCGAAGAAGAACTCTTTGACGTGCGGAAAGTTTTCCTTCGCCCACTTCATCTCGGCGGCAACATCGTCGGTGGAACGCTTGCGCCACGCATGGCCGCTGAGCGTTTGGGGCCACAGGCAGAAGGTGCACTGCGCCGGGCAACCACGAGTGGAGTAGAGCGAGATGTACGGATGTAGCAGGAACGGAACGTTGTAGCGCGTAACGTCCAGGTCGCGCTTGTAGATCTTGGTGGCCCAGGGCATCGCATCCAGGTTGTCGACCTGCGGACGATCCATGTTGTGCTGGATGGTGCCATCCGGGTTGCGGTAGCTGATGCCAAGGATCTGATCGAGCGGCTTGCCCTGGGCGAACTCAACGATGGAGAAATCGAACTCACGGCGGCAAACGAAGTCGATGGCGCTGCACTCGTTCAGAGCTCGATCCGGATCGGTCGTGACCGGCGGTCCAACAAAGGCGATCTTGATGGACGGGTTCGCCTTCTTGATGGCCTGCGCCAGGCCATGGTCACCTGCCCACCCCACGGTAGAGGTGAAGAGAACGAGGAACTCGTAATCCTTGGCGATCTGGATGGTTTCGTCGGCGGACACGTGGTGCGGCGGTGCATCCAGCACGCGCGAACCCTCGAGCATGCCGGCCGGATAGGTCAGCCACACGGGGTACCAGTAGGACTCGATTTCGCGGGTCGCAGGCCAGCGGCTGCTGGCGCCGCCGTCGAAATTTTCAAACGACGGAGGGTTGAGGAGAAGTGTTTTTAAGACCATCGGACTAGCGTGATTTTACCACTTCGTTACTGCAGAGGTGCGGTCCGGACCCTCGGAAGGTACTTGGAGCAGGACCCTAGACGGCCTACCGCGGCGCTGTCGGCGGAACCGGCACGGGAGGCGGTGCTGGCGTGACTCCCTGGGGAGGCGTGCCGGGGAGGCTTGGCGTCGTCGTCGCGGGCACGGTGGGCGTGTTCGCGCCTGGCCGCTGGAACGGGGTAGGTGCTGTAGAAACGGGGGTGCCCTGTACCCATCGGCTGAGGCCGCCATCCTGTTGCAGGAGGTTCACCTGCACCTGCTGGAGTTGAAGGCGGGAGAGCAGGAGGTCGTAGTAGCGCTGCCGCTCCTGCAACTCCGCGTTCAGCGCATCTTTCGGATTGGCCTGCGGTGCGGAGGAGCTACCTGCCGCAGATTGCAGTTGGATCTGGAGAGTTTCGAACTGATCCTCCGCGATCTCCTGCTCCTGTTGCGCAAGGTCGGTGCGCAACTGCAGTTCGACAGCAGAGTTGCGCAGCTTGGCCTGGCCCTCCTGAAAGATGCCTCGCTGCAGCAGAACGTCGGCACCGGCGTGCTCTGCGTCTGCTTCGCTCTGCCTGGCCCTGGCGCGGTGCGCCATGTCCAACAACGGAATCGTGAAGGAAAGCCCGAAGCTGAGAGCATTTTCGCTGTTTCCGGCAGCGCCGTAGTGGGGATAGTAGGCCGCATAGGAAGACAGGCCCGTATCGACGCGGCTGTAGCTGGCACCCAGGCTCACCTGGGGTCGCAACAGATAACGTCTGTCGCCAAACGCCTGGTGCTGCTTGGAACGCGCCGTTGAGGCCAGGGCAGCGATGCCCTCGTCATCTGCGACTTCCTGCTGCGCTTGCCGGGCGCGGATGGGCGCAATCTCGGGTATGCTGCGAGGGTCGGTTCGAATGGCGGCTACAGGCAGGCCCGTAAGCGTTGCCAGATGTCGTGCATTGAAGGCGATCTCGTCGTCGAGTTGAAGCGCGGCAAGCCGGATCTGGAGCGAAGTGCGCCGCGACTTCGGAAGTTCCACCTTGGCATCCACGCCGGCGTCGATGCGCTCCGAGGTGACTGTCACGAGGCGATCGGCAAGGTCCAGTTCGCGCTGGACGACGGTCTTGCGGAGTTGTGCATTATCCAGCGCTACGTAGGTGTTCGTCGTGTCCTGGATTACCTGAATCTGCTCCCGGTTCAAGGCATGCTGTGCAGATTCGCGCGCCTCCTCTGCCGCTCGCACGTAGTCGCGCTGCTGAAACGAGAACACGAGGCTCTGTGCGGAGATGCTGAAGATGATGGGAACGTTCAGCGGAGCGCCGGTTGCCTGGCCGTAACCCGCAGTGGTGCTGACCGCAGGGATGTACGCGTCCCGCGCTTCCTGCCAGGCTGCGCGCGCCTTTGCGAGATCGGCCTGCGCGATGCGGATACGAGGGCTGTTCTTCAGGGCCAGGTCGACCGCTGACTGCAAGGAAATCTGCGCTCGCGCTGCGCTTCCACCGGTCAGGAAACATGCGATGGCGAGCGCTAACCCACGTTGGAGATTGGGCAGGCTCATTTCCGCAGGGCCTTTCGGGCCGGGGTGTACTGGCTAGCGAGGGCAAGCGCCTGCTGGAACTGGTCCTGCGCACCTGCCTGATCTCCCCGGTCCTGCAGCAGTTGACCGAGCATGGTGTGCGCCCGAACGTACTGGGGCACAGCCGACACTTGCTCGTGCGTCAGGTAGCCACGAAGAGCTTTCTCTGCCGCGGCGCTGTTGCGCTTGAGGTCCATCAGAATGCGGGCAGCGTCGATGCTGTCTGGTCCGCGGGCACCGTCCGTCTGGATGGCGAGGACTGCATTGCGCTCTGCCTGATCGTAGAGCTTCCGCTTGCGGTTGTAGTTCGCCAAGTCGACGTACGCTTCGGCGGAGTGCGCGACCGCCAGTTCGCGGGCATACGCGGCGTCGGCAGCGGCGGTGTCGCCAGCTTTCGCGTCGATCATGCCTTCGAGGCGGGCGGCGCGCGCCGGGGACAGGGGCTGGAGCTGGTTGACCAGAGCACGCGCACGATCGAGGCCGCCGCCAACAATGCCTGGCGCATTGACGTAGAACTCGCCCAGATCGCTCAACGCGTCCACGTCGCGGGGATCCTGTCGCGCGGCCGCTTCGAAGTTCTCACGGATGCGTCCGACCATGCGCATGCCGGTCAACGCGCCTGCGTGGTCGGCTTTTGCGCCATAGGCCCGCGCCAACTCCAACGTGTACTTGGCATTGGCAGGTTGGGCGTTGTGCGCGGCTTCGCACGCAGAGATGGCCTCGTCGTACCGATCAACGCTCCCCTGCAGCATGCACAGCAACTCCTGTGCTTCTGCGTTGCCGGGGTTTGCGGAGGTGAGCTTTTGCATCTCGGCGACAGCCGCGTCGACTTTACCCTGGTGCGCGAGCGCTCGAGCAGCGGAGAGCCCCTGGCCGAACGCGGAGCATGGCAGCAGGAAAGCGACGGCAAGCGCGCTTTCAACAAGGCGGGTCACTTCGCCTCCTGCACGGCAAGCCCGTCGGCCAGGTCCACGTTGCTGGTGGTATTCAGCGCGAGCACATCGCCGGCGGAAAGGCCGCCGGTGATCTGAACGGTTTGCAGGTTTAGGGCTCCCACCTGGACGCCGGTCTTGTGCAGTTTGCCGTTTCGAACCACGTAGACGAAGTTGCGCGGTGCCTCTGTTTCAGTACGGAGGGCTTCGCGCGGGATTGTCAGAACGCGGTACACCTGCTGCGTCGTGACCCGCGCCGTGACGTTTGTGTTGGGCAGCAGGTCGCCGGTCGCGTCGTCGATATTGATGAGGCATTCGCCCACGTTGCGGGTGCCGTAATTGATGACAGTGGTCGGGACCCGAACGATGTGGCCGTGCCACTCCTTACCGGGACGCGCGTCCCAGGTGACGATCACGGCGCTGTTCTGCTTGAGCTTGCCGATCTCCGGCTCGTCGAAATAGGCGAGCACCTGCATGTGGGTCAGGTCTGCTACCTGCGCCAGTTCTTCACCCGCGGCGACATAGTCGAACTGCCGTACCGGGAGTGAAAAGACAGTGCCGGCGAACGGGGCGCGAATGACGCTGTTCTCCAATTGGACCTGTGCTGCCTGCAGGCTGGTGCGGCCTTCAGTCACCTGAGCTGCCACACGAGCCCGGTCGGTCGGAGCGTAGCGCTGTGTCTGGCGCTGCTGCAGCGAGGTCAGTGAGCTCTGAGCCGTCAGCAGGCGTTCGCGCGCGGCGGCGACCTCGTTGGCTGACGCGGCGCCGCGGGCCTGCAACTGCTGCAAGGACGCGAGACCCTGGCGGGCCTGATCTACCTGGAGCCTGGCACGAGCCAAATCGCCGGAAAGGGCGATGCGCTCTTCCTGGGATCCGCCCTGCTGTACGTCCGTTTGCGCTGCGACTGCCGAGGTGATGGCTTCCTTCGCGGACGCAATCTTCGCTTGAGCGTCCGTCGTATCCATCCTCAGCAGCAGGGTGTTGGCCGCGACCAGTTGTCCCGCGTGCACATACACCTGCTGAACCTGGCCGGGCTGGGCCGCATGGGCCTGGAAAAGCTGGGTGGGTTCGACCTTGCCGTTGGTCGAAACGGAGCTGAGGATGTCCCCCTCCGCGGCCCGAGCGGTGCGAACGTAGACCACGTCACGCGTGGCGTGACGAATCACGGCGACCCCCGCAACCAGCAGGAGAACAACGCCGAGAAGTAGGAGGGAACGCCGGATGGCAGGGCTGGAAGCTACGGTGGGCATGCGTCTTCGCGTCACGTCAGTATATAGGACGCCCTTCGGCCAGATCGGCTTCTGAAAGTTCGCCCTCGCCTTACAGGTCGCCGGCGTCCGATGCCCGCCTCAGATCGCAGACGTGGATTTCGAGACCGCCGTAGTCGGGCCGATCGTTCCAGCGAAGTTGGTAGAGCAGATCGATGGGAGAGCCGATCGCAATGTCGAGTTGCTGAAGTCGTTCCGGCCAGGAGAAGGTGCGTGCCCAGCAGAGGCAATCCAGAGCTGAACCCTGTCCGGTCTGCACTCGAAGCTTGAGGTGGCGATCTTTGAGGACGCGGACGTCCTGGAGGAGGACGTGGGTGGCCAAGAAGACTGGCTCCTCGTTGGCGTTGCCGAAAGGTTGCAGCCGGCTCAACCAACCCCATGTCTCCGGTCCGACCTCGTGAAGAGGGAGCAAGGCATCGGCCCGGGAGACCGCGGCACGTGGCTGGCTGGAGCCATGCTGTGCGGCATGAGCCAGCATCCGCTGACGCAGGGCAGGAACGAGCGAGGAATCCAGCGAGAAGCCCACCGCATGCGCGTGGCCACCGAAGCGCAGAAACAAGCTCTCGCCCTCGTCGGCCAGGTGACGGGAGTGCACCGAAGTGAGGGCGTCCAGCAGGTGAAAACCTTCGACGGATCGCCCTGAGCCGTGCGCCGCGCCGTCGTCATGCGTGATGACCAGGGCTGCTCGCTGCGTGCGATCGACCACTCGTGACGCCAGGATGCCGATAACTCCGCGGTGCCAACCTTCTCCGTCCAGGACGAAGATGCCCGGCCGCTCCGATCCCGCGGCTTCGATCAGTTGATCGATCTGCTCGTGGAGGCCCAGAAGGATGCTGGATTCAACGTTGCGACGATCTTCGTTGAGCGTGTGCAGTCGTTGGGCCAGGGTCTCTGCCTCTTGCGGATCCCGGGTCAGCAAGAGGGCAACCACATCGCTGGCCACATCCATGCGTCCTGCTGCGTTGATGCGTGGAGCGATGCGGAAGGCGATTTCGGAAGCGAGTGGCGCGCGGCCGGAAGAACCGACCTGCGCCAGCCGCATGAGCGCGCGTAGCCCGGGCTGCCGAACGTCGCGCAGTTCCGCCAGACCAAGTGCGACGATCGCGCGGTTTTCGCCGGTCAGCGGGACGGCATCTGCGACCGTCGCGATCGCGACCAGCTTGAGAAGGGAACGCTGGAGCTTTTCAAAGCTGGCCGGCTCTACGGGTTCTAGTGGCGTGCCGGGTTCGCCAGCAGCCCGTAACAAGGCTTCTGCCAGCTTCCAAGCCACCGCGGCGCCACAGAGGTGTGTTTCGGGGTACGCACAGCCAGTCTGGTTGGGGTTGATCACCGCGACTGCCTGTGGGACGCCGCGAGACTCCGGCAGGTGGTGATCCGTGACAATCAGATCCATGCCGCGGGCCGCCGCCTCCTCGGCGGCGACAAAGGCGCGAATGCCTGTATCGACGCTGATGACGAGCCGGACGCCTTCGTCGGCGGCCTCCGCCAACACACTCGGCTGCACCCCGTAGCCTTCGCGGATGCGATGCGGAATGTGGTAGCGGACCAGGGAGGGTCGGCCGCGAGGTGTGATGCGGTCAATGGCCGTCTTCAGCAGAACGGTCGCTAGCGTGCCATCTACGTCGTAGTCGCCGTAGATCAGCATGGGCTCTTCGCGGCGTACGGCTGTAACGATGCGACGAACGGCGCTCTGCATGCCCAGGAGCAGGGAAGGATCGTGGAGATGAGTTAGCGAGGGCTCAAGGTAGGTTGGGACGTCCTGCGCGTTGCGCAAACCACGCAGCCAGAGCAGCCGTGCAACCCACTGTGGCAGATCCGCTTGCCGGGAAAGGGCGTCTACGCCGTCTGTGTCTGCCGGGGCTAGTTCCCAGGTACGGCTTGATGCCGTCACGGCCGGGTTTGCGTGCTGGGCCATGGCACCCTCATGCGGGGTGAAGCTGGCACTCACTCTAGGCGTCCGAGTCGTCGCCGCTTTCGATGTGGATCGAACCCAGCTCTGTCATTGCTTCGAGCCACTGCTGATAGCGGTCGTACCACTCGGTCGCGGTCTCGTACAGAAAGACGACACCCTGGTGGGCAAATCCTAGCTGCAGGTAACCGATCTTTCCGACGTGCTTGGCAAGGTGGTGCGCATCTTCCATCTCCGGACTGTCGTCGTCCGGGAAGTTCTGGGCGCGCATCTGCTCCATCAGAAGTTCCAGATCTTCCTTTTCCAGCACGACGTCCGACATGGTGACGAACTGCGCTCCGCTCGCCTTGGCGTGCTCGACGAAGTCCTTCCAGCTGTCGGCGTTCTCCTCTTCAAAGATGATCGACGGCACATCCTCTGGCACATAGGCACTGAACCTGCGCAGCCCATTTCCGGCTACAAAGGCAATCATGTCGTCTTTCAAGGAGTGGAGGTCGTCAGGCTGCATACAGGGTATTGTCTCACCGCGCGCGTCCTCGAAAGCACTGGGTGGCGGCATGCGCACGCATGGTACGATGATTTCCGTTCATGCTCTTCTCCAAGGAATACATCGGCTATCTTTCGCGCCAGGTGGTGCGCCGCCTGACGGAGGCGAAGATGGTGCGCACCGAAACGCCTGCTGTGCTGCAGGAACGCGTCTACCAGGGTCTTCTGGACGAGTTGTCGCTGGAGGACCGTATCAACGACGAAGCGCGCCTGATTCTCGAGAGTATTCAGGACGACATGTTGCGCACTGGCGCCAGCTACCCTGAGATGTTTAAGAAGATCAAGATGCGTTTGGTGCAGCAATACAAGGCGGTGCTCTAATGCGCCTTTCCCGGGACAAAGTGAACAAGCTGGCTCACGTGATCGCGGATACTCTTGCGGATACTGACCAGGCGGAGTTCCTTGAAGATCGGAACACGTTGCGCCAGGAGGCGCGACGGATCCTGGAGCAGCTCTTCGTCGAGGAAACACGCATCGACGGTGCTGCCCGGCAGAAAATTCTGTCTCAGCAGCGGATCATCCCGGAAGGTTCCCAGGAATGGGACATCCTGTACCGGAAGTACTATAACGACGAGGTCAAACGGCTCGGAGTGTAAGCAGGCGCGACACCTCGGATTGAAACTGCCGAGCGGGTTGCGTATACTGAGTCTGTTGCTGTTACGGCGATATGGTGTAACTGGTTAACACGTCGCCCTCTCAAGGCGAAGAGTTCGGGTTCGAGCCCCGATATCGCTACCAAGATTCGAATAGACGAGCAAGTTAGAGGCGATCCGACAGGGTCGCCTCACTTGCGTTTGGGCCGGGCATTCCTACGGGTGCCCGGAGTACATCTCTCTCATGTCAGAACGTTGAGGAACTCTCTTCAAGCCGTATGCTGAGCGCGCTGCAATCGAAGGCATCCTTCACACCGTTGAAGATGGTGGCCAAGATCTGAAGCTCTGGCGTGGAGGTACCGAGAACACTCGATCAGTAGCCAAGGCTGTCTGTGCTTTCGCAAATGCGATTGGCGGTGTAACCGCACCGCGGGGCCGACCTCTTCCAGAGCCCATCGTCCGGCCGATTCCGCGGGTGCTACTGTCGCCGGCCAGCGTGTTGGAATACGCTGACCACAGACGGCCTTGGGGAGAGAAGCGGTCCCGAACTCGCTAGACTCGAGGTACGATGCGCAATCAGCCACAGGAATCGCTCGATGCGGCACGGGAAGGAGCATCCCGGGTTCGCGACGCTAGCCTGCGATCTTCGCGCGTTTGCGCGCTCGACTTTCACATCGTACTTTTTGCAACGATCTCCGTTTTCTTCGCTCTAGGAGCCAGGGCACAAGAGCTCCCCTCGCGACCCGACCGGCCCTGGCTGACTCCGGACCAGACAAAGCTCGCCACCAGAGCCATTGCGAACCGCCAACCGAAAGAGGCCGAACTCGAAGACAGGGTCTACACTCTCTCCGATCTCATCGACTTCGCCGAGGCTCACAACCCGGAAACCCGCGAAGCCTGGCAAGCAGCCGTCGCTCAGGCGAAAGAGACAAACGTCGCCCGCAGCGCACTATTCCCATCCCTCGATGTCGGCTTCCTTGCTCTCAGCCAACGCAATGGCGTGCTGCTCTACGACACCTTCGTTATTCAGGAACTCGGCATCGGTGAAGTCAGCGCGCGCCTCACCTATACGGTCTTTGACGCTAACGAGCGTCTGAACCGGGTTCGGCAGCAACGTGAACTACTCCACGCTGCATCGTTCCGCTTCAATGACGCGCATCGCAAGCTGCTCTACAGCGTCATGCACGGTTACTACACCTTGCTCAATGCACAGGGGCAGCGCGAAGCGGCCCAAGCGAACTACACCAGTGCCGCGGCAGTTGCCGACTCCACGCAGGCGCGCTTTGACGAGGGCCTTGCCACGCTGCCCGACCTGTCCGAGGCCAAGGCTGCAGCCGCGCAGGCGAACTACGAAGTGCAGCTTCGTATCGGTGATGAAAGGAAGGCGGCCGGCACTCTCGCGACCACGCTTACAGCGCCCCCAGACAGCGCCTTCAAGGTGCAGTCCATCGCCGATCTGGAGATTCCCTCCACTATGGCCGATACGGCTCGCGGACTCATTGAGACCGCGCTGCACAACCGCCCTGACCTGCTCGCGCAAGCATCCAACGTCGATGCCGCGAAAGCCGGGGTCCGCGCTGCCCGCAGCCGATATTATCCCAGCGTCAGTTTCAACGGTACGCTCGGGGAACTCCGCGCCATCGGCGGCCAAAGCGACTATCTGGCCGCCTACGCCACCGGCAAAGTCTGGGATGCCGAAATGAACCTCCGTTGGAACGTCTTCGACGGGGGTGAGCGCCGCAATCGCGTAGCAGAGGGCCAAGCGGATGTGCGGCGCGAACAGGAGGCTCTTCGTGCATCACAGGACCGCATCGAGTCCGAAGTCTGGAATGCCTATGTTGACGCTCAGACTGCGCTACGCCAGCGCGATGCAGCCACCGCCCTGCTGAATGCTTCGCAAGACTCCTACAATCAGGCCCTCGAAAGCTACCAGGCTGGCGTTCGCAACATCGTGGACGTGCTTACCGCACAGCGCCAGCTTGCCCAGGCACGCTTTGAGGACACGGCGGCGCGGGTGGCCGTGCTCGACAGCTTTGCCCAAGTGCAATTGCGCACTGGCACACTGCTGCGCCTTGTTTCTCAGATGCCAAGGACTGCCGGAGCAAGACAGCCATGAAATTCAGAGCACCCTATCTCTGCGCTACGCTACCGCTCTTGCTCTTGGCGGGCTGCGCACACAACCCATCCGTCAACGTCCTGGGCTCCTACTTTCCGGGTTGGGTATTTTGCGTTTTCGTCGCATCGCTGCTTACTGTGTTCGTACGCTTTCTTCTACGCCGGCTCGGCTGGGAGCACCAGCTCGCTCCGCTCGTCGTCATCTATCCGTCGATCGCCATCCTTTTCTGTCTGACTCTATGGCTCATCTTCTTCGGGGTGCGATAAACCATGCCGACCCAGACGTCATCCGCAGACTCGCAAGCTCCCGTCCAGTCCCTGGTCGGCAAGGTTGTCAGCGCTGTGATCGTGCTGCTTTCTCTGCTTATGGTCCTATTTGCCATCTGGATCACCACAAGAAATCCACGCACTGATGACGCCGAGGTCTTCGCCAACTTCATCGGCATCGCGCCCGTTGTCGAAGGCCCCATCACCGAGCTACCGGTCAAAGACAACCAACTTGTTCGCGCCGGTGATCTTCTCTTCCACATCGACGACGCTCCCTACCTCTACGCGCTGCAGAACGCGCAGTCGCAGCAGGCAGCGCTCGCCGGCCAGATCGACAACGAGAGCCGCCATATCGCCGCGCAGCAACACGCCGCAAGCGCAGCGGCGGCCGGCATCGATACTGCACTGGCGAACAATCAGCGCAATGCTGCCGATGTGCTGCAGGCTGTCGCGCAGGTCGATCAAGCGAAAGCCGAGCTCCAGCGAGCGACGGAGGAAGCCAGCTATGCGAAGGCCAATGCCGAGCGCATCGCACCTCTGCTTGCTAAGCGCTATGTCACTCCAGACCAGTTACAGCAGGCACAGACTCTCAGCGCCTCGCGCGCGCAATCCGTTGGCACCGCGCAGGCAGCGCTTGCAGCCGCACAGGCCAGGCTGGAGGCGGCACGCGCCGGCCAGCGCGCCTCCGCCGCTAACGTCACGCAGAGCGGGGCACAGTATCGGCAGTCGCAATCCGCCGTCGATATTCTGAGCCCGCTCACCGCACAGCGTGGAGCCCGTGCCGCCGCTGTCAGCCGGGCCCAATACGACTACGACCACACCCGCGTCTACGCTCCCTTTGACGCGCGCGTCACAAACCTTCGCATCTCCGAGGGCGCCTACGCAAAGGCCGGCCAACAGGTATTCACCCTCATCGATACCCGTGTCTGGTGGGTCATCGCCAACTTTCGTGAGACGCAGCTTCAGCGCATCCACGTCGGCGACCCCGTTGAGGTCTACACGATGTCGCATCCCAACGAGCGTCTTCACGGCACGGTCGACAGCATCGGTTACGCCGTAACGCCAGACGCCGACACCATCGGCCGCCTCAGCCCAGACCTTCCCGATACGCAACGCACTCTCAACTGGGTGCACCTCGCCTCGCGCTACCCGGTGCGCATCCGCATCGACCACCCCGCGGCCGACCGCCTCCGCATTGGTGAGTCCTCCACCGTCATCGTTCACCCAGCTCATTAGAAGGGCACGCAACGTTGGGCACCGCCGTCACTCCCGCCTACGCACAGGTCCGTCAGGAGCGCGTGCCGCGTCCCACTCTGGCCTCTTTGTGGGACTACCTCAAGCAGGAGCTCAAGCCCTATCCCGGACGCTGGTGGCTCGTTCTCCGCATGGTGATGGCCGCGGCCATCATGATGCTGTGGGTCGTCACGTTCCGGATCCCCAACGCGGCCCTCGGCGTCTACTACACGCTGCTGATCTCTCGGGAGTCCGCCAGCGAAACCTGGGAAGGCGCATGGAAGCTTCTCGCCTCCATCGGTGCATCCCTCGTTTTCACTCTCACCGGCAACATCCTCACAGCGGGCTCACCCGTACTCCACTTTCTGTGGGTTGGCCTCTCGTTCCTGGTGATCTTCTTCCTGATCAGCGCCGTCCGGGAGTACCGCGTCGCTACCGGCTTCGGCTTCCTCGCCATCTCTTCTATTCCACTCTGGGACTTTCCCACCTCAACTGACCGCGCCCTCACCTATACCCTATGGGCTGCCCTCTCCGTCACCATGGGTGCCGCTGTCACCGTTGTCGTCGAAACGGTCTTTGCGGCCCTTCACCGCACCACGCCGCTCGAGGATGGCGTTCTCGGCCGCCTCAGCGACGTTGCATCCGTCCTGCACGATCCGCAACATGTAGCCCGAGACACCCGCGAACAGGTTCTCCAGTACTCCGAAATCGGTACCGGCCTGCTGCGCCGCTATCTCGCACGCGCCGATGCCGGAGCGGCCGAGTATGCACGCCAGGCAGTCCTTATCGGTCTCGCCGGCCGTCTTATCGACCTCACCGCAGCGCTCCTCATCCCTGCGGAACTGGAAACTCTCACATCAGCGGACCTCGAGCACCTGCGCATTCTCGGGGATCGGGTGCAGGCCATTCGAGAGATCGGCATCTTGCAGCAGGGCAGCACCACTCCGCTGGTGGAACAGCTGCCCTCGCCACCCACCGCTGCCACGGTTGTGCAATTGCTTCACTCCACCGTCGATCTGCTCGGCCAGTCGCTCGACCAGCCCCAAAATGCAGACATCTATATCGCAAGCGACGAGCTTCGCGAGGCGCCCGTCTTCAAACGCGACGCCTTCACCAACCCGCAGCATCTTGTGTTCGCACTCCGCGGCGGGGGCGCGGCCATGTCGTGCTTCCTGCTCTATCACCTCTTCGCGTGGCCGGGCCTTTCTTCCTCCCTTGCCACCTGCATGATTACCGCGCTCAGCACGACGGGGTCCTCGCGCCAGAAGCAGATTCTCCGCGTGCTGGGGGCCATCACAGGTGGCCTTGTGCTCGGCATCGGCGCGCAGGTCTTCTTGACGCCCGCGTTCGACACGGTAGCCTCGTTCGGAGCCATGTTCACGGCTGTTACCGCGATCGCCGCCTGGATCGCCACCTCCAGCCCACGAATCTCCTTTTATGGAGTGCAGATCGCCTTCGCCTTTTACCTGGTGCACCTGCGCGTTTTTGGACCGCAGCGAATGCTGACGCCCGCTCGCGACAACGTCATCGGCATCCTGCTCGGGCTGCTCGCCATGTGGCTCATCTTCGATCAGTGGGACGCGCAACAGGCGAGCACCGCCATGCGCACGAGCTTTGTTCATGCTATGCGCCAGATCGTCACGCTAATGCGCACCCGCACCGCTGGCAATGGCTCCAAGGCCGATTTGCTCCGCAGCATTCGTGCCCAGCGCGACAGCATCAACGCTACCTTCACGCAGGTCCGCACGCTCGCCGATAGCGTCCTGCTTGAATTCAGCTCCGACCGGTCCGAAGCGCTCCGCGTCCGCCGCCACATTCGCACATGGACGCCCGAGCTCCGCGCCTTCTTCTTGCTTCAGGTCACACTGTCCCACATCCGTCTGATCAGCCCGGACGGTCGCCTGCTGCGCCATGCCGAAGAAGTGGAAGAAGCAAACGCCGCCACGCTTGAGAGCCTCGCGGACTACCTCGAGCACGGCTCCGCGCCGCCTATCAGTAGCTCGCTCCTGCGCGTGCCCGCGGATGGCGACTCGCGGGAGTACACCATCGTCTGCAACAGTGCGAAGATTCTCAAGAACCTGACACCGCAGTTCCTCGCGCTCAATGGTGACGGAAGGCCCGGCGATGACCCCGCAGAAGAACGCCTCGAAGGCGGTGCCTGAGGAACGGGATCCCAAGCGCGCCAGTACAAGGCAGATCGCCGGTCAGATCACATCTAAGCAAAGGTGGCCTGTCTCGCAGCGGAACGTGTCTTGCTGTCCATCTTGTTGCGCAGCTCCATCGTGTTGGCGGTAATGGTGCGCTTGCTCAATGCATTGCCCTGGTCTCGCCATTTGAGAACGGCTTTGCGATCGAAATCCGGCTGATCGTTACCGATCTCCAGGGAAGGTTCAAGAACCGCAGAGGTCCCGTTTCTAGGGCATTCGCTTGAAGATCAAAGAAGCATTTGTCCCTCCGAAACCAAAGGAGTTAGACATCACATAGCGCGATTCCATCGCTCTCGGCTGGCTCAACACCAAAGGAAAAGTGCAAGCAGGGTCTTCGGTCTCAAGGTTGGTCATTGGCGGTGCTACTTGATCGCGCAGCGCCAGAACGGACAGACCCGCTTCGAGGCTTCCAGCGCCGCCGAGAAGGTGGCCTGTCATCGACTTCGTCGAACTTACCCAAAGGTCAGGGTTCGCGGAGAAGACCTGCCTGATGGCCGTGGCCTCCGCGCGGTCACCCAGCGGAGTGGACGTGGCGTGAGCATTCAGGTAAGCGATGTCGGACGCGGAGATTCCAGCGTCAGCCAAGGCAAGCTCCATGACTCGGCGGATTCCGCTCCCATCCTCTGGAGGAGCATTGGTGTGGAAGGCGTCCCCATTCGCGGCATAGCCAACGATCTCCGCCAGAATCGACGCATTGCGGGCTTGGGCATGCTCCAGAGTTTCAAGTACAAGGATGCCTGCACCCTCGCCCGTCACAAAGCCGTCCCGACCGATGTCCCAAGGGCGGGACGCGCACTCGGGATCTTCGTTACGCGTCGAGAGGGCCTTCATCGCAGCGAAGCCGGCAATAGAGAGGGGAGTAACGGCGGCCTCGCCGGCACCAGCGAGCATGACGTCTGCCTCGCCACGCTGCAGGATCCGAAACGCCTCTCCGATGTCGTGTGCTCCGGTGGTACAGGCCGTAGCGCAGGTGAGGTTTGGCCCGCGAGCGCCGTGGCGAATCGCGATTTGACCCGCGGCGAGGTTTGCGATCGATGCTGTTATGAAAAAGGGCGAGACCCGGCCTGGACCACCTTCCATGAGCCGAGTGTGCTCGCGCTCGATGACCTCAAAGCCTCCGATACCGCTACCGACGTGCACGCCAACACGGTGTGGATCCTCATCAGCCATAGCGAGCTTGGCATGACGAACAGCCATCTCCGCGGCTGCAATCGCAAACTGGATGAAGCGGCTGGTCTTCTTGATGTCCTTGCGGTCGATGAAGGCCTCAGGCCGAAAGTCCTTCACCTCTCCCGCGATCTTGCATGCGTGGTCTCTTGGGTCGAAGAGTGTGATTTTCTCGATTCCGGAGCGGCCCTGAAGGATGGCGGCCCAGGTCTCTTCCGTGCCGATACCGACGGGACTAATCAGTCCTACACCCGTGACCACCACGCGCCTCTGCTCAACCAACCGCACTTGCATCGATGACTCCTTGATTCTGTGCCTGGCTTAGACCTGGGCAACGCCACCATCAACGAAGAGCTCAATGCCAGCGACAAAGCTCGCATCTGCTGACGCGAGGAAGACGGCGACTCTCGCCACCTCTTCCGCGCGACCGATACGCCCGAGGGGAATGTCCGATCCGAGATGGTCGTGAAATCCTTTCAGATGTTCAGCGTCCGTGACGCCGGCGAGTCCGTTCAGGCCAGGCGTTTCGATGGGACCCGGGCTGATTACGTTGACACGAATCCCGCGATCCTTCAGATCGTTCGTCCAGCCGCGAGCGAAAGACCGCACCGCTGCTTTCGTCGCCGAATAGACGCTGAAGGCAGGCTTGCCCTGCTTAGATTCGATAGACGCGTTGAGAAGGATCGAACCACCGTTGGGGATGAGCGGCAGCGCCTTTTGCACGGTGAAGAGCAGGCCTTTCACGTTTGTGTTGAAGTGCTGGTCAAAATGCTCTTCCGTGATCGAGCCCAGCGGCGAGAAGCTTGCCACACCTGCATTCACGAACAGGATGTCGATGCGGCCCTTCTCCTGCTTCACCCGGGTGAAAAGTGCATCCAGCTCGGCAAGGTTGCTGACATCCGTCCTGATGCCGCGGGAATGTGCTCCGAGGGACTCCACGGCTCTGTCGAGCTCAGCCTGACGCCGCGCGGTGACGTACACGAAGGCACCTTGTTTGATGAATTCCTGTGCCGTCGCGAGGCCGATACCGGAGTTGCCTCCGGTGATGAGTGCGATTTTGCCTTGCAGTTTCCCTGACATCTGCGTTTCTCCTCTACGATTTTTGGTGGCGTATGCCGCTTTACTTGTCTGTGGCCCCCAGAAGCCGCGCCTTGTTCTTCACGAGAAAAGACTCAAAGCTCGTTGGGGGAACACCTGTAAGTTCCTGGACGGCATGCGATACACGTTCGAAGTTGCCGGCTCGGGTATTCGCATCGGTGGTGACGAGCATCGGTGCAAGCTGTGGAGATACGCCACTCGCGACCAACTCGCGTGCAAGGGCGGTATCGTCAACCTGCCGCACCTCAATGGGGCGATCGACTGAGCGGGACAGGGCAGCTGCCAACTCGGCCGCTGACATCGCGTGCGGTCCGGTGATGTCGTAGATCTGGCTGGTTTCTTTGTCGCGCACAAGAGCTGCGGCGGCGGCGCGCGCGACATCGGAGCGCGTCACGTAAGCAATCCTCCCAGCACCTGCTGAGGTCAGCCAGGTGCCGGTCCTCAGCGCAGCGGGGATTAGGCCTAGTTCTACCGGGTTTTCGGCGTACCAAGCGACGCGAAGAATCGTGTAGGAGAGATCGCTCTCCCGTATCGTGGCTTCGGTAGCCACGTGGTCCGAGGAGAACGGAATGGCAGTGCTCGCCTCGGGCTCCGGCATCGAGGTGTAGTGGATGTGGCGAACTCCCGCGCGCTTCGCTGCGTCGATCGCATTCGTGTGCTGCTGAACGCGTCTGCCGGAGAAGAGATCATCTGTCGAGATCAGCAACAGACGATCAGCACCTTGGAATGCCTTGCTCAATGTTTGCGGATCATTGAGATCTGCATGACGTAAATCCACACCAAGGCTTGCATAGGCGCCCAGCTTGTCTGGTGTGCGCGTGGTTGTGATGATGCCCGACACACCCGCATGTAGCAGTTGGTCCAACACCATTTGGCCAAGGCGTCCACTGCCCCCCGTGACTAAGATTCTTGATTGACTCATAACCGTCTTCCTTCTGCCGTATTACAGCTCGGTCAGGCGTGTCATCGTGGGCGGCGCAGCAAGCCGTCCTTCGAGTGCCTTGAAGACTTTCTTCGTGTACTCCTGCTGCATGTGAAAGTCATGGGCGGCTTCCGAACGGAACACTTCGAAGAACACCAGCCGGTTCGGATCGTCCTGCCGAACGGTTTGGTAGAAGACTTCGACGCCCGGTTCGGCGATTGTCAGCGGTAGATTCTCGTTTGCAGCCGCCACAATCAGGTCCCGATACTCCGGCTTCACCGTGGCTTCTACCAACAGAATGACTTTGTTCTCAGGCATGGCTTTCCCTCTCCTGTCGTTTCGCTTACAAGCTCTGGTGGATCTGCTCGATCGGTTTGCGAACCTTCGCCAAATGCGCGTGCTCATCGCCATTGGAGTGAACGCCCACAGCTACCAGCACCGTCGAGCGCAGGAGCCTTGCCGGTAGACCGAGGATCGCGTCGACCTTGTCCGGCACGAAACCTTCCATGGGACTGACATCGATGCCAGCCTCTGCGGCCGCTGACACAAGCACGCCCAATGCGATGTAAGCCTGGCGCTGCGCCCAGATGAGGCGCTGCTCCGGAGCGAAGCTCATGATGAACCCTTTGATCTGGTTTTCGCGAGCCTCAAGAGCTGATCGAGGAACACTGCGCACTGCAGCGGCCAGGTCGATGGAACGCGCAATGGTCCGCTCGTCAACGTCGGTCTCGGCCGCCAGCACGAAGAACAGCGAAGCCTCCGTAACCTGTGGCTGATTGAATGCAGCTTCCGTTCGAATGCGCTCGCGAACGACAGGGTCAGTGACCTGTAGAAGACGGAAGGGCTGCAGATTGAACGACGTGGGCGCAAGCCGCAACGCTTCCAGAAGTATGTCGAGCTGTTCAGGCGAGATGCTCGCGGCAGGGTTGTACTTCTTGACTGCATAACGCTTCTGCAGCGCAGGAATGAGGGACATGTTTTTCTCCAAAGAAGGTTGAGTTTAGAAACGAAACAGGATCTTGCCGCTGCGCTCTGCGGTTTGTGCATGCGCCAGAGCTTCCTGGTATTGCTCGAGCGAGTACGTCTGCTCAACTTGGGCGAAGAGCTTGCCTTCCGCGACGAGCGACGCAAGATGCTGGTAGGTCCACTGCACCTCTGCTCGCGGAGCATTCCGAAGCCACCTGATCAGCCAGAAGCCGTGAAAGCTGAGTCCGCGGAAGTACATATCCACGGGGTCGATCTTGGGGAAGACGCCGGTCTGCAAGCCGTACCCAACACCGACACCGCCATCGCGCACAAACTGCAGAAGCGTTCCGATGGGTTCGCCTCCGAGCGTGTCGAAGGCGACGCTGAGGCGATCGGAACCGAGGGCAGCCTCAATCTGCTGCTTGAGGTCATCGCCCTGCAGCACGACTGCGTCGCCCCCAAAGGCGCGTACGGCATCTGCAGCCTCTTGCCGCCGCACCACGTTCAATGTCTTCAGGCCAGCCAGCTTCGCCAACTGCACGATGTATTGCCCCATGGCTGCGTTTGCGGCGGTCTGGCCAATCCAGTCGCCTGGCATCAGGTGCGTGTATTGCTTCAAAAGGAGGTACGCGGTTGCCGGGTTGATGCCGATCATGGCGAGTTGAACCGGGTCGGCGGATTCGCTCACCTCCACCACGTTTCGGCTGGAAACCACGGTCTGTTCCGCCCACGTCCCTTGCTCGTACGTTGGCAGAATCAGCACCCGCTTTCCGTCCAGAGCACTTGCCGCGTGGCCGGTACCGATTACGCGGCCAACACCTTCCGAACCGACGTTGTACGGGAACTCGGGCCGCACCCCATATTTGCCTTCCACCAGCATGAAGTCGGATCGGTTCATCGGAGCCGATTCCATCTGCACCAGCAGATCGTCCGCGGCAAGCGACGGTGCCGGTGCACTGTCCAGCCTGACTACCTTCGCAGCGTCTCCAAAAGCTGTGAGTTGTAAACGACGCATTGAACTCTCCTTGTGCCGATCGCGGCTGTAATGATCTAATAAGAGAGAGGCATTACATCAGGAGCAGATTCGAACAACCAACAAAGAGATTCAGAAAAGATTTGGAATCGTCTGGAAAGGACAATGAATGGAATCGACGGAGAAGTTGAACAAGTCGATTGAGCGCGTCCTGGCCTTCCTTAATTCGCGTGCTGTGGGCTTTGAGAAGGGCATAGACCAACTGCGCAACGCGGAGGAAGCCTCCCGGTTCTTGGCACCCGCTTTCGGTCAGCAGGCTGTGATCTCCTCCCGTGCCCTGGGAGAGCTCAGACGCTTGAGGCAAGCCCTGCTGGATCTGGTAGCCACAGGATGGCGGGAAGGAGCGGCCGCGGACGCGCTGAATGAAATCGCGTCCCGTTCGCTGTACACCATCGCCTTTCGAGGCGACCAGGAGATTGCCCTTCAGCCTGTTCACGAAGGCGCAGCCTTGAGTGTTCTTATCCGGGACGTTGCCGGTTTGATCGAGGCGGGCCAGTGGAATCGCGTAAAGCATTGCTCGGATGGAGCATGCTCCGCGACCTTCTTCGACCGCAGCAGGAACAGGACGCAGCGCTGGCATTCTTTTGAGATCTGCGGAAACAAGAACAACGTGGCGGCTCACCGGGCCCGCCACGCCTGAAAGGGCGCAGATGAAGCTAGGAAACGAGCCGGTCGAAGCGCAGCAGTTGGCGGATGTGCATGCAGCGCTTATTCAGCAGTTCTTGACCGCAGGTAATTTGCCGTCCATGGATCGCATCGCATCGTCCTTGCAGATCACCGCCCTTGAGTTGACCAAGCGATTGAACGCGCTGGCCGATCTGCACGGCCTCGTCTTGCATCCGCACGCAACGGAACCGTGGGTCGTGCACCCGTTCTCAACGACGCCAACGCTGCATTATGTCGAAGGCAGTTTGCATGGCTGGTGGGCGCCGTGTATTTGGTGCGCCCTGGGCGTTGCGCAACTCGCAGGCGGCGTGGTGCGCATCCATACGCGCATCGGTGCGGAAATCGAGCAGATTGTGGTGGAAGTCAGAAACGGTGTTCCGCTAGATGCCGATGGCATCTTCGTTCACTTCTCGATCCCGCCCCGTCGCGCATGGGCCAACGTTCATCAGCATTGCTCTCTCGTGCTGCCCTTCCGCAGCCACAACGACATCAACCAGTGGTGTGAGCGGCATGGCCAGACATACGGAGAAGCCGTAACTCTGGAGAGGACGGCGGCTCTCGCAAGGCGTTGGTATGGACCCTACGCGCGAGCATCCTGGCGCAAATGGACCGTGGAACAGGCGCGGGAGATCTTCAATGAGTCCGGTCTGACGTCCCCGTTCTGGGAAATCCCGGGGAGAGGGACCTACTGATGTCGTCACTTCTAGCCGACCCCGCCCAGGAAGTGCAGTTGATACGCAACGCTGATGATCGCGCTGCGAACTATCTTCGGCAGATTGGTTATCGCCGCGTCTTTCCGAGCGACGAAAGCCTCGCAGGGCTTGCGGCTTTCGATGAGGCGTTGCCAGAGCACGGGAAAGATCCCGCTGAAGGATTGGCGCTGCTTGACGAAAAAGGCTCGCCCGCGACCGTCGCCACAAACGATCCACGATACTTCGGATTTGTCATTGGAGCAGCACTGCCGGCAGCAGCAGCGGCGGAGCGGCTGATGCTGTCCTGGGATCAGAGCGCGTCACTCTTCCTTGGATCACCCGTAGCCGCGAAGATCGAGAAAGTCGCCGCGAACTGGATTCTGGAGGTTCTCGATCTGCCGCGTGAAAGCGCCGTCGGGTTCGGGACCAGCGCTACCGCCTGTACGCTGGCCTGCATCGCGGCTGCGCGCCGATCTATCCTGGCGCGGCATGGGTGGAACATCGATGATGAGGGCTTGATCGGGGCACCGGAGGTCGAAGTCGTTCTCTGCGAAACGGCCCACATCACCGTCAAGAAAGCTCTCCGCATTCTGGGCTTTGGCATGAAGCGCGTTCACATTGTTCCAGCCGACGCCTATGGAAGACTTGATCCGAGCAAGTTGCCAGCGCTGAACGATCGCACCATCCTCTGCCTGCAGGCGGGCGAGGTGAATACCGGCGAGTTCGACGACTTCCAGCAGATCATCCCCAGAGCCAAAGCTGCAGGAGCTTGGGTCCACGTTGATGGTGCCTTCGGGCTGTGGGCCCGTGCATCCAGCTATGCGCACCTTACTAGTGGGATCGAGCAGGCGGATAGTTGGACGACAGATGGTCACAAGTGGCTCAACACTCCGTACGACTGCGCCATGTCTATCTGCAGAGACCCGAACGCTCTCGCAGGCGCCATGAACAGCGACGCTGTCTACTCCTCCGCGTCCCCTTATGCACAGAAGAATCTCACGCTTGAGTTCTCACGCAGGGCACGGGGTATTCCGGTGTGGGCGGCGCTTCGCAGTCTGGGCAAAACAGGCGTGGCCGAGATGGTGGAGCGTCACTGCTTACTCGCACGTCAAATCGCTGAGGGTCTGACTGAGGCGGGCTACACAGTCCTAAACCGCGTCGTCATCAACCAGGTCTTGGCACGTGCCGCTGATGATGAGGAGACGAAGGCTGTGGTCAAGGCGGCGCAAGAATCGGGAGAAGCGTGGTTCGGTGCGTCGATCTGGAACGGCAAGGCGGCATTTCGGATCAGCGTCTCGTCCTGGCGTACACATGAGCTTCATGCAGAACGCTTGATTACTTTGATGAGAGCAATCAGGCGGTTAGAAGTCCGGATCCGGCCCTGAGCCGTCGAATGAAGTGTGTCATCGATAGTGACATTGCGATCTGTCGTGAGTCGCTCGTATTGACCCTGCAGGAGTCGCAGTCGAACCAATCCGCGTCTTGTGGTCCTTACGCTAAACGCGGGCAAGAGGAAGCTGCACCACGCATCGTGCGCCGGAAGAGGTATTTTTGTCGAAATAGATTCGGCCCCCCGAGCGCTCGACAACGAGTCGCGACACGGCCAGGCCTAGGCCAGCTCCGCTGGCGTTTTCTCGTGGCTGCTCGCTTCCCCTGTAGAAGCGATCAAAGACGGTGTGCTGGGAGCGGAGGCTGTCCTCCGCGCGGCGCAGGCGGCGCAAGCTAATCGCCACCTGATCTCACGCCAGCTTTCGGCCTTGGCTCAGAGCGAGCTGCGCTCCACGCTGGATGTAAATTTCGCCAGCGTACTGGAAAGTGAAGCGGACCTCGCCGTGGTACGAGCGCAGAGCATCGTTGCGCAGCATCGGGCACGGCTTGCCACCGCGGTCGGATCGCAGAGGCCAATCATGGAGTCGCTCGTTGAGCCGTCCGGCAGCGGCGATGCAAGGCCAGGTTCGCCCGATGCCTTGCAGCAACAGGCCCAGGCGCAACGTGCAGATCTGGCGGCGGCACAGGCACAGCAGCAAGCGGCACAGGAGCTCGCCCTTGCGGAAAAGCGCCTGAAGTATCCCACGCTCAATGGCCTGCGCACAGCCCGCCAGATTCCATAGCGGGATCACACGCTGCACGACAACTACGCCGCTGCAGGCTTCAACTTGAACATATCTCTCTTCACGGAAATCTTTTTGCCGCCCGGCGCGCGGAAGCCGAACTGGAATCGACAGCACGGCAGCGCGACGTAGAGCAGGTACACCTGCGGGTGACCGAGCAGGTGCGGGATGCATGGTACCGGGCAGATGAGGCTTACCGTAGCTCGATGTAGCGGCTCGTCTTGTCGTCAGAGCAGGGAAGCGCTGCATCTGGCTTAGGATCGGAACCTTTTCGGACAGCCGTACCACTATTCCCTACCTCGGTGGCTCTCCTCCTAGGTAGAAGACACGCAGCGAAGGGGCTTGGGCGATGAGCGTTGTTAGCCCGGGAAGTTGGAAGCGCGCCGCGACTGGTGGAGCCCAGCCGATCTGGTCACCGCTAAGTGGGTGAGCGTTTTCTTGGGCGACGCCGGTCCGCCTTTGGAAGAGAGAGGGATCTTGTGTTTGCGCGATGGTTGCAGCTGCGAGCTTTCGTAGAGCTCCGTCTCGTTCGGCAAAGAGATCTGTGCCGTTTGCCTGGCCGAACTCCCCGATCATCACCAGGGGAGCAAGCGCATACAGGTGATAGTGCAAAGCCTTGCTGCCGCGGGCCATCTCAAGCGGCAATGTGCCGTCTGGCTGAATCTGTGCAATGCCGTTCCGATATGCTGCGTAGGCCCATTCCAGATCGTTCGGCTCGTTCGTTGCAGCGGCGATAGCGGCCAACTCCATTCCGGCCCAGTACAGGTGATTATTCCCCTGCGTCTTCCGTTGAGCGGCCTGGTCGTACCAGTCGCGTGTAGCTTGTCCTAGCGTCCTTAGCCAAGGGATGATTACCTGCTGCTGCGAAGAAGTCTGCAGCCCGGAGTCACGCACTTTCAGGTAGGCGACGGCGATCGCTCCGGCCAGCCAGCCCTGCACGTAATACGACTGCGCCGAAGACATGCGGCCCGTCATGGCATGCTGCGCCGCGAGAGAGGCGATATAGCCCAGCGTGCATCGGGCGGCGTCGCGTGAGCCGGTGTCGCGATATTCATCTGCCTCCGTCACAATCTGCAGCGCTGCTGACTTCGCCGGCTTTGCTGCTTCGGTGTAGGCCTTCATGCGGACAGGGTCGACGATCGAGTGCGTCGGATCGTCCAGGCGGTAGAAGCCGTCCATGATCAGATCGGGACCTACGGCCGGGAGCGCAGGACAGGAAGCCGCTGCGTCGGTCAGGGTCACGGGACGACCGCTCCACGGAGAGCGAATGGGGCTTTGTGCGCTTGCAAATCCACAAACGATAGCGAAGGCAACAGCAACAGCAGCGCGCTGTTTCAGCATGGTCAGACTCCCCGGAGTTGCGGAAAAAGAAGGCGGAGAGGCAGGAAACCTCTCCGCTGGAGGGAGGCACAGCGAATGCAAGTCAGGAATAGTTGATCCCTGGCCCGCAGACATCGTGTCAGAACGTGAAGCGTCCTTGCAGTTGCAGGTTGCGTGGACTCTGCGCGCTGGTGATCTGGCCAAATCCATTGGATCCCGCACGGAAGTCGGGAACGAATGTGTTGGTTCCGGAAACCTGATCCGCAGCCGCGGTCAGCGATGAGTTGGGCGCATTGAAGTTGGTGTGATTCAGCACGTTGAACGCATCCAGGCGCAACTGCAATTGCAGTTCCTTGTACAGCGGAATTGTCTTGGACACGGAGGCGTCGAACTGCACGATGCCGAACGAGCGCGCTGCATCGCGTGGCATGGTGCCCAAGGACGAGTCTAGAATCCGAGTGCGGTTGCCGTTCACCGTGGCGTAGATGGGACCGCTGGGCGTGAGCGGGTAGGCCTGCGGACCGACGGCTGTGTTATCCACCTTGCGGAAGTAGCGCAACGAAGCACCATCAAAGTACGGCTTTACGATGATGTCTTTCACCTGCCCGTTCGGCCGCTGTTGCGAGACGTTCGGATAGACGTTGTTCTGCGTGATGTTGACCGGCAGGCCCGTTTGCCCGACAAAGGCAGGCGAGATGTTCAGGCCGCGCAGCCACTTCGGTCCGCCTGTCGTGTATTGCAGTGCGATGTTAGCGCGGTGCTTGATGTCGATATTGCTGACTGCGTAGTCCTGCTTCCGGAGGCTGTCGATGCCGGTGTACTGCGCGTTTGCAGTGCCGTTCGGCGCGGAGAAGTTGTAAATGGTGGAGCCATCGTCCAGCGCCTTGGCGTACGTATAGCTGGAGAGGATCTTGAGGCGCGCGTTGAACTGCCGGCGAGCATTCACCTGCAAGGAGTTGTAATTCGACATGCCCACGTGTCGCACGACACTGAATGTCTGTAATGCCGGGAAGGGCTTGACGAGTTGTGTGGCCTGCGTCGTGTTCGCCTGAGTGACCGCGTTTGCCTGCGCAAACGGGACAAGGTTGACCGGGATGTTGTACGGCAGATGGAGCGAGTGGTTGCCAACGTAGTTCACTTCGAGCGTGACGGCCAAAGGCAGCTGCCGCTGGAAGCCCAGGTTCCATTGCTGCACCAGCGGCATGGGCGAGAGCTTGTCGAAGCTGAGGCCGCTGACGGTGTAGGGATTACTGGCGCGTGTCGTGTCAGTAGGCGAGGGGATCGCCGCAAAGGAAGCCGTCAGGTCAGGAGAAAGCGTGAGCGGCAATCCCTGGCTTAGGCTGAAGGCCTGAGGCCTCGCTGTTCCCAGCGCATTCGAGGTCTGCGTCTGGTCATAGCCCGGGAAAGCGATCTGGCCGCCAAGGTTCTGGAAGATCGTTCCATAGAACGTGCCAAAGGCGCCGCGGATGACAGTCTTTTGATCCACGCTGAAGGCAAATCCGACGCGGGGCGACAGGTCCACCTTGGCCGTCTGCACGTTCAGCGATTCGGATGCATTGACGCCGGCACGCAGCAGCAGGCCCGTCGCCGGATCGAAGCGGGAGTACACATTGTTGGCAATTTTGACAGGAGCTTCGTACTCGTAACGCAGGCCGGCATTCACGGTAAAGCGCGGTGTGACCTTCCAGTCATCCTGCATGAAGAAGCCCAGGTTCCAGTTGCGGCGGCCGGTGGGCGGCTGCGGCAATTGGTAATTCGCTGTGCTGATCTTGCCAGTCAGGAAGTCGGCGAGTCCCGTCGTCGGATTACCGCCCGCACCATGATTCGTCTGCGTCCCGTTGAAGTTGATGGAGCCGTTGGGGCTGCCGGAAGGGTTATAGCTGTTGAACTGGTTCTTGCGCAGGGATGCGCCGAAGCGGAAGGTATGCTCGCCCAGCGTCTTGGTGACGGTGAGGTACGGGCTGAACGTGTTCGTGATGTTGATCTGATTCGTGTTGGTGTCGGCACCGATGTTGTTGTAGCCGGTGATGGTGATCTGAGGCGTCTCATCCAGCGGAAGGCTGGCAATGCCGAGTTGCTGGCTGGCGCCCAGACCCGCACCCGGCGGATTGCGACGCACGTCATTGCGGAAGAAGCCCATGTTCAGGTCAGTCACCAGCGTGCTGGTCCACGCGCGCGTGTGCTGAATGGAGCCGATCCATGCGCTCGAGCATGAGCAATCGAAGTTGGTGTTGAGCAGCGGCACCTGATAGACCACCGGGTTCGGCGAGGTGTTCCGGTACCGATACACGTTGAAGCTGAGGCGATCCTTCTCGGTGGCTGCGTAGTCGACGCGGCCCACCAGGCGAAGCTGGTCCGGCGAGGTCGTGTCCTGCTGCACATAGTTGTTGGTGTTGCGGCCGTTCACAGGGTCTGGTGTTCCCGCCACGTTGGGTAAGGGCATGAGCGCCAAGATGCGGACGGCCGCTGGATCCAGACCGGTGGTGATCCGGTTGCCAGCGTAGCGGGGCGTGTTTGTTCCCGGTGCGGTGGCGGAACCGGGTACGTAGATCGGCACCGTCGAAGCCGAGAAGTCGCCGGCACGTTTCGCCGCATCGGGTACGGTCAGCGTGGTCGTCGTGGTAGCGCGCTGGATCTGCCGGTCATAGTTGACGAAGAAGAACAGCTTGTCCCGGCCATTAAAGACCTTGGGGATCCACACCGGGCCGCCCAGCGAACCGCCGAATTGGAAGAAGCGGTTGCGCGGCCTTGGGATCGGTGTACCGTCTGACTGAAGGTTCAGCTTGTTGAAGTAGGTGTTCGCGTTCAACGCCTCGTTGCGCACCAGCGAGTACACCGCGCCGTGAAAGACGTTCGTGCCCGAGCGCGTGTTGGCCGAAAGGACGGCGCCGCTCGTGCGGCCGTACTCGGCAGGCGCGTTCGTCGTCAAGAAGCGGAGTTCGTCGACACCGTCCGGAGAGGGAAGCGTCTGAGGCTGCCCCGTGGAGGCGACGATGGTCGAGACGCCGTTTAGCAGGACCTCTGTGTTCAAGGTGCGGCTGCCATTGATCGAAAGCTGGGCGGTATTGACCGTGGTCGGGTTTCCGCCGGTCGCGACGCCAGGGACAAAAGCGAGAAGGTTCTCGGTATTCCGATTGGCCAGCGGAAGGTTCTGCACCTCAGATGGCGAGATCAAGGTTGAGACGTTCGACGTCGTTCGGTCGAGCTGCTCTCCTTTTGCTGTAACGGTGACCACCTCATCGCTGGCGCCCAGCTCCAGGGTCACGTTTACCGCCGTCACCTGGGAGACGGTGGCGATCACATTATTGATCGTCGTCGTCTTCAGACCGGATGCGGTGACGGTGACCTTATAGCTGCCCGGGAGGACCGAGGGAGCGTTGAAGGTACCGGCACTGTCCGTCTGACCACGAAACACGACAACGTTGGTGTCGTTATTGGTGATGGTGACGTTGGCGTTCGGCACCAAGGCACCGGATGGATCGAGCACCTGACCGCGGACGGTTCCGTTGGTGTTCTGTGCCATGAGGCTGGGCTGCAGGGTCGGAACCACCTGCAGAGCGGCAACTGCCAGACTGGCCGCGAGCAGGCCATTGCGGCTGCGCCGATAGGAATTGATTTGAGTGCTCATACTGCCTCCAAGATGTGGTGCGGATTTCGGAGCTCGCATGCCAGCAGGAGGGGTGCTTGGCCCCTCCCGCGTCTGCCTGGTAGGCGGGCTTTGTTCAACGCCACGTCACAATGCGTGTGGAGGAAGAACAGTGACAAGTTACTCACCGTTTGACACTGAATTGATCCCGTTTGAATCTTTGCCAAACCCATTCGGATCAGCGGCTTAGCTTCATCCAAGCGTGACCGGGCTTCAGGTCAATCGGTTGCCGGAGTGCTCTCACCGAGGCGGCGGTACGGGAGTTCGCTAAGAGCAAGACGCAAATTGCTGAGTTCCGGACAGACCACCCGAGCGATGCCCGAGCATGTGGCAGGCGAGATCCTACCCTTCTCCTAGGTGGAGCGAGCGACCGCAGCAACGCAGCCTCCACCTCCGCAGCCTGGTCGGATCAGGACGCTAGCTGACCCACAGCAGCGGCTGCCGGACCGGGTAGTTGCGGATCACTTCACGATCACTCGGGTCGGGATTCAGTCGCTTCCATGTGTCCAGGTAGTCCGGCCGGTTGCAGGCCAAGCCCGTAAACAGCAGACCCGGTGATCGCACCGGCAGCGCGTCGAAGTGTTGCACGTCATGGGCGTACGGCCAGGAGCTCTTATCCCGCAAGTAAGGGTAGAGCCACGCGGCTGCCCGGCAGGCACCGCGGCCGTCCGGCAGGCTAGCCTGCACCACGTTACGCCCCGGAACGGTCAGCGATTGCGCCAGACACACCGTCACGTCAAAGTTGAAGATCGAGTAGCTGTACGGTTTTGTCCGGGCAAGTTCCAGAGGGAAGGAGCCATCCGGAGCCATCTGCGTCGTCAGCAGCTTGTCCATGTACCACTGGCGGATGCGGTCGCGGATGCCCTCGTCCCGGTTCACACGGGCAAACTCCGCTGCCTGCAAAGCCCAGCAGGTCGCATGGTTGTTCTTGGCGTCGCGCTCCGTCACGCCTTTCTGGCTCGTGTCCATCCACTTCAGGTACTCCCGAAACCAGGTCGTTACGCCTACCCATTCTGCGTCCGGCATGTTGGACTGCAGCAAAACGGCGGATCGTGCGACTTCAACCAGGTGCAGAGTATCGATGATGCCGTAGCTGCGTCCGGTCGAGACCCCGACCACACCTTGCGAATATTCAAGGTTTGGGTTCATGCGCGTATCTGGCGTTACAAACCAGGCACGGAGGTGAGCTCTCGCCGCATCCGCGTAAGCTGCCTTTCCCGTCAGCATCCAGGCCGCGGTCAGTTGTGGTACCAGCAGCGAGAGCCGAACCATGACGTGGCGGTGGCCATCGAAGTTGTCAGGATTGCTCTGGCCGTCCCGATTGATGTAGGGACCGCTCGGGTTCGCGGGGTTGGGCCAGAAATAGTCAGCTTGCGAAAAGTAGTCATGCCGGCCTCCGGGGCTTTTGGCTGAGGGCACATCCACCACCGTCAGCGGCTTCTCAACCAAGGCAGATTCCGCAGCCTTCAGAATGCGCGCGCGATCGACATTCGCAACGAATTGCTTCGGATCAGGCAGGCTGGGGATCGCCGCGACCCAACCCGGAAGACGCGTTGTGCCCACGCCCGCAGCGGCCAGGCCGGATCGCTTCAGCATGTCGCGTCGGGAATGTGTGCCTTGCGCCTTCACAACGTCTCCTTTCGACAGGCGGACGCCTGCAACGGCTCCGCCAAGCTAAGCTTTACTCGTTCCGACGCACTATCGCCAGTGTGAAACCGTTAGTGCGCCGTATTCATGTTTTCTGAGGAAATCAGCTGTTTGGGCCGACGTTACAAACGTCCTCGCGTTCCGCTATGATGCCTCGGTGGTCACGACGCAGCGCCATTGGACGACCTGGAAACCGATCACAGAGGAAGATCGGGCGATCGTCATGGCGGAGCTGCAGGCGGTGCTTGCGCATCCGCAGTTTGCGAACAGCAAACGGTATCCCAGCCTGCTGCGCTACCTGGTCGAGCACACACTCGCAGGCGACGTAGACCACATCAAGGAACGCACGCTGGGTGTCGAAGTGTTCGGGCGACCCGCAACCTACGACACGACGAATGACACCGTGGTTCGCTTCACGGCAAGCGAGGTGCGGCGCCGTCTAAACACCTTCTACTTGCAGAGCGAAGAGCGTCCGATCCAGATCGCACTGCCGGTCGGCTCCTACGTACCTGAATTCCTACGTGACATGTCCGCCGAAGAAGAGCACGCGGTGCAACATGTTCCAGCTCTTCACCCAGCCATAGACAGCAAGCCAGCAGCACCCACTGCGCCTCAGGAAAGTTCGCCTCTAGTTCAGTTGGAGCCGGAGCAATCAGCGGCATATGAGACCACTGCCGCTCACAGGATTTCTCGCTTATCGTCAATCCTCATCACGGTTGCGGTCGCGTTGGCCGTCTGCGGATCTGCAGCTTTCGCGTGGTACCGAATGCACCCGATCGGCGGATCGGCGGTCGACCGCTTCTGGCAGCCGTTTGCCCGAGACAGCCAGAAGCCCTTGCTCATCGTCGGCGGCAATATCTTCTCTGACAACCTCTACTCGGGGACCGAGACGGCGACCTCTGATGTGGACTATCCCTTTGTGTCGATTCAGATCGCGTCGGCCATGACACGGGTCAGCAGCCAGTTGCAGCGCGAGGGCAGCAGCGTGGACGTGAAGGCTGCCAACGGCACCACCCTCAACGATCTTCGGGATCGGCCGTTGATCCTGATCGGCGGCTACAACAATCAATGGACGAAGCGGCTCACAAGCGCGTTGCCGTTGCGGCTGACTCCAGCAGCGGCACCCGCGATTCAAGATTCCGCGCGTCAGGCACAGGTCTGGCAGCGGGATCGAAACCAGCCCTACAACTCGTCCGACGACTACGCCCTGATTGGCCGCTACCGCGACACTACCACGGGCAACATGGTCGCGCTCATCGCGGGCATCGGGCGCAACGGTTCGGAAGCTGCTGCGCAGTTTCTAACGGACGAGCGCCGCATGGGAGATCTTGAGCGGCAGGTAGGAAAGAGCTTTGATCGCGCCAACTTCGAGGCTGTGCTCCGTGTCCAGGTAATCCAGGGCAAGACAGGAGCTCCTACCCTGATCTCTGTACGGTCTTGGTAGGCACTGGGCCTTAGAAGCTGCCGCGAAGCCGTACGGCCTCATCACCTCACTCCTTCTAGTGTCCGAGCGGAGGTCTTGCCAACTACATCGGTGTGACCTGGAAGCGCGTGCTTTACGGAAGCACCTGTGGGCCTCACTCCAGCGTAGAGTGGGCGAGCGGTCGGTCGTCGATGTATACAGTTCGAATGGCCGGCCCCTTGACTCGAGTCAGTTCTATGGGTGCCTCGGGCTTGTGGCGGATGCCGGTCCGTTCATGTTCCAATGCTGGGAAACGTTTCGACTTGATCCTCCAGATCGGAATCGTACTCATCCCTCTACTCGTTTAGTCAGGATTTGGCATGACCTCAGCAGCGCAGAAGGAACTTTGGTTTTGTACGGGCAGTCAGCACTTGTACGGCCCTGGCCCGTTGGGTCAGGTTGCTGAACATTCGCAGGCTATTGCGGCTTCGCTCGATGCGCGATCAGAGATTCCCGCCCGCGTCGTGTTCAAGCCGGTGCTGACCACAGCCGATCAGATTTTGCAGTTGTGTCGCGAGGCGAATAACGCGGAGACCTGCATTGGTCTTGTGCTGTGGATGCACACGTTCTCGCCGGCAAAGATGTGGATTGCCGGTCTGACCGCGTTGCGCAAGCCATTCCTTCACCTCCACACCCAGTTCAACCGCGAACTGCCGTACGCCACCATCGACATGGACTTCATGAACCTGAACCAGGCGGCGCACGGCGACCGCGAGTTTGGCTTCCTGACGGCGCGGCTGCGTCTGCCGCGAAAGGTGGTGGTGGGGTATTGGGAAGACGGCGACACCATTGACGAGATAGGCACATGGACCCGAGCGGCTCTGGGCTGGGGCGAGTCGCAGACGCTGAAGGTTGCGCGCTTTGGCGACAATATGCGGAATGTCGCGGTGACGGAAGGGGACAAGGTTGAAGCACAGAAGGTGTTCGGCTACACCGTTTCCGGTTACGGCATTGGTGATCTGACGGACCGCATGGCGCAGGTCGCGGACCGCGAAGTAGAGACGCTCGTGCAGGAGTATCGGGACAGCTACTCCATCGCGAAGGAACACGACAAGCCAGACGCCCTTGCCGTCGCGGCGCGAATCGAATTGGGCCTGCGCGCCTTCCTCACCGAGGGAGGCTTTGGCGCCTTCACCGACACCTTTGAAGACCTGCACGGTATGGGGCAGCTACCAGGCATCGCAACCCAAAGGCTGATGGCAGATGGGTTTGGTTTCGGCGGCGAAGGCGACTGGAAGACTGCCGCGCTCGTTCGCGTGATGAAGGTAATGGCACAGGGGCTGCCGGGCGGCACCAGCTTCATGGAGGATTACACGTACGATCTTGCGGGACGGGCGAAGGTGCTGGGATCGCACATGCTGGAGATCTGTCCCACAATTGCGGCAGACCGGCCGTCGTTGGAGGTTCATCCATTGGGCATCGGCGGAAAGTCGGATCCGGTGCGGCTTGTATTCACATCGCCTGCAGGTGCGGCCATCGTTGCCAGCGTGGTGGACATGGGCAATCGCTTCCGCATGATCGTCAATGAAGTCGACGTGGTTACACCCGAACAAGCGTTCCCCAAGCTTCCGGTCGCACGGACGCTGTGGCATGCGAAACCGAACCTGAAGGTCGCTGCCGCCGCATGGATCTACGCCGGTGGTGCGCACCACACCGGGTTTTCTCAAGCGCTGACCATGCAGCATATGGAGGACTTCGCGGAGATCGCTGGGATCGAGCTCGTCCGCATCGATGACGAGACCAGATTGCACGAGTTGAGGCGTGAACTTCTCTGGAGTGATGCGGCGTACCGCATCGGAAAGTAGGTACTGTGGCGATCGTTGCCGGCGTTGATTTTGGAACGCTCAGCACGCGGGTGACTCTGCTGGATAGCGAACGCGGCCGGCTTGGCATGGCGCTGGCTTCCTATCCTCTGCAGCGGCGGCGTGACGACCCGGATTACGCAACCCAGTCGCATGAAGACCAGATGGGTGCATTGGTCAAGGCCGTTAAGCAGGTGCTTGCGGATACGGGAGTTGCAGGCGAAGAGATCGCAGCCATTGCTCTGGACACGACGGGATCCTCGGTGATCCCGGTCGATGCAACGATGCAGCCGCTGGACGACTACTACTTGTGGTGTGATCACCGCGCGCTGAAGGAGGCGCAGCAGATTACCGCCGCCGCCCACGTACAGCAAGTGGAAGCGATCGACTGGTGCGGGGGCGTTTATTCGCATGAGTGGGGTTGGGCCAAACTGCTGCACTGGTTGCGCCATAACCCGCAAGAGCGAGATCGATTCGCAAGCGCGTTCGAGCACTGCGACATGGTGGCCGCTACCCTTGCCGGCATCACCCATCCGAAGCAGGTGAAGCGTTCCGCATGTGCCATGGGCCACAAGTGGATGTGGAATCCGAAGTGGGACGGCTACCCTTCCCAGCAGTTCCTATCGTCGCTTGATCCTCTGTTCGACGGCATCCGCGAAAAGATGTCGGGTGATGTACTGACCAGCGATCACCTGGCGGGGCACTTGTCGGAGGCGTGGGCGGGCAAGCTCGGCTTGCGTGCGGGTATCCCGATTCCAGTCGGCGCCTTCGACGCGCACTGGGACGCAATCGGTGCTGGTTGCCGCGAAGGCGACGTGGTCAACGTGGTTGGTACGTCCACTTGCATCATCGCGATGACACGGACCACCCAGCTTGTGCCCGGCGTGTGTGGTGTGGTGCCGGGCTCAGTGCATCCGTCCTTCACGGGGGTTGAAGCAGGACTTTCTGCCGTTGGGGACATCTTTGACGCCATCGCCAAGCGTGCCGGCCGCGACGTGAAGTCGCTGTCGCAAGGTCTGGATGCCTACGCCGCTGGGCAGACCGGCCTTCTGCGTCTGCCATGGGATAACGGCGACCGCACCGTTCTGGTGAAGAGCGAACTGGGCGGTGTTACGCTCGGCTGGAACCTGCTGCACACCGCCCAGGACGAGTTGTTTGCCGCAATCGAGGGAACCGCCCTGCACACCCGGATCATCCTGGAGCGCATGGCAGAGCACGGCGTGCCAACGGAGCGAGTGATCAATGCGGGAGGTATCCCGCAGCAGAATGCGGTACTGAACCAAGTGTATGCGAACGTCTTCAACAAGCCGGTGCTGGTGCCGCAAACGCCGCCCACCAGTATCGGGTCAGGCATCTTTGCTCTGCTTGCAGCCGGCGCCTTCGGGTCCATCGAAGAGGCGCAGCAGAAGATGTGTCCCGACACCCGCACCTTCACCCCGGAACCGGTTGCGGCTGCGCGCTATGAGAGGCTCTACCATCTGTTCCGCTCGGTCTACTTCGGGCTGGGTGATTCGACAGCGGACGCAGTCCCGCTAGGCCACGTTCTTCGGGAGCTTAGGAATCTCGCGGCACAAGCACGCGAGCATGCGTAGGAGAGATCGATGCTGCTGCAGCGTTTGCGGGAAGAGGTGCTCGAGGCCAACCTGGAGCTGGTCAAGCGAGGGCTGGTGCTTTATACTTTCGGCAATGCGTCCGGCGTGGATCGCGACCAGGGCTTAGTTGTGATCAAGCCCTCGGGCGTGGACTATGACAAGCTGAAGCCCGAGCACATGGTTGTTACCGATCTCGAGGGCAACATTGTGGACGGCGAACTTCGGCCGTCCTCTGATCTGGATACACACACGCTGCTGTACCGCGAGTTCACCGGGATCGGCGCAGTCGTTCATACCCATTCGGAGTATGCGACCAGCTTCGCCCAGGCTGGCCTGCCCATTCCGGCCTACGGCACCACGCATGCGGACTACTTCTATGGTCCTGTCCCGGTCACCGAACCGCTGAAAGATGAAGCCATTCAGGGCCGTTATGTTCATGAGACCGGGGCGGCGATTGTGGAGCGTTTTCGGCAGCCCGGCCGCGAGGTCGATCCGCTGGCAATCCCCGCGTGCCTCGTGGCAGGGCATGCGCCGTTTGTGTGGGGCAAAGACGCGCATGATGCTGCGCACAATGCTGTGGTGCTGGAGGCCGTCGCGCGCATGGCATTTCGCACAACGCTGCTGCGGGCAAACTGCGAAGGCGTGTCGCAGGCCTTGCTGGATCGCCACTATTTCCGCAAGCACGGGGCATCCGCGACGTACGGTCAGCGCACCAAGTAGAGGCTGCCGGGAAGCATTCGTCGACCCAAACAAATGAGAGCGGCGCAACTCTTGCTGGTCTCCTGCAAGGGTGCGCCGCTCTCGTTGTTGGCGGACTGCCTGTGGCTCAGGCACTCCGGAGGTTACACGGTATGAATGATGTCAAAGCGATCCAGGTTCATCACCTTGAACCAGGCATGGACGAAGTCGTTCACAAACTTCTGCTGGGAATCCGAGCAGGCATAGACCTCAGCCGTGGCGCGAAGCTGAGCGTTGGAGCCAAAGATGAGGTCGGCGCGTGTTGCCTTCCACTTCACCTCGCCTGACTTCCGCTCGCGACCCTCGAAGGTGTTCTTCTCGCTGTCTGCCGCCTTCCAGACGTACTTCATGTCCAGCAGGTTAACGAAGAAGTCGTTGGTCAGCGTGCCGGGCCGATCGGTGAAGACACCGAAGTTCGTCCCGCCGTAGTTGGTGTTCAGCACTCGTAGTCCGCCGATCAGCACGGTCAGTTCGGGCGCGGTCAGGCGCATCAGCTGAGCCTTGTCCAACAGCGCGACCTCCGCCGGTTCCGGATCGTTGTAGCCGTAGGAGCGGAAGCCATCTACCTTTGGCTCCAGCACCGAGAACGACTCCACATCCGTCTGCTCCTGCGTTGCGTCGGTGCGTCCCGGCGTGAAGGGAACCGTGACCTGGGTTCCTCCATCCTGAGCGGCCTTTTCGATCGCTGCCGCACCCGCGAGGACAATCATGTCAGCCAGCGATATCTTCTTCCCGCCCGTGGCGGAAGCGTTGAACTCCTGCTGCACCTGCTCCAACTTCGCCAGGACGCGGCTCAACTGTTCCGGCTGGTTGATCTTCCAGTCCTTCTGCGGTGCGAGCCGGATACGAGCTCCATTCGCACCACCACGCTTGTCGGAACCGCGGAACGTTGAGGCGGAGGCCCAGGCCGTCGATACCAGCTCCGGCACAGTGAGTCCGGATGCCAGTACCTTCTCCTTCAGCACCTTGATGTCCGCTTCGTCAACCACTGGATGGTCGACAGCGGGCACAACATCCTGCCAAAGCAGATCTTCGCTCGGCACTTCCGGCCCGATGTAGCGGGCCTTCGGGCCCATGTCGCGGTGGGTCAGCTTGAACCAGGCGCGAGCGAACGCATCCGCGAACTTGTCCGGGTTCTCGTAAAAGTCCTGCGAAATCTTCTTGTACACCGGATCCGCAATCAACGCGACGTCCGAAGTCAGCATTCCTGGCTGATGCTTCTTGTTCGGATCGTGAGCGTCGGGCACCGTGTTTGCGCCCTGGTCGCCCTTGGGCTTCCACTGGTGCGCACCGCCCGGGCTCTTGGTAAGCTCCCACTCGTACTTGAACAGGTGCTCGAAGTAGTCGTTGGTCCATTCACGAGGCTTGGTCGTCCAGGTCACTTCCAGGCCGCTGGTGATGGCGTCTCCCGCAATGCCCGTCTTGTACGCACTGGACCAGCCAAGGCCCTGATTCTCGATGGGCGACGCTTCCGGATTGTGATCCAAGTGGTGGCCTGCGCCGGCTCCGTGGGTCTTGCCGAAGGTGTGGCCGCCCGCAATCAGGGCCACCGTCTCTTCGTCGTTCATCGCCATGCGTCCGAAGGTGATGCGGATGTCTCGTGCGGAGGCGGCCGGATCGGGAACGCCTTCAGGACCTTCCGGGTTCACATAGATCAGACCCATGGTGGTCGCCGCGAGCTGTGGATGAAGCTCACGATCGCCGGTGTACCGCTTGTCCGTACCCATCCACGTGTTTTCCGCACCCCAGTTCACATCGTGGTCCGGCTCCCAAACATCGGGTCTACCGCCAGCGAAGCCAAAGGTCTTGAAGCCCATGGTTTCGAGGGCGACGTTGCCGGCCAGAATCAGAAGGTCGGCCCACGAAATCTGCTTACCGTACTTCTGCTTGACCGGCCACAGGAGCCGGCGGGCGCGATCCAGGTTCACGTTGTCGGGCCAGCTGTTCAGAGGTGCAAATCGCTGCTGTCCGCGTCCGCCGCCACCACGACCGTCATAGGTGCGATAGGTGCCTGCTGAGTGCCAAGCCATGCGGATCATCAGTGGACCGTAGTGGCCAAAGTCGGCCGGCCACCAGTCCTGCGAGTTGGTCATCACGTCGGCAAGATCTTTCTTCAGACCCCAGTAGTCAAGCTTCTTGAACTCCTGGACATAATCGAAATCTTCTGCCATCGGGTTGGACAGGCGCGAGTGCTGGTGCAGCAGATCCAACTGAAGATGGTTCGGCCACCAGTCCCGGTTGGTCATGGGCGCGTGGCGCTCCACGGTGTTGCTCGGCGCAGCCCCACTGGCAGCCGCTTTGTGATCAAACGGGCAGCCTGCCTGTCCGGCCACCTGTGCGTTCGGCTCGGACTGTGCCGGTGCCACGTATTCGCTCTGTTCGAAGCCCATCGTTTCTCCTTCTGGTCTCTTCGAGGGCTCCCACAGGGCACACCCGAATCGTCGAGTTCGACTCTAGCACCCGCGATTTCATAGTTCAAATAAGCCACAGGCTTGCGAGGTATAGGCTATGGCTATGGAATTGCACCAGCTCCGATACGCCTGTGCTGTACACGATACGGGCAGCTTCAGCCGCGCGGCCGAGCGTTGTCAGGTGGCGCAGCCATCGCTTTCACAGCAGGTACTCAAGCTGGAAGAGGAACTCGGCACCAAGCTCTTCGACCGCCTCAGCCGCGGCATCCGGCTGACTGAGGCCGGACGCGCTTTTCTGCCGCACGCCCGTTCTGTGCTGGACCATCTGGAATTGGCACGTGCCAGCGTTTCTAATACGGCCGACGTTCGGGGCAATGTGACACTCGGCGCGATCCCGACAATCGCTCCGTACCTGATCCCGCCGTTTACGGTCGCGTTCGCCAAGCAGTACCCAGTGTCGCGGCTGCGGATCGTCGAAGAAACCACGCCAGGTCTCATCGAGAGCTTGAGAAATCTCTCGATCGACTTTGCGCTGCTGTCCTTACCCATCCGGCAGAAAGATTTGGAACTGACCCGGATCCGCACCGAGCGGCTCTTTGTGGCTCTGCCCGAAGCGCATCCGCTCGCCAGTCGTCGCTCCCTTGCGCTGACAGAGCTGCGCGGCGAATCCTTTGTTATGCTGCGCGACGGCCATTGCTTCCGCGATCTAAGCCTGAACCTGTGTGGAAGCGCTCGCGTCACACCGAATATTTCGTTTGAGAGCAGCCAGTTCAGCTCTGTGCTGGGCATGGTTGCCGCGGGCATTGGAATCTCACTCATCCCAGAGATGGCGCTCACTCGAGCGGCTGCCTGCAGGTTTCTTCCGCTGCGCGACAGCACGGCGGTTCGCACCATTATTCTGGCGTCTCTTCGCGGCCGCAGCTTCAATCAGGCGCAGCAAACGTTCGCAACCTGGCTTCAGGCTCGCTCTCGAAGGCGCAAAGAGGTATAGCACCAAACCCGCTTCGAGATGCTCGCAGGAAGCCTAGTTTTGCCACAAGTACATCGCGCAGCCATGCGGTGGCAACTGCTTGAACTGGGCGCTGTCGCTCAAAATTTCGCCAGTCCATGCATCTTTGATAGGGATGCCACGCGGAATCTGAACACCGTGCAAAGAACTCGGTGCGGGCAGCGTTGCCTCTGACAAGTTGAAGAACGCGATCGCATGGTTCTTGTTCAGCATGTCGGCCGTCCACACGACCATTCGTTCGTCGGCGTAGACCTGACGGCTCACCAGAGCGGTTTGATCGACACGAATTACCTTCCGGTTTGTAAGCAGCGAGATCGTTGCCGCATCCAGCATGGTCAAATTCGTGCCAAGAACAAGCGGGCTGCGACTGATCGCCCACAACGTAAACTGCGATTGCTCCTCGTCCAACGAAAGGCGTGACATGCGCGGTCCCGGTCCCACGTCCGGCCTGGGTGCAAGCATGCCGAACGGCAGCATATCCGCATCCGGCCAGTGACCTGGACCTGCGTGTGGCGCCCAAGCGGCAATACGTGCAAACTGACTGCTGACCGAGAAAGGGAAGTCGCCGGAGCCGCTCCAGACGTCCCACACGTCATTCGAGATGCGCCACATCTGCGAGAGCCGTTGCACCTCGTCGGCATGCTGCAGATTCGTCGGTCCGGGAGAGAGGCTTAGCACCATGGCACGTCCGCTCTTTGCGATGGCGTCGTGGATTTGCCGAATCTCCGAAGCCCTGTACGGGTGGTCTGCAATGCAATCGACCTTGAGGAAGTCCACACCCCAGTGGCTGTACTGGCGGATGAGGGAGTCATACCAAGCCTGGCCGGCTGCGTTGTCGCGCACCCCGTAACTGGTGGGGTCCCAGGGGCAGGTCTCGGCAACATCCGCCGCATCGGGAGCGGAAAAGGGCGAGCCCTCGATTGGCAGCTTCAGGCGAACACTTTCTTTAGGGATGCCGCGAAGAATGTGAAGCCCAAACTTCAGGCCTTGCGCATGCGTCCACCGTGCCAGCTGCATCATGCCTTCAGACCCGCTATACAGCCGCGTCTGCCCGTCGTGCTTCACTGGTGCGCCGCCCGCGGAAGGAAAGCGCACCGGAGCCGGCAGGAAGCGGCCGTGTTCGTCGAGAGCGTATTGCAGGTTTCCCGGATGAGGCCGCTGTTCGGGGTTCTCCATGTACCAGCCCTCGTCGACGACGGCATAAGTCCATCCGAACGGCTTCAACTTGTCTCTGAGAACCTCCGCGTTGGCGTGGAACTGCTGCTCGGTCACAGTCAGGCCGTAGCTGTCCCAACTGTTCCAACCCATCGGTGGCGTGGGCGCCAGGATGGTCGAACCGCTCTGCGCCCCCAACGTCGCCGCCAGTAAGACCGCAAACGCCGCAAACAGACAGGAGGAAAGCCATCGACGCATTGAGACCTCTTTCCGACTTGGCGCGCTTGCGGCTCACCGCAGCCAGCCTTCGCGATATTTAGAAGCTTCCCGTAAACGCTGCCCTTTGTGATCGGAAGCGCGGCAAGCACCGAATCAGGCGCGTCCTGAGTTATCGTCGGCTCGGTCTCGTACCGCTTCCGAGTGACTTGCTCTCGATGATCATCAAATCCCAGGGCTGCAGATGCACGCTCGCACCCTGAGCCACGGAGGCGTTCGTCAATAGATCCTTGCCCGCGGTTCCGTTGAACCGAACATCCTGCGCGTCCGAGCTGTAGTTCAGCAGATAGGTCAGTGTGCTGCCGTCCGCGCTGCGGCCGCGCTTCACGCGCACCGGCGACGCTACTGTCCCTGCGTCCACCGGAATCCCGCTGCTCCGCAACGTGTCCAGAACGACGGCTTGCTGCAGTTCGGGCGATAGAACCGTCCCCTCATAGGTGAGGGTTCCCGTGCCCCAGGTGTTGCGCGTGATCGCAGGCCACCGGCCAAAGAAAGGATGATCGTACGTTGCAAGCGTCTGAGCGGTCGTTGGTCGCAGGAACTCCGCCCAGTCGGTCACCCGGTTGGCTGCGCCGGCGTGGAAGGGATCATTTCGCAGGCTCAACGGCTTTTCCAAGCTTGAGAATTCCTGATAAGTGAAACCGGCCGCTTCGCGCAACGGCCCGGGCGCCAGCTCCCAGCGCACCGCTGAGTTCTCATTGGTGAAGCCGCTCTTGAAGGTCATGAGCACGTGGCCGCCGTGATGCACGTAATCGGCGATGCGCCGCAGCAGCGCGTCGTCTGCAGAGTAGAGCGACGGGACGACAAGCAGCTTGTACTGCGAAAAGTCCGGCGTGGTGGGGAACACAAAGTCGGTTCCAACGTTGGCGCGGTACAGAGCACGATGCAACTGCTGCAACGTCCCTCCATACGAATCGCTCATCTGACCTGGCGTCCAACCACCGGGCGAGGATGCGTACGGCATGAAGCGGATGGCGTTGGCCGAGTCGACGCTGTAGAGAATCGCGACATCGTTATGCACCTGCATGTTGGCAATCTTCGGTCCGATCTGGCGAAGTTCGTGCGCCACTCGCGAGACTTCCGCATAGGCTCGATTGGGTTGCAAATCGTGGCTGAGCACGCCCTTCCAGTAGGTCTCCTGTCCCGCGTGGATGGAATGCCAGTGCCAGTACTCCACCGTGTTGGCGCCGCTGCTGGTGTGGGTATACACGTCCAGGCGTAACTGTCCGTCATAGGGCGGGAACTGCCCTTGTGAGCTCCAGCCCTCGGTCTGCGCATCCGTCTCGGTCACCAGGTAGTTGCCATGCTTCAACGAGCGTGCGAAGTCGCCCTGCATCGCCTGGAACGCACCGTCCATATGGTCCTGTGCAACCCAGTAAGGATTGTTCGCGACCACGTCCAGAACCTTGGACACCTCGACTTCGTTCACGTCGGCCCGCATCATGCTGCCAAAGTCCTGCGTCACAAACTGGTTCGGCCCGCGATGGGAACGCACGAGCGCGGCCTGCCATGCTAGGAAATCTGTGACTCGATCCTGCTGGAACCGAGACCACTCCAGCTTGTAACTCGTACTGGTGGCATGATCGCGTGTGGGAAAGTCGGCCCAATCGTTCACGTCCTGTCCCCAGTAGTTGAGAAACCAGGCTTTGTTCAGCGCGTCCGTTGTGCCGAACTTGCGCTTGAGCCGATCCACAAACGCTGGATAGAGCGATGAGTTGGTGGCGCCGTAGCTGGAGGTTTCGTTGTCGATCTGCCAGCCGATCACGGCGGGATTGTCCTTGTAGTGCTCCACCAGGTTCACGATCAGGCGTTCGGCATAGCGCCGATAGTCTGGATCGTCGGTGTTCATGTTCTGCCGCATACCGTACCCGGTAGCGCCCCCGTCTATGGGCCGGGCGAGCATCGCTGGATGTGCCTTCGCCATCCAGCTCGGAATCGAGTACGTCGGGGTTCCCAGGATCACCTTGATGCCCGCTTTGTTCATGGCATCGACCACGCGGTCCATCCAGGCGTACTCAAAGACACCGTCACGGGGTTCCCACAGGCTCCAGGTGGACTCGCCCATGCGCACCACGGTGATGCCGGCGTCTTTCATCAACTTGACGTCCACGTCGAGTCTGCCCGGTTGCAGTGCCGCTGGCATGTACTCGTTGTAATAAGCGGCGCCGTACAGAATCGTAGGCTGCTTCATCCCCGGTGCGGCTTCCTGCGCTCCAAGGGGAACGCTAAGGGCGAGAAGAGAGGCAAACCGCAGACTTCGAAGGAGAGGATTTCGCATCGTGGAACTCCGCTGAACGTACGGTTCAACCTGCAACCGGTGTTTTGCCACTCAGAACTGAAGCGGCTGACGGTCTACTTCAGGACCGCGACCTCGTATTGCGCAAGGGTGATCTTGCTGACGGTTTCTCCAGTCAGCACATTCGACATGCCATGCGGAAGAGCGACGGTCTGCGGGGTCGCGTCGTAGTTCGTCAGGATATAGACCTTCCGGCCAGGAGCGGAACGTACCGCCAGATCAACCCCAGCCGGCAGGTCCGGCATCACGGTCTCAAGGCCGCTCTGACTCATCATCCACTTGGCTGCAGCAGTCATCGCGGGCTGCTCCAGCGCCGTGCCAATGTACGTAATTTGCCCTTTGCCGACGTGGCGCGTCACGGCCGCAGGCTGGCCATTCAACCAGCCATTGCTCTTGCCATAGCGCATCAGCACTTCGGTTCCCGGAGCGGGTGAGCCCAACTGTTCCGCCCATTTCGGCGAAGTCGAGTTGCCCCACGTTCCGGTCACGGGTGCGGCCTCGTCCAGCGCATACCACTGTTCCACGCGATCGCCCAGAAGGCTTCCCAGCGGTCCCGGTTGCCGTTGTGGCATCAGGCTGTTGTCTTCGTCCTTCATGGCGCTACGCTGCGTCAGCACCAGGTGGCCGCCAGCCTCTACATAGGCTTCCAGGTTGTGGATGGCAGCCGGCGTTAGCAGGTTCAGCGCTGGGGCGACCACGAGCTTGTAGCGGGACAGCGGCGCCACGTCCGACACAACATCAACCGAATGCGCCTGCGCCCGTAGCGCGGCGTACCACGGAACGATCGCGTCGCCCACGGGATCGAAGCTCTTGTTGTGCCGCTGCCAGTTGATCGCCCATCGGCTTGGGTAATCCTGCAGGATGGCAACCTGCGACTCGACCGTGGTGCCGGCGAGCACGGGGGCAGCTTTTTCAAAGTCTGCTCCAATCTGCTGAACCTCTGCATAGAGCGGAACAGGTGTCCCATCCGCACCCACGAGCACCCCGTGATACTGCTCCTGCCCGTTCAGCGCACTGCGCCACTGCCAGTACTCCACCGCTTCCGCGCCGTGCCCAATGGCGTGCCAAGCCATGGCACGCACTTCGCCCTTGTCCAGGGCCGTATTGTTGGGCGACCAGTTCACGAAGCCTGGCTGCGTCTCCATGACCCAGAAGTTCTTGCGGAGAAATCCCCGTGTCAGGTCATGCGCGGCACCGTTCCGCGCCAGGTCCAGATGCCCACGGCCCACGTAGTCGTCCCATGACGCAAAATCCAGGTCCTGCGCCACGGTGTAGTGATCGTAGGCATCGAACCAGCCCATCATGTTGGTCGTAATGCGTTGCCGCGGCTCAGCGTACTTGCGGATCGCGTCCAGGTGTGCGCGCTGATAGCTGCGCCAGGTGTCGCTGACAAATTCTTTCCAGTTCAGCAACAGACCGGGGTTGCCGTATCCCTCTTCGATTGGGATCTGATCCCAGCTCTGGTAGGTCTCGCTCCAGTACGCCGTGGTCCAGCGCCGGTTCAACTCATCCAGTGTCTTGTACTTGGCTTTGAGCCAATGCTGAAACTGTGCCCGAGTACTTGGGCCATAGCTTTCTGCCGCATACTCATTGTCGATCTGCCAGCCGATCACATCGGGATCGTGGCCAAAGCGTTGCGCCATGCGTTCCGTGATCCGGGTGACCAGTTCGCGATACTTGGGACTGGACCAGTCAAACTGTTGGCGATTGCCATGTTCGTCCTTGCGGCCATCCTCTTTGGTGCGAAGAGTTTCCGGATATTTCTGAGTGAGCCACGCCGGTGGCGCAGCGCCGGGTGTGCCTAGAACAACTGCGATATGGTGCTTTTCCGCCGCTCGGATGGCTCGCTCCAACCAGTCGAGCTGGAAGTTTCCCTCACTCGGCTCCATCGTGCTCCAGGCAAACTCGCCCACGCGCACCAGGTGGATGTGCGCAGCTTCCATGAGTGCCAGGTCGGCTTCCCACCTCTGCTCAGGCCACTGCTCCGGATACCAGGCCGCGCCCAACAGCAATGCAGGCACCCGCTGTTCCGTAGGAAGGGCCTGTTGTGCCATGACAGTGCATGGCAGAACGGTGGCAGTAATCGCAAGCAGCGCGGAACGTAGGTGATGTCGCATTGGGGGCACGTTTCCTCGGCGGCAGTGTATACGGATTCACTCAGCCTTGGCGACTGACCGGTTTGCCAGGTCCGAAAGCTCGCCCTATCTCCAGATCCAATTGCAAACTGCGGTACACAGCAAAAGAAGCGTGGCCACCAGGAGAAGACGTCGATCCACGGGAGATGCCAACGCATTGCTTCGGCCCAGTAACGTCTTTTCACTCACAGAGAGCGCCGGTGCGCCGCTCGGAATGACAAGCACCAGCGTCAACGCAACGGTGAAGGCGAGGAGTGCCGCATAGAAATTCGCCGCCATGTTGCTGCCGAACGGGATGGCTCCAAGCCGACCCAGGAAGATGATGCCCAACGCCACCGCGGATCCCGCGCTGAAGCCCACCAAAGCACTTCGTTCCGAAGCTGAGCGGGAAATCATGCCGCCGAAAAACACCGCCCAGAAGGGAACCCCAAGCACCGAAAAGATAAGTTGCACTGCTTCCATGATGTTGCTGAACAGGAAATTAAGCAGAGAGAGGAACAGGCTGAGGACTGCGGCTACCAGGATGGCAGCGACGCCGAGGCGAACCGGCGTGGCCTGGCGCTGCCCGGATTTTCGAGACCTCAGCTCTGGTAGCAAATCGATCGTACAGATCGCCGCAAAGGCGGAAAGATTTGACGCAAAGGACGACATGAGGCCAGCGCACAACGCCGTAAACCCGAGTCCCAGCATCCACGGTCCGTACAGTTGCTGCATCATGCGTGGGATCGTTCGATCAAAGCGGCCGTCGTTGACATGAAGCAAGATGGGAGCGGCCAGACCCGGCACGACCACGATCCCCGCAAACAGAAGCTTGCCGAAGCCGGCCAGCAGCGGCACCTGTCGCGCGGCCAGGTCTGTGCGAGCCGTGAACGCTCGCTGCATCAGAACAAAATCCGTACACCAGTAGCTGAAACTGAGCACGCAACCCAAGCCGACCACAATGCCGAGTAGGTCCATCGGAGCGCGTGGGTCTACCCAGGGAAGCTTGCGCCACACATGACCATGCGCACCCAAAGCGGCACCGTTCAGCAAACCCGGCATGCGAGCGCACCGGATGGCAAGCGGAGCGGTTCCGGCAAGCAGCGTCGCAAACTGCAGCACCTGGTTGTACATGGTGGCTCGAATGCCGCCCAGCAAGACATAGCTGGTGACTAGCGCAGTACAGAGCAGCAGGCTCCAACGCAACGGAATGTCTGCGATGACATGGACTACCTCACCCAGGGCATAGAGGCTGATGCTTGCCAGCAACTGAAGTACCACTGCGGTTACGCCAGCGTTCAGCAGTTGCATCCTGGGGCCGTATCGCTGGCCAAGAAACTGCGGCACACTCTGGATGCCGTGTTGCCGGTAGAGAGGCATCATCCAGATGGCGAGAAACACTAGCGCAGGGATCGCTCCGATCCAATAAAAGTGCAGAGCCACCGCACCGTACTGGGCCGCCATGGCGCTCAGGCCGACTATTTCCACCGCGCTGAAGTTTGCAGACAGGTACGCCGCCAGCACGATCCCGAAAGGGAGAGAGCGGGATGCCTGAAGGTAGTCTTCCGATGTAGCGACCCTGGACCTGGTCCAAAGGCCAACCAGGAGTGTGAACGCAAAGTACGCAAAGAGCGGCAGCAGGTGCGGATTCACTGTGGTGCTCTACGAACTCGGGGCTTGTTCGTGGATCGTCTCGCCTGGCGAGGTGGCGCAGTGGTCCCGCGCACCACCAATTCGGTTTTCAGGCTGAACTGTGCACCCCTACCATCTTCCTGCCGCTTCGTGTGCTCAAGCGCTTCGATGCAGAGCTGCGCCAGACGTTTGCGCGGGATGCGAACCGTCGTGAGTGGGGGATGCATCACTTCACTCAGCAGGACGTCGTCGGTGCCGATCAGGGAGATGTCGCGGGGTACCTGCAGGCCGCGCTTGTGTGCGCCGAGCATGGCACCGAACGCACTCAGGTCGTTGGCATGCAGCACCGCAGTTGGCGGCTCGGGCAAGTCTAGAAGTTGGGCCATCGCGGCCTCGCCACCCGGGACCCGGTAGTTTCCGGGCTTGACCAGCGTCGCATCATAACGGAGGTCTGCCGCTTGCAGTGCCTGCCGGAACGCGTTGACCCGAAGCTTCGACGTTTGCATCTGCGGGTAGCCTCCGATGAAGCCGATGCGGTCATGGCCGAGCGAGCGCAGATGCAGAACTGCTTCTGTAAAGCCGGATTCGTAGTCGATCGCTACATCGCTCCGACCGGCGTCTGTACTGCGCCGATCCAGCGTCACGATAGGAATGCGGCGCTGCAGGAGCGGCTCGATAGCCTGAGTTTCAAATTCGGAACCCATCAGGACCGCGCCGTCCACTTGGCGCATCAGCATGCGACGTACTGAACGCAACAGGCCTTCCGCATCCTGCACGCTCGTCAGCAGCATCTCGTGATCGATCTGCTCTAAGGCCGCTTCAAACGCCGCAAGAAACTCGGAGAAGTATGGGTTGCAAATGTCCGGGATGACCAGACCGTAGGTTTTGCTTCGCCCGTACTTCAGGGTCGTCGCACTCGGATTCGGGATGAATTTGGCTTCGTCGAGAATGACCTGGACCCGCCGCGCCGTCTCTGCCGTGACCGCGTTTGAGCCGTTGATGACGCGTGACACGGTGGCGCTCGATACTCCGGCGCGCCGTGCGATTTCACGCATGTTCATGTGCTCACTCTACCTCGGTCCGGCCTCTAGGCGGCTCATTCTCAGAATGTACCCATCTTGATATGCACCACCGCATTCCCGGATCGCCGGAAGTTCAGTCCACGGTCAGTCTGGTCACCATTCCATAGGCGCAGCGGGACCCACTTGCCATCCACGTAGTGCCCCTCTTCGGCCTGCAGAATCTGCGAGCCGATGCCGGGCAGATGGCCCGCAGTGTGGAAGAAGACACTGCTATCGACTCCCGTGACAAGAAACTCGTCAGGGCCGATCTGGGCCACCAGGGCGCGACCGCTATGATCCGGGGTTCCGGGAGCCGGCCGGCCATCTGGCTGTGGGAACCCGAACCGGACCGTTGCTTTCCATTGCCCGAAGTCCAGCTCCTGTTCGGCCTGGCCTGGCGCATCTACTGCGGTCTGCAGTTTGCCTTCCAGGTTTAGCTGCGCCAACTCGCGAGCCATCGGCGCCAGAAGCGCGTAGTTGGACGTGTGAGCTCGCGGGCCTTCCGGCTCGCGCCGGTGAGCAGCCGAATCGTCCGGCGCTGCTGGTGCCCAGGTCCATCCGGTGCGGTCTACCCCGAACGGAGAGAATCCGATCGCACCCTTGCCTAGAGCGAGATACAAGTAGGCCGCGTAGGAATCGCCGTATCCAGTCTCTGGAATCCAGAGTGGGTTGTCAGGCCGGGCGTACGCGTCCAAGACGCTCGTATAGAACTTGCGGTCGTCCGAGTAGATATCGGGTCCGATCATGTCGATGGCGGGCGCTAGAGCCTTCCACAAGGGAAGCATCGTCTGCGTGGGACCGCCGGAAGGCCAGCCAATGCCGGGATTCGGAATCTGGCGCTCGGGCAGTTCCCCGATCGGGTACTCGAGCCAGACATTGCAATAGAAAGGGATGTCGAGCTCCCGTTTGCCTGCTTTCGCAATCTCGTTGACGTAATGCGCCTGCTGATAGGCCTGGAAGGTCTCATCAGCGCGGCTGCCAAATACTTCGGTCCAGGTCCCAGGCTGCTTGTGTAGGGCTCTCAGCACTTCAGCCGGCACCTGCCCCGCAAACTCGCGGTTCGATTCCGTTGAGTAATCCCGAGGTGAACCGATGATGCCCGATTCGTTTTCCACCTGCACGAGGATCACGGTGTGCTCCTGAGCATCGACCTCTGCAACGTGATGCATCAGCGCGGCGAACGCGCGCTGGTCCGCTTGCAGGTTGTTGCGCGAGCCGGCAGCTAAGACGTCGATGGGTTTGCCTGCCGCATTGATCACCCTTGGATAAGTCTTCGGATCGGTCTTCACCCATTGCGGCACGTAATGCATGTTGCCGTTCTTCCAAGTGCCAAACCACAGGAGCACTAGATGCAAGTGGTGCTCTCTCGCGCCCTTAATCAGAAGGTCGGCGGTGCTGAAATCGAACGTGCCGGGTCGAGATTCCAGTTGCTCCCAATAGACCGGCGCCTCAACCGTATTCGCGTGCATATCCTCCAGTGCAGGCCACACCTGCGGCAGCGTGCTTGCCCACGAACTGGAATTGTTGATCTGTGCTCCCAGAACAAGAAAGGGAGCGCCGTCCACAATCAACGCGTGGCGACCGTTCCTGGTCTCAAGGTGCGGCTTTTCTGCGGCTCTAAGGACCAGCGGCATCACCGAACAAAGAGCGCCGACAAAAGCGCAGCGTAGTGCAGTAACCATCATGGTTATTCCTTTCGTCGGCTTACTTGCCGCGTAATCCGGTGGGCTCAGCTCAACAACCGCAGTGCTTGGGACATCGTCTGTGGAGCAGAGAGTGCTTTACCCGCAGTCAACCCTGGGCCAAGGACGGCCGCCTCTCCGGTGCGCTCGTGCCAGACCAGACAGCTTGCGGTCTCCGCTCCGGGAAGCCGTTGCAGGTTGATCCAGGTGTACCAGGCACCCTGTTCCGCATCGACCAGCGATCCCCTTGTATCCAACCCGGCCGGCGGCGCTCCCGAGAGCATCTCGTTCATACCCTGCTCCGCCTGCCGCGGCGTGAAGCGAAGCAATAACGTGTTTGGCTCTGCACGCCGAAGGCACTCTCGGGCTGCCCATTGCACAAAGGTTGTCGCGAAGATCTGTGTGCCCGATCCTTCCGTCAATAACGAAAGCTGAAAGTGCGTGAGCGCCGAATCTGCTCTGTCCATGCCCATCTGCTCGGGAGTGGTCTGCATCAGCAGCGTTCTCAACTGTTCTGGACCGCTGCTTTCCGCGCTCATCGCATTCCGTGCGCGTGCAAGCAGGCTGGCGCGAACTGGAGCGAGGGCGTCGTAGCTGACGACCGTGAGGCTCTGGCTCGTACGGGGCATCGCTTCGGCATCCCGCCGCGATCCTCCATCGATATACCAATGCCCGTACTCGGAAGGGTGCGCGGAGGCTCGCTCGGCGGTATGCCGCAGCATGCCTTGCCAGCCATCCCGGTCCGCAATCCGCAGCGCAAGGCCATGCGAGCGCAGCTTGCGGAACGCTGGAAGACCTTCCAGCGTTCCGTCGAGCAGGATTAGCACGTGCCGAGGAACCGCTGCGCCAGCCTGGGTAGGATCGGGAAATGCTTCGACAAAGTCCTTCGCTGCCTGGCGGAATCGAGGCATCTGCCCGCTCGACCACAACGTAGCGGTCAACACATCCAGGTAGTGGCCTGGTTCGCTGACCCAGTCCATCGCCTCCAACGATGCAGGAAGCTCGAAGGTACGGAAAGGTGCCAGCAACCGCTCCCGCGATACCGCGTCCCGCGCCTGAAGCTGCGTGAGTTGCGAGAGGATTCGTTCCCGCTCCCGTGGAAAGCGATAGTCATAGGCGGCAATTTCCCGCAGCAGAAGTGGCAGCAGCGGAAGTGGCAACGTTCGCAGAAGCGGCAGAAAGCGCGTAACCATCTGCCGCGCTTCGGGCGGGTACTCGTGAAACGACGTTTCCACCAGGTCCTGTGGCTTGCGTACTACAGCCGAGCCGCCGTTTCCTTGAAGGCCTTTCTGGCTGCCGGTCTCCACGTGCTCCTCAGCACGTTGCTGCGCCGGCGAAGCGTTGGCCAACTGCATCACGACAGCACCTCCGTGAGCGGTGTGCCGCGGGCGAACCGCGCCTGAAAGCCAAGGCGCTGCGCCAGCGTGGGGACCAGGTCCAGCGAATCTACGGGACGATCGATGACAACGTTTTGTCGCACGCCGGGCCCAAGCACCAGCATCCACGTAGTGCGGCTCAACGGATCGCCGGTGCGATGGTGCTGAAAGCCGTTCCCACCGGAGTCCTCGTCGGAGTCTCTGCCGAAATCAGGCAAAACGTACAGCGTGGTGCGGTCTTTGTATTCCGGCTCGCTCTGGATCGTGCGCCAGATCTCCGCGCAAAGGCGATCGCTGCGCCGGATGCCCTCGAGGTAGAGCGAGAACGCGCCGGAGTGTGCGATGTCGATGTCGTGCAAGGTGATCCATAACAGCGACGGTGCAGCGCGGCGCATGATCTGCCGGGCGATATAGAACGAAAGTTCATCGGGACTGTTGAGAGTCGCGGCATGCGCCCGGAAGTCTTCTATAGAGAGGTCCAGAAGCTCGGCCGTGCGATGCAGGTCCTGTTCTGAGATTGAACCGGTGGGCGACGGATCGAACAGCGGCGTCTCGTAGTTGTCGCGCAGCATGTGCTCCGTCATGGCTCCGCCGGTGGTCCCGCGCATGGCTGCTGCCAGCAGATGTTTAGGTAGGATGACCCGTGCGCCAAGACCTGTTCCGTACAGGCGATTGTTGCTCTCCCCGATGCCGCCAAACCCGTTGCTCGGCGCGACCACCCAAGCGTCCTCCGCCGGGCGCTTCAGGTCGCGCCGCAGGTACTCAAAGACAGTGGGGTTTTCCGGCTGCGTCGCTGCGAAATTGTTGAAGCGCTCATACACACCGGTGGCCAGTGAGGCGGTAGCCACGTAATGCCCAAGGATGCCGCGGTTGATGACCTGCGTGTAGAACGTAGCCTGCGGAATCAATTGGCTCAGCAGCAGAGGGATGTTCGCCTGTCCCTCCGGCGCGAACGTTTCTGCATCGCGCGCGCCCCCGCCAAACGTGACGACAACCGCTTTGGGCGCTGGCCCGGCACCGAGCGACGCCATTGCGGCCGCGGGAAAGAGTCTCGCGCCAGCAGCGCAGCCCACAGCGTGCCGCATGAAGTCGCGCCGCGTTTGCGACTGACGATGTGCTTCCTGTCGCAGGTAGCTGCTCAGTTCGCCGTAACCAGGAATGTCGTCACCTCCTTCATGCGCCGTTCTTCCTCAGCCTTTGCATCACCCGCATACTTCTGTTGCAGCGCGATCTCCTGCTGCGCCTCGTCCCGCTTTCCCAGGTGAGAGAGAGCGCGCGCGAGCCGGTAGTGCGCCTCGGGGTAGTCGGGACGCTGTTGCAGAGCACGGTGCAGCAGATCAGCGCTGCCCGCCCAGTCGTTTCGCGATTGCTGCAATACCGCGAGCTGGTACCAGGCATCGGCCAGCTTGGGATTCACGCGAACCGCATTCCGCAACAAAGCTTCAGCCGCTACAGCATCCTGCTTGTCCGCAGGCTGGTGCAGGATGGCGACTCCAGCAAAGAGCGACGCCTCAGCATTCGCCGGATGCGCCTCCGCAAAGCGCCGCAACGAGGTACATCCTTCCTGCTGGGCACCGCCCAAAGCACTGCAGCTTCGGCCAAGCAGGTCCGCGGCCGTACTGGAGTTCGGGTCCTTGCCGAGCAGGTCGGCAAACACTGGAACTGCCTTCTCGTAATCAGCGTTGCCGTAGTACGCAACGCCTAGTGCAGTGCGCATCCGTTCGCTGGACGGGTAGCGCTGCGCAGCGTAGGTCAGCACCTGGATCGCAGCGGGGAACGTCCAGTGACGCATCAGCTCCGTGGCATAGCTGTATAGATTCGCCTCACTGGGATCCAGCTCTGCCGCGCGCTTGAAATGCTGCGCGGCCGATTCGAAGTGGTGCGATTGTTCCTCCGCCTCGCCCAGCAGTTCTTGCAGCGGAGCCGAGCTCTCCTGGTCCGGCGCCGCATGCAGGACGGTAAGCGCCTGGCCTGGATCATTGGCTGTCAGCAGTGCCACGGCCCAATCGTGCCGCAGATCATCGTCCACGGCAACGCCTTGCTGCTGCATCAGGCGCGCTCCGGCGGAGTAGGCCTTCGCAGCAGCGGAAGCATTGGCCGCTTCCATCTGCGCCTGCGCCAGATGGATCATCAGGACCGGATTGTCGGGCTGCTGCGAGCTGGCTTCGGTCAGCAGAGTAACCGCTTCTCCGGGCGCCCCTGACTTGATCAAGGCCACCGCAAGGTTGCCGGAGATGTCCGCATCACGCGGCGCCAGCCGATGTGCGCATTGCAGATATGGAAGCGCCTCCTTCAGATCTCCCGACTCCGCGAGAGTCATGCCGGTAGCAGTCTGGACCTCGACCTGCTTCGGATATTTCGTAGCAAGCCGCAGCAGGGAAGGCCGCGCCGCGGCGAGGTTTCCAGCCTCATAGGCTTGAATGGCCGATGTCAGACTTGCCTTGTCTTCGGCTGACATCGATGCACCACTCTGTTGCTGTCGTGCGGGAGTGTGTCTGGTCGCTGTGGCGTCCTGCGCCCACAGCGTCGCCCGGCTGCACGAAACTCCGAGCAGTACGGCCGCGACGACAAAACGGGCAGGGATCATTGCGACGATCTTACTCAAGCTCAAGCAGATGCTGATAGGGCAATCGGGTCGCGGCGTATGACCCGAGCGATCCAGGACTGTAAAACCGACGCAGCCGGAGTAGCTCCTCCGGCTGCGCAGTTACATCGTTGTAGCGCTGGTTAGAAGTTGATCTTGCCCGCGAACTGCCAGAATCGCGAGTCAGGCGTGAAGGCACCCAGGTTGCGGGCACCCGTAATCTGCCCACCGCCGCTGCTTATGTTCGCATTGGGGTTGCCGTAAGCAGGTGTGTTGAGCAGGTTGAAGTAATCGGCGCGCAGTTGGAACGTGGTTTCCCGGAAGAGTCCGAAGTTCTTGTATAGCGAGCCATTAATGCGCTCGTAACCCGGTCCGTACGCGCTGTTGCGCGGCGATCCGAGATAGGGAAGCGCGAACAACCCGGTGACCGTCTGTCCCGCTGCCAGGGGCGTGGGGTTACGGAACGAGCAGGGGTTATACCAAGTATTCGTGTTGCGCGTCGACGTAGGGCAGGTGAATGGCTTCGTCTGCGGATCGGACGTACCACCCCCAGCGAACTCGTTGCGGATCATGACGGGATGTGCGCCAGCACCGGCAGGACCAGTCACGCTCAAATTCATGCTGAACGGGTTACCCGTTTGCGCGACAAACGTGAGTGAGTTGGTCCATCCACCCAGCAGGATATCCAGAATGCCCGGGTGATTCCCGTGCGCCCGGCCTACACCGTACGGGATGGCGTACGAACCATTCAGTGCGAAGCGGTGTCTTACATCGAAAGGTGAGTTGCTGTAGTCACTACCAAGGCCGATCAGGTTCGGTCCGCGATACCCAGCGTCGCCCGTGCTGCCGAGTGGCGTTGGTGCATCGTCCAGCGCGTGCGAGTAGGTGTAGCTTGCCAGAAAGCTAAGACCGCTACGCAACCGCTGATCCAGCTTGGCCTGAAGGGAGTTGTAGTTTGAGGCTCCTTCATAAGAGCTGTATGCGTCACCACCGATGGTGGGGAACGGTTGGTACGGAGTAGTGTTCGCGCCCGGTGCCTGGAGAACCAACGCCGAGTTCCGGTCCGGGAAGACCACCAGGTGACGCGAGTTCGAACCAACGTACGACACCGTGGTCGACATCGTGGGGTTAATTGCGTACTCCAAGGCCAGATTGTATTGCTGGCTGTACGGCGTCTTCACAAAAGGATCGGAACCACGGAGATTGGGGTTAGACACTGAGTTTTGCAGGCCAGCCGCGATTGCTGCGTTGAAACCGTTCTCCAGGGTGATGCCGTTGTTCCGGCAGTTACCCACGTTGCATGACCCATACAGCGTCTGTGAGTTGTAGGTCGAGTCGAACTCAAACGGATAGTTTTCACCCAAATTCGGGTAATAACCAGCGCTTTCCAGGCCGCCGTAGAAGATGCCGTAGCCGGTCCGGATCACCGTCTTGTCATTCAGCTTGTAAGCCAGGCCAAAGCGCGGAGCGAAGTTCTTCTTTTGCGGGTCAACCAGGAAACGGTTGTTCGTGTACTGCAGGTTGATATGGTTTGCGGCCAGCGTGTTCAGGAAGCTCGCTGCCAACGGCACTCCGCTCTTGGACTGCGGGATGCGGTAGAAGCCTGTGCCAGCACCGGGTGCCAGCGTATTTACGATGAACGCCGCCTGGTTATCGTGACGTTCCAGATAGGGCTGTGCGTACTCATAACGCAGGCCGATATTGATCGTGAGATTCGGTGTCGCCTTCCAGTCATCCTGGAAGTATCCGGCACGGATCCAGCGAACATCGTCCGACGTAAAGATGTTGGAGACTGCTGCTGTGTCCATGTTGTTGGTCAGGAAGTCGGCCACTCCGAATCCCGTGTAGGCGATGCCGGTCGTCTTATCGGTCGGTGCGCCCGCGGCCGCGGTGAACTTACCTGTAAAGCCGTAAGAACCGCGCGACTGAGTCGGCTGGGTCGTCGAGAAGCGAATGCGCTGGAAGTTCACGCCCATACGCATGCTGTGATTGCCTGCGATCTTCGTTACGTTATCCAAGATCTGGTAGACGTTCTGGTACTCATCCGTCACCGCAAACGTTGGTGAACCGAAGCTTGAGATACCACTGACGGCCACGTTAGGTAGGCCGCCATTCTGCTGCCCGCCGGGAATGCCGCCCAGGCCCAGGCTCGCGGCGAGTCCAGTGTTGCTGCCGTTTGGCTGCAGGAACCCGAAGTGGCCGTAGTTGTAACCAAAGCGCGCTTCGTTCACCAGGTTGGGGTTGAAGATGTGCGTCTCGCTGGCGGCCAGAGCTTCGCTCAAATTGGTGATCGTTCCCGTGTCACCGAAGCCACCACCATCCAGCACATTGCCCAGCGGAGGTGTGCGTGTGCCAGGGGTGTTCGAGTAGCTGGTGCGGACGAACATCTGATCGTGCTGACTGGCGTTGTAGTCCGCGCGAATATCAAATTGCGTCGTGTTGTTTACGGCGTTGCGGCTGCTGAAGTAGTTGTTTACTGCCGTTCGGCCGCCAATTGCCTGGTTTGGCTGTGGGTACAGGTTCAGGATCTTGAGCGCGGTCTGATCGATTTGTGACGGCAGCAGCGTGTTGTTCGGCAGTGGTGTAGCGATGTTGCCGGAGTTGGGCTGCACCAGCTGCACTGGAGAGTTGCCGGTGAGCGCCGGATTCAGCAGTTCGGAGAAATTGCCCTGGCGCATCAAGGCAGTCGGAACGGTAAAGGTTCCTGATTCGCCAAAGATAATGCGGTTCGCTTCCGCGTCACCAAACAGGAAGAGCTTGTCCTTGAGGATCGGAAAGCCAAGCGTTCCGCCGAACTGGTTCTGCCGGTATTTCGGCACAGTCCGGTTACCGAAGGATGCCCACTCGTGGATGTCGAAGGCATCGTTGCGGATGTACTCCCAAGCCGCGCCGTGGATGTGGTTTGTGCCCGACTTTACCGAGGTGTTGATTACAGCACCTGCGGAGTGGCCGAACTCCGCGCTATACGCTCCCGTTTGTACTTTGAATTCCGCCAGGGCTTCCGGTGGCGGCTTCACGCTGTAGCTGGCGCCGTTGAAGAAGTCCACCACGTTTACGTTGTTATCCACGCCATCCAGCAGGAAGTTGTTCTGCTCAGCGCGCTGGCCGTTGGCGTTGAAGTCGCCACCGTTCTGACCGCGCGAGCCGTTCGCAGGCGCAATGCCGGTCGTGAGCTGCGCGATGAAGACGTAGTTGCGACCGTTCAACGGCGTATCGACGATCGTCTGTGCCTCGATCACCTGTCCGGTTGAGCCGTCACCGGTCTGCAGTTGAGGTGCTTCGGTGGTGACTGTCACCACGTCCGTTGCGCCTGGGGTGAGTGTCATGTCGACGCCCGCACGCTCATCCACGTGAAGCTGTACGTTCTTCTGCTCCGAAGTGTTGAAGCCGGAGGCCGAGACCCGAACGGTGTAGTTACCGATCTTGACGGGCGAAAAGGTGTAAACACCGCTGCCGTCCGTTTTGTCAGTCAGGGTGAACCCTGTATCAACGTTCGTAATTGTCACCGAAGCGTTGGAGACTGCAGCGCCGGACGCATCTCGGACAGTACCGGTGATAGTGCCTTGATCGACCTGTGCGAATGCACTTGCCCCACAGGCCGCAAGAGAGAGTGTCACTGCGAGAGTTCCACCTCGCAGAGCCGTGATGGGCGATGGCGCCATTTGACCTCGAAATTTCATCCTGTGTCTCGCTTTCGGTGGCTGCATGTTCGGCGTTTCTGAATCCGTATACATTGCAGCGCCAAGAACTCTAAGCCGCTGGAGAAATCGGTGTCAACATCTTCTTTTCAGCTTCGATTGAAGCTGCTTCGGGCGGTTGATTCGCACTAAAAGCAGCCATCCCTCGACGATTGTCAGGGCGTAGCAAGGCGAAAACAGTCAGATGTGAGATGGCCGAGTCAGGTCTCGAGAGCAGATCCACAGATAGAGGACATGCTCACCGCGGGATCACGCTTCCGAACGTTTCTAGCTCGCGCCAACCAGCACAATCGGCATCGTGGGTGTGAGCGAGCCGCCAGCATTCTCTACCGTGATTGCAAAGCCCGTAGCAGCGACGTGCTGGAAATGGCTGTTGATTAGCGTTGCGTTGCCTGCGTTATCAGGCCTGAAGGTGCCAGCGGGGATGGGTGCGGAACCGTCCGCCGGCATCAGCCAGAGTTCATACACCTTGTTCGCCGGAAGGCTGCTCAGATCACTGCCCGTGAAAACAAGCGTACCCGTGCTGGCGAGGTAGGTGCCTCGCCCGGAGGGCCGCTTCTTCTCCTTCGGAACGGTGAGGGTCACGTGCAGCGCAGTGGGATCCGCCAAAGCCGCAAGCACTTGTTGCGAGTCCGCCGCAGCTGCCGCAATCTGCTGTTCCTTAGTTAGAGCTTCGCCGAGCTGCTTCCGCTCGGCTTCCGTCTGATTTGCCGTGGCGGCCAGCGAGTCGGCTTTGGCTGCAGCACGCTGCGCCTGCAGGGCTGTGGCGTCGGCCTTTGCCGCGAGCGCGGCACTCTGTGCAGAGAGGGCAGCCGCCCGGCTTTGCGCCTGTGCAGCTTCCTGCTGCTTGGTCGTCAGTTGAACTCCCGCCTGTTGCAGGGAGTTGCGTAACCGATCCCGCTCCGCAGCCACGCTTGCAACCTGTGACTGTGCGTCGTGTAACTGTGCAACCTGGCTTTGCGCCTCATGATTTCTGCGCAGCAGCAGGCCAACTCCGACCAGCAGAGCCGCTGCCACTGCCCACCCGGCCCACAGCAGCCCCAGGCTCCAGCTCCAGCGAGGCGAGCGTTCGACCACCTCGGCAACCCTGCGCGGTGCTGGCGCCGCGGCAACTGGTACGGTACGTTCCCGTTCCACGCTGCTCTGCAGGCGACTCAGCGCCGATGCAGGCACCTCTTCCATAACGGTCGTTGCCGATGCGTATAGTCCGAGAACTGACTGAATCTCAGCCAGTCTGGCGGCCACCTCCGGATCGCTCTCCACCAGGCCCGCCACCTGCGTCATCTCTTCAGCAGACAGCGCCTGCATCGCGTACAGGATCAGGTCGTCTTCTGTCACAAACCCATGCATGCTCATGCTTTCAGGGTCCTTTCCAGAAGATTGACCGCCGCCCGAATACGTGTCTTGACCGTGCCCAGGGGTGTGGCCGTTTTGGCTGCGATCTCTGTATGCGTCAGTCCTTCGAAAAACGCCATTTCCAACGCCGTCTGTTGTTCAACAGGAAGCTGACTCGCCACCTCGCGCACCCGCGCCAACAGCAGGTTATTTTCGGACGACGCAGCAAGGTTCACCGGCGACGCCAAGGGCAGATCGTCGACCGGTTGCGTCAGCTTCCGCCTGCGAATGCTGTCCACCGCACGGTTCCGCGTCATCACCGCCAGTAGCGGTTCCAGCGATTGCTGGTCCTCGCGCAACTCGAACGGCTTTCTCCAGACCTGCATGAAAATCTCCTGGAGAACGTCTTCTGCGTCCTCTCGATCGTTCAGGACTCTCATGGCGACTGAAAAGACGAGCTTCGAGTGCCTTTGGAAGAGGCGCGTCAGTGCCTGCTCATCGCCCTCTTTGATTCTGAGAAGCAGAGCAGGATCTGACTCCTGGCCCTCTTCCAGTCTCGGTCGCGTTGAAGAGTCACTCATAGAACGTTCGGGGAAGGCGGATGGTTTGTGGCCTACAGCCACTTACGTGCATACGATACACAGCGCTGGAAGCCTTGTGGAACGATTGCGCAACAAAATTCGTTGGCTCGTGACGTTTGCGGCACCCTTTGCCGCGGCGGCGTCACTGCGGTGTCCACTGCGGGTGAGTGGTGAACAGCCCATCCACAAAGCCAAGGTGATACATCAGGAACAGGCCGAAACAGAGGCTGATACCGCCTGAAATCCACCCCAGCGAGTCGGTCCAGCGATGAAATCGCGTCGAGCCGTACCTGAGGGGAATGGCAAAAAGTGTGGTCATCAGCACCATGCCCAGCATAGTCCCCACACCAAAGATCACCAGGTATACGGCCGCCCAGACCGGATCCTGAATGGTCGCAAGCACCAGAAGTGCCACGGCAGCAGAGCCGGCTAAACCGTGTACCAGACCGATGAACAAAGGCCGCAGTGTATGGAACACGCCCAGCTGGGTTAGCGAGCTGCGAAGCGGGCTGTATCCAGCTTCCTCGACTTCGGAAAGGGAAACGCCTGCTGGTTCAGGGGCGGTCGCGAACCGGCGCGAGAGGTACGGCAGCAAGCCGGTTAGGTTAAGAATGCCAAGGAGCACCAGCATGACGGCCACACTGAACTCCATCAGCAGACCTAGCCGAATCGGTATCTGCACGTGAAAGAGGATGATCAGGCATCCCACGAGGAAGACGGTGATGGTGTGACCCAGGCCCCAAAGGCATCCGATGAGAGCCGCGTGCGCGATGGATCGCTGCCTTGTGACAATGGTCGACAACGCAACCACGTGATCGGCGTCCGTGGAGTGACGCATTCCCAGCACCAGGCCAAGACCCACCAGGAACAGGACTCGGCCGGAGTGCGGTTGTTCCCCCGGTAGAAGGGCGCACAATGACACAGCCTTCGCGAGGAGAAAGGCGCTCAACGCCGTTCCCGCTCACGCTCTACAGACCCGCACTGCCGGAAGCCTCGCATGGTTAGGAAGGCTTCGTCTCAGGATTTGCACTGCTGCCGCCCAGCCACTTCGGATTCTGGGCCGTGCCGTCGAAGATGTTCGAGGTCTTGAAAGGCTCAAACCGGCCGGTCAGCGCTACCTCCCGTGTACGCCCCAGCAGGTCGCTTCGTTGCGCCTCCGTCATCGGTTTGAAGTCGTGAGCTGCCGTAAGAGCCTGTTGCAGAATCTCCGGCTTGTCGATGCCGGTGATGACAACAGAAACGCCCGGGACGGAAAGGCCGTAATGCAACGCCTCTGCCGGCTGGAAGGTATTCGTCTTCAGCAGCCAGCCGTCCCCAAACGTCTTCATCGCCAGCACGCCTGTTCCGGCCTTGACCGCCACCGGGATCACCAGGTTCGTGAACGACCGGAAGTGCGCGTCGAAGACGTTGACCGGCATCTGCACCGTATCGAACTTGAAGCCGTGCTGGGCCGCGATCTCGAACATGCGCAGGTGGATCTGTGGGTCCTTGTGACCCGTAAAGCCGATGTAGCGAATCTTGCCGGCTGCCTTCGCAGCCATTGCGGCGTGAATCGCACCGTCGTCTGCAAAGATTCGATCCGGGTCTTCAAAGCGGAGGATCTCGTGAAACTGCACCAGGTCGATTACGTCGGTGTTGAGGCGGCCCAGTGACTGCTCCAACTGCTTGTCGTAGTCCTTCGCAGTGCGGGCGTCCAGCTTGGTCATCAGAAAGACCTTCTGCCGGTAGCCATCCTTCAGCGCCTGGCCCATGCGCACTTCACTGATGCCGTCGTTGTAGTCCCAGCAGTTATCCATGAACGTGATACCCGCATCGATCGCGCTGCGGACCAGTCGTATCGCATCTGCCTGAGGGATCTTCCCGTCTTTGTCCAGGTGATATCCGCCCATGCCGATGGCTGAGACGCGTTCACCCGTCGTGCCCAGCTCGCGGTAGAGCATGCCCGGCGCCTCGGGCCGCTGTACCGGCGCCCGGTCTGAGGTCTTGCCCGCCTGTGCGTCCGCAGAGGCTGTTGCGACGGAGGCAACCCCCGCGGCTGCCGCCGTCTTCAGGAAATCTCTGCGCTCCATGGTCTTCTCCTGTGTGCCGTACTTCCAATGGGATGCGATTTCGTGACGACGTGCCAGCTTACCGCGCAGCCGCTTTTGCGCCGTTCCTGGGATCGCTGGCCCGGGCGATCAGAGTTGCCGAATACGCGGCTCCAAATCCGTTATCGATGTTCACCACGCTTACGTTAGGCGAACAGGAGTTCAGCATCCCAAGCAAGGCGGCTGTGCCGGCGAACGAAGCTCCGTATCCCACCGAGGTCGGGACAGCGATGACGGGAACCGCCACCAGTCCGCCGACCACCGACGGAAGCGCGCCTTCCATGCCGGCGCACACGATCACGCAATGCGCTTCGAGGACCTGGTCGCGTACGGCCAGCAATCGATGCAGCCCCGCCACACCAACGTCGAAAAAGCGTGTGACCCGGGTTCCGAAGAACTCCGCGGTAAGGGCTGCCTCCTCCGCTACGGGCAGGTCGCTGGTGCCGGCGCACAGCACGGCGACGTGTCCCCAGGTGGCTGGCAGGTCAGTTTGCCGCAGTGAGATCAGGCGCGCCGTCTGGTGGTAGTGCGCTTGCGGTGTCAACGCCTGTACCGCGGCAGCGGTCTCCGGCGTGGCGCGGCTTGCCAGCACGTCAGACCCGGCCGCAGTCATGCGCGCAAACAAGTCCGCCACCTGCTCCGGAGTCTTGCCCGCCGCATAGATTACCTCTGGCAGGCCGGTGCGAAGCGCCCGGTGGTGGTCAATGCGCGCTTCTCCCGTGTCCTCAAATGGCAACTTCGCCAGTCGATCGGAAGCTTGCTCGGGCGAAAGCGAGCCGCGCTGAACGTCAGCCAACAACTCCAGAACCGCGGCGGGATTCATGACTTCGGCCCCTTCGTGCTGTGTGCGTTCAGGTAGGCCGCCATGGCCGCAGCATGGACTTGCTTCAGCGGCACACCGTTCTGTTCCGCCAGCCGGCGGCAATCTTCAAACTCTGGATTCGCGTTCAAGGTCTCGCCCATCGATCTTCCGATCTTCACACGGACATTACCGAACTCGGTCTGAACGTCCACGTGCTCGCGGTCGAGGCACACGCGCCGATCCATGCGGGTGCGGACCCCAAGCGTCGTGGTCTCTCGCAGCAGCATCTGCTCCAGCCGGTGCGCGTCTTCTGACCGGGCCAGCACGGTCAGCAATGTTCCAGGCCGGCCCTTCTTCATGATGACCGGCGCCAACATCACATCCATGGCGCCTGCATCGAGCGCACGGTCTGCCACATACGCGAGAAGCTGCGGCGTTGCATCGTCGACCGCGGTTTCGATCACAGCAATGGACTCCTGTGCCGGTTCCTGAAACGCCGCACTCAGCGCGCTCTCGGCAAATCCATTCCGTTCGGAGCCCGCAGGGGCAGAGGCCTCTCCCACGCAAAGCCGGAGAACGTTAGCGAAGCCCGGGGGGTTGCGCGTACCTGCGCCGTAACCGATGCTCTGCACCTGCATGACAGGTTGAGGACCGTAGGTGGGCGATAGCGCGCGCAGCAGTGCCGCGCCCGTTGGCGTGGTCAGCTCTTTTTGCAGATGGGCAGCATACGTCGGCACGCCACGCAGCAGATCTGCGGTCGCGGGTGCCGGGACAGGGAACACGCCGTGCGCGCAGCGAACGGTGCCGCTGCCGACATTCACGGGCGAGCAGTGCCAAGCATCCGCGCGCAGGTGAACCAGCCCTGCTGCCGAGGCCACGATATCGACGATGGCATCCACCGCGCCGACCTCGTGGAAGTGGATCTCGTCGACCGGAACGTTGTGGATCTTCGCCTCAGACGCGCCGAGCAGATCGAATGTGCGCATCGCGAGGTGCTTTACGTCGTCAGTGAGCCGCGACCTACCGATGATCTCGCGTATGTCCGTGAGGGACCGCGCGTGACCCTCGTCGAGGTCGGCACCTGCATCCATGGCGACCTCGTCCCACGTGTTCGCACCAGGGGTCGACGTGAACCCATGGTGACCTTCGCGATGCTGATGCTGAGTCTTCGCTTGCGGGGAGTAGGGCTCGCCTTTCCGCTGCTCTTCCGGCCGCGAGGGCGCCGGGACTTCTGCTGGCTGGCCTTGATCGAGCACCCGCACCTTCACCGCCGTGATGCCACTGCGATCGACCGAGTCGAACTGCAGCGAGGCTCCCAGGTTCATTGCATCGGCAGCATCCTCCAGGACCGATCGCGGAACACCGGCATCGACCAGCGCTCCTAGCAGCATGTCCCCGGCGATCCCGGCGAAGCAATCAAGGTATGCGACGCGCATCGGTGCTACCTTCTCTCCTCAAGCAATTTGTGTGAACGCACGCCGGTCTCTAACGCGCCGCAGCGATAGCTGAAGCGGGCAGCACCGCGTTCATCGATCCCGACCGGTATCCGTCAGCGTCCACCGTGACGTAGGTGAACCCGAGCAGCTTGAGCGCGGCAGAAAACCGCTGCAACATCTCTGCGGAAAGCGCCCGCGGCAGATCGGCGCGGTCGATCTCGATGCGCGCCAGATCCCCATGATGCCGCACCCGTACCTGCGAGAACCCAAGCGCATGCAAAGCTGCCTCAGCCTCTTCCACTTGCCGCAAATTGTGTGGGGTCACAGGGCGGCCGTACTCGATGCGGCTGGCCAGGCAGGCGCTGGCTGGCTTGCTCCAAAGCGTCAGGCCGGCTTCTTGCGCCAGAGTCCGGATATCTGCCTTTGTCAGGTGTGCCTCGACGAGCGGAGCCACTACCCGGTGCTGTGCCGCGGCACGCTGTCCCGGCCGAAACTCGCCACGGTCGTCCAGGTTCATGCCAAACGCAAGATGCGCCAGGCCGAGCCGGGCGCGCTCCGTCTCCATGGCTTGGAACAGCGTGTCCTTGCAATGAAAGCAGCGAGACGAGTCGTTGCGGGCGTACTCCGGCCGACTCACCTCGTCCGTCACGAGCACCCGCGTTGCAATCCCGTGCTCGGCCGTGAAGGTAAGGGCTTGCGCGAGTTCTGCACGGGGCAGAGAAGCCGAGTCCGCAATGGCCGCGACTGCGCCAGTGCCCAGCACCCGATGGGCCGCAAACGCCAGGAATGCCGAATCCGTCCCGCCGGAGTATGCGATGAGCACGGAACCGAGCGCCAGCAGTGACTCGTCCAGCAGCCGTGCTTTCTCGGCAAGCGTCATTGTCTCGGCATTCACGTGTTCCTTCATCCTCTCCCCGTCTGCAGTCAATTGGATGCACGCGGCAGACCGGATCCCGGCGACGACTCAAGCACGTACTTCCAATGCTTGGAGCACGCCAAAGCTTCGCGCCATCCGGGTCGCCTCTGTCAGCGCCGCAACCACCCGGGTTCCGTCGCTGTCCTGCTGCGCGTTCAGCGGTGCAAACAGGATCGTCTCTTCGCGCCGGGCAGAGCAATTGCATACGGCCAGAGCACGCATCAGCCAGATCGCGGCGGCGACACTTCCGCAATCCAAGCCGACCCAATCTTCATAGCGATCCACAACTTCGAAAGAAGTCTCCTGCGCAATCTCGTCCTCAATGCGTCTGCGGGTGGACTCTGAAATCGGAGTTACGTCCAAGCCAGGCTGAAGCAGCGGCATCTGCCGGTCCATGGCGGCCAGCAGCTCGGCGACCTGCGCATGCTGCGCCTCCGTCATGTGGTCCTGCCAGTAGTGACAGGTCTTCGCGACAGAGGTGATCACGTTCTTGATCTCCTTTTCGACGCGGAAGTGCGGGCCGGTGGGGAGGAATACGGACAAGCCCTGCACCACCGCCGTCACGTTCTCCATCACGATGGCTCGAGCCACCCACCCAGCCATCGCCGCGCTCGTACAGTACAGGCGCAGCCAGCCTGCGCGGCTCGCGGGCTCAGCGCACAAACGGGTGACCAGGCCAATGCCTCGGCCGATTTCTGCTGAAGCGGCAAGCATGCTGGTTTGCTGCTCTGGCGTCAGGTTCGAACCGCGGAACGGTTCCAGCAGCTTGCCGCGATGCGGTGGTCCGCCGGCCATCGCCAGATGGCAAAAGGTCGCCCACATCTTGTCCCACTCCACCTTGCCGTCTGGCCCATATCGCAGGCCGGCAGAGCCCATCGAGCGGGGCTGAACCGCTGCGTCGAACACTTGGTACGTCTCTGGCAGCAGCACGCGCAACCGATGTTCGAACTCTTCCATGCTGTCGCTCATCGATCCATCCTCACCACCATCTGCCTGCGCGTTAGGGCAGGTTGCTGTCCCCGTTCTGCGAGGCATCCAGTGTCAGCGTAATCCAACCATCGCCTGCGGTCCCAAGCACCCCTTCCGTCCTTGTGTAACATTGACGAGTCGGTAGCTCCCCCGAACTGCCCTGTGCTTCGATCCATGTTCCCCTCGCAGACAGCTTCGTACTCAGCGCTCAGGCTCCCATCCGCACCCCTGCGGGTCGTAGGCTGCAACGCGGCGCTCGGTCGTGGTCTCCTCGCAGGCCGATGTTTGGCCGTGGGCTGCTGTCGCTCCCTCCTCTTGGCATAAAACAGCGTCGATGTCCTGCTAAGGACGGCGGTCCACCGCGCGCGAACGCCAATCATACAAAGCATCTGCTGATCTTCTTTCCACCTGGTTCGCTCGCCAGGATTCCAATCGAGCGTCGGAGTGTTTTATGTCTCACCGTCATCCTTTCGGATCGCGTCCTCTCGCATCCGTACTCGGCCTTGCGCTTCTACCCGCAGTGACCTTCCAGGCGCATGCGCAGACATTCCGCGGTTCCATCAGCGGCAACCTGCAGGACCCGTCCGGCGCGGCCGTTGCGGGCGCTACGATCACCGCCACGCAGGAAGATACGGGCATCGCTCGCACTACTGTTTCCTCCTCCAGCGGCGACTACACCTTTGCGGACCTTCCTCTCGGCCAGTACACCGTGACCGTTTCGGTCAGCAGCTTTCAGCCGTACGCGGTCAAGGGCGTCACCGTCAGCGCCGGCTCCACGTACTCCCTTCCCATCCGCCTTGCAGTGTCCGAGCAGACAGCAACCGTCGATGTATCCGCAAGCGCCCTCGCGCTGGACACCGCGAACATGCAGCAGACCACCACACTGCCCGAGCACCTGTTGCAGGACGTTCCGCTGAATGGCCGCGACTTCAAGAAGCTGGTTGGGGTGCTGCCCGGTTTCGGCGGCTACTCCGGCGTACTGGGGTCCATCAACGGCGCGCGCGCAAACCAGACCAACTGGCAGATCGACGGTACCGACAACAATGACCTTTGGACGAACAACTCCGCCGTGAATCAGTCAGGCGTGCAGGGTATTGCCGGAACGCTCATGCCGGTCGATGCAATCCAGGAGTTCTCGCTGGTCACGCAGTCCACGGCGGAGTCGGGGCGCGATCCGGGAGCCACGGCCAACCTCATCATCAAGTCCGGCACCAACCAGTTCCACGGCTCGGCGTATTACTTTAATCGCCACGAGGCGCTCAGCGTCGACCCTGTGTTTGTGCCGAAGAAGAAGCTGCGCAACGAGAACTTCGGCGGCTCCATCGGCGGACCCATCGTGCCGAACCGGACATTCTGGTTTCTGGCTTTCGAGCGGCAGCAGTTCACCATCGGCATCCAGGGCCTGGGCACCGAGCCCTCTGCCGCGTATCAAAACGAAGCGCGCAATCTGCTGGCGCTCAACGGCATTCCCGTTAATCCGCTCTCGCAGACGTTGCTGAACACCTTGTGGGAGCCGGGCGCACTTACCGGCCCAGCCAACTCCGGCAACTTCAGCCCCGGGCTAGAAACCGGCTTCAGCAACAACGGCGTACTGAAACTGGATCACACCTTCGGAGCCAACGATTACCTCTCCTTCCGCTACTTCATCGGGCAGGGGAATCAGGTCGCTCCCAGCGGCAACGTGGTTCAGAACAGCTACTTCGAGATAGCACCCATTCACATTCAGAACTACTCGGTCGTCTACAACCACACCTTCTCGCCGCGCGTGACCAATCAGGTGCTTCTGGGCGTGAGCGCTTACAACCAGAAGTTCGACGACTTCAACCACAGCTTCGACGTCAATACTCTCGGTTTGAACATCGGCAACACCGGTCTTACCGGAGCGCCCAACATCATCCTCTCGGGCTTCGACCAGATCGGCGTCAATCCGCCGCAAGGACGCCGGGACATCACCGGCCATGTGACCGACGCGCTTACCTACGTCGTGGGTAGCCACTCCTTCCGCTTCGGCGGCGAGTATCGCAAGGCACAGTTGGACGAGTTCTACCACCGCAACGGCCTGGGAACCTTCAATTTCGATGGCACCCGCGGTCGCCGACAGTTGAACGGCAGCGCTGTGGCGTACCCGAATAACCCGTACACCGACAGCAACGTCGCCTCGCTCGCCGACTTTCTGGCCGGGTATGTTTCCACCTCCAACCTGGCGCGCGGAAACCCGGAGCGGCTGGTGTACATGAACACCTTCGACCTGTTTGCCCAGGATGCGTGGCAGGTGAACCGCAGGTTGAACGTGAACTACGGCGTGCGCTGGGATTACGAAGGTCCGATCCACAACGGCGATAAGAACCTGCCGACCTTTGTTCCGTCGCTCGGCGGCCTCGTGGTACAGGGGCAGACCATCGACAATCTGTACCCGCAGCGCTGGCTCAACTTTGGCCCGCGCGTCGGGTTTGCCTTCCAGCCGCGCCCTGACGCCGGCACAGTCTTCCGCGGTAGCTATGGCCTGTTCTACGACACAACTGCCATCAGTCCGTTCCTCGACAATCGTCCCTCGGGCACCACGGCGCCGAACGGTCTGGAAGGGAATCCCGCGGGTACTTCGCCGGTGCAGACGATCACGCAAAATGCGTACGCGATCGCCGCCGGGCAGCCGCTGTTCGCAGGCGGACCCGCGAGCATCGTGGGCCTCTTCTCCGTCTCGCAGAGCTTCAAGACGCCGGTTTCCCAGAACTTCACCTTCAGCGTCGAGCAGCAGGTCGGCAATGCTGCCATCTTCTCGCTGGGATACGTGGGCAGCCAGTCGCGGCACCAGGTTGCGCTGCGCGACATCAACCAGGTCAACCCAAATGCGGCCAGCACCACCCCGGTGCAGTTGCTTCGGCCGTATTACCGCCAGTTCCCAAACTTTGGCGCGATCAACCAGGTGGAATCCATTGCGAACGGCAACTACAACGGCCTGCAAGCCACGCTGCGCAGCAACCGCTGGCACGGCCTGACCGCTCAGGTGAACTACACCTGGAGCCACTCGCTGGACACCATGACGCAGTACCGCGCGCGCCTGCCCCAGGACAGTCGCAACTTCAAGGCTGAGTATGGCAACTCCGATTACGACACGCGGCATGCTGCCAACGGAGCCATCTCCTATGACATCCCGCGCTTGACTGGCGGTCCGCGCCGGCTGACCGAAGGTTGGCAGGTGAATGCCGCGTTTAACCTGCACGGTGGCCAGCCTTTCAACATCGTCACCGCTTCCGACAACAGCGGAACTGCCGACCGTTACCAGCGCCCCAACGTGACCGGAGCGTCCGCGGCCACAGCGCACACTTTCGTCCCCAACGGAGCTTCGCGCTACGTGCAGTGGATCAGCCCGGGAGCATTTGCCCAGCCGGCCGCAGGCACCTTCGGCAACCTGCGGCGTAACGCGTTCTACGGTCCTGGTTACGCGGACACTGACGTGTCGCTGTTCAAGACCACAAAGCTGGCCGAGCGCGTCAGCCTCCAGCTCCGGGTGGAGATGTTCAACGTCGGTAATCGCATCAACCTGGCTCCGCCCAGCGCTAGCTTTGGCTCGGCCAGCTTTGGCCGCGTGACTGACACGATCGGCGATTACAACGGCGCTCCTGGGATTGGCCCGGGCGAGCCCTACAACACGCAGATTGCAGCCAAGCTGCTGTTCTAAGCGGCACGACGGCCTCTTTCGCACCCTCTGCACCGCGAGAGGGGCCGCCGTATACTGGATTGTGATGAATTCGCCCGCCAATAGGACCTTCTACATCGAGACGTTCGGCTGCCAGATGAACGCCCACGATTCGGAAAAGGTCATCGGAACGCTGGAACACGAAGGCTACCGCCGCGTCGAGACCGAAGAAGACGCTGGCCTGATCCTGTACAACACCTGCTCCATCCGCGACAAAGCGGAGCAGAAGGTCTTCCATAGGCTGAACGAATACAAGCGCATGCAGGGCGAAGGCAAGCAGTTCGCCGTGCTTGGCTGCGTCGCGCAGCAAGAGGGTGAGAAGATTTTCGAGCGTGCACCGTACGTCTCGCTCGTCAGCGGCTCCGCTTCGTATCGCAACCTGCCGCAGATGCTGGATCGCCTGCAGGCCGGCGAGCAGCGCATCACCGGCCTCGACGACCGTCAGACCGACGAGACCTTCGACACCGAGTTCACGGCGCGCTCCAACCCGCATCGCGGCTACATCACCATCATCGAGGGCTGCGACAAGTTCTGCTCTTACTGCGTGGTGCCATACACCCGCGGCAAGGAACGTTCGCGCACGTCCGAGAGCATCCTGGCAGAAGCTCGTCGCATGGCCGACCAGGGCTACACCGACATCCAGTTGCTCGGTCAGAACGTGAACAGCTACCGCGACCCCAGCCTGCGGATGAGCTTCGCGGAGGTGCTCGCCGCCGTCGCCGCTCTGCCCGGTATCCGTCGTGTCCGCTTCACCACGTCGCACCCGCGCGACTTCACCCGTGACATTGTTGAGGCGATCGACACCATCCCCGCTATCTGCGACCACGTGCACCTGCCCGTGCAGTCGGGTTCGTCTGCCGTGCTCAAGGCAATGCAGCGTGAGTACACGCGCGAGTGGTACCTGGAACGGATCTCCTGGATCAAGAACGCAACCCGCGACATCAGCATGACGACCGACATCATCGTCGGCTTTCCCGGCGAAACCGACGATGACTTCGAACAGACCATGTCCCTGCTGGACGTAGCCGGCTACGACGCCGTCTACGCCTTCGCCTACTCGCCGCGTCCCAACACGCCTGCGATCACCATGGAAGACAGCATTCCCGAAGAGGTGAAGTCGGAGCGTCTGCAGCGTTTGTTGACGGCGCAACGCGAACGGCAGCGCGTCAGCTACTCGCGCCATCAGGGCCAAATCATGGACGTGATGGTCGAGGGCTACAATCGCCAGCGCGGCCAGATCACCGGGCGCTCCTCGCAGAACAAGACGGTGAACTTCACCACTACGCAGCCCATTCTTCCCGCACTTGGCAGCTACTGCCAGGTGCGCGTCACCGCCACGTACCCGAACAGCCTCGTGGCCGAGGCGGTGTCTGTACGATGAAGCCCGCACACACTTCCGCGCAGGAAGAGGTCGAGGTTCGGATTCGCGGCCTGATGATGGACCCGGTGACCAGCATGCCCATGATCGTTCTGAAGGACATCGGCGGCGACGCCGTGCTGCCGATTTGGGTCGGCATCTTCGAAGCAAACGCTATCGCGCTGGAGATCGAAAAGAACACCACGCCGCGTCCCATGACGCACGACCTGATTCGCAACATCCTGCGCGGCTTCGAGACGCACGTCACCCGCGTTGTCATCTCCGACCTGCGCGAAGACACCTTCTATGCCGTCATCTGGCTGGAACGGGGCGGCGAAACGCTCGCCATTGACGCGCGCCCCAGCGACGCGCTGGCGCTGGCCATGCGGGCCGATTGCCCTATCTTTGTCGCCCGCAGCGTTCTGGACAGCGCCAAGGCGAACAGTGCCGGACGGGACTCAGGCAACTCCGACGAACTGCGTCGCTGGCTTGAGAACCTGAACGACGACGATCTCGGCAAGTACAAGATGTAGGCTGCGTGAACAGCCGCTACTCTGGAAGCGTGCCGCACCCAACGAACTTTTTTCTTCCGCAGTATCAATCCGCACTCGGAACTGTGGTCCATGCCACGCCTTTGGTCGAGTTGCTGAAGCGGTCACTGCCGCAGGCGCGTGTCGTGGTTGCGAGCAGTGGTCTGGCCGAGCAGGTGTGGCAGGAAAATCCGCACCTCGAAAGGCTGTTGCACACGCCAAATCCTCTGCACGACCCTGTCGGTGCCGTGCGCGCCTTGCGTGCCGCACGCATGTTTGTCGGGGAACGGTACGTCACGTTGCTGACCACCGGCAACGAACGAACGAAGATCACCCTGGCTGCCGCGCTTGCGGGCCGGTCGCGTCGCATCGGCTTTGCCGTACACGGCGCGCTGGTTCAGCAGCATCTGGCGTTCGACTCTGCTCAGAGCCAGATTGAGAACAACCTTCGCCTGCTCGCCGCTGCGGGTGTTCCGCGTGATCCAGCGTGGCCGACCGAACCGCGCCTCTATCCTGGCTCAGCGGATCGGGCGTTTGCCGAGACCTTGCTGCAGGACGTTCGCCGCCCGCGCATTGCACTCGCAACGCAAACCTCTCCCACGCAACGCAAGAGCTGGTCGCAGGAGCGTTGGGTTGAGCTGGCACAGCGCTTGCGGTCGCTCTACGGAGCGGAACTCGTCTTCATCGGAGCGCCCGCTGAGACGGAGGCCATCGACGTTCTGCGAGCAAAGATCAGCTGCTCCACAACCTCGGCAGCGGGCAGGACCTCGATCCCGCAACTCGCGGCCGTCCTGAAGCAATGCGATCTGGGCATCATGCTCGACACGGGTCCGCTGCACGTCGCGCGAGGGGTTAACCTGCCTGCAGTGATCATTGCACCAGCGTGGTCGCCGGTGCATGAGTGGCTGCCGGTCGGCCATCCGCGTTATCGCATCCTGAAGAACGCAGACTTCCCAGCGCCCGCGCCGGACGACTACATCATCGATGAAGTCAGCGTAGGGGACGTGCTTGCTGCCACGTCCGACCTGCTTGCTACTGCGCGCCCAGCTGCCTCAGAAGAGGGAAGAACTCCGGAAAGCTGATCGCAGCAGCCTCGGCGCCGTGGATTGCCGTGTCGCTGGAGGCGCGCAGCGCGGCAATGCTGAACGCCATCGCGATGCGATGGTCGTCCCCGGAGTCGATCACACCCCCGTGCAGCGTCTGCCCGCCCGGCACGATCATGCCGTCTTCCAGTTCTTCCACTTCAGCTCCCATGTTGCGCAGATTGCGGACTACCAGCGCGATCCGATCCGATTCCTTCACACGCAACTCTTTCGCATCGCGAATGGTCACCCCGGTACGGGTATACGGCGCAACTGCCGCGAGCACAGGGAGTTCGTCGATCAACTGGGCCGAGAGCGAACCGGAGATTTCTGCGCCCTTCAAATCGGCCGAGCCATTCGCCTGCACCGTGCCGATCAGCTCGCCGTGTTTCTCCTCTAGGTTCAGCACCTGCAGACGAAGTCCCATGCTAACCAGCACGTCCAGCAATGCGCTGCGCGACGGGTTCATCCCCAGGTCGTCCAGCACCAGTTGCGACTCGGGAAAGAGCAGGGCAGCGCACAGGAAGAAAGCGGCAGAACTCAAGTCGCCAGGCACCGTCGCTTCAATCGCCTGCAGGGTCTGGCCGCCTGCAATCCGCACGCCTTCTGCATCGCGCTCCAGCTCCGCGCCAAACGCGCGCAGAGCGTGTTCGGAATGATCGCGTGTGCGCACGCTTTCCTTCAACTCGGTCAAGCCATTGGCCTGTAGACCGGCGAAGAGCACTGCCGTCTTCACCTGCGCAGAGGCGATCGGCGTTTCGAAGCGGATCGCCTGCAACGGCCCTCCATGGACCGTCATCGGGGCGTGTCCTTCGGTCAGGTCGATGCGTGCGCCCATCTGTTGTAGAGGTCCGCGAATACGTTCCATGGGGCGCTTGGTCAGAGAAGCGTCGCCCACGAAGCGAAATGTGCCCGCGTGCGGTGCTACCAGACCGGCCAGCATTCGCATGGTCGATCCGGAATTTCCGCAATCCAGGTCGCCGGCAGGCTGCGCAAAGGTTCCACCCACGCCCGTCACGCTGACCGCACCGCCCTCGTCGCGAACCGTGGCGCCAAGCTGCTCCATGCACTTCAACGAGCTATGCGGATCGGCACCCGTGCTGAAGTTCGCCAGCTTCGACGTGCCCTTCGCCAGGCCGGCCAGCATGGCGTAGCGGTGCGAAATGCTTTTGTCTCCTGGCAGTCGGACACTGCCGCGAAAGGAGCGAACTGGCGAAACGACTTCAATGTGCGTGTTCTCTTGCATACACACAGCAGGGTATCGCAGCGGAGCGCGAGCACCCACGCTTACCGCACGCGCAGAATCACCAGCGTCTCGTCGTCAAACCGCTCTGCGCCGCCCTGAAAGTCGTCCACAGCCTGGAACACCGCTGCAACCGCTGCTTCCGCAGACTCCGGCGCGGCACGCTGAAGCGACTCACAAATGCGATCCGAACCGAACATCTCGCCGTGCCGATCTTCCGCGTCGGATATGCCATCAGAGAAGAAGGTCACCATGTCACCCGGATCCGCAGTGACCACTACTTCGTCGTAGTCGGCTACGGGAAACAGGCCAAGCGGAAATCCCTCTGCCTTCAGCGTCTGCACCTTCGCCTCGCCGTTCACGCGTGTGAGCAACAGCGGCTGCACCGACCCGGCGTTTGCCACCCGCAAGGTGCGCGCGTTGTCGTCCCAAACGGCAAACAGCATGGTCACATACTGCGAGCTCAAGCGCCGCTCCTGCAACTGGTCGTTTAGCGCCTTCAGCATGGCGGCGGGAGACAGATGCTGAGCCGCCAGAAGCCGCAGGATGCCCATGACCAGGGCGGCGTACAGGGCCGCCGGCGCCGCCTTGCCACTCACATCACCGATGGCGATAGCGACGCGCCCAGGGCCGTACGGGATGAAGTCGTAAACATCTCCGCCGATGGAGCGCGCCGGCAGGAACTGGGCCGCAAACTCGGCGTGTGGCATGGAACTCGGCGGCGGTGGCAAGAGGCGCAACTGCACTTCGCGCGCCATTTGCAGATCGCGCTCCATACGCTGCTCTTCCTCAAAGATGCGCTCGTAGAGCCGTGCGTTCGAGATCGCGATTGCAATTTGCCCGGCCAGCGTGGTCAGCGTCCGCTGGTGTTCCTCGTTGTAGTAGTTCAGCCGCGTGTGCTCTACATCCAGCACGCCGATCACGCGCCCCTTGTACAGCAACGGCACGGCAAGCTCCGAGCGCACCTCTGCATTTACGGCAATGTAGCGAGGATCCTTGCGAACATCCGGCGCCAGCACCGGCTCGCGAAGCTGCGCCGCGCTTCCGATCAGTCCCACGCCGTACACAGCGCCCCGCTCTCGCCGAACACGCTCGCCATAGCGCGTGGAGAAGCGGTGCTCGAACTGCTGGGTGCGATCGCTCCACAGCAGGATGGTGAACATCTGAAAGTCCACCACCCGCTTCAGCAAGGAACCGATCCGTTCCAGGAGGTCGTCCAGGTCGAGAATGCTGGTGATCTCGCGACTGATGTCGTTCAGCACTGCCAGCGTCTGTGCCTGCCGCGACACGCGCGTGTAAAGCCGAGCGTTCTCAATGGAGACGGCGACACGGCTCGCGACCAGTTCCAGCAGGCGCTGCTGGTCGGTCGTGAAGGCGCCTACCTCCTCGGATTCGACATCGATCACACCGATCACGCGGTTCTTGCTGATCAATGGAACCGCCAACTCCGATCGCACATCGTTGTTCGCGTTGATGTAGCTCGGGTCCTCGCGAACATCGTTGACGAGCACCGCCCGGCGCGTCTGTGCCGCCCGGCCCACAATGCCTGCGCCCAGCTTTACCCGCGTCCGCTCAACCTCCGGTGCGTGCCCAATCTGGAATCGCATCCACAATTCCTGCGAACGCTCGTTGAGCAGCAGAATCGCAAAGATGCGGTACTGCACCACGGCGCGCACCAGGTCGCTCAGGCGCGTCATCAGCGTCTGCAGATCCAGCGTACTGTTCAGTGCATCGGCTAGCCGCAGCAGGAAGTCCACATGCGGCAGCGCAGCCGTGTCCTGAGGAATGCTCACGCGCGGCGGCTCCGTCTTTGCGGTCACCTGCGGATCGGTCGGGCGGTAGTCGCCTTCCATCTCTGGCCCGAAGAAATCGGGTCGCGACACGTGCACCTCCGATGCCGCCGATGGCTGCGCCGCGGTGCTGATCTCTACCCGGTCGTTCGTCCGCTTGGCCATCGTTGCCTGTTTAGTACCCGCTGGCTGCGGCAGCGGCTCCGCCTGCCAGCTCATTCACGATGGCGACAGAAGCGCTCGCGCCGATACGGTTCGCACCAGCCTCCAGCATGCGTATCGCGTCAGCCAGGGTGCGAATGCCACCCGAGGCCTTCACTCCGCAACGATCTCCGGCGATACTCCGCATCAGACGCAGATCAGGCACAGTCGCACCACCGCTCGCGAAGCCGGTGCTCGTCTTGATGAAGTCTGCACCGGCCGCCACGGATAGCTCGCTTGCTGCGCGCTTTTCGTCCTCAGTCAGCAAGGCTGTTTCGAGGATCACCTTCAGGATGCCACCACCATGCACCACGTCCGCAATTGCGGCGATCTCTTCCTGCACCGCCGCATGCATGCCGCTCTTTAGAAAGCCGATGTTGAGCACCATGTCCACATCGTGCGCGCCAGCGCGCAGCACCGCCTGCGCCTCGTCCACTTTGCTGCCGGACAGCGAAGCTCCTAACGGGAAGCCGATCACCACACCGACGGGAACGCCGCTTCCGTGCAGGCGATCCACGGCCAGCGGAACCCAGCATGGATTGACCATGGCGCACGCAAATTTGTATTCGGCGGCCTCTTCGCAGAGGCGCTCCACCTGGGCGCGCGTCGCCTCCGGCTTCAGCAGAGTATGGTCGAGCACAGCCGCCAGCTGCGCCGGGGTCAATGCTTGGTTCTGGGCTGGTGTCTGGGCTGGGGCGGGCATGTGTGTCTCCTGCTTCTCCTTCGGTCCACCGCGGGCGTTCCCCATTGTAGAGCGCACAGTTGGCAGGCTGTCTTGCCATTCTGAACCTCGGGCCGGGTTATGCTTGCACCATGCCCATCGATCCGATTGCGCTGACGCGTAAGCTCGTCGACATCGAATCGACGACGTACGACGAAGGCCGCTGCGGCGTTTTCCTCGCCGAATACCTCGAGTCACTCGGGTACGACGTCGAGCGCCAGCCAGTAGAACACGCTCCACTCGCTCCGGGCGCATCGCACTCTGGCCTGCCTCGCTTCAACGTCTACGCCCGCATGCCCGGCATCAATCCACTCGTTACCCTATCCACCCATTTCGACACAGTGCCGCCGTACTTTCCCTCATCGGAGGACGACGAGTACGTGTACGGCCGCGGATCCTGTGATGCGAAGGGCATTCTTGCTTCGCAGGTTGCCGCTGCAGAGAAGCTGCACAAGAACGGCACTCCCGTCGGTCTGCTGTATGTCGTTGGCGAAGAGCGGGACTCGGCCGGTGCCAAGGTCGCCAACCAGGATGGCCATGGTTCCAGGTTCCTTATCAACGGCGAGCCCACTGAGAATCAGCTCGCGCTGGCCACCAAGGGCGCTTTGCGAGTTGTGCTGACCGCCTCGGGCAAGATGGCGCACTCGGCTTATCCCGAGCTCGGCGAATCAGCGATCGACAAGCTCATTGACGTGCTGCACGATCTGCGCCAGGCCGATCTCCCCGTGGACGAGGAGATCGGACCATCCACGCTCAACGTGGGACTTATCTCCGGCGGCCGCGCTCCCAACGTGATCGCCGATGCGGCAGAGGCGCAATTGCTGATTCGGCTAGTTGGTCCATCGCAGCAGGTGAAAGACGTGATCGAGCCGATCATCGGCGACCGCTGCAAAGTCACTTACTCGTTGGACCTGGCTGCCGTGCGCATGAAGCGCATCGCAGGCTGGCCTACTATGGTTGCGAAGTACGCGACGGACATCTCGTCCTTAACTGCATGGGGCGAACCTCTGTTGCTCGGCCCCGGTACGATCCATGTCGCGCACACCGAACACGAGCGCGTGCTGAAGCGCGAACTGCTGGAAGCTGTCGATAAGTACGCGGAACTGGCAGCGTCGCTACTGCGCTGATCTTGCCCGCCTGCACGTTCCCTAGCGGCCGAAGCGACGGATCACAAACACGCCTGCACCGACCACGCTGACGGCACCGGCGAGCATGATCGCAATGGCGATGCGGTAGCTTTGCTGCTGCGCTGGATTGGTCTGCGACACCGTGTCGCGGCACTGACTGCAGCCCTGGGCCTCGGCGGCAGCACTGCAGAGTAGCATCGACCCGACCAGTAAACTCGCGCGCAGCTTATTGCCCATAGACGAGCAAAGCGAACAGGAATATCCAGAACACGCCCATGCTGTGCCAGTACCAGGCCGAGCAGTCCACAAGAATCTGACGCGACTCCAGCGACCGCACTGCCTTCATCCCAACCAGCGCGGCTGCCAGAAACAGAATGCCCAGCAGAAGGTGAACGCCGTGCACGCCAGTGATCAGGTAGAAGAAGTGTGTCGACGGGTTATCGCGGAAGGTCACGCGCTGCAGCTTCAGTTGACTCCACGCCGTCAACTGGCCCCATAGAAACGCGCCGCCCAGGACCGCCGAAATTGCAAGCCAGGGCAGAACGCGTCTGCGCGTCGGCGTTCCCAGCCCCAGCCACTCTTCCATCAGGTCAGACTCGCGGAACATGGCACGCCGAGCCAACTCCACCGACACCGACGAAAGCAGCAGCACCGCCGTGTTGATCCAGAGAATGGCCGGGATCTGGATCGGCAGCCAGCTATTGACCCATTGGTAGTTCGCGTTCACGTGCCCGGAGTGCTTGGTGACAAAAAAGGCGCTCACGATCGACACAAAGAACAACGCATCTCCGCCCAAGGCAAAGAAGATGCCGAGACGGTACCGCTGCAGGCGCTCCCGAGGGCCTCTCCTGCCTTGCGGCTGATTGCTCCAGTTGTCGTTGTCTCCACCGCCGCCGGTATGTTTCTCGTCGATGGGCGGGCGGCGGCCGCCGCCGGAATCACCCTCGTCGTAACGACGGGTCGGGCGCTGCTCCACTTCACCGGGATGCAGGATCGCTGGCATAGTGACTAAGCCGATACTACTCCGCCGTTGGCTCCGTGGCCCACTGCGGCAAAAATGGCGCTCCGCTTTCGTCGGTGTCAGCGAAAACGGCGCGATGATCGGCCGGCTGCGACGGTAGACCGTACTCGCACGGCGCCCGATGGCAGATCAGATCGGTGTCCTGAGGCGCCCATTCCATGGTCGTCGACAACCATGAGTTCGGTGTCGCCGGCTGACCTCGCCTCCAACTCCGGATCACGTTGGCGACCCACAGCAACTGTCCGGTCGCGAGCAGGATTGCGCTCGCCGTGATGTGACGCTCCAGCGGCAAGGTCGAGCGAACCAGCGCGCCCGCGACCCCGGCAAGCCCGTCGAGTTGCGCGTAGTGCCGGGGCTCGCCAGACAGGCCGGTCAGCAGCATAGGGAAGAACGTGTTGTAGGCGAAAAACACCGTCCACCAGAAATGCCAGCGTCCCAAGCGCTCGCTCAGCATGCGGCCGGTCATCAGCGGAAACCAGTACGCTACGCCGGCAAAGATTCCGAAGAGCGCGGCCATCGCCATGATCAGGTGAAAGTGACCGACGACGAAGAATGTGTTGTGCAGGTAGGAATCGAGCGCTGGCTGTGCCAGGATGGGTCCCGTCAGGCCGCCAGTGACGAAGATCGATACAAAGCCCAGCGCCCACAGCATCGGCGTTTGCATCTTTGGGCGCGACCTCCACAGGATCACCAGCCAGTTCAAAACCTTCGCCGTCGAGGGCAGGGCAATGGCCATGGTTGAAACTTCGAACGCTGTGCCGGCAAATGGGTTCAGGCCCGCGACGAACATGTGGTGTCCCCAGACCAGCAGGCCCAGCACACCGATCAGCCATGTTGTGCCGATCATCAGGCGATAGCCAATGATGCGGCGTCGCGCGAACGTGCCCAGTAGCATCGTTACCAGCCCCATGCCGGGCAGGATCGCGATGTACACCTCCGGGTGCCCGAAGAACCAGAAGAGGTGAAGCCACAGCAGGGGCGAACCGCCACCCACGCGCTGCTGCACGGCACCGCTAACCCAAGTGAGTGAAGGCACAAAAAAGGCCGTTCCCAGATGCCGGTCGCAGAACAGCATCACGAGTGCGGCCAGGAGCACGCTGAATGCCAGCACGGTCAGCAAGGAAGTCACCAGCCAACTCCATACCGTCAGCGGCATGCGTTCGTAGGTCATGCCTGCGCATCGGCAACGGATCACGGTGACCACCAGGTTCACGGCTCCCAGCGTCGATGCGATGCAGAAGATCGCCAGCGAAAGCAGCCACAGATCCATGCCGGTGGCCTGGCCGGGCCCGGCATCGGGCAGAACACTGAGCGGCGGATAAGCCGACCAACCGCCAATGGGTATGCCGCCCGGCACGAAGAATGCGGCAAGCAGTACCAGCAACGCCAGTGCGGTGAGCCAAAGCGCGACCTTGTTCACCAGCGGCAGCGCCATCGTGCGGCTGCCAAGCTGTTCCGGCAGAACGAGGTTCGCAAAGCCGCTCAGAGGAGCGACAGTGAGCACGAAAAACACCATCAAGGTGCCGTGCATCGTGACCCAGGCCAGGTAGTCTTCGGGCCTGGACACTCCGAGGAACGGCAGCGAGAGCGCGGGCAACACGCGATGAACCCGCATCAGCAGAGATAGGAACGCGCCGATGCCCAGCGCAAACAGCGCGATGCCCAGGTAGCCAAGTCCGATTCTCTGGTGCTCTCGCCAACGCGGCCTGACGACGGTGCCGACGAGATGCCGTGCATCGCTCAGGGTAGAAGCCGTTGCGGCGCTCTGCGTCTCGCGGTTCATGGACGCTGCTCCCGCACCCAGGTATCGAACTCCGCGGCCGGCAGAACCCGAACCACAGCCTGCATGCGGTAGTGGCCGAGGCCACAAACCTGCGTGCAGAGGATGGAATACTCGCCCGGGATCGACGGCGTGAAGTGGATGTGGAAGACCTGCCCGGGCAGGGCATTCTGCTTGATGCGCAAAGCTGGAATGCTGAAGCCGTGGATCACGTCCAGCGCACGCAGGCGTAGGTCGACTTCGCGCCCTGCCGGCAGTACCAGCGCGCTGCGAACGAAGTCGTCGCGACCTCGTTCATCCGCCGGATCGATGCCGGCCGGATTGCCTTCCCCGGGCGCGACGAGGCGCAGGTTGGTCGAGCCAAACGCGGCGTCCTTGCCGGGGTAACGGAAGTACCACGCAAACTGCATGCCGATGGCTTCCACCTGCATCGCGGCGGGATCGGCGCCGCCGTAGCGCATTGCCGCCCAGAGCCGCTCCGAGTGCCACGCCAGGGCAAAGAACAGAGCGGTGAAGGCAGCGATGGGCACGTACTCCAGGCGCCATCGCTTATGCCCCAGCGGCTGCGGCCCGCGACGTAGCAGAATACCTGCCACCAGCAGTGCCTGCGCCAGCACGCATAGCGCGGCGAAAATGGCGAGGTTGAGTCTCATCTGGCCGTCGAGTGCGGCGCCGTGAAGGGCGGCGTTCGCGGGCATGTGCCAGTGAAACTGCATCGTCAGAGCTCCCGCCGGTGCTCCAGCGCGCGGCTCATCGTGATCTCGTCGGCGTATTCAATGTCGCTGCCTGCGGGAACGCCGGTCGCGATGCGAGTGATCCTGATTGGGTGTTCGCGGCTCTGGGCGCGATGCAGTTCGTTTGCCAGCCAATGCGAAGTGGCTTCGCCCTCCACCGTTGGCGAGAGTGCAAGAATTGCTTCATCGATCTCCGCCAACCTGTTGAAGAGATTAGCCGTCCGCAGTTGCTCGGGTCCAATCCCATTCAGCGGCGAGAGCGTTCCGTGCAGCACGTGATACACGCCGTTGAAGCCGCGTGTCTTCTCAATGGCGGCGATGTTGGTCGGCTCCTCGACAACGCACACCGTGCGATGAGAGCGCGTGGGCGATGCGCAGTAGATACACGGATCGACGTCGGTGACGTTGTTGCACACCGAGCAGAGCCGGAGTTGCGCTTTCAGCGCGCGGATCGCGTTTGAGAGCGCTTCCGCGTCGGACTCGGGCGAGCGCAGAATGTGAAACGCGAGCCGCTGGGCCGACTTGGCGCCCACGCCTGGCAGCTTGCGCAGCTCGTCAATGAGCCGAGCCATCGGTTGTGCGAAACGTTCCACCGCTTTCAGCTTACTGCGGCGTTGCCGTGGCGCTCCGCTTACCGGCTGCGGCACCCGCAGAGACCAGCAGGCCGAGACCCGGCTTGAGCTGTTTTGCGTCAGTTCCGGCCGGCGACCACGTGTTCGCTATAGCTTGGGCAAGCTTGGCGATGGTGACTTCGCCTTCGTTGTCGACGCTCCAGCCCTGATCTTCGTTGTCGTAGGTGTAGATCGCCATAACGATCGGGCCGGTTTTTGCCGCGACGATGGCGACGTCGGAGCGGGTCGCGTTCAGCGAGCCAGTTTTGCTGGCGATCGCGGAACCTTCTTCGGAGGAGTCCACGCCTTCCAGGTAGCGCGGAACGGTCTCTCGGTAGAACTGGTTTCGCAACATGTCGAGGCCGACGGCGCAGGCCGCCGTTGCTTTCGCAGGATCGATTGTCGGCGTGCCGGGGAGGTTGAGCTGGCAGCGGCCGAGCCGTTCCATCAGGCTGGCGATCTGGCGCGGCGTAGTTTTGCCCAAACCGTACTTCGGCTGATCCGCCGGCATGGGTCCGGTCGCGGGCTTCATCACCTTCTTGTAAAGCCAGGTCTGGTCGAGGCCGAGGGCGAGCATGTCGGCGTCGACCTGTGCCGTTGGGAAGCGGTCGATCATCAGGTTGGTCGCGGTGTTGTCGCTGACGATGACCATCATCGTTGCGACGTCCTTCAGTGTGAGCGTGACCGGCGTGTCGAGGAAGTGCAGAATTCCGGAGCCGGCGACGCCTTCGCCGGGCTGCAGGGTGATCTTGTCGGACCAGTTTGCCTTGCCGAGCGCGACCTGCCGCTCGGCTTCCCAGAGCAGGGCGAGTTTGATGGTGCTGGCGGTCTGGACGACGTGATCGGCGTCGATGGCTGCAGTCTTGCCGGTGTTGAGTTGGATTGCGTAGAGGGCGACTTTGCCGTGGTGCGCGACGGCAATGTCGGCGAGGCGCTCGGGCAGGTCGGCGATCTCTTTCGCCGCGTCGGCCGGCGTTGGGTAGTGAGGTGCCGGCGGCTTTGGGGCGGTTTGGGCGTGGGCGGCTGCGGCGGCGAGGATGGCGCCGAGGGCGATCTGGAGCGGGCGCGGTGTTCTCATCCGAGCAGGTTGTTCAGGTCGAGGCCGCCGAGCATGTCCTGGCTGGCAGATTGCATCTGCTGGTCGGCTTTGCGGCCGGCTTCGTTGATGGCAGCGGTGATGAGGTCTTCGAGCATCTCGACGTCGGAGCCGCTGGCGCTGAGTGCCGTGGGGTCGATCTTGAGGCGAAGGAGTTCTTTGCGGCCGTTGACGCGGGCGGTTACCAGACCGCCGCCGGAGGACGCCTCCGCGACGGTTTGGCTCATTTTCTGTTCCATGCTGGACTGCATCTGCTGTGCCTGTCCGAGCATTTCCTGGAGCTTCGACATGTCCATGGTGCCCCCCTCCGCTTGTTCCGCTAAGTTCTTCTATCTACGAGTGTTCCCATTGAGGGTCGCTGCAAGTTCTTCATCCGGGACAACTTACGCGTAAGTTCCTGTGCACGTTGAACTTGGACGACCAGTCTAAAAACGGGAGAAAGCCTCTATCTCCATTTTAGCGAGCCGCGCCAAATGGTGCGCCAACTATTTGTAATCCGGAAATCATGAGAATTGAGGCGTTTACGTGCACACGCGGGTGCGAAGGGGCTTGACAGCCCGATTGCCAGGTCAGTCTTTGCGAAGGTCGAAGACGTTCGTGATTTCGGCGTTGAACAGACGCTGGGCGGCCTGCACTGTGGGGTGTTCGAGGGCTTTGGCCTGGGCGGAGCCGGTGCGTGGCTTCTTGGGAGCGGCGGTGGCCTTGTTGGCGACGGTGCCGGGAAGGAAGACGAGCTTGAGGCCCGCGCCGCCCTTGTTTGCGATGGCCCCGCGAATGATGGCCTGGGTGTCTGCGCGGAAGATAGTGTTCATCAGCGGCTTGGAAAGCGAGGTCTGAATCTGAACTTCGCCCCTCGTGACGGTCCAGGTGGTCTCTTCGAGCTGTTCGGCGGCCGAGTTCTGCGAGCCGGTGGCGAAGAGGGCTTCGACGGCGGCTGCCTGCAGGGTGCTTGCCTCCGACGAAGGCTCCGCTGTGGCTTGAGCCTCGCGATCCGGCGGTGGTGGCGGTTCGGTGTCGCCGTCCTGCACATTTAGAGCGTCGAGTTCGTAGGAGTCGATGGGCGGGAGGTGAGCGTCGATGCCGGTGGATGGGTCAGGGCCGGTTTTTGCGCCCGGTTGGGCGAGCGGCGGGACGATGCGAGGTCCCGGTCCGACGGAAGGCTTAGGCGCGACTCCCTCAGGGGCTGAGGCCCCGTCCGTTGCAGGGGTGGCGGTGACCGGGCTGAAAGCCGATCCCTCCGAAAGCCTGTTGGCTGGGCTGGGCTGCGGCTGGGCTGGTTTGTCGAATGGTGAGATCGGCCGGGGCGATTTGTCGAAGGGCGATGAATGGACCGGCGGTGCGGCTGGCGTGCTGGTCTGTTCGAGCAGAGAAGCGGCCTTTTCCACTACGGACGCACGGTGTGCATCCTCCGGTTGCGATGACACGGTTGGGGTGGGTGCGGACGAAGCTACCGTGGCCGATATGGGCGAAGGCCGGGTAGGTGCTTCAGGTGAGGGTGCAGTGGCCGGTGCGGGCTGGTTTTGTCCACTCGCACGTCCCTGAAGGACGTGGGGCCCGGATTCCGTTTGGTCCTGGACAGGGGAGTTCGCTGCTTCGGCCTGGGTGGTTTGTGCTGGCGAGCTGGATTGAGGTTTTCCCGCATCAGCGGTGCGCGACGATGGCGTCGGCGTGGCAGGGCGCGGGGCCGGCGTCGGAGTAGCGATGCGGCGCGTGGTGTCGGGCCGCGGGAGTTGGGAGAGGAAGTGCTCCATGGGGAGCAGGCGCTGGAGGTGGACGAGCTTGAGCAGGCCGAGTTCGAGGTGAAAGCGCTGTTCCTGCCGGAAGCCGAGGTCGTCGAAGGTGCGCAGCATGACCTGCATGAAGCGGGTGAGCTCCTCTTCGGTGAAGAGCATGGCGGAGCGTGCGGCGCGGCGGCGTTCGTCGGGGGAGATCTGGAGGAGTTCGGTGTCGGGCGAGTCGGGGGTGAGGTTCGCGATCTTGGCGACGACAGTGTTGCGGAGGTAGCGGACGAACTGCCGGGCGATCTGGGCGGGGGAGTTGCCGGCGTCGAGCAGGCGGTTGGCGGTGGTGAGGACGCCAGAGGCCGAGTTGGCCGAAACGTGTTCGAGTATCTCTTCGAAGACGGTGTTTGGCACGGAGCCCATGAGGTCGCGGATTTCGGCGGCGGAGAGCTGGGGCTTGGCGATGCCACCTTCCTGCACGACGGGAGCGGAGGCGATGGCCTGGTCCATGATGGACAGCGCGTCGCGCATGGAGCCGTCGCCGGCTTCGGCGAGCAGGTCGAGGGCGGCGTCGTCGGCGAGCACGTTCTCGTCGACGGCGATCTTGCGGAGCTGACCGAGGATGTCGTCAAGCTTGACGGCGTGGAAGCTGAAGTGCTGGCAGCGTGAGCGGATGGTTTGCGGGATGTTTTCGGGCTCGGTGGTCGCCATCATGAAGACGATGTGCTCGGGTGGTTCTTCGAGGGTCTTCAGGAGGGCGTTGAAGGCGGCGTCGGTGATTTGGTGCGCCTCGTCAAGGATGTAGATCTTGAAGCGGTCGCGGGCGGGCCGGTAGCGGGCGGCGTCGCGGAGTTCGCGGATCTCGTCGATGCCGCGGTTGGTGGCGGCGTCGATTTCGATGACGTCGACGGCGTTGCCCTGACGGATTTCGCGGCAGCTATCGCAGGTGAGGCAGGGCTCGGGCGTGGGGCGTTCGGGCGAGCCGATGGTGCGCTGGCAGTTGAGCGCGGAGGCCAGGATGCGCGCGATGGTGGTCTTGCCGATGCCGCGATGGCCCGAGAAGATGTAGCCGTGCGCGACGCGACCCTGTTCGAGCGCGTTCTGGAGCGTGCGGGTGACGTGGTCCTGGCCCACGACGTCGCCGAAGCGGAGAGGACGGTACTTGCGGGCTAGAACCTGGTACGGCACAGGGTTAGTTTACTGCCGGGTCGGGACGGCGGAACGGTTGGCGGGCACGAATCGGGGCAGGTGGAGAGTACGCAACTCCGTTGCTGTGATTTCGCTCTAACGGACTGCTAGGAGAGAGACTTTGGCCATATCGAAGGTAGCGTCGAGGATTGTGACAGTGTGTGGTCTTGCCAGCCTGTTTGCGGTTGGAACGGCGGCGAGACCGGCCCAGATCAGCATTGGAGTGAATGTTGGTCCTGCTCCGGTGTGTCCCTATGGGTATTTCGACTATGCGCCGTATAGTTGTGCGCCGTACGGGTACTATGGCCCGGATTGGTTCACGAACGGGGTGTTCATCGGTGCCGGACCGTGGTTCCACGGCGGCCACGGTTTTTACGGACACGTGGACAACCGGTTCGATCCGCGGCGGGGTTACAACGGGCCGCTGCCGGACCGGGGTGAGGGAGCGTTCAATCACTTCCACGGGAACGAAGGGCGAGACGGTCTGGGCCACATAGGGAATCCCGGGCACGGTCCGGAGGGAGAGCACAGCCCCGGATTCGTGGGCGGCGGGCGGCCCGGTGGTGGTGGCCATTTCGGTGGCGGCGGACGCCACTAGAGCTCTGTGTTGGAGCGTCCCGGTCCTTGCGAAAAGGGCCGGGACGTTTCTGTTTTGGGAGCGTTAGAGGTGTACCGAGTACGCGGCCTTCTCCGTGATAGAAAGTAGCGCAGAGCCCGCACGTGGCTCGCTTCTGCCCGACACGTTAGCCCCGCTCTGACACGACGCCGACGTGACCGCGCCGCGCAGAGTCGCGCTCCTATGACAAAGGAACCGGACTATGACTGTGCTTGCCAACCTGGCCAAGTGCTTGCCCCTGTGCGCGCCGAAGAACGCTGGTGCGCGCTCGACGTTTTCATTCTCCAAGGCTGTTGCAGGCGTCGCGTCGGCGTCGCGCGGCGGTGCGGGCAGAGGCAGGCTCCGCTGGCGCGGCCTCGTCACGTTTGCGGGCCTGATTGCGATGGCAGGTCCGGCGATGGCGCATGCGCAGGGACTGCAGGTGAGCTATGGGGCGAAGGGCGTGCAAACGCTGAGCTACGCGGGCGTGACGCTGATGGACGCCGGTGCGCACCCGGAGGACGCGTTTCACATCTGGCACATGAAGTCGACCGACCTGAACGGCAATTTGGTGAACACGGGGCAGTACGGTTGGGGCGAGAGTAACAACGGGACGCAGTGGGACGCGGCCACGCAGACGCAGACGTACTGGTTCCAGTGGGGGTCGATCCGGACGCAGTTTGTGCAGAGCGGCGACACGCTGAATGTGGTGATCACGGAGAGCAACGATGCGGGCTCGGGCGTGATCTTCGACGGCGCCGAGGTGGATGCGCTGACGATGCAGTTTCCGCAGGACCCGAAGGGGTTCTATGGCTACTCGCAGGATGCGATTACGACGACGGGGCCGGGCGTGAGCGTGGCGGATTACGGCCAGGGCGTGGTGACGAGCGTGGTGCCGGACGAGAGTGTGCCGATGTACGCCGGATGGAAGAGCTTGGGCGGCAATGCGTATGTGCCGTTGATGACGACGTCGGCACCGGACGGGCTGGCGACGTTTCTGCCGCGGGTGGATCGTCCGGTGAATCCGGGAGAGACGTTCACGTATACGGTTTCGCTGCGGTTCACGCCTGAGGGAACCGCGGCCGATGCGAGCGATGCGTATGCGAGCTTTGCGAAGACGTATCCGAGCCAGATGACGTGGACGGATCATCGGCTGATGGGGACGGCGTACCTGGCGAGTTCGCCGCAGGGTGCCACGGACAGCACGCAGCCGGGTGGCTTCCCGACGAATCCACGCCGCTACTTCAACGATGCGAGCGTGGATGTGACGACGCGGGCGGGGCTGCAGGCGTTCCAGAACCGCATATTGGCCGTGGCGCAGGCGAATGTTGCGAATGCCAAAGCGATGAATGCGCAAGGCGTGATGACGTGGGACGTGGAGGGCGAGCAGTTTCCGATGAACACGAGTTATGTGTGTTCCCCGGACCAGATTGCGCGGGTTGCGCCGGAGATGGAGTTGCGGGTGCTGGACAAGGGTTCACGGTACTACGGTCAGCGGCTGGATGATGCGTACTTCAAAACGATGACCTCGGCGGGGCTGAAGGTGGGAGTGTGCGTGCGGCCGCAGCAGTTCGTGCTGGCGGGCAACGGAACGGCGAGCCAGAATGACCTCCCGACCAATGCGGCGGTGATTGCGAACCTGGAGAACAAGATCCGGTTTGCGAACAAGCGGTGGGGCGCGACTATGTTCTACGTGGACTCGAGCGTGGATGCGAACGGGGGAACGCTGGACCCGGCGATCTTCCAGAAGCTGATCACGGACATGCCCGGATTCCTGCTGATTCCGGAGGAGAGCACGCCGCGGTATTACGCGTATACGGCACCGTTCTACAGCTTCCTGTTCCACACGGACCTGGGGACGCCGGCGTCGGTGTACCAGTACTACCCGAATGCGTTTGGAGTGAACCTGGTGAACGATGTGGCGGCGTCGACGCTTGAGCAGTACCGGCCGCAGTTGGTGCAGGCGGTGCAGCAGGGCGACGTGCTGGCGGGGATCGTGGACTTCTGGCAGGCGAACGATCCGGTGCTGGTGCAGATGTACATGCAGGCGGGACGGTTCTAGCGCCGAGTGGTGCTGTGAGGGGCGCGGGCATTGCCTGCGCCCTTTTCTGTTCGGCGAGACTACGGCTTGCGGAGGGTGAGCGGGAGGCCGAGTTTCTTGCGGCGTTTGACTTCGGCGGGCGAGAACATGGTGCCGCGGCAGTTGGGGGCGCCGCAGAAGCAGGGCTGGTCGTCCTGGTCGGAGTCGTGGAGGTGGTACTCGTAGGTGAGCTCTTCGCCGGGAGCGATGTTGCGGAGGGCGAGGATGAAGATGCGCTCGTCGACCTCTTCGGTCTGGCAGTTGGGCGAGCAGCAGTGATTGATGAACATGGCGGCGCCGAAGCCGTCGATGACCTCGCCGTTGTCGCCGACGGAGAAGAGGTAGGTGATGTCGCGGTCGGCGTAGCGTTCGTCGGCGGCGGACTTGGAGAGTCGCGGGCCGTCGTACTCGAGGATGCGCGCGCCCTTTCGGATGGGCGTGAGGGTGTAGCAGCCGGCGCCGTGGACGGCGGAGGAGCGGATGAGCAGATCGGGACGCTGGGTGATGCGATCGCGCGAGGCAGGCGGCATGGTGGCGAGTATGTCAGCTAGTTAGCGAGTCAGCAAGTCGGCCGTCAGCCAGTCAGTGGGTGGGCGGCTGGTTCGGTGCGTTCTGTTGCGGGGTGGCTGGTAGTGCTTGCTCGTGGCGGGGGTAGCGCGGCGTTGGTGGCGGGCGTCTAATGAGTTGGTTGAGGGATGCCGGTGGCGAGTGACGCAGGGGTGCGGAGGCTGACGATGCGAGGTGAGTCGGTGCGAGGCTTGGCCTGGATAGGCGTGTTGGTGCTGGGCGGTGTGGGAGTGACGGCTCGGGCGCAGGCGGTGCCGCCGCCGAGCATTTTGAAGGAAGACTGCGCGGTGCTGAAGGGCAAGGCGAAGCAGAAGTGCGAGGCAAAGAACGCGGCGTCCGATGCGCCTGCGGCGGCGGCCAAGGCTCCGGACACGAGCGATATGCCGACCGGGGCGGATGCGGATGTGCCGGGGGAGCTGCCGTCGCCACGGCCCGCGAAAGCTGCCAAGGCCGCAACGAAGCCGGATACGAGTGACATGCCTTCGGGCAAGGATGCGGACCCGCCGGCGGAGTCGATGCAGCCGCTGTTGCCGAATGGGCAGCCTGATCCGCGAGGCCCGCTGCCGAACCCAGCGGGATCGAGCTCTTCGTCGTCGTCCTCATCGAGTTCATCGTCCTCGTCTTCCAGTTCTGCTGCGGACGACGATGATGTGGCTCCGACTACGTCGGGGTCCGACACGCCAGTGAAGTCGGCGACGCTGAAGGATCTGGGCAGCCATGCGGATTCAAGCGCGGCGCGGGTGAAGCTGGAGCAGAGCCGTGTGGCCGACGATCTGAAGGTCGGGCGGTTTTACCTGAACGACGGGAACTTTGCCGGTGCGGAGGCGCGGTTCAAGGATGCCCTGCAGCACAATCCGGACGATCCGGAGGCTCACTTTGCGATGGCGCAGTTGTTGCTGAAGCAGAAGCGAAACCAGGATGCTGCGGTGCAGTTGCGGGCGTACCTGGCGCTTGCGCCGGACGATGAGCATACGAAGGATGCTCAGAAGTTGTTGGCGAAGCTGGGCAAGTGAGGGTGCTGCGGGGCGGTCGCTAATACTGCGGGTTAGACGGTCGCTGTTGCTTCAGTCGCGGACGAGAAGTTCGTCGTCGTAGTCGAGGGGATCGGGCAGGGCGGCCTGCATGGCGCGCAGGTGCGCTGGGATGTGGCTCGCGCTGTCGGATGTTGCGCCGATGCGTGAGGGCGGAGCGGCAGCGGAGGAGGCCGCTTGCTTTCCGCGACCGGGAACAGGGGCAAGTGGATCGATGTGGGTCGCCTGTTCTGTTTCCGCCTCGACCTGGCTTGCCTCCTGAAGGACCTCGTCCAGAAGCAGATAACGGCGAATGTAGCGGAGCGGCTCTTCCGCCGCCGCCATCTCGCGGAGGTGGTAGAGCCACACGTCTTCGCGGTTGGACTGGCGGGTGTGGGCGCGACGCCGGATCTGCTTGATCGAACCGTCGGGGCCCACGCGCTGGTAGGCGAGTGCGGGCTGGATGAAACGGATGCGCTCGCCTTCGCGGAAGAAGTACCTGGCGAAGTCTTGCGAGAAGAGAAGCATGTGGGCGCGACTGCCCTGGGACAGCCACTCAACGGCTTCCATGGCCGTGGTCCAGGGGCGCGCGGTGTGAGATCGAAACCATTTGCGAAATTCGAATCCGTTTTCGCGGGCCTGTGTGATCAGGTGCTGCAATAGCTCAATACGGGTCATGATGCCTGCCGTGTTTCCAGTCCTCGTCGCAAGCTTCGATCGCGGCCGGAAGATGGTCTTAGCCTTCATACTTAGCACGACAGAAGCCGCGCGCGCGCCGACCGAACGATGGAAGCGCAACAAGTGCAAGCGCCTTTGCGTCATAGTTGCAGACCTAGCAAGGAGAAACGTTTGGCTGGACGCGGTTTGAGGGTGGTGGCGGGATGTGTGCTGGCGGGGTTGTTGGGAACGTGCGGTTTGGCACAGGCGCAGCACACGTATCCGTTGAACCTGGACCCGGCGGTGCGCGACGGCTTGCAGCACTTTTACAACCTGGATTACGACGGCGCGGCCCAGCGATTTGAGGCCGTGCTGCGGGCGCATCCGCAGGATCCGATGGCGAACGCGTATGTGCTGATGGTGGTGGAGTTTCGCGAACTGTACCGGCAGGACCTGCTGGACACGACGTACTATGCGCGGGAGAACTTCCTGTCGAGCGGGCGCAAGGTGAGCATCGATCCGGTGGTGCGCAAGCGGATCGAAGACCTGACGGATGGTGCGATTGCCCTGGCGGACGCGCGCATCAAGGCGAATGGGCAGGACAAGGACGCATACTTCGCGCGAGGGTATGCGAAGGGGCTGCATGCGGCGTTCACGACGCTGGCGGACCACAGCTTTGCGGGAGCGGCCCGGCAGGGGTTGAGCAGCCGCAACGATAGTGAGCAGGTGCTGAAGCTGGACCCGGACTACACGGACGCCAAGATGGCGGTGGGCATTCAGCAGTTTGCCGTGGCCAGCCTGCCACGAATGGTGCGCATGCTGGTGGGCATTGCCGGGATTGGCGGGAACAAGGAGCAGGGGTTAGTCCTGCTGCGCGACTGCGCCGAGCACGGGAATGCGACCAAGGTGCAGGCGCAGACGGCGCTGAGCCTGTTTCTGCGGCATGACCGGAGGTATGCCGAGGCTTACGACGTAGCGCACCGGCTGGCGGAGGAGTATCCGCACGACTATTTGTATCGGCTGGAAGAGGCGAACCTGATGAAGGACGCGGGTCGTGGACCGGAGGCGATTGCGATCTATCAGAAGGTGATCGCGGACGCGGGAAAGCCGGGCTACTTTGTGGAGACGCGGCTGCAGCTTGCGCTGTTTGGGCTGGCCGAGACGCAGCGTGGGCAGGGCGACGTGAACGATGCCGCGCAGAACTACGCGAAGGCGGCGCAGCAGCCGAACTGCAGCGACTGGATGCGGAAACGCGCGGAGTTGAATGCGGGCGAGATGCTCGACCTGTTGCACCAGAGGGACGCGGCGGTGCAGCAGTACACGCTGGCGAGCGCGCCGGGTGGAGACCAGTCGCAGACGGGCGAGGCGAAGCGGTATCTGCGAACGCCGTACGCCGGGCGCTAGGACTGCGGCGCGCGGAGCGTGTTGCCCGGTGGCGTTGGGTGACATGTGGGGTTGCGGAACCGCAGCAGGGGAGATTGCGTAGACATCCGTGTGGCGTAGAGTGAGGCCACGGAGGCAAGCGATGGGCGGAACGTTGATGCGATCGCGGTTGGATCGGAAGATCGCCGGGGTTTGCGGCGGGATTGCACGGAACCAGGGCTGGGACAGCAACGTGGTGCGCCTGATCTGGGTGGTGCTGGTGCTGTTTGCTGGAACGGGTGTGCTGGCGTACATCGTGCTGTGGATCGTGCTGCCGGAGGAGCCGTTCGCGCTGCCGCCGTACGCGGGATACCCGCCGCCTCCACCGCAAGGGTACGCGGGATATCCGCCACCGCAGGCGCAGGGATATGCTCCGCCGCAGCATCCGGGGGCGTATCCGCCGCCGCATGCCGGGTCGTATCCGCCGCCGCAGCCACCGGCGCAGTACCCGGGCGGGCCGACACACCAGGGTCCGGTAGAGCCGGGTGGAGGCTCGCAGAACAGCTAGGTTTATGTGTCGGAGTGGATGATCGAAGCGAAGGGGCGCAGGCTGACTGCGCCCCTTTTGCGTTGGCTCGGCTTGAGTGCTGGCGGAGGTTCTGCGTTGCTGCTGCGATAGCCTTGGAGGGTGGACCTGTTGAAGTTGGAAGCGAGTGGACGGCCGTTTGCGGTGTGCGGCGACGAGTTGTGTTGTGTGGGTGGCGGCAGCAGCGTGGAATTGCGGTCGCTGGCGCAGGAGTATGGGACACCGCTGTATGTGTACTCGGGTGACCAGATCGTGGAGCGGGCGCGGATGTTTCAGAACGCGTTTGCCGACCGCGCGCATACGGTTTGCTACGCGGTAAAGGCGAACTCAGCGCTGGGGATTCTTCGATTGCTGGGCGATCAGGGCTGCGGCTTCGACATTGTGAGTGGAGGGGAACTGGCGCGCGTGATCGCTGCGGCCGGGCCGGAACGCGCTCACGAGTGGACCGGACGCGTCGTGTTCAGCGGCGTGGGAAAGACGGCGGAGGAGATGGACTCGGCGCTGGCGGCGGGCATTCTGCAATTCAACGTGGAGAGTGAAGCCGAGCTGGAGCTGCTGGCGGAGCGTGCGGAGCTGTTGCAGCGGAAGGCGCGGTTTGCGCTGCGGGTGAACCCGGATGTGTTTGCGGAGACGCATCCGTATATCTCGACCGGGTTGAGTGCGCACAAGTTTGGGATTGCGATCGGGCTGGCGCGCGGGGTGTATGCGCGGTTCCGCGAGCATGCTTGGCTGGAAGCGACGGGCGTGAGCGTTCACATCGGGTCGCAGATCCGGCAGGTGGAGCCGTTTCAGGCGGCGATGGAGCGGGTGGTTGCGCTGGTACGGGAGCTGCGGGCCGACGGCGCGAACATCCGCACGGTGGACGGCGGCGGGGGACTGGGCATTGAGTACGGCGCGGAGGAGTTCAGCCCGGCGGCGAAGGTGTGCGCGTATGCGAACGCGGTCCGTGCGGCGCTGGGCGATTTGGACGCGCACCTCCTGATTGAGCCGGGGCGCTTCCTGGTGGGGCAGGCTGGGGCGTTGGTGAGCCGGGTGCTGTACACGAAGCGCAATGGCGAGAAGAAGTTCGTGATCACGGACGCGGCGATGAACGACCTGATCCGGCCGGCGCTGTACCAGGCACACCACGAGATTGTGCCGGTGATGCAGGTGGCTGATGCCGAAGCGGAGACGGTGGACGTGGTCGGGCCGGTGTGTGAGAGCGGAGACTTCTTTGCGCGGGATCGCAGCCTGCCGGAGCTGGAGCAAGGTGATCTGGTCGCGCTGCTGGACGCCGGCGCGTACGGGTTGAGTTTGAGCTCGAACTACAACACGCGGCTACGGCCGGCGGAGGTGCTGGTGCGGAGCGGTGAGGCGAAGCTGATCCGGCGCCGCGAGACGTATGAGGAGTTGTTTGCTCCGGAGATGGTGTAGCGATTGCGCCTGACGATGTCAGGCGCAAGTCTTTGTGGCGGGAACGTCTATCTACTTCTGCGCGTCCGGGTAGAGATTGCTGAGCGGTCTGTCGTTGGCCAGGCCCATGGGAATCGAGGGGCGGGGCAGCATGCTGTCGCGCTGCGCGGTGTTGTAGAGGAAGATGGCTTCGATGACGGCGGCCTGCTTCAGGTCGGGCTCGCTGAGGTGGTCGTAGGTGTCGAGGTTCGTGTGGTGGGTGCGACTGTCGTAGTCGCGCGGGTCCTGGATGAACTGGAAGCCGGGCAGCCCGGCGAGCTGGAATGGGACGTGGTCCGTGGAGCCGGTGTTGCGCTGGCTGACGGTGGTCATGCCGAGGTCGGCGATGGGTGCCATCCACTGCTGGAAGATGTCGGAGATGCCGCTGTTGCCTTCGGTGTAGATGCCGAGGAGTTTGCCGGTGCCGTTATCGAGGTTGTAGTAGGCGTCGAGGTTTGCGGCTTCCGGCTTTGGAGTGGGCGGGGTGCTCATGACGCGAAGGAAGTCGGGGATCTCTGGCGCGTCCTTCGCGGCGGGAGCGTAGTGGAAGGTGGCGTAGTGGCTGCCCACGTAGCCCATGGAGCCGTAGAGGCCCTGCTCCTCTCCGCTCCAAAGAGCGATGCGGATGGTGCGGCGCGGGTGGACGTGGAGGGTGTTGAGGATGCGCATGGCTTCCATGGCGACGATGGAGCCGGCACCATTGTCGGTAGCGCCGGTACCGCCGATCCAGCTATCGAGGTGGCCGCCGACGAGGACGACCTGATCTTTGAACTGTGGGTCGGTGCCGGGGATCTCCGCGACGGTGTTGAAGCCTTGGGCGTGCTCGTCGCCGAACTCGGTGTTGGTGGCGAGCTCGACCGTGACGGGGACCTTGTTGCTGAGAAGGCGGTCCATGCGGCCGTAGGCTTCGTCGGAGATCACCTCTTCGGGGACGGCCTGGCGATGCTCTGGCCGGTAGACGTACCAGCCCATGGAGGCGTTGGTGTCGTTGTGGAGGACGCCACCGGAGCCGCCGGGTACCAGGATGGCGGCAGCGCCTTCCGAGGCGAAGAAGGCGCCAGCTCTTTCCTGAAAGCCGAAGTTCTTAATGGCTTCCTGGAACTTGGGGTCGGAGACGGGGAGCACGTCCTGCTCGCTCATGTCGCCGTTGAGCGGGTAGGCGGCGATCTCTCGCAGCTTTGCGGCGTCGTAGTGCTGCATGGCGGGCACCTTGTCGGGATCGACGGTGGGATCGCCGGAGCCGGAGTGACCGTAGAGGACGATCTTGCCGCGGAGCTTGCCCTTCCACTCGGCGAAGTCGGCTTCCTTCTTGAACCCGGGCACCTTGATGACTTCTGCGGTGACGGTGCCGTGGGTGGCAGGGGACCACGGTGTGGCCTGGGCGAGGAAGACGCCGGAAGAGGGTTTGACCATGGCGAGGGACGCGGAGTGCTGCGTCCACGCCATGCCGAAGTCGCCCCAGCTTTCCAGGTGGGCATTGGAGCAGCCCATGGCTTTCAGCTGGTCGGCGGTCCACTGGTTGGCGCGGGCCATAGCGGGCGAGCCGGTGAGGCGCGGGCCGATGTCGTCGAAGAGGGCGCTGGCGTACTCCATAACGTGGGAGTGGAGGAAGCCTTCGTCGCGGATGCGGGCGTACATGTCGAGGTCGATGGCTTCGCGGGCGGGTTGCGCTGCCGGAGACGGCGCTGCGTGCCGCTGCGCAGGCGAGGCGGATGGAACAGCAGCAATGGCGGAGAGAGCGAGCGCGGCGGCAAGCAGGCGATTCCGGGAAGGCATACGTTTGATCGTACCGGCAGGTATGTCGGCATTGCTATACTTCGTTCTGTTGCGCTGGCGTTGAGTCAGCGGCTGCGCTGTGCCGTGATGGCCTGCGCGGGAATGCACGGAAGAGCTGAGGTTTTGGATTATGTCTGGCCACTCAAAATGGGCAACGATCAAGCATAAGAAGGGGGCGGCGGACGCCAAGCGCGGAAAGGTCTTCACCCGGCTGATCAAGGAAATCACGGTGGCGGCGAAGCAGGGCGGCGGCGATCCGGATGGCAATCCGCGGCTGCGGACGGCAATCCTGGCGGCCAAGGCAGAGAACATGCCGGCCGACAACATTAAGCGTGCGGTGCAGCGTGGCACGGGTGAAATCGAAGGCCTGAGCTACGAAGAGATCACCTTTGAGGGCTACGGTCCGGGCGGCGTTGCGGTGATGGTGGACGTGTTGACGGACAACCGGAACCGCGCGGTGAGCGAAATTCGACACGCGTTCAGCAAAAATGGTGGGAACCTCGGCGAGTCTGGCTCGGTCGGCTACATGTTTGCCAAGAAGGGCGTGATCACGCTTGCCAAGGACGCGGCGGACGAAGAGAAGCTGACCGAGATCGTGCTGGAGAGCGGCGCCGAGGACCTGAACGACCAGGGCGAGCACTGGGAGATTGTGACCGGGCCGAAGGAGTTTGAGGCGGTTCGCGATGCGGTGACCGCGGCGGGATTGAAGCCAGAGCACGCGGAAGTCTCGATGGTGCCGTCGACGTATCAGAAGCTGGAAGGCACGCAGGCCAACGCGATGATGCGATTGCTGGATGTGCTGGAAGATCTGGACGATACGCAGAACGTGTATTCGAACTTTGACTTTGACGAGGCGACGGTCGCCGCGTAGGCCGAACACGAATCGGCAACAGGGAACCGCGAGGGCCGCCATGTCGGGCGGCTTTTGCGCGTCATAAGGGATAGGGATGATGGTGGGACGGAAGAGTTGGGCCGCGGCGGCGTTGCTGGTGTGGACGGGTGTGGCGGGAGCGCAGGCGAGGAGCGGCGCGGATGCGGTGCCGGCGCTGGCCAATGCACGGGCCTGGAACGTGGGTGCGCTGTTCCAGGGCGGCAAGGGCGTGACCGAGAATCGCGATGACTTCCAGTTCTTTATGGCTGGAGCGCACGTGGGCAAGGTGCTGACCGGGCAGATCGGGCAGGGTGTCTTCCGCGGGAACTTCGAATACGGGGCGGAGCTGTTTCCGTACTGGCAGTCGAACACGCCCACATTTCAGCGGCAGTACTGCACGCCGACGGTGAACCCGGCGGTGATCCAGTGCTCGGCGCCGTACACGGTGGGTGGAACGTTCCATGGCGTTTCTGTGACGCCCATCATTCTGCGCTGGAACTTTACGCACGGGCGGCGGGTAATGCCGTGGGCCCAGGCGGCGGGCGGCCTGCTCTGGACGAATCATAAGTATCCGGCGTATGGTCAAGGGCCGGTGAATCTGATCAACGATGGATTGGGCTCTGACGCGAGTGTTTGGAATTTCACACCGCAGGGCGGGATCGGGCTGCATTATTTCGTCAAGCCACGGCAGAGCCTGGACTTGAGTGCGAACGGCGTGCACATCTCGTCGGCGAGCCTGGGCGACCGGAACCCGGGGGTGAACGCGAGCGTTCAGTTCTCGATTGGGTATTCGTGGTGGAAGTAGTGGATGTGAGGCAGTAGGGCATTAAGGCCGCGGGAGCGCTCCGGGAGGACACGCAGAGAGCGCGCGCGGTTGAATCAAGACGGGGCTAACAACGCCCGGGCGAGTTGGTTGTGCAGTGGCTGAAGTTCTGGATCGAAGCGATCAGATTGTGGAATGCGTCCCCAATTTTTCCGAGGGGCGGGATGAACAAGTAGTGCGAGAGATCGTCTCAGCGATGCAGGTGCCGGAGGTGCGGCTGCTGGACTGGTCGATGGACGCGGCGCACAACCGGAGCGTGGTGACGGTAGCGGGACCGTGCGAGGCGGTGGCGGAATCGGCCGTTCGCGGCGTGGGCCGGGCTTGCCAGTTGATCGACCTGACACGGCAGAGCGGGGAGCACCCCCGGATCGGGGCTGCGGACGTGGTTCCGTTTGTGCCGGTGCGCGGCATCAGCATGGGCGACGTGGTGAAGCTGGCGCATCGCGCCGGCATGGAGATGTGGCGGCGGTACGGAATGCCGGTCTACTTCTATGAAGCGGCGGCGGTGCGGCCCGACCGGGTGAAGCTGGAAGAGGTGCGGCGCGGGCAGTTTGAGGGCCTGTGCGCGGCGGTGCGGACCGATTCGCGGCGCTGGCCGGATGTGGGTGCGGGAGCGCTGCATCCTACGGCGGGAGCAGCGGCGGTGGGGGCGCGGCAATTTCTGATTGCGTACAACATCTACCTGGATTCGACTGATGTCTCCGTTGCACGGGCGATTGCGAAGCAGTTGAGGGCGGCCGGCGGAGGGATGCCCGGGGTGAAAGCCATGGGAGTCATGGTGGACGGCCGCGCCCAAGTGAGCATGAACCTGACGGACCTGCGGCTGACTCCGGTGGCAGCAGTTCACCGGGAAGTGGGATTGCTGGCGCAGCGGCATGGTGTTCGAATTGCAGAAGGGGAACTGATCGGCCTGATCCCCGAGGCCGCATGTGAGCCAAACGCCGCATGGGTGCGTCAAATACCGCAGTTCCGCTGGGAGCAGAAAGTGCTGGAGGCGCGGCTGGCTTCTCCGCTGGCATGGCCGGGGCTGGTGCGCCCGGTGCTAGCTGCCTGAGCGCCCGGAACGAGGAGTGAAACGGATGAGTTTGAAAAAGACCCTGGAGAGAACGCTGGGCATGGGCATGCTGGTGGGTGCGTGTGCTCTGACGACCAGCGCGCGGGCCGCGCAGTTGAGCGGCGATGCGCGTGGAGCGATTCCGCGTGACGTGCAGCAGTTGATCGTTGTGGATTACCGGGCAATGCAGAACTCCAACGCGGCAATGAGCCTGAAGGACCGGGTGCTGCCGCCGGAGTTGAAGCGACTGGAGACGGCGCTGAAGCAGAGCGGTCTGAAGGTGGATCGGGACACCGATACGCTGGCGTTTGCGGCGTACCGCGTACCTGGTACTGAGAACCAGACGCGCACTCTGGGCATTGCGCAAGGGCAGTTCCAGACGGCGTCGATCCTGGCGAATTTTGCCAAGCAGAAGACGAAGCCGACGATCATCCGCAACAACCAGGTGTACCCGATGGGTGCTGCCGGGTATAGCGTTGTGTTCCTGAACCAGACGACGATGCTGTTTGGAGATGCGAACGCCGTAAAGGCGGGGCTGGATGCACGCGATGGGCTCTCGGGCAGCTTTGTGCAGAATGGCGACATGATGAACGAGATGGCCACTGTGGACCAGAAGAACCTGTGGAGCCTGCTGGACCAGAAGGGCACGCAGACCATGATGCGCGGCGTGCTGGGCGAAGCGGCGAGCCTGACGGACTACGACACGGTGAAGAACCGGATGAAGTCTTCGCGCTACACGCTTGATTTTCAGAACGGTGTGAAGTTCAACATGGCCGTGGTGATGAGTGACACCGTGACGGCGGCGACAGCGGCCACCCTGATGAAGGGCATGGTGCTGTTGCGGAAGACGCAAGGATCGCCGCTGGAACAGGCCACCATGGATGAGACGGCGATCGACTCCAGCTCGGGGACGCTGCAGGTAAGCTATGCGGCGAATGACGGGCAGTTTTCGAGTCTGCTGAGCTCGCCTCTGTTTTCGCAGGTGGTGCGGTAAGACCTCATCTGTAGTTTTGGAGATGCGAACAGCGCAGCCAATTGGCTGCGCTGTTTATGTTTCGGGGCATTGCTGATTGATCAGCTCTACCGCTTCGAGGCTTTTGCAGATGTTGCGCTGGCCTTCTTGGATTTAGAGGAAGTTGTGTCCGCTTCAACGAGTGGGATGCCTTGCTGCTTCATCTTTTGGCGCAGAGCTTTCCAGTCCTGGCGGGTCTTGCGGGCGTAGCTCTCGGCGAAGCGCAGGATGGATTTGCTGAAGCGGCCATTGCTGCCGATGTAGGCGGAGATGGCGGCGGGGTCGCCACCGCGAGCGTGCCCGCGGGCCAGGATTTCGCCGCAGAGGCTGGCGTAGCCCTGCAACATTGCCGGGGTGATGGAGCTGAGGTCGAGCGAAGCCTTGTGATCGTTGAACTGGCGGACAAGGTAGTCGCGGCCGTGAACAGTGGTGTAGCCGAGGAATGGATCGGAGACGAGCTGCATGAGGCGCTGGCCGTCGACCACGCGCTCGCCTTGGTGCGGCGTGCCGGAGGCGGATCGCGGAAGATAGGCGGCGTAGGCGGAGGCCGGCTCCTCTTTGACCTGGAGAAACAGGGGATCGCTGCCTGGACGCCGCGATGAGCCCTCCATGTAGACGACATAGCAGCGAAGGCCGACTGAGCCTGTGCCGACGACGCGAAGGACGACATCGACGGGACGGTACTGCGCGAAGAAGTGGCGACGCTCGGACTGGAGGGTGGCGCCGTAGTGCTCCAGGCCGGCGAGGATGCCATCGCGTTCCAGTTCGGTGACGGCCTGCTGCAAGGGTGGCTGGTGAAGCAGATGACGGGCGCCGCCCGGTGTGGCGGGCTGTGCGGTGAGCTTGTCCAGGAGCCGCTGCGGGGTGCTGCGCTGGGCGATGCGGAAGATGGCCGGGATGGGAGCAAGGTGGGCCAGACGCCTGATCTGGAAGCGAGCGAGCTCGACCACGGGCATGGTGGCGAACTGCTGCATGGCCGTGCTGTAGCTCTGTGTGAAGGTGTCGACGGAGGCCTGACGTGCTTCGCGGTCGAGGCCTGTCTCGCGGCCGGCGAGCAGAAGGCTGGTGGCGAAGCGCTTCACGTCCCACTCGAAGGGGCCCTGGATGGTTTCGTCGAAGTCGTTCAGATCGAAGACGAGCCCGCCGTCCTGGGCGGCGAAGGCACCGAGGTTGGCGACGTGGGCGTCGCCGCAGAGCTGGGTGACGAGACCCGTGTGCGGGTGTGCGGCGAGGTCCGCCGCCATGATGGAGGCGGCTCCACGAAAGAAGCCGAAGGGCGAGGCCGCCATGCGCTGGTACTTGAGCGGAATCAGCGAGGCGATGCGCCCGTGCATGGAGGCGGAGAGGACCTGAAGAGGGTCGGAGGCGCAGCGCTTGGCGTCGAGATCGCCGAGATCGGAGCGGGAGCAGTGCTTGCGCGCGAGCACGCCGACGGAGCGCCTCTCGGCCTGGGTGAGTGAAGCCATCTTTTGGAGAGTACTGCGGTTTGTCGTTGCCAGCTTTCTCTTGTTAGATCTACATTGTGGTGGTAATGGTCGGAGAGTTTGAATACCTCGTGCTTACCGCTGTGGCCCGTCTTGGAGACGAGGCCTACGGAGCTGCGATTCGCCGCTTGCTTGCCGCGTCGGGAAGGCAGGCGTCGATCGGTGCGCTATACACCACTTTGGACCGCATGGAAGCTAAGGGACTCGTGCAGACGTGGATGGGCGAGGCCACAGCAGAGCGGGGCGGACGGGCCAAGCGCATGGTCAGGCTGACTCCGAATGGTGTGCGCGAAGCGAAGGAGTTCTTTCGGACCGTGACACGGGTGAGCCGGGGAGTGGCATGGGCGGAATGATGAGCCTGTCGACGAGGGTTGCGGATGCGACGCTGCATGCGCTGATGCCGCTGTTGGAAGCGAGCGAGCGCGAGGCTGTGCTGGGCGACCTGCTGGAGGAAGGGCAGAGCGGGTGGGCCGTAGTGGCCGCTGTGGGTGGGCTGTCCGGTCGCCGAATCCTGAGCCGGCTGCGCCGCGGTGAGGCCCTGGTGCCGGTGAGCGACGCTGCTGTGTCTTCAGAAAGTATGGGCGTGGAAACGTGGCCGGAGTGGGTGTTGCCGCTGGCCGTGGGCTTGATTGCGGCGACTTGCGTGGTGGCACTGCTGGTGCCGCCGCGCGCGCATGCGCTGTCGTGGCCAGGGGTGATGTCGCGGTCAGCGTTTCTGCTGGGAGTGGCGGCGTTCGCGGCGTTAGGAGCGGTGGCGCTGCTGCATCGAGCGTACCGGGAGTACTTCCGGAGGCCGGGCGCGACGCTGCTGGCCTGCGCGTGGAGTGCGGCAATCTGGATTCCGCTGTTGCTGCTGGTCTGGTCGGAGCATGCGATCTGGGCTGTGCTGGCGCCGGTTCCGATTGCAGCAGTGGTGGCCAGCTTTGCCAAGCGAAAACAGGCTGCGGAGCGGGTGTGGGACGCGGAAGCGGTAACAGGGCCGGAGCCGATGTTTGCAACCGGAGCGCAGATGAGCGCGTTGCGGCTGGCACGGCTGGCAGTTGTTACGGCGTTGCTGATGCAGGCACTTGTGCTGGCGGCGGTTTGCCGCGCGGTTCCGCTGGTGTGTTCGCTGGTGATCCTGACGACGGCCTGCCTGGCATGGGGATTTACACCGGTGCGGGCCCGAGAGGGTTCTGCGGCTCCGGTGCGGGCACAGATCGCCGTGCTGCCGTGTTTTCTGCTGACATGCCTGGCTCTTACGCCGTTCTTGCAAATGGGGTTGCAGATGGGAGGGCTAAGCTCTGTGGTTCTGGCGAACCCATTGCGTGGGGCGCCGCAACTGAAGCCCATCAACACAAAGGTGTATTCGGGCGTGGTGCTGATGGCGCCGCCGTTGCCAAAACGCAAGTTGCTGCTGAGTCCGCCGAGAGCGGTGCTGGGCGGCGTGGTGCGACTGGCACATCCGCTGGTGATCCCATTCGACGGAGCGTACTGGTACTTTCAGGCTCCGGCAACCGGCCCTACGCGGGGAGCCAAGGTGCAACGCGGCGATCCGACCAAGGAGCACGTCCATTCGAGTGACTGGACTCCCCTGGAAATGGAGGCTCACCAGCACCTGGGCAAGCGGCTGGACGCGAGTTGCTGCAGAAGCATGTCCGTCGCGCTGGTGAATGCGGATACGCGGGTGGGTCTGATCCAGGTAGAGGCCCGTTTACGGGACATGACGGGAAGACAAGCGAAGACAGTAAGCCTGGGAACGGTTCCGATCCGGTCCAGTATCGGGAGGGCGATCTCTACCGGCAGGGCAAACGTGGCGGAGACGTTGCATTTTCCGATCGCGGGCGAGGCCGCATCAGCAAGATTCGACGAGATCACGCTTGTCTTCAAGCTGGCACCTGGCCGTGAGTTGGCTGGAGCCAGAGTGCAGGTGTCGAGCTTTACGCTGCAGCCGTAACCGCTGAATTAATGGCGGAGACCGCAGCGGTGCATGATGCTGCTGATGGTGTGCTCGCGCATCTCCGTGGAGAACTCGTAGACCTGGTGGTCGCGGTAGATCTGGATGGTCTGGCGTGTGGTGTTGACCAGGATTTCGCAGTGGTCGCACTCGGCCAGGTGAGCGCGGATCTCTTCGAGCAGCTCCGCATCGACTTCGTTGTCGAAGTAATCGGTCATGCGTGCAAGGAAATCTGTACAGGTCACTGGACCACGCTCCACGATAGAGATGCGCGGCGGCGTGTGGAAGGTGCGACGCGTGAGTACATTTTTGTACGGACCGTGAACACCGCCGCGGTGCCTGTGCGCTGAGTGCTGAAGGCCATCACGGCTGTACCGACCCGTCTTTGCGCTTTAAGTAGCGGCTGAGGCGTTCGCGAAGTTGCAACCGGGCGCGCAGCAGCCTGGACTTGACGGCGGGAACGCTGAGACCGAGAGCTTGTGCGGTCTCTTCGGTGGACAGGTTCTCGATGTCGCGCAGGGTGAAAACGGTACGGAAGCCGGGGGACAGGCCGGCGATGGTCTTCTGCAGGATGTCACCGAGTTCCGAGGTGGACAGCTGCTGCTCGGGATCGGGAGACCAGTCGGCGAAGTCGCGCGGGATGGAGCCTTCTTCGGTCTGGACGTCCTGGTCCATGCTGACGGTGCGGCTGGTCTTGCGCTTGCGGAGGCGCATGAGGCTCTCGTTGACCGCGATGCGCGTGAGCCAGGTGGAGAACTTGCTGTTGCCCTGGAACTGGTCGAGCTTGTTGTAGGCCTTGAGGAAGACGTCCTGGACGATGTCTTCGGCGTCTTCGCGGTTCTGCGTGATGTGGTTGGCTACGCGAAAGATGGCGCGGTCGTACTGCCGCACGAGCGTCTCGAAGGCCTCGGCATCGCCGTGCTTGGCCCGCTCGACCAGAGCTACATCGGGGTGAACCTCTTCGGTTCCTGGTTGTTCCAGAACTGGCATGCGTCTTGTTGAGTGTACGACCGCGGAGGTTGGGTCGCAATCACGATGCGTGCCAAGGGCCGAGGAGAATTATTGCGGAGCCGTGCTGTGCCGTTACCAAGATGGGTTCGGACAAGGTTGGGCGGGAGCGCGCCGGGAGCCACGGCCCGGCTTATTGTGGAGGTGTGACGTTTGGGCTGGGTAGTAGAGGACGGTTCGGGCTGCTGGCCCTGGTGGCATGCGGTGTAACCGCCACGGCGGGTGCCGTGCCGAAGAAGCCGGCGCATTCCGGGTCGCAGCATGCCTCCCGGCAGACGGCTGGCAGCGCCCACGGACCGGCGCGTGGCAGCGCAGGCGCAGCGGCGAGCCGGCGTGCCGGGGTTGGTGGCACGCGGGCGCAAGGGAAGGCCGCCGGTGCGCGAGGTGGGCGAAGCTCTGGTGGTGCGCGCTCTGTACACGGGCGTGCCGTTCCGCAGGTGCATGTGCGGACGGTGGAGTCGGCACCGACTCCGGTGAGCCGGCAGTTGTCCACGGCGTTTGTGCAGACGGAGCAGTTGCGGCCGATGGCGCAGCAGTTGGCGAGCACGCGTTCGGCGGCAGCGTACGCCGGCGTGCAGAACTATGCGGCAGCACACCCGGGCGAGGGAGCGGCGGCGGCGTATCTGGCGATCGGACACGCGTACACGCTGGACCGCAGCTATGCCGCGGCAGGTGGGGCATTCCGGCAGGCGGCCAACGCGGGTACGAGCCTGAAGGATTACGCCGACTTTCTGGGGGCGCAGGCTTCGGTGCAGAACCACGATGCGACGGGCGCGATTACGCTGTTGACCGGGTTTGGGACGCGGTATCCGGACAGCATCTTTGCCGCGAGCGCGCCTGTGCTGCTGGCGCAGGCGTACCTGTTGCAGAACGACGGAGCGGCGGCTTTGCGGGCGTTGGCGACGCAGATGGGTCAGCCCGCTTCGCAGAAGGCGGACTACCTGCTGACGGAAGCGAAGGCGCATGAGCAGCAGGGCGACAACGCAGCCGCAGCGTCCATTCTGCGGCAGATCTATGTGCGGCTGCCGTTTTCGCCGGAGGCGGCGCAGGCCAAGGCCGAGCTGCAGAAGCTGAACGCTGGACCCAGCGCGGGAGAGCGCAAGCTGCACGCAGATGCCTTGTTCAACGCGCACCGCTATGCCGAAGCAGGGGCGGAGTATCACTCGATTGAGCGGGATGATGCGTCGCTGGGGCAGGCGGACCGCGATGCGCTGGAGATCTACGCGGCGGTATGCGATCTGCGGCAAAAGCACCTGTCACGGCGTGATGCGGAGCGGCTGCCGCAGACGAGCGATGACTCGGCGGCGTTGCGGCTTTACATTCTGGCCGAGCTGGCGCGCAATGATGGGGATGAGGCAGGGAACCGGTCGCTGCTGGAGCAGATGGAGCAGCGCTTCCCGAACAGCCGATGGCTGGAGGAGGGTTTGTACTCCAGCGGCAACATGTACCTGATCAAGCGCAACAGCGCGCAGGCGATTGCGAACTACTCGGAGCTGTTTCGGCGGTTCCCGAACAGCACGTATGCGCCGTCGTCGCACTGGCGGGCGGCGTGGTTGAACTACCGCTCACGCAACTACGCGGAAGCCGCGCGGCTGATGGAAGAGCAGGTCGCGAAATACCCCACCAGCACCGAGGCGCCGAGCGCGCTGTACTGGCGGGGACGGCTGTTTGAGGATCCGGAGAAGAACTACGCGCAAGCTGCCAACTTCTACAACGCGCTGAATACGAGCTATCAGAACTATTACTATGGCGTGCTGGCTCGCGAGCGGCTGCGTGCCATGGGAGCGCAGCCGACGGTCGCGCCGGCGTTTCCGCTGAGCAGCGTGCGCACGCCGCCCGCGCCAACGCTGGTGCAGGCGCTGCCGGAGAATGATCCGCACCTGATCAAGGCGCGGCTGTTGGCGAATGCCGGCCTGAACGACTACATTGCGCCGGAGATCCAGGCCAGCCCAGGAAGCGGTCAGTGGGGTGCGCTGGCGCAGGCGGAGATCTATCGCAGCTATGGCGAGAATGTGCGGTCTCTGCAGGCGATCAAGCGCGCGGGATCGTCGTTCTTTGCCTTGCCGATTCGCGAGGTTCCGAACGAGTACTGGCAGTTGTTGTTTCCTCGGCCGTATTGGAGCGACCTGACAACCGATGCTGCGGCGCATGGTCTTGACCCTTACCTGGTTGCCTCGCTGATCCGGCAGGAGAGCGAGTTCAATCCTGCGGCTGTTTCGCGGGCGAATGCATATGGGCTGATGCAATTGCTGCCAAGCGTCGGCAAGGCAGAGGCGAAGAAGCAGGGAATCGGTCGATTCCAGACAGGGATGCTGCTGGATCCGTCGACGAATCTGCGGCTGGGGACGGGCAACCTGAAAGCGGTGCTGGACCGGTTTGGCGGCCAGGCGGAGTATGCGCTGGCGGCGTACAACGCGGGCGACAGTCCCGTGCGGCGGTGGATGGCCGAGAACAACTACAAGGACATCCCGGAGTTTGTTGAGTCCATTCCGTACTCGGAGACGCGGGACTATGTGCAGTCCATCCTGCGAAACCGCGAGATGTACCGGCAGTTGTACGCAGGGCAGTGATCGGTTGTGAGGCAGGCTCGGAGAGCATGGACGTGCCGAAGTAGAGGCAGCAGTCTGTGTTAGCCTGAGGCTGTACGGAGAGATGGCCGAGTGGCTGAAGGCGCACGCTTGGAAAGCGTGTATACCGCAAGGTATCCAGGGTTCGAATCCCTGTCTCTCCGCCACCCTTCCCACAAACAAGACAGAATGAGCAGCTTAGGTTCGTCGAGCGACTTGAGCCTGACAACCATTGTCGTCACGTTAGGACGAATGGACACATGCGGACAGGTAAATCTGTCCAACTTGGTCTCCGGTCGTTATCGTTGAGCTCCCCGGCTTCAAGTTCGGTGTGAGATGTATGTACCAGCTCTGAACATCGCTGTCCCGAGTGGCCTGTGCGACCACCTGCTACACGCCGAGATGGGGAAGCGCATGGCGGAAGGCGGGTATGCGCAGCGCGTTTCCGACGTGCGACACGCCGAAGCTATCCCAAAGCTGCCATGAACCTATGCGGTTGCTGACGCGATGCTCGTCGAGTCGGCGTCTGGTCAGATGAGCCTCACGCCTGCTATGTGCCCGTTGTTGCCGGTTGTTGACGAGACGCCGGACTTATAGGACCGATCGCGTTGTGGCTTTCTGTTGATGAACTCACGAAGCAAAATGCACGTACAACGCTATGTGTGTTGCTGGAGTTCAACTGAAGAGGTGGGCTATGAGAGTGGGAGCTAGCCGTCGAGATGTTATGAAAGGAATGATTTCGGCTACTCTCGGCACTCTCATCTCCACAAGGCTGAGCGCTGGTGCAGCGGATCCTGTCGAATTGAGTTCCGCCTCTCTCTTTCAGGGGGTGCGCAAGAAGATCGACTACGCGATTGCGACCGGAGAAGCAACGGGTGTGGCCGTCGCGGTGATCCAGGGTGGGCGCATTGTTTGGGAGGAAGGCTTCGGGTGGGCTGACCGGGAGGCAGGGCTCAACGTAACGCCGCACACGCCATTCAGCATGGCGTCCATCACGAAGCCTTTTACGACGACTACACTGATGACGCTGGTTGCTGCAGGCAGGCTCTCCCTTGACGGCAGCGCGAACGAGTTCCTCGCGAGGAGCAAGATCTTCTGCGAGAACGGCAACCCGGCCGCCGCGACAGTGCGCATGCTCGGAGCACACGTCAGTGGCTTGCCTGGCATGTACGAGCCGTACGAGGCTGCCGAAAGCAGCCTTATCCCGAGCCCTGACGTGCTGCTGAAGGACTATGGCAGGCTGGCCTATCCGCCCGGTTCGGTCTACGAGTACAGCAATCTCGGATATGCCGCGCTGAACGCCATCGCACTCTCTTTGACGCAGATTGAGTTTGGGGCGCTTATGCGAGACCGCGTCCTCTTACCACTGGGCCTCAAGGACAGCTTCTTCGGCAGTGATGCGAAGCGGGTTCCGAGTGGGGCACTGCCTTACGATCCGCTCGGCCGCGCTCTCCCACACTACCGCACGTCGACTCCAGCCTCCGGTGAGCTGTATGCGAGCGCTCACGATCTTGCTCAGTTTCTGCTTTTCAACCTGGGACACCATGTTGGTCATGGAGCGCCGATCCTGGGCAGGCAAGAGATTGCCGAGCTGCATCGACCGGTGTTCCGCGGGCCGTCCGGAATTGCTACAACATTTGGTTGGTTCCAGGGCCACACGGTTTCCGGCGTTCCATTCTTCTTCAAGAGTGGTGGAGACCCGGGAGTCGCGAACCGAATGTGCTTTGTGCCTTCGAAAGATCTGGCCTGTGTGGTCGTCACGAATCAGTCGAATGCAACTCCGTTAGCTTACGGCGTCTGTGATGAGGTGATGCAGAGCGGGTTAAGAGATTGGATTCAGCCCGTGGAAGACTGCGGCTTTCCTGCCACCCCAATGGTTGACGCGGCGAGGTTTGCGGGGCAATGGTACGGCTCACTTCAAAATGACGAGGTCGATGTGCCTATCCATTTGCAACTGCAATCTGCACAGGCGGCAACTCTCGCCATTGGAAACCAAAGCGCTGAGCCACTTGAGCGGATCAGTGCTGAGGGGGAAGCCCTGACAGGGCTGACGAACGGGTATATCGCTTCACCCGACGTGCTGAGAACCGGCGCTCGTAGCCTGGAGATTAAACTGCTCCGCAAAGACAACGAACTCGTTGGACGGGTCTTCGCAGTTTCGGGCGATCCAAACGTGAAGAACGCACGGCTGCCGTACGTGTTGAACTTGCGGAAGAGGTAGGGAGAAACGCTGCTGTCCTCGGCGACGAACACTGTTAACAAAGCAGCCTTCCGATCGCTGCGTTGACGGAATCGGGTGGAGAGAGTTGACTGGTCGTCAGTTTGCGCGCTTTCTTTGCTGGTAGGCAGCAACTTTCACCTTGTTGCCACAGATGTTCATGCTGCACCATCGACGAGAGCCCTTCTTGCTCGTGTCAAAAAAGTGAACGACACACGATTCGCATTTGCGAACGCGCGAAGGTTCCTTCTCCACCAATAGATTCGCTGTGCCATTAGCGATGAGCGCCCATAGGTCGGAAGGTGTGTGCAGTTCGACACGAGTTTCCCGAATGAGCTTGCCGTCTCGCTTGTGCAAGGACGTAAGTTGAGGGTGCTGAAGCAGCAGAGAGTTCACCTCAGAGACGAACGCATCCCCCGGTAGCTTTCCGCTCTCGATTCGCAGGACAGCCTCCCTCAATCTCTCGCGGAAGGTGATGAGCTGTTTCAGGAAGGCTTCTGCTTCTGCGGAGTCTCGCCATTTTCGTACCGCAGCCCTGTCTCGGATCGAATTGATCATCCCGGAAGCCACCATCCACCGTTCTAGCGCTCGAACATCCGTGAGCAGCTCCGTAGGACCATCCGCCAAGACGGGTTTTGTATTTAGAAAATCCAGGATGGGCCGGTTGGCCACGAACAGAAATCCATCCTTCCAATCGTTCAACTTATGGGCAGCTGCGTTCATACTTCCTCTCTCTTAAGCTACTCCGAAAAATAAGAGACACCGATATTGCAACGTTTACAGGTGTCAAATAGTCTCACTATATGCAAGGACAGCCGCACGCGCATCGGGAGGAATTTCGTTATGACCACGTTTCAGCACGCCACCGTTCATGGAGTCAGTGTCTTCTATCGCGAAGCAGGTTCCAAGGCTTCGCCAACGATCGTGCTGCTGCACGGCTTTCCTAGCTCGTCGCATATGTTCCGGGATCTCATTCCGCGGCTGACAGAAAGATTCCACGTCATCGCTCCCGACTACATTGGCTTTGGTTACAGCGATGCTCCTGCCGCAGACAGCTTCGAATACACCTTCGACAATCTCGCTGCCCATGTAGAGGAGCTGCTCTTCGGCGTGCTTGGGTTGAAGAAGTTCAGCATTTATGTGCAGGATTATGGCGCGCCTATCGGCTATCGAATCGCTTTCAAACATCAGGAGGCTATCGAAGGGGTCGTCGTACAGAACGGCAACGCCTATATCGAAGGCATCGGCGCAGCTTTTGACCCGATGAAGCCATTTTGGATCGACCGCAACGCGGAGACCGAAAAGCCAGTACGGGAGCTGCTCAAAAAAGAGACGACCATCTTCCAGTACACGCACGGCACAAAGGATTCGTCACGGATCAATCCTGACTCGTACACCATGGATCAGCTCTTCCTCGATCGTCCTGGTAACGACGCCGTCCAACTGGATCTGCTGCACGACTATCAATCGAACCTCGCGCTGTACGACGGGTGGCATGAGTTCTTCCGCAGCAAGCAGCCGAAGACTCTCATCGTCTGGGGCAAGAACGATCCCTTCTTCACGGTCGAAGGCGCGCAGGCCTATCTGCGCGATATTCCAAAGGCCGAGCTTCACCTGATCGATACCGGTCACTTCGCGCTGGAAGACTCGAGCGAGTTCATCGCAGAGCAGATCGTGAAGTTCTTCGCCTGATTTCGCAGAGCGAGAATGGCAGTCTTTACGGCTCCATAACGAAGCACAGGAGAGGCATGACCGCAATGAACTTCACAGAGAAGGCAACAGTTGTACTGGTTCACGGAGCCTGGGCTGATGGTTCAAGCTGGCAGGCAATCATCCGTCCGCTCCAGGAGTGTGGCTTGAACGTAATTGCAGCGCCGATTCCGCTCACCTCCCTGAGTGACGATGCTGGCGCACTCAAGCGCACGATTGCAAGGACACAAGGTTCCGTCGTCGTCGTAGGACATGCCTACGCAGGTGCCGTCATTGCGACGGCGATCGATGAGCGCGTCAAGGCATTGGTATATATCGCGGCTCTGGCTCCGGACGAGGGAGAAACGGTCGCCGAGGTCTTCTACAAGGACGAGAGTCACCCAATGGCGCCTGAACTTGCTCCTGATGCAGACGGGTTTATCTGGATGCCTGACGAAGGATTTGCAAACGCTTTTGCACAGAACGCCACGCAGGAGCAGCTTGTAATCTCAAGGGCCGTGCAGCGTCCGATCGCCGTGAGGAGCATTCAGGAGGCAGCGCCAGCGCCGGCCTGGAAGTCGAAGCCAACGTGGTATCTGGTTGCTGAAGACGACCGGATGATCAATCCGAAGACACAGCGCTTCATGGCAAGGCGCATGAACGCCACCGTGCGATCTCTCCTCGTGGATCACACACCGCTGCTCACCGCTCCTGACAGCGTCGTCGACATCATCCTCGAAGCCGCACGAGCAACGATCTCCTAAAGGGAGCAAGGTACAGACGCACTGGAGGGGATCATGAAGGATGTATCTGTAGCTATCGTCACCGGAGCCAGCCAGGGTATTGGCCGCTCTACCGCTATCCGCCTAGCCCGTGACTTCTCCGCCGTGGTCCTTGCTGCGCGTAATGGCAGCGCGTTGGAAGAGGTGGCCGAAGCAGTCATGGCTGCCGGTGCTGAACCGCTCTCGTGTGCGCTCGATCTGAGTCAGGTAGAGGCGTCGGAGACGCTCGTTCGCAAGACACTTGACCGCTTCGGCCGGATCGACGCACTCCTCAACATCGCCGGGGCCGTACCGCAAATCGACCTTTTCGAGATGACAGATGAACAATGGAGGGCCGGCATGGAATTGAAGCTGCACGGCGCGCGCCGGTTGACGATGCGCGCATGGAAGGCTCTGAAGGAGTCGCAGGGTTCCGTGGTGTTCATGTCTGGCAGCGCTGCCCTTGATCCCAAGCCGGCATTCGCGGCCGTTGCCTCCACCAACGCGGCGATCACCGCACTCGCAAAGGCCTTTGCCGAACAGGGCATTAAGGACGGAGTGCAGGTGAACAGCATCGTGCCTGGCGCCGTGATGACCGGGCGGAGGCGCTCTTTCCTTGAAAAATGGGCACCGGCTCACAACATGAGTATCGAAGAGGCAATGAAGAGATTTCCTGAAGAGGCAGGCATCGCCCGTTACGGTCAACCAGAGGAGATCGCGGAACTCCTAGGATTCATGGTCTCTCCCGCAGCGAAGTGGATGACCGGTACGTCTGTTCGCATGGACGGTGGGGAAGTGAAAGGAATCTAAACGTTGCCGCGCTTGTGTGCTGCGCGGGTTGATCTTGCCTCCGGTGGTGACTGCCGTGGCGATCCCGAGCCAGGCAGAATCCTGGGCCCTTGCGGGGCTGCGCCGTTACGCATGGCCGCAACGCCAGAAGCTCGCCCGATGCTGTTTTGCCAAGCCGATATCAATCGAGCGAATTGCATGGAGATGGTTCACTCAAACCGCCGACTGCATGCTCCGCTTGGGCAGAGGCCACAGCGGCGGACCATCTGATCAACGCCTTTGCGAACTCCTCCGACGGCTCAATGCGCAACTGGCCTCTTCCCGGCAATTGCGATTGAAGCTAAGCGCGATTCGGCGGCACAGAATCACGTTCGAAGTACAGGCTGTCCTGTGCGCGGGTTTGTCAGTGTCACGTTCTCAAGGGCCTGGATGCGCCAGCCGTTGGGTAAGAGTCTCAGCACCGCGAGGATCACGGTATCGACCGAATGCGGACCAGCCGGATGTGCTTTGCCAATGTTTAGACGACTCCAGCAGTGGAGCACTGCAGCATCATCGCCGAGAGCTATGGTCGAAATGACTTCATTCTGCATCGTGGAATCGCTATAGATCGTCTCGTGAATCGGCGCATGCAGGGCGACAATCTCCTGAACGCCACGTACGTAGTGTCCGAAGCGGTTGACGAAGCTAGCGTCCGCGCAAAAGAGCGCAGCAAGTGCGGTCATCTCGTGGCTGTTCCACGCCTCTTGGAACTGCTCAGCTATGTCCTCGGGTCGCTTCATCGCAGATCATCCTATTTCAGCCAAAGATTTACTGACGAGAAGCCGTCGTTCCAGGTCTGATCTGGCGGGAGGAGCGCATGCGGTCCTCTGGCTTCATGTCCTCGGTTGACGTATTCCTTAAAAGGAATATACAGTCTGATGCATGTCGCGAGCAGCTCATCCGGCGGATGTTTTCAGTGCCATAGGCGAACCGCGGCGGCGCGAGGTTATCGCGGTGCTCTCTGATGGCCGGGAACACGCCGTCAACGAAATCGTTCTTCGGATGGAAGTGGGCCAGCCTGCCGTGTCCAAACATCTGGGTGCGCTACGCAAGGCGGGCGTGGTCACGATGGTTAAACGCGGACAGCATCGCATGTACCGCTTAGAGCCGAAGGGCCTGAAGCCTGTCCACGACTGGGTAAAGGCCTTCGAACGCCACTGGACACAACAGATCGGCGACATCAAGCAGCGCGCGGAGCGCAAGGCGCTGGACCGACTTATTCGCCTTGACGATGACGTGAATCGGCGAAAGGAGAACTGATGGCAGCCACTGTGAAGAAAGACGTACTGCAGGCCTTCGAGATCATCAAGGAGGAGGAGATTGCGGCACCGGTAGAGATCGTATTCGAGACCATTCTCGAACAGATGGGGCCCTTGAATCGGCTACCCAAGAAGCCGATGCCCATGGTTCTGGAGGCATGGCCCGGCGGACGGTGGTTTCGCGATCTGGGCAACAACGCCGGCCACTTCTGGGCAGTCGTGCAGGCGATCAAGCCGCCTTCGCTGCTGGAACTCTCAGGGCCGCTGATCATGTCGACTCCGGCGATGTCGAACCTTCAATACCGCCTCACGGAAGAGAACGGCGTGACCCATCTTCGATTCGTGCACCGGGCGATGGGCTGGTTGGGAGAGAGCGACCACGGCGTGAACGAAGGGTGGGCTTATCTGATGGAGTGCATTCACACGGCAGCGGTTGAAAGGGCGAGGCGATAGCAATGTGTCCATTCTGCATAGGAACAGCGGCGTGGGTCGCCGCAGGCGTGATCGCAAGTGGCGGGGCCTCTGCGCTTGCGGTCACAAGATTTTGGAAGAACAAATCACAAGCGTATGTGGGCGAGGAGAAGAATCATGTGGAGCAATGAACAGATCGCTGCAATGAGCAAACCGGCTATTGTCTCCCGCGAAGAGTGGGACAAGGCTTGGCTCGAGATGCTGGGCAAAGAGAAGGAACATACGCGGGCACGCGACGCACTGGCTGCGGCACGCCGGCGGATGCCGTGGCTGGCGGTCGAGAAGGAATATGTCTTCGAAAGCGGCGACGGGAAGAAATCACTCCTTGATCTGTTTGAAGGCCGGCGTCAACTGATTGTCTACCGCGCTTTTTTCGATTCAGGTGTCTACGGATTCCCGGATCATGCCTGTGTCGGCTGTTCGCTCGGCGCAGACCAGGTCTCGCATCTCTCGCACCTGCACGAACGCGACACTACGCTTGCTTACGCCTCTCGCGGTACACAGGAACAGCTTGCCAACTTGAAGAACCGCATGGGCTGGCAACACATCCCGTGGTACACCATCGTCGATGACTTCGATAAGGATTTCGGCGTGGATGAATGGCACGGCCACAACGTTTTCATTCGTGACGAGAACGACAAGATCTTTCGAACGTATTTCATCAATGTCCGGGGCGATGAAGCGATGGGCACCGTATGGAGCTACCTGGACGCAACCCCACTCGGACGGCAGGAGGATTGGGAAGACTCGCCGGCGGGCTACCCACAGACACCGCGCTACAAGTGGTGGCGCTGGCACGACGCCTACGGGAATGAAGACCGCAAATGGTCGAAGGTGGTTGATGACGCCGCGACACGAAACCTGAGGTAAGGTGTTGCGGTGCTGCGGAACCGGCTTTGACAAGCTGGCTGGTGTGCATGGGACTTCGGGATCAGCAGCGCCTCTGCATCTCACGAATCTTCGACATCGGCGACATTGCACGCGCGCCGTGCTCCTCGGATCCCTGGCTGTCCGCCACTCCCTCGTCGACTAGCGGCGAAGAGCCCGGAATCCTGAAATCCATGAAGAGCGACGGTCTGGCGGGCGTCTATACAGCACCGTACTCTTAGTTGCGCCTTGCTGCCGAGAGTCTGCGAGCCGTGACGCAGTGTGCGGATCAACCCGGGTCATTCCTTGTCGTATCCGCTGAGTCAGATCACCGCCGCGATCCACATCCAGTGAAGCGAAAGAATATCGCGACGGCTGAAACTTCTCACGTCAGATCGCGTCAGGTTAGCAAAGTACCCAAATCATCCTTTTGCAACATTCGCTGAAACCCGACCGGGTCTCAACGGGCGCGGCCGTCGTTTCAGTAACGATCGGAGCCACACGCATGCCTCATTTCCGTTCCATCGTGTTCGCTGCCACGATGTCGCTGCCACTCTTCCTCAGTTCTGCATCCATCAACCCTCTCCTTGCACAAGAAACGACCGGCTCGCTCCAGGGCACGGTGCGTGATCCTTCCGGTGCGGTCGTTGCTCACGCGACGGTCACGGTCACCACCCCAACGCTGGTCGGAAGCAAGAGCGACACGACTGACAGCAAGGGCAACTACCACTTCGCGAACCTGCCTCCCGGCTCGTACACCATCACGGTCGATGCGCAGGGCTTCACCCAACTGAAGCAAACGGGATTGATGATCGAGGTAGGACGCAGCCCGTCGGTCGATCTGAAGCTCGGCATTGGGTCAGAAAACACGACCGTAGAGGTGACGACCGAAAGCCCGCAGATCGACACGACTTCTGTGACCACGCAGACGGTCGTCGGGGCAGACGTAATCCAGTACGTTCCGCGTGGCACCACCTTTCAGTCCGTTATCCAGTTCGCCCCGGCCGCTCGCAACGAACCGCTGATGGGCAACACCACCACCAATGGCAGTGGCAGCGTTTCGCCCGGTAACGGCAGTAACGGCAGCCCCTACGGCTACTCCATTGCGGGCGGTTCCGATTCTGAAAACTCCTACCTGGTCGAAGGCCAGGAAACCGCCAACCTGATTGGCGGCTACTCCCACACCAACGTTCCGTTCGACTTCATCCAGGAAGTTCAGGTGAAGACATCGGGCATCGCGTCAGAGTACGGCGGCGCCATGGGTGGCGTGGTCAATGTGATCATGAAGAAGGGCAGCGCGCAGTTCCACGGCTCCGCCTTCATTCAGTACAACTCGTCCGGCCTGAATGGGTCGCCCAACCCCTCGCCACGCTACAACCCGCTTGACTCCGGCACGACGACCAACTGGCTGGGCAGCAGCGCGGGCTACCAGGGCTTTATCGATCCTGCCTACCAGAGCAACACGCCCGTCAAGCCAAAAACCAGCCTTGTCTTTCCCGGCTTCACGCTGGGCGGCCCCCTGGTTCCATTTAGTAGCACGCTTAAAGACAAGCTGTTCTTCTTTGTTGGCTTCAACCCCCAGCTCAGCCGGTACGCCATCCAGGTGAACTACGGACCCAGCAATGGCGGCCTGGTGCCGTTCAGCCAGAACCAGAACACCTACTACACCATTGCCCGCGTGGACGCACAGGCCACGAAACGCATCCGCGTGTTCGGCTCATGGCTCTACCAACTGCAGCGCGAGAACGGCGAGAACCTGCCTTCTCTGGATTCCAAGCAGGGCTACTTCAACGCCGCCACGGGATGCTTCGGTGCGGCTACCTCGGCAAGCAATCCTTGCCTATCTACGGGCATTCCGCAATTCGCTAATGCGCACACGCTGGGCTACGTGGCACCCAACATCACGGTCAACACGGGTGCCGACATCACCGTTACCAACAACATCGTGGCAACGTCGCACTTCGGCTATTACTTCGAGAATTATCACGACTTCGGCTTTCCCACGACGGGCGTGCTGAACTACTTCAACACCAACGGCCTGGGCACGACCGATGCGACGGGCGCTCCGTTACCTGCTGCCTACCAACAATCGACCGGCTACTACAACGCTGCGCTTGACCAGAACTACACGCAGTACAACGCCAGCAAAGCTATCCAGTTCGATCAGGATGTTGCCTGGTTCAAGAGCGGCTGGGGCGGTAGCCACAACTTCAAGTTCGGCTATCAACTCACCCGCAATTCCAACACCTTGAACCAGCACTACAACGAACCGCTGGTGAACCTGTACGTCGGCAACTCCTCTGCCGCTCAGTACAGCCCGTCCAGCAGCACGGGCAACGCAAACTGCGCGGCCTACGTGGCTCTGTACGGCGCCTGCCAGGGCCGCTACGGCTATGTGTCGATCGAAGATTTCGGCACCCACGGATCAGCAACCAGCTACAACCACGGCCTGTACGCTCAGGACTCGTGGACCATCGCTCGTCGCCTCACGCTCGACTACGGCGTTCGCTTCGACAAGGAATACCTGCCTGGTGAAGCGCAGAACGCAACCTCAATCACCGGCGCCAATCTTTCCAAGCCGATCAACTTTAGCTGGACCGACAAGTTCGCTCCCCGCATTGGTGCTTCCTGGGATGTAGCCGGCGACGGCAAGACGAAAATCTTCGGCGACTATGGCAAGTTCTACGACACGATGAAGCTGAATCTTGCGATCAGCTCCTTTGGCGGCCAGTACTGGCAGAACTGCTACTTCGCCCTGGATACACCCAACCTCGGCAGCATCAATCCTGTGTTCAACAGCGCCAGCCGTTATTGCAGCGGTGCGGCTCCCAATAGCACCACCAACTTCGCTGGTGGGGCGACGCCCGCCGGTCTCACCTTTCTGGAGAGCCAGGACTTCCGCAGCTTTCCAACTACCTGCTCAACCTGCAGCGCGGTGCAGGAGGGTGTGGCTCCCGGCCTGAAGCCGTACCAGCAGCATGAAGCTGTGGTTGGCGTGGATCGTCAGCTCACCCGCACGCTTGCATTGGAAGTTCGCTACGATCGCCGCCGACTCGATCAGGCGATTGAGGACGCGTCGCTCGCATCTTCGGTTACCGGCAGCGAGACCTTCGTCGTCGTCAACCCTGGTCGTGGCGTGAATGCCAGCTACACCGGCTTCTGCCAATTCCTGTATGGCGCTGGCGCTGCAGACTGCACCTCCAGCAGCGGCCAGTACCCGCCGGACCAGCAGATTCCAGCGGCGCGCAGTTATGACGGTGTCGAGTTCCGTTTGCAGAAGGCCGTGAGCAATCACTGGTCGGGCATGTTGTCCTACACGTACAGCTACTTCCGCGGCAACTACACCGGCCTCACCAGCTCTGACCTGGCAGACGGCGGCTCCGGCGGTCGTAACGCTCCCAACAACAGCCGTTCCTTTGATGAACCCTACTTCCAGTACAACGCCAACGGCGGATCCTCCAGCGGCCGCCTTCCCACCGATCGTCCCAACACGTTCAAGGGATATGCGTACTACACCCTTGGCTACCTGCGCCGGTTCAACTCGGACTTCGGTATCTTCCAGACCATCTACCAGGGCTCGCCGAATACCACCTACACCAACGTGGGCTACAGCGAGAATGCCTTCCCAGTTGATGTCTTCAATCGCGGCAAGTGGGCTGACGTAACGCAGGATCCGTCCACCGGCATCATCACGGTTGGCACCCCCCGCACCTTCCGCAATCCCTGGTACAACCAGACCGACTTCGACTTCACGGAGTCGTTCAAGATTGACGATCGGCAGTCGCTCCGATTCGCCACTACCTTCACCAACCTGCTAAATGATCACGCGGTCACTGCGGTGTACGAACAGCTTGACTCCGCCTACTCCGCCAACCAATACATCACGCCGGGCGGTTACGCCTTCTACGACGGCGCTGCCTTCTACGCCGCCGCGGAGCACCCGTACGACGTGGCCAAATCACTGAACGGCAGCACCGCCACGAGCAACAACTTGGGCGGTCCAGAGACGATCAACTCACAATATGGCAAGCCGCTGTATTACCAACAGCCGCGCAACATCCGCTTTCAGTTGAGCTACACCTTCTAACTTCAGGTATGCGCTTTCGGCCGGGTCTGACCTCGCAGATCCGGCCCTTTTTTGCGCTAAACCACACCGCTTCCAAAGGAAGGTGTGCTTCCGTCGCCAGCCCTGGATCGTGCCGTTGCCCTGCAAGCTCGCAGAGCCTCCGATGATGTGCCGACGTTCCAAGTCGCTCTATAGCTGGCGAAGTGCTTCCGTTGAGTGCTTCCGTGCCGATGCGTCAACCGCGATGGTACTGGCCGCTCTGCACCATCAGCCAACAGGCGTGTGACTGAAGGCTGTTGCTGGCAAAAGAGAAGGTCCATTCGTCGTTTCGGACGTAATGACACGGGACCCGATCTTCAGGTTTTATGGACTGGTCCTTATTTGGGCTCACCTTTGTTGCGGAGGCTCAACCATGCCGGGAGATAGCCATACTTCAGCAACCTGGCCACCGCGCCCGCTGCCACCAGCACCGGGCTGTCGCTGCCATTGGAGCGTAAGTGTGCCGCTCTTGGTGATGGACGGTGGCAGTGCGAACTCGACCTCCTGCGGGTTCGCCTTTCGCAGGTTCAGCGGCCGCACCACGGTGCCGTTGGCGAGCACCTCCATGGGCAGCGCGTAGTTTTCGCCGGCGTAGGTGATGCGGACGGTGTACGCCGCGTCGGGGTTCAGGCCGGTGTAGCGCAGGCTCAGGGGTGTTTCGTACAGCGTCTCCGCATAGCTGAGCCAGGAGAGTCGCCAGCCGTTCTCCAGTGTGCGATCCGCGATACCGTTGATCGCGGTGCGATACATCTCGGGGTCTTGCGTCCAGGGTACGCCGCGGACAAGATGAGGCTCGTTTGCCGGGTCACCCAGGTCATCGTAGTACCCGCCCGGTGCTGGGGTTTGCCAGTGTGCAATGCGCTGCAGTCGCGCCTGCTTCGCCGCCTCGTCGGGCAGGGCTGACACGCTGTGCATCTCGCTCGTAAGCCAGGTGCGGTCATTCAACGGAGTGTCAATCCGGTCCAGGTTCGCTCCGCGCTCCCAGTTCGAGGCGCCGTAGCGTGGGATGCTTAGTTGAAGGCCGACCTCGTGGAAGAGTTTGCCGGCGAGCGCTTCCAGATGTGAATGAATTTCAGTCTCTTCGCTCCCCGGGTGGGTATGCTGCAAAGCCTGTGTAGCGGCCTGCATTCTCTGCTGCGCGGTTCCCGGAGCTGCAAGTGCTCTCAGCGCCGCTTGCTCGCTGCTGAGTTCGCGGTCACGCTTGATCTGCAGGTAGCGATCATAGGCGTCGCGGTACAACAGGCTGTGCCATCGCCAGTCGGCAATGCGCGGCTCTGGCAAGTTCGCAAACTGCTGGTGCGTGTTCTGAATGGTGCTGGCCGTGGCGAGGATCTGGGTCGACCAGTTCTGTTCCAGGCCCGCGATCGCGTCTGCGTATGCCTGCGACCTTTCGCCCGCGCCGAGGAAGTATCGTGCGTACTCCTGCAGCGTTGTGGACGGCGACGTGTTGCGATTCCAACCCAGCGCGGCCCAGACGATCTTGTTCACGTCGTCGTTCACGCCTTCGCTGTACAGCATGAAGCCCGAGTTGTCGGCGGCATAGCGGCGGTAAGTGGTGGTGAACGCCTCGGGTCGCGGGCAGATCGGTTCACGCCCCTCGGTAAGGGCAAAGATCGGGTCCCACTCCGGTACGGGGAACTGCGCGTGCATGGTATGAGCGATGTCGGGATAGAACTCGACCGGCAGATCCGCGGGAATTTTCGCGCGCTCTTCCGGCAGGCCTTCTCTGGACTGCGGACCAAAGAAAACGCCGTTGAGCCACGATGGTCGCTGCGCCACCAGATCGTAAAAATGCTGAAACCGTTCTGCGGTGAAGCCCTGCGCAGAGACCCAGATTGTTGCCTGCGGATGGTAGCGGTGCAGGATTGTGGACTCTTTCGCCAGCAGCGGAAACAGCACCTCGGGTGCGGTGTGGCCGGGATCGCCGCCGGGCACGTGCAGGCTGTCCACCAGCGGTAGGCGGCGCACGAGGCCCTCGAACTGCTTCAGCTCCGCGTCAACCTGCTTGGGGTCGGTGTAATCCTTCGCCATCTCCGGGTAGTACAGGTCGTAGCGCAGCCCGTACTTCTGGCTCAGAGCAGAAAGGCCGACCACGACATCCAGTGGCGGCGCGTGGAACAGCGGACTGGTCCGGTCGTCGTCTGAGATGGGAGCGATTACCTGAACCGTGTTCATGCCGAAGACAGCGAGGTCCCACATCTGCTGCTCAAACTGCGGTAATGTCCAGGCGTCGTATGTGTTGTTCTTCATCCGGTACCCGATCTGATATCCGCGCACCGGTTTGTCCGGGGCGGAGAAGAACGGAGCCGGGTGGGGCAGGGGATCGCCGTGTGCGTTCAGGTGTCGCAAGAGCCAACCAGCGCCGAAGAGCTCACCCCGGGCATCGTTAGCGGCGATCACCAGGACGCGGCCATCCTGAAGGGTCGCGACTGAGAAGCCTTCGGCAACCTGCTTGGCTGGTAAGTGTTGTCTGACCTGTCGCCACTCTGCATGCAACTGCCTGGGCAAAAGGTGGTCAACTTCCATATCCCGTGCGAGGACCACTGTTCTTTCCCTTAAGTGAACGGCGTTCCCTTGCACCCATTTGGAATGTGTCTGCTGAGCAGCTTCCATAGAAAACCGGAGCGCGACCACCTCTTCTACCGGGCGATTTCTGCTGCACACGACGTGCACAGTCTGCTGCGCAGGTGAAGAAAGCGGGGTCACAAGGATGGTGGAAAGCACGAAATACCGGAGCATTGATGTCTCTTCCTGATTGTCGACAATAATAATTAAAACTGTCGACATATTTTCCTTGATTTACCAACTTGCGAACAGTTACCTTGCGTTCACACATGAAATGACGCCGTTTCTCCAGAAGGAAGGAGATCAGGCGTGGCCAGACCGGCCCGCAGATTGCGCGCTTCATAGGAGATTAGTGTGCGAAACAGGAATGTCATTCAAATTGGGGCAGTGGCAACCATGCTGTCCTGCGTTGCGGCAGCATATGGACAGAGCAGCACGGGGTCTCTGTTTGGAACGGTAACTGACACTTCCGGAGCTGTGGTCCCCAACGCAACCGTCTCCGTTGTGAATGTCGACACAGGCGTGAGGACGGATGTGAAGACAAACGGCGAGGGACTCTACTCGCTGCGCTTTCTGCAGATCGGCCAATACCGGGTGATGGTGGAAGCGCCAGGTTTCAGGCCCTACGCCGTTGGACCGGTGACGGTTGAGACCAACCTGCCGCTGAAGGTGGACAGCACGCTGGCCATTGGGTCAGAGACTTCCGTGTCCGTGAACGCGGATGTGGTTCCGCTGCTGAACACGGAAAACGGCACCGTGCAGGCTGTGGTGGACGCGAAGACGATCGACAACGTGCCGATCAACGGCCGCAACTTTACGCAGCTGACGCAGTTCACGCCAGGCATCGCGCTGACCAACCAGAACCAATGGAACGGCGCGACTGGCAACCCGAACAATTCCGGTGTGCGCCAGCAGAGCGTGGCCACAGCGCCGTCCATCAACGGCAACCGCATGATCACGAACAACTACACGCTGGACGGCATCCAGTTCTTCGACTCCGGTGCCAACTTCTCGAACGCCTTCGGCCTGCCCGGCTACAACCCGAGCCCGGATGCGATTCAGCAGGTCACCGTGGTCAGCACAAATCCGGCAGCCGAGTTCGGCTTCGGCACCGGCGGACAGATTCTGACTGTGTTGAAGAGCGGCACCAACAGCTTCCACGGCAGCGCCTACGACTACCTGCAGAACTGGAACCAGGACGCGAACACCTGGGGTAACAAGCGCGTGGCGAATGTTGCGAGCTTCACGCCCAGGACACGCTACACTCAGCAGACCTTTGGCGGCACGCTGGGCGGCCCCATCTTCCGAGACAAGCTGTTCTTCTTCGCCGACTACGCCGGCTACCGGAAGCCGACTTCCGCGACGTCGCTGTACAGCGTGCTGCCGCAGGCGTTCCGCAATGGCGATTTCTCTGCGCTGCTAACGGCTGCAAACGGCAGCAAGCAGTTGTACGACTCGCAGAACGGCTATCGTGCCTTTGCAAACAACCAGCTACCGATCAATAACCCGGTGGCGAAGTACCTGTTTGCGCATCCGGAGCTTTACCCCTTGCCAAATCGCACATCACCTGCGGCGGATGGTGTGTACCAGAACTACACGGGCGCGGCGGTCAAGTCGCTGGACCGGAACGATCAGGGCGACATCAAGATCGACTACAGGATCTCTGACCGCGACAGCGTGTTCGCTCGCGCTTCGTTCAGCCAGGCTCGCTCCGGTGCTTCGAATCAGGGCGTCGGTTTCGCGTTGCCGCTGGTCTCAGAGTTCCCCTTCAGCAGCTATGCCGCGAGCTACACGCGCGTCTTCTCGCCGACGATCTTGAACGAGTTCCGCGGCGGCTTCACGCGCATCGCCTACAACAGCTATAACCAGGACTTTACGGGCGTGTTCGGCAACAACGGCGATGGCCTGGTGGGTATTAGCCTGCCATTTGCGCAAACCGCACCAGGCTTCACTGCGCAATCGTTCGTGCAGAACGCGTCTACGCCGCCTTCCACTTTGGGGACGGCTGCATCGGGTCGTCTTGCTCTAGATAACAATTACGAGTACGACGACACTCTCTCGATCCAGCGTGGACGGCACCAATTGCGCGCCGGCATCCAGGTGGTCTTCTACGAAAATAACTTCCAGGCGAATCCGGCGGGCGCGCTGGGTACATTCACCTACAACGGCCTGTACACCGGCAATCCCGCGGCGAAGTCACCCAACGGTTATGACCTGGCGGACTGGGTGCTTGGCTATGCGTCTGCTTCGTCGATCAGCGTGGGCGGTACCGGACGTCGCGGTGGGAGACAGATTCGGTCCGCTTACTTCTTCCAGGACGACTTCCGCGTGAACGACAAGCTCACGTTGAATCTCGGCCTGCGGTATGAGTACGACCAGCCCTTCCACGAGGTGCAGAACCGCATCGCCAAGATCGACATTGCGACCGGGCAGTTGCGGCTGGCGGGTGTGAACGGCAACAACCGCGCGCTCTATAACCCGTTTTACGGTCAGGTTGATCCGCGCTTTGGCTTCGCGTACCAGATCAACCCGCGCACAGTGGTTCGCGGTGGCTTTGCCAGCACGACGTTTATGGACTTCAACCAGTTCGTTAGCCACGCCACCAACCGACCGTTCGTGAACACCGCAACGGCAGCGGGCGTGACGCCCAGCGCGACTACGGGTGGTACGGTCATCAATCCTGCAAACGGCTTCGCCAACGTCGCGGCAGCGAGCACACCCACCAGCTACGCAACGTGGCGCGACGACCTACGGCCCGCATTTGTGCCGTCGTACGATCTGTCGTTGGAATACCAGCTGAGCAACACGCAGACACTGATGGCAGCGTACGTCGGCAACATCGGCAACCGCCTGTTGAACCTTCGCAACATCAACCAGCTGCACAATCCGGTGGTGGGCACCAGCACCGAGGTCGCGCCGTACTTCGCGCTTGCCGGACAGACGAACACGGTCACGCTGTTCGACCAAGAAGGTATGCAGAACTACAACGCGGGCGAGGTGATCTACCGTAAGCGCGCGAGCCGCGGCATCACTTTTACGCTGAACTACACGTTTGCCAAAAACCTGACCAACGCGCAGGGATACGCGGCGCCGTCGAACATCTCTGGCGGTAGCAACTACCCGCAGGACTCATACAATCTGCGTGCGGAGTACGGCCCGGCCGGCTTCGACATTCGGCAGAACCTTACGTCGACATTTGTCGCGGAGCTGCCGTTCGGTCGTGGTCGCGCGATCGGACGCAACATGAACCCCGTGCTGGATACTCTGGTTGGCGGCTGGAAGGTAGCGGGCAACGCAACGCTGTACACCGGGTTCCCGATCACGGTCCAGGCGAACAACGCCGCAAACACAAACCAAGCTACAGGTCGCGCCAATCACTACCGCAAGCTGGTGCGCCGCAATCCCAAGTTCCTGCCAGTGGTTCAGGCGACCACGGCAAGTGGGGCGGGCCAGTATGGATGGTGGGGCAACGATCCCTCTGCTACGCCGTGCACCACGCCCGGTGTTGACAACGGCATTTGCGCTTATGGCGTGCCGGCTGCCGGGACGTATGGCAACGCTGGGATCGGTACGGAGCGCAGCCCGGGGTTCCGCGGGATCGACGCTGCCGGATTTAAGAACTTCCACATCTGGCGCGAGAACAACTTGGTCTTCCGCGTGGATGCGTACAACGTGGGCAACATCGCGTCGTACAACAACCCTGGTCGCAGCGTAGCGACACCTTCCACTTTCGGGCTTGTGCAGAGCACGCGCTCGCAGCAGCGCCAAATCCAGTTCGCTCTGAAATACACGTTCTAAGTCTGCAGTTGGCTCCTCCATAGGTCGGCCTTTGGGCCGGCCTCCTTTTTTTGGGTTTCAGCGGGACCTGGCGCGGCTGCTTACTCTGGAGGTCGGAGCCGCACCAATCCGGAGCACTGGACGCGATAGCTGATGCGGCTCTTCCTCTGCGGCGTACTTGAGCGCTCACAGCTACTGGTTGAAGCGGGCAAAGCGAGAGGCGAGCAACGCCATGAGCAGACCCAACAGCAAATAGAGCCAACCAGTGTTGCCAAGTGCGTGCGCCATGCCGAGGCGCTTGGATAGGCCAGCTACATACAGCGGCGCCAAGCCTCCACCGATCCAGCCGAGGGAGTTCATCAGGCCCGCGGCAAAGCCTCGCTCCTCTTCGGAGACGGTGTCGTAAAGCGATGCCCAGATGTTCGAGTCGTAGATTCCTTTGGCCAGGCCGAAGCCGATCAGCGCAAAGATCACCAGCGATAACGCAGATGCGCCACCGAAGAGCAGCAGGAAGGGCGCACCGACAAACAGGCCGATAGCCTGTGTCCGCATGCGTCCGCCACGCCGCTTGCGTGACATGCGATCCGCGAGCACGCCGCCCAGCAGCACGCCCAAGATTGAGGCGACCTGCACGTAAATGGTCGACTGTAAACCGGCCGACGCAACGTTCAGGTGCCAACGCTGGTACAAGAACGTGGGCAGCCACGTTAGAAAGCAGGAAGCGACGAAGTTTGCGCCGATGAAGATGCAGACCAGCAGTTGCGCACGCTGGTTCTGCGCAAGTCGAAAAAGCTGCTTTTCGAGGTTGAGGGTCTCAGGCATGCGCTTAACCGTGTTGCGCATGTGCGGCTGTCGAAGATAAAGAGCAAGAATGACTGCCAGCACCAGCCCGCCCGCTCCAAAGAAGGCAAAGCTCTGGTGCCATCCGCTGCGCTCCGCGATCCATGCCGCGAGTCCGCCACCGGCTACCGTGCCCACATACACACCCGACTGGTGAAAGGCGAGCGCGCGGGAGCGAGTGTCTGGGCCGTGGTAGTCGGCGAGCAGCGAGAGTGCGGCGGGAAAGTAAAAGGCCTCGCCCAAGCCGCTTAGCGTTCGCAGAACGATGAGTGGAGTCAGGGTATGGACGAACGCTGTCGCTCCGGTGACAAGCGACCACAACGTTAGCGCGATGACGATGATCCACTTGCGGCTGAACCGGTCGCACAAGCGGCCGGCGATGGGCCCGGTCACGGCGTACATCCACATGAATGCGGAGCCGACAAAGCCAAGCTGGTAAGGGCCCAGATGTAGATCGCGCGACAGCAACGGAAAAACGGAAAAGATCGCCTGGCGATCTGCATAGTTGAAAAAGCAGACCCACCACAGCAGCGCTACCGCGACCCAGCGACCGTCTCTTTTTTCGGTCACGCCTTACATCCCGGTCCGTGCAACGGTCGCGGGGTCAATGCCGAGATCGAAAGCGGCACTGTGCTTCTGCATCAGCCGCTCGCGCGTGTAGGCGTCGTACTCCTCCAGGCGCTCTTGCAGGGAATGGCGGATGTGCGCGGCGAGCAGCCCCGCTGCGCGATCAGCGTCCTGCGCCAGCACAGCGTCCACAATTTCGCAGTGCTGTTTGTGGATGATCTCCAGCGCTTTTAGATCGTGGCCCTGCCGGCGAATCGAGAAGATGCGCACTAAGATGCGGGTGTCGTTCACAATCTTCTGCATCCGCGCATTCTGGGTTGAGAGCACAAGCAGAGCATGCAAGCGCAGATCCAGCATCATGAATGCGGCCTGCTCCTGGTCATCCAGTCGCTGCTTGCCGCTGGTGGCAAGAGTGTGGTGAATCTCCTCAAGCTGCTGCAGTATCTTCTTCAGATGTTCGACACTGGGGGCAGGCATACCGCGTTCCGCGGCCTTACGCACCGCGAACGTCTCCAGCGCCTCGCGCACCTCGTACAGGTCGACAATGTCTGTGCGTGACAGGTCGACGACGATCGAGCTGCGATTGGGCGACTGCTCGACAATGCCCTCGGCAACCAGTTGGCCGATGGCTTCACGCACCGGTGTCCTGCTCACGCGCAGATCCTGCGAGATCTGCAGCTCCGAGAGAACGGTGCCACGCGCAATCTTTCCAGAGATGATGCCTTGCTGAAGATGGGCATACACACGCTGGCGGGCGGAGACCTTTGGCTTCTGCTTGGGCTTGAGCTTTGTTGCAGGCATGGGACTATTTTGCTTCAAAAAATGGTTGGCTGCGCATCAATAACAGTTGTCGACAACCTGCCGACCAAAATACTATGAGAAGGCACTTCAGGACTGGAGCCCCGACGCACTTGCAAAGGCCGCCCTCTGCGCCAAACCCTTTCGCCTTCCGTATTTCAGGAGTTTGCGCGGCTCTCCTTGTGCCTCGAACGCCAGAGCACGCGGTCGACCTGGAGGCGACTTTGCGACTGCTCCAGTTTCTGCAGGCCCGTGGCATCCGGTCCTTCGCGCTGAATGGCGCGACCGGCGAGTACACGCGTTCCTCACAAGACGAAGTCGCGGAGCTGCTGCGCTGCGTGAAGTCAAATCTGGTTGCGGGGACCAGCCTTGTGCTTGGCGTCGGAGGTCCGGATACCCGGCGGGTCCAGGAGTTGATCGACCTGGGAGAAGACGCCGGCGTTGACGGTTACCTGGTTTCGGTTCCTTCCTTCTTTCCGCTGGAACAGCAGGACATCGTTTCGTTCGTAGATGCGCTACTCCTGCAGAAGCCGGCCTACCTTTACAACCTGCCTGCCTTCACGACGGCGATCACGCCAGAGACTTCAGTCGGTCTGGTTCGCAGCAACGAGCACATCATCGGGGTGAAAGATTCCAGTGGTACGCTCGACACCGTCCGGCTGCTCTCTCGTGAGGCGCCGGAGGCTTCCAGGATTATCGGAAACGACAGCGCGCTACACCCCGCATTAGGAGAGGGGGTGTGCGACGGTGTCGTCTCCGGTGTTGGCGGAGTTCTGCCCGAAATGATGCAGCGGCTGTACTCCGAGACGAGCCGCAATGCCATAAGCGACACCTCTCAACAACTGCTCCAAGTGCTGGCGGAATACATCGCGTGGCTCGGCAGGTTCCCGGTACCGTGGGGTTTGAAACTGACTGCGCAATACCGCGGGCTGTTCCGGGCTGAATTCCCGCTGCCGTTTTCCAGCGAGCGTCGCACCCATGCCGAGCAATTTTCAAAGTGGCTCGATGAACATCGCGAAAATCTACAGATCTCTTAGGACTCACTTTCATGAAGACATCGATCGTGTACCTGGTGACAAGTGGCGACCTGCGCGACAGCGCCAACCGCATCTGCTGGCCCGCGCAGCGCGACCTGGAAGCTGCGCTGACCAACTGCTTGAGCAAGCGAGGCGTGACGCTGAAGCGTGCGGTTCCTGTGGACGAGGCTCGCGGGCACGGGTTCGTCAGCTCGCAGCGCGAAGGCATGGACATCTTTCTTCAGATCCCGCCGGAGGCGCCGCTCATCTTCGCAACGGCTGCGTGGCAATATACCCACCATGTGCTTCCGGGTCTGCGATCGCACAAGGGATCGATCCTTACGGTCGCGAACTGGTCAGGGCAGTGGCCGGGCTTAGTCGGTTTGCTGAACCTGAATGGATCGCTGGTGAAGGCGGGCGTGCCGTTCTCCAGCCTGTGGAGCGAAAAGTTCGACGACGAGTTCTTTTTGCGCGGTCTGGATGAGTGGCTTGCAACGGGCGAGATCACGCACGACCTGTCGCAGGTCCGCAGCTTCGATCCCGCTGGCGTACAGCTAGAGGTGAAGAAGGTCGCACAGACGCTCGCGGACGACGTGCTGCGCCGGAAGGCGATCCTTGGTGTCTTCGACGAAGGCTGCATGGGTATGTACAACGCCATCTTGGATGACGAACTGCTGAATCCGATGGGCTTGTACAAAGAGCGGCTCAGCCAGTCGGCGCTGCTTGCGGCGATGCAGCATGTGTCACAGAAGGAGGCGGACGGTGTGTATGCCTGGTTGCGCAATGCCGGCGTGACCTTTCACTTCGGTGACGATGCCGCCCAGCACTTGACCCCGGAGCAGGTGCTGAACCAGTGTCGGATGTACATCGCCGCGGTACGCATCGCGGACGAATTCCACTGCGACGCGATCGGCATTCAATACCAGCAGGGCCTGAAGGACATGGCCTCTGCCTCGGACCTTCCCGAAGGCTTGCTGAACAATCCGGAGCGTCCTCCGGTCTACTCGCCCGACGGTCGCGAGCTGTACGCGGGCAAGGCGCTGCCGCACTTCAACGAGGTGGACGAGTGCGCGGGCGTGGACGCCCTGCTGACAAATCGCGTCTGGGAAAGGCTTGGCCTGGATCCTTCGACCACGCTGCACGACCTTCGTTGGGGAGAGCTTTACCCTCGAAATTCAGCGATTCCAGAGGACTTTGTGTGGCTGCTGCAGATCTCCGGTGCGGCGCCGGCTTCGCACTTTGTGGGCGGCTACTCCGGCGCTTCCAGCATGCGTCAGCCTGCGATGTATTTTCCGCAAGGCGGTGGTTCGCTGCGTGGCGTTAGCAGGCCGGGCGAGATTGTGTGGAGCCGCGTGTTCCAGGAAGGCGGTCGGCTCCACATGGACATCGGTCGCGGCTCTATTCTTGAACTGCCGGATGCGGAGACGCAGCGGCGCTGGAACAATGTCACCTACGAGTGGCCGATCGTTCACGCGAAGCTGCACGGCATGACGCGCGATCGGTTGATGGCGCGGCATCGTGCAAACCACATGAACATTGCGTACGCTCCGACAGCGCAAGAGGCAGACCACGCGCTCGCGTGCAAGGCCGCGCTGTTTGAACAGCTCGGCGGTAAAGTACACCTGTGTGGGCGGGTACAGCTATAGGTGATACTCATTCATGGGTGCGCTGGAGCTCTTCTCGAAGAGCGCTTGGTCGACGATTCATCGGTTTAGGCTGCCGCCCTGAAGGGGTCGTGTGCCATAGTTCCTTCTCTCAGTGCAGCAATTCGAAGACCGAGTGCGGTTTAGGGGAGCGGTGCCCCGATGTGACTGGATCTCACAAATCCGACGGGTGATGCCACGGCTGACAGGTCGACCTGGGAGCAAAGGCAGCACGAGGTCCAGCCCCTTCGCATAGATCCGTCGCGAGTGCAACGAAGATCACGGAATCCAGGACCACCTTGGAACTGCGCCGGAGTCAGTGTCGGCATTTTCGGCTATCCGAGAGATCTAACCGTTCCAAGGCTTCCAGGTGTTTTCAGAAGACGAAAGCGATAAGTCGAAACGCCGTGCATTGCCCGGATCGAGCTGCATAGCCAGAGCAAGCCAGCGCGAGCGCTGGGTAAGTCGCCATTTGAGATTGGGGCGCGGCCCTCCCGCAGGCGGCTCTGAATGCGGGGCGGGAGTAGCAGTAGAGCCGGCTGGGCGTGAGGGGTGCCGGCGAGGGACGCCGTTGCCACGATGCAGGCAGCGAAGCGGAGGGAGCGGCAGGTGTTCCTCGGTTCTGAGGCGGAGCTGGCGCGAGGTCCTGGAGTCAGTCTGCGGAGCGTTCGCTGGAGGCGCGCACGTGAGTGCCAGCCGCGGGCAGTTCTTGCTGATGTCTTCGTGATTGCGCAAGACCTTGGAGATGGTGACCGCTGAAAGGCCCAGGTCTTTTGCGATTTCCTTAAGGTGACTGCCATTGCTTGTGCCTGTACTGGCTTGTTTGGAGGCTGGCTATCCCGATCGGTAGAAGGTGCACGCTTGCTTTCAGATGTACATGCTCAAGGACGCGCCGTGGAGGCCGGCTAGTGCAACTAATAGATCTTCCGCATGGGTTGAGACTTCGGGGTCAGGTCACTGCCCTCGTTTACCTCTGGAACCTTGTCATCAGGCTCTCCCTCTCGAGGACCTTGGGATCGCTGGCATCCAAGGCGGTCTTGGCTTCCATGGTGAAGCTGTCCTCAGCTTTCAGGATCATGCAGAGGTGAGTGCCAAGCAGGTAGATCTGTATGTCCGTAACGCCGGCTTTGCGGACGCTGCTTGATCTAGGGCCAAACGTTCTGGTGCAGGTGTAAGTACTCGCGACGAGGGTCGGGTCGGGCCGCAGGTCAAGGTAGAGGCAGAAGCGCTGAATGGAACTCCCGGGTTGCGAGACGCGCCAGGCCCCTATCGTAGAGCAGAAAATACCGGAGTACGCGTTGTCTGTAACGTTGACGCGGTGGTACGCTGCCGCCCAAGGAAGTTGCCTGAGGAGAGGCCATGCGGTGCGGTCGCTCGAAGAGCCGATTCCGGATGCTGTGCTGGCCGGGGTTCGCGCCCATCCTGTCGCCGGTGGCGAATGTAGTGTGGCCGTCCGGCTTGCCTGAGAACCAGGACTTGCCGCAGAGCCGTCAGGAAGCTGCCTATGTTTCGCATTGATGCGCACCATCACCTGTGGCACTACGACGCCGACGAGTACGCGTGGATTACGGATGACCTTGCTCCGTTGCGGCGCGACTTTGTGGCTGCGGACCTGATCGCGACACTGGCGGATGCAGGTCTGCAAGGTGCGATCACGGTACAGGCGCGGCAAAACGTAAAGGAGACAGAATGGCTACTGCAGGTTGCGGCCGTGACGCCGCCGGTGCTTGGAGTCGTAGGCTGGCTGCCGTTGCGGGATCCGGCACTGCCTGAGCTGCTGGAGCGGTTCTCACAAGTTGCACTGCTCAAGGGCTTGCGGCACGTGGTGCAGGCCGAGCCCGCTGGCTTTATGGACGACGCGGCCTTTCGTGAAGGGCTGGCGCATGTCGCAGCCGCCGGGCTCACGTACGACCTCCTGATTGTGGAACAGCAACTGGAAGAGGCGACGCGTCTGGTCGACGCATTTCCGCAGATCTCGTTTGTGCTGGATCACATTGCTAAGCCGCGCATGGGCGATGGCGATATGACTGAGTGGTCGCGGGGCATTGTGGAACTTGCACGACGTCCGAATACGGTTTGTAAGGTGTCTGGCATTGTCACGGAGGCGAGCAGTGGCGCCTGGTCCGCTAAATCGTTGCGTCCGTATTACGAGGTGGTGCTGGACGCATTCACGCCGAAGCGCCTGCTATTTGGCAGCGACTGGCCGGTGGTGCTGGCGCGGTGCAGCTACGTGGATTGGTTCCGGATCGTGCAGGGTTGGACCGCCGACCTATCTGCGATGGAGCAAGCGGCGATCTTCGGCGAGAACGCTGTGCGCGTGTACGGCGTTGCCAAGCGTGAGGCAGCGACGCAACAGGGAGAAAGGGCGTGAAAGCGGTGGCACTGTTGGCACCCGGGCAGGCGACTGTGACGGAGGTGCCAGAGCCCGAGCGCCGCGAAGGGGATCTGCTGCTGCGGGTGGAGATGGTTGGTTTGTGCGGGACCGATCTGAATAGCTTTCGCGGTCGCAATCCCATGGTCAGCTTTCCGCGTGTGATCGGGCATGAGATTGCCGCGACGGTGCTGGAAGGGAACGCTGAAGTGCCTTCCGGCACCAGAGTCACGGTCTTGCCGTATACCGCCTGTGGCACGTGTGCGGCCTGCCGGGCGGGGCGGTTCAACGCGTGCCAGGTCAACCAGACCTTAGGTGTGCAGCGCGACGGTGGGATGACGGAGCTGCTGAGTGTGCCGGCAGATAAGGTCTACCCGTCCGATCTGTCGCTCCAGGAGCTTTGCTTAGTGGAGCCGCTTACAGTTGGTATGCACGCGGTTTCGCGAGCGCGGGTTCAGGCCGGGGAGGCCGTTGCGGTGTACGGTTGCGGCGGCGTTGGACTGGGTGCGATTGCGGGCGCAGCGTTTTGCGGAGCGACGATCATTGCGATCGACGTCGATGACGAGAAGCTGGCGATTGCGGCCGCGGCTGGAGCGAAGCACTGCATCCACTCCCGCCGCGAGTCCGTGCACGACCGGCTGCAGGAGATCACGGGCGGTGAGGGTCCCGCCGTTGTGATCGAAGCGATCGGCCTGCCCGAGACGTTTCGTGCCGCTGTGGAGGAGGTCTCCTTCGCCGGACGGGTGGCCTACATTGGCTACGCGAAGGAGCCCGTGAGTTATGAGACCAAGCTGTTTGTGCAGAAGGAACTCGACATCCTGGGTTCTCGCAACGCCCTGCCAGCCGATTTCAGGGAAGTGATTGCGCTGCTGCGGAGAGGGGTGTTCCCGACAGAACGAGCCATCTCCGCAGTGGTTTCGATTGACGAAGCTCCTGCGATGCTGGCACGCTGGTCGGACGATCCAGCCAGCTTTACCAAGATTGTGGTCCGGATTCGGTAGTCCCAGGAGCACGCATGATTGCCTCGACATCGACACGCCCGCAACGCGCGGGAGCGGTGCTCCTGCCCCAGGGAACTGCGGGCATCTTCTCGCTGGTTGCCGGCCTGTTCTTCTTGTGGGGCATTCCCAACAACCTGAATGATGTGCTGATCCGGCAGTTCATGAAGTCGTTCGCGATTACGCGATTCGAAGCTGGGCTGGTGCAGTCCGCTTTCTACCTTGGATACTTCTTGCTGGCCTTGCCCGCCGGGTTGCTGATGGCCAAGAAGGGCTACAAGGCGGGATTTCTGACAGGTTTGCTGCTGTTCAGCACGGGCTGCTTTCTGTTCTGGCCGGCGGCACACTCGGGGCATTATCTGGCATTTCTGATTGCATTGTTCGTGGTGGCCAGCGGTCTCGCATTTCTGGAGACTGCGGCCAATCCCTTCGTTGCGCAACTGGGGCCGACCGACAGCTCTGAAGCCAGACTTAATCTGGCGCAGGCGTTCAATCCCATCGGTTCAATTGCCGGCGTGCTGCTAGGCGTTCGCTTCATCTTTTCTGGCGTGGAGCTAACGCCTGCCCAGGTGAGCAGCATGAGGGCAGCGGGCACGTACACCAACTACCTGCACGCGGAGACGTTTCGCGTGGTCGTTCCGTACCTGGTGTTGGGTGGCCTGGCCCTGCTGTGGGCGGTGATGATTGCGCTTACTAGATTTCCCGCGTTCATCCATCAGCGCGAACACGTGGCTGAGGTGGAGACCGACTGGAAGGCGCTGTTTCGCAAGAAGCACTTTGTGTTCGCGCTCTTTGCGCAGTTTATGTACGTGGCAGCGCAGGTTGGCACGTGGAGCTTCTTCATTCAATACGCGCAGCAATACGGGCACACGGACGAGCGGACGGCGGGCTTCTTTCTTACCGGTACGCTTGCGGCGTTCGGTGCTGGCCGGTTCTTGTCGTCGTTGCTGATGCGGCGGGTGCGTGCGGATCGCGTGATGGTCTGGTACGCGGCGATGAACATTGTGCTGCTTGCCGTGGGCATCACCATGCCCGGTTGGGCGGGGCTAATCGCGGTGCTGCTGACCAGCTTCTTTATGTCGATCATGTTTCCCACGATCTTTGCGCTGGGATTGAAGGACCTGGGCGGCAACACGAACCTGGGTGGCTCGTTCCTGGTGATGACGATCATTGGTGGAGCGGTCGGCACACCGTTGATGGGTCGTTTGGGAGAACACAGCACCGCTCTGTCGTATCTGATCCCACTGCTTGGGTATGTGGTGGTGGCAGCCTACGCGTTGTACATGCGGCGTTACACCTCGACGCGATTGCAGGTTTCTAACTTCGACATCTAAGCGCGGGTGTGCGCCGCAAGCGGTCGCATCCGCTTTCGCCTGATCCGCGCCTTCGCGTCAGCCACGGCACATGCTCCGCGTGTACCATGCAGTCATCGTTAACGTAGCTGACGACTGTACAGCGTGAGGTTGGTCAAGGACCGGACTCGAGGCATACCGGCTGTTCGCTCGGCTTATGTGAGTGAGCTACTGCGGGAGGGTGAGGCATCTTCGACACAACCGCGCTCCGCTGGACTCGGGCAGTTCGAAAGTTGAGGTTAAGCGTAACGGGCGCTCTGGTATCGCAGATGAAATGGACTGTATTCTGTTTGCCAGCTGGCTCGTCTTGTCGGCGTTTCCGTGGATCACTCGTGAAGCAAGTTCGATGGGCTGCGGAGTCGTTCCTCTATCGCCCCGATAGCACACACCAACGTATCGAGAGCCTTGTGTGATCTCACCCGTTCGATCTGAGCAAACCTCCGTTCGCGGCACCAGTCGCCCGATCGTCATCGTGGGTGCGGGCAGCATTGTGAATGATGCGCATCTGCCGGCGTATCGCGCCACGGGTTTGGAAGTGATCGCCATCGCGGACATGGACCAACGCCGTGCCGAGCGGGTTGCTGCCCAGTTCGGAATCCCGCGGAGCTTTGGCAGCGTGGAGGAAGCGGTGCAGAACGCGCCGCGCGATTGCGTGTTCGACGTCGCAGTCCCGGCACCTGCATTAGTACGCGTGCTTTCGGTCTTGCCTGAGGGGTCGGCCGTGCTGATGCAGAAGCCCATGGGCGAAACGCTCGAGGAAGCACGAACGATTGTGGAGCTGTGCCGGGCGCGCAGGTTTACAGCGGCCGTGAACTTTCAACTTCGCTTTGCTCCGAACATGGCAAAGGCACTTGCTCTGCGCGCTGTGGGAGACCTTGGTCAACTGCACGACTTTCAGGTGGACGTGAGCTGCCACATGCCGTGGGAGACGTGGAGTTTTCTGGCCAAAGCACCGCGGCTCGAGATTCTGTACCACTCGATTCACTACCTGGATCTGGCGCGCGCCTGGATGGGTGAACCCGCAGCCGTTCAGGCGCGCACGGTGCGGAGTCCTGTGACGCCGGATCTGAGCGCAACCAAGAGTTCGATCGTGTTGGATTACGGTGACTGGACCCGGGCGCTGATCGCAACCAACCACAGCAATGGGTTCGGAATGGGTAACCAGCGGTCGTTTGTGCAGGTGGAGGGCACGCTGGGCGCGGTGCATGCGCAGATGGGTGTCAATCTGGACTATCCACGTGGTCTGCCAGATACGCTGGATGTAAGCCTGGGCCAAGCCGGGTGGCAACCGGTGCCCCTGGGTGGCAACTGGTTCCCGGAGGCATTCGCCGGCTCGATGAACTCGCTGCAGAACTTTCTTGCTTCCACAACGGATGTGCTGCCCACACGTGTCGACGATGCCTTTCGCACGATGGCACTTGTTGAGGCTTGTTATGAATCGAGCAGGACCGGGCGGGCGATTGCACCGAACGATCTGCTGCTGCCCCACGAACTAGAGAGGTACGACGCGCAATGATCGGGAACGAAGAGAACTCTGGTGTGCTTACAGGGAAAACTGCGCTGGTTACGGGCGCAGGCAGCGGCATTGGCGCGGCCATTGCGACGGCACTCGCGGGCGCCGGTGCAGAAGTTGTGCTTGCAGATATTCGACTGCAAGCTGCGGAGGCTGTGGCGAAGGACCTGCCTGGTGCGCGAGCGCTGGAGCTGGATGTGTGTGACGCGAAGGCGATCGAAGCCGCTGCCGCGAAGTTCGATACGCTCGACATCCTGGTGAACAACGCGGGAATCGGATTGGTTGGAGATATTGCGGCGACCGAGCAGGAGGACTTTGCTCGTGTCATGCACGTGAACGTGGATTCCGTGTTCCTGGTGACGAAGGCCTTTCTGCCGCACTTGATGAAACGTCGCGGGTCGATCGTCAACATCGCTTCTGTCGCAGGATTGGTGGGCATTCGTCAGCGCTTTGCTTACTGTGCTTCCAAGGGAGCGGTGGTGGCCATGTCCCGCCAGCTCGCGGTGGAGTATCCTCAGCAGCTTCGGGTGAACTGTGTGTGTCCGGGCACGATCGATTCGCCGTTCGTCGCCGGCTTTCTGGAGAAGTATCACGCAGGTCAAGAAGAAGAAGTGCGCGAGCAACTGCGGGTGCGACAGCCCGTGGGCAGGCTTGGGAGGCCGGATGAAGTTGCTTCTTTGGTGCTGTACCTGTGCTCGCCGGCTGCCGACTTCATGCACGGCAGCGTGATCACCCTGGACGGAGGGTGGACCGCGGCATGAGCACTCCTACACTGGCTGAATTGCAATTAACGCGCGATGTGACGATCCGGGATGTTCAGGTCGTCGATGTGCGGTTTCCCACGTCGCTGTTCCGCATCGGCTCCGATGCGGTGAATACCGACCCCGACTACTCGGCCGCTTACATCACCCTTGTCACCGATACGGAGGAGCAGGGGTATGGTCTGACCTTCACTCTTGGTCGCGGGACAGAGGTGTGCGTGCTGGCGATTCAGTTCCTTGCCGGATTTGTGCGAGGACGGAAGCTGAGCGCTATCGTTAGTGACTTCGGTGTGTTTGTGCGGGAGTTGGTGCGCGATACCCAGTTTCGCTGGCTCGGACCGGAAAAGGGTGTGGTTCACTTGGCGGCGGCCGCGCTGATCAATGCTGTGTGGGATCTGTATGCACGTGTTGCTGGCAAGCCTGTGTGGCAGCTGCTGGCGGAGATGCCTAGCGAACACCTGGTGCGCCTGATGGACTTTTCGTACATCACTGACGCGCTAACGCCGGCGGAGGCGTACGAGATCCTTCAGGCGGGCCAAGTTGGCCTAGCGGAGCGCCTTGCAGAACTGAAGCGCACGGGTGTGCCAGCGTACACGACGTCGCCCGGCTGGATTGGCCTGAGGGACGATGAGGTGCGCACCTTGTGCACTCAGGCGGCCGCGCAAGGGTTCCGCCACGTGAAGATGAAGGTGGGCGGCGCGCACGAAGAAGACATGCGGCGTGCCGCGCTGATTCGTTCCACCCTGCCCCCGTATATGCGCCTGATGATGGATGCCAACCAGCGATGGGACGTGGGTGAGGCGATCGAACGCACCCGCGCCTTGAGCGTCTTCGATCCATGGTGGATGGAAGAGCCGACGAGTCCGGATGACATCCTGGGGCATGCGGCGATCCGCCGCGAGACCGGAGTGCGTATCGCGACAGGCGAGCATTGTCAAAATCGCGTGATCTTCAAACAACTGCTGCAGGCGGGGGCTACCGATGTGGTCCAAATTGACAGCTGCCGTCTCGCGGGCGTGAACGAAAATGTGACGGTGCTTTTGCTGGCTGCGAAGTTTGGCGTGCCTGTGTGTGCGCATGCGGGTGGCGTCGGCCTGTGCGAGTATGTGCAACACCTGGCGGCTTTCGATTACCTGCGGGTTGCATGCACGTTCGAGAACCGGGTGACGGAATTTGTCGACCACCTCCACGAGCATTTCACCGACCCTGTGGAGATGGTGAACGGTCACTATCGCCTGCCGATCGCGCCGGGATATAGCGCACAGATGTGGGACGCATCGGTCGCGGAGTTCCAGTTTCCGCACGGCCGAGCATGGGCCGATCACGAATCGGTATGACCGCTGGCCGGACGGACGAAGAGAGTGTGCTGTGACCACTGGGCAAGGTAGCCACCGCTTGGGTAGCTTGAACCTTGGCGAGCTCATCTGCGGTTGCTGTGATGCCGGGCGAGAGCGGAGAGGGTAGATCACCCCGGCAACGTCGCAGTAGCACCTTGCACTGACAAGAAGGCTACAACGGTCTGGCATGGTCAACTGCGAGCTCGTTCAGACTTGGTACGGGTCTGAGCGCCGCAATGTGCCTCGGTTTGCAATCTGATTCGCGTTCCTGTAACACAGACTGAACACCGCAAAACTTAGCAGACAATCAGGACCCGTATGGAGTTCTTTGCCTCTGTCCCCGCCACTCTGACCTGGAGGACGTAGATGAGACGAATCTGTGCCCATGCTCCCGCAGTTGTTGTGCTCGCTGTGGCGGCAACGACGCTTGCCCAGAACGCAACCACATCGCTGCGCGGAGTTGTGCGCGATCCAAGCGGAGCTGTTGTCGCTGGAGCTACCGTTCAGTTGAGCAACCCGGCGAACGGGCAAACGTTCAGCACTACTTCCAAGTCAAGCGGCGATTATCAGATCCAGCAGATTCCGCCAGCCAAGTACGACATCACGGTGAGCTTCAGCGGCTTCGGCAGTCAGACTAAGCGTGCCGAGTTGCTGGTCAACCAGCCTGCCACCGTGGACTTTGAATTGGCGCCTCAGGGCACGGACGTTGTGGTCAACGTGAGCACTGCCGCGCAGACGTTGAATACAACGGATGCGTCGATCGGCAACTCGACGAGCAATGCGACCATTCAGGCGCTGCCAAGCGAGACGCGCAATATCCCCGATCTGCTTTCGTTGAATGCAGGCGTCTTCTTCGTGCCCATTCCGGCCGGCTCGGACCCAGCGTTGCAGGACAGCCGCAGTGGCGCGGTGAACGGCGGACGTTCCGACCAAAGCAACGTCACGCTGGATGGTGTGGACGACAACGACCAGATTCGAGGTCTCGCGTTTACCGGCGTGCTGCGCGCAACGCAGGACTCTACGGAGGAGTTTCGTGTCACGACGAGCAATGCGAATGCAGACGCGGGTCGCTCCTCGGGTGCGCAGGTCAGCCTGGTGACCAAGTCGGGCACGAACAGCTTTCACGGTGCGGTGTATGAGTACAACAGGCCGACGATCACGGTGGCGAACGACTTCTTCTTGAAGGCTTCGCAGCTTGCGTCCGGTCTGCCGAATCGTCCGCCCAAGCTGATCCGCAACATCTTCGGTGGAGACCTGGGCGGTCCCATCAAGAAGGACAAGCTCTTCTTCTTCGCCAATTACGAAGGTCAGCGCCAGGCGGAGAGCTCGATTCAGCAGCGTACTGTGCCTACGGCGTCATACCAGCAAGGCAATCTGAAGTACAAAGATGCAAATGGAAACGTGGTCACCCTGTCGCCCGCACAGGTGACTGCGCTCGATGCGGCGAACGGTTGCAACGTCTGTGGAACGGCTGCTTACAGCGCAGGTCCAGGGCCGAACCCGAACATCCTCACCCTGCTGAATCAGTATCCGGCGGCGAACGGCACACAGCTTGGTGACGGACTGAACACCGGCTCGTACACGTTCTCCTCCCCGCACCCGATCTCGCTGAACACGACGATCGTCAAGCTGGACTGGGTGCCTTCTGACCGTCAGCGGCTGTTTGCGCGCGGCAATCTGCAGAAGGACACTACCGGAGGCGTAGAGCAGTTTCCGGGACAGGGGCCATCGTTCCTGCTGGTGGACAACAGCAAAGGCATGACGTTTGGCGACACATGGACGATATCGCCCTCGCTGGTAAACGATGTGCGTTATGGGTATGTGCGCCAAGGGTATGGCAACAGTGGTGTCGGCACCGGGGATTATGTCAGCTTCCGGTTTATCGATCCGCCGACTGCACAGACACGCACGACTGTTGTCAGTGCGCCGGTGCACAACATCATCGACAACCTGAACTGGACACGAGGCAATCACAACTTTCAGTTCGGTGGCAACTGGCGACAGGTGCATCAGAACCGCCGGTCCGATGCAAACTCCTATTCGTACGCGTCGACCAATCCTTATTACCTGAGCGGCTCGCCGCCGGATCCGTCGCTGATCGGTCAGAACGGGGTGGATTCAGGCTTCACGAACTCATACGTGGTTGCCCTGGCGAACCTGTTGGGCACGATTCCCAGTGTGACGAATCTGTACAATTATCAGGTGTCCAGCGCCACCACGGGAACCCTGCTGGCGGATGGCACCCCAATCAGCCGGAACTTCAAAGCCAACGAGTTCGAGTACTACTTGCAGGACTCCTGGCGGGCCACCCCGAACCTGACATTCACGTTTGGTATCCGGCACACGATCCTGCAGACGCCATACGACGTGAACGGACAGCAGGTAGCGCCGACCATCGATACCCACGCATGGTTTGCGCAACGCGAGGCCGCGGCGCAAGTGGGCCAGATCTATGAGCCCGATCTGCAGTTCGCGCCCAACGGTCCGTACTACGGAAAGCCCGGATACTGGCCGAAGCAGAAGTTGAACATCGCACCGCGCTTCGCAGTGGTGTACGCGCCGAACGCGAAGACCTCGATTCGGGCCGGTGCCGGTCAGTACTTCGACCACTTCGGCGAAGGGCTGGTGAACACGTTCGATCAGAATGGATCGTTCGGGCTTTCTTCGACTCTGACGAATCAGCCCGGAACCTACAGCTACAGTTCGGCGCCGCGGTTTACGAGCCGTCGCTCGTTCCCGTTCAACAATGGTGCGCCGGCCGCGTCCGTGCAGTTTCCGTATACGGCACCTGAGGGCTTGTTCAACATCACGTGGGGGCTGGATAACCGTCTGAAGACGCCGTACACCGAAGCGTTCGACTTTTCCGTTCAGCGCGAGCTCCCGGGCGGGTTCACCCTGGAGACCGCATACGTTGGTCGGCTTGGCCGCCACCTGCTGCAGAGTCTCGACCTTGCCGAGCCGGTTGACTTCGTTGACCCGCAGGGTGGGGGAGACTACTTCAGCGCGGGCGCCCAACTGTCCAAGGTCGTGGATCAGAATGCGGGCGACAACAATGCGCAGGTGGCTGCGATCCCGTATTTTGAACACCTGTTCCCATACATGGCCGGATACGACTACCCCGGCGAAAGCGCGACGCAGGCGATCTACACAAATGAGTGGGCTCCATATCGCTCCAATCTTGGCGCGACGACCGCTCTAGCAGACATCGACTTCTATTGCGTCTATGGTTGCCCGGCGAACCATGTTCCGCGCTTCTGGCAGAACCAGTTCTCTTCGCTTTACGCTCTGTCGACGATCGGCATGAGCTATTACAACGCGGCCCAGTTCACTTTGCGCCACCCGATGGCTCACGGCCTGCAGATGGACCTGAGTTATACGTACTCCCGCTCGATCGATATGGGATCGGACACGGAGCGCACCTCGGAGTTCGCGAATAATGTTGCGTTCAATGCCAGCAGCATCATCAACAGCTGGAAGCCTTACCTGAACCGTTCCGTATCGGACTTCGACACAACGCACATCATTACCGTCAACTACGTGTACCAACTCCCGTTTGGGCGAGGGCGACACTTCTTGAACGGTGGCGGCGGCTTGATGAATGCTTTGCTTGGAGGTTGGCAGAACACGGGCATCCTGCGCAGCACGAGCGGTTTGCCGTTCTCGTTGTTTGAGCCGGGCTACACCACCAATTGGCAGCAACCCGGGTTTGGTGTGGTAGTGGACAAGAAGGGCGCGGCGATCAAGCGCCACTTCGATAGCAGTGGAAATCCGCAGTTCTTTGCGAATGTCGACGCGATCAATCCAGGCACCACTACGGGAGGCCCGGTTCGTCTGCCTTATGCAGGCGAAGCAGGGCAGCGCAACAACTTCAGAGGCGACGGATACTTTTCACTGGATAGCGGCCTGAACAAGTCCTGGACGATTGAGAAAGGAACCCTGCGGTTCGCGTGGGAGGTCTACAACGTGACGAACACATTCCGTTTCGATCCGCAGTCCATCACGTCGCAGCTCACCAACAATACGCTCGGTATCGCTACGGCGCAGTTGGGAACGCCTCGCCGCATGCAGTTCTCGCTTCGTTACGATTTCTGATTTTCTACACCGATGAGATCGCCGTGGTGCACGGTTGATCTCATCGGTATGGTTTTTGCCTTTGGGCAGCGCTGCATATCGATACCAAGGATTTCTATGAGACTCATCCGGACGCGAGCCTCGCTTGCTGCACTTGCGGCAGGCCTTCTTTTTGCGACGCCTTACCGGTCCTTAGCGCAGAGTGCGGCTGCCGGCCTGCCTCCAATCACGCTTGACGAGTACCTGAACACCACGGAGATTGTCGCGGCCGAGTTGTCGCCGGATGGCTCTGCCGCGGTGTTCGGCACGAACAGTCCCGATTGGTCGCACGACCGGTTCGAAAAGAGGCTTTGGTTGTGGCGTCGCGGTGCCAGGCCACTTATGCCTTTGACCAGCGCGGGCGATGATGGGCAGCCAGAGTGGTCGCCGGACGGCCAATACGTTGCATTCGTTTCCGACCGGCCGCTACCAGCGACGCAGAAGCCCGCCGGCGATGGCAATGATAAGGACAAGACCGGCCGCATTTGGATCTTGCCAGTTCATGGTGGCGAAGCCTTTCCGCTGTATCGTGAGCCGCTGCGCCTGCACGCTTTCTCGTGGGCGCCCAAAGGCAACGTTGTCGTCTTCTCCGTGATGGAACCTCTCTCGAAGAATGCTGACGAAGCCTACAAGAAGGAATGGAAAGACACCGTTGAGTGGCGCAATAAGGATCGCGGCGACACCCTGCTGGCCCTGGCTGTAGACGCCGCGGAGCATGTCAATCAGCAGACACCGATGGCGCATGAAGACCCCAAGGTCCCTGCGGATCAGCCAGCTTATCCGCAGGGATCCAAGGTCATCGCACATAGCACCCTCGGCATTGGCGACATCGCCGTCTCGCCGGCCGGAGACCAGGTTGCGTTCGAGACTGGCCCTGTCGCGGATCGGCTGGAAGATCCCGCGAACACGGAACTCTTCACGGTCGCATTCAGCGGTGGCACGCCGCACCAGGTGACGCATAACGAGGGTCTCGAAGGTCAGTTGGCATGGGATCCCGCAGGAAAGACGATCTATGTGCTGGTGCGTGCCGCGGGAGGTTCGATCGACGGGCCGTACCAGGATGTGCAGGGGCGCGTGTACGGGATCGATGCAGCTTCTGGCACTAGTCATAGGCTCGGCTCCAAATTTGACGGCTCATGGGAGAATCTGACGATCAGCCGGGATGGCCGGATCTTTGCGATTGGCCTGAAGGGCACAAACCGCCTCGTCTACCAACTACACGGAGACGAAGCCAAGCTCGTCGCACAGACTCCAGGCGCGTACGGGCGGTTGAGCATCGCGGATCATGGTGGCTCCATGCTGTTCACCCACTCGGCCATCGGTGAGCCGACTCAGGTGTACCTCGCCGCACAGCCTGGCAGTATGGACAAGCCGGAGGCGATCACGGCATTCAATCTCGTTTTTGCGCAACGAGCGAAGCCTGAATGGCAGCCGTTTACATGGAAGGGAGAAGACGGGACGCCTGTAGAAGGCGTGCTTATCTATCCGCCAGGCGTGAAGAACGCGAAGCGACTGCGCATGCTCACTCTGATCCATGGTGGGCCCGCGGATGCCGACGGCAACCGGTTTGGTGCCAACTGGTACGACTGGGCCGGTCTGGCAGCCGCCCAGGGCTGGCTGGTCTTTCGGCCCAACTATCGTGGGAGCACAGGATATGGGGACACGTTCCAACTTGGCATTCGGCCACACCTGGTAAGCGCGCCCGGCAAGGACATCCTGAGTGGCGTGGATGCGCTAGTGCAGCAGGGAATCGCAGACCCCGACCATCTGGCGATCGGCGGATATAGCTATGGCGGCTATATGACGAATTGGATCATTACGCAGACCACACGCTTCAAAGCTGCGGTGACCGGTGCCGGCGCAGTCGAACATGCTGCGAACTGGGGCTTCGACGATCTGACGTTTGATGATGCCTGGTATCTGTCAGGTTCGCCATGGGAAAAGCCGGAGTTGTATGAGAGTGAGGCCGCCCTGTTTCAGATGAACAAGGTGAAGACGCCAACGCACATGGTCGGCGGAGACGTGGACAACCGCGTCAGCTTTTTTGAGCAGATTGTCTTCGAGCGGGCACTTGCGCGGCTGAACGTGCCGCGCGCGCTGTTGCAGTTTCCGGGCGAGAATCACCCGTTAGGCAATAATCCCTGGCATGGGTACATCAAGGTCAGGGAAGAACTGAAGTGGCTCGACAAATACGCCAAGTAATCAAGGATGGAGATTCCGTTGATCCAGCAGCATCGTCCACACGTCGTAGCGGTCGGGCTGGCGCTGCTCGCCGTCCTTTCGATTGCGAAGCCGTTTCAGGCGCAAGCTGTTCAGCCCGGGACTCAACCGATAGTGGAGACCGTGGAATACATCAAGGCCGGTAAGCTGTTTGACAGTGTGGCTGGCCGCTACGTGGATGGTGCAGTGCTTGTGGTCGAAGGAGCGCGCATCCGAAGTGTGGAAGGGAAGGGTTTTCCGATTCCTGATGGTGCAAAGGTCATCGATTTGTCAGATGACTATGTGTTGCCAGGTCTGATCGATTGCCACACTCACCTGACCGCTCGCGCGGACAAGTACGACGAAATCAATGCGTTTCGCGAGACGCCGTTCATCGCCGCGATCAATGGCGTGGTGAATGCGAAGAAGACACTTGATGCTGGGTTCACCACGGTACGTGACGTGGGTTCCCCGCCGTTTGCCGCGGTCGATCTGCGAAACAACATCAACGAGGGGTACATCCCAGGACCTCGTATCGTCGCGTCGGGTCCGGCAATCTCGATTACTGGCGGGCATGGCGACCTGAATAACTTCTCGCCTGAAGTGCGACCCATGCTGTACCCCAACGATCGCGACTTCCAGATTGCGGACGGAGAGCAGCAGGTGCAACAAACCGTTCGAGCGCAGGTGAAATACAACGTCGACGTGATCAAGATTCTGGCAAGCGGGGGCGTGTTGAGCAAAGGGGATCAGCCCGGAGCGCCGCAGTACACATTGTCGGAATTGAAGATGGCGGCGGACACCGCGCACCAGGCTGGCCGCAAAATCGCGGCGCACGCCCATGGGGCGCTGAGCATCAAGTGGTCCATCCTTGCGGGTATCGACTCCATTGAGCACGCATCGCTGGCGGACGATGAAGACATTCGTCTCGCTAAAGAGCACGGTACGTATTTCGTGATGGACATCTACGATGACGACTACATTCTGCAGGAAGCACCCAAGTTTGGTTTGCCGAAAGAGCAGATCGAGAAGGAGAGGGGTGTCGGACAGAAGCAGCGGGAGACCTTTCGCCGGGCGTGGAAGGCTGGAGTAAAGATGGCGTTTGGCACGGATGAAGGTGTCTACCCGCACGGTGACAACGCGAAGCAGTTCCACTACATGGTGCAGTTCGGTATGACCCCGACTGAAGCTATTCAGGCTGCCACAGTGCATGCTGCTGATCTGATCGGGCGTTCGGACGATGTAGGTCAGCTGACCGCCGGTCACTACGCGGACCTAATCGCCTTGAAAGCTGATCCTCTACAGAAGATAGAGGTGTTGACGTCAGTCCCGTTTGTGATGAAGGGCGGAGCGGTGACGAAAGATACTCGCTAACCCTAGGGGATGCGCGGAGTTTGTCTGCGCATCACTTCTTACGCTGACAGCTTGGCAGTGTAGTGTGGAAACCATGCGCCTTCCTTTACTTGCCCTCGCCGCGCTCGGCCTGCACCTGGTTGTCCCTGCTTGCTCGCAAGCGCAAACGGTCAATGATTCGACCGTACGCCTACTGCAGCAACTTGCCGATGCCGCGGGGCCTCCCGGAGCGGAGGAGCCGGTACGAGCCATCATGGTGCCGCTCATGAAGCAGAGCAGCGACTCGTTGCGCTTTGACGGCCTTGGTTCTGTGATTGCGCAGCAGGGGACCAGCGGACCTCGCGTGATGGTCGACGCACATATGGACGAACTGGGCGGCATGGTGCGACGCGTCACTCCCAATGGTTTCCTCACTATGCAGATGCTTGGAGGGTGGCTGGACCAGGCGCTGCCTGACCAGCGATGGATCATTCTGGGCAGCAAGGGCCCGGTGCACGCGGTCACCGGTATCCGCGACATCCATGTGGTGCCGACTGATGAGCGTTCCCGCGTCTTCAGCCGCGACAGCCTGATGCTGGACGTGGGTGCGACGACCGCCGCCGAGGTCGCCGCGCTTGGCCTGGAGCCAGGTGACCCGGTCGTGCCCGACTCACCGTTCCTGGTGATGAATGGCGGCAACTACCTTGGTAAGGGTTGGGATGATCGGATTGGATGTGCCGCACTTCTGCTGGCTATGCAGCGCACCGCGCACGAGGCCCACGCGAACCAGATCTTCTATGTCGCAACCGTGCAGGAAGAGATCGGTTTGCGGGGCGCGCGTACGGCGGCGCAGGTGGTTAAGCCAGACATCGGCATCGCCCTGGAAGGCGGAATCGTCGGGGATACGCCCGGATCGCACCCTGAGGAAACGCAGGCAAAGCTAGGCGGCGGCCCAGGTATTTTCCTGTATGACTCCAGCGCTCTGGCCAACCGGAAGGTCGTTGCCTTTGTACGGCGCACAGCCGCAGCAAGCAAGATTCCCCTGCAACTCGATCTGGTCCAGGGCTACGGCGATGACTCTGCCGAGATGCAACTGTCCAATGGCGGTACGCCTACGGTGAACATTGTCGTTCCAGTTCGCTACACCCATTCGCACAACGGGATCGTGAATCGCAAGGACTTCGATGAGACGGTCGATCTGCTCGTGGCATTGCTAAAGTCGCTGGATGCATCTACTGTTCAGCAACTGCGTGACTTCACACCTTCGCCGTAGGCGGGAAAGCCAGACGAAGGCTTGATGCTTCCACGATCCGGATGGGGGCACGGCACTGATGGGCGCGATTCAGTCCATGTCTAGTCGTGGACATGTGTCGCCATCACGATTGGCGAATACTTCCTAAGCTAAGGGCGACGCCTTACTCTTTGGCGACGTCCGTCATGTTGTCGTCGGAGATGCGATCGATCAGCTTGTTGAAGGGATCGATGCCGGCTCGTGTGGGCTGCTGGTCGACGACGAACGAATAGGTGGCGTGTTCTGCAGTCATGCGTTCGCGGCGGACGCTCAGGGTTTTCTCTTCGTCCTTCTTGCCGGTGAACACGCCCACTTCGATGACATCGTTGAGCGCCATGGGCGACTCTACACCGTTGCCGTCCGCCTGCGTCTTGCGTGCCTGCACGTCCAGCGTGACGTCGTACTTGCCATCAGTGCGTTTCTTCCACTTCGCACTGAGCGCCTTGTTGTCATACAGGACGATGCGGTTGAAGCCGTCGTCGATGAGGTATTGCAGGTCAGGTGGAGTCTGCTCGCGCAGGGCCGCGACAAGCAAGCGTGTGTCCGGATACATCTGCGACGCCGCAGCAATGCCGGTGGTGTGACCGGCGGCATCCACCTGATTGTTTGCATTGGCGTACCGGTACTGCATCAGAAAGTTCTTGAGCGCCAGATTGATCTTGTCCTCGCCCACGTAGTCGGCCAGCGTGTACATGATCTGGCCGCCCTTCTCGTACCAGACATACGGCTCGCGCTGCACAAGAGCCAGCGGTGGCTCATGCCGAATCTCGCCCGCCCTGCCGCGCAGGTAGCGATCCAGAAAGTGCCGGAAAACTCGATGCATGTAGTCATCGCCATACTTGCGCCGCATGATCTGGTACGCGGTGTACTCAGCGTAGGTCTCCGACATCATGTTGGACCCTTGCACCATGCCGCCGATCAACTGGTGTCCCCACCATTGGTGACCGAGCTCGTGCGCAGTGACGAAATATGTGAGGTCCACGTCTGTTGGCTTTTCAACGCGGTTGATAAAGCCGATCGCTTCGGAGTAGGGAATCGTGTTTGGAAACGACTGCGCGAAGCCGCGATAACGGGGGAACTCAATCACGCGATACTGAGTGAACTGGTAGGGGCTGAAGAACTGCTGATCGTACGCGAGGCCCGCCTTGGAGGAGGCGATCATCGTATCCACGTCGTAGGGATGATGCTCGTCGTAGTAGACCTCGATGTTCACGGGCCCGTTCGGCCCTTGATACACGTCGCGTTTCACCTGGTAGCGGCCGCTGATGTAATTGAAGAAATCCTGAACGTGCGTGGACCCCATGCTGTATTCGAAGTAGCGCCGCCCATTCGCTTGCCACTCCCGTTGCAAATAGCCGGGCGACAGCGCGATCTGGTCCGGGCTGGTTGAGACGACGGTGTGGTACGTGATCCAGTCTGCCTGTTGTCCGGTGAAATGGTTCTGACGCCCGTAAACGGGATCGCCGCGCTCTGCCATCTCGTGCAGAGGGCCGAGCTTTTCTTCTCGACGGCGACGCGGGTCGGCCAGTTCGTTGCCATCCTGGTAGCCAATCGCCGGAAAAATGCCGTTGTCGAAAAATGTACCGTTGAAGGCGTACTGTGCCGGCTCGTTGCCATCGCGGAAGCCTCGCGTCACATGCCGCATATCTGCGGTCATGGTCACCACGTCACCGGGAGCGACTGGCGTGGCAAACCGGTAGATCGTGTACTGGTTCAGCGGCGCAGTCAACGTGGTCTGTGCCGGACGATCGAAGCGGACGTTCTGATCCACATCCCAGTCACCGGTGAGATGGATCTCCTGGATTGGCTGACCTGTTTTGTTCTGTAACGTGAATACGCCAACCGCGTGCACGGAGCGCTGGTACGGGTCGATGTCTACCCTGGTGTCGACTGCCGTGACCTTCAACTGCGGCACACCGCGATACTGGCGGAAGTTCGTCTCGTAGAGCGCCTGCTCATGCCGGCGCATCTTCGCGGTGGTGTAGCGGTTCAGCACGTGCGAGTTGTAGTAGAACCAACCGCCCGAGGCTATGGCCAACAGGGCAAACACTGCAAACGCGGGAGCAAGGCGCGCAGCGCGCATCCGCGCCAGGTGTGTGCGTGCCTTAAGTGAGATGTCAGAACCGCGGCGCGTATAGGCAATGGACACGACTCCGAGTGCGGCGAAGATACTGACCCAGTACAGGATTGCGGTTGCGAGCGCTGGTACAAAATGCCCGAAGCCATTCATATCGCTGAGCATGTACACGGGTGTTTGGCCGGGCAGCACCAGCGTGTTCTCTATGCCGAAGTTGTAAAGGATCGGCACGATTACAAAGATGCCAATCACGATGCCGTGCCCGATGAACTTGTTGGACACAATCGTCTGCACAAACATCGCAAGGATCGCAAAGCCGACCAGTTGCGGGAAGGTGACCAGATACAGTTCCTTGAAGTACATGGGAAAGTCGTACTGGTGAAAGCCGGCGATCGTCTGCATGAGCACGCCGCATAGCAGGGTGACGGTCAGCAGCACCAACTCCACCGCTGCGATGGCAGTCAGTTTGGCAAGCCAGTCCACAGTTTCGCTCATGGGCAGCGCGTCGTGGATACCGTCGAAGTGGTTGTCCCGCTCGCGCCAGACCAGCTCCGCGGCATACAGGGTAGCGACGATGTAAAAGAAGAGCTGGGCCGATCCTTCTACTGCATTCAGCATGAGGTAGGTAACCGGCCAGACGTTTTCACCACCGACTTGGCCGGCAAAGCGGCCGTTGTTGATGGCGAAGACGATTAGCAGACCAACGATGGCCCAGAACGGAATCTCGCGAAAGATCGTGCGCAACCGGAGCCGCGCCATGGATAGGAATTGTGCCCACGTCGTGCTGGTCCCGAAGACCTGGCGGACGCGAGGCAGTGCGGTTACCACGAGCGAGCGCACAGGCTTCTGCTCTTCGTGCTCGGCGGTACGCTGACGGGCCGCGCGCTTGCTTTGCGACTTCGCGGTGAGCGCCTCCGCGCTCATGGGGAACAGCTTCCATAAGAGAAGAAGCGCAAGAAGCCCGACCCCGGACCAGAGCAGACGGTTGTACACAAACACGCCGGGGGAGTAGCCGCTGTGCAGGTCCCAGGGCAGAAGCAGGGTGTTCTTTTCGGCCACTGTCCAATATCGGGCTACGTTGTCCAGGGTGATATTGCCGAGAGGATCGAGGATGCCGGACCAGAAGTGTTCCAATGAGCGCGTGGAACCGTACACCGTAACGCCGATGATCCAAGCCATGAAGACCGCGACGCCCTGCAGATAGACCACGAAGATCTTGCGGGTGAGCGCAGCAACGGTGAAGAAGAGCGAGCCGAGGAAGAAGATCTGGAGGACGATAAGGCTGAAGAACGGCTGAAGATACCACCAGAGGTGATTGGGGCCGATACGCGCATGGTCTGCCCACGGAGCGAACGTGCCCAGGAAGGTGCCGACCATCATGCCGCTAAACGCAAAGACGGTGGTGACGAAAGAGCCGAGCCAGCGACCGCCGAGATAGGCTCCCTTGCTCACGGGTTTGGTGAAGAGGATCTGCACCGTGTCGCGCTGGAAGTCGCGCAGAACGGATGTGCCAAAGATTGCGGCCATGATAATCGTGCCAAACATGCACGAACCGACGTCGTTCATGCTGATGGCATACGGTCCGTTCAGCAGCACTTTGCCGTTGCTGTTGCTTACGGGGCCGAAGCTCTCTGAAGCCACGCAAAGAAAGCTGAATGTCACCCACAGAAGGAAGTAGACATAGGTGGCGATGCTCTTGAAGCGAAGCTTCAGTTCAAAGGTGAAGAACTCCCAAAACTGTGTCATCACTCGATCCTTGCGGTCTGGCCGTCGGCGTAGGAAAACGAAATCGCGCTTTGCTTGGTGCTGCAGCAGGGCAGGACGTGGCGGTCAGGCTGCTGCGGGAATCCGGCGTCCGTGCTCGGAGAGGTTGAGGAAGTACACGTCCTCAAGATGGCTTGGCACTGGCTCGAATCCGCTGCCTGGTGACGCCGCGCTGAATACGCGGACTTCGTGCTGTCCGCTCACCAAGTGTGTGCTGATGACGTGCATCGTGGCTTCGAGTTCTTTCAACTCTGCGTCGCTCGGCACAATGCGGCTCCAGATCTGGCCTTCGAGCGCGCGCAGCGTCTCGCTGGGAGAACCCTCCAGTAGCACCTCACCTGCTGCGATGATTGCCATGCGCGGGCACAGCTCCCGGACGTCCTCGACAATGTGCGTCGAAAGGATGACCGTCACATCGCGACCGATGGATGCAAGCAGATTCAAGAAGCGGTTCCGCTCCGCAGGGTCCAGACCTGCGGTCGGTTCGTCCACGATGATGAGTCGCGGATTTGCGAGGAGCGCCTGCGCGATGCCAAAGCGCTGTTTCATGCCGCCGGAGTAGGTGCTGAGCGACTTTTTGCCCGCGTCCCAGAGATTGGTCTGGTGTAACAGAGCGTCGACCATCTCGCGCCGCTCGCCGGCTGCGGTGATTCCCTTGAGCACGGCCAGATGATGCAGCATGTCGAGGGCGCTCATGCGCGGATAAACACCGAACTCCTGCGGCAGGTAACCGAGGATGCGACGGACTTCATTCTTCTGCTTGACGACATCGATGCCGTCCAGCGTCACGGAACCAGAATCGGGATCCTGCAGCGTGGCGATGGTGCGCATAAGCGAACTCTTGCCCGCGCCGTTCGGCCCGAGCAGGCCGAACATGTTATTGCCGATCGAGAGCGTCAGGTTTTTCAGAGCTTTTACGCCGTTGCCATAGGTCTTCGACACTCCCACAATCTCGAGCGACATGCGCCTTCTCCGTTTCCAAATTTCTGTGTAACGGAACTCTAGCAGCGCATGGGCTGACCTTGACAGGTTTTTCTAAGTAGGATCGAGCCGATGTGAGAGGGCCGGACTAGCAAAGCCCCGAGATACTGATCCCTGGCGTCTCTATCTGTTGGGAAAGGCTTCTCTCGGTAAGCCTTGGATGGCCGGAGTCGTGAGCCTCAGCTCATCCACCTACAGACTCACAAAGCCTGGTGCCGGGCGGATCGATTCTTGTGAGTTGCTTTTCGTAGATGGTCTTGACCGTGTTGCCGAGACCCTGACCAAAGGCCTGAGCTGAGGCACCGACCTTTCCCCAAAGATGAATGTCATGCCGGGTACACGGCACGATGGCAGAGATTCCGGTGAAGCTCATACCTGCACTGGAGACCATTTCGAAGTAAGCAGTGGCGTCGCTACTGGTTGCCATCTCCGCCGCTTTACTGACGGTCATACTTCCTACGGGCGAAGCTTTGAAGGCAGCATATTGGTCTGGCGTTAGGGCCTTCTCTGCCAGGATGTTGGCGATCATGTCGACTTTTTCCGCGGCGCCCTGAATATCCGAAAAGGGGAGGATCTTACTGATTCCGAAGCTCAACTCGATGCGCGGGGCCGCGAAAGCGACCACCATACCCATGGGCGCCAGCGCCGAGATGTTTTGCCCTTCCAGGAACTTGATGTCTCCACTTATGTTGCCGTCGGAGTCGATGTTTCCTTTGCCGCCGGTGAAGCTGTTGTAGCCCTGGAAGCCAATGTGGAAAGCTCCGCGGCTGTACTCTTTGCCCCCGGACAGCGCGGGCTTGATGATCAATGCCGAGCTGATCTCCAGGTACAGCGGCAATCCATCGAGGTAGCGGTAGAGAGGAATCGAGATCGCTGCGGGCAGCTTGATGCGGTCATCGCCCGTGTGCGCACCGGGCGTGTCGGTGGCAACTTCCCACTTGAAGTTCATGCCGCCGTTCAGATTCTTGAGCCCTGATTGTATCTTCTCGAGCTTGCCCTGCTGTACGTCGATGTCACCCGAAAAGTCGAAGTTGGAGACCGATCCTTCTCCATTGATGGTCGCCAGCATCCCGCCGATGGATTTCTTCATGCTGAGCGTGATGTTGAGCTTTCCGTTCCCGGGCGAGGTGGCGAAGTCCGTGGTCCAACCCTCGATGACGAGGCCTTTCACGCCACTGAGTACATTCCCCATAGCGTCTTTGGTGCCCTGCGACTCGGCCTTGTTGAGTCCCTCACTGCCCATACTCTGCGCGTAAACGACCGGAGACAGCCGGTCCCAGAAGCGAGGACCGCCGGCGGACGCAGCCTCGGATGGCGCCGCAGAGCCGAAGCGGATCGGCGCTGCCACTTGGATATGGCCGTCCTGGATAGCGTCGGTGAGCTGAGCCTGCTGAGTGAGGATGAGAAGCTGGTTTCCCTCCTGCATCTCGGACGCAACCACTTTCTTCGCAAGAAGGCCCTTGATCACCAGGACGTCGCCAGGTTTAAGCGAGGCGATCTTCGGGTCTGAAGCATCCAGCAGGAAGGCTGCTCCGTTGGTGCTGATTCCACGAATCTTCTTTGTGCCTGAGTCTTGATCGAGTACGTGGGTTGTGGGTTTGTAGGTCACGCTTGCTGAGCCCGAACCCTTCGAGAGCATCGGGCCATTGGTTGCAGTCGACTTGGCTTCGAGGTGTCCGGAATGGCAGCCGCCCACCAAGGCGGCAACGAGAAGCCAACCGGCTAAGAGAACGAGTGACCTCGCCACGCGGTGGCCTTTCTGAGGCGTGTGACCGCAAGGAGGTTTTGTTCGTAACGCTTTCGAGAGTCTTGTCTTCAACTACCGTGCCTCCGTCGATTTGGGCCGCTTCCAACTCGGATCGGCGTCAGAATCCCGCAAAGGCTTCTACTGGTCAATGGGACGGCGATGAAGCGCGTCTGAACTCTTAAGTCACTAAAGATGAGTGAGCTGCAGGCTCACCTCAAGATCGTCGGTAAGCGTTCTTTGGACCTGCGAAGTGCATCCTGCATGGACGCTCGCTCAAACGCGAGGTGGCGCGGAACTGAAGTCGGCTGTTCTAGTTGGAGGGAGCCGCGACCCCAAGGCTCTGGTATTCCGCTTGCACCCGGCGCAGCAATGGCAAGTCCACATCGCCGCCTCTCCATCGCTGAAGGAAGGTAGCGTACTCGCCGCGAGACTGTTTCAGGTCGCCGATGAGACGCCAACCGCGGGCCATGCCGAGATGCGCGAGAGGAATGTAGGGAGAGATCGGGCAGAGGGAACGCAGTTGTTCCAAGCGCGCGAACTCTTTCTCCGCTTCCAGACCCCGACCTGCTGACAGCAGCGCTTGAGCGCGGTCGTAGATCGACACAAGCTCGATGACGCGAGATCGATCGAAGGTCTGTACCGGCCGCAGTTGATCCACGGCAGCTTCCGGATGCCTACTAACCCGGCTTAAACGGGACTCCGTGATCGGCAGGATCATTTTCACGAAGATCGTGTTCTGTGGCGCAGCAGACCGCACCGCTTCCGCGAGAGTCGACGCCTGCGTCGGCTCGCCTGCGACGGCCAGGACCATCGCCGCGAACGCCTTTACGTTCAGCACGTCCGGGGCAAGGCGAAGCGAGTGGCCTACCTCAGTTCGCGCCTCTTGGATCTGACCAATGTCAGCCTCAAACTGGGCCAATTCCAGTCCTGCGTCGGCTGCGGACTCCTTGAGTCCGTTGTTGAGCGCGACCTCCTGAGCCCGGTGGAATAAGGTTTGCGCAGCACGTAGCCGTCCTTCCGCGACGCACACCCAACCTTCCAACATCAGCATCTCGGCCTGACGAGGATTTCCGGCGGCCCACTCCTCCTGTTGCTGAATCAGTGCCGCATCACCTTGCGCAACGCCGACCCGGAACATCGCCATGCGCGAGATGATCGAGTCATCCAACTTCTTTACCGACGCGTCGTGCCATACGCTACGTGCTTCCTCGTAGAGGCCCAGGCGCTGATCGGCCTGGAGCAAACCCGCGTAAGGGAACGCGTTGTTCGGCGCGATGCGCACCGCCTCGCGCGCCATTGCGCGAGCCAACTCGGGCTCGCCAAGTGTTTCATACAGATCGGCCAGATTGTTTGGTGCGATCAGGTCTTCCGGATATAGTTGCCGCCATAAGTTGTAGACCTCCTCTGCTCGTTCAGCGTCTCCCAACGCTGAGCTGTAATAGTGGGCGGTCAGGTAAAGGCGCTCCCGTTCCGTAGTGTGGAGGCGCAGATCGAAGGCCTTCTGATACACAGCGCGGGAAAGCTCGGTCTCGTTCTCATTGCCATACACTGTGCCGAGCCGGGCATAGGCCAGCGCGAACTCCGGGTCCAGATCGGTCGCAAGCTTATAGTCCGCAATGGTCTCGTGGTCCTGCCCGCGCGCCCGCTTTTGCTCGCCCGAGGCGAACGCTTGCAGGGCCGGCAGGGAGGAGGTCGTCGCCTGCAGAATGGGTGTGCCAAAGCGCTTCACGGAGCTTTCCGGCTCGCCCAGGTCACGGCGCAGACGATCGGCCGTGTCACCCAGCGTCAAGAGCAAGGCATTCGTCGATGGGGAAAAGGCCTCTTCTTGTACCAGCGCTCCACCGTTACATAATTCGGCTTGGAGTTGCACTCGCAAGCCATCCCTGATGGGAGCGACCGTACCGTGCACGATCGCTTTCGCGTGCAACGTCCCGCAAATGCGCTGGGCATCCTGGAGAGAGACACGGCCGGTGCCTTGGACTCCCCCTTGCTCCAGCGCGGCCTGGGTGGCCTTGGCCGAGGTCAGGGCGAAATAGGGTGACTCTTCCAACTTGATCCGCAAGGCGCTCAAGAGCGTTTCCGTAAAGACTACGTTTCCCGTTGTATTGTCGAAATCGGTCAGCAGTATCTGGTCGTTGGCGCGCAGCGGAGTCTGCACCTTCGAGGGCCGCAGAAGAAATAAGGCGCCACCGGCGAGCAGAAGAAGAGCGGCCGCGGCGAACCACCGCAAATGATCCGAGAAGCGCCTTCCGACTCGAGGTTCCGGGATGATCGATTGCTCAGCGGTGGTGGCAACCGAGAGTTCCTCGTGCGGCGGTGGAGTTAGTGACTGAAGTTCAGGCTTTGCCGGCGCGGAGAGGGCAGGCGATTCCTGCATGACTGGTGCAATGAAACGATAACCCCGGCGAGGCACCGTCTCAATAAAGCGGGGATTATCCGCGACATCTCCCAAGGCCTGGCGGAGCTTCGCGACAGCCGTACTTAGCCCTTGGTCGAACTCGACGAACACATCCTGCGGCCAAAGCTGTTTTGCCAAGACATCTCGCGGGACGATCTGTCCATGCTGTTCGAGCAGTGTCACCAACACTCGAAACGGCAGTTCCTGGATCCTGACGCGCTGACCACGCCGGTACAACTCGCCGGCTTCGGGCATGACCTCGAAATGACCGAAGCGGTAAATCAGCACCGGAGCGTATCTCGTCTCTGCCATGCCGGCGAGCCTTCATGGTTTGGGATGCAAGGATGTCGGCAATTCTAGCATTCCGACTCCTCAGGACGGAGCATAGAAGCTTGCAAGCTCCACAAAGGGAGGGGTTTGTCGGTTCAGGTCAAGTTCAGCTACAGCATGTTGACCTGCACAGTATGAGGAGCGAAGTTCACATCCATGCAAGTGATGGTGGAGCAAGCATGGAGTTGGAAGCGAGCGGCTCGAGCGCGCCATGGTTTTTCGTTCCTGGGCCTGGCAGTTGGCACGCTGCTCCTCGTGTCGAGGCCCGCAAACCTCGGGGCTGAAGACACGCCCGCAGCGGTTTTGGATCATGCGCGCTCGGTGTACGCAGCCCTCGGCAGCTACGCCGATACGGGCACAGTCCTGAAGGAGTACGGTCCAAGTAGCCGCGACAGCCAAAGCTTCTCCACTTATTTCACCCGAGCGCCCCGGCATTTCCTATTCGATTTCCGCCGGCCGGAAGGCGACCGCCTGGTGGTCTGGGGAGATCCCGAGGCTTTCCATGTGTGGTGGAAGGCCACTGCTCAGGTGACTGCTTATCCCAATCCGGATAATGCCCGGGCCATCACCCTGAACGATTACCCAACGAGCAATACAGTCACCAAGATTCCACCGTTGCTTTATTCCAAGGCGAATCTGCCGGGCGCTTTACAACACTTTGAGCCGAAGCAGATGACGTCCTCGGATGACGGGATAGGCCACCGGTGCTACCGGCTGGACGGTGTCACCAGTGATTCCTATGGCGGGACTGGGAACCGGGTGAACGTACACGACCTGACGTTGTGGATCGATGTAAGCAGTTACCTGGTGCGGAAGATCGTTGAGCAGTCACCCGCGCCGCCAGGATCAATCAACCGAATCACTGTCGTGTTCGAACCCAGAGCGAATCCTACGCTCGACGACCAGCTCTTTCGGTTCGCTGTTCCCAAATAAGGCACCTACAAACAGGAGAATGATCGTGCCAGTAAACGGGAACGACACACTGATTGAACCAGCGGTGCTGCTCGGACAAATAGCCGCTGCTGTGTTTGGACTGCTGCTCATCCTGATTGGCGTCGCCGTCCTCTACACCATCGCCCAGTGGGCTTGCCGAGGGCGAAAAGTTGATGGTGTCGTTGTCGGCGTGCGCCGGCGGGGCACGCAGTTCTATAGCGTGTACCGGTATGCCCTGGAGGAAGGCGGTTGGGGTGAGGCCAACGCAGTCCAAGGCAGCGGCAGCCTTGCGGGCAGAGGCACCGGCACGCGCAAGCTGATCCGTGTCACCCCTGAGCGCCCGGATGAGGCCCGTGAGGCAGCGGCACCGGTGGTGTGGTCGTTGGCCTTCGGATTCCTGCTGGGCGGTGGTTGGCTTACCTGGTCCAGCCTCGGCACCCTGAAGTACTCCCTCGTCACATGGATTGTTGCGGCACTTCTCGCCGTTGTGGTGGGACGCATGTTACGGCCAAGGCTCAAGCTCTTTCTCAAAGCTGGATCGGCACTGGCGATCCGAAATCAAGGTTTGCAATCCACGCCCGTCGAGAGTGCGGAGAGTCTCGGGTTGCCGTATAGGCGTCCAGGTGTGCAGGTTTCGAGCAGAAAGTCGGGCCGAGTAGGGCCGGTGTTTTGTCTGGCGGGCCTGGTGGTACTTGCGACCGCTGCGATACCCGTCCGCAAGTTGATCGAACTGCAGAAGGGGACGCGAACAGAAGGCGTCGTCCTTTGGCTGGAGATAAACCCGAGCAACAACCATCGCAACATCAGATTCCCGGAGGTGCAGTTTACGGCCGTGGACGGCGCGGCGGTTCGCTTTCTCGACCGCGCCGGAGCAAACCCTTCGCCCTACAAGGTTGGCGACCGCGTGACCGTGCTGTATCTGCCCGCGAAGCAAGGCACCGCCATGATCGATCGCGGCTGGCGCAACTGGGAGCCTGTCGCGGCTCTGATGGTGCTCGGAACGACGCTGCTGACGCTAGGCGTGATGACGCTGCGAGGCAATCTTCTCTCGGCACAGTCAGGCTCAGACAAATCGCTTTTGTGGACAGAGACAACGATGCGATCAGGACTGAGGAGATAAGCGTGACCAACTGTATTCGATGTAAAGCTCCTATGATTGGCGCCTACTGCACGGCTTGCAGCAGCCCTTCGTCGGCAACCCATCCCACCGTCACCAAGGAGCAGGAAGATCGCAGCGGTCCTCGCGGATTACTCTTCGCCGGCTTAGCCGTGGTGATGGCCGCGATCTTGGCGATTACTGCATCCGCGTATGCGATGCACCAGGCAAGACTCAAGGCGAAGCAGCTTGTGCGCGACGCCGAGTCCGTACCAGTCACCGTCGAGCCGGTCGCACTCTCGTCTCCTGTCGCCGGGACGGAACAGAGTGATGCGACAACCGCCGCCTTCCCGGCGTGGCAGTCGTCCTCCGCCTCTCCGAATCCAGCCCCACCGCGGAGCGGCATGTTGGTCGTTACGGCGATTGATGATCCCCAAGGCGATTACGAATCGATGAAGCAAATCCGTTCCATCGATGCGAAGGGAATTACGCTCGCCTATCACGGAGCCAAGCCAACTGAGAAGGGGCAAGACATCACCGATCTCGAACGTCTCGTGCTCGCACAGGATCTGGACAAGGCACACGACTACGCCCAACTGTTCAGTCGTAACCAACCGCAATCCATTCCTGGAACCACGGCGATCACCGTTTCCAGGGAAGTGTTCACGGACCTTTCGCAGAACCGAAGTTCTGCATTCACTTTTCAGCCGGAGGGGATCAGGGGAGCAATCAGCAACATGGTCAACGTTCTCTCGGGCTTTGGTGTGAGCAGCGAGCACCTAGGCGGTGACGCCGAGCTGAACAAGGTCTCCAAAGTTCAATGCACTTTGCACCGCGAGGGATCGGCACTGGTCGCGTTTCCTGTACTGCTCGACGATCAGCCGACCACGCTTCCAGCGCTGCGTGCTGGATGTTCCACCGACGATGGCCCGGCGGAGTTCTACATCCTGAATCAACCTAACTACCCACTGATGCTGGCGTGGAAATTCGGCGCAGGTTCGCAGTTGCAGGTCACCAAGATCTCCTACCCCCCAACCGCCAAAGCGGCCGATGATCTGCCCTCTAGCCATATCGAGCAGCAGCTCAAGGAGAACAAGAAGGTTGAGATCTATGGCATCTACTTCGACTTCGGGAGCGATCATCTCAAACCTGAATCAGAACCCGTTCTGAGAGAGATTGGTGCGGTGCTTGCGGCACATCCTGATTGGAAGTTGAAGGTAAGCGGCCACACCGACAACATCGGCGGAGACGATTACAACCTCGATCTGTCGACCCGCCGCTCCGCAGCGGTGAAGGCAGAGCTGGTCTCTAAGTACCACGTGCCCGCGGCTGCTTTGGATACGAGTGGTTTCGGTGCCGCACAGCCCATTGACACGAATGCGACCTTAGCTGGGCGTGCGCGGAACCGGCGCGTCGAGTTGGTCCGCGAGTAATAACACTTTCGAGCGAACACAGAAACAGCAAAGGAGACATCATGCTTACCAATCGATCGGCCACACGCTCTTTACCACTTGCCGCTGCGCTTCTTGGCAACGTTCTACAACCTGTCCTGGCTCATGCAGACGTGAGCTACCAGGAGACCATGCAGATTACGGGCGGAACCGTGGTGGGCATGCTGAAGATGGCTGGAGCGTTTAGTTCACAAGTCAGGCAGCTCAGTGGTCCCATGACCTTCAAGGTGATGATTCACGGGAACCGTATGGTTCGTGCGGGCCTGCATACGACCCAGATCATCGATCTTGATCGGCAGACGATCACGATGGTGGATCACGACAAGCGCTCTTACTCCGTAGTCACCTTTCAGCAGATGGAACAGCAGATGGCGAAGGTAGTGAGCCAGGCAAAGGGAACAACCGCCGCTGGATCCACCGGTGACCAAGTCGCTTTCAACGCACACATCACCAGCAATGGCACCACGCGCCAGGTTGACGGGCGGAGCGCGGCTGAATCGCTTCTCACTGTCACCTTCACGCAGCCAGACGCGAGTAAGTCTGCGATGGCTGCCACGAGTGAGATCTGGTCCGTTGCGGATTGTCCAGGGCTTAGCGAGTTGCGGGCATTTCGAGAGCGCCTCAGCAAAGAGTTGTCCGTTCAGATCGAATCGGCATCGATGGCCTCGCTGTTGTCTTCACAGCCAGGGGGAGCACAGGCACTCGCGGAGCTACAGAAAGAGTCGGCGAAGATGACGGGTTTTCCAGTGCTGCAGGTAACCCGGGTAGGATTCACCGCGAATGGTGAGCCCCTGCCGCCTCCATCTGCTGTGCCTTTGGCACACAACGAAAATCAAGGATCATCCGAAGCTGCTTCCATCGCGAAGGAAACAGCCACTGCCACTGCAACTCAAACCGCAAGCGATCAGATGAGCAAGCTTGGCACGTTCGGGCGAGCGCTCTCTGGAGCAACGATGGGATCTCTGCTGCACCACACGCAGAAGGCATCCCCTGCTGCGGGTAAGTCCGGATCCGGGACAGCCGATGCCGCTGCTGCCGTGTTGATGGAGGCGCAAACGCAAGCTTCGTCTTTTTCCGTTGCACCGGTGGAGCTCTCGGGATTCGACGTGCCAACCGGCTACAAGGCCGTGTCGTCACCGCTCAACAGCAGGTAACTCAGCTTTCCTACAAGCTGAGGGCGTTGGTGGAGCGATGATGATGTGCTCGTGCGGCATTGGATTCGCAGCCGCACGAGAATCAACACTAAAGGCCAGCAGGGATGTAAGTAATCCGAGCAATCGTTGAAAGTGATATCACTCCGGCAGCGCAACCGTATCGGTCACGTGCAACGTTGTATTGACGTCCGAAGCTCCATCTCCGGGTTGTCCGCCTCCGACGAAGACTGTGTAATCGCCCTGTGCAACGATCGGGTTGCCGAGTTCGGTGACCATACCGAGGTCTCGTGGGTTCAGGTGAAATGACACTTTGCGGCTTACTCCTGGATCTACGTTCACGCGGGTAAAGCTGCGAAGCGCCAACAGCGGTGCGCCCTTTACGCTTGGGAACTTCAGGTAGAGCTGGACGACTTCGTCGCCCGCAACCTTGCCAGTGTTTGTGACGGTCACGTCGGCATCGACCGGCTGGCCGGCAGCGATGCTGTTGCTGGAGAGGTGCAGGTCGCGATAGGCAAAGCTCGTGTAGCTGAGTCCGTAACCAAAGTTGTACAGCGGCTTGCCCGTGAAATAGCGATACGTGCGGTTTGCCATGCCGTAGTCTTCGAAGTTCGGCAACTGGTCTGTGCCCCTATAGAAGGTGACCGGCAGACGGCCGGCGGGGTTGTTCTTGCCGGACAACGTGTCCGCAATTGCGGCGCCACCCTCTTCGCCCGGGTACCAGGCCTCGACGATCGCGTTCGCGTGATCGTGGATCCAGTTCACCGATAGGGCGCTGCCGTTCATCAGCACAACGCACAGCGGCTTACCAGTTCCGGCCACTGCTTCCACCAGGTCTTCTTCAGGTTGCGGCAAGTTCAAGCTGGTCCGATCACCGCCGCTGAATCCAGCTTCGGTCACCGGCATCTCCTCACCCTCAAGCTGGCTGGTGATGCCGACCACTGCGATGACGGCGTCGGCACTCCTGGCTGCAGCCACTGCCTTTGCGTCTACCGCGTAGTTGACCGGACTCCAGATCAGTTCCGCTCCCGGGTCTCCGTTCTGCACGCCATTCTCGATACCCACGGTAACCTTGCGGCCCTTTTCTAACTCGACTTTGCCCATGGTCGATTCGACATTGCGTCCGCCGTAGGAAGTGGCGATCTGCTTACCATCGACCACGAAACGAACTGAACCGCGCGTGCGCATGCCGATCTGGTACAGCCCGGAGGCTGTGGGGGTGAGGAAGCCCGTCCAGCGAACTCCGTAGTTCTTCCGCCCAGCTATCTCTGCGGGCAGGTTCGATCCCGAAAGGTTCGCCGTCGGTTCGTTGCGACTCAGGAGCAATTTGGGTTTATCGTCGAAGGCTTTGTGAGCTTCGTTGTATTCGGCGTGCAAGCCGGGCTTGCCATCAGGCGTGGTGAGCAGGGCTATCGGCAGCGGCGTGCCTTCCGCGTGCAAGAACTGCGTTCCCGGCACAAAGGTGATCGAAGCGTTCGGGAACTGCGCATGCAGACCCTCCATGACCGACACGATGTGAGTAGGCTGCCCCGCGTAGTTGCCGATGAGTGGCGTGGTCTGGTCGGCAAGCGGACCGACCACCGCGATGCTCCGAATGCCATTACGCAGCGGCAGCATGCCATCATTTTTCAGCAGCACCATGGATTCGTCTGCCAGCTTGCGGGCGTGCGCACGGTGTTCCGCGCTGTCCAGTTCCTTCTCGTCGATCTTCGTGTACGGCACCTGGTCCGGCGGATCGAACATGCCGAGCTTGATGCGGGCGGTGAATAGCCGAATGAGCGCTGTGTCCAGTGAGCTTTCCGGCAGATAGCCCTGCTGCACGGCGTCGACGTATGCCTTGTCTACCGGTTCGCCAAAACGAGAAGAGAACGTGACGCACTCGTTGTCCATGCCGCGGAGCACCGAGATCGCCGCCCCCTGCGCCTGCGTGGGACGGTAACGGTGGTTGGCCGCAACGTCGCGTACGGCGTCGCAGTCGGAGACCACATATCCCTGAAAGCCCCAGTGGCCGCGCAGCTGCTCCTGCAGCAGGTGCTGGTTGGCGCAGGCAGGCTCGCCGTTGATTGCGTTGTAGGCGCACATTACGGAGCCAGCCTTTGCCTCGGTAATCGCGGCGCGAAAAGCAGGCTCGTAGGTGTCGACTTCGTCGTGGCGGCTCACGTCAACGTCGGCGAAGTGGCGGGTCGGCTCGGGTCCACTGTGCACCGCGAAGTGTTTCGGGGTCGCGATGCCAAGGTAGTACCTGGGATTGTCACCCTGCAGGCCGGTGATGTAGGCCACGCCCATGCGTCCCGTGAGGTACGGGTCTTCGCCATAGGTCTCCTGCCCGCGACCCCAGCGCGGATCGCGAAAGATGTTCAGGTTTGGCGACCAGAAATCCAGACCGCCCATGATGCCGGTGTGATGTTCGCGCAGGTTCTGCACGTGCTTAATGCGGCCTTCGATTCCGATCTGGCCGGCCATGGTGTGTATGCCCGCAGTGTCAAAGGTCGCAGCCAAACCAATTGGCTCTGGATACTCCGTGACGCCGTCATTGATGACACCGTGCAGGGCCTCGCTCCACCATTGGTAAGCAGGGATGTTGAGGCGGGGAACCGCAGCAGAGTTGTTCTGCATCTGCGAAGCTTTCTCGGCCATAGTCATGCGATGCACCAGGTCTGTCGCGCGCGCTTCCGGAGAGAGCTGCGTATTCAGAAACGCGGCACCGCTGGCGTCCTGTGCCAGAGCGGAGGGCTGTAGCAGAGCAGCGAGAACGAGAGCAGAGAGTGAGGCAGACGCTACGGTGTTGCGCTTCATTTGATATCTCCGGCTGAGGCTGTGGTGCAGTGTGTAGCGAAGCATAAGTGCTGGCTGAAGAAAGGCACAACGTAGTTCTGAAAGCGTTGGGCTATGGCGCTGGTGTGCGTTCCGGGATAGATCGTGAAGCTGTTCTGGACACCGTAGTTGTCGAGCACCTGATGGAGCTTGCCGGTATCCTCGCGCAGGCCGTCCTGATCGCCCACATCCAGCGCGATGGCGCTGTACTGTTTCAGAGCGTCGATGTACTGGTCCACAAACGCCAGCGGAGCGTTGGCTGCATACTTTGCGGCAATGTTCGACTGCACCACGCCGTCTTTGGTGAGGAGGTCGAAGTACAGCGGCGGCTTCTTTGGGTTGGGTGACCACGCGGCGGCCGTCGCATACTGGGCCGCGGCAAAGCCCGGCGATTGAGCGGCGAGTTGCGCCGGAGACGTGGCCGCTTCGGCTTTCTTCTCACCAGCGATGGCACGCTCGGTCGCCTGGTCTGCGGGACCCGGCCCGCCTGCTGTCATGGGCGAGAGACAGCATGGGCTCATTAGGTAGAGGGCGCCGAAGACGTCAGCGTGCTTCATGCCGATGCGCGCCGCGCCATAACCGCCCATGGAGTGGCCGACCAGACCGCGACTCTGGCGATCGGGCAGCGTGCGGTAGTGCGCGTCGATGTACTGAACCAGATCGTGCGAGATGAATCGCTCGTAGTCACCGGTGGTCGCCGAACTCGAGTACATGGAGCCGTTGTAGACCGTCTTGGAGTCCGGCAGCACCACGATCATCTCGCGACTGCCCTGGGCAAAGGCGCCTTCTATGGTCTGCGGCACGTGGATTTCGTGAGTCCATTGCTCCGCTCCGATGAAGTAGCCGTGTAGGGCGTAGAGGACCGGATAGTGTCGCGTGGGCTGCTGCTGATACGTGGCTGGCAGAAACACGATCACGTCGCGGTCGGCCGGGTCGCCTTCAAGATTGCCTTCGAGCGCGGCACTGTGCACCTTGATGTGTTGCGCGGTGAGTGGCTTGGCACCGGGGACAGGCACCGGGACCAATGTTTCTACCTGCGCACGAGCCGCAAGGAAGGATGCGAGCAGTCCGCACACCATTGCGACGGGGACAATACCGAAACACGTTCTTTTCATCGTGCACCTTGCGGTTGGGAGACTGTGACTATGTTGGGCGTCGGCAGCTTGAGCTAGGGGAGGAACGGGTCGATGGTCTGGATGTGGCCTTGGGCGTCGAACGAGAGAGGCGTGACCTTGACGTTCCGCAGGTGGTTCTTATTGGAGAGCTGCGTGTCCGCGTAGAACAGCAGCCACTGACCCTCCCATTCGACAATGGAGTGGTGAGTCGTCCAGCCCTGCACTGGCAGAAGGAAGTGACCCTGGTAGGTGAACGGGCCTAGCGGGGAGGAGCCGATGGCGTATGCCAGGAAGTGCGTGTCACCTGTGGAGTAGGTGAAATAGTACCGGCCCTGCCGCTTGAACATCCATGCAGCCTCGAAGAAGCGGCGGTCGTGATCGCCGCCAAGTAAGGGCTTGCCGTTCGCGTCGACGATCACCGCATCCTGCGCCGGTGCGGCGAGGTGCATCATGTCGGCGCTCAATCTGGCTACTTTCGGCATGAGTGCAGGTGCCGCGTCCTGATGAAGGTCCGTGCTGGAGCGTTGGCTGAAGTGGCCGTCCACCCAGTTCTGTAGCTGTCCGCCCCAGATGCCCCCGAAGTACATGTAGCTCTGGCCATCGGTGTCGGTGAAGACGGCTGGATCGATGCTGTAGGTCCCCGCGATGGGCTCAGGCTCTGCATGGAACGGACCCATCGGATCGGTCCCAGTCGCCACACCAATGCGGAAGTGGTCCTGTTTATCCCTTGCAGGAAAGTACAGGAAGTAACGGCCGTTCTTGTATGCAGCATCCGGGGCCCACATCTGCTTGCTTGCCCACGGCACGTCTTTCACATCCAGAGCGACAGGGCCGATGGTCACCGGACCATTCAGGCGATCCATCCGAAGCACGCGATAGTCGTGCATCGCGTACTCACTGCCCAGGTCATCGTCCGGGATGTTGGTGGGGACGTCGTGCGACGGGTAGATGTACAGGCGATCGCCAAAGACGTGGGCAGATGGGTCTGCGGTGAAGATCTCCCGAGTCAAAGGTTGCGAGAGGTAGTGTCGCCCATTCGGCGCAAGCGGGGCGCCAGCCTGACCGGCGGCAGCGGCCGCAACGAAAACTGCAGTGCAGAGGTGTAGCGATCTCATGAGTGCGATTCCGCCGCATAGCGTACCAGTTCTCTCGTAAGTCTGTCTTTTCCTTCATCGCAAAAAATAAAGACTGGGTCTGCTTGACAGGTTCGTGAAAGCCGGCGTAAAAACCGGCTGCACGCTTGTTGAGGGTTTTATTAGCGACAAAGAAAGAAGCCCAGGCATCACGGCTGAGCGCGTTGAAGGCGCGCCAAAGAGAATGCCTGACCCAACCCCATTTGCAACGGAGAGCCCTATGATTTACAAGTCGAAGTCCGCAAAAAACCGCGTCATCACGAGCAAAACATTCCTGCGGAGCGTAGGCCCCACCTGTCTCCTGGCGGTAAGCTGCGTGTCCGCAAACCTGGTTGCGCAAACCACAACCGCAACCCTGGGCGGAACCGTTGCTGATGCCGGCGGCGCGATTATTCCAAGAGCCGAAATCACGCTGAAGAACGAAGCAACGGGTGATCTGCGGAAGGCCACGGCGAACGGCTCTGGGGTTTTCAACTTCTCCGCAGTTCCGACGGGAGACTACGACGTAACGATCTCCGCACCGGGCTTCCGCACCTATGCGCAGACTGGCATTCACCTAAATCCCGGCGACCAGCAGTCGGTGCGTGACATTCGCCTGTCTGCTGGCGATGTGTCGCAAACGGTCGAGGTGCAGAGCGCTAACGAGACCATTCCGCTTGACTCCGGAGAACAAAGCTCCCTGATCTCCTCGGAGGAGATCAAGCACTTGTCGGTGCAGGGCCGCGATGTGACGGAGCTGCTGAAGATCCTGCCCGGCTTCGCGATCTCCAAGGGTGGTGCGGGAAGTTTCGACAATGCCAGCTACGATCCGTCGCAGGTAAACCCGACGGGCGCCCTGGGCCAGTATGCCGCGAACGGTACGCCGGTGAACGGTCAGGCTCTGCTGTCAGATGGCGTGGACATCACCGATCCGGGTGCCTTTGGCGGAGCCCTGCAGAACGTGAACTATGAGCAGGTGGCGGAGGTAAAGATCTCCACTTCCAGTTTCACCGCCGACCAGGCACACGGTCCCATTGTGATCAATGCCGTGGGCAAATCCGGCGCGAACAAGTTTCATGGCTCCCTGTATACGTTCGCGCGCACCTCACAGTTGAATTCCATCGACTGGATCGCGAAGTACAGTCAACAGGGCAAGCCGCCCGACCGCTACATCTACCCCGGCTTCACCCTTGGCGGCCCCATCCTGATTCCGGGCACCGGCTTCAACAAGCAGCGCACGCTCACCTTTTTTGTGGGTGGCGAAGAATATGCGCAGCGGAATGCCTACGCGTACGGTAGCGCTTCGGCAGCGACGCTGAACGCACTGGTCCCGACGCTTGGGATGCGTGCGGGCGATTTCAGTCAGGCGCAGTTGCAGCAGTACCTTGGTTCGGCATATGGTGTCGATCCGAATGGTGGCGCGTGCAGCTACAACGGCTCGACCACCGGCTACATTCCGAACCAGAACATCTGCCGCGTGCCGGTCACCGCGCCGAATGGTGCCGCGGTGGTGAATGGCAACATCTCGCAATACATGGATCCGCTCAGCAAGATCATCCTGAACCAGATGCCGGTTCCGAATGTGGCAAGCAACGGCACCTACAACTGGATCACCACGAACCTGATCAATAACAACCTGTGGCAGGGGCGCGGCCGAGTGGACTACGGCGGAGATCGGGACAAGATCTTCGGCACCTACAGCATCGAGAAGGGAACGTCTGGCGTTCCGCAGAATGAGTACTATTCCGCGCGCGGCAATCTGGGTGGCGTCAACGTACCGGGTGGCGGCCTGCTGAGTCCTGTCAGCTCGCACATTGCCAGCATCAACTACACACACATCTTCAACTCCACGCTGACGAACGAGTTCTACATCTCTGGCGCTTACTTCAATCAGAGCTTCGTCAACAAGAACTTTTCTGCAGTGGCGAACAATCCGTACCAGGGCGTGTTTGCCAATGGCAGCAAGGTGCAGCCGACGCTTGAGGATTACGGCAACGACGGCCTGCCGCTGCTCCGGACCCCGGACACCAGTTTCGGCGGCATCTTCGCAAAGAAGCAGGTGCGCACGGCCGGCGACAACCTGACCAAGGTGCTGGGCCAGCACACCTTCCGCGCGGGGGTGTTTTACCAGTGGGATTCAAACCCGCAGGCAGCGCCGTTCATCAACACCAATGGCACGATCAACCTGTACTACTTCGGTGAAACCTTTACCGACCCGCTGAAGGGCACCGTTCACTCGACGGGGCCGGTCGGGAGCGGCAATGGCGGAAATTACCTAGCGAACTTCGCCGAAGGCGGCATCTTCCAGTACAACCAAACCAATCTTCTGCCGAAGCCAAACCTATATTTCTGGAACCTGGCGGGCTATGTGCAGGATCACTGGCGCGTGACAAGTCGTTTGACGCTGGATGCAGGCATTCGACTGGAGCACATCACGCCATGGGAAGACAGCCACGGCCAGGGTCTGGCTGTATTTACTGCGGCTGCTTACGCCGCGAACTCGAACCCAACGCTGCCCGGCATCACGTATCACGGCATGGACAAGTCGGTTCCGAATGGCGGCCGTCCTACTCGCTGGGCCTTCACGAATCCGCGCGTCGGCTTTGCATGGGACACGTATGGCCATGGCGATACGATCGTGCGCGGTGGTTTCGGCATCTTCCGCGCGCATGATGCGTACAACAGCGCTCAGTCGCAAAACCAGACGGTGCTCGGACTTCGCCAGTACACGGTGAGCGGCCCGCTGTTGCTGTCGTCTGTGAGTTCGTACCAAAGCGCCGCGACGACTTCGACCGGCTTCACGCCCGACTCGAACGTGTATGCCTCCAATCCCAATGACGACGAGGAGCCGCGCGTCTTCACCTACAACGTCTCTGTCGATCAGCGGCTGCCAGGCCACATGCTCCTTGAGGTGGCGTATGTCGGCAACAAGAGCGATCACTTGTTGAACGATGGATCCACGCAGAACACCACACTTAGCAACATCAACTCGCTACCGATCGGGGCATTGTTCAATCCGTATCCGAACACGCGGCCAGACACCGGCGTGGCTCCGGGCACACGGTTTCCGCTCTTCGCTCCGGCTGGTGCCTCGGGCAACAATACCAATGTCGGCGGGCTACAGCAGGGCGTAATCGACGCGTACAAGCCGTTCCCGCTGTACAACCACCTGTATGTGCCAGTGCATAACACTTATGCCAACTACAACGGCCTGCAGGTGGGCCTGGTTCGCCAAACCGGCAAGGCGCACTACAGCGTGAACTACACCTGGTCCAAGGCTCTGGGTATTCAGGGGCTAGGTGGGTCGGCTACCTACAGCACACCGGCGGACCCTTTCAATTACCGCAACAACTACTACAACCTGCCGTTTGATCGGCGCAGCATCTTCAACGCTGCGTATTCCTACCAGCTTGGTACGGTCGTACATCAGCGCTTGATCGGTGGAGTTACGAACGGCTGGGAGGTTTCCGGCATCGTCAACTATCAGAGCGGTGCCAATCTGCCCAGCGTCATCAGTTCCAACTTCGGCCTGACCGGTTCCATCCAGGTTCCGGTGGGCGCGACAGCAACCGTGGGAGGCAACAGCAGCACCTGCACCACAACCAGTGGCACGGGAACCTGCACGGTGTCGGTCAGCAACACCAACATCCTGGGCACGCCTGACGTAACGTTGCAGCCGGCGATCATCGGTGCACCGAACCAGGTAACCCGTTCGGCGAAGCAGTTCATCAACGCTTCGGCATTTGGCCTGCCTACCCTGGGCACCAACGGCGCTTACAAATATGGGTACCTGCCCGGTCCTAACTTCTTCGACACGGACATCACCGCGGCGAAGACGTTCCGCGTGAAAGAATCGCAAAGCTTCCAGTTGCGCGTGGCTGCCTTCAATTTCATAAACCGAGCCAATAACTCCTTTACTCAGGTGAACCAGCAGAACTACACCCTCAACTTCAGCCAAACGAGCAATGTCACCAACTTTAACCAGGCGCTCAGCAGCGCAAACGCGGCCGCTAATCCGCAGTTTGGATTTGCTCCGCTGAAGGAAGGTCGTCGCATCATGGAGGTCGCGATTCGCTACGACTTCTAACCGGTACCAGACATTGCAAAGCGGGGACGCTTCATGCGTCCCCGCTTTGCTCTTAGCGATGCTGTCTTGCTTTGTTCGGGAGCGAGCTGTCCCTACTTGCCGCTGGCATCGGGCATCCAAATGCGAAAGTTGCCGGTGGTGTGCAGCATGCTGATGAAGTACAGAAGACCGTCGTAGTAGCGCTGCTCGCCACTAGGTACGGACGTGTTCCATAGCTCAGCGAGGAAGGCGGCGCGCGCTGCTGTGTGGCTTGCCGCAAGGCCGCTGGTTGCCGTCGTGGCGACCATACCGGGCGAGTGCCTGGTGGAGAGGGGAGTGCCGCTCAATGTGTACTGGTCGGCGAAGGTGTGGATGCCCTGCGAGGTGAGGAACGACTGAATTCTGTCGCTCAGGACCTGCGCATTCGGATTCGCCTCGAACCAGGCCTGGTCCACCGCCCAGTTGCTTGCAGTGCGCCAGGAATCGTAGCTGAAGTCGGCAGAGTGCGGATTGAATGGCGTCCGGTGTGGGCTGCCGTCAAAGTTGGTGTAGTCCGCGGAAAGACCGGTGTTGGGTCCTGTTACCGCGACGAAGTAGTTGCGGCTCACGGTAGCAGCGCGCCGCCAGAACTCGCGGTCTTCCGGCGGTCCCCACATGGCCCACAACTGGTAGAAGTGCGGCAGGTGATAGCTGGGATCGCTGAACGTGTTGCCGCCCGCGCTGGGAACGAAGACGATCATGCTGTGAGCTTCGTCGACCATGGGTCCTACTGTGGTGGAGCGTGGCGGGAACGGCTTGCCATCTCTGCCGCGCGGCACAAACGGCGGGTCCGCTGGATGAATGCGGAATGGACCGGTGGCGGTCACGACCGGATGATGCCGCATGATGCGAAGGATGCGCTCGGCTTGAGCCTGGTAGTCGTACAGACCAGAGCCGTTGCCCCAGCGGTGCGCCGCAAACAGGAGCGACATGGCAAAGTACTCCTCGCCATCCGGGGCAGGCCCGTCCGAGCGTGGAGTGCCGTCGCTGTTCATGGACCAGGCATAGTACCCGGCGGACGGATTGGCCGGATCGGTGATGAGCATGTAGGTGTTGGCCCAGTTCCAGATGGCGTCGAACTCAGCCTTGCGGTTCATTTGTACGGCGGCCATCATGCCGTAACTCATGCCCTCGGTGCGAACGTCGTGGTTCGCCACGTCGGTGATGTAGGCCAGCGGGCCGTCGCTGTTGCGCCCGGCTTCGTAGTAGATGGCTTGCGTCTGCTTGTCGCCGTGGAAGAGTTGCTCGAAGGCGGAGTTGAGGCGTGCCTGAATCTCCGCTTCACTGTGGCCGGCTTCGGCCATCAGGTTGGGATGGCGACCTGTCGCGAAGGCGCCCTGCGCACGCGTGACGGGCGCGGTCGACGGTGCCGGTTGCGCGCCTGCCTGCGCGGTAGCGACACAGCCCAGGAGCAAGCCAAGAGAGAAGCGGCACGGCATGGTCATGCTCCTGAGCGTGTTGTAGATCGTTACAGCTTGTCGGTGTAGATGGCTCGGGCGAGTAGGTTTTCGATCTGTTCCTGTCGGCCGGAGCGGGGCTTGGGGTTCAGGTTGTTCTGCAGGGCGTGCTGCTCGATCTGTTCCAGCGACAGCTTGCCCTGGAACATGTCGGCAGCGGTGCCGCTCTGCCAGCCCTGGTAGCGGTCGGTGAGGATCTTGTCGTACTTACGGTCTTCGATCAGCTTGGCCGCAGTGAGGAAGGCGCGGGCGCAGAGGTCGGCGCCGCCCACGTGGGCGTAGATCATGTCTTCGGGGGTGAAGCTCTGGCGGCGGACCTTGGCGTCAAAGTTGCAGCCACCCTTGCCCAGGCCGCCCGCCTTGATCACGTGGTACATGCTCATGGTCATGGTCCACAGGTCGTTGGGGAACTGGTCGGTGTCCCAGCCGAGGAGGGCGTCACCACGGTTGATGTCGAGCGATCCCAGGATGCCGAAGGCGCCGGCGCTCGCGATCTCATGCTCGAACGAGTGGCCGGCCAGCGTGGCGTGGTTGGCCTCGATGTTGACGCGCACCTCGTTCTCCAGGCCGTAGGTCTTCAGGAAGCCATAGACCGTCGCCACGTCGAAGTCGTACTGGTGGCTGGTGGGTTCCTTGGGCTTGGGCTCGATCAGGATCTGGCCGTTGAAGCCGATCTTGTGCTTGTAGTCGACCACGAGCGAAAGGAAGCGGCCCATCTGGTCGAGCTCTTGCTTCAGGTTGGTGTTGAGCAGGGTCTCGTAGCCCTCGCGGCCGCCCCACAGAACGTAGTTCGACCCGCCCAGCCGTTTGGTCGCGTCCATGCAGTTCTTTACTGTGGCGGCGCACCAGGCAAAGACTTCGGGATCCGGGTTGGTCGAGGCACCGGCCATGAACCGCGGGTGACTGAACAGGTTGGCCGTGCCCCACAGGAGCTTCGTCTTGTACTGCCCCTGCTTCTCTTCCAGGTAGTCGACCAGGGTGTGGAAGTTCTTCAGCGTCTCGGCGAGCGTGTCGGCGGGCGGCGCGATGTCGGCGTCATGGAAGCAGTAGAAGGGCAGGTCGAGCACGCGGAAGAGCTCGAAGGCCGCGTCCGCCTTCACCTTGGCCTGCGCGATCGGGTCACCGGGCTCCATCCAGGGCCGAAAGATCGTCGGCCCGCCAAATGGGTCCGATCCCGACATCGCCAGCGAATGCCAGTACGCCACGGCAAAGCGCAAATGCTCTTTGAGCGGCTTGCCCAGCACCACCCGCTCCGCGTCATACCAGCGATAGGCCAGTTCGTTTTCGCTGCTCGGGCCTTCAAAGGCGACAGTGGGAAAGCTGCTGAAGATCGTCTCGTTGCTCATCGGCATCCTTGTTCAAAAAGTTTCGAGGAAGCAATCCACCCCAAGCTGCGGACTTATTTCGTCCACAATCAGAAACGCGAGGATTTGCTTCCGAGCTGACGAACAAACCATAGAATGCCGCACGATCAACGGTCAACTCCAGTCGCCTTGCTCTGCAGCGGACAAACGGGCTTAGCCGTTTGTTTGTCAGGACCAAAGAAGCGCATCTGCGTCGGCTTACGGTCGATGTTGAACTCCAGCAGGCTATCCTGGCAGGCGAAGCCGGTACACTGAACGCGCTCATGAAAGCGAAAAAGAACAGTCCCCAAGCGACCTCTGTGGCTGAGCGAGAGGCGAGAGGAAAGCGTTCCGTTCGTGAGTTCGCATGGGTAGAAGCGGCCTCCAGCGAGCTGACGCGAGACATCAATCGCGACTTGATCCTGGAGCAGATCCGTTCACGGCAGCCAATCTCGCGCGTCGCTCTTGCGCGGCACACCGGCCTGCAGCCCAGCACCGTTTCCTCCATCGTGGAACAGCTGAAGCAGGAACGATGGATCAAGGAAGGCCCAGCGGTTCAGACTCCCCGCGGGCGCCGGCCCACGATGGTGACATTGAACGATGACCTGCTGATGCTGGTGGCAGACGTGCGGCCGTCCCAAGCGGTGCTGGCCGTTGTGGACCTAAATGGCCGGTTTCTCTCGCGACGTGTTGTCCCATTGCCTACCGCTCCAGAAGGAGCCGTGATGGCGATTGCGAGTGGCTTTCAGGCTCTTCGTGACGGCCACCCTGGGAAGGTTTTCGAGGGCGTTGGTATCAGCGTGCCAGGGCGGGTCAACCCTGAAACAAACGCATTGATGCTGATTCCAAATCTGAACTGGATGAACTACGACGTTAGCGGCAAACTGTCGGAGATCCTCGGTCTCACGGTCGAAATAGAGAATGACGCAAATGCCTGCCTGCTGAGCGAGTTGTGGTTTGGGAATCTGGATGGGCTGCGCAATGTGGTCCTGCTGGCCATTTCAGAGGGACTGGGGGCAGCGCTGCTGGTGGAAGGCCGGCTTGTGAGCGGAAGCAATGGCCTCGCAGGAGAGTTTGGACACGTGACCGTGGATGCCGACGGGCCAAAGTGCGGGTGCGGCAAACAGGGCTGCTGGGAGGTATTTGCTTCCTCGCAGGCTGCGCAACGCTACTACGCGGAGCAGCGGGGGCACACCGGAAAGATCTCGATGCGTGAACTGGTCTCCCTCGCGCTGGACGATGACGAAGCAGCAAAGGCGGCACTGCGGCAACAGTGCGAACACATCGGAAGTGGCTTACGCGTCGTCAACGCTTCGCTTGCCCCAGAGGCGATCCTCTTCGCCGGAGAGATCACAACGTTTTGGTCCTTGGCCTCTCCCATCATCGAAGCGGAATGTAAGCGCGGTCTGCTGGCCGAAACTGGGCCCCGGCTCATTTCTACAGGCGACGGCGAGCTAGCCCTTTTGCGAGGAGCTGCCGCTGTGGTGCTCCACCGCCACTCCGGGTATTACCGAGCTTCCTCGGTCCGGAACAGGAAGGCGAGCTCCTGAGGGCCACGCTCGCCCTGACGCTTCGTCCAGCTTTCTCTTCGATTTGGGCAAGTTCATCCGCGTCCACCTTGGGAAACGATGCCTTAAGCCTTCGCTTATAAGATCATCCGGTCGCTCTCTGGACGCCGGTACACAACTGTCCCCTTTGTCGGTCAAATCTTAATCAGCTAGCGTACGGACGAGTGCGCTCTGCGTCTAGCCGAAGGCATAGGTGCTCAAAAGCCTCGCGCGTTTGACGGCAGACCGGGATAGTTCCGGAACGAACACTCTGGGGACGGGAGATCAGAATCCGGCTGACCCGACAGGGTGACCACCCTGTTGGGAAGCAAAGCTCCTCCGCTTTTTCAGGTGAGGAGGCATGTGGTTGGTGCGAGGCAATCCTTCACGTTATCACCGGATCAACGAACTTGCCACGTATTATCGTTATGTCAAATCACCCGCTGGAAGAGCAGCGGAGGAAGGGAGGAGTCTGCCTTGGATTTGATTCAGCCGAACACCTTCCGGGATGATGCGAAGAGCCTTCTTCAGTCGATCATCGCTTCGTCCGAAGACGCAATCGTCACCAAGAATCTCGATGGCATCGTCACAAGTTGGAACTCGGGTGCGCAGCGCATCTTTGGCTACGAGCCGCACGAGATGATCGGTGAGTCGATCATCCGCTTGATTCCAGATGAGTTGAAGCACGAGGAGGATCAGATCCTCGCAAAGCTGCGCGCCGGTCAACGAATCGACCACTTCGAGACCATCCGCGTCCGCAAGAATGGCGAGCGCTTTCCAATCTCAGTGACCATCTCCCCAGTAAAGGACGAAACAGGGACGATCATCGGAGCTTCCAAGATCGCTCGTGACATCTCCGACCGTCGCAGAGCCGAGGAGAGCCGGGCGCGCCTCGCCGCCATTGTCGACTCCGCAGACGACGCCATCATCAGCAAAGACTTAAACGGGATCATCACCAGCTGGAATCCAGGTGCATGCAGGCTCTTCGGCTACCAGGCAGAGGAGATTGTGGGAGAGTCGATCCTCCGCCTGATTCCAGACGAGCTAAAGCACGAAGAGGAAGAAATCCTACGGACGCTTCGAGCGGGTGGGAAGATTGAGCACTACGAGACGACGCGCCTCAGCAAGACGGGTGAACTTCGCGAAGTCTCGGTCACCATCTCTCCCATTCGTGACAGCTCTGGCCGCGTCATCGGGGCGTCAAAGATCGCCCGCAACATAGCCGATCGGAAGAAGGTGGAGCGACTCGCCATCCAAGCAGAAAAGCTGGGCGCTACGGGTCGAATGGCAGCAACGATCGCGCACGAGATCAACAATCCGCTCGCATCCGTGATGAACCTCATCTATCTGGCGCAGCAGGACGACGTAAGCAGGGAAGAGCAGAAGAGCTATCTGAGAATCGCTGAGAACGAGTTGGAGCGGATCTCGCACATCGCTCGCCAAACCCTCGGCTACTACAGAGACACAGTCGGCCCCGTTTCCGTTCACCTGCACGACCTGGTCAACACGGTGTTAACTGTGTACGGAAACAAGCTCTCTGGTCAGGGCATCACTGTGAGCACGGCCTTCAACGACATGAAGAAGATCTGCGTCAGCTCAGGCGAGATCATTCAGGTCTTTTCGAATGTCGTCGCCAATGCAATCGATGCCATGCCCAAAGGCGGAACACTGAACATCTCCGTGTCCCGCACGATGAGGTTGGGGAAAGACGGCCTGGTAAGTACCTTTAGTGACACCGGCCGCGGCATCAGTCGCGATCACGTGAGCCAGGTCTTCGAGCCGTTCTTCACGACCAAAGGTAGCTTAGGTACCGGCATTGGTCTGTGGGTCGCCAAGCAGATTGTTGAAAGGCACGGCGGACAGATTTCGTTAGCGAGCAGCACGGAAACCGCCAACAGTGGGACGACGATAACAATCCATCTTCCTTTCATCAGCGAAGTCTCTCAAGGGAGGGTGGAACAGGATGCACTTTAATGTTGAGCACAAGACCCTTGTAGCGGACGACCTCCCGCAACTGTCGAGCTCGGGTGAGTTCGATCCAGACGAGAGCGTGGCGCAAGGGTCTGAAAGACGAGCCGGGGAGGAGTCGCTGTCTCGACGTCGGGTCCTCGTGGTCGATGACGAAAGATTGCTGGCCGACACCACTGCTGCCATTCTCCGCAGAGCTGGTTTTGAGGCGCGAACGGCGTATGGCGGCTGGGAAGCTCTCGAAATCGTCAAGGGCTATAACCCTGACTACCTTTTGACAGATGTGATGATGCCCATGATGAACGGCATGGAACTGGCGATGGCGGTGAGCAAGATGTCCCCATCTACCGCGATCCTGCTCTCTTCGGGCCAAGCTGGTGTCGCGCCCATCCTGGAAGATGCAAAAGCGAAAGGCTACGAGTTCCCGCTCTTAGCTAAGCCGGTTCACCCGTCGAAAGTCGTGGAGCGCCTGCGCGAGCTCGGCTCCGCTAGTCACTGATGGGCGATTTGGCTGGACGCTTTGTTGGTGCACGGAGTGCGCTGAGAAGCTCCGTCGTGGGTAGCGTGACGAATATGCGCCGCGCGGCGACCTCAGACGCTTGCGACGAGCGGTTCTTTCCGCTACGACTTGCGTAAAGTCTGCGTTCCTCCAAGAATCTCCATGGATCGGATGCGAGGCTTCATCCAGCACTCGATGTGCTGGCCTCACCCACGCATCTCTTCTCTGTAGTAGCCCGCGTCGTTTTCGTTGCTGTCTCTCCTGACAACGGCGTGTCACATAGGTTGCAGCACGAGCCTTATCCGCGCAAGCCATCCGCCAGCGAAGTCCGATACGCACGCCAGGCAGGAACAAGCCCGACTACGGCCGAGAGTGCAATGGTTGCTGCGCCGTAGAGCAGTACGCGTTGCGATGGCCTGGTGATCATCAGCGGGATCCCCGTTGCACGCTCCACCGCGCCATGCGCCAGTAACAGACCGACGTATACCGCGACAAATCCGAGCACCGTCGCGACGGTCGCAATCACAACTGCCTCCGCCACAAACAGCAGCAGGATCTGTGAGCTTGGCATGCCCACCGCTCGCAGGATCGCTACTTCGTGACGCCGCTCGTTCACGGCGGTGTACAGCGCGACCAGCATCGTCAACAGGCCGACCACCAGCACCGCCGCGCTCACCAAGGACAGCGCCTCGTCCGCGTAGTCCAGCAGCACCCAGAGCTCCTGCAGCGTGTAGGCCGGGATGATCGCGGAGAGCGGCTCGGGCTTGTAGGTGTTGATCTCGCGCTGCAGGTATAGCGTGCTCATGCGCGACCGCGCTCCCAGCAGAAACGACGTGATCTGATCCACATGCAGCTGGCTCACGTCCAGCTTGGGCGCCGCCTCGCCGATAGCGGGTGGCGTTCCGCCTTCCCATCCGAAGTGCATGGCTTCTTCGCCCAGTAGCGTGATGAACACGGATCGATCGATCGGAGTTCCCGTTTGTGCAAGCACGCCGGCGACGGTGAACGGCGTCGCATCGTGTTTCAGAATGGACCGCTCCTCGATGCCGTGCGACAGCGTCAGCCTATCGCCCAAGCCCAAGTGCAACTGGTTCGCCACAGATGCGCCGAGCGTGGCTTCGAAGATGCTTTGGGGCGAGTGCCCAGTAGCGAAGCTCAGACTGTGATCGCCGCGATACTTATAATGCGCGTACAGGTTGTCGTCCGTTGCGATCACGCGGAAGCCGTGGAACGAATCGCCCATGCTGATCGGGATCGTCCACGCGACTGCAGGGTGATGGGCAAAGTGCTCGTAGCTCTGCCAGGAGATGTTGTTGGATGCCGTGCCCACGTGAAAGATCGTGGACAAGAGCAGAGGCAGCTCGCCACCGCGTGCACCCACAACCAAGTCTGTATGTGAGACAGTGCCCGCAAAGCCGGCCTTGGTGCCGGCGCGCAACGCATCCACTGCGGTCAGCAACGCGATCGACAGAGCGATGGAGCACACCGTCAGCGTGGTTGTCAGCGCGCGCGAACGCAGCGACGCCAGCGCCAGCCTAAGCAGCCGCACGGCCACCCTCCGGTTGCGATGCCTGGTTGATCTCCGACAGGCTCAGCGTTCTGCTGAAGTGCGATGCCAGACCCATGTCATGCGACACATACAGCAGCGTCGTCGCGTTTCCTTGCTGCCGCGCTTCTTCGACCATCTCCAGCAGCAGCGCGACAAATTCATCGCGCCGGTTCGCATCCAGCGAACTCGTCGGCTCGTCCGCAATCAGCAGCGCGGGGTAGCCGATCAGCGCGCGCGCAATCGCCACGCGCTGCTGCTGGCCTACGGACAGGGTGCTCGGTCTTTCGTCCAGAAGCGCGGAGATGTCGAGCCGCTGTGCAAGGCGTTCTACCTCGGCATGTAGCGAGCCCTCACGCATGTGGCGCAGCCGTTCGCGATACAGCTCGCACGGCAGCAAGATGTTCTGCCGAACCGAAAGATAAGGGATCAAATTGAAACTCTGAAACACATAACCCATGCGGCTGCCGCGAACACGGTCGCGCGTGGCGGCGGAAGCTTTGTCAAAGGCCTGGTCGAGCACCTGCACGGTACCGGCAGTCGATTGCAGCACACCGGCAACCAGCGACAGCAGTGTGCTCTTGCCGCTGCCCGAGGGGCCATACAGAAAGACACTCTCGCCCAGGCCGATCCGCAGCTCCGGAATTCGCAGCACCGGCTCGCGCTTGCCGTAGCGAAACACCACATCCCGCAGCAGCACTGCATCTCGGACGCGTGAAGGCGAAAGGTCGCCTTGTAATTCCGCGTCACTGCTCATACGGCTTCACGGAGTCGCCATCCATATTGAACGACACATCGCCATACGGGCTCTGGACCGTGCTCACATGTAATTGGCCGGACACGATGATGGGCTGCGTAAAGCTCATGGCTGCCTTTTTGCCGCCGCGCAACTTCACATAGACCATCTGGTTGGGTGGAGGTGGCGGAACGTGAATGCATGCACCGGAGAACGGCACCAGCAGGAACTCCGTGACCTGCTCGGCATCATCCTCCAGCGGCACCATGAAGCCGGGGATCGCAACCGTCTTGCGATCCAGCGCCTTGGCGGGTGAAGGCTTCGCGTCGGCCGTCAGCGTCTTCAACGTCGACCACGACACCTGGGGCACGCCGGCCGTGGGTGTCGCCGCGCGTGCTGCGCCGCCCTGCAATGAAAACGATGCCAGCAGGAGCATGCTGCATGCGATACCTTTTGGGCGTATCCGCTTCATGAAGCCTCCTGCTCTGTTGGACGCGCTTTGGACTCATTCAGGAGTCAGGCCGCCATCAATCGATGGCGGCCTGAGTCTGTATACCGCTCTTGCTACTTCTTCGGGATCGCCTTGTCCTGCACCTGCGGCGGCGCGTTCACCGGCGTCGAGGTGGGGAACCGCTGTCCGCGAGTGGCGCCAAAGGGCCGTTCGCTGAACACTGTCCAACGCCTCGCCTGCCGCTCGTCCGCGCTGTGCTTCGTAGCGTCCCACATGTCTGCGGAAAGACCGTTCAGGTCGTACACGATCTTGCCGTCTTTCACGGTCATCTGACACACCAGCTTCTGTGTGCCCATCATCTTGGTGTTGTACATATCCACGAACCCGAAGTTGCCGTGATCGACGGATAGCACAGCCACGTCGGCAATGCCGCCGACGGAGAGGTTGCCGTACTGCTCCTGCCGGATCTCATGCGCCGGATGCGAGGTCATCTGCGCGATCACTTCTGGGACCGTCTCGCCCAGCACCAGCAGCTTGTCTGCCACGTTCAGCAGGTCCTTCATTCCATTGTTCATCGACCCAACGTGCAGGTCGGTCGAGATGGAATCCGGCTTGTAGCCTGACGCTACGATCGGCTTCGCTACCGTCCAGGCAAAGCTGCCGCCCCCGTGGCCCACGTCGCAGTAAATGCCACGCTGCCGCATGACCAGCAACGCTTTGGACGGGCCGCCGGTCTGCGGGTCCTGCTCGTTGCGCAGACCGCTGAAGCAGTGGGTGTAGATGTCGCTGGGGCGCAGATGGCTCTCGACCAATTGCAGCAGGGGACGCTCAATGCGGTTCGCACCAAAGTCGATCATCACAGGGATGTGCGCGATGTCCTCGGCGATCTGCGCTTGGTCGTACGGCTTCCATTCCGGCCCGGTGAAGTGCGCGCTTTTGATGCCGACGATCACGCCCGGAAATTTCAGCGCCTTTTCGCCGGTCAGCTTGCCGTCCATGTCGTCCAGGTTGTCTTCGTACTTGGCGCCACGCATGCCCGAGCCGACGATGTTCAGTTCGGCGAGAACGCGGGTGCGGCTGCGGTCGATGATGCGGTCTTTGAAGTCGTCGAAGTTGCGCCAGCCAGAGCTGCCCGCGTCCACGATCGTGGTCACGCCATTGCGCAGCGTAAAGCCATCGGGCATCACAGACAGGTCGCCGGCGTAGGAGTTCTTCTCGCCGGTACCGGTGTACACGTGCGTGTGCAGGTCGATGAGGCCGGGCGTGATGTAGTAGCCCTGGACATCAACAGTCTTCAGCGCGTCCTTCGGATTCAGGTGTGCGCCTATGGCGGCGATCTTGCCGTCCTTGATGCCAACATCGCCACTCATGTCGACGTGGTTCTTGTCATCCAGCACGTGGCCATTAGTCAGGAGGAGATCGTAGGGCAGGGGATTCGGCGGCAGAGCCGGACCGCGAACCGGGCCTTCCTGCGCTCGCACCGCCGCAGCGCTCAACAGCAGCGCTGCACACATCCACTTGCCAACCACGCCACACACCGAACGCATCAAGCTCACTCCCAGTTCTGTCTCTTACCGTTCTACGCCTTTGCCTTGGGCCTTTGCAGGCGACGCGTTACGCCCGCGTCGCCGTGAAGGTCGCCTTGCCGTACTCACCCAGGTTCACGTCGCCGGAGAAGGTGTTGCCGCTCACCGCCCCGCTGAAACTAAAGCGCACATCCTGCCCGTTCGCCTTCATCACCGAGTTCAGGAAGGCGTGATCGCCCTTCACCTCGCCCGCGATCTTCGTGGTGTAGATCTCGCCCTTCTGCTCGCCGGTGATCTTATCGCCCTGCTGCTGCAGCGTGAAGACCTGATGGCCCACACCCAGGTTGTAATGAACCTCCACGTTCCAGCGGCCGTCCAGCTTGGCCGCCGGTCCGCCGTACACGGGCACCTTCGGCACCTCGCCCGGGTTCTTCAGGTAGTGAGCGATCGTCTCCGCCACCACCTTGTACTCACCTGGCTGCAGCATGTACGGCATGATGCCGACGGACGATTCCATGTGGTCCGGCCGCATGCCCGACCCGCCATCCACCAAGATGCGGGGCGTGCCCTTGTCCAGCTTCTCCACCAGCTCGGTGCCGGTGATGCCTACCTTGCTGCCGTCCCACTTGATGCGCAGCGTTGGCGCGCGGTTCGACAGATCTTCGGACGGCATCTTGATTTCGGTCGTCACGGTCGGAATGCTCTTGACCGCGTCGGCGATGGCCTGGTCCCACTGCAGCCACTGCTTCTGCTCGGCGTCGTGATCGCGCTTGTACCACATGCGCACAGCGGCCAGCATACCCATGGCTTCTTCCTTGCCCACCTTCAGCGCGCGGCCCCAGTTGTGGTGCGGCGCAGCGTTCCAGAACGCGGCGGCGACCAGATCCTTGGGCCCCAGCAGAACGCCGGCAGTCTGCGGCCCACGCATGCACTTGCCGCCCGAGTAGCCAACGAATGTTGCGCCCGCGGCCAGGTGAATGTTAGGCACGACAGGCTCTTCAGCGGCGGCATCCACAAACACCGGCACGCCTTTTTCCTTCGCAATCGCGCACACTGTCTTGACCGACAGCGGCTCCTGGAACATGCGTGGACCGGAGTACAGGTAGATCATGGCGGTGCGCTCGCTCAGCTTCGAGCGCAGCTCGTCGTCGCTCTCCACCTCCACAATTTCAGGGCCCGACATGCGCGTGCCGAAGTCGTACGGGTTGCGCGAATACTTCGGGATAATCACCTGGTCCTTCTTGCGGATGTAGGGAAACGCCTGCGACTCTTCGGGATCGGTGCCGCACATGCAGGCAACCGTGGCGAGTGCAATGGCCGCTTCGCAGCCGCAGGTGACGATAGCCGAAGGCGCACCCATCAGCTTCGCGATCTCCGATCCCACGGCAGGCATCAACTCGTCCAGGTGAACGTAGTAGCGCGAAGCCTCAAACATCGCCTGCTTCACCTCCGGCAGCGACTGTGAGCCGGTGATGATGGTGAACGTGCCACGCGCGTTGATGATGGGCCGCACGCCGATCTGCGTGTACAGGTTGTCGGTCGGCGTTCCTTTCGCCGTCAGCGTAGTGACGGTTTGTGGCTCCACCACTCCGCCGCTCTGCGCATCCATGGCAATGGGCGCGAGCATCGCCGTGGCGGAAAAGATGCCGGAGTTCTTCAGCATCTGGCGGCGCGACAGGCGCCCTGCAGTAAGACCGTTGACCAAGGACACGCGAAGACTCCTCATCTTTCTTCATGAATGCAGCGGGAAAGCATGAACCCTGCCGGCACATACCCGCAGGGTTCCTGAACACTACAGGGCAGCGATACAGTCGATCTCGACGAGCGAATCGCCGGGTACGCCGTTGACGACAGCGACGGTAGTGCGAACCGGCGGCTCCGCACCGAAGCGTCCCAGGAACACCGAATTCATGCGTTGGTAGTTCGCCAGGTCGCTCAGGTACACGTTAACCTTTAGAACCTTCTCCATCGACGAGCCAGCGGCCTTCAGGTTCTCTTCCAGCTCATCCAGGACGTGCTTGGTGTGCTCTTCAATGGTGCCCTTGAAGTGCGCTCCCACCCCGGCCAGAAATACCAGGTTGCCAAAGGTGACGATGCTGTTGAACAGCGGCGGCTTCGCAGCCGAGGGGGCAGGCTTCTGGTCCTGGGCCGAGGCCGGCGGTCCGCCCTTGTGCACAATCTTCTTGATCCACTCCACGTTGGGGGACTGCGCCTCGGCACTTGGCTCAACCTTCGCCATGGCTGCTACGCCGGCGGTTGCCGCCGCTGCGCCTTTCAACAGATTCCTGCGGCTCTGCTTCTGCATGGTGCTCGCTCCCTCTAGGTTGCGTGATCGTTTTGCGGTTGAGTTCAGGCCTTCGTCGGTTGGCTGTTTCCAAGCAGGGCAGTGCGCAATGCTCTGCCCACCACTCTGTCTTCGCCGGGCTGCAGCATCCACACGCCCACCACTAAGGTATTCGCGTCGGACGGGATACCCTGGTTCGCGGGCCGGCAACTGTTCGGGTTTAACTCGATCGACGGTGTTCCTGCGCGCACGGCTGTGAGCACCGCTGACGCAGGCACCCGCGACACCGCCGGGTCCACGCGAACGAGCAGGTGCGGCACGTGGTTCGCGATGTGGGGGGTCACTGTTTCTGTGCGGACTCCAGGCAGGCCGCGCAGCGTCGACGCAATCAGGTCGGCGCGCTCCTGGTAGTTGCCCTGCATCTGCTCTTCCGTATGCGACAGGACCCAGTCGACCGCCGCAACCATGCCGACAATCTGTTCCTTCGCCACCTTCATGCCTCGGCACACACCATCGTTGGGATTGTTGTTGGCGTGCGCCAGGTCGGTCAATCGCTTCTTGCCCAGCAAGACACCGGCGTTCTGTGGACCGCGGATGCCTTTACCGCCGGAGAACGAGACCAGGTCGAACCCCATGCCGGTGTACTTCCACAGGTTTGAGATTGGCGGCATGTCTGCCGCGGCGTCGATGTGGCACGGAATCCCGTAATCGTGCGCCACGCGCAGCCATTCCTCGCGGCCGATCTGGGCCGGACCTTCCGGGCCAATCTCATCTTCGGCGGCGTTGAAGAAGTTCGTCATCACCGCATCGCCTGCACCGCAGGCGCGCTTGTAGTCGTCCATGGTCAGTACTTCGGTGATGCGAGCGCCCGGCGTGAAGATCGCGTGATCGTAGCCGTAGCGATGCGCCCGCTGCACGATCACCTGCTTCTTCGCGGTGCCAAGATTTTGCGGCATATCTGTAATCTGCAGCTTCGGGTTCGCCGCCTGCAAACAGGCTGCCGTCGCCAGCGTGATTGCGCTGCTGGCTCCGCAGGTAACCACCGCACCTTCGCACCGCAGCCGCTGCGCAAGGTACTCGCCGGCCTTCTGCTGCAGGTCGTGCAACCTGACCGGGTGCAGTGCCGCCACGCGAACGGCTTCGACCACCTCGGGCGGCATGCACGCCGCGGTCAACGCCGTGTATGTTCCAGCGGCGTTAATGATCTTTGTGACTCCGAGCTCGTCGTAGTAATCCACGCCGGCGGGCGCAATGGCTGCAGCAGGCGCGGTCTGCGCCGCTGCACCTGCTGACCTGAGCGAAGCGGCTAGGGCGCCAAGCGCGCCCACAAAGCCGCGCCGCGTTACCGGGTGCAAACGAAATGACGGGAACGAACGCACAGTGGTCCAACCTGACAATTCGGGGAAGAAACGAGCGGCCGGCCGCATGGGCAGACAAACCGCTCAAGGCAAAAGGCTGTTACGCCTTTGTAATCGAAGCGAGGGAACCCTTGCACAGGGCATCTGTCCTAGTTGGCCAGATAACCCCGGACAGTCCCCCGACACGGACAACTCTCGCCCGGAAAAGCGCCGCCGCTAGATCCGCCCGAACTGCTTCACCGCTTCCACGATCGAGTGGAACTTTTCGATGTACGGGTACATGCTGTGTTCGCTGAAGTCGAGCTGCTGCGCCTTCACCAGAATTTCTGCCGCGTGCGACCGCGGCACAACTACCACGCCGTCCTGGTCGGCCACGATGATGTCGTTTGCTTCCACGTGCGTGCCCGCTACGTCCAGCGGGATGTTCTTGCCGCCGAACCGATAGTGCCCCACGGATGTGGAAGGCACCGGCCCCGTCGCAAACACAGGGAAGCCGATCTTCGTCAGTTGTGGGATATCGCGCACACCACCGTCGACCACCGCGCCGGTAAAGCCGCGATTGAACATCGCCGTGCCCATCAGTCCACCCATGCCCGCGATGTCCGCTCCGTCTTCCACCTTCATCACGTACACCGAACCCGGACCGCCGCTATCGATCGCCTCCAGCATGCCGCTCAACGCGTTTGGATCCTTGTTCTCTTCTTTCTTCAGCAGCACCGTCAGCGCAACGCCCGCAAACTTCGCCGGGAAGATCGCGCGCTCGGTGTGGCTCATGTAGTGCTTCTCATGCAGGATCTGCTCTTCCGCATCGCTCACGGACGCGGCCTCCACATGCTTGTACGCGTCCAGCATGCGCGGCAGGTCCTTCGCATAGTCCGCCGCGGTCAGCGGAGTGTCCGCGTGCAGCGCCACCGTTCCAGCAGCCGCCAGCAACACTGCCGCGCTCAGGCACGCCCACGTCATCGATCGCACGTTCTTCAAAGCTCTACCTCAAACCTTTCAGTCGCAACCATGCTCGCACAACACCCTCAGAAACGGTTCAGCCGCCATCGTAAGCGGAGGGCGGCTGAACCAGTTCGACGTGTAAAGAACGCGTTTAGAAGTTGATCTTGCCCGCCAGTTGCAGCGTGCGTGGCGTGTAGCCGGTGGCTGTGCTGGTGATCGTACCGAAGTTCGAACTGGCGAAGTTCGGCGTCGTCGAGAGCACACCGTTTACCGGCGCAAACGCATTGGGTAGCGTCGCGTTCGGGTTGCCGGGGTTGGAGGAGTTGAACAGGTTGAACGTCTCGGCGCGCAACTGGATCTTCAGCCGCTCATAGATCTGGAAATCCTTGAACAGCGAGAAGTTCACGTTGCGGAATCCGGGTCCTTTCAGGTCGTTGCGGTGCAGGTTGCCAAAAGTACCAGCCAGCGGGATGGAATACGCCGAACGATCAATGCAGGTTGTTCCGTTGATGCGGGTACCGATGCCGCAGTTCGCCGTACCGATCTTTACGGCGTTCGGTCGCTGGGTTCCAATGCCGAGGACGTGCGCGCGATCATCGCTGATCGACACGTTGAACGGGATGCCGCTTTGCAATGTCACGATCGCGTTTGCGTGCCATCCGCCTAGCAGCGAGTTGCCGATCGAGCCAAACTTGTGGAAGTCCGGCATAGCGTATGTCACGGTTCCCACGAAACGGTTGCGGATATCCCAGTTCGAGTTGCCGTAATCCGCGCGCAGGTTGTTCTGGATCATAGCCGTACCGCCGCCATTGGCGTCGTTGGACGTGTCCATGTTGTGCGCCCACGTGTAACCGATCTGCGCATCCAACCCCTTGTAGGTGCGCTGGCGGAAGATTGCGGTCAGGCCGTGGTATGTGGAAAAGCTGTCGTTGTTGATCGAACGAATCTGACCGAACAACTGATAGGGACGGTTCGCATTGCTGGTCGCCCCTACTGCTGGGGCCGGCTGGTTCGGGTAGTACGAGCGATCCAGGTAGATGCCCTTGGAGCCCAGGTACTGCAGTTCAAACGCGCCGCCGTTCCACAGCTCCACACCGGTGTCGGCATTCCACTGATACAGGCGTGGTGTGGGCAGGTACTTGTTGTCCGTGAACGCACTCACGTACGTTCCGGGAATGCCCGCGATCGCTGGCCCAGTAGACTGGCCGCCGGTGGGGTTCGCAAACGTCAGGTTGCCGGTCGCGCTGTTGTTGCGCGTGTACACCACCGAAGCCGCAAGCGGGAAGTTGGTCGACGCCAGCGTGAAGGCATTCATGTGATTCGGGTTGTAGTAAATGCCGCCGCCGCCGCGGAAGACAATTTTTTCATTTGCGCGGTAAGCAACGCCCAGGCGCGGCGAGACCAGGTTCAGGTTCGAGTCGTGGAACTTGAAGCCGGGCGTGGGAACGAAAGTCGCGCCGGTTGTCGCGTTGCTGGTCGGAATGAGCGCCGTGTAGCTGGAGTTCAGAATGCGGGCGTAACCGTTCAGCGAGTAGGGAACCAGCGGCAGTTCATAGCGCACGCCATACTGAACCGTCAGCTTCTGGCTAGCCTGCCAGTTGTCCTGGATGAAGAAGCCGTTGCGCCACTCGGCTACGGAACCCTTCACCTGGAAGACCGGCGTCGTGGTCTGGAACACATAGCCCGCGATGAAGTCTGCTGCCGCGTCACCCGTCACGCCACCGTTGAAGTTGAATTGTCCGCGCGGCGTGTTGCCCGCGGCACGGCCGATGGACATCTTGCGAATGTCTGCGCCAGCCATCACGTTGTGTTTGCCGAACATGTAACTGATCTGGTCGTAGCCGTGCAGAGTGCGGTCGTCCTGGAACCAGTTCGTACCTTCCGCACCAAAGCCCTGGTAGGTGCCGATTAGCACTGTCGGAATACCGGGGTTGTTGTTTGCGGTGTCTGCGTTGAATCCCGGGATGCCCAGGTTGGTTCCGGCCTGGGTCAGGCCGTTGTTATAGAAGTAGTTCAGCGTGTTCGAGTTGAAGCGGTTGAAACCGAGCCGCAGGTCGTTGATCAGCCTTGGGGTGATCAGGTAAGTGAGACCCAGAACGCCGTTGCGGTTGCGGGTGGGCGTGGTACTGCCGGAGGTGGCAACAATGTTGCCATTTACACCGTCAATCTTTTGCCAATCGTAACGGCCGAAAATGCGCAGCTTCTCGCTGAATGCATAGTCCACGCGATCCAACGTCTGGTCCTGGTTGAATTGCGTCGCCACGTTCTGAGTGATGTTGTTTGTGTTGCCGCCCACGGTTGGATTCGCGTAGTACTGCAGGAATCTCGTTGCAAACGGCGAAACCGGAACCTGGTTATTCGGGTAGGGCTGGCCAGTCGCCGGGTTGGTCAACGGCTTGCCAAGACTGGAGAAGTCGCCGTTGCGGAAGGCCGTTGGAATCAACGTCGCGACGACCGGGCTCTGCTGATTCGAACGAATGCCTTCGTACGATCCCATGAAGAACAGCTTGTCCTTGAGGATGGGACCGCCGATCTCGCCGCCAAATTGGTTGAAGCGCACACGCGGCTTGGCCTGGGTCGGGCTGGCGAGGAAGCTGCGCGCATTGAACGCATCGTTCTGCACGTAATCGAACACCGTTCCGTGGAACTGGTTCGTTCCGGCCTTGGTGTCCACGTTGATGTGAACGCCCATGTAGGCGCCGTACTGCGCGGTGTAGTTGCCAGTCTGGGTCTGCACTGCGCCCACCGCGTCCGCGTTCGGCGTCACGGGCGAGCTGGAGATCAGCGAGTTCATGATCGTGATGCCGTCCAGCGTCAGCGAATTCGTCACTTCGCGCGTACCGGCGCCGATGAAGTTGGCTCCCGGCGGTGTTCCGGTATAACTGGTTTTGGGTCCGACGATGATGCTCGGGTTGGTCGCCGCCAACTCCAGCACACGGCGCCCGGCGATGGGCAGGTTGGCTACCTGATCCGCGCGCAGAGTTTCGCCAACCACAGCATCGTCCGTCGAAAGGGCGGGGGTGTCCGCGCTCACGGTCACCTCGGTCGACTCGCTGCCTGCCTTCAGCTCCACGTCCGTACGCACGGCCAGGTTCAGCGTTACCAGCACGCCGCTGGCCAGGGTCCTGCTGTAGCCGGACTTCTCCACGGTCACGTCGTAGGTTCCTGGCTGCACGAACTGGATGTTGTAGAACCCTCCGTTGTTGGTCGTGCCGGGGTACGCGACCTTGGTGGCGCGATCGACGGCGACTACCTTGGCACCCGCGACCACGCCGCCGCTGGCGTCGGTTACGGTTCCAACCAGGGCGGTATTGTTGGCGACCTGCGCACTACACGCAGAAACGGCGAGCAGGACCGGGATGCTGCGAAGAAATTTGTGGTTCACGGAAACTTCCTTTCAGCGCAAGTCGTCTCTTGAACGCGAAGTCTTCTCGCGCCGCAATGAGCGATTCTGCGGTGTCGTACGGATACCGCAATGTCACCTGAATTTCACGCCGCTGTCATCGGCCCCATGCCCCGCCTCGTTGTAGGTCATATGGCCTACAACGACGCTCCTGCTGAAACCTATGCGGGATCCAGGTGCACCAGGCCGCGCTGCAAGGCGTAGATCGTCGCCTGTGTGCGATCCCGCGCTCCTAGTTTGTCGAGCACCGCACTTACGTGAATCCTCACTGTTTTCTCGGCAATGCCGAGCTCTTCCGCAATCTCGCGATTGGAAAAGCCGCGCGTCACGCATTGCAGCACCTGCGATTCGCGTGGTGTGAGCGATACGCCGGGCATGCGCTCCGCCAACCGGTGCAGCGCGACCTGTGGCAGGTAACGGGTCCCACGATGCACGCTCTGTAGCGCCTGGATCACCTGCTCACCGCTGGCGTCTTTCGCCAGGTAGCCCATGGCACCAGCCTGCATCGCGCGATAGATGTCTTCCGAGCCCTGGTAGTTCGACAAGACTACGATGCGCGCACGGTATTGCTCGCGTAGCCGACTAATCACCTCAAAGCCGCTCATCTGCGGCAGCCGCAGATCCAGCACCACTACGTCCGGCCGCAAGAGGGCGTACTGCTCAATGCCCGTTTCGCCGTCCGGCGCTTCGCCCACAATCTGGATGGAGCTGTGCTTCGACAGTACGGAGTGCAACGCCATGCGCGCCAGGAAATGATCCTCCACCAGGAGAACGCGAATGGAGTTCTTCGCGGTGTTCGCCTTTTGCGCCGTGGTGGCGTGATCGAGGTCATTGCCTCCCGAATGCGATCGTCCATTCCACATCGTCATCTCTGCTCCTGTCACACACCGATCCATCGAACCACGGCGGGCTGCTGCACCGAGGGTTGCTGAATCCCTCGAAACTTGACAGTGACCACCACCTCGGTTCCTTTGTTGACGGCGCTCGTCAGCCGCAGTTGTCCACCCAATTTGCGGGTACGTTCTTCCATAACGGAGATGCCGAAGTGCCCGGCGCGCACCTGCCGGTCCTGCACCACGAAGCCGCAGCCATCATCGCGCACGCTCAGCGATAACGAATCTGCGCTGTACTCCAACTCCACCTGAATTGACGACCCTCCCGCATGCCGCAGCGCGTTCGTCATCGCCTCCTGACCGATGCAGGTGAGGTGGTGCACTGCTGACGGCGACAGGTTTACTTCTTCGCCCACCACGGTCAGCGAGGCCTGCAGGTCGTCACGCATGCGGTGCGCATCCATGGCATCCGCTAATGACTCCGACAGCAGATTCGTAATGCGGTCGGAGTTGCGCAGGTCCCAAATGATGCGTCGCGCCTCGGCCTGGCAGTGCCCCATCATGCTGCGCGCCAGTTCCAGCGACTGCAATGCCTCGCGTTGCTCCGGCGCATCGTTGCTCATCTGCTGCGACGTAGCCTCTAACTGCCAGCTCACCGCCGCGAATCCGGCCATGAGCGTGTCATGGCACTCGCTGGCGATGCGGTTGCGCTCGTCTAGCACCATGGCCATCTGCCCCTTCAGCAACTGGTCGCGTTGCCGCAGCAGTTGCACGCACACCGCGATCAGGAAGGCACAGACCATGACTGCCGCGTACCAGGTCTGGTAGAAGAACGGTTTCTGCACTACGTGCAATGTCGCCATCTGGGATGGCCACCCACCGCCCGGCAGCGCAGCCTGCACCTGAAACTGATAATCGCCCGGCGACAGCATCCAGAAGTGCGCCGAGCTGGAGCGCGTCTCCGTCCAGTCGTCGGATAATCCCGTCAGGCGGTATCGGAAGATCTGCGGCCGCAGCAGCGCCTGCTGTCCACCGCCGGCATGGAAAAACACAATCAGTTCCGGATGCCCGGGCTGCAATGTCAGTGTGTCTTTGCCAGACTCAGTTGGCGCCAGTTCACTACCAAACGACCAGCCATCGATGCTCGCCGCTCCCGGAGCATTACCCTGCGCATGCAGGCAGGGTAGTGCCTCCAGCGATAGCAGCAGCAATAACAGCGTTCGGACAAACCTGGTCACGGTGCAATTAGCGCACCACACTCCCGGCAGGGTTGGCAAGGCTTCTCAGCTCTGGCATCGCTTCGGGAGCCGGATTTTCCAATGCGCGCTCAGGGTGCACGACGAACCAGCACAAAGCTCCGACAACCGCCATGACCGCCGCGACGCCGAACGAACTGGTCCATCCAAATCGCTGCGCGATCCACGGCGTCAGCGATGCTGTCAACGCGCCGCCAAGCTGGCCGCCCATGTTGACCAGCGACGAGAACACGCCCGAACTCTTACCTGCGATGTCTACCGAAACCGACCAGAACGTGCTCTGCGACACGTACAGCGCACCTGCTCCACCGGCCAGGATAATGCCCGCAAACACGGGGCTGGCCACTTGCGACCCAAGCACCAGGAACAGCGCAGTGACCAGCATGGCAGCCGAAGCGAGATAGCAGCGGCCCACACGCAAGCCGCGAGTGCTCGTGAGCCGGTCGCTGAGCACACCCCCAACCAAGCTGAAGATCGTCATGCACAGGAAGGGCAGCATTGCGTAGCGCGCACTCGACTTCAGGTCAAAGCCCCGCACCTGGGCCATGTAGAGAAAAAACCAGCTAAAGAACACCCACGCGATGTACCCGAAACTGAAATAGCCGACCATCAATGCGGCCAAATCTTTGCGGTGGAAGATCGCGCGCCAGGAGATGGTAGGTGCCTTTTCCTCGGCCCGTCCCTGCTGGGGCAAGTCGTACGACAGCCCCTCCTGGATCTCCTGCAACTCCTTGCGCGAAACACCCAGGTGTTGCTCCGGTGTGTCCCGCGCGAAGACCCACCAAACCGTTCCGGCGATCGCGCCCACGCCCGCACTGAACCAGAAGGCCGAGCGCCATCCGTGCTCGGTGATCATCCACGTGAGCAGCGGCGGGGTAAGGCCGCTACCCGCGCCGACGCCGGCAAAGATGAGGCCGTTGACAAAGCCGCGTTCGCGCTGCGGAACCCAGCGAGCAACAAATTGATTAGCCGCGGGATACACCACGGCCTCCCCTGCGCCCAAGAGAAACCGAATCGCGATCAGCCACAGCAAGGTGTGCGGGATTGTCGTCGGCAGCATCGCCGTGAGTGCCGTTGCGATGCACCACCACAGCACGCCCATGGTCAGCACCACGCGCGGACCGAAGCGCGCACTCAAAATGCCTGCGGGGATTTGGAAGCCGGCGTACCCGATCAGGAATGCCGAGAAAATCCACCCCAGCCGCTGGTTATCGATGCCGTATTCATGAATGATTTGCAGCCCGGCGATGGAGATGTTGGTGCGATCCAGGAATGCGACACCGCTCAGAATGAAAAGCCAGAACGCTAAGAACATCCGAACCCGGCTGGTTCGTACCAACGACATACACCTGCTCCAGGCACCTCCTGTAACGCCACCGAAGGTGGCAGGACGCACTCCAGCATGGAAACAAATATCGTCAGCTTTCGCCTAGGGCATTTGCATTACCCGTTCGGGAAAGCTGGCTCCTAAGCTCGGAGAGTGCTTACGTTTCGACGGCAGGGATGCTCTAATCTCCCCGCCCAGCCCGAAGTGCGCCGCTTCCTAATTCGACTCAGAAGTCCGCTGCCGCTCGCCGCATTCCTAACGCTCGCGGCCGCAAGCTGCGCAACCAACATGGCTTTGGCGCAGAAGCCAGCTGCGCAGTCCAGCGGCGAGACCACCACTCGAAACGCACAAACGGACAACCGGCCGGAGCGCCTCGAATGGTTCCGCGACCAGGGCCTCGGCCTGTTCATTCACTGGAGCATCGACTCCCAGCTCGGCCTCATCATCAGCCACTCGCTCGCTGGCAGCAGCCACGACTACGCCAGCCGCTTCTACAGTGACCTGCCGAAGACCTTCAACCCGACCAGCTTCGACCCCGACCGTCTGGCTCGTCTCGCGCGCCTCGCTGGCTTTCGCTACATGGTCTTCACGACCAAGCACCACAACGGCTTCGCGATGTGGGACACCGCGACGACCGACTTCAGCATCACGCACACTCCGTACCGGGCCGACATAACGCAGCGGCTGCTGACCAGCTTCCGCGCGCAGGGCATCGCCACCGGCCTTTACTTTTCGCCTGACGACTTCCACTGGCTCTTTCAGAACGGCAAGCCAATCCAGCGCCTCGTTCCACAGGTGCAGCCCAAGGCGAACCCCGGCCTCATGCAGCTCGACCAGCAGCAGGTGACTGAGCTGATGACTCGCTACGGCCCGATCCGGGTATTCTTCTTCGACGGCGAGGCCACCGGCCTGCGTGACATCGTCTGGCGTTCGCAGCCGGATACGGTCGTCACGCGCGGCGCCTTAGAAACGCCGGAGCAGAACGTGCCCGGCGCACCGCTCGCCGGCGCTTGGGAAGCCAACATGACTCTGGGCACCGCATGGGGCGATCAGCCCACGGACGACGTGCTCAAGCCCGTCGATGAGGTGGTCCGCACGCTCGTTCACGTGCGATCGCGAGGTGGCAATCTGCTGCTCAACGTAAGTCCCACGGCTGAGGGCGCGTTACCCGCCGCACAGGAAGCGACCATTCGCACGCTCGGCTCGTGGATGTTCGTCAACGGTGAAGCGATCTACAGCACGCGGCCTTGGGTGGTGACGAATGAGGGCGACCTATGGTTCACCCGATCGAAGGACGGGCACTCGCTTTACGTGATCGTGGACGGCGCAGCCAATACAGCCGGCTGGAGGCGCGGCGATCGTCGCGAGTTCGTTCTCAAGACCGTGCGCGCCACTTCCGCCACGCGCGCCAGCGTCCTGGGCCAAAGTGACGAACTGGTGGAGTACCGCCCGGAGATCGACGCGAGAAGCCGCATCGAGCAGAAGCCCGACGGCCTGCACGTCTCCGTCGTTCGCGCACAACGCATGCGCGACAGCGATCAGTGGCCGCTGCCCACCGTCATCCGCCTGACCGACGTCGCCGAAGCCTTTACGCCACCAGAGGTCCGTACCTTGCCACCCAGGCGCCAGCCGGATGGTACGGTTCAGCTTCGTGGCGAATGGACCTCCAACGAATCGAGCACCGCCGCCCACGGCGCAACATTCAGCTTCGAGGTCCGCGACATCACCGGCGAAGACAAGCAGTCACGCTTGCGGGGCTGGTCGCATCTGCCGTCACAACCCGCGCCACAGCCCGGCGCCTACACTGCCAGTTTCACGCCGGAACCCGGCCACCAGTACGAGGTCCGCTCCGTCCTCGCGCACCCTCTGCTCACGCTCTACGGCCCGGTTGTCCCGCTCCAGTAACCGCGCGCGGAGCCTCCGCGTCGCTGAGTCATGATCTTTTCGGAGGCTTGAATCCACGACCGGTTAGGGTCTGCGGATTTCGGGTCAGGAAAGGTTTTGGAGTTCCTGGCGGGCCGCGGCGGAGACGGGATCGTTCTCGTCGGCATTGTGCCGGAGATCGAGGCATGCGACATAGGCGCGGCGGGCTTCCGCATTCTTGCCAAGGGCGGCGTCGGCACGTGCTAGGCCGAGCCAACTGAGCGGATAGGCGTAGCTGCTATCGAAGCCAGGGTGCTCGACGGCTTTGCCGAAGTGAACCGCGGCATTCGCGGGATCGTGGAGGGCGAGATAGGCGGACCCGCGCAGGTAGGCGATCTGGGCGTCAACATGATCGAGGACACCTTCGGCGTTTAGAGCGTCGAGCGCCTTCTGCGGCTGACCGGTGGCCAGCTCGCCCATCGCGACGATCATGGGGGCGTACAGCAGATGCCACTGCGTATCGCGTTCGCGCTTGTGGAGTTCGGCGTCCAGAAGGCGTCTGCTCTGACTCACATCGCCGAGCAGGGCGAGTGACATGAGGTCCGCGGGCTGTTCCGGATCGAGGCGTTCAGCGCGGAAGAGGCGTTCGCCGTCGGCGCGGTCGCCGCTCGCGATCAGTTCCATGGCGTTCACCTTGCGGGCATAGGCCGCGCCGCCTTCGCTTCCTTGCTCCTGGTACGCGACTGCGGCCAGGGCGGTCAGGCGCTGCGCCTCCCGGAAGCGTCCGCCCAGGCGCGCCAGCTCGGCTTCCAGCGTGGGCATGCCGAATCTGCCGGGATGGGTCGCCATCCAGGCTAGCTGCTCCCGGGCAAGTGCGTCGTCGTGGGCGTGCAGGGCGACGCGGGCCAAGGTCATGCGGACGGGTTCCAGCTCCGGCGATCCGGCCAGGCCGCGTTCGGCGGAAAGGCGCGCCCCCGCAAGATCCCCGGTGTGAATCTGCGCCTGAGCCAGACTGGCCCAAATCATGCCGGCATCCGGACGTAGAGCGGCGGCTTTCTGTTCGGCTGCGACCGCGCCCGCGTAGTCGCCAAGCTTGGCCAGGGTTTCGGACAGGGCATCCCACGGATACGCGTTGCGGGGAAACTCTTCGACCCAGAGGCGGCCGTTTCGGAGGGCGGCGTACAGGTCACCGGTGGCGGTGCCCTCATAACGCGCGGTGATGATGCGCTGCGACTGCGGATCGACGTTTTTCCGCAACTCGTAAGCGCGGGTGATGCTCGCGCGGGCGCTTTCGGGATCGTCCAGATTGGATTGGGCGATGCACAGGTTGAAGTAGGCCATCGCGAAGTCGGGATCGATCGTCACGGCTCGGCGGGAGGCCTCGAGCGCCTCGGCGACTTTGCCGGAGTTGCCGAGGATCATGGCTTCGTAGTTGGCTTTGAGCGCTTCCAACGAGACGGTTTCGTAGGTGTAGGCAGGGGTGGTGAAGCGGGCGACGCTCCAGCGGGCCTCGCCAAGCTGGCGCCGGAGGTGGTCGGTGAGGCGGCCCAGAGCGAGCGGCAGGTCCTCGGCGCGGCCCGCCTCCTGCGAGGTCGAGGCGAGGGTTCCGCCGTTGACGCAGCTCACCGCCTCAGCGGTCAGCAGGAACTGCTGGCCGGTATGGGCGAGAACGGCGTGGATGACGGCCTGACTGCTGCTGCGTTCGCAGACTTCGCGGGCCGTGGCGGAGGAAAGCGCTTCACCGTCGGGCCGACGCATGCGACGCAGGGTGTCAGCCACCTGAGACTGGGGTAGCAGCGTCACGAACGGGCTTTGCGCCAGATCGAACCGCAGCGCAGCGCTCAGGGCGTGATCCAGGGTGATGTCGCCAGTGGAGCCTTCCATTGGAGTGAGCACCACCTGGATGGGTGGACCGGAGGTACGGTGTTGCCACCAGCGCCAGCCGATCCAGCCTGCCAGGGCGAGAACGGCGGCAAAAGCGATGGCTGCCGCGGTCCAGAGCGCACCGCGCCGACGCGGCGGTGGCACGTTGACCGGGAACGAGGCAGGGGTGAGAGCGCCCGTTTCGCCGGGGAGAGCTTCGGCAGCCGGAGCGGAGCTGTCATCGATCTCCTCGGTCTCCTCTTCCACCGTGATGCGAGTGATGGACTGCTCGGAGCTAAGGACGAGCCCGGGTGAGGCGGAGTCCACGGCTTCCACGTCGCAAGCCAGCCGATAGCCACGGCCGGGGACGGTTTCGACCAGGCGGGTAGCTTCCGGGTGGCGGGTCATCGCCTTGCGAAGAGTGGAGACCTGCTGGGCCAGGTTGTTCTCGTCGACGAACTGGCCGGGCCAGACGGCGTCCATCAAGTCGTCGCGGGAGACGACGCGCGGGTGGGCACGAACCAGGCAGAGCAGAAGGTCAAATGACCGGCGATGGAGCGTGACCGGATCGGAACCGAAGCGGAGTTGCCACCGATCGCAGTCGAGCTCATAGCCGGCGAACCGGTACAGGGCGGCGCCTGCTTCGGATTTGCCGGATTTCAGGGGGATTTCAGGCAGGTTTGAGGTTTCTTTCAAGCCAGACCTCGACTGTCCGTTGGAACCTTGGGCTCGGAAGGACCGACCCAGCGATGCCGATGTGTGTGCAGCATAGCAGCCTACACGCCTCGCGGGGAGGGGTGCGGGCGATGAAGCGGATCCGGCGCATCACGGTGGAGTTGGTTCGGCAGCGGCTGGTAGTACGAGCCGGTTCGGACGCGTCCGCCATCGTGAACGCCGAGGATGGCGCTCCACGCTCCGACCGACCGGCTGCGTTGGCAAGCGAGCCGGTGGGGGCCTGTCCCCGGTGCGGCACGGAATGGGTGCTGTTGGACGACCGGCGCCTCCTGGAGGACGCTGCCACGCTGCCGGACCTGGAGGCAGCGCTGACGAGCCTTCACCTGCACTTGCACAGCGGCGAGGACGGCCGGGTGTGGGTCTGCCAAGAGTCCTTGCGGATGCTTGCCGAGCAATGGCGAGAGTCCGGTTGACCGGGAAAGCACCATTTGGCGCAGGACGGAACCTGCGCCAGGCCAGTGCCGGGACGAGAATCCGCCTCGGTTTTGAACGACGGAGTCATGAGGAGAAGTTCCATGAAGTGCAAGGTATTTAGTGAGGCACCTGCTCAGGGCAGCAATGCGGGGCGATTCGGACAGGTTGGAAGGGCGGCGCGGCTTGCGATCGGTGTGGTGCTGCTGGCCATCGCTGGATTGAGCCTGGCCGGGCCGGCCGGGGCACAGGCGGCGACCAGCGCGGCGGTCTCGCTGCGGCCGGCGAACCCGACCTTTGCCGACACGGTAACCGTGACGGTGACGGTGGCCGGGGCGGGCGGCCATGTGCCGACCGGGACGGTGACGTATTCGGTGGACGGCGGAACCGCCCAGACCGTGACCGTGGGGACACGCGGAGCGAACGGTGTGGCGTTCCTGCAGGTTGCGCCGCAGCGGCCCGGGTCTCACACGCTGGCGGTGAGCTACGGCGGCGACGCTAATTTCCAGGCCACAGATAGCCAAACGACGCCCTTCACTGTAACGGACCTGCCGGTGGCCGTGATCGGCGGCATTTATGCCCTGAACCCCTTTGTGTACACCCACGTGCAGAACAACGGGTGGAGCTCCTACGGCATATCGGGCGTGGCCGTGGACGGCGGCGGCAACGTCTTCCTGGCGTATGGGTTGACCGGCACGACGCCCGATCCGGGGCTGGCGGAGATCTCCGCGGACCTGAACTACCACGTGCTGCCGGCGACCGGGTTGGGGCGCGACCTGCAGTTGGCGGTGGACGGAAGCGGAACGCTGTACGTTGCGGACCCAAACAACTCGCGCGTGATGAAGTACACGGCGGCAGCGGGGCTGACCGCGCTGAACATCACGGGCCTGCAGCATCCGACGTCGTTGAGCTATGAGGCGTCCAGCAATGCGCTGTATGTGATCGATACGGGTCTCGGCGGGGTTATTCGGTACGACCTCCGCGCCGGAACGCAGACGACGGTGTTCAGCGGTGTGACTGGGCTGGACATGCCCGTGACAACCGACGGCGCTGGCGGCCTGTACTACGCGGTCGGGTTCACGCCGTACTTCCGGGCGACGAACGGTACGGTGACGCCGATCTTTGGCGAGTTCAACCTAGGGCTGTTCGAAGGCTTCAACGACCAGATTCAGGGGCTGGCGTATGACACGCGCCGGCACTGGCTCTACGTCGCGATCGAAGGCGCGAGTCCGGTTGCCAGCACCTTTGTGCTGGATGCGGACGGGCACGTACGGAACCGATTTCCGAACGGGCAGCGAGAAGGGCTGGACACAGCCAATCAGATTGCGGTGAGCGGGGACGGCACCGTCTACGGGACGTCTGAGGTATTTACGCCGGGCGCCGCTGCAAACCTGGGTCCGGACCAGGGACTGGCGCCGAGCGATTCGGCGGTCCTGATGCAGTCCTATGCCGCCGCGAACATGGCGGGGGTGCAGGGTGCGTTCAGCTCTTTGATTCTGGAGTCGCACCACGAACCCGGTATCGGCACTGCTTCGTGGATCGACTTGGACAACCAAAACCCGGTCACGGGCGCTTCTCTGCCGATTCCGGTGTATGGCATCGGATTGCGGCAATGGCTGGCGAGTACGCCCGGTAATGCCGCTTCGCTGCAGATGTCCGTGGGCCGCGCGGGTGGCATCGCGTACAGCGCTCCGTACCGGGGTTATGGCGACACGATTTACGCGTCTGACCAGGCGGTCAACCAGGTGGTGTTCACGCAGTACGAGCCGAACACCGACGGGACGCTGACCTTTTACCGCAGCGGAACAGCGCCTTTCACCGGCCTCGTGCAGCCGGGGCAGTTGGCCGCGATCGGGTCGGGCTACGTGTGGGTGATGGACCAGGGTGCGGCGTCAGGCGGCACTCGGATTCTCCGGCTGGATCCCTCGAACGTGCAGACGGTGGCGTACAGCGCAGCGACGGGCGATCCGGCTGGGCTCCTGAGCAATGTGACGGCGTTCACGGCCGACGGAGCGACGAAGCTGTTTTTGGCCGGTACGGAGAACGGGACCGGCGTGGTCGCGGAGATTGACTCGTTGGGATTGGAGCAGCAGATTGCGACCGGGCTTGGAACGCCGGCGGCGATCGCGGTGGATGCCGGAGGCAACGTGTTCGTGGCCGACACGGCGGGAACGCTGGTGCGCGTGGACCATCACAGCGGTGCCGTGACGACGCTGGCGACTGGGCTGCCGTTGGCGACAGGAATCTCGCTGGACCCGAGTGGGACGGTGTACCTGGCCAGTGCCGGAGCGCCGGCAGTGGTCACGGTGGACCCGTCGGGCAGCAAGGGCAGTCTGCCCGTACCGGGTGTGACGAATGCGGCATTTGCGGTGGAGGACTACACCGGCAACCTGCATGTGGTGGACGGCACAACGGGCACTGCAGTCGCGTATGTGCGATCGGTGTACAACATCGTGAACTTCGGCAACGTGGCGGTGAACACCTCAGCAACGCACAACGCGACGCTGACGAATGTGGGCAATGTCGCGTCGCCAGCACTGCAGTTGGTGCAGGCGACTGGGACGCCCTTCACGATCGCCGCGGGTGCGACGAACGGATGTCCGGTGCAGGGAAGCTCGCAGGCGGGGCTTGCCGTAGGCGCGAGCTGTCAGGTGGCGCTAACGTACGCGCCGACAGCAGTTCACAGCGACTCCGCGCAGATCACGGTGAACTCGGACATCGAAGCGCCGACCTACAACTACGGGCTGCTGTCGTCGGAATACTTCCAGGTGCAGGGCGCGGGCGTTGCGAATGCGGGAGCGCCGGTGCCGGTGCTCACGCCGGCGACGCTCGCGTTCGGCAATGTGACGGAGACACGGACCAGCGCGGTGAGTGTGGCGACGCTGACCAACACCGGCAATGCCGCGCTCACGGTGTCCGGGATCGCGTTGACGGGAACGAGTGCCGGCTCATATCAGCAGACGGCGACGACCTGCGGTGGCACGCTGGCGGCTGGAAGCAGCTGCACGATCTCGCTGACCTGCACACCGAACAGCGCGGGGCCTCAGCCGGCTTCGCTGGTGGTGAGCTTTCCGTCTCCGCTTGCGTCGGTTTCGTCCGCGCTGACGTGCACGGGAGCGACGTCCGCGGCGCCGGGCGCCAGCCTGTCGCCGGCGACGCAGGATTTCGGCAGCCTGACGGTGGGCGCGACGAGTGCGACGGAGACGTTCACGCTCGCGAGTACCGGTACGGCGGCACTAAATCTGCAGTCCATCGCAATCGGCGGTACGGATGCGTCGAGTTTCGTGATCACGGGTGGAAGCTGCTCCACGGCGCAACACGCTACGGTGCGGTCCGCGCGAGGTGGGGTGCGAAGCGCGGCGGCGGTGGCGGCAGGGGCATCGTGCACAGTCACGGTGGTATTTACGCCGGGGCATAGCGGGGCTTCGTCGGCGACGCTAAGCATCACGGATGACGCGGGCACGCAGACTTCGGCGCTGACAGGGACGGGGAATGCGGTAGTGACGACTCCACAGGCGGCGCTGACACCGGGCACCGGTGGGTTCGGCGCGGTGAGCGTGGGCGCCAGTGGAGCGGTGCAGACGTTTACGCTGAGCAACCCGGGAACGGCGACGCTGGCGATTACGTCCATCGGCATTGCCGGGCCGAATGCGAGCAGCTTCCCGATGCAGGGGAACACGTGCGGAGCGAGCCTGGCCGCGGGTGCGAGTTGCACGGTGATGATCGGGTTCACGCCCGCTGCCGCTGGTGCCGTGATCGCGACGCTAACGGTGGTGGATGCGGTTGGAACCCAGACGGCGGCGTTGTCCGGCAGTGGAACGGCGGTGGTGACTGCGCCCTCCGACTTCACCTTGGCGGTGACGCCGAGAGCGGAGACGGGCGCGCGCGGTGCAGCGATGGTGTACACCGTACAGCTACAGTCGGTGACTGCCGCAAATCCGTTCACCAGTGCGGTGGCGCTCTCGGTGGACGGCTTGCCAGCGGGTGCGAGGGCGACATTTGCACCGGCGGCGGTGGTGCCGGGAACGTCGCAGCCTGCGGCGAGCCAGATGACGGTCACGGTTCCGGTGTTGTCGGCCGAGGCGATCCCGGTGCAACGCAACGGAGGCGTACCAGCGGAGCGGCTGGCCTGCTTGCTGGCTCCGGTTGGACTCGCGGCAGCGGCACTGCGGCGAAGGCGTTTCGCCCCTCGATGGCTGGCGCTGCTGTGCCTTGTCGGCATTGGCTTCACGGTGACGGGTTGCGGATCCGGAACGGGATTCGGGCTGCCGGCATCGAGCTCGACGCTGACGGTGACGGGCACGAGCGGACCGATCACGCATACGGCCACAGTCACGCTGACGGTGCGGTAGCCCGCCATTAGAGCGCTGCCGCAGCGAGCGGCAGCAAATCGCCAGAACGCGCGCGAAGGAGACCAGATGTTGTTGAGAACGATAGGAAAGTGGATGGGTCGGAAGGAGCTTGGCTGCAAGGGTGTGTGGCTTGCTGCGCTCCTCGGTGTGGCGGCGATGCCGGCGGCGGCGCAGCGGCACGAGGTCGAGGTGGGCGCGACGTATACGTACGTGCGCACCAACCTGGTGCCTGGGTGCAACTGCTTTGGGACGCAGGGTGGCAGCGGCCTCTTCACGGTCCGGCTGTCGCCCACGTGGCAGGCGCTGGGCGAGGTGGACGTGACGCACCGCGCTGACATTACAGCGAACGGGTATGACCTGACGCAGACGGTGTTCACCGGTGGAGCGCGCTACACGCCGGCCTGGATGCGGGTACGAGTTCGTCCGTTTGGCGACGTGCTGGTGGGTGGAGCGCATGCTGGCGGCAGCCTGGCCCCCAACAACACGGGGCTGGGCGGAGCCTTCGCATTTGCGTTTCAAACGGGAGGCGGCCTGCAGGTTTCGATGCGGCGGTGGAGCATCGTGCCGTTGGATGCGGACTACCTCCTGACGACGTTTCAGAACGGTACAGGGGCTAACCGGCAGAACGATCTTCGGCTTTCCGCTGGGGTGATGTTCCGGATCCGGTGAGTGTGCGTGCCGGTCTGAAGCTTCCCGGGTGCAGCGGCGAGCCTGCTGGCCTCCGCCGCGCCCGGGAAAGTACATGCAAGTCGCGGGTCGAAGCGAGCGGATGCGTGTGAAGATGATGGCCGTTGGAGCCAAAGCTGCGAACGTGGCGGACTGTGCCGCCGGGAAGAGGGATAAAAATGCGAGTTTCTCATGGGATTGCAATGATGTTGCTCGTGGCGCTGCCGGTCGGTGCGCAATCGCCTGACGGGCGGCCGCACATTGCGAAGGAGGCAGACCTGCCGCGGATCAGCTATCCGGTGAGCGGGACGGCGCAAGAGCTGCTGCAGATGCCGAAGTCACGGTTCCTGCAGTTCGCGGCGCCGGTGGAAGCGGATATGCGAAAGATCCAGGCGCAGTACCAGATTGACGATCACACAACATTGGCCGCGATGCTGGAGGCAGAGGTGAACGTCTTGGTGCTTCGGGGCGGTCACGACCAGGAGGCGCTGGACCTGATCGCGCGCATCCGTTCGCTGGAGGATAAGCCGGCGGAGAAGCTGACGGCCGACCTGGGAACCGAGGTGTTTTTGCGGGCGCGGATGGCCGGTGGCGGAGCATCGGAAGCGTGCCCCAAGGCGGAGCCGGCTCTGTATGCCAAGACATTGCAGGGTCTGCCGTGGGAGACGGTTGCGCCGGCTGTACGGGAACTGCGGATGCGCAATCAGGTGGTCACGCCGTCATTCCTGGCGGGCATGGTGGACGCGCAGATCGGCCCCGCTCTGGCTCGGCAGCATGCCCTGACGTTGGGAGATGCGCAGTTCGTGATCGACATTCGGGGTTTTCTGGAGACGATGGCGCCGTGCAAGGCGGTGGTGCTGCCGGTGCTGGAAACCTACATGGCGGCACACCAGACGCAGAAGCCGGACATCTGGGCGGCGCGCGAGGTGACTCTGACGGACGCGGACCGGCTGACGCCGGTACCTGTGGCCATCTGGGATTCGGGCATCGATCTGCAACTGTTTCCTGGGCGGCTCTACACGAATCCGTCGCCCGGACGGGACGAGGATCCGCATGGGATTGCGTGGGACGTTTTCGACGACCGCACCCATGGTCCGCTGATTCCTTTGCCCGCGGACATCCAGCAGCAGTACGCGGAGCAGGTCCGGCTGATGGAGGGTGTGGGCGATCTGCAGAACGGGACGGACAGCCCGGCTGCGAGTGCGCTAAGGGCGCGGCTGGCGGCCATGTCTCCCGCGGAGACGCGCGCGTTCTTTGACACGCAGGCCATAGTCGGCGGATACGCGCATGGGACGCATGTGACCGGCATTGCGGCGCGCGGCAATCCCGCGATCCGGCTGGCCTACGCGCGCATGACGTACGACAACGGCAACCCGCACCAGCCACCGAGCGAAGCGCTCTCGCGGAAGTCGGCCGCGGCCATGACCGAGAGTGTGGCCTGGTTCAAGGCGCAGGGCATCCGAGTGGTGAACATGAGCTGGTGGGACAGGCCGTCAAACTTTGAGAAGGACTTGGCGGACAACGGCATCGGCAAGGAAGACACGGAACGCAAGGCGATGGCGCGGCACCTGTTCGGCATGGAGCGGGATGCGCTGTACGCGGCAATTCAGGGCGCGCCGGACATCCTGTTTGTGACGATCGCCGGAAACAACAACGTGGACAACGCGTTTGAGGAGTGCATGCCGTCGTCGTTTGTGCTGCCCAACCTGATTGTGACCGGGGCAGTGGACCAGGCGGGCGAGCCCACCGGCTTCACCAGCTATGGCGACAATGTGGCCGTGGACGCGAACGGATACGCCGTGCCGAGCGTGGTTCCGGGCGGGGCGACGGTGCGGGACAGTGGAACCAGCATGGCAGCACCGCAGGTGACGAACCTGGCGGCAAAGCTGCTGGCGGTGGACCCGAAACTGACGCCTCCCGAGTTGATTTCGCTGATCCGGGAGGGAGCGACCACCAGCGCGGACGGCAAGCGGCACCTGATCGATCCTCAGCGTTCCATGGCGCTGCTGAAGGCGAAGATGGGCGTGTCGACGCAGGCCATGATGCAGTAGCGGCACGGTGAATCCCGGAGCCACATAGAGTGTGCGGACGCCAGTCCGCACATACGTTGTAGCGCCAGGCATTCAACGCCCGTGATCCACGGCAGAAACCCAGGCGCTTGCCGGGGCCGAATAAGTGGCAAAGGCTTCAGCGGTAGTTGCGCATCGTCGCGTCGTCGCTGCCTTCCTGGGCATCGGAGTTCCGTCCGCGGAACGAAATGACACAAGCCGCAGAAGCGGTATAGCTCGCCCTGAGTGCTGGCGAGCTAAGCGAAACATAGAAGGAGTCTTGCTGGTGCCCGGAGGGGGACTTGAACCCCCACGACCGGTTAAGGTCTGCGGATTTTAAGTCCGCTGTGTCTGCCGATTTCACCATCCGGGCGTGTTGCAGGGCCGTTAGCGAGAGCCCGCCAACGCCTGTTGCTGCGTCTTTGCGGCTTCCGCTTCCAACCAGTCGACAAGCTTCACGAACGGATCGAAGCCGATCACGTTCACGCCGTCCGCGACGAAGTTCGAAAGCGCGTTCGTGTCGTAGTAGAGCAGGGAACCGTCTCGATCGTCGACGATGTATTCAATGCCGCCGATCTCGATGCCGGACGCAGCCATGATCTGCTCGACCTGCGCGATGACATCGGCTGGCGGCTCATACGCTTCCACGCGGATGCCGGACTTGGGAGCGTCGATCGCACACGCGGCCCGGTTCAGCTCCACACCGCCCGTGGTGCGGCAGATGTCCGCGGGGCACAGGTCAAAGGTCTCGCCGGTGATGTGAACCTTGATGGCGTAGAGATATTTGCCATTGAGCACCTCTACGCGGACGATGTGCTGGCCGCGGGCGGGGATGAACTCTTGCACCAGCGCCGTGGAGTCCAGGCCAAAGGCGAGTTCGCCGCGGTCGGCAGCGCGCTGCAGATCGTCGGCGCGGTCGAAACGGGTAACACCGGCGCCGGAACCGCCGATGTTCGGCTTGACCACCACGGGCCAGCGCAGGCCGGCGGTCGCCTTGACGGCCTGCGACGCACGATGGATGACCGCGGCCTTGGGGTAGGGCAGGTTGAGCGAGTCGAGCAGAGAGAGTTGTGAAGCCTTCGACAGCTCGGAGCGGAAGGCCTTCACGCCGTTGATCACGCGTACGCCGCGCATCTCCAGGTGTTCCAGAAAGCCGACGGTGTAGAAAATTTGATCGCCGTGATCGCGATTCCAGGCCGATGGACTCATGCGGTTGAAGACCAGCGAGTAGAGTTCTTCGGGGTGATCGTCTGGCGTGTAGCTGTGCTCCACCGCGTCGAGCTTCAGATAGTTGGTGCCGCGGCGATCCAGCTCAGCAAACAGCGGCTTGAACCAGTTCGGCTGTTCGTAGTAGATCGCAATCGGCTTCTGGTGCGAGGCTTCGTTCGGCATCGGGGCGGGCTCCTTCAAGGCACGGTGAGGCGCAACGCCTCTGCCTGTTCAGTTTAGCGTTGCGGCCGCAGTGGCGGCAGTGGAATGCCCAGGTGAAGCGCTGCGGCCTCGGCGGCCAGGGCACCACACATGCCGTGCACACCTCCTGCTGGGGGTGTGGAGGAACTGCACAGAAAGACGCCGGGCACGGGTGTAGAGTAGGGCGGCAGCTTGGGCCGCCGCAGCAGTTGCGACAACTCCATGGCTCCGCCGGAGACATCGCCTCCCAGCAGGTTGGGGTTCCATGCCTCCATCTGTGGAGCGGTGCGCGTGTTACGGGCAAGAATCACGTCGCGGAAGCCGGGCGCGAAGCGCTCGACTTGAGCCTCGATGGCAGGAGTCATGTCACGCGTACTGCCGTTGGGAACGTGGCAGTACGCCCATGCGGTGTGCTTGCCGGCGGGCGCGCGAGAGGGGTCGAACAGGCTGGGCTGCGAGAGCAGAACGAACGGCCGATCGTTGTCCCGACCTTCAAAGGCATCCACTTCTGAGGCGACGATCTCCTGTTCCGAGCCGCCTAGGTGGATTGTTCCCGCACGTCGGCAGAGATCGTTCTGCCAGGGGATTGGGCTGCTCAGGGCCCAGTCGATCTTGCAGATGCCCGGGCCCCGGCGAAACTTCACGTAGGGGCGGCGGCGGTCCAGCGGAAGGCTCTCGCCGGCAAGCTGCAGGAACTGCTGCGGCGTCACGTCCAGCAGGGTGCAGTCCGCCGGCGGGAGATCGTCAACGGAGGAGACCCAGTGATTTGTCTCGACGGTGCCTCTAAACGATCCGAGCACACCCACAAGCGCATCTGCAACGGCCTGCGACCCTCCTCGCGCGATCGGCCAGCCGCCGGTATGGGCCGTTGCCCCCAGCACCAGGGCGACCGCACTGGTGGCCAGCGAATCCAGAGGTACCACCGCGTGCGCCGCCAAGCCCGCGAAGAGCGTGCGAGCGCGATCGGTGCGGAAATGTGACCGCGCCAGCGTCGTAGCCGGCTGGAATGCCTTCAGGCCGAATCCGGCCAGCGCAAACGGATGACGCGGGAGATGGAAGATCGGACCGAGGACTTCGTAGATCAGGTCGTGCCAGGCCCGAACAATGTTCTGCATCAGGTCGCGATAGGCCTCGCCATCTTCGCGCAGGTGGTTGGCTGTTTCTTCTAAGGAATGGAACAGTGCGACAGCATCGCCGTTCGGCAACGGGTGAGCGAGCGGAATCTCCGGCTCGATCCAATCGAGCCCGTGCCGGGCAAGCGGGAGTGAGCGCAGGAAGGGCGACGCCACGGCCATAGGGAAGACGGCAGCGCCGATATCGTGACGGAAGCCGGGCAGCGTGGCTGCTTCTGTGCGCAAGCTGCCGCCCGCCACCGTATGGCCTTCGAAGACTCGGACACGCACTCCCTGCCGGGCGAGCGCAATTGCGGCACTGAGACCATTGGGACCGCTCCCGACGACGTTCGCGAGCTTCATACTAGTGTGGGATGCGCTTTCGTACCGCTGCCGTGTCGCGATCCGCCGCTTTGTTGCTGTCGTTACTCACCGCCTGGCCCGGGCAGACGAATGCATTTGGGCCCGATGTACCGGAACGCCTGTTCACCCTGAACCACGGCGCCATGGCAACGGAGTGGCAACTGGTGGTGAGTGCGCGAGATGAGACCCGCGCCGCCGAGCTGGCTGGCGAGGTGTTCGACGAAGTGGATCGCCTGGAAGATCTGCTGAGCAACTACCGCCCGCATAGCGAACTGTCGCGCATCAACGCAGACGCGGCAAGCGGTCCGGTCACGACCGATCCGGAGACGTTCGCGTTTCTGGAAGAGGCACAGCACTGGAGCCGGGCGAGCGACGGCGCCTTCGACATTACAGTGGGACCTTTGATGAAGGCGTGGGGCTTCTTTCGCAAAGAGGGCCGCGTGCCGAACTCGGCCGAACTGCAAGCGCTGCACGAACGGGTGGGCTCGCGCAAGATGGAGCTGCAGCCGGCGAACCGGAGTGTGTTGTTTCGCGTGCCAGGCGTGGAGCTTGATCCGGGCGGGATCGGAAAAGGATTTGCCGTAGATGCCGGGCTTCGCATACTGCGGGCCGCAGGCGTCCGATCTGCCATGCTCTCCGCTGGTAGCAGCACCATAGGAACGATCGGTCCACCGGCCGGAAGCGCCGCGTGGAGAGTGAACGCACACGATCCCTGGCGACCAGGGAATGATGTGACCTACACCCTGTTGCGCGACACAACGCTCTCTACAGCGAACTGCGCTGAGAAGAACTTCACGCTGCAGGGGCATCGGTACTGTCACATCATGGATCCGCGGACGCTGCGCCCTGTCGAGAACGTGCAGCAGGTGACGATTGTCGACCCTTCCGCAACGGCGAGTGACGCTCTGTCCAACGCCTTGTTCGTTTTGTCGCCTTCGGAAAGCATTCGGCTGCTGCACTCGCTGCCGAACGATCGTGCGTTGATCGTCACAGGCGCAGAGGACCATCGTGTGTGCACCGCGATACGATGGCGGCAGCCGATTGCGCCCGGGTTCTGCCGGCGCGTCGTGGAGGTGGAATGAATCGAAGGACCTTTTTGCAGACTTCGGCGGCGACGGCGGCCATGTTTGCGCGGGATGGACACGCGACGATGTCGGCCCGCAGCGCGAATGATCGGGTCCAGATGGGCGTGATCGGACCGGGAAGCCGAGGCAAAGAGGTGCTGCGCCAGATGCTGCACGTGCCGGGGGTGGAGGTGGTTGGCGTAGCCGATGTGTACGAGCCGCGCTTTGCCCAGGCCGACGCCGTTGCCGAGCGCACGGTATTTCACACCAAGGACTATCGCGAGCTGATCGCCCGGCCGGATGTGGATGCCTTTCTGATTGCGACTCCTCTCTCGCTGCACCGCGAACACCTGGAGGCCGTGCTGCATACCGGCAAGCCGGTGTACAGCGAAAAGGCGATGGGCTTTACCGTCCCAGACTGCCAGGGCATTATCGCCGCGGCACGCCGCAGCCGGAGCATTCTGCAGATCGGGCACCAGTACCGCTACGCGCCATGGATCGTGGCGAGCATGGAGCGCATCCGCAAAGGCGAGATCGGCGAACCCACGCACGTGTACGCGTACTGGCATCGCAACAACGACTGGCGCCGACCCGTGCCGAAGGATGACCCAAACGGAAAGTTAGAACACCTGATCAACTGGCGGCTTTACCGCGAAACTTCCGGCGGCCTCGTCACCGAGCTTGGCGTGCACCACATCGATCTGGCGAACTGGATCTTTGGCGGCCAGCCAACCCACGTGCTGGGTACCAACAGCATCGTGCGGTACCGCGATGGCCGAACAGTCGGCGATAACACCCAATGCACGTTCCTGTATGCAGGCGGCAAGCGGATGGTGTTCAGTTCGCTGACTGACAATGCCAAGCAAGGTAACGAGTTCTGGGTGTACGGCACGGAAGGCAGCGTGCAGTTCACGATCGAAGACGCCGTCTTCTACTACGAGAAGAAGAAGCCGCTGCCCAAAGAGGCCAACGCAACCGTGGTAGAGCATGGGGTGGAGACCGGGGCAAGTTACTCGACCGGCAACGAGATGCCTTACCGCGGACCCGGCGACAAGGTGCAGGTGACGTATATCGATCCGACGCTGGCCTGCGCTTCGGCCTTCTTCGCCGCGGTGCGGGGCGGAGCAAAGCCGCTGGCAAATGCTGAGGTCGGCTACCGTGCGGCGATCGCCTGCGCCGTGGCACACGATGCGGTCTTCACGGAAGAGAAAACGCCTATCCCGGCGTTGCCGGTCGTATGACGGACCGGGCAGTGGAGACAGACACCGCACCGCTGTTTATCGATCTCAGCGCAGTGTCCGTGATGCGCGGGGATGCCGTGGTGCTGCACGACATCGCGCTGGAGATCCCGGCAGGGCAGTGTGTGGCCATTCTGGGGCCGAACGGATGTGGCAAGTCCACGCTGGTCCAAACGTTGACGCGTGAGCTGTATCCCGTGGTGCGGCCGGGTATGCACGTGCGCATCTTTGGCCGCGAGCGCTGGGATGTGACAGAGCTGCGGCGGCGGCTAGGCATTGTGCCTTCCACTGCGCCGCCTCGCGATGCGCTGGGCGTGCCTGCGTTGGAGGTCGTGACCGCCGGCTTTTTTTCCGCAGCGCGATTGTGGCCAAACCTGCGGCCGACCGCAGAGATGCGAGAAGAGGCATACGCAGGCATGGAGCGACTCGGCATAGCTAGTCTGGCGGACCGGGAGCTTGGTGCCATGTCCGCAGGGCAGCAGAAACGGGTGATGATCGCGCGAGCGCTCTGCTCCAGCGGCGATGGCAGCGGCCAACGTGTGCTGTTGCTGGATGAGCCATCGAACGCGCTTGACCTGCGCGCCCAGCATGAGTTGCGCGAGACGTTGATGCGGCTTGCGGGGGACGGAGTGGGCCTGGTACTAGTGACTCACCACACGCAAGACATCGTCCCTGCATTTGAGCGAGTGCTAATGATGCAGTCGGGGCGCATCATGGCAGACGGAACACCGAGCGACCTGCTTACCGCTGAGGCGTTGAGCGATCTGTACGACCTGCAGTTGCAGGTTCAGCAGCGCGATGATCTCTACTTCGCGTTCTGAGCGGGAGGCAACATACCGCCGGGCGCTGAGCAGGCGCACGCCGTAAACCCGGCGGCGCTGCTGTGCTGCATGGCACATCGTTGCTGGGGCCACGTCGCGCGGACCGCAAACAGCCGCAGGCCGGAGGCCAACGAAGTCTGGTACGCATCGATCTGCGTCGCAGCGGCGTCGGGTGTTGTCTCCCAGCGGTGCAGTAGGTCGCTCACGCTGCGCGCCGTGAAGTTCGGCTCAGAGTACCGCTCGCGGAAGTCGTAAGCCGTGGACCATCGCCAAGCTTGCGACGGCTCTGCACCCGCCGGCGTCGCTGGAGAGACTGCGGTCGCGACTCGCTTGCTGTAGTCCACCAGCGTTGCCGAACCGGGATCGATCTGTGCGAGGAGGTAAGCGGGAGCATTGCCGCTGACAGGGGAGATGGATGGGACCGTCTTCAGTGCGACACCCGGAGCGGCGGAGTCGCTGCCTTCGATGCGATGGATTTCGTCCACATGGGAATGACCCGAGATGAAAACGCGCACCGTGTCGGCGTATTCAACCAGGAGATTGGCGAATGTGTCGTCAGGGAAGAAGGTAGCTGGCGCCTGCCCGTGGCAGATGTCGTGCGGGTGCAGGTAGGTCCGGTAGATGTTCACCTCCGGCGGGATGTGGGCAAGAACCCAGACCGCCTGGTGTGCGGCTCGGGCAGCAGCAAGCTGACCACGAAGCCAGGACAGCAAAGCGGCGGCGCTGGCGCGATTCGCTTGATGCCCACAGGTTCCCTTGTAGTCCGACGCGAGATAGAGGTCGTCGAGCGCGATCACGCGCGTGTTGGGCAGGGTCGCCGCCATAGGCAGCGCGTACGAACCGAAACGCATGAAGTCCTGCCGAGCGAGGTCGCGATCGTGGGCTGAGGTATTGCGCCAACCGGCGGAGATCGTCGGCGCCAGCCGGTGAAGCAAGCGGCTGTCCTCATCCAGCGCGTAATCTTCGCAGTCGGTGTCGTTGTTGCCGGGAGCGAAGTGGATCGTCGCCTCGGGAAAGCGCTGCTGCAACTGCAGCAACTGGAACTCGATGGTCTTTGCGGCGAAGTCTGACAGGCCGGAGCTGTCCGTCCCAGAGGGATCGAGCAAGGTGCGGTAGCGGCAGGCGAATCCGTGCACCAGCATGTCTCCGGGGACGAGCACGACGGACGGGTGGGCCTTCGCGGCATCGTCGAAGGCCGAAAGCTCCAGCGCTGGGTCGGAATCCGTTAGCTTCTCGTTGCAGGTAGCCTGCAGATTGGCGAACTGGGCGGCCGCGTCGGCCGCTGGCGGTTCAGCAAGAATGGCCGACCACTGCGCGACCGGCGCAGCAGCCAGGCGTTTCGCGCGCGAGGGGTCGCGGAACGGATCGAGATGCGGATCGCTCAGCAGCGCGGCCGTGACTGTGCCGGCGGGCGCGGCCTGCGCGCGCAACGCTGGCCCCAGCGCGGGCGCGAGCAGAGCAAGAACAAACAGCAGAAGCAACGGAAGTCTCGCGCGCACACCGAAACGAATTTCCCGTGCGCGGGTCGGCATTCAGCGATCCGTTCCGGTAAATGCGATTTGCAAAGGGACGAGTTCCGGCTGCTTGATCTTGGTTGGCCCCAGCACAGCGACGCGCGGCACCGGTCCGCGGATCATCGCCAATTCATCGCAGGCATGCAGCCGAGGACACTTCTGGCAATCCTTGTAGATCTTGTCGGGCAGCGCGGTGCGATCCATGGTAGTGCGGAAGCCGTAGTGAAAGAAAAAATCCGGGATACGCGTGAAGAGGCACGTGGTTTGCACGCCGTGCTCCTCTGCTTCGGCCAGCAAGGCCTTCAGCAGCTTGCCGCCGGCGCCCTGGCCCTTGGCTTCTGGTTTCACGACGATCGAGCGCACCTCGGCCAGGTGCGGACCGTACAGGTGCAGGGCGCCGCAGCCGAGAAAGATGCCGCCTTCCGACTCCGCGACGAAGAAGTCACGAACGTTTTCGCAGATCTCCGCGTACTGCCGGCGCAACAGCGTGCCATCCCCCGAGAGCGAGTTGACCAGCTCGAAGATGTTGGCCGCATCCTGCAGCCGGGCCTTGCGAACGCTAGCTCCGGGCATACTCAGCCTCCCGGAGAGTTCCGTCCAGCATCTCCACCGCGCTCTGCTCGGAGAGCCGCGCGCGTGCTTCCCCGAGCGCCGCCAGCACGCGCTTCATCGCCGTTCCACCAATCACGTCATGGCAGTCGATGGTTGCTCGCAGCGAGATTGCATCGTGGAAGTCCGGCCCAAACTCATCGCCAAACTGCTTCAGTTCCTCGACGGAAAGAGCGTTCAACTCGCGCCCACTTTCCAATGCAAAGCGAACAGCATTGCCGATCTTCTCGTGTGCCTTGCGGAAAGGCACGCCCTTGTTGGAGAGATACGTCGCGGCTGCCATCGCGTTCAGATATCCCCGGGATGCCGCCTCCTGCATGCGCTCGTAGCGGAACCGCAGTGACGAGGTAAAGCGATGCAGCAGCACCGTGATCTCGATGATGGTGTCGCTCGCGTTGAAGACAGCTTCCTGCCCTTCCTGAAGATCCTTGTTGTATGCCAGAGGAAGACCCTTCACCAGCATCAGCAACGTGGACAACGCACCGGTGACTCTCGAACACTTACCGCGTAGCAATTCCGTGAAGTCCGGATTCTTCTTCTGCGGCATCGCCGAAGAGCCGGTGGAGAATGCCTCTGGAAGCTCGATAAACTGAAACTCCGAAGATGCGAAGAGCGTGATCTCTTCCGCGAACCGCGAGATGTGCAAGGCAAACGTCGAGAGCACTTGGACGAACTCGATGGCGAAGTCACGGTCAGAGGTCGCGTCGATGCTGTTGGGTGTGGGAGCGGTAAACCACAGCGCACGGCTCGCGATCTCGCGATCCAACGGCAGCGTTGCCCCGGCCACGGCGCCAGAGCCAAGCGGGCAAAAGCTGAGCCGCTTCTTGCAATCCGCAAGGCGCGAAAGATCGCGTTCGATCATGGAAACATAGGCAAGCAGCCAGTGCGCCACCAGCACCGGCTCCGCGCGCTGCAGGTGTGTGTACGACGGCATCACCGCATCCCCAGCCTGCTCTGCAAGTTCAACCAGCGCGAGCGCCCAGCGCTTCATGCCCTCTGCGATCAGGTACATGCTGTCGCCCACGTACAGCCGCATGTCTGTCGCAATCTGTTCGTTGCGGCTGCGGCCCGTGTGCAGCTTCAGGGCGAGGTCGCCGATCTGGCGCTTCAGCTCCAACTCGACAAAATGGTGAACGTCTTCTGCCTGACTTGCCGAGTCTGCCCAGGGAGCGCCCGCGTCGAAGATGGTGCGCTCGTCGTTCAGGCCTTCCTGCCGCACAAGCTGACCTAGAGCTTCGATCATTTGCTGCTCTTCGTCGGCCGTCAGAATGCCTGCAGCCGCGATCATCCGCGCATGGGCGATACTGGCGCTCGCTTCCATCGGAATCAGCCGCCAGTCGAACACAAACGAGCGCTGCCACTGCTCGAAGTCAGGATCGAGAGGCTCGCGAAAGCGGCCGGACCACATCTTTGTCGGTTGGGTCGCCATGCTTATTCCGCACCCTTCAGTTGTGGCATTTCCGAGCCGCCCTGCGCACCACCGCTCAGTTGGATTAGACCCGATTCCGAGTAGGTCTTCAGCTTCGCGCGGGTATCGGTGATGTCGAGATTGCGCATGGTGAGCTGGCCGATGCGGTCACGCGGCGAGAAGGTGGATTCTGTCTTCTCCATCGAGAGGCGCTCCGGCGCAAAGGTGAGGTTGGCGCTTTCCGTGTTCAGAATCGTGTAATCGTTGCCCCGGCGCAGTTCCATTGTCACTTCGCCCGTAACGGGACGTGCGACCCAGCGCTGGGACGCTTCGCGCAGCATGATCGCTTGCGGATCGAACCAGCGACCCTGGTAAAGCAGGCGGCCCAGCTTGCGGCCGTTCTCGCGATACTGCTCGATCGTGTCTTCGTTGTGAATGCCGGTGATCAGACGCTCGTACGCGATGAAGAGGAGCGCAAGACCGGGCGCCTCGTAGATGCCGCGGCTCTTCGCCTCAATGATGCGGTTCTCGATCTGGTCGCTCATACCGAGGCCGTGACGGCCGCCGATGCGGTTCGCTTCCAGCATGAGTTCGACACTGTCGGTGTACTCGGTGCCATTCAGCGCAACGGGCACGCCTTCCGCGAAGCGTACGGTGATCGTCTCCGGCTTCACGGCAACATCGTCCTTCCACGAGGCGACACCCATGATGGGCGCAACGATCTTCATGGACGTGCTCAGGTGTTCGAGGTCCTTCGCTTCATGCGTCGCGCCCAGAATGTTGGAGTCCGTCGAGTACGCTTTCTCCAAAGACATCTTGTATTCAAAGCCGCTTTGCTGCAGGAACGCCGACATTTCCGCGCGGCCCCCAAGCTCGTCGATGAACGCTGAATCCAGCCAGGGTTTATAGACCTTCAGATCCGGATTCACCAGCAGACCGTAACGGTAGAACCGCTCGATGTCGTTGCCCTTGTAGGTGCTGCCGTCGCCCCAGATGTTGACGCCGTCTTCCTGCATGGCGGTCACGAGCATGGTGCCGGTAACGGCACGACCGATGGGCGTGGTGTTGAAGTACGTGACGCCCGCCGTGGTGATGTGGAACGCTCCAGCCTGCAGAGCAGCTATGCCCTCACGAACAAGCTGCGGGCGGCAATCGATCAGGCGAGCCTGCTCGGCGCCGTATTCCAGCGCCTTGCGCGGGATGGCCTCATAGTCCGACTCGTCCGGCTGACCTAAATTCGCCGTGTAGGCGTAGGGAACAGCGCCTTTGCGCTTCATCCAGTGCAGCGCGGCGGACGTGTCGAGACCGCCTGAGAACGCGATCCCAACCTTTTGCCCAACCGGCAACGACTCAAGAATGACCGACATGAAACTAGAACCTTTCGTTAGCGCTCCGGAACGGAACTGCTGTGTTGGATGACGATGTGCTCCAGAGCGATCTGGCCCCAGTGGCTCACGAGCGATCGAGGCACCGGCAGGCCGGAAGATAAGAGAACGTGGGCGTTCGCGCCTAGGCCCGGCGGCGTTTGCCCATGCCGCGGTCGCGCGGAATGCGCTTGGCTCCACCCAGCAGCATCAGCAGCAGCGCCTTCTGGGCGTGCAGTCGGTTCTCCGCCTGGTCGAAGACGATGCTTTGCGCCGAGTCGATCACGGCGTCGGTGACCTCCTGCCCGCGATGCGCCGGCAGGCAATGCATGAAGACGCTGTGTTCGGCCGCGTGCTTCATCAGGTCCTCATTCACCTGGTAGGGCCGGAAGATCGGCGTGCGCTTGGTCGCTTCGTTCTCCTGGCCCATGCTGATGCAAACGTCCGTGTACACGGCATCGGCACCGGTCACGGCCCTCACCGGGTCGTGCATCAACTGAATCGATCCGCCGGTCTGCTCCGCAAAGGCGATGGCCTTGTGAATCACGTCCAGCTCCGGTTCGTAGCCCTTGGGAGTCGCTACCGTAACGTGCGCTCCGAGTAGAGCGCCCGCCAGCATCAACGAGTGACAGACATTGTTGCCGTCGCCCACATAGGTGAACTTGAGGCCTTCGCAGGAACCGAAGCGCTCCTCCAGCGTGCAGAAGTCCGCGATGGCCTGGCAAGGGTGTTCGTAGTCAGAGAGGGCATTGATCACCGGAACTTTGGCATTCTCGCCGATCTCTGTCACCGTCTCATGCGCGTAGGTGCGAAGCACAATCACATCGACCCAGCGCTCCAGGTTGTGCGCCACATCGGCCAGCGACTCGCGCTCGCCCAGAACCGATTGCGTTTGATCGACAAAGATTGCATTTCCGCCGCACGTGTTGATCGCGGTCTCAAAGGTGAGCCGCGTACGCAGCGATGCCTTCTCAAAGATCAGCACCATCTGCTTTGCGTCCAGAGCGTGACGAAAGTCCTCAGGCCGTCCCTTGACCGCGTGCGCAAGCTCAAGGATCGCGGCAAGTTCCTGCACGGAAAGGTCGGAGATGGACGTGAGGTCGCGTCCGCGCAGAGCCTTAGCCGCCTCGGTGAACGCGGCATCCGACTGGATCCCAAGCTCTACACGTGGCCGGGGCTGTTCGTGCTCCGGCCGATTCATCACTACGGTCTTGCTGCTATCCATGTACCGCTTCTCCAGCAGCCTCAACCTCGCTCGTCTGCTTTGCTTCGATCTCAGGCAGCAGCGACTCGAGGGCTGCAATAGTTTCGTCTACCTGCGCGTGCGTAAGCAGGAACGGAGGCAGGAAGCGCAGGACAGTTTCACTGGTGCGATTCAGCAGGATGTGCTTCTCGAGCATCATGCGCCCCTGAAGTTCGCCTGCGATTTCGGCGGAGTGCATGTCCATGCCGAGCATCAGGCCCATGCCGCGCACTTCCGCGACGACCGGGTGCCGGGATGCGAACTCCTCAAGCTGCTGCTTGAAGTAGGCGCCCACCTCACTCACGTGGTCCAGCAGGGAAGAGCGCTCAATCTCGTCGATCACGGCAAGCGCGACGGCGCAGACCAGCGGCCCGCCACCGAAGGTGGTGCCGTGCATGCCTGGAGTGATCGCACGAGCTGCTTCTTCGTTGCAGCACATGGCGCCCATCGGCAGGCCGCCGGCGATCGGCTTGGCCAGCGTCGTCACATCGGGCTGAATGCCCGTGTGCTGGTAGGCGCACCACTTGCCGGTGCGGCCCATGCCGCTCTGGATCTCGTCGGCCAGCAGGAGCGCGCCCGTGGAATCGCACAGCTCACGTGCTGCGGCGAAGAACTCCTGCGGGACGGGATGGATGCCACCTTCGCCCTGGAGTGGCTCAATGCAGATGGCGCAGATGTCTTCCGAGAACGCGGAGCGCAAGGCATCCACGTCGTTGAACGGAACAAAGGTGACGCCCGGCATGACCGGCTGAAACGGCTCACGGTACTTGTGCTTGTGCGTGGTCGCGACCGAACCCATGGTGCGGCCGTGGAAGCTATGCTCCAGCGCGAGAATGCGTGTGCCGATGTGCTTGCCTTCGGAGCGCAACAGTTCTGCATGCGCGCGAGCCAGCTTCAACGCCGCCTCCCACGCCTCTGTGCCGCTGTTGCACAGGAACACGCGGTCCATGCCGGTCAGTTCGGTCAGCTTCAGCGCCAACGTGGCGGTGTGGCTGTGAAAGAAGAGGTTTGACGTATGTAGCAGGCCCGTCGCAACCTGCTCGGCAATGGCCTTGTTGATGGCCGGGTGGTTGTATCCCAGACCACACACGCCGATGCCGCTGAGCAGGTCAAGGTACCGTGTGCCCGCATCGTCAACCAAGTGAACGCCTTCACCGCGCGTGAACAAAACCGGATGGCGGTCGTACGTGGAAAGCAGCAGCTTCTGTTCAGCCGCCTGGGTCGCAACAAGGTTCATGTTGGTTGCACCTCCGTCCTTCGCAATCGGTTCGTGGTTCGCGATCATGGGTTCCGTCCTGTTGGGGTGAGAGTTGACGTGGTAACGAAGGGGCGAGTGCATTTCGGTTCGAGTACTTGCGAAGGTGCTCATGCTGCCATCACCTCCGTACCCTGTTCGACGCGGGAACTGATCAGGTCGGGCAGAACGCGGGCTGCCTCGGCCGGAAGAATGCGGACACGCTTCACGCCGGCCTGCAGAGCGTCGCGGCAGGCGTTCAGCTTCGGCAGCATGCCGCCGCTGATCACCGAGTTCTGTTGCAGCGCCGGAACATCGCGCAGCGACAACCAACGCATAACGGTGCCGTCCGCGCCCTTCACTCCGGGCACGTCCGTGAGGAATACGAGCGCGTCTGCCTTCACGCAGGCTGCGGTCGCTGCGGCCATCTCGTCGGCGTTGATGTTGTAGTACTCGCCGTCAAAACCAAGCGCGATGGAACTGATGACGGGCACGGAGTTCATCGTCCAGATAGCCTCGATCCAACGCGGGTCGGTGGCAGCGATCTCACCGACAAATCCCAAATCCGGCGTGGTTCTTTTCTTACGCGCGCGAAACACCTGCCCGTCGCCGCCGCAAATGCCGACAGCGGATTGCCCCTGCTGATTGAGAGATGCCACCAGGGACTTGTTGACGCGCCCGGCAAGCACCATCAGCGCGGCATCGCGCGTTTCGGCATCTGTCACACGCAAACCACTGATGAACTGCGATTCCTTACCCATCTGCGCCAGCGTGCGGGTCAACTGCACGCCGCCACCATGTACCACGGCGACCCTGTGCCCGTCCGCTACCAAGTCTGCGATGGCCTTGCCGATCGCCTGGAGCAGTTCGGGTTGTTCCAGGGAGGCGCCGCCCAACTTCACCACGTACTTCAAAGCAGGCCCTCCGATTCGTTCCATCCACACATCACGTTCAGGTTCTGAACGGCCTGTCCGGCCGCACCCTTCAACAGGTTGTCCAGGCAGCTCACCAGCACAAGCCGCTTTCCGTCCGGCCCCACCTCAAAGCCGATGTCGCAGAAGTTCGTGTGCGCCACGTGCAGGATCTGGGGCAGCTCGCCAGCTCGCCGCACCCGAACCATCGGGCTATCCGCGTAGAAGCTGCGCAAGGTGCGCTCGATGTCGACGGCAGTCGCGTTCCCAGCGAGACGTGCATAGATCGTGCTCAGAATGCCGCGCGGAATCGGCAGCAGGTGCGGCGTGAACTGAATCTGGTCCGATTGCAAGCCGAGCTGCTCCAGAAGTTCACCGGTGTGCCGATGACCGAAGACGCCGTAGGCGGACAGGTTGTCGGCCGCGTACATAAAGTGAGTCTTGGGCGTGGGCGCCTTGCCCGCGCCGCTCACGCCGGACTTGGCATCAGCGATGATGCCGCGATCCAGATCGAGCATACCCGTCTGAATCAGCGGCGCCAGAGCAAGAATGATCGAGGTCGCGTAACAACCCGGGTTGGCCACCAGCGACGCCCCAGCAATGGCAGAGCGGTGCAGCTCCGGGCAGCCGTAGACCGCAGCCGCCTGCAGCCGCGCCGCCGCTGCCGGATCGGCGTCGTGCAGCTTATACACCGCCGCGTTGGCTGGGTCGTGCAGGCGCCACGCGCCGGACAGATCGATCACGCGCATGCCGCGAGCGATTGCCTCGGGCACCCACTCGCGCGATTGCTCGTGAGGTAGAGCCAGGAACAGAACTTCAGTTCCACGATCCTGTAGCTGCTCCCACGTGAACGGCGTCACCTCCGGCGCGGGCCCACCACTATGCCTCGCAAGCTGTGGGTGCAGGTCATACAGGGACTGCGCGCCGGCAGCCGAGTTCGCGTCCATGCGGCCGAGAAAGGTGGGAACCGTGCCCTGCAGGCGAGGATGTGCCAGTAGGAGGCGGGCAAGCTCCGCGCCGGCGTATCCGGACACACCGGCGACGGCCGTGCGCAGGCCCGATGCCTGCGTCGCTGTCTTCTTGGATTCCGCTTGCTCCATCACCGCGCTCATTACCCGATCAGTCCTTCCATGCGCTCTTTCAACACCGCTGCCTGTTCGGAATCCGCGCAGATGATGAGCACTGTGTCGTCGCCGGCGATCGAACCCATCAGTTCCGGCCAGTCTTCGTAATCCAAAGCAGCGGCGACGGGCTGCGCGGATCCGGTGGTGGTGATGACGATCAGCAGGTTCTGCGCCTGCTTCACCTCCAGGCCGAAGTTCTCCAGCGTTTCTTTGATCGCGGGGACATCGTCGTCATCCTCGTGACCCGGTCCGGCAAGTGCATATCCATTCGGACCCTTGAAGATATGCAGTTCGTGCATGTCGCGCGAAAGCGTGGCCTGGGTCACGGTAAAGCCACGTTTCTGAAGTTTGCGACGAAGCTCGTCCTGCGAGGTGACCGTGGAGTTTGCCAGCATGTCGCGGATTGCCGCGTGTCTCTGTTGCTTCAATGCTGGCGCCCTCCTTCGTCTCAGATCATGAAACGATCGCCCAATCGGACGAGCGTCTCGAAATGTTTGCCTGGATCTGCGCTGCGGACCGGAAGGTCGCTGCTGGGAGGCCACTCACACATCCGATGGATGCCGCTCCGCCGGGGCTGCATAAACATGCATGACTATGTATAAATATACACAGACCTCCCGCAAACTCCAAGTCCCGGCGCCGCAGGGCAAGTCCCTGCTCGGCGTTCGGCAACATCGCTGTGAACCGGAAGTGTCATTGCCGCATTTGGCAGTTAGGATGAAGTATGGCCGCATCTTTTTCGGTACGCCGTCAGGCTGACTCGCGAGTGACCCCGTCCCTTCTGGACCCGCGTTTTGAGCGCGATTCCTGCGGCGTCGGCTTCGTCGCATCCCGCTCGAACCAGCCCTCCCACGAGATCCTCTCCAAAGCGCTCACCGCGCTAGCGCGCCTGGCGCATCGTGGCGCCGTCGCGGCTGACGGGAAGAGCTCGGACGGCGTTGGCGTGACCGCGGCCGTCCCGCGCCAGCTTCTGCTGGACAGCACCGGACTCGCGCTTGACGCGGCTTTGCCGCTGGGCGTGGCAGTTTGCATGTTTCCGCACGACTCCGCCGAAGCGGACGCCGCCATGCTGGAGCATTGTGTGACGGAGCAGGGCTTGCGGGTGTGCGGCTGGCGTGAGGTCCCCGTCAACCCAGGCGTGCTTGGAGAGATCGCGCTCGGTTCCATGCCGGTGCTGCGCCACCTGCTGGTCACGGACGAGAGCGGCGACGCAATTGAGGCCACCGAGCGGCGCCTATACCTGGCGCGCAAAGCCTATGAGCGGCGCTTTGAGGCCGGTGAAACGCACGGCTACGTAGCGAGCCTTTCCGCGCGAACCATCGTGTACAAATCGCTCTGTCTCGGCCGTACCCTGAGCGAGTTCTACCCCGACCTTGCAGACGAGCGTTTTACGACTTCCTTCGCGCTCTTCCACCAGCGCTACGCCACCAACACCACGCCGGCGTGGCACCGTGCCCAACCCGGCCGCATGCTGGCCCACAACGGCGAGATCAACACCGTTTGGGGTAATCGCGCCCGCATGGAGGCGCGCTACTCCACGTTGCCTCAAGAGTGCCAGCCGATCCTTACCACTGACGGCACTGACTCCACGTCGCTGGACGAAACGGTAGAGCTGCTGACGCGCAACGGCCGCAACATCGCGGAGGCCGTCCGCATTCTCTTGCCGCCTGCCGTAACCGAGCGCCGGAGCGCCTTTCTGGAGTACCATCGCGACACGGCGGAGCCCTGGGATGGTCCTGCCGCACTGGGCTTCACCGACGGCCGCTACGTGGGTGCAGCTCTGGACCGCAATGGTCTGCGGCCAAGCCGTTACGCCTTCACCGCCGATGGCCTGGTCGTCGCCGGTTCTGAGGCGGGCCTGGTCGACCTCGATCCGGAGCAGGTTATTCACAGTGGTCGCCTCGGTCCCGGCCAGATGCTGGTCGTCGATCTCGAGGCGCAGCAGGTGTATGAGAATAAGGCCCTGCTTGATCTGTTCGACACCGACCCCGTATACGCGGCTCTGTTGGATGAGCGGACGATCGAGGCGCAATGGGTCGACCTGCCCCCGACGGACATCGCCGCCGTGCAGCGCGCGCAGTCGAACTTCGGATACACCAAGGAAGACGTCCGCATGGTGCTGCAGCCCATGTTCGCCGAGGGCAAGGACGCCGTGTGGTCCATGGGAGACGATACGCCCCTGGCGTACCTGGCCCGTTCGCCGCGGCCGCTGTACTCGTACTTCCGGCAGCGCTTCGCGCAAGTAACCAATCCCGCCATCGATCCGCTGCGTGAGGCGATCGTGGTTTCGCTGCACACCCGCCTTGGGCCGTGGTCGCACCTGCTGGACCGGCACGCTGCGCTGCCCGGCATCTCGCTCCGGTCGCCGTTTCTTTCGGTCGGCAAGCTGCATGCTCTGCGTCAGGGCAAGTATCCGCACAACGACACACTTCGACTGCGTGAGTTGAAGTGTGTCTTCAGCAAAGATTTCTCGCTAGCCACCGGTGTTGAGGCCCTGTGTGCAAACGCGATCGAGCTTGTTCGGAACGGTTGCGAACTGCTGCTGATCAGCGATCGTCACGCTTCGGCAGACGAACTTCCGATCCCTATGGCGATCGCCGTGTCTGTGGTGCATCACGCTCTGGTGAAGGCCGGCTTGCGCACCCACACGGGCATCGCGGCAGAGGCCGGCGACGTTCGCGATGTGCATCACGCGGCCGTGCTGATCGGCTACGGCGCGGGTGTGGTTTGTCCGTGGCTGGCACTGGAAACCGCCCGCGCCAGCGCACCGGAGGGAACCAACCCCAACGAGCCCGAAATCCGCATGCTGAAGGCGTTCGACGCCGGTCTGGCCAAGATCATGTCCAAGATGGGCATCAGTGTCGTGGACAGTTATCGCGGCGCGTACCAGTTCGACATTCTGGGCCTGAGCCGCGAGGTGGTGGAGCGTTGCTTCCCGCAGACCCCCGCGCCGCTGGGCGGCATCGGCCTGCACGACATCGAAGATGCCATCCGTCATCAGTGGGGCGCACAGCCCCGCGTCGACGCAAAGGGTCTTGCCGACCTGCCCGACTATGGTTGGGTCAAGTTCCGGCGCGCCGACGAAGCCGAGCCGCACGCCTGGGCTCCGGGGCACGTGAAGGCCCTGCAGAGCGTTGTCGGCACCGCTCGCAATGTGCCTCTGCCGGCCAACCCGGCCGAGCAGTTCCGCGTGTTCAGCTCTGAAATGCAGAGCAACGGCGCAACCACGCTGCGCGACCTGCTGGAGATTCGACCGGCCGGTCCAGAGATCGCGATCGAGAAGATGCCGGCGCCGAACGCCTTCTTCTCGCGGTTTGCGGCCAGCGCCATGTCGCTCGGCTCCCTCAGCCCTGAAGCGCACTCGACCATCACGATTGCGATGAACATGCTGGGCGGCAAGTCCAACACGGGCGAGGGCGGGGAAGACTCCGACGTGTATCGGCCTCACCCGGGCAACCGGCGCGTCCCAATGCCTGGAGAGCCCGCCGCGTTTGTCGACAGGCCAGCACCCAAGGGTTCGGAGGGAGGCGTGGCGATTGCAGAGCCGATGGTCGAGGCTCCGGCCGTCCATACGCACCTGAACAACAAGATCAAGCAGGTTGCCAGCGGCCGCTTCGGCGTAACCGCAGAGTACCTCGCGCACGCCGAAGAGATCGAGATCAAGGTGGCGCAAGGTGCCAAGCCCGGAGAAGGCGGACAGCTGCCGGGGCACAAGGTCTCGGGCCTGATCGCGCGGCTTCGCCATGCCCAGCAAGGCGTGCCGCTCATCTCGCCGCCACCGCACCATGACATCTATTCCATCGAAGATCTCGCGGAGCTCATCCACGATCTGAAGCGCGTGAACAAGCGTGCCGCCGTCGGCGTCAAGCTGGTGTCGAGCTGTGGCGTGGGCACGGTTGCGGCCGGCGTGGCCAAGGCCTATGCGGACTACATCGTGATCGCCGGAAACACCGGCGGTACGGGTGCGGCCGCGCTGTCCAGCATCAAGTACGCCGGAAATCCCTGGGAGCTGGGCCTCGCCGAGGCACAGCAGACCCTGCGGCAGAACGGCATGCGCGGCCGCGTGCGGCTGCGTACGGATGGCGGCCTCTCCACAGCCCGCGATGTTCTGATTGCCGCGCTCCTGGGTGCAGACGAGTACGCCTTTGGCACTGCGGTCCTGGTTGTGCTGGGCTGTGACATGGCCCGGCAGTGCCACCTGAACACCTGTCCTACCGGCATCGCAACGCAGCGCCCGGAACTGCGCGCGCGCTTCCGCGGCAGGCCGGAGCACGTGGTGCGCTTCTTTGAGCAGCTCGCCGCGGACCTGCAGCAGACGCTGGCTCGCTACGGCCTCCCCAGCCTGGAGGACGCCATCGGCCGTGTCGATTTGCTGGAGCAGGTGCGGCATGACGCCGGGCTGGACCTCCGGCCGATGCTCGCTGATGTGGGCGACGGTCCAAGGCGCTGGGCCGATGTGCGGAACGACCGTCCCGAACGGCAGGCTGCCCTGGACGACGCATGGATCGAGCCGGCTGTGCGTGCGGCAACCCTGGGCGAGCCGTTCCGGGCCAGCGGACACATCGCCAATCGCGACCGTGCCGTGGGCGCGCGGATCGCCGGCGAGCTTGCGGTGGTGCAGGCAGCGGCGGAGTCTCCGCTCCCCACGCCCGACATTCGCATCGACCTGGAAGGCACCGCCGGACAGTCGTTCGGCGCGTTCATCACGCCGGGCATGCACTTGGCGCTGGAAGGCCAGGCGAACGACTTCGTCGGAAAGGGCCTCAGCGGCGGCACGATCAGCATTCGCGCGCGTGGTCTGGCGGCTCAGGACTCGAGCGGCTTCGTCATCCTGGGCAACGTCTCGCTGTACGGCGCCACCGGTGGCAAGTTGTTCGCCGCGGGTCGTGCGGGTGAGCGCTTTGCCGTGCGGAACAGTGGAGCCACTGCCGTGGTGGAGGGCGTGGGCGACCACGGCTGCGAATACATGACCGGCGGAACCGTGGTGGTGCTTGGGCCGGTGGGTCTGAATTTCGGCGCAGGCATGACCGGCGGAACCGCCTGGGTCAACGACATCGACGGAAGTCTGCTGGGGAAAGATCGCTTTCATGCTGATTTCCTTTCGCCGACCCGCTTTGCAGACACATCCACAGAGGCGCAGAACAACCTGCGTCAACTGCTGGAAGAACATCAGGCAGAGACGGGCAGTTCTTGCGCCGCGTCGCTGCTGGCACGCTGGGACGAGCTGGCACAGCACTTCGTTTGCTTCACCCCGGTGCCGCAAGCATAGGCCCTCGCATGTAGCATGACCTGTGTCGAGGCTGCGGCAAAGCCCATGTGGGCGCACCATTCCAGCAGCCCGCACAGGCGGCTTCATGCAGTTGGCAACATTGAACGATGTGTTTTCGCGCGTCGCAGCGCGCGGCAGCAAACGGGTCATTCTCTCCCAGGAACACAGCGGTGAGTGGAAGCCGATCAGCGGAGATGCGCTGTACTGGCGCGTACGCCGGCTCGCTGCCTGGCTGCAGGCGCAGGGGCTGCAAAAAGGCGACCGCGTTGCGCTGCTGGCAGAGAATCGCTGGGAATGGGCCGTGGTCGATTTTGCCTGCCTGGCGCTGGGCCTTGTCGATGCGCCCATGTTCCCAACGCTGAGCGCGGAGCAAACGGCAGCGCAGATCCGGGACTCTGGCGCGAAGCTTGCGTTTGTCTCTACCGCAGAGGTGGCGAAGAAAGTACAGGGTTCGGTTCAGACGATCGTCAGCATGGACGCATCGGAAGGAACCATTGCGCTCGCGCCCCTCGTTGCAGGGGACGAGCCAGCCACGCGCGACGCCGACTTCGATGCGATCCGCGCCACGATCCAGCCGGATGACCTGGCGACGCTGATCTACACCTCGGGCACCACCGGCGACGCGAAGGGCGTGATGCTGTCGCACGGGAACATCGCTTCGAATCTGTCGATGACCACCGAGATCTACCACTTCAACCAGGACGATGTGGCCGTTTCGTTTCTGCCTCTGTCGCACGTAACCGCCCGGCATATCGATTACCTCTTCTACGCAGACAACGTGACGATCGCCTATGTGAGCCGTGCGGAGCGCGTGCTGCCTGCCATGGCAGACGTGAAGCCGACGATCTTTGTCGCGGTGCCGCGTGTGTACGAGCGGGTGCGGCAGTCGGCAGAAGGCAAGGCACACAAATCCGGCGGTCTGAAGGTGAAAATCTTCGACTGGGCCATTCGCACGGGCGCTGCCCATCGCAACACGGTGGCGCAGCGAGAGACGCCGGGCTCGCTCCAGTGGAAGCTGGCCGACAAGCTTGTCTACTCGAAACTGCGCGACGCCTTTGGCGGCCGGGTGCATACCTTCGTCGCAGGCGGAGCTCCGCTGGGCATCGATCTGGCGCGCTGGTTTGCCGACGCCGGTATCCCTATCTTCGAGGGCTACGGTCTGACGGAAACCTCGCCTGTGATCGGCGTGAACCGGCCGGGCGCCAACAAGCTGGGAACGGTTGGTCAGACGATGCCGAATCTGGAGTGCCGCATCGCGGATGATGGAGAACTGCTGGTGCGCGGCCCCAGCGTCTTCAAGGGTTATTGGAACAAGCCGGAAGCCACGGCGGCTGTGTTCACCGAGGACGGCTTCTTCTGCACCGGCGATGTGGGCAACATCGATAAGGATGGCTATCTTTCCATCACCGACCGAAAGCGCGAGCTGCTGAAGACCACCGGCGGCAAGTTCGTGGCCCCGCAGCCCATTGAGAACCGACTCAAGGTGTCTTCGTCGATCGGCTTCGTCGCGTTGCAGGGGGATCGCCGCAAGTACATCAGTGCGGTGATTGCACCCAACTTCGCTGTGCTGGAAGAGACGGCGCAGAAGCAGGGGATCGACACCAAGGACCGGGCAGCGCTGGTACGAGACCCTCGCGTGATTGCTCTGTACCAGCAGGAGGTCGATCGCGTGAACCACGACCTTTCACCATGGGAGAAGATCAAGCGCTTCCGCCTCGTTCCAGACGAGTGGACACCGGAATCCGGGTACCTGACGCCGAGCCTCAAATTGAAGCGTCGCGTCGTGGTGGAACGGTACAAGGACGTGATCGAAGAGATGTACAGTGGTGCCGGCGCGGAGGCAGAGGGGTAAAGCCGAAGTTCGATACAGGATGCGGCCCGCATGTTTTCGCTTGCAGGCTATCCGAGGCTCACGGTACAACGACAACACGCATGAAGAGCGCCGCTCAGATCGTTCCGCGAGAGGTCATGGATATCCGGCAAGCGGCGGCGTATCTCGGCATCAGCGCGGATTCGCTGTATCGCTACGCCTCCGAAGGCGTCGTGCCGGCGTTCAAGCTGGGGAACCGCTGGCGTTTCAAGCGCGACCTGTTGGATCGCTGGATGGAACGCGAAAGCGGCGTTATTCCTGAGCCAGCCTCTCCCGAAGCAAAGAAGCCGGCACGATCCGCGCGCTGAACCTTACGCTGCCGGTTCCAGCGTGAACAGCGTGATCTCCGGCGGGCAACGAAAGCGGATCGGCAGGTGCACCGCACCGATTCCACGATTGACGTACAGTTGCAAGTCGCCGAGCTGAAAGAGTCCACGCACATAGCGCCGTCCCATCACCGGCAGAAACGCCTCCGTTACGCCGGGTAGCCGCACCTGCCCGCCGTGAGAATGGCCGGCAAGCATCACGTCGACCCCACCGTACTGCTTCACCACATCGGCAAAGTCGGGTTCATGTCCCAGCAGGATCACGGGTTCGCGCTCCTTTGCAACTGGGACGGTTTGGGCCAGATCGGGAAAATCGAAGTAGGCGTCGGCCGTGCCGGCGAACCATAGCCGATCGCCGCCCGCGTCCACCGCGATATGGCGGTTGTACAGCACGGTGAGTCCGCGTTGACGAAGGCATCTCGTCACAAAGGGCAGGTTGATGCAATCGTGGTTGCCGAGCGTACAGAGGCGCAGGGGCGCCTTCAGGCCGCTCAGGATCTCGGCGCACACAGGCATCGCCTTGCGCCAGGGGCCGAAAGGATTGCCGTGCGCAGTGATGAAGTCGCCGGTCAGCGCCACGACTGCTGGCTTCAGTGCGTTCACGGTGCTCACCACCTCACGCAGGTAATCGTCCTCGGCGTAGCCACGGTGGTGAAAATCAGAGATCTGGCAGATGCGCAGGCCATGGAACGCAGTAGGAAGGCGACGGAGATGCAGCGCCTGGTGCTCGACGACGAGGTGGTGCCGGTCAATGGCAGTTGCGTCCAGCAGCAGCCCGCTTGCCGCGATGGCCGCAGCGCCTACCAGGAACTCGCGACGGTTCGGCCGGTGCAGGGAAAGAACGCGGCTGCGCGCCGTTTGCTCCATCTATCCATTGTAGGTGGACAGGCCGCCGGTGCGTTGCTCCCGGCTAAGATGAAGAGGTGCTGGAACGCCTACGCTGGAAGCGACTTGCCGATCACCTGCGCCGCAACGGAAGCGCCGCGCTGCTGGTGACGCATCTGCCAGACGTGCGCTATCTCTGCGGCTTCACCGGCTCCAGCGCTGCGCTTGCAATCGTTGTGGGGCCGCGGGGTCTGCGCGGCCGTTTGTTCACTGACGGTCGATACCGTGATCAGGCTGCGTCCGAAGTCACCGGCGCGTCTGTCACCATCACGCGTGGGAGCCCACTGCCCGCCGCTGCAAAGTGGCTCGCCGCCGCGGGTGCTGTGCGCTGCGACGTGGACGCTGCGCACACCTCGATCGCCGCGCAGAAGCAGATCGTCAAGATTTTGAAAGGGACACATAGCCCGTGCCGGCTGCGCGCCGTTGTGTCTCCGGTCGCCCGTTTGCGCGAGGTGAAGGACGACATTGAACAGGAGCGCCTGGCCGCGGCGGCGCGACTGGGCTGCGAGTTGTATGACGGCATGCTGACCTTCATCGAGCCCGGCATGACCGAGGTCGAGGTGGCAGCCGAGCTGGAGTACCGTGCCCGCAAAGCCGGTGCAGAGGGCATGAGCTTTGAGACGATCGTGGCCTCGGGAACTCGCTCAAGCATGCCGCATGCCCGCGCGACCGCAAACCGCATCGAAGCAGGTGCGTTGCTCACGCTCGACTTCGGTATCATGCTCGATGGATATTGTTCCGACATGACAAGGACCCTGCAGGTAGGCCAGGGAACTTCGCGTGTTCGGCAGCGTCGGCAGCGCGAGGTGTTTGAAGCTGTGTTGGCGGCGCAGGAAGCAGCGGTCGCGTCCGTACGCCACGGTGTCACAGCCGAGGCGGTCGATACTGCGGCGCGAAACAGTTTGAAGGCGGCCGGCTTGGCGAAGTGGTTCACCCACTCCACCGGGCATGGCCTGGGGTTGGAGATCCACGAAGGTCCACGGATTGCGGCAAAGCAGACGGAGCCGCTGTGTGCCGGGATGGTGATCACAATTGAGCCGGGTGTGTATCTGACCGGTGAGTTTGGAGTCCGCATCGAAGATACGGTGCGGGTGACCGAAGAGGGTTGCGAGATTTTGACGCCGGCCTATAAGGGCTGGCTGGAGCTGTAGCAAAGGACAGAGATGGCAGACATGAACATGCTGGAACTGCGGGAACTGGTTCAGTTCCTGAAGGAAAGCGGAATCGCTGAGTTCGAACTGGATCGCGAAGACCAGCACGTACGACTGAAGTTTGAGAGCGCGTTTTCACAGCCTGCCGCAGCGCCCGCGGTGACGTATGCGATGCCCGCACCGGCACACCTGCCGGGCACGCCAGCGCCTGCAGTCGCGGCGCACGCAGCAGCACCAGCGGCGGCTCCCACCACACCGCCGGCGGTAGAGGAAGACACCGCTCACGTGGTCAAATCGCCGATCGTTGGCACCTTCTACGAAAGCTCAGCGCCAGGTGCGCAGCCCTTCATCAAGGTCGGCGACACGGTCGAGGTTGGCCAGGTGCTTTGCATCGTGGAAGCGATGAAGCTGATGAACGAGATCGAAAGCGATGTGGCCGGCGAGGTCGTCCGCATCATCGCGAAGAACGGCAGTGCCGTGGAGTACGGTCAACCCCTGTTCGCCGTCAAGGCGCGGTAGGTCCAGCGCATGTTCAAGAAAGTCCTGATCGCCAACCGTGGCGAGATCGCTCTGCGAGTCATCTCCGCCTGCCAGGAACTCGGCATCAAGACGGTCGCCGTGTACTCGGAGGCAGACCGCAACAGCCTGCACGTTCGTTTCGCCGACGAAGCCATCTGCATCGGTCCGCCGCGTTCCGCAGAGAGCTACCTGAACGTTCCAGCCGTCATCAGCGCGGCTGAGATCACCGACGTCGACGCAATCCACCCCGGCTACGGCCTGCTCAGCGAGAATGCCAACTTCGCCGAAGTGTGCCGTGCATCAAACATCAAGTTCATCGGACCTCGCCCTGAAGTCACGCGCATGATGGGTGAGAAGTCCACCGCGCGTCAGACCATGAAGGCCGCCCAGGTGCCAATCCTGCCCGGCTCCGACGGCGTGATCGGTTCCGTTGAAGAAGCGCTAGCATGGGCAGACACCGTTCGGTACCCCGTCATTCTCAAGGCGGTTGCCGGCGGTGGAGGACGCGGCATGCGCATCGTGCGGTCTGCCGATGAACTGCCCGGCCTGTACAACCAGGCCTCGCAGGAAGCGCTCAACGCCTTCGGCAACGGCGACCTCTACATGGAGAAGTTCATTGAGCGCCCACGCCACATCGAGTTCCAGGTGCTGGCCGATGAGCATGGCAACGTGATGTCGCTGGGCGAGCGCGAGTGCTCCATCCAGCGCCGCCACCAGAAGCTGATCGAAGAAGCTCCATCACTCCAGATCACGCCGGAAACACGCGCCCGCCTGGGCGGTGTCATCGAACGGTCCTTGCGCGAGATCGGCTACTGGAATGCCGGCACCATCGAGTTCCTCATGGACGAGGACGGCGAGATCTACTTCATCGAGATGAACACCCGCATCCAGGTGGAGCATCCGGTGACAGAGTTCATCACGGGCGTCGACCTGGTAAAGGCGCAGCTTCGCATCGCCAGCGGTGAAAAGCTCAGCAGCATCGTTCCGGAGCGTCCGGTCATTCGCGGACACGCTATCGAGTGCCGCATCAACGCCGAGCACCCAGAGAAGTTCACCCCATCGGCCGGCAAGATCACGGCGTTCAACCTGCCGGGTGGCAACGGTGTGCGCGTCGACACGGCGCAGTACAGCGAAGGCGTGGTGCCGCCCTACTACGACAGCATGATCGCCAAGGTCATCTGCCACGGCAAGGACCGCGAAGAGGCGATGAACCGCATGCAGCGTGCCTTGTCGCAGTTCGTGGTCGAAGGCATTTACACCACGGTGCCGCTGCAGCAGAAGATCTTCGCCGATCCGGACTTCCGTCGCGGCGACTTCGACACGAAGTTCATGGAGCGCTTCCTTGAAGCCGAAGCGAAGCGCAAGGCCGAAGCGGCGGAGAAGCTCTAACGCGTTTGCTTGCGCCGTTGCGCGGTCCAGTCGATCGCGCCCGCAAGCATCCTGAGTCAGGCCCAATGAGCCCGCACGATCTCACCACAATTCGGACGCGCTTTGCCCGCGCCATCGCGGCGCACGAACCATCGCTGCGCTTGTACGCCATCCTTGATCGAGAGACCTGCGCGCGACGCAATCTCGACATTCGCGACGTCGCCGTTGCCTGGCTTGGCGCCGGCGTTCGTCTCGTTCAGTACCGGGACAAGCTCGCAGGTGACGACGATCTGCTTCGAAACGCCCGCGACCTTCGCGCGATCTTCCCACGCGACGAGGCCTTTCTCATCCTGAACGACCGTCCCGATCTGGTCGAAGCGTGCGACTTCGATGGGGCGCACATCGGGCAAACCGATCAGGAGGTGCAGCAGGCACGCGATCTGCTCGGACCGCAACGCCTGCTCGGTGTCTCCACGCACTCCGCCGACCAAGCTCTGCTGCAACGAAACAGCGATGTGGATTATGTCGCCATTGGTCCGGTCTTTGCGACGTCCACCAAGGCCGACGCTGATCCCGTGGTTGGCCTCTGCGGCGTTCAAGCCGCCCGTGCCGTGATGCCTGGCCCACTTGTCGCCATCGGCGGCATCGGTTTGGGGGATGCCCGCGCGGTTGAGATGGCTGGCGCAGATTCGGTCGCTGTCATCTCGGCGCTGCTGCCCGGCAGCGACCTGGACGGCGTCACCGGCAGAGCGCAAGACTTTCTCGCTCGTTTGAAGTAAAACCAACCTACACGTGGTTACCTCTCCGCAAAGCAGTGCCTCGGCTGATACCGCTCCCAGCCAGCACCTCGTCAAGGGCCTTGGCCTGTTTTCCGCCACGGCGATCGTTGCAGGCTCCATGGTTGGGTCGGGCATCTTCATCGTCTCTTCCGACATGGCCCGAGTGGTCAACTCCCCGGCACTGCTGATTGCTGCCTGGCTGCTGACTGCTGTGATGACCCTGATCGGCGCCCTCAGCTATGGCGAGCTGGCGGCCATGATGCCCAAGGCGGGCGGGCAATATGTCTACTTGCGCGAAGGCCTCGGTCCGCTGTGGGGCTTCCTCTATGGCTGGACACTCTTCCTCGTCATCCAGACTGGAACGATTGCCGCGGTGGCCGTTGCGTTCTCCAAATTTCTGGGTGTGTTTTTCCCGTCCATCTCCACCAAGGCTTGGCTCTGGCACGGAGGTCATGTCCCCGCGCTGCACGTCGGCCCCATGGTGCTGGGCAACATGGATTTCGGCCTCTCCACCGCCAACCTGGTTTCGATCCTGCTGCTCGCCTTGTTGACCGCGCTGAACAGCATTGGTGTCCGGCTGGGAGCGTTGATCCAGAACATCTTCACTTCGGCCAAGTTGCTGGCGCTCGGATTTGTCGTGCTGTTCGGCCTCTTTGCTCGCAACGCGAGTGCGATCGCAGCCAACTTTGCTAACGGCAACTTTTGGCATGGCGCCAGCTGGTCCACGCTGCACCCAGTCACTGTAGGCGAGGGCGGCCCCGCCGCAATGGTTGGCATCCTTACCGTCATCGCGGTGGTCCAGGTGGGATCGCTGTTCTCGTCCGACGCGTGGAACAACGTGACCTTCACCGCGGGTGAGATTGAGAACCCGCGCCGCAACCTGCCGCTCTCGCTCGCGATTGGCACCGGCATCGTGCTCCTGCTGTACATTGCCGTGAACTTCATCTATCTCGCGGTATTGCCGCTGCACGGCGATCCGAATGCTTCAACCATTCTCGGCCGCGGCATCCAGTTTGCCAGCGAAGATCGCGTGGCCACCGCGGTCATGGAGCAGGCCTTCGCCGGATACGGGGCCCGCATCATGGCGCTCGTCATTCTGATATCCACCCTTGGTTGTGTGAACGGCATGGTGCTTGCCGGCGCGCGCGTGTACTACGCCATGAGTGCGGATGGCCTGTTCTTCAAGGCAGCAGGCAGGCTCAGTAGATCCCAGGTTCCCGTCACCAGCCTCTGGGTGCAGTTCGCCTGGACCGCGCTGCTGTGCCTCTCCGGGTCTTACGGTCAACTGCTGGACTACGTCATCTTCGCAGTACTGGTCTTTTACGTGCTCACTCTGGTCGCACTGTTCCGCCTGCGCCGTACTCGCCCGGATGCGCCGCGACCGTACCGTGCAATCGGCTATCCGGTGCTACCCGCCCTGTACATCGTTCTCGCTCTGTTCATCTGTGTTGTACTCTTGCGATACAAACCCCAGTACACCTGGCCCGGTCTCATGATCGTGCTGCTTGGATTGCCGGTTTATTTCTTCTGGCGCACCAGAAGTCGCGCCAACCTTTCAGATCTGTAGCAGCAGTCTGCACCACCCTTCGGAGGAGCACTCTACCGCGATGCCCAATATTTTCGCCCGCAAGTCCATGACGGCGCTGCTCTCGGAGGCCCACGAAGAGGGATCTCACACGCTGCAGCGAACGCTGGGCCCGTTTCAACTGACCGCGCTCGGCATCGGAGCGGTCATCGGCGCCGGCATCTTTGTGCTGGCCGGTCTGGGCGCGCACTACGCCGGCCCGGGCCTCATGCTGTCGTTTGTGCTCAGCGGCCTTGGCTGTGCGTTTGCCGGCCTTTGCTACGCGGAGTTCGCCGCCATGATCCCGCTGGCGGGCTCGGCTTACACCTACGCCTATGCGACGCTGGGCGAGCTGATCGCCTGGATCATCGGCTGGGACCTGACGCTGGAATACGCCATGGGCGCCAGCACCGTCAGTTCCGGCTGGTCCAATCACTTCATCGAGCTGATGGAGATCTTCCACATCCGCTTTCCCCTGTGGCTCGCTTACGACCATTGGACGGGGCTGGGTGTCGCGCTCGATCAGGTAGCACGTTCGGTGCTGAGTGTGCAGTTCTCATCGCTCGCCGTTGGATCGCAGGAGTACATCGCGAAACTCGGCGCACTGAAGGCAGCCCCCACCGCAGACATGCTGACGCGTGCGCACCAGGTGCTCGGCGCACCCACGATTGCCGGCCACGAGATCGGCATTAACCTGCCGGCATTTCTCATCGCGCTCGTCGTCACCACCATCCTCGCCATCGGCATCAAGGAGAGTGCGAAGTTCAACGCAACCATCGTTGTGATCAAGGTTGCGGTGGTGCTCTTCGTGCTGGGCCTGGGTGCTCACTACGTGAGCGCGGCGAACTGGGGCCACGATTGGCACACCTTTGCGCCTTACGGCTTCGGCGGCATCGGTGCCGGCGCCGCGTACATCTTCTTCGCGTACATCGGCTTCGACGCGGTTTCCACTACGGCGCAGGAAGCCAAGAACCCGCAGCGCGATCTGCCCATCGGCATCATCGCCTCGCTTCTGGTCTGTACGCTGCTCTACATCGGCGTGGCGGCCGTGCTCACCGGCATGGTGCCCTGGGCGCAGGTCAACATCGAGGCGCCGATTGCACGAGCCTTTCTCGACCGCAACCTGGTCTGGGCAAGCGACATCATCACGCTGGGAGCGCTTGCTGGCCTGACCTCCGTGATGCTGGTGATGCTGCTGGGGCAGACCCGCGTGCTCTACGCCATGGCGAACGACGGGCTGCTGCCGAAGCGGTTCTTTGCTGAAATCCACCCGCGCTTCCGCACGCCCTTCCGGAACACGTTCCTGGTGGGTACGCTGGCCGGCGTCGTCGGCGCTCTCACGCCCATCGATGACATCGGCAAGATGGTGAATATCGGCACCCTGCTGGCCTTCGTCATCGTTTGCATCGCCATCGTGATCCTGCGCCGGACGGAGCCGGACCGGGTACGTCCGTTCCGCACACCACTAGTTCCACTGGTGCCCATCCTCGGCGTGGTATTCAACGGCTACATGATGATCAAGTTGGGCTGGTTGAACTGGGCGCGTCTGATCATCTGGCTCGTCATCGGCCTGGTGGTCTACTTCTCATACGGCCGTCGTCACAGCGTGGTGCAGAAGCGGGCCGCTGGCCTGTTGCCGGCACTGGACTAGCGCGGCACTGAATCGCTACGAGTCGAAATTCAGAGAGGCGGTCCTTTTAGGGCCGCCTCTTCTCGCTTGTGGGGATACTCTGGCCGATGGCCGTCGATCGTGTTGCCGTCTCCAGCGTTACCGAGGCGGCGTGTTCTGGATCATCGCGAAGTCGCAGGTACAGCGTATGTCCGTCCGCCGGTCGCGGCACCCGCAGCGTATCGGCGGCGAAGCCTTCCGGCACTTCGATCGCTTTGCTGAAGCTCGCATCGGACGAGATGGATGCAATCAGGAAAAGGTTCGCACCGGTGAGAACGCAAGGCGTTTCAGGAGCGAACGTGCTGCCCTCCTGCGACTGAGAGGCAGCAGTCGTTGCAGGCGCGGCGCTCGCTCCATGAGCCGGATGAGCAGGGCAGGTTACCTGCTGAACCGTGGGCGTCCGCACCAGGGTGCCGAGAGGCTGCCAATCCGACGCTGTTTCCGCTGTGACCACTCGGAACTGCAGCGGACCAAACGCGGAGGCACCAAACGCTTTCTCCGGATTGAGAAACGCCAGCGCGGTGCGGCTATCCTGCAGCACAACCGAACCGTCTGCAAGGGTCAACTCCGTATGCAGCGTCCCGTCGACTGTTCCGACCTCAACCTTCTCAGAGCGGCTGAACTTTGAGGGTGACCCGGCGCGCAGCGCCACCGTCACCTTGCTGTGCAGTGGCAGCGCATCAACATCGTTCAATGCTAGCGGCAGACCTGTATCGCCCGGCAGTTCTGTCGCGGTCCGGTTCAGAACCGTCACAGACGGCCGCGCCGCATCCACCACATAGCCGGTCGTAAGAACCCTGCCGTCCCGCAGCGTAAGCGTTGCCGGGCCGTGATCGCCAGCTTTGAAGTTGCGCTTCGGCTTGCTCTTCGGATCCTGCGTGTCCGGCTGCAGGTTGAGACGCAGGCTTGTGCCATCGCCGTTCGGCTCTGCCGGTTGCAGCGCATTGCCTTCCATCGTGCCGCCCTGCACCTCTTGCAATCCCGTGCCCGTTAGCGTGCCGAACGTGTCGCCCGCATGCAGGCGCAGCTCCCGCAGCCGTGTCACGTCCGAGTACGCGGTCACCTGCACTCTTTGCATCGGAGCATTGCCATACTGTTTGATCTGCAGCGTGATACCGCCCGGCGCGGCATGTTCCAGGGGCAACACGACGTCCAGCGCATTGGGCGTGCCGTCGCGCTCCGCGTGCCAGTCCAGCCGCCGTGTGCCGCCGTCGTTCTGCACCAGCACCTGCTCGGTACACCCCGTGCCCGTTGACCGCAGAACCAGCGTGTTGGTGCGTCCTGCAAACAGCTCCGTTCGCGGCGCTGCGGTCCAGTCAGTTCCGACACGCTGCTGCAAGGGAACTGTCAAACCTACAAACGGATCGAAGCCCCAATAGCCACGGATTGTGCCATTGATCGTGATAGGATCGTCCGCCGATCCGCTGTGCGCAGCCGCATGCATCGCGCCAAGGCCAGGGGTACTTGCCGGTCCGCCCTGATGCTCGAGCGCAGGCCGGCTTGCAGGCACCGACGAAGTGGCAGGCGACGCTCCCTGCGCATCCCGCGCGGGCGGAGCAGCGGTGGCCAGTGGTTTGCGCTCGTCTGCGCCGGCAACCACCAGGCCGCCTTCAAACGCATCCGGAATCAACGGCAAATCGGTTCGGCCGTCGGGCCCCGGCTGGTCCAGGTGCAGCACCAGATCATGCGCAAAGCCCGTCGCGAACACGAGCGGCGCGCCGTTCAACGGAAGCACCATCCGGGTCTGCAGCAGGCACGACACGTGACCCGGGTCCTGCGGCTGCAGTGGCGGCGGTACAGCCTTCTGAATAGCTGGCAGCGCGATCACAATCACGGACTTCGGATCGTGGAACGACGGCGCCGCATTCAGCCGCAGGTTCAGGGCATCCTCATTCGGGAAGGCGATCGCAGGAATGTACTGGAAGTGCGCTGTGTGAAGGCCGGTCATCAGGCGCACCAGGTCCAGCACCGTCCCCACGTACGCGCTGTAGGCGGCCGCGCCGGTGTTTGCAACCATGGGCGTACCCTGAACGGCGCCAATCAGGTTCGACGTGTCGCCATTCGTGATCATCTGCGCCAGGGTCTGTCCGTGGCCGTCGTCCAGCAGCAGCGAGGTCCCGCTCTGCCGAAGGCAGCTGAGTTGTTCATCGGCAGGCCGCTTGAAGCACTCATCGTTCGGCTTCAGGTTCAGCGTCGCCGCCAGCTTGCGAGAGTGGTCAAGCAGGTCGGCCGGCGAGTTGGGCCGGACCCGCTGCAGCGCCTGCACGTACCGCTCAATGCGCGACTGCTCAAAGCTGGCCTCGTTCAGGTCCTGCGAGGCGCGAACAAAGGTCCCCGGGCGGCCCTGCACGGCATTGCGCAGGGTGGAGAAGTCACCGCCCGTCTCCGGTGCGATAAACATCAGGGCCTGCTCGGCCTCGGGTGGAACCGTGACCGTCGCTCCTTCAGCCCGCGTCTTCTTGTTCCACGTCTCGATGCGCGTGAACCACTTGTCCGGGGGCGGATTCGTCGTCCCACGCAGAAACGCAACGACGAGCAGCAGATGAACGGACTGCGAGGGAGGCAGGTCCGCGTGCACCTGCAGCTTGTCTCCCGGCTGCAGGTTGGGGACGGAAGCGATCGGCAAAGACCGATCCCCACGCGTCACGTGCACGTCGATTTTGGGTCCCAGCAAGTCGAAGCGGCCCTGCTGCGCGGAGGCGGAAAGCGCGCCCAGCGCTGCGAGTGCCAACCCCGCTCCCGCGAGCCTGCTTGTACGCGATCCTACGAACATGCTCCCTGTTAGACGACGCGTTTCCCGCGTGCGTCGCATTGGTTTGGCAGGGAAGCGGTGGCTCGGCAGACACGTGCCACTGGTCACGACATTTCGTGGCAGACGGATGCGTTGCGGAACAGCGCGTTCGTCAGCAGCTCTACTGCGTCTGCGAGACGCCTTCCAGCATTTCCGTTGGCGACATGCGGGAGGAGGGCTTATCGCTGGCAATTACGCCATCGCGAATCGTGACAACGCGGTGGGCGTACTCGGCAATGTCCGGCTCGTGCGTAACCAGCACAATCGTGTTGCCGTTGCGGTGCAGATCGGCGAACAGCCCCATGATTTCCAGGCTGGTCTTGGAATCCAGATTTCCCGTGGGCTCGTCAGCCAGGATGATTGACGGCGAGTTGACCAGGGCGCGGGCGATCGCCACGCGCTGTCGCTGTCCGCCCGACATCTCGTTCGGCTTGTGGTGCATGCGCGTTCCAAGCCCCACTGACTCCAGCACCTCGGTCGCCCGCTTTATGCGAGCTTCCGCCGCGGTTCCGTTGTAGATCAGCGGCAGCTCCACGTTGTGCAGTGCCGTAGCGCGCGGTAGCAGGTTGAAGGTCTGGAAGACAAACCCGATCTCCTTGTTCCGGATGCGCGCTAGCTCGTCGTCGTTCAGCCGTGAAACGTCATGTCCGTTCAGGCAGTAGCTGCCCTGCGACGGCGAGTCCAGGCAGCCGATCAGGTTCATCAGCGTGCTCTTGCCCGAGCCCGACGGACCCATAATCGCCACGTACTCGCTATGGCGGATCCGCAGGTTCACGCCTCGCAACGCGTGCACCTCCTGATCGCCCATCTGGTAGGTCTTCCACAGGTTGTCCGTAGCGATGACTTCGCCGGGAACACAGGTCACGCCATCGGTTGCAGGTGCATTCATTGTCGCTGTTGCCATGATGCTTTGCTTCTCCTGCCCCGCCTACGAGGCCGTGGTGCTCGCGGTGTCTTTATCGGTGTCCTGCTTCACGGCCGTCCCACTCTTCAGCGTACGCAGAGTCTTGAACCGGCCGGTGACCACCTGTGCCCCGGGCTCCAAACCCGCCGTTACTTCAATGTCCGTGGCTCCGGTCACACCGGTGCTCACGGGAACGAACTGAACACGCTGCTTCCCGTTGACCGTCTTCACCACATAGACGCCCTGCACGGTCGCTTTCTTTGTGCTGGCGGCTTGCACCGTGGAGCCGTCCTTGGGCTCCTTGCCATTGTTCTTCAGGTACACGGCTTCCGTAGCGGGATCGCGGCTAACCAGGGCCTGCAGCGGCAGCACGACTGCATTGCTTACCTGCGCGGTCTGAATCTTTGCTGTCGCGGACAGGCCCGGCCGCAGATCCTCGTTGTTCTGCCCGCTCACATTGTCCAGTGTCACGACAATCTTGAAGTCCTTGGCCTCCTCGGTGCCCGTCGTGGACTGCGACGTGGCGATGCCGGTCGTGCGCAGCAGGGCCTGGTCGCCCACTTCGGTCACATGCCCCTTGAACACCCGGCCCGGCAGCGCATCCACCGTCACGTCAACCGGCTGGTTCAGCTTCACGTTGACGACATCCGTCTCGTCCACCTTTACCTCGGCGGTGATCACACTCATGTCGGCCAGCGTCATCAGCGTAGATCCCTCGGCGTTCTGAATGCCGGTCACCATCGTCTCGCCTTCACGCACGGGAACGTTCGTGACAAGGCCGTCAAACGGGGCGCGTGAAATGGTCTTGTCCAATGCGTCGAAGTTGGCCCGCTGCGACGCAATCGCCTGGTTCACATGGCCACGCTGCGACTGTGTCTGAGCACGCGCCTGCGCCAAGGCAGCTTCGCGCTGCTGCACCGTCGCCACATCCACGTCATAGGCTGCTTTGCGCTGGTCGTAATCCTGCTTGGAAACCAGGCGGTTGTCGTACAACTGCTGGTACCGGTCGATGTCGAACTTTTTCTGCTGCAGGTCTGCCTTGGCCTGGGCCAGGTTCGCCTCCGCCGTCTTCTCCGCGGCGATATAGCTGTTTACATCCGTCTTGCTGGAGGCGATGGTCGCACTCTGGGCCGCGACCGTCGCTTCCGGCTGCACGCTCTCCAGCGTTGCCAGGGTCTGGCCCTTCTTCACGTGGTCGCCTTCCTTGGCATACAGGTGCGTGATGCGGCCAAACGCCGTGGCGCCGATGTTCACGTAGGTCTTGGGCTTGATCTGGCCTGTCCCGCTCACCACCGCAGTCAGGTCCTGGCGGCCGATGCGGGTCATGGTCACCGGCACCACGTCCGCCTGGCTCTTCAGAACGGACGCCGTAACCACCCCGGCGACAACGATCAAACCGACGATCAGCAGAACGATCTTCTTCCTGGTACTCATGGTCTCCACATCTCTTCGCGGCAAGTCGCCTGCGCATCCCGGCAAGCAAAGTGTAGTACGCCGATCTGCGCCGTTTGGTTCCGTCTGCCGAACTTACGTTCAACTGTCCCCAACAGGGAACTAGGCCGGCAGGCCGCGCAGATGCTGTCGTTCCTCAAACTCACTCGTCCAACAGACGTTACCAGCAAGTGGACTCTGGAGGGGTGCAAGCCAGAAAAGGTTGCCTCCACGTTAGCCACTTGTTCAGAAAGTCACTAGACTGGTATCCGAAACACGTTGGCTCTCGGCAGAGGGTTTGGCAGGAGTTGCAGGCAATGGCGCAGTCTTTGAAGCGGGTTATGGTAGCAGCCGTCTGGCTCAGTTTGAGCGCGGCTTCAGTGCAGATGCTTGGTCAGAATAGCGCGGGGACGCCCGCCGCGGCACAGACCGCACCCGCCACGCCTGCGGCAGCCGATCCCACCGGCAAAGTCGTCAAGTCCGAGCCGCAGGAAGAACATCCGGATCCGACCAAGCGCCGGCTCAGCGACCGCGAAAAGATGCAGCAGAACAAGTACCTGAAGAGCGAAATCAAGGGCGATAGCCCCTGGAACAAGTGGCTCAATCAGGACGTGGTCTGGATCATCACCGACCAGGAAGTCGCCGCCTTCAAGTCCCTGAAGAACGACGAAGAACGCGAGCAGTTCGTGGAGAACTTCTGGTTGCGCCGCAATCCCAATCCGGACTCGCCCGATAACGAGTTCCGCGAGCAGCACTACGCCCGCATCGCCTACGCGAACGAGCACTTTGCCGCCGGCAAACCCGGCTGGAAGACCGATCGCGGCCATATCTACATCGCTTACGGCAAACCCGACAGCATCGATTCGCACCCCAGCGGCGGCACCTACCAGCGGCCCATGGAAGAGGGCGGCGGCAGCACTTCGACCTTCCCGTTCGAGGTGTGGCACTACCGCTACCTGGAAGGCATCGGCGACAACATCGATCTGGAGTTCGTGGATAGCTGCCAGTGCAACGACTACCACCTGACCATCGACCGCTCTGAAAAAGACGCCCTGAAGCACACGCCGGGAGCCGGCCTGACCATGTACGAAGAAATGGGCATGGCCGACAAGAAGGATCGCTTCTCCGGCGGTGGCTTGGAGCAGCTCGGTAACGGCCCCTACGCCGCGTCGCAGCAGAGCAAGCAGTTCGACCGCCTGAGCACGTACGCCAAGATCATGGCGCCGCCACCCATCAAGTTTAAGGACTTGGAGCAGTACCTGTCGCAGTCGACGATCTTGAAGGGACCGCCGTTCTACTTCGACGTCCGGACCGACTACGTCAAGGTGACCAACGACACTGTGCTTATGCCGGTGACCCTGCAGATCCGCAACCGCGATGTCACCTTCCAGACGAAGGACGGCGTGTCGACCGGAACCGTAAACATCCTCGGACAGGTCTCTAACATCAATCACCGCATCGTGCAGACCTTCGAGGACACGGTGACCGTTCAGGTACCGTCCGAGTTCCTGGCGCGCGAACAGGCCAATCGCAACCTGTACTGGAAGTCGGTGCCGTTGCGCCCGGGCATTTACAAGGTCGACATCGTCATCAAGGACGTGAACAACCCGGACCACATCGGTACCTGGCGCCGGTCGGTCAACGTACCGAAGTACGACGATGAGCGTCTCTCGGCGTCCTCGCTCATCCTCGCCTCCAGCATGGCTCGCGTCCCCACCAAGGAGATCGGTGCCGGCAACTTCGTCATCGGCAACACCAAGGTTGTGCCAAGCGTGTCATCAAGCCCCGTCATTCCAGTCACCTACAAGCGGAACCAGAACCTGAACTTCTGGATGCAGGTGTACAACCTGGGCATTGACGATAAGAGCAAGCAGAACAACGCCGAGATCAATTACGAAGTCATCGATCTCGCGTCCAACAAACCGGTTTTGCAGACGAGCGAGTCCACGGCCAAGATGAATCCGAACGCTGATCAGGTGACGCTGGAAAAGAGCATGCCTCTTGCCAGCTTGCAACCCGGCAAGTACCAGGTGCTCATCAAAGTCAACGACGGCGTGTCGAAGCAGGAGATATCTCAGTCGGCGCCGTTTACGGTGGAGTAACCTGTTTGGGTCCGGTTACCTTTTACATAGGTGTCCGGCGCAGGTAGATTGAGGAGAATAGGCAAATCGCACTCAGATGCGAACGCCTTTTAGGAATTCAGCCGGAGATTGATCCGGCGGCAGGCAAGGGACGCAGGAGGGGATCGAAGAACGCACATGCAGCGGTCTTCCTGGATACTCGGCTGCTCGACGACTGCGGTGCTTCTCGCCGCAGCCGCACTCCTGCCCGGCTCTGCCGCGGCACAGACCAGCCATGTCTCGGGCGGCTACTTTCCGGGCGGCTCGGTCAGTGGCGTCATCCTCGACAGCGAAGGCATCCCGCAGATGGGTGCTCTGGTGCAGCTGTTGCTGCCGGACACTACGCCCGCTGCAGTCGCCCTTACTGACAGCAATGGTCGCTACCGTGTCAGCGACCTGAAGCCCGGGCGCTACCGGGTGCGCGTCAGTGCCGCGCTCTTTCTCCCCGCCGTACGCCAGACCCTCCAAGTCAGTGCAAACACGCGTGCCGTGGTGAACCTGACGCTCTCCACTTTGCTGGCACCGACCCAGTGGCTGCCCGCTACCCGCCGCAGCGGGGACGCAGCGGAAGACGATTGGATGTGGACGCTTCGTTCGTCCACGGTCCGCCCCGTGCTCCGCATCCACGACGACGGCACGGCAACGCTCGGCGTCTCCAGCAGTTCGCAGGAGCGTCATCGCGTCCAGTCCCAGGGCCGGATCGCGATCTACGCGAACGACGGCGGCTTCGCCCACGGCGGGAACCATGAAGTGTTCACCATGGAACGCAGCAGCGCCGACGGCACCGGAGCCGTGCTCCGCGCGGACTTTTCGGGCCCGCGTGTGCCGTTCCCGGTCGCGCCCTCGGCGGAGATCAGCGCCGGATTCGGGAGACAGCTTCCGCTGGGCGCCTCCACCCGAACAGTAGTCAGCTACCTGTCTCACCCCGAGTTGCTGAACCAGCAGGGCAGTAACGGCATGCAGGCGATGGTTGTGCGCAACGCGCAACGAATCGACCTGGGAGACACCTTCCGCGTCGATGCCGGCTCCACGTTGCGGGCGTTCAATCTTGCAGGGAACACGATAGCCGCTGAGCCCTTTTTCCGGTTGGCCTACCGCGCCGGCTCTGGTGTGGTCGTGGGATATTCCTACACGGCTTCGCGCGGCACATCACAGATGGAGGATCTGGACCGCGTCGCACCGCCTACGCCCTTGGCGATAAAGCGTGACGGCAGATTGCGCCTGTCCGGCGGCAGCGCCCACGCCGTGTCCGTCGGCGTGCACACGCCCAGAGGCGGCAAGCTGCAGGCAGAGGTGTACCACGAGAACATCGTCTCGCCACTGCTGGCAGGCGTTGGCACGGTCTCGTCCGCGGATGGTGTCTCTATGCCACTGCTGTCCGATCCAACCACCCAGACATACTTCATCGCCGGTCGCGACTTCAGCGGCGCGGGCGTTCGGTTCTCCTTGGACCAGCCTGTAACCAACCACCTGGCTGTATCGGCCAGCGTGGCCAGCGGCTCGGCTCTGGTGAACGACTCACCGGCTCCCGCCTCCATCGCGTCCGCCGCGAGCCAGGCTGGCGTCCACCAGGCGCTGAGTGCCGACGTGCGAGCGCGCGCCAACTTCGCGCGAACCGGAACACGCGCCGAAGCCGGCTACCGTTGGCAGCGGGCTTCCACACTCACCGCGGTGGACTCTTTCCGCGCCAATACCGATCCCGCTTACCTCAGCCTCCTGCTGCGGCAGAGGCTGGAGCGCTTGCCGCTGTTGCCCAGTGGCCTGGAAGTCGTGGTCCAGGTCCAGAACCTCCTCGCGCAGGGATACCAGCCGTATCTATCCAGCGACGGTCACACGCTATACCTCGCGCAGTCGCCCCGCATGCTCCAGGCGGGACTCGCCTTCACGTTCTAGCAGGCGCAACCTGCGTGGGCACTGCAAGCCCTCTCGCGCGTAAGTGTGGTATCGTAAAACTCATAACGCAAGCGGTTCCGGTCGAGCGTCTGCTCCCGATCCGTTCTGTTTGGACGCGTAGCTCAACTGGCAGAGCATTCGACTCTTAATCGACAGGTTGTAGGTTCGATTCCTACCGCGTCCACCAAAATTCCCTCGCCAAACCCTGCCACCCGCCTTAGCACTTGCATCTGTGCAACCTCCGCGTGCAACTTAGAGCAATATGCCCTTTTCCAAGGGGTCGCGCATCGGCCCACTTCTGGTCGCGGCGATCGTGATCGTCCTGCTGAATACGTGGTTCGCGGTCGCTTCGGTTCGCACCCTGAGCCAAAGTGAATACTGGCTGTCGCATACCTGGCAGGTCATCGGCCAGGTCGAAGGAATCGTTGCGTCCGTGCGAGACGCCGATTCCAGTGCGAGCGGCTTTGTTCTTACCGGCGACACGAACCGCCTCACTTCCTACTACTTGGCGCGCCAGCAGGTTACGCCTCAGATCCAGCGGTTTCGGGAGCTCACCTCCGACAACCCTCGGCAGCGCGACAATGCGGATCGACTGGAACACATCGCAGCGGAACGTCTCGCATTGCTGGACCAGGTCATTGCTGCAAAGAAGATCGGCGGCACAGAAGCTGCGGCATCCCTACTGACCGAGGATGCCTCGAGTGCCCGGCCCCGTGTCCGCCCAATAGCGGAGTCGATGCAGGACGAAGAGCGTCGCCTGCTCACCATTCGCGAAGAGGATGTGAAGCGCAGCACTCTGGTGGCGCTGCTGTCCGTCGCTGTGGCCAGCGGGCTCGACCTGCTGCTGATCGTCTTCGTGGGACGCATCCTGGTGCGCGAGCGGGAAATGCGCATGCAGACCCAGACGGCAAACCGCGAACTCGAAATGGCTCACGCAGAGGTCGAGAAGAATGTTGAGACGATCCGGCAGTTGAACACGGAACTCGAAGAGCGAGTGCGCAGTCGGACCATGGAGCTCGAGAGCACCAACCGCGAACTCGAAGCATTCAGCTACTCCGTTTCGCACGATCTGCGTGCCCCGTTACGCACCATAGACGGGTTCAGCCTGGCCCTGCAGGAAGACTATGAAGAAGCTGTTGACGAGACGGGCCGCGACTACATCCGCCGGGTCCGCAGTGGTGTGCAGCGCATGGGCGGCCTCATCGACGCGCTCCTCCAACTCTCGCGCATCACGCGCGCCGAGTTGTCCAGGCGCGAGGTCGATGTGACAGCCCTCGCGGAGAGCGTTGCGGAGAACCTGAAAGAGGAGCATCCGGAACAGCAGATTCACTTCGACATTGATCCTGGCATGCACGCAAATGCCGACCCCGATCTACTTCGTGTGGCTTTCGAAAACCTGATGGGCAATGCGGTGAAGTTCAGTTCGAAGGTTTCGGTGAGCGTAATCCGTGTGTCCTACGACCCAGAGAAGAAACGGTTCGAGGTTGCCGACAACGGCGCCGGCTTTGACATGCAGTACAGTTCGAAACTCTTCAACGCGTTCAACCGCCTGCATGGCGACAAGGACTTCAAGGGCTCCGGAATCGGTCTCGCCACAGTCGCGCGAGTCATTCACCGGCATCACGGAACCATCTCCGCGGAGAGCAGCGTGGGGAATGGCGCACGTTTCTTCTTTACGTTAGGATGAGCGCTATGGCAGAACAGCAACGGTCTATTCTTCTGGTCGAAGACGATCCTGACCACGAAGCCCTCACCATTCGCGCCCTCAGGAAATCGAACATCGTCAACGATGTGGCGATTGCGCGCGACGGCGAGGAAGCCGTAAACATGCTGCTCGGACCCAACCCGATCAAGCCGCAGGTCATCCTCCTGGACCTGAAACTTCCGAAGCTGGACGGTCTTGAAGTGCTCCGTCGCATTCGGGAATCGGACACCACGCGAACCCTGCCGGTAGTGATCCTGACCTCGTCAGACGAGGAGCGCGATGTCGTTCGCAGCTACAGTCTCGGCGTGAACAGCTACATCCGCAAACCGGTGAACTTCTCCGATTTTGCCGAAGCAACTCGCCAGCTTGGCATGTACTGGTTGGTTCTGAACGAATGCCCACCGAAGCCGTAGACGCGCGTCCGCTGCGCATTCTGCTGGTAGAAGACAACGCAGACGACGCCGCTTTGCTGGAACGGCATCTGCGGCGCTCAGGCTTTCGGCCGGATCTCAGCCGGGTCGAAACTGCCGAAGAGTTCCAGCGCGGCCTGGCGCAGCTTCCCGCTCCTGAGCTTGTTTTAGCGGACTATAATCTGCCGAGTTTCAGCGGTCCCGAAGCGCTGCACCTGCTCCGCTCGTCGGGCCAGGACATCCCGTTCATCATGATGTCGGGCGCAATGTCTGAAGAGACTGCGGTAGCCAGCATGCGTGCCGGCGCTCAGGACTATGTAATCAAGCAGAATCTGGCGCGCCTGGTTCCCGCGGTTGAACGCGAGCTGCGCGAGGCCGCCACGCGAAGTTCGCGGCGTGCCGTCGAAGCAGCATTGCACGTCAGCGAACTCCGATTCCATCGCTTGGTCGACGCCATGCCGATTGGCCTGCTGCTCGCGGACGGCCCCGGTCGCATCACATATGCCAACGCCTCGGCCGCTGTGCTGCTGGGTCACACCAACGGTGCCCTGTTGGACACCGACACGCGCCTGGATCATTACGGCATTGACGCGGCGGAGGCGATTCAGGAGCCGCGGGAGATATCGCTCGAGCGCGCCGACGGCACCTCTGCGGAACTACTGGTCGCGGCAACCTATTTGAATCCGGACAAGTCGGTCGACGATCGCGAGCTTGCGATCTTTCTAGTGGACCTGAGCAAGCAGAAGCACAGTGAAGAGCTGCTGCGCCGCACCGAAAAGCTCGCCGTCGCCGGCCGGCTGGCGGCGTCCATCGCGCACGAAATCAACAACCCACTGGCGGCAGTCACGAACTGCCTCTTCCTGGTTGCCAACACTGAGCTGACCCCGGACGGCCGCAATTTCCTTGAGATCGCGCAGAAAGAACTCGATCGCGTTGCGCAGATCACCGTTCAAACGCTGCGCTTCCACCGGCAGTCCAGCCGGCCTGTGCAGAGCGATTTGCGAGATCTGGCCGAGACGGTCCTTGCTCTGTTTGAGTTGAGATTGCGCCGTCAGGAAATCACGGTGCACCGCGACTTCGGCGGCGTGAGGCCGCTGCTCTGTTTCGAAGGCGAGATCCGGCAGGTCATCGTCAACCTGCTAGGTAACGCGATCGACGCCTCCGGCGGAGGTGGTGAAATCACGTTGCGCACGCGACAACTGCGAACAAGCGCTCGTCCGGAACAGGGGATCGCGTTCACTATTGCGGATCGTGGGACCGGAATTCCCGCTGAAGCTCTGTGCCGTCTCTTCGAGCCCTTTTTCTCCACCAAAGGAATCACCGGCACGGGCCTCGGCCTATGGGTGTCGCAGGAGATCATCGCTCGGCACGGCGGCAACATCCGTGTCCGAAGCCGGGTGCGCACCGGCGACTCTGCCGGGTGCACCGTATTCCGCGTCTTTCTGCCGCTGGACGGAATACCAACGCCCGCCGCCAGTGCGGAGCAGGAGCTTCCGGGCTAGCAGGCGGGCGCGTCGTTCTGTCCTTGCGGTCTGGCTTAGTCGACGAACTCGACCGCAGTCTTGTGCGGGATCACGCCGCGCTCATAGCCCATATCCAGCAGCTTGCGAATCGCTTCGCGACCGTCCTCGCCGTAGTTCAGCGTGCGTTCGTTCACGTACATACCGACAAAGCGGTTCGCCAGATTGGTGTCCAGGTCGCGGGCGAACTGCATCGCGTATTCCAATGCTTCGCTGCGGTTGTCGAGCGCATGCTGAATGCTGTCGCGTAGAGCCTGGGTGCACACGTGCATCGCTTCCGCCCCCAGCGAGCGGCGAATCGCGTTGCCGCCCAACGGCAGCGGTAGCCCGGTCAGGTCGCGCCACCACTGGCCCATGTCCAGCACTTTGTGCAGACCGCTCTGCGCATACGTCAATTGACCCTCGTGAATGATCAGGCCTGCTTCATACTCGCCGCGCAGAACCGCCGGAATGATCTGGTCGAAGGGCACCGTGACCGTCTCAACCTCGGGCGCGAACAGCTTCAGCGACAGGTAAGCCGTGGTCAGCACACCCGGAACCGCGATGCGGACCTTCTTCACTTCGTCCTGCGACATCGGGCGGGTCGCAATGATCATGGGACCGTAGCCTTCACCCACGGACCCACCGCACGCCATGAGCGTGTACTCCTCCTGCATGTAGGGGTAAGCGTGGAAGGAGATGGCGGTCACATCGTAGTAGGGGTCGTGAATCGCGCGCTGATTCAGAGTCTCGATATCGGTGAGCACATGGGTGAACTTGTACCCGGGGACGCGGATCTTGTTCGTGGCCAGACCGTAGAACATGAAGGCGTCGTCGGAATCCGGGCTGTGCGCGATCTTGATCTCGCGCACGTCAACTGCGGTACTGCTCATCAATGTCACCTGTTTCGAAAGTCAGAGTGGAGGGTTACTGGCGCGTGCGAGCCGACCACGCAGCAACGATGCCGGAAGCCGCAAGAATCTTGACGATCTCGCCCGGCAGGAACGGGATCACTGCAGCGTTCAGCACGGTGCGCACGCCGGCATGCGACAGCAGCGCAAGCTGCGATGCTCCCGCGGCGAACAGCACAACCGTTGCGGCGAGGCAGGCGAACACGGCAGCGAGGAACGGACGACGCGAGCGCAGAGCAGGGTAGAGCGTTCCAGCGATCATGGCCACCAGCGGATAGCTCCAAAGGAAGCCTCCCGTCGGCCCTGCAAGCTGCAGCAATCCACCCGGGCCATGCGGCGAAAACACCGGCAGTCCCATGGCACCCTCGGCCAGGTACAGCAGCATGGTCGCGCAGCCAAGCGCCGGACCCGCGAGCATCCCCACCAGCAGAACTGCCATCGGCTGCAGCGTCAGCGGCACGGGGGTAAACGGCAAGGGAACTGAAACATGCGCGGCTACCGCGACCGCCAGGCTCCCCAGCAGGGCCAGGCTGGCCTTGCGAAGCCAAAGAGCGCCGCGGGATTGCGCAGCATGGGATGTTCCGGCCAGGGTTGCGGTCGATTCTTTGACCATCACAAACGTCTCCTCAAGAAAAACTGACGGCACCTCCCATTGTAAGCGGGCCGAAGATCCACCAGTGCGGCCGCCTTTCGACCGCACTGGACCAGCTAGCACGGAAGGAGTGTGCCTTCAAAGGTTCATGCCGCGTTTGCGGTTGGACATACGGTCCAAAGCGCGGCACCATAGCAGTGCGATGGCAACTTCCTCCAACCGCAAATCGCATGGCAAGTGGATGACACGCCTGTCCCGCCTGGGCGAGCATCTCTACGGCAACCGCCGTCGTATCGCCACCGTCGCAGTCGCGGTGCTCGCGGTGCTGCTGGGCTACCATGTCGTGTTCGGACGGGATGGGCTGACCGCCTTCCGCAACAAGCAGCACGATCTCCGCGATCTGCGAACCGAAACAAGCAATCTGCAAAGGGAGAACGGGGAACTCCAGGGTCACGTCGACCGCTTGGCGAACGACCCCAACGCGATCGAGCACCAGGCTCGCGAAGACCTGCACTACACTCGCCCGGGTGAAGTGATCGTGACGCTGCCTGCGAACGACTCCAAGCACTAGCTTCAAAGTTGAAAGGCCGGACAAAGCGTCCGGCCTTTTCAGTTCACTCGCAGACTTCCGTCCAGGTCGACCGCAAGCATTGCGTCCTGCACCAGCATGCTGTGGATCTTCAAGTGGTCGAGCGTCAACTCATACCCAGTGCTCTGTTGCGACTTCGCCAGCGCGTTTCGTAGCAGGTCGGCTGCGTTGATCTTCAGCTTCTGCGGCAGCTTGCGGCTGAGGAATGGAATCAGGAGAGCATCCAGCTCTTTGTTCCCGGTGAAACGGTCGATGCGGGCATCGCGGAAGCCGATCGTTTCGCCTTCCGCGTCCGGTACCACCGACACGTCCGCTTCCGTGTTGAATCCAACACCGACGCACTTGCCAAACATGCCAGCGCCCAATCGGGAATGGGTGTGAACATGAATGACCACGCGATCGTCTTGGAAGCGCACGGACGGCTGGTCTACGTAAACAAAGCAGGCCGATTTGGTGTCGCCCTTGATGTAGTAGCGGCCGTCCGGACCGGTGAAGAGCTGCTGCTGCAAGGTCCGCTCCATCGCGGATGCGGTGACCTTCAACTCAATGGCGCGTGCCTGGATGGTTGCGAGCAACATGAAAGCCGAGACGAGCAGGATTCGGGAAAAGCGCACGAGCTATTCCGCAGGGCTGATCAGGTTGGTAGACCCGGTCCCAGAGCCACCAGGATTCGCGCCCAAGCCCAGCTTGATCAAGGCACGCGAGTCGGGAATCAGCTTGGTCTGCCAGCCGTTGTCTGCCTGCAGTTTGCGCATTGCGTCGGCGCTCGCGTCATCCCAATGACCCGACGAGCTCTGCAGGTACCCGGCCTTGACCAGGGCGCTCTGAATCTCCGTAGCACGAGCATCATCGATGGCGCGAGGACGCGAGGAACTGGCGGCGTGTGACGCGGTGCGCGAAGCGTGGCCGCCCTGGACCCGGTGATGCGAGCGGGGGGACGTCGGTCCTCGGCGCACGTGAGAGGCCGACGCGGTCATTGGAATCAGGCTGCTGGTCAGCACACCGCCCAGCAGAAGCATGCAGCGAAGGTGAGAAGAAGAAATCATCAGGAGATCTCGCAGGTGTGAGTGTCTGAGCAGTCCCCAGGTAGGGGCTGCGCCGTGCGGCAAATTCAGCGTACACAGCGTATTCACACGCGCGCAACCGGGGAACGGCTGCATGGTTACGTGAAAACGGAGCAACAGAGACCGGCGCTCGAAAGCGCCGGTTCCGTATGCGTCTACTTCTGGTTATGGCAAGGTTCCGCCGATGAAGTTGTTGCTCTTTTCCCGGTTACGCGGTGACCGGATCACAAGCACCACGTCATCGCCGCTCTTCAGACCGTTGACCAGGTTGCGGAACTGCTCTGGGTTGTTGACCGGCTTGCGGTTGATCTCGACGATGATGTCACCCTTCGAGAGACCGAACGGGCTCAGGTCTTCCGCGAACGATCCCGGAGTCACGCCTGTCACCAGCACGCCACCCGACAGACCCTGCTGCTGCAGAACGTTCGCCGGAACCGCCTGGATCGTGATGCCCAGCTTGCCGTTGCTCGACTGTCCGTTGGCCTGATCGCCGTTGTCGTCACCGTCATCCTTGCCGGCGTTGTTGGCCGCGGCTTCCACGTTCTTGCGATCCGTGATGCCTACCGTCGCCGTACGCTGTTCCGTACCGCGCAGATAGCCGATCTGTACCGTCGATCCGGGCTTGCGGGCGGAGATGTTGGCGACCAGGTCGTCCCCATCCTTCACCGGCTTGCCGTCGATCGTGGTGATCACGTCCTGCGGCTGCAGACCAGCCTTGGCGGCGGGCAGACCCGGAGTCACGCTGCTCACCAGGACACCGCCCTTAGCAAAGCCATACTGCCGGCTCACGGCAGAGGGAAGACCCGCCTGGAACTGGATGCCGATCGATCCGCGCACCACCTTGTGCTCGGGCGAGATCAGCTGGTTGTACACGTCGACGACCGTGTTGGACGGCATCGCAAAACCCACACCCTGCGACCCCATGCCGCTGGTGTAAATCGCGGTGTTCACGCCGATCACCTCACCCTTCATGTTCAGCAGCGGACCACCGGAGTTGCCGGGGTTGATCGCCGCGTCGGTCTGGATGAAGCGCTGAAATTGCGAGGGCGCAGGACCGTCGGTGATGGTGCGGTTCTTCGCCGAAACAATGCCGGCGGTAACCGTCTGCGATAGCGAGAACGGGCTGCCAATCGCCAGCACCCAATCACCCACCTGCTCGGCATCGCTATTGCCCAGCTTCACGGTCGGCAGCGTGCCGTTGTAATCAATCTTGATCACGGCCAGGTCTGTGTCTTTGTCGGTGCCGATCACGTGCGCCGGACGGCCCTGATCGCTTTCCGAATCGGTCGACAGCTTCACATAGATCTTGTCGGCCTTGTCTACCACGTGATTGTTGGTGATGATGTAACCGCGCGAATCAACAATAAAGCCCGAGCCCAGCGCACGACGCTCGCCGCCGCCCTGGTCATCATCGTCCCCGCCGTCACCACCGCCCGGCCCCTGCCCGCCAAAGAAGCGGTTGAAGAAATCCTGCATGTCGCCTGGGTCGCCCGATCCGCTGCCACCACCGCCGCGACGGCGATTGCGGTTGGCGCGGGGCGCCGCGCTCTGCTTGGGGAACTGCTCGGTGTTGATGTTAACGACAGCCGGGCCAACCTGCTTGGCGATCGTCGTGAACTGGTTCGGCGTGCTGCTTTCGCCTGAGGGGACTCTCAGGGGTGTCGCGTCGTGGCTGTCAACCGCCTGCTGCGCGCCGTGTACGGTGCCCGTCAGTACCGACCCGGTAAGAATGCCCGCCGAAAGGGTACCCAGCAGGGCAAAGGTGGCGAGAAGCCGATGATCGCGCACGCGCTCGGCAAAAGTGGTGCTCTGGACGTTCTTCGAATCCATGAAAGTTCGTGTCCTCAGGTACTGCCTTGGAAGCCGTTCCCGGCCTTCTCTGCGGTTTAGACGCAAATGGCCCGCTTGAGTATGCTGCATCGCAGCGGCCCTATGAAGCAGTGTCTCAGGTTGGCCGTTGATGAGCCGGAGCTTCGCCCCCAAACCGTTGCAGTAGGGCATGAAGTCCCATCTGCAAGGCTCACGATCGCGTGGCCCCTCGAACCCTGCCAGTTGCGGGAAGTGCCTGCAGGTACTCCGCGCTGCTTACGTCCAGCAGCACCAGCAGGATGCGCCGCAGCGCCAGCTCGCGACCCGTGCTGTCATACCACTCCTTCAACGTGTGAATGCCGCCGGCGGTCCCGCCCGCTCCCATCGCGACCGCATCCCGCCCTTGCGCCAGCGGCAGGTTCGCATCCGTCGAACCGATCCGCTCCTCCGTTCGAAGACGCAGGTGGCGATCGACCGCCCGAACACTTGCCAGCACTGGCGACTGAGGGTCCAGAGCACCGGCCGGCCGGTCACCGATGCACTCGATGCGAAACGTCAGCACGCCTCGTGACGCCTGCGCGTTGCTGGCCAGCACCGCATCCTCCACCGACCGGTACAGCAGCACCTCCAACCGCACCAGCTCATCCGCCGAAACCGAACGAATATCTACCAGCGCCGTTGCCTGCTCCGGGATGCTGGTAACGCTACTGCCGCCCTCTAGGCACCCCACGTTGAACACAGTGCGTGGATGCTGCGGGATTGGCTCGGCAACACACCGGGCCAGTGCACCGGCCAGCACCATCACGGGATTGGCGATCTCCGGCTCCGTCCAGGCGTGACCACCAGGGCCGTTCAGCACCACACGGAACCGCCGCGACCCAAGTCCGCGCGTCACCAGCGTCTCAGTACCCGCGCCCTCCAGCGCAATGGACGCGACCACGTCGCGCGCCACGGCCGAGCGCTCGAAGATGTGCCGCATCCCGCGCAGGTTCCCCTCGGCCTCTTCGCCAACATTCGCCGCAAATAACACATTGGCGGTGTAAGCCTCGGGCTCAGCCGCGCTCACTGCCGCCAGGGCCAGCAGCGCGGCCAGACCCGCACCATTGTCGGCAGCACCGGGGGCGCGCAGCAGCGATCCGTCTTGGACCGGGGCAATCTGCACGGCTGCGGAAAAGACGGTGTCCAGATGCGCAGACAGCAGGACCACTGGCTCTCCGGCCTGCGGCGCGCGAAGCCAGCCCAGGGCGTTGCCCTCCTCGTCGAGGTGAACGCCGCACAGGCCTATCTCGCGAAAGCGGTCAGCGAACCACGACGCGCGGTCGTGCTCCCCAAACGGCGGAGCTGGGATGCTCACGGCCTCGCGCTGCCATGTCTGAATGCGCTGCTCCTGCAGGTGCAGCCAGCGAAACGCGCGATGGGTACTGGCGCGGGCAGCGATCTCCTGCGTTCGCGCGAACGCGGCGGGGTTCAAGCTCCCGCTCCTTGCGCGACGGAGTACAGCCCAGCCTCCGGATCTCCCTGGTACACCACGCGCGTTAGCGACAGGCCCTGCGGTGGTGCGGTCGCACCGGCCAGTCTGCGGTCCTGCGCCGCCAGCAGTGCCGGCAGGCTCGCGGTCTCGCGCCGGCCCGCTCCGATCTCGACAAACGTCCCAACCAGGTTTCGGACCATGTGGTGCAGAAAGCCGCTGCCCGCCACCCGGTAGAGCAGAAGGTCCCGCTCCTCAGACCATGAGGACGCAAAGATCGTGCGAACGGTCGACTTCTCTTCCGTCGCCCCTTTCCGATCACGGCGATCCGGGTCACGCGCCGCGAAGGATCGAAAGTCATGGGGCCCGACGATGTCAGGCGCCGCGGCTTGCATACGCTCAACCCGAAGCGGCCATCGGCAATCCCACGCCGACCTGGCCAACAGCGGCGGGCAGATGCGTTCCTCCGCCGATCCGGGCAGGCGCCGCCGGAAAATGCAGTAGGTGTACTGCTTCCAGGCCACGCGTCCGCGGGCATGGAAGTCCGGCGCGACCACCTCTGCGGACAGCACTCGCACGCTGCCCGGCAGCTTACGATTCAACGCCCGTTGCAGCCGGTCCGGCGGAATAGGGGAGCGCAGCGACACGCTCACCACCTGGCCCTCGGCGTGCACGCCAGTGTCAGTCCGTCCCGAGCCCTGCGGCAGGATGTCCTCGCCCAGCACCTCGCGCAAGACGCGTTGCAGGTCGCCCTGCACGGTGCGCCGGCCGGGCTGCACCTGCCAACCGCAGAAATCTGAGCCGTCGTAGCTCAGCACCAGCTTCCACGTTCGCGTTGTCGCGTCCTGCGGACCCTCAAAGACCGCCTTTGTCCCGGCACCTTCCACCTATCCAGTATGCGGGAGCGCGCTGTCCGCACGGAACCGGGCTGCCCACTATACTGGGCACGTCCCGTTGCAGTCCCATCTTGCTGGCACTCCATGCTTTTTACGCATCGAGAGTCCGCGCCGAGCATCTGGAAGGTATTGCACGGACAAAGTTCGGTTTCGCGACAGGGCTCGCGCATGGAACTGCGTCCCGATGTTGCGCGTACACGTCATCACAGTTACAGGGCGGCGGACATAGTAGTCGGCCTGGCAAGGGGTACTGGTGAATTCTGGCAAGTTGCAGGCTGCGGCGAGTGTCGCTCTGTTATTGACAAGCTCGTGGGCGCAGACGGTCGGCGCCCAAACAACCCAGGCCGCGCCCGGGACGCAAACCACTCCACCTTTGGGCACACAGTCCACGCCGTCCGCCACGCCGCAGACCGCGGCACAGGCCGGCGCGCAGACGAACACCCAAAGCAACCCGACGCAGCCTGCCGCACCGCAGGCGCAACAGGTGGACACCACCGGCCGTCCCGGCGTGCCGCAGGCACCGGAGCCGAACCATCCCGGCCCCCTCTTTCTGCGCGAGACCAGCAAGGACTATTCCCACCTGAAGAGCCACTGGCGCAACCCGATCGCGCCCTACACCTCCACGGACTACCGCGCTCCGCGCCTCAGCAACACACCGCGCATCAACGATCTGCTGCGTGACGGCAAGATCTACCTGAGCCTGTCGGACGCCATCCTGCTGGCACTTGAAAACAACTACGACATCGCCATCGCCCGCGTGAACCTGGACATCGCGGACACTGATCTTCTTCGTGCCCGTGCGGGCAGCACCCTTCGCGGTGTCAGCACCGGCCTGGTCACCAACACATTGGGCGGCTCCAGCACGACGGTCAGCGGCGGCGGCGGTCCGGGTGGAACAGCCACCGGCGCAGGCGGCGGCGGCACCGGTGCATCCGGCCTCGTGCTCAGCACCAACGGTGGCGGCCCCGTTCCTCTCAGCCGCGACCCCCTGCTGACCGGCACCGTGCAGTACGAACAGCGCACCAGCCCTGGCGGTTCGGGCTTCGGCGGCTCCTCCAGCAGCAGCAACACCGGAACCGGTACGGGCACAGGAACTGGCACAGGCACGGGTACCGGAACGGGTACTGGCACCGGCACGGGAACAGGGACGGGTACCGGAACGGGCACCGGCACCACCGGCACCACGAACCTGTTCAACAGCAACCCGACCCAGACGAACACCGGTAGCTACAACTTCAACTACTACCAGGGCTTCTCTACCGGAACCTACGTCAACCTGACCTTCAACAACTCGCGTGTCACCTCCAACTCGTCGACCTCGTCGCTCAGCCCAGCGCTGTCGTCTTCCTTCAGCCTCACAGTGACGCAGCAATTGCTGCAGGGCTTTGGCAAAGGCGTGCAGAACCGCTTCGTGGTCCAGGCCAAGAACGACCGTCGTATCGCCGACTCGGCATTCCGCGCCCAGTTGCTCTACACCATCAACCAGGTCGAGAGCATCTACTGGAACCTCGTCAGCGCCTACGAAGACGTTCAGGCCAAGCAGCGCGCTCTGGAGCAGTCCACTCAGCTTTCCAACGACAACCGCCGGCAGTTGCAGATCGGCACGCTGGCTCCGCTCGATGTGGTCAACTCCGACCAGGCAGTCTCTACCGATCGCCAGTCGCTGACCACCTCTGAGTCCAACCTGGAATACCAGCAACTGCTGATGAAACAGGCGATCGTGCGCGACCTGAATGATCCGCAGCTCTCCGCGGCGCCGGTCGTTCCCACGGAGCGTGTCAGCCTTGAGCGCATGGCCGAAGAAGACACCCCGATCGAGGAGCTGGTAAAGCGCGCCTACGCGAACAGCCCCGCCATCGAGCAGGCCGTGCTCAATATGGAAAACAACAAGATCACCATCAAAGGTGTGAAGAACGGTCTGCTGCCGCAGTTGAACGCCTACGGCTTCTACGGCGGTTCGGGCTACACCGGCGAGGCCAATCCGGCCTCCATCCTGTGCCAGCAGAACCCGACCGTTCCGAACTGCGGTTTGCAGGGTGGCGGCTACGGCACAGCATTTGCCAACGCGTTCAACAACTCCGCACCCGACAAGGGCGTCGGCGTCACGTTGAATGTTCCGCTGCGGAACCGCCCGGCTCAGGCTGACCAGGCCCGCTCGCAGATGGAGTATCGCCAGGCACAGATGCGCTTGCAGCAGCTCTACACGCAGACCCGCATCCAGGTGGTCAATCAGCAGTACGCGTTGACCAACGACCGTGCCTCCACAGTGGCGGCCCAGGCCGCGCGTGACTACCAGGCACAGGCACTCGATGCCGAGCAGAAGAAGTACCGCTTAGGCGCATCGACCACGGCCAATGTTCTGCAGCAGGAACGCAACCTGGCCACGGCAGAGAACAACCTGATCTCCGCCACCGCGGCATACGCCAAGGATCGTGCAACGCTGCTGCAACTGCTCTCGAACACCTTGGATCGCTACGGCATCTCCATTGAGCAGGCAGCCAGCGGAACCCTCACCACGCAGCCCAACATCCCCGGCCTCACGGCGCCCCAGCCACCCGCGCCACCCAAGCCGCTCACCAGCAACCCCGATCCGCTGCCGCCGTACCAGGGCATCGCCGCACCCGGAACTGCAACCCCGGCCGGCACCCCCGCACCGCAGCCGCCACAATAACCAAGACACAAGAGAAATGCGCTTCCGACCTTTCGGAGGCGCATTTCTCTTTGCACCTCACCACTCCCTCTTTGAAGCACTTGGGTGCCGTGCGTATCGCAGCGTCTCTTCAGCAACTGCTCGTCCGGCTCCGCGCTCTCGTGTCCCCGCCGCGAGTCGCGCCGTGCTTTCGCGATCCGGTGCTCGACTTCGGCATCACTGCGACTTCGCCACTGGCGCTGGAACACGCTCCGGAAGTGCGCCACGGCTGCGGTGCCTACGTCTCGGAACACGGCAACTACCTGTCACTCTACCTTGGCGGAAGCACCGTCGATGGCGTGCATGCGGTGATGGACTGCACGGCACCTGCCGAGCTCGTCTTCAGCTACACGCAGATCATGGCCGGCTTCTCCAGGTTCGTGCCGCATCCCCATCACATCGGCATGCTCGGCCTCGGCGGTGGATCGCTGGCCAAGCATTGCTACGAAGCTTTCCCGGAGAGCCGGATCACCATCGCCGAGATCAGCCCTGAAGTGATTGGCCTGCGCGGCCGCTTCCTGATCCCGGACGATGATGAACGGCTCTGCGTTCTTCTCGCAGACGGCGCAAAGCTCGTTGCGAACAGCCGCGACCGCTTCGATGTACTGCTCGTCGACGCCTTCAACGAGGGCGGCCACATGGATCATCTCGGTACCGTCCGCTTCTACCGGAACTGCCATCGCGCACTCACGCCCTCCGGTATTCTGGTGCTCAATTTCAGCGGCGATGCCTGGCAAGGTTCGCTATCGGCGCTCCACAGACTTTTTCGCGATCAGGTTGTTCTGTATCGGTGCCCCGATGGCGACAACGTGATTGCGTTCGCCGGTAAAGCGACTCTGGCCAGCCACCACGAAACGGTTCCGCTGCCTCGCTGATTCGCTACTCTCGCTTTGAGAAAAAGCAGGCTCACCGCAAGCCGCCGAAAGCCTTCAGCGAAACCCACAAGTTGCTATCCGCCACAGTTCATCTGTGGTTCACTGCTGGAAAGTATTGCTTCAGTCAGGAGGGCAAACATGCCTGTGCTTCGTACCCCGGATGGTGTCGACATCTTCTACAAGGATTGGGGCAGCGGTCAGCCCATCGTCTTCAGCCACGGCTGGCCTTTGTCTGCGGACGATTGGGACAACCAGATGCTGTTCTTTCTCCAGCAGGGCTATCGTGTGATCGCCCACGATCGTCGCGGCCACGGACGATCCTCGCAGGTGAGCGAAGGCCACGACATGGACCACTACGCCGACGACCTTGCAGCCGTGGTCAACCACCTGGATCTTCACGACGCCATCCACGTGGGCCACTCGACAGGCGGCGGAGAAGTGGTGCACTATCTCGCGCGTCACGGCGAAGAGCGTGCCGCCAAGGCTGCGCTACTCTGCGCGGTCCCGCCGCTCATGGTGCAAACCGAGAGCAATCCGCTCGGCCTGCCAAAGTCGGTGTTCGACGGCCTGCAGGCGCAGCTCGCTGCCAACCGCGCGCAGTTCTATCGCGACCTGCCCGAAGGTCCGTTCTACGGCTACAACAAGCCCGGCGCCCAGCGGTCTGAGGGCATCATCGGCAACTGGTGGCGGCAAGGCATGATCGGCAGCGCCAAGGCGCACTACGACGGCATCGTCGCCTTCTCACAAACGGACTTTACCGAAGATTTGAAGAAGCTTCAGCTTCCGGTGCTCGTCATGCACAGCGAGGACGACCAGATCGTCCCCTACGTCGCCTCGGGTCCGCTCACCGCGAAGCTGCTGAAGAACGGCACGCTGAAGACCTATCATGGGCTTCCGCACGGCATGCCCACCACGCACGCCGACATAGTCAACGCAGACCTGCTTGCATTCCTGAAGAGCTAGCCGCCTCAGCAGCACACGAGCGGGAGCACGCGAATCCACGTCACCCCGCTCAGTCACGCGGCGCTGGCAAGACGTGTGCGTATGGGACCACTAGACTGGATCCATGCCGCACAACGCTCTTGCCAGCGCCGCTTCGTCCTACCTGCGATCTGCAATGCACCAGCCCATCCACTGGCACCAGTGGGGCGAAGAGGCGTTCACCAAAGCGCAAGAGCAAGACAAGCCCATCCTGCTCGACATCGGGGCCGTCTGGTGCCACTGGTGCCACGTGATGGATCGCGAGTCTTACGAGGACCCCGCACTCGCCGAGCTGATCAACCGCGAGTACATCACCATCAAGGTCGATCGTGACGAACGTCCCGACGTCGACACGCGCTACCAGGCAGCGGTGCAGGCCATCAGCGGTCAGGGGGGTTGGCCGCTCACCGCATTCCTTACGCCGCAGGGTCACCCCTTCTTCGGCGGCACGTATTTCCCGCCGACCGAGCGCATGGGCCGACCCAGCTTCCGCCGCGTGCTCGAGACCATGGCCGACGCCTTTCGCCACAAGCGCGAAGACGTGAACGATTCCGCCGGTTCCGTCATGCAGGCCATCGAGTACAACGAAGCCTTCGCCGGCGGAGCGACCGATCTGCAGAACTCCTCGGCTGGCATCGCTCTCATCGACAAGCTCGTCGCCTCGGCGCTGCAGTCCTACGACCCCCGCCACGGCGGCTTCGGATCGCAACCCAAGTTCCCGCATCCAGCCGCGCTGGACATGCTCATCGACGCGGCTTCGCGCTCCGGCCCCAATCACGCTAAGGCCGCTGAAGCTGCACAGGGCACCCTGCACAAGATGTTTCGCGGCGGCGTGTACGACCAGCTCGCCGGCGGCTTCCATCGTTATTCGGTTGATGAGCGTTGGGTCGTTCCGCACTTCGAAAAGATGAGCTACGACAACTCGGAGCTCTTGCGCAGTTACGTTCACGGCTTCCAAACCTTCGTCGATCCGGAGTTTGCCCGCGCCGCCACCGACATTCTGCGCTGGATGGACGAGTGGCTCTCCGACCGCGAGCAGGGCGGCTTCTATGCCTCGCAGGACGCAGACATTTCGCTGGACGACGATGGCGACTACTTCACCTGGACCCGTGCGGAAGCAGAAGCCGTGCTCACGCCGGAAGAGTTTGCCATCGCCGCGCCGTACTTCGACATCGGCACAGTCGGCGACATGCACCACGACCCCGCGCGCAATGTCCTGTTCCGTCCGGTCGATCTCGCTCCTCTGGCGAACGAACTGAACCTGAGCCGCGAAGAAGCAGAACGCCTGCTTGCCTCCGCGAAGCAGAAGCTGTATGCGACCCGCCTAGAACGCCCCACACCGTTCGTCGACAAGACCCTCTACACCGGCTGGAACAGCATGGCCATCCGCGCCTACCTGGAAGCCGGTCGCGCCCTGCAGCGGCCCGAGGCGGTCGCCTTCGGCCTGAGGAGCCTCCAGCGCGTTCTCTCCGTCGCATGGCGCAACGGGCAGGTGGGACACGTGGTCGCCTGGGGCGATCCGCAGGCGCCTGCGCCAGATGTTCCCGGCAACCTGGAAGACGCCGTCTTCCTCGCAGACGCCTGCCTGACCGCCTTCGAGGTCACCGGCGACACGAACTGGTTCCGCTCCGCCAAAGAGATCGCAGACAGCCTCCTCGCCCGCTTCAGCGACACCGAGAAAGGCGGCTTCTTTGACACGGATATCGCCGGTGGCACCGCGTTGGGAGCACTCAGCGCCCGCCGCAAGCCTCTGCAGGACGCCCCCACACCGGCCGGCAATCCGGCAGCCGCCGCACTGCTGCTTCGTCTGGCCACGCTGACCGGCGACGAGGTGTACCGCTCTGCCGCGGAACGTACCCTGGAGTGCTTCGCGGGCATCGTCGAACACTTCGGCCTATACGCCGCCACCTTCGGCTTGGCGCTCGGCCTCTTGGTGCGGCCCGCCGTGCAGGTCGTCATTCTCGAGGGCGAACAGGGAGCCTCGGCCGCCCGTGAGCTGGAAGCAATAGCTCTCGCGCGCTACGCCGTGAACAAGACGGTGCTCCGCATCCCCGCCAGCCGCCGCGCCGACCTGCCACCAGCCCTCGCCGAAACGCTGCCCGGCATCGAGGTGGCTACAGGCGCCGTGGCGCTGGTCTGCTCCGGCAACACCTGTCAGCCGCCGGCACGTTCCGCAGAAGACCTGATCGCCGCACTAGCCGCAGCGCTCTAGCGCGCGACCTCGGTGCAAGTTCGCCCGGCTTACCTGTTCCTGCTATCCCGCTTGCAGCGGTGCGTCACCCGAGGTGGCCGGCGCCGCCGCCGCAGCGGGCGCCTGCAGGATCGCCGTCGCCGGCACACCTAGCGGGATGTCCTCCTTGGCGAACTCCAGCAGGATGCGCCTGCGAATCTCCCGCAGCACACCATCCTTCTGGTTCGCCCTGACCCGAAGGTTCACCGGAAAGACCACCTCGCGGCCGTTGATACGGTCTACGCCCAGCACGTCCGGATCGGCAATCGCCACCTCGGCGAAAGCAGGGGAGCGACGAACATCGAGCGCCACGCGCCGCAGCACCTCCATTACCTTGTCCGGATCCGCAGACGCATCGACGGACACTGACAGCGACGCGACCGAGTACTCGCGCGACAGGTTCGATACCGTCGTAATCTGCGAGTTCGGGATAAAGTACTGCGTTCCATCTCCGTCCCGAACCGTGGTCGCGCGCAGCGAGATATCCTCCACCGTCCCGGTCAGTCCCGCCACCTTGACCACGTCGCCGACGTTGAACTGGTCTTCCACCAGGATGAACAGACCATTCAGCATGTCCTTGAAGAGCGACTGCGCTCCAAACGATATGCCGAGCCCGACCACGCCCGCCGACGCCAACAGCGGTTTCAGGTCGATGTTGAACACGGGCAGAACTTGCAGCAGCACAAGAAAGCCGATCACGCCATACGCGGTGGCTCGCAGGATGGCCGACAAGGTGCGCAGCTGCGCCGCCCGGCGTGCATTGCCGATCGAGTTGTCTGCGATGTGCCGCATCCGTTTCACGGCGAATGCCACCAGCCGCTGCAGCGCCACTGCAATCAGAAGGATGAACAGGAGCTTGGGCAGGTCGTGCCGAACAAACGAGATCAGGTCCGCATGCCAGTCTGCCAGCAGATCGTGGAAGCTGTTGCCATCCGGTGCAGAAGGCAGAGGGCTCAGCAGGGTAGCGGGCATTGCCGGGTGAAATACAGGCATCCGCTTCATCCTAAAACGCCAAGGCAGCCTCGTCAGATCACCGCGCAGTCCGATTCGACGCACGATGAGGTACGCTCGATTTTGTACCATCGCCAACTTCGGTGAGACGCGGATGGGAACCTTGGCAGAACACTTCGGTTTGGCCCGGCCCGCCTCCGCCGGTGCGTTGCTCCTGGCTTCGTTGGTGTGTGTACCGGCGATGCGCGCGCAGGTCGATGCCCGTCCTCCGGCCGGCAGTCTTCCTCACCCTGACGCCTCGGAGGAGAACGATCCCTTCCGGAACAACCCCGAGTTACGCGAGCGCCTCCAGAAAGGTCGCGCGACAGAGCGTCAAAGGCGTATTGTGGACGACGCCAATCGGCTGGTCGTCTTGACCGCGCAATACCGAACCGCGCTTGCTGCACACGGTACTGCAACGGCGGATGATCAAAAGCTTCTCATCCAAATTGAGAAGCTTGCCCGTGAGGTGAAGGACCGCATGAGGGGGATGTAGCAAGAGCAGTACCCCCGCACGGTCCGTGATGGATGGTGTGTGATGTTTGCAGTTCCGATGAGGAGAATGTCGATCCGAACCTGCCGTCTAACCGTGTGCGCAACCCTGTGTGGCGCAGCGTTTGTCACGGTCGGCCGCACCGCTACGGCGCAGTCCGCAGCGTTGATCGGCGGCAACCAGGTGCAGCGGGTGGAGAACCAGCAGAAGCAGATGGCTGCGGAAGCTCGCCAGAAAAAGATGGAAACGGACGCGGCCAGGCTGGTGGAGATGGCACAGCAACTGAAGACCAGCGTAGACAAGACCAACAAGGACGTCCTGTCAGTGGACGTGATCAAGGAAGCCGAGCGCATCGAAAAACTTGCACGTGAGGTGCGCGAAGGCATGCGACAGTAGTTGCTTTTCCTCGGGAACCGTGTCACGCTGCGTTCATGACAAAGGCAGGGGGGTGGACGTTCCCGAGGCTGAAAAGCCTCTTGCTGTGCGTAGCGCTGCCGCTTGCGGCAGCCGTTTCCGCTTCGGGCCAGAAGGGCGGCAGCAGCGGTGGTGGCCACCCAGCGCCGGCTCCCGCGCCCGCGCCCACGCCTTCTCCCGTCCGCAGCCCGGGCAACACGGGCGGCGTGTACGGCTCGTCGCCCTACGGCTCTTCGCCGTATGCCCCGTACGGCATCAATTCGCCCTTCTTCGGCGGTAGCGACGTCACGCCCCAGCAGGCCAGTCTGTACAGCCGGCTCCAGCGTCAGGAGCGCCAGAAGCGAATCGTCACCGATACCAATAAGCTGGTCGCACTGACTTCGGAGTATCAGCACGCCCTGCAGCAGGGCGGCCAGACACCGGACACCGACCGCAAGCTGCGCGACATCGAGAAGCTCGCCCGCAATCTTCGCGCAACCCTCGTCCAGTAATCGCACCCGCAATCAGTTCAACGCTGCATCGCAGTGTTCGTATCCAGCAGCGTGCTTCCGCCCTTTAGGGCCGTGGTCCCGGAGCGCATAGCTGCCGCCAACTCGGCCGGCGTCCAGGCCGGGTGAGTCGCCCGCAGCAGGGCCGCAGCGCCCGCCGCCAGTCCGGCGGAAGCACTCGTTCCCATCGCCTGCACATACGCCGCGTGGCCGAAATTAAAGCAGCCGTAGGAGTGAGCGTGATCCGACGGGGCGCCGTCTGCCGTTCCCGGCACGCCACTTGAGCAGGCGCCGCGAATCCAGCCGGACACAGCCTCGTCTGCACCGGCCGGGTAATTGCCGCCAGGCGCGGCCACTGCCTGCAGCGGAGCGCCGTAATTCGAGTAGTAGGGCAGAGTCACCGCACCGGCCGAGCACGCCGCACCCGTCCGGTTGTCTTCCGCGCAATCCGGATTGCTGGTCGCCGTCACCGCGAGCACATCGCGTGCCTGCGCCGGCAGTTCCAGGTAGCGGCTATTGCTCAGGTCAAACCCGTCGTTGCCTGCAGCCGCCACGATCAGAACACCCGCATTCGCCGCCGCATGCGTCACCTGGTCAAACGCGGACTTCAATCCGGCACCGTCACCCGTGTACAGGTCCACGATGCTGCCCAGTGATAGCACAATCACATCGGCATGCTGGCTCACCGCATCATCGATGCCCTTGAGCAGCCACGACACCAATCCCGAGGCCTGGCCCGCCTGGCACTGTGCGGAGACGGTGACGCCCGTGCCCGGCATGCGCTGCAGCACCTTGATGTTCAGAATCGTTGCCGACGGTGCCACGCCGACCACCCGGCCGGTGCTGGCGCCCATCGCGCCCGCAGCCAGCGAAGCAACCCACGTACCGTGGCCCTCCTGGTCCTGTGGCGAACCGTCATCGCAGGGACTGAAATCATCGCTGGAGTCCACCTCCGACAGGTTCAGCGCAAGGTTGGGAGCAATGTCCGGGTGAGTGCGATCTACACCGCTGTCGAGCACGGCGATGCGAACACCGCTGCCAAGCGTCCGGTTCCACGGCCCGGTCACCGTGCCGCCCAGAACGCCCATGCCGTACCCGCCCGCGGCCCGTACCGCCCATCCCTGCGGCGAGCCCTGGTAGAAGGTGTCGGTCGGAGCCGGCGTATTTGCGTTGCCTGAGTTAGAAGAGGCGCTAGCGCCGGCAGCCTGCGTGCCCGCCGGTGTCGACGCGGTTCCACTCCCGCCTCCGCTCGCCGGTGTACCGCTGCCGCTCTTCGCGGCATTGCCGCTGCCGGAATTATTGATGGCCACCGGCTGCAGCGGATCCACCGCCACGGGCCGTACCGGCGCGGACCGCCGCACCAGCACAGAACCACTCGCCTGTTCCGGCACAGCGGCGCTGCGCAGAAGCGCGTGAGCGTACACCCGGACATCCGGCAGCACCTGCGCCACCGTAGGATCCGCGGCGATCCTTCGCATGGCGGTCGCGGACGCGCTCACCGCCGCAGTCCCCAGATGCGGATGAACCGTCACCTCCGAAGCTCCCGTCTCACGCAAGCGTTGCGCGCGATCGGAGACGGCCGTTCCCGAACAAAACAAGACCAGGTAGTGCCCAGGTATGGTCGGGCTGGTCAGCGAAGGTGCCTGGGCCCGAATCGCCTGTGGAGCCAGGCTGCCGATGACCAGCACCGCCAGTTGTGCCAGCATGATTCGAAAAGGGGAAGCGAGGTTCGCGGCCACGTGTCAGGTACTCCAGAAGCGTCGGATTGGCCGGGGCTCGTTTGTGCTTCATCCCCGGACAGGTTCTGTATCGGCACAGAGCACAGGAGCGTGAGGTCGTACCCACTCACCTGGCCGGCGCGCAGGCGCGGCGGACTCCCTGCGTAAGGGCCAGCCGTTTACAATCAACCGTTGCAGGAGAGCTACGGATGGCAGGCAAAGCGGCAGGCACAGCAACCCGGGGCGGCAAGGGAAGCGCTGCTCTTTCGCGCGAGCAATGGATCCGCTTTTACCGGACCATGTACCTCTCGCGGCGCACCGACGACCGCGAACTCCTTCTGAAAAAGCAGCAGAAGATTTTCTTTCAGATCTCCGGCGCCGGGCATGAAGCCCTGCTGACCGCCGCAGGCATGACCTTGCGCCCCGGGCACGACTGGTTCTTCCCGTACTACCGCGATCGCGCGCTGTGCCTGGCGCTCGGCCAGACTGTGGTCGACCAGCTGCTGCAGGCCGTGGGTGCTGGCACGGATCCCCAGAGCGGCGGCCGCCAAATGCCCTCGCACTGGACGAATAAGTCGCTGAACCTGGTTTCGCCGTCCTCGTCCACCGCCACGCAGTGCCTCCACGCCGTGGGCTGCGCCGAGGCCGGCCGGTACTTTCACCACCATCCCGAGGCTGCCAAGGGCACCTACGCGCCCACCGACTACCGCGCCTGGAAGGACGTTCAGTTCCACGCCGACGAGGTCGTCTACACCTCGATCGGCGAGGGCTCGACCAGCCAGGGCGAGTTCTGGGAGGCTCTTAACTCCGCCTCCAACGGCAAGCTGCCCGTCCTCTTCGTCGTCGAAGACAACGGATATGCCATCTCCACACCGGTCGAGACCAACACTCCCGGCGGCAACATCTCCCGCCTGGTGGCGAACTTCCCGAACTTCCACTTCGCCGAGATCGACGGCACCGATGCCCAGGCCTGCGTGGCCGCCATGCAGGAAGCAGCGGAGTACGTGCGTACCCGCAAAGGCCCGGCGCTCGTTCACGGCCACGTCATCCGCCCCTACTCGCATTCCCAGAGCGACGACGAGCGCCAGTACCGCGTCGCCGACGAACTCGAAGCCGACGCCCTCCGCGACCCCCTCGGTCGCATGCAGGCGTGGCTCATCCAGGAAGGTCTGCTCACCGAGGATGAGGTCAACGCGCTCGAGCGCGAGGTCGACGAGGAGGTTCGAGCCGCCGCCGATCAGGCTCTGGCGGCGCCGCTGCCCGCCATCACCTCCATTCCGCTGCACGTCTATTCCGAACAGGTAGACCCGTGCAGCAGCGCCTTCTCCACGGCGCCCGCTCCCACCACCGGCACCGGCGACCGCACCATGGCCGACCTCATCAACGCCACCCTGCGTGACGAAATGCGCCGCGACGAACGCATTCTCATCTTCGGCGAAGACGTCGCAGATGCCAGCCGCGATCAGCATCTCAAATCCGGTGCTCTCAAGGGCAAAGGCGGTGTGTTCAAGCTCACCTCGGGCCTCCAGGCAGAGTTCGGCTCGGACCGCGTCTTCAACTCCCCACTGGCCGAGGCAAACATCACCGGCCGCGCCATCGGCATGGCCGTCCGCGGCCTGAAGCCCGTCGTTGAAATTCAATTCTTTGATTACATCTGGCCTGCCATGCACCAGATGCGCAACGAGTTGAGCGTCATGCGGTGGCGCTCCAACGGTCTGTTCTCGTCGCCCATCGTCATGCGTGTGCCCATCGGCGGATATCTGACCGGCGGCTCCATCTACCACTCGCAATCGGGCGAAAGCATCTTCACTCACACCCCCGGTGTGCGCGTGATCATGCCGTCCAACGCGCTCGACGCGGCCGGCCTGCTGCGCACCGCCATCCGGTGCGACGACCCCGTTCTGTTCCTCGAACACAAGCGCCTGTATCGCGAAGCGTTCGGCCGCGCGCCGTACCCCGGGCCGGAGTACATGATTCCGTTCGGCAAGGCAAAGCAGCTCCGCGCCGGCACGGACCTGACCATCGTCACCTACGGCGCTCTGGTTCCGCGGGTGCTGCAAGCGGCTCAGCGCCTCTCTAGCGAACGCGACATCTCCACAGAGGTGCTGGACCTGCGCAGTCTGTCTCCCTACGACTTCGAGGCCATCGCGGAAAGCGTCCGCCGCACTAATCGTCTGCTGATCGTTCACGAGGACATGCGAAGCTGGGGCTTCGGTGCCGAAGTCGCAGCACGCGCCGCGGAAGAGCTGTTCCATGATCTGGACGCGCCCGTGCGCCGCCTCGCCTCCATGGACACGTTCGTCGCCTATCAGCCGGTGCTCGAAGACGTGATCCTGCCACAGGCGGACGACGTCTTCCGCGCGGCAGCCGAGCTCGCCGACTTCTAAACGGGGTGCGGGAAGGAGAGCCGGAGGTTGCCTCCGCCCCACAAAATACGCAGCGGGACGCAACAAGGTCCGCCCCCGCGGGTCTAGGCTAGTGGTTGCAAACTGCCCCGGGCAGGTGATCTATGCTGCTTCGCACCTCTCGATCCCGACCTCCGCAGCCGCTTCGCCCGCGCGCGGCAGTCTCACTCGCTCTGGCCGCCCTGTACGCCTTCAGCCCCATGCTCGCCGTGGCTGCCGCGAAGCCCGCAACAGCGGCCGTGCCGGTGCGCAAGGTGGATGCCGCCGCCCTGGTGCTGAACCGCTTCAGCTTCGGCGCGCGGCCGGGCGACCTCGCCCGCGTGCGCTCCCTGGGCGCCTACGCTTGGTTCGAACAGCAATTGCAGCCCGACCGCCTGGACGACAGCGGGCTCGAGCAGCGCCTGAACGCCTACCCCGCCATGCGGATGAGCCAGGCCGACCAGATCGCTCGCTATCCAACGCCCGGCATGGTCCGCAACGCCGCAAAGAACGGCTATCTGCCGGCCGACCCGGAACTGCGCGCAATCCTCTCCGACCAGGTGGAGTTCTACCAGATGCGCAAGGAGGCGGCCGCTATGCAAACCGCGTCCGTCACACCAGCCGCATCGCTCCAGTCACGGCCCGGCGACATCCAGAGAGGCTTCAACGCCCTGGACGAAGCGACCGCGGATTCCATGGCGAAGACGGGCACTCGCTCGCAGCTTGCGGGTGGCGGAACCAGCGCATCAACCGCTCTGGACGCGCAGAAGAACGCGGCCCCACCGAACCTGGAGCAGGCCACCGCCCCTTTGCCTCAGGACGCCGTCAACGCTCTGCTCGCGCTGCCACCGCAGGACCGTTACCAGCGCCTCCTGCGTATGAGCCCGGCTGAACTCATCGGAGCCCGCAAAGGTGTAAAAGGCGACGCCTCCAAGCTGGCGGAGGGAATGACTCCCCTCCAGAAAGAAACCCTGGCCGCGCTGGCTGGAACCAATCGCATGATCTCCGGGGAGCTGTTCAGCACGCGTCTGCTCCGCGACATCTACAGCGAACGCCAGTTGGAAGCCGTGATGACCGACTTCTGGCTGAATCACTTCAACGTCTACATCCGGAAAGACGGCGAGATGCCGTCCTTGCTGCCGGAGTACGAAGACACGATCCGCACGCATGCCCTCGGCCGGTTCGAAGATCTGCTCGAGGCCACGGCAAAGAGCCCGGCGATGCTCCTGTACCTGGACAACGCGCAAAGCGTCGGCCCCGACTCGCTCGCAGCAGGACGACCGAATCCCAAGGCGCCGAATGCAAAGAAGCCCTCAGCCGGCCTCAACGAAAACTACGCGCGTGAGCTCATGGAGCTGCACACGCTGGGCGTCAACGGAGGCTACACCCAGAAGGACGTGACAGAGGTCGCCAAGGTCTTCACCGGTTGGGGCATCGAGCGCCCCGGCGAAGGCGGAGCCTTCCTCTACAACGACCGGCGGCACGAACCCGGCGAAAAGACAGTCCTCGGCAGAAAGATCAAGGAGTCCGGCGAGAGCGAAGGCGAAGAGGTGCTGCACATTCTCGCCACCAGCCCGGCAACAGCGCACTTCATTTCTCTCGAATTGGCAGAGCGCTTCGTCAGCGACACGCCTCCACCGGCCCTCGTCGATCGCATGGCGCAAACTTTCCTCAAGTCCAACGGAGACATCCGTGCGGTTCTGCGCACCATGGTGCATGCCCCGGAGTTCCTGGCTCCGCAAACGGTGAACGCGAAGATCAAGACGCCTCTCGAATACGTCGTCTCGGCCGTACGTGCCTCAGGCGCCAACGTGGGGAACCCGGTGCCTTTGGCACAGTCGCTGGAGCGGCTCGGCATGCCGCTGTACGGCTGCCAGCCGCCCACCGGGTACAAGTGGGACGCGGAAACATGGCTCAACTCGGCCGCGCTGGTCACACGCATGAACTTCGCCCTGCTGCTGGCGGCAAACAAGATCAATGGCACCACCGTGGACACGGGCACGCTGATTGCGGCGAGCACCGCCAGTCACGCGGTACCGCAGGACCCAGGCGCGGACGAATCACAGCGCAAGGAAGCCGCGCTGGAATCCCAAGTGTTGCCGCAAGGCGTAAGCGCCCAGACACGAGCAGCGGTCCTATCGCAAACCGACGACACCGCCGTACAGCAAGCCATGCGCGCCTTTGGCCAGATGCCGGCGCAGGAAAGAAACCCGGGTGCCAAGCAGATCGTGAACGTTAAGGTACGGCGAGACTTCAGTGCGGGACCGCCCGGGCCCAACCTGCCGCCGGCCGACAAGCAGGGCGCGGTGATGCTTGGGTTGCTGCTGGGATCGCCAGAATTTCAACGCCGCTAGCCTCACGGCGGGCAGCAAAGCGTAGCCGAAGCAATCGCGGCAGAAAGATTGCCGCCGCAAACAGGAGAACGGTATGCCAGTCTCACGTCGTGCATTCATGAAGGGTGGTGCGCTGGCCCTGGTCGGCACCTCCAGCATTCCCAGCTTCCTGGTGCGCTCCGTCATGGCGCAGCAAACGGAGGCGGCGGCCAGCGGTAAAAAGCTGGTGGTGATCTTCCAGCGCGGTGCAGCCGACGGACTAAACATCGTCGTCCCGTATCAGGAGCCAAACTACTACGCGCTGCGCCCGACTATTGCGATCCAGCAGAAGGATGTTCTGGACCTGAACGGCCGCTTCGGCCTTCATCCCGCCATGACCTCGCTTCTGCCGCTGTACCAGCAGGGTCATCTGGCGGTCATTCATGCCGTCGGCTCACCCGACACGACGCGCTCTCACTTCGACGCACAGGACTACATGGAAAGCGGAACGCCGGGCGTGAAGTCCACGCAGGACGGCTGGCTCAACCGAGCCCTGCAGGCGGAACGCATCAGCCATGCCACGGCCTTCCGCGCCGTAGCGCTGGGCGCGCAGGTGCCTCGAACGCTGCAGGGCCGCATGCCCGCGGTCGCCATCAGCAATGTAAACGACTTCAGCGTCGGCGGATCCGGTGCTGCTCCCGCCCCGGTCTCCAACGCCTTTGAGCAGATGTACGGCACCAGCACCGATCGCGTTCTGCACGCCGAAGGCAACGAGACCTTCGAAGCTGTGAAGATGCTCAAGTCCGCCGACCCCAAGCGCTACCAGCCGGCCAACGGCGTCGTGTACCCCAACACGCCGTTTGCCGGCAGCATGAAGCAGATCGCGCAGCTACTCAAAGCCAATCTGGGCGTGGAAGCGGCCTTCGCCGACATCGGCGACTGGGACACGCACCAGGGGCAGGGGAGCACTCAGGGCCGCCTCGCCAATCGTCTGAAAGAGTTCTCCGAAGCGATCGCGGCCTTCTGGAAAGACATGGGGCAGGACGCCGAACAGGTCACGCTGGTGACCATGAGCGAGTTCGGCCGCACCGCGAAGCAGAACGGCACCGGAGGCACCGATCATGGTCACGGCAATGTCATGTTCGTGCTCGGCGGAGGCGTTCGCGGCGGACAGGTCTATGGCAAGTGGCCGGGCCTGGCGCCGGAACAATTGAACGAAGGTCGCGATCTCGCCGTGACCACCGACTTCCGCCAGGTTCTCGGCGAACTCAGCGCTCGCACTCTCGGCGTCCGCGATCTCTCCGCGATCTTCCCCGGCACGTCGCTCTCGCCTGAAAGATTCCTGCGGCTGGTGTGAAGTCCTACGAAAGGTGGAGAGGGAATACACGCAGATGCGCTCTCTTCCAATTTTCATATCTGTCGCTCCCTGGCAGCGCAACCTTTCACTTCAAACCGCGTCATACACGATGTAGTCAGCAGTAACGCCGGGGTTACCCATCTTCGACTCTGGCATCACCTATCCGCACCAACACTTCCCACCTCTATGTAAGGCCTCCTGAACACCGGAGGCCTTCACTTCATTCTGGCGAGAATCAACGAACAGCCGGAACGCCGGACACGGTGTTCGGCACCAAGCTCTTCGGCTGCAGCAGCCCGATTCGCTCGTCCAGGAAACGGCGCAGGCTTGCTGCCTCCGCAACAGGATTTGCCTTGGGCAGTGTCACCGTCATCTTCGGATCGGCAGCGGAACGATACGCCGCAATTCGCGCGACCGTCTCGGGATCGTTTGCTGGCGACGCGATGTCCCACAGCAGCTTCGGCGTCTTTACCTGCTGAAGCGCCTGCAGGTCGAATCGATCCTTGAGCAAGAGACTCACCGGAAACATGCGTGCCCGCTTTTGGCTCCGGATCGTGCCCAGCACATCTGCAGTTGCGTTGCGCAGCACCAGCCCAGCCGCCTGCGGATGTGCGGCGGCCAGGTTTACCGCCAGGGCCGAACCGACGCCCGCTCCGTACAGCAGGATGTGATCCGCCGGTATGCCGCGCAGGCCGGTCAGATACGTCCACGCCGCCTCCGCATCCTGCTGCATATGCTCCTCGGTCGGGTGCGGCTTCAGGGCCGACCGCCCATAGCCGCGGTAATCGAAGGCAAGCACATTCAAGCCGTCGTCGCGCAGCATGCGCACCAGCGGCGCGTCAGCAAAGTCCAACTGCCCGTCACCCGGCCGTAGGTAAAGCACCGTCGCGCTCGTGGTTGCGCTCGCCGGGATCCACTCGCCCGTCAGTTGCGGCGTTCCCGTGTTGTCCGGCCCAAAATGAACGGCTTCATCCTGCAGGCCCGTTCCCGTCGCGGCAGAGTGCGTGGGGTGCAGCACCCATTGCCACGATCCCAGGCGGAACAGAATGCACATCAACAGGTAGGCGCACACAAACGCCGCCAGGATCGTCAGCCCGAACACCTTCGTCAGCCATCTCGGGTCCACCAGCAGGTGATTCGGGTCATTGCGGTTGTAGGTCACCGTCGCGCCGGCACGCTTCTGGGCAGCGGATCGGGGCGAAGCATTGCGCGGAGTTGCCATCCCATCATGGTATGCCGCTGTCGTTTCACACCGCAGTCGCGCAATCAGGCATTCTGGAAGCAGAGGAAACAATGTCGAACTGGGTCAAGCTGTGTACCGCTGCGCAGAGTCCTGCCGACGGACACGCACAAGAAGTAGACGTGCAGGGTGTCACCATCTGCCTGGCACGCGCCGACGGCACGCTCGCAGCCGTGGACAACGTGTGCCCGCACCGCGCAGGACCGCTCGCAGAGGGCTGGATCGAAGACGGAAAGATCGTCTGCCCATGGCACGCGTGGGGCTTCGATCTGAAGACCGGTGCCTGCCCGGAAGAGCACAGTCAGGTCAAGGTGTATCCCTTGCGCGAAGAGGGAACCGACCTCTTGATCGACCTCGCCTGACCGTGCTCTGGCGCGCGGTTCGTCAGGGACGCTCCGCGCTGCTAGAATCGATTGAATCCACTCCTTCAGGAGAGGCAATGCAAGCCATTTTGGCGCTCGAAGACGGGCGCATATTCCGGGGTCGAGGCTTTGGTGCGCCCGCCGAACGTTCCGGAGAAGTTGTTTTCAACACTGCATTGACTGGCTACCAGGAGATCTTCACCGATCCCAGCTATGCCGGACAGATCGTCGTTCTCACCAACCCCCAGATCGGCAACTACGGCACCACCCCCAGCGATGACGAAGGCAAGCAGCCCTACATCGAAGGTCTGGTGACGCGAGAGTTCTCGCCCATCTCGTCGAACTGGCGTTCCACGCAGGTCACCGACGAGTACCTGGAAAAGTACAACGTTCCCGTCGTCGCAGACGTGGACACGCGTGCGATCGTGCGCCATCTCCGCAATAACGGAGTCATGCGCGGCGTCATCAGCACGGCTTCGCAGGACGCGGAGGCACTTGTCGCAAAAGCGCGCTCCATTCGCAAGATGGACGGCACCGATCTCGCCAGCGTCGTCTCGACCAAAGAGCAGTACGAGTTCTCCGCGGCCGATCCGCGCAACGAGACCGGCGACAAGCTTCTACCGCCCGCGCTCGCTGGCAACGAGCGGCAGATGCACGTGGTCGCATATGACTTCGGCATCAAGCAAAACATCCTCCGCATGCTCACCCGCGAAAACTGCCGCGTGACCGTGGTGCCCGCGCAAACTCCCGCGGCCGACGTGCTCGCCATGAATCCAGACGGCGTCTTCTTCTCGAACGGCCCCGGCGACCCCGAGCCGCTCGAGTACGCGCAGCAGAACGTTCGCGATCTGGCCGGCAAGACGCCGATGTTCGGCATCTGCCTCGGCCACCAGATCTTCGGCTTGGCTCTTGGTGGCAAGACCTACAAGCTGAAGTTCGGCCATCACGGCGCAAACCACCCCATCAAGAACCTCGACACCGGCAAGGTCGAGATCACGTCCCAGAACCACAACTACGCCGTCGATCCCGATACCCTGGATGCGAACTCCGTAGCGGTGACGCACGTGAACCTGAACGACCAGACCGTGGCCGGCCTCAAGCACAAAGAACACCCGCTCTTCAGCGTGCAGTACCACCCCGAAGCCAGCCCCGGACCGCACGACTCCCACTACCTGTTCAAAGACTTCCGCAAGATGATGGAAGAGTGGAAGAAGTAATTTCGAGGCATCCACGGATGCCTCTTTTCACGGGCCTGTGATCTCATACCAGGCACAACCAGCAAGGAAGACAATGCCACGCAGGAACGACATTGCAAAGATCCTGGTGATCGGCTCTGGGCCGATCGTGATCGGCCAGTCGGCCGAGTTCGACTACAGCGGCACGCAGGCCTGCAAGGCACTCAAGGCCGAGGGCTACGAGGTGGTGCTGGTCAACTCCAACCCGGCCTCGATCATGACAGACCCCGAGGTCGCTGACCGCACCTATGTGGAGCCGTTGACCCCGCGCTACGTCGAAGAGATTCTCCGCGTAGAAAGTGAGTCGCTCAAGGCCAGCGGCAAGCCCGGTGTCTTCGCCCTGCTGCCCACCGTCGGCGGCCAGACCGCGCTCAACCTCGCCGTCGACATGGCCGACGCCGGCACGCTGGACCGCTACGGCGTGGAACTCATCGGCGCCAAGCTGGACGCGATCAAGAAGGCCGAAGACCGCCTCCTGTTCAAGGACGCGATGAACCGCATCGGCCTCGACATGCCGCAGTCCTCGCTGGTCAACAACCTGCGCGACGGTCTAGAGTTCGCGAACAAGATCGGCTTCCCCTGCGTCATCCGCCCATCGTTCACGCTCGGCGGATCGGGCGGCGGCATCGCGTACAACCGCGAAGAACTGACCGACATTCTCACCCGCGGCCTCGACCTGTCGCCGGTCCACGAGTGCCTGCTCGAAGAGTCGGTGCTCGGCTGGAAGGAGTACGAACTCGAAGTCGTGCGTGACCTCGCCGACAACGTCATCATCATTTGCTCGATCGAAAACTTCGACCCCATGGGCGTCCACACCGGCGACTCCATCACCGTCGCGCCGGCGCAGACGCTCACCGATCGCGAGTACCAGGCCATGCGCGACGCTGCCATTCGCGTCATGCGCGAGATCGGTGTCGAGACCGGCGGCTCCAACGTGCAGTTCGCCGTTAACCCGGCGAACGGCCGCATGACCGTCATCGAGATGAACCCGCGTGTCTCGCGCTCCTCGGCCCTTGCGTCGAAAGCGACCGGCTTCCCGATCGCGAAGATCGCAGCACGTCTCGCTGTCGGATACACGCTCGACGAACTACAAAACGACATTACCAAGGCAACGCCGGCCTGCTTCGAGCCGACCATCGATTACGTTGTCGTCAAGATCCCCAAGTGGCAGTTCGAAAAGTTTCCTGGAGCCGACGAAGGCCTGGGGCCGCAGATGAAGTCCGTCGGCGAGGTCATGGCGATTGGCCGCACCTTCAAGGAAGCCATGATGAAAGCCGTGCGCTCGCTCGAGACCGGCAAGAAGGCCTCCGCCTCCGACATCGAGCCGCGCCGCCTCACCCAACGTCTGGTCACCGCTCACCCGGAGCGCCTGCGCTACGTTTTCTACGCGTTCGAAAAGGGCATGAGCGTGCGCGACGTTGCACGACTCACCACCATGGATCCTTGGTTCCTCTACCAGATCAAGCAGATCGTGGATGAGCAGGCAGCCGTCGCAACCACCACGCCCGACTCCATTGACGCGCACCAGCTTCGCATCGCCAAGCGCATGGGCATCAGCGACGACGTGCTCGCTTCCTCGTGGAAGCTGGACGGCAAGGACGCGTCCGCCCGCGTCCGCGAACTGCGCGAGCAGCACGGCGTTCTGCCAGTCTTCAAGCTCGTCGACACCTGCGCCGCAGAGTTCGAGTCCTTCACGCCCTACCTTTACTCCTGCTACGACGAAGAAGACGAAGCGGTCCCCACCACGCGCAAGAAGATCATCATTCTCGGCAGCGGTCCCAATCGCATCGGGCAGGGAATCGAATTCGACTACTGCTGCTGCCACGCGGCGTTCGCCATGCGCGAAGACGGCTACGAGACCATCATGGTCAACTGCAACCCGGAGACCGTCTCGACCGATTACGACACGAGCGATCGCCTCTACTTCGAGCCGCTCACGCTCGAAGACGTCCTCGCCGTCTACAAGCACGAGGCCGCCAGCGGCGCGGAGATCGGCATGATCGTGCAGTTCGGCGGACAGACACCGCTGAACCTCTCGCTTCCACTCAAGGCCGCAGGCGTGCCCATCGTCGGCACCTCGCCCGAGTCCATCGAGCTCGCCGAAGATCGCAAGCGCTTCAACAAACTTCTCGAAGACCTGCAGATTCCGCAGCCCGCGGGCGCCTTGGCGACCAGCGTGCAGGAGGCGATCGCCGGCGCCAACCGCGTTACCTACCCCGTGCTCGTCCGTCCCAGCTTCGTGCTTGGCGGCCGCGCCATGGTCATCGCCTACGACGATGAAGCCATCCAGCGCTACATGAGCACCGCCATCGAGTACTCGCAGGAACGTCCCGTCCTCATCGACCACTTCCTCGAAGACGCGACCGAGGTCGACGTGGACGCTCTCTGCGACGGCACCGACGTCATCATCGCCGGCATCATGCAGCACATCGAAGAAGCCGGCATCCACTCCGGCGATTCGTCCTGCGTCCTGCCCTCGGTGGATCTGACCGACGACGTGCTGCGCCAGATTCGCGAGTACACCCGCAAGCTCGCTCTCGCTCTCCACGTCATCGGTCTCGTCAATATCCAGTTCGCCATCCAGCACGGCAAGGTCTACGTCATCGAGGTCAACCCGCGCGCCTCGCGCACCGTGCCGTACGTCTCCAAGGCCACAGGCATTCCGCTCGCCAAGATCGCGTCGCGGCTCATGACCGGCAAGACCCTGAAGGAACTGTTGCCAGACCAGCTCGCCAGCGGCAAGGACCTCGGCACAGGCGACCACTACTTCGTCAAATCGCCAGTCTTCCCCTGGGGCAAGTTCCCCGGCGTAGACACGGTGCTTGGGCCGGAGATGCGCTCCACCGGCGAGGTCATGGGCGTGGCTTCCACCTTTGGCGAAGCCTTCGCCAAGGCTCAGCTCGCCGCCGGACAGAACCTGCCGACGCGCGGCACCATCTTCCTGTCGGTCAACGACCACGACAAGCCCGCGGCCGTGGCGCTGGCCCGGCAGTATGTCGAGATGGGCTTCCAGCTTGTCGCAACGCACGGCACGGCAGACGTCCTGGCCGACGCCGGGCTGCAGGTCGAGCGAGTGTTCAAGGTGAAGGAAGGCCGACCCAACGTGGTCGACCTCATCAAGGGCGACCGTATCCAGATGATCATCAACACGCCTCGCGGCCAGGACACCTTCTTCGACGAAAAAGCGATCCGCCGCGCCGCGGTGCTGGCGCGCATCCCCACCATCACCACCATCGCCGCTGCCCGCGCCGCGGCAGAGGGCATCGCTTCGCTGCAAAGCGGAGAGGTCCACATCTACTCGCTGCAGGCTCTGCACGCGCAGCGTGAACCGGTCTTGGCAGCCACGGCTCGCTAAACTCCACAGCAACGCGAAGGGGCTGCCATTCCGGCAGCCCCTTTCACTTGCGCTTCAAGCGCACGAACCTACTCCACTCCGATCGCGATCCTCGATCCAACGGCATACCCGATCATCGAGAGCGGGATCCAGGTTCCGATCAGCAGACCGTCGCCGGCCATCAGACCGCTGCCGTGATCGATGGAAAAGAACGTGCGCCACAGCTTGTCAACCGGGCCGCAGCCGTCGCACAGCCCGGCTCCGGTAGGCAGGTCCAGCACGTGCACCACCGTCACGCCGAACATGATCAGGGCGCTAATCCACACATAGCGCGCCACCGTGTTGCGGTTTGCCCGCCCCGCCAGAAACCCGCCGATCATCGGCACCAGGAACGCGGCCGCAGTACACAGCAGCTTCGGCTCGGTTGAGAGCGGATCGGGCTTCACCGCCCAGAACGCGACCATCACCAGCGCAAAATTCAGCACCGCGAACAGGGTGTGCAGCAGAAACCACCCTGCCTCGCGCAACAGGTCGTTGGTCGTCTTATTCCCGCGTATTTCGACCGCTTCCATAGCGCTACTTTAGCCGTCTCCGGTCGGCATTGGTATGCCACTTTTGGGCACCCGGCGCGCCACGCGATAATGAAGCATGCTCCTCGATGGCGTTCATGTTCCGCTGACCACACCCTTCTACCCCGACGGTCGCGTGTACGCGCGCAAACTCGAACACAATGTGCGCCGGTACTCGCTCACACCCGTTGCCGGGCTGATCGTCCTTGGAGAGGGAAGCGAGGTGCTTTCGCTCGGGCTGGCCGAGCAGCGTGAGATCCTGCGAACCGTTGCAGATACGGCGGCACCGGAGAAGGTCCTGACCGCAACCCTGAACCAGGGAGGCTGCCACCCTGCCTTGATCATGGCGGAACACGCCGCCAACATGCAGTACGACCTCCTGCTCCTGGCCCCGCCACCGCAATGGGCCAACGACATCCCGGCATTGTCCACCTGGTTTCGCGTCATCGCAGACGGCGCTCCGCTGCCCTGCCTCCTGGCAAGCCGCTGCGGTGGCAGTGCGCTGCCCATCGACCTGCTCGCCGATCTCGCGGCTCACCCAAACGTACTGGGTGTCCTCGAGCAATCGCAGCACATCAGCCGCGTCGCCGATCTCCGCGACGCGACTTCGTCCGTGCGTCGCTCGGTGACCACCACCATCACGTTCACCGCTGCCACGCGCCGCATGTTGCGCCCTCCGCAAGCTGAGCTTTCGGCGTCTGCCAGTGGCTTCGTGTCGGCTGCCGCGCTGTCGGCAGGCTCAGCCACCGCGACCTCCACGGCTGCGATCCTCGAAGCACCAGCAGTCCCACAACTCCGCACGCGTACCAAGCAGGTCGGCTCTCAAATTCTCTGGGCTCACGCCGTGGACTCCACGGAGGCACTGCGCGCGGGTGCCGCGGGCATCGCCACGCCAGTGGCCGCCTCCATTCCGCAGGCAGTCTTCGAGATCTGGGCGGCCTGGAAGGACGGCGATACCTCCCTCATGCGCGAGAAACAGGGTCGCGTGGCGGCAATCGAACCCACCCTGCTGGCGGGCGGTCCGGCGCTGGTGAAGAGTGGGGCAGAGTTGAGCGGATATTTCGGTGGCCGTCCTCGGCTTCCACTGGTCGCGCCAACAGCAGAGGCTCAGCAGGAACTAGCAGCCGCACTGCACGGCATGCGCTCGTAAACGAACCGACGCTGCAGGTGCTGGCGCTTAGCGAGCTCGTGCTGCCGTGGTCCCCATGCCCAAGTCACCCAACCGCGCGCGCGCAGTCGTAGCTTCGGGTGAGTTCGGATAGCGCTGAATCAGCGACCGCAACTCGCGCGCGCCCGCCTCGGTCTGGTGCAACCCAATGAGCGCCTGGCCCTTGCGCAACTGCGCGGCAGGAATCTTCGGGTTACCCGGATACTGCTCGATCACCTTGTCATATTGCCGGGTTGCCGGGCCGTAGTCGCGCGTCTTGAAGAGCATTTCGCCCAGGTAGAAGTACGCATTTCCCGCGAAATTCGAGTCCGGGTAGAACCGGATCACATCGTTGAACTCGGCCTTGGCCAGCGAGTACTTCGCCGCGTTGTAATCGCCGAACGCGGTCTGGTAGAGGTCCGCCACCGGCGGAGCTCCGGTCGCAGCCGCAGGAGTCGCATCCGCTCCAGCGGGTGCCGTTCCTGCCGGGGGCGCCGTCTCGGTCGAGCTGTCAGACGGGAAGCCCGGAGGCGGAGCCGTGGTGCGCGGTGCACGCGAGCCGCGCGGGTTCGTCACTGGGGCCGTCTCGCTGCCCGCACCCGTTGCCGCAGGCAATGATCCACCCGGCGCGGCGCCACCCTCCAGCCGCGCGTTCAGCGACTGCTGCGAGCTTTGCACATCGCCAAGCGACTTTTCGATTCGCTGCAGGCGCGCCTTCAGCTCGTCCAGCGAATCGTTCAGCGACTGCACCTGCCCGGACACCTGGTCGACCTTGCCACCCTCACCCTGCGCCTGCGCAGCAACTTGCTGCTGCAACTGGCCCACCGTCAACCCCATCTTGTTGACCGAGTCTGCAGTCTGCTGCACTAGGTCTTTCAGCACGCCCATGCGCTCGTCGTTCGACTGCTGCAACCGGGCCACTGCGTCCTGCAGCTGCTGCACCTGCGTCTGCAGCTGGATCATCTCCTTGCTCGCTGCAAAAGCGTTGGGCGCGGCAAACGTCGTCGCAGAAAGCGTGAGCGCCAGAACGGCGGCACGGACCCGGCCGTGCCTCAGAAGTGGAAGCGAAAAGGTCGTCATGCATGGCTCCTGGCCGGCGGTGCGCCGCGTAGGCGCACCGCCGGCTCTTGCGCGTTAGCGATCCAGGTTGAACTGCGCGCGGCGATTCTGCTGGTAGCAGCTTTCGTTAGCTTCCGTGCAGAACTGTTTTTCCTTGCCGTACGACACCACGCGAATGCGATCCGCCGACACGCCCGCATTCACCAGCGCCTGCTTGGCTGCGTTGGCGCGGTTCTCGCCCAGTGCCAGGTTGTACTCGGCCGAGCCGCGCTCGTCGCAGTACCCGCCCACCACCACGCGGATCGCCGGATGCTGCGTCAGGTAGTTGGCCGCCTGCGACGCGTTCGTCTGTGCGTCCGCCCGCAGATCGTAGCTGTCGTAATCGAAGAAGATATCCTTCACCGCGGCATGGAACGCTGCATCGGTACCCATATCGCCGGAGATGTTGCTGCTGTCCCCGGTATTGGCCGGAGGTGCGGCCACACGCACGGTCACGCGCACATTCGCATCTGTTGTGCCGCCCTCGCCCTTCGCAACCAGGTGAAAGTTCGTGGAGTTCGACGGTGTCACCGTCTGCGTTCCGTTGGGGTTTACCGTTCCGATGCCGTCGATCGACACGTCCGTCGCATTCGTCGTGCGCCAGGTCAGCGTCACCGTCTGACCCTGGTCGATCGCCAGCGGGTCAGCCGACAGCGTTGCCGTGGGTGCATCGACCGCGGGAGGCGGAGGCGGCGGAGGCGCGACTTTCTTCTTGTGGCAGCCACTCAGCGACAGCGTCAGCAGCAACGTCGCTACTACGCCCGTGCCGGCGCGCTTCCACGAACTTTGGCTCTCTCGACCGGTCCAGCCCTTGCTTTGCAACATTCCGTTCTCCTTCAAAACAACGTCTCTGGGATCCGATCCCTTTGTGTTCCTCGCGCCCTCGGGAGTAGCGTCCCTCCCCATTGGGTGCAAAAAGCCTGCCGCCGGATACCTAGCGGAAGCTCCAGTTGGGCATGTCTCCGCTCGTCAGCTTCTGCTTTTCGGTTCCGTCGGCCAGCATGCTCCAGATCTGTCCGCGCGGTCCCGAACCCACGGCGAACGCAATGTGTCGACCGTCCGGCGACCAGGTCGGGAAGTCGCACCGTCCAATGCCGTTAGTCAACTGAACCCACCGCTTGCTCGCGATGTCCATCACGTAGATGTCCTGGCCGCCCGGAGCACCCGGACCGTACTTACGATTCCAGGCAAACGCCAGAAACTGTCCGTTGGGTGACCACGAAACGGACGTCGCGTACCCGCCATCCGTCATGCGCTGCACGTTCGCGCCGTCCGCATCCATGATGTAGAGCTGCGGCAGTCCCGTGCGGCTGCTGATGAACGCAATCTGCGATCCAGTCTTCGGATTCCACGTGGGCGAACTGTTCGACCCTCGCGAGTTCGTCACGCGCCGCGCTCCATTGCCGCTGGCATCGCCCACATAGATCTCCGGGTTGCCACTGCGCGACGAAGCCCACGCCAACTGGCCGGTGCTCGACCACGCCGGCGTAATGTTCAGGTCACCCGTCTGCGAAAAGTTCACCATGCGGCCCAGCAAGAGGGAATACATCCGGATCTGGTTGCCGGCATTGCTGATCGTCGAAAACGCCACGCGCGAGTTATCCGGCGAAACCCGGGGCGACAGCGCAATGCTGCCCAGGTGCGTGATCGCGTGCGGGTTGGCACCGTCGTAGTCCATAGCCCAGACTTCCTTAGTTCCACCACCCGCGTGAATGAAATACAGCTTCGTCTCTGCAATGCCAGGCAGCCCGCCGCCCAGCCGCAGAATGATCTCGTCCGCAAAGCGGTGTGCGATCTGCCGCGCATTCTCGTCGGTTGCCGTGTCGGTGTACTGCTTGCCGATCACCTGCGGATACTGCGCATTGTGCGTGTCCACCACAAACGCGTTCACCACCAGCCGGCCGCCCGTCAGGCCGAAGCCACCCAGCGCCACAAACGCCGCGTTCGCGGGGTTCTGCGACCACTGGCTCAGGTTGATGTCCTTCGGGTTCGCCGGCTGTGCCTGCGGCTCCATGCTCTTCGACACCACGTCGAACACGCCCGCGTTCTTCAGGTCACTTTCCAGCACCGCATCGAAGGTCACCTTCAGCGGCCCGGCATCCGCGTTGTCTGCGTGAAACGGAGCCGGCGCAATCCGGATGCGATCGACGCCTTTGTTGATTCCGGTGCTCAGTGTGTCCTGCGCCGCCGCTCGCACAACACTGCACGAGCTCAACACAAACGAGCATGCAAGAGAGAAGAGAAATGTGGACCGTTGTGCCATCCTCATCATGGTAGACGCTCGCCGCCGTCCCTCCGTGAGAGTTTCTCCGCGCGGGAACCACACCGGTTTCCACGCAGGCACCGCTCTGCAAACCCTTGATCTACGACGGCTCAAAGTAGTACTGCACCGTGATGTAGTTGCCCGTGTAATCCTCCGGCAGCGGCGCCAGCGTCTCAATGCGCTCCAGCGTTCGCACCGCGCTTGAATCCAGCGACCGGTTGCCGCTCGACTGCACAATGCGGACCTCGCTTAACTGCCCGCTTCGATCGATGCGAAACGTCATGTACACGCGCCGGCCCTGCGCGTCCGGATCCAGCGTTGCCGTCACCCACTGCTGGCTGATGCGCTGATTCATCTGCCGCACGTAGTACCCGAAGCGCGCTCCAAAGCTCTGGTCCGTCACGTTGATCGCCGACGTTCCCACCTTGTTCGTCACCGCCTGCATCGCAATGCGCACACCACCTGACGCTCCGCTGGTCGCCTTTTGCGGCTCCACTACCTTGGGCGGCACAATCTTCGGTGTCGCCGGTGCAAGCTTGTCCGCCACCTTCTTCGGCGGCTCCTTTTCCGGCTTCTTCACTTTCACCGGAACGTCGGTCGGCTTCGGCGGCGGCTCCGCGGCTTCCTTTGGCGGAGGCGGGGCTACGCTGGGCCGGTCCGTGGCCAGCACGTTCTCTTCCTTCGGCGGCACGCGTGGCGGCAGCGGGATTGCCGTGACCGCCGTCGCTTGCACCGCACCGGCAAGCTCCTCAGAGTCGCCCCACTTCTCAGTCTTGCCGTGAAAGAGAATGCCCGAGCCCAGGATGCCCCCGATCAGCAGCCCATGCACCAGCAGCGATCCGGCCAGCTCACGGCCGGTCGACGCCTTGCGGGTTACTGCGCGCTCTTTCAGGGCCGGCACGGCTTGTGGGCTTCTCCTGGCTCTACCTTCTGGACGGAAACGTCACTCTGCGCCGCGTCCGTCACACCGCACGGCACTCTTGCTTGCCGCCAAACAGGCTTTTAGTGCGCGACAGTCTGGTCAAACGGCCGTGTCACCACGCTGATGTTCGTCACGCCACCGCGTTTCACTGCGTCCATCACCGAGGCAAACGCTTCGAACGGAACCTTGCCGTCTGCCCGCACATAGATCACTCGCTTGGACGCGTCACCCGCGCCTTGCGATACCAAGCCCGGCAACTGGTCCAGGCTCACCGGCTTGTCTTGGAAGTACACGCGCTGGTCGGCATCGATGGTCACCACGCTGTGCTCTTCCGTCAGCTGGTTCACCGCTCGCGTCTGCGGCACGGCGACCTCGATGCCCGACTGCAGCACCGGAGCCGTCAGCATGAAAATCAGCAGCAGCACCAGCACCACATCGACCAGCGGCGTGATGTTGATCTCCGCGAGGCCTGCCTGTCTGCGACCGCCGCTTGAAAATGCCATGGTCAGCGCTCCATGCCAAGCCGGTCAGCCGCCGCGCGTACAGACGACGGTCCCGGCCCCGGTGCAGGAGCCGCCGCCGCGTTCTCGATCGCATTCAGCAGCTCGCGGCCAAAATCATCCATGCGCGATCCGAATTCCCGGATGCGCGCCGTCAACTGGTTGTAGCCGACGACCGCCGGAATCGCGACCACCAGGCCCGCTGCCGTCGTAATCAGAGCTTCTGAAATGCCCGGCGCCACGGCTCGCAGCGTTGCCGCTCCCTGGGTTCCCAGGCCGTGGAACGCATCGATAATGCCCAGCACCGTTCCGAGCAGACCCACGAACGGCGCCACCGCTGCAATGGTCGCCAGCCATGTCAGCCGGCTTTCCATCTCGGTCAGGGCTTCGCTCGAAGCAATTCCAGCGGCGCGCTCGATCGCCTGCGGGCTGCGCGGCAGGCCGCGGCCGCCGGTCTGCCGTTGATACTCCTCGACGATCTCCGTAAACACGCCAACCAGCGGCGCCGGCTGAAACTGGTCGGCAACCCCGGCGATCTCGCTCAACCGCGTGCTCTTGCGGAACGCCTTCAGAAATCGCTGGTTTTGCAGTCCCGCCTGGCGAAACGCGGAGAACTTACCGATCATGATCATCCACGAAAAGATCGACATGGCCGCCAGCACAATCAGGACCAGCAGCGCCGTGGGTCCGCTGTTGTGCAGCATGTCGGCCAGCGCTCCGCCGCTGGCGTGCGCCGCCGCCGGGCTCGGCGTGGCAGTGGAAAGGTCGTCCTGCAACAGAACAAGACCGAGCGTGGCGAAAACGTTCGCAGGCATCTTGAAGTTGAGTGTAGAACGACGCCCTTACCGCTGGCCCGCGGCGCGTGTCAGACCGCAGTACCACTGTGGGTGCGGCCTCAAATACTCGCGACCTTCCGCCTTCGACCTCGTGCTATGCTCGGCGCGAAGAGAAGGCAAAAGTCCCAGGTGTGCCGCACCGTTCACGCACCCTGCTGACGCTCTGCGAGGAACGCCCCCATGCTGCTGGAATTGCGCGCTGAGAACTACGCCGTCATCGACCACGCGGTGGCCACCTTCGGTGGTGGCCTCAACCTGCTCACCGGCGAAACCGGCGCGGGTAAGTCGATCCTCGTCGACGCTCTCGCTCTGCTGATGGGCGAGCGAGCCACCAGCGACGTCGTTCGCCACGGTGCAGAGAAGGCCGTCGTTTCCTGCGTCTTTGAAACCACGGCCGGCGCCGAAAGCATTCTCGAAGCGAACGGCATCGACGTCGAAGGCACCGAAATCCTTCTCCGCCGTGAGGTCTCCTCCGGCGGCAAGGGCCGCGTCTTCATCAACAACCAGCCCGCCACCGTCGGTGTCCTGCGCCAGCTCGCCCCGGAGCTGGCCCTGGTTCACGCGCAATCGGAAACCCTGGGCGCCTTTGACCAGGCGCAGCAGCGCGGCCTGCTCGACCGCTTCGCCGGCATCCACACCCAGAACGCACCCGCGCCCGAAGCCGCCCAGCGCATCCGCGAACGCCTCCTGGCTCACAAAGATTTGGACAAGGAACAGAACGGGGAAGCGGTCTTCGTCGCCTACCATCTCTGGCGCCAGGCTCGCGAGGCGCTCGACGCCCTCTCCACCGACGAGCAGGAGCGCCTGCGCATGGCCGACCTCTGGAGCTTTCAGCGCGGTGAGATCCTGGACGCGGCTATCACCGGCGACACCGAAGACGACGACCTCGAGGCCGAAAAGCGCGTCCTGAGCAACGCCGAAAAGCTCTACACCGCCGCCATGAGCGCCAGCGACCTCCTGTACGAAGGCGAAGCCGCCGCCGCAACTTTGCTCACCTCTGCGCAGAAGCAATTGGACGAGCTGGCAAAGTTCGAACCCAAGTTCGTCGAGCACGCCTCCCAGCTTGCCAACGCCCGCGCCACCGTCGAAGACATCAGCAGCACCGTCCGCGATTACGCCGAAAACATCAACGCTTCGCCCGAGCGCCTGGCCGAAATTGAAGACCGCCTCGCCCTGCTCGACCGCCTCAAGCGCAAGTACGGCCGCACCCTCCTTGAGGTCATCCAGTACGGCGAAGAGGTCACGCAAAAGCTGGCCGAAATCGAAAACCGCGACGCCATGATCGCCGAAGCCAAACAGCGCGTCGCCGACACCGAGCACATCTACACCTGCGTCGCGCAGGACCTAACCGAAACCCGCACCAGCAACGCGCGCCGGCTGGAAAAGCTGGCCGAGCAGCAGATCAACGATCTCGCCATGACGGTCAAGTTCCGCGTCGAGGTCGCGCCTCAAAAAGAGCAGCAGTTCTGGACGGCCACCGGCTGGGACCACATCGAGTGCCTCATCGCCACCAACGCGGGCGAGCCCTTGAAGCCGCTCGAAGAAATCGCCAGCGGCGGTGAGATGAGCCGCGTCATGCTCGCACTCAAGGTATCGGTCGAGGAGGGCGGCCCCGGCAAGACCAAGCGCCGCATCGCCCTGCCGCGCACCCTCGTCTTCGACGAAATCGACATCGGCATCGGCGGCCGCGCGGCAGAGGCCGTCGGCGCCAAGCTGAAATCCCTCGCCGCCCACCAGCAGGTGCTCTGCGTCACCCACCTGCCTCAGATTGCCGCGTTCGGCAACCAGCACTTCCTCATCAGCAAGACGGAAAAAGCCGGCCGCACCCGAACCGACATCCGCCAGCTCAAGGAGGAGGAGCGCGCCCTCGAAGTCGCCCGCATGCTCTCCGGCGCCACCGTCACCGAAACCAGCCTTCGCCACGCCGAACAGATGCTGAAAGCAAGCCGTTCCTGACAGCGGCGATCCACTTCACAATCCGCGTCTCCCGCTACTACAGTAGGTACGGCTGTTTCAGCCAGAGGAGAAAGCATGGCAAACGAACCAAGGAAGTGCGCTCACGAGGGCTGTACCTGCGTTTGCGCCGACGGCAAAAAATACTGCTCCAGCTCCTGTGAGCAGCAGACCAAGGCTTACACCATCAGCCTGGGCTGCGACTGCCCGCACACGGGCTGCAAAGGCCACCTGTAAACCTCTCATCAGGATCTCCGGACAGGTCTTCCTCACCCGCTCTGCCCGGAGACCCTGCACCGATTCAGGTGCGATTCGGCGTAGCTAGGACCTCTGCGGTCCGGTATACTGTTGACTGTGACGACACTAGCTGCTGACCCCCTCTTCGCCGAGGCGGAAGTTCCCGCCAACGATAGCCAGACCAAGCAGGTCCTCCTGCTCAAGCCGCGAGGCTTCTGCGCTGGCGTGGTGCGTGCCGTCGACATCGTAAAGATTGCGCTCGATACCTTCGGCGCTCCCATCTACGTCCGCAAAGAAATCGTGCATAACAGCTACGTTGTCGACGATCTGCGCCAGAAGGGTGCCATCTTCGTTAACGAACTGGACGAGGTTCCCGAAGGCCAGCGTGTGATCTACTCCGCACACGGCGTCTCGCCCGCGGTCCGCGATCGCGCCAAGGAGCGCGGCCTCAAAGTGATCGACGCCACCTGCCCCCTGGTCACCAAGGTTCACGTGGAAGCGATCAAGTTCGCCAAGCAGGGCTACTCGCTCGTTCTGGTCGGGCACCGCGACCACGAAGAGGTCGAAGGCACGCAGGGCGAAGCTCCTGACGTTACCCAGGTGGTCTCCACCGTCGAAGAAGTCGAAGCTCTGGTCGTCCCAGATCCCGACAAAGTCGCCTACCTCACGCAGACGACGCTTTCGCTCGACGAAGCGAAATACATGATCGACGCCCTCAAGCGCAAGTTCCCCAACATCGTCGGTCCCCACGCGCAGGACATTTGCTACGCCACGGAGAACCGCCAGACCGCGGTCAAGAACGTTGCGCACAATGCAGACGTGGTGCTCGTCGTTGGCTCCCGCAACAGCTCCAACTCCAATCGCCTGGTCGAAGTCTCCCTCAACCTCGGCACCAAGTCCTACCTGATCGACAAAGCGGAAGACATCCAGCCCGAATGGCTTGAGTCGGCTTCGCGCGTTGCCGTCACGGCCGGCGCCTCCGCTCCTGAGGTCCTGGTCCAGGAGGTTGTCGCCTACCTCCAGGCGCGTGGATTCGGATCGGCAAACGAGGTGGAAGTTATGCCGGAGAACGTCCGGTTCGGTTTGCCCCCGGAAATCGTTCAGGCAATCGCGTCGGCGCCGCGTCCCACAGTCTAGCTGCAACGCAGGAAGAAGCTCCTGCTCTGCTTCTTCTTGTGCCCGAGGTTCATCCCATCTTCATGTCGCTATCGCCTACATCCTCGAATCCGAATCAGGCTCCCACCCAGCCTCGATTCGGAAGGATCGACGTGGCTTTGGACGTCGTTCGCGGGAGCATCCAGCGATCGGTCCAGTGGCTCTTTGGCCAGCAGCACCCGGAAGGCTACTGGGTCGGCGAGCTAGAAGCCGACGTCATGCTCGAAGCCGACTACATCTTCATGCACAAGCTGCTGGGCACGGGCGATCCCGGTAAGCTTGAGCGTGCCGTCAATGAAATCCTGCGCCACCAGAACGCCGACGGCGGCTGGAGCCTCTACCCCGGCGGCCCGTCCAACATCAACTACGGCGTCAAGGCCTACCATGCGCTCAAGCTGATGGGCTGGAGCGCAGACCACCCCGTGCTCGTCAACGCCCGCAAATGGGTTCTGGCCAACGGCGGCGTCGTCGAGTGCAACACCTTCACCAAGATCTACCTGTGCGCCTTTGGGGAGTACGACTGGTCCGCCGTACCCGCTGTCCCGCCGGAGATCGTTCTTTTCCCGAACTGGTTCTACTTCAACATCTACGAGATCAGCTCGTGGTCCCGCGGCATTCTCGTTCCGCTGTCGATCATCTACGCCAAGAAGCCGCTGAAGCGCCTCTCGCCCGAGCAGGGCATCGGCGAACTTTTCGTGGGCGGCCGCGAGAACTCCAATCTGCACCCGCGCTGGGACAAGCAGAACAAGATCTCCTGGCGGAACTTCTTCCTCTTCTGGAATCGCATTGCGCAGTGGTACGAGCGCGTCCACATCCGGCCGCTCCGCCGCAAGGCGCTGAAGCGGGCAGAGCAGTGGATGCTCGAACGCTTTGAGGGATCCGACGGTCTCGGCGCCATCTACCCCGCCATGCTCAACGCCATCGTGGCTCTGCGTAGCATGGGCTACTCCTTCGACGATCCGCAGATGATCCGCGCGATGGACGAGTTCGAGAAGCTCGGCATCGACTGCCCGGAGGGCACGCCGGATTACCCGACGCCCACCTTCCGCATGCAGCCGTGCTTCTCGCCGGTGTGGGACACGGCACAGGTCGTTTCCTCTCTCGGAGATGCAGGCGTTTCCTCAACCGACCCTCGCATGGTCAAAGCCGCCGACTGGCTCCTCAGCAAGCAGGTGCTGCACAAAGGCGACTGGGCGGAGAAGGTGAAGAACGTCGCCCCGGGTGGCTGGGCCTTCTTCTTCAACAACATTCATTATCCCGATGTGGACGATACCGGCGAAGTCCTGCTGGCTCTCAAGTCCGTAGATCATCCGCAGGAGCGGCGCCAGCACGAGGCGGCGCAGCGCGCCATTGAATGGATCTTCGGCATGCAGTGCCGCAACGGTGGTTGGGCGTCCTTTGACCGCGACAACACCAAGATGATCTTCCAGTACATCCCCTTCGCCGATCACAACGCGATGCTGGACCCACCGACGGTCGACATCACCGGCCGCATTCTGGAGACGCTGGCCTCGTACGGCTACACCCGTCGCGATCCGCGCGTCGAAAAGGCCATCCAGTTCATCCGCAAGGAACAGGAGACGGACGGCAGTTGGTTCGGCCGCTGGGGCGTGAACTACCTCTACGGCACCTTCCTGGTCCTTCGCGGCCTGGAAGCCATGAACTTCGGCCACAACGAGCCTGAGGTGCAGCAGGCCGTCGAGTGGGTACGCTCCGTGCAGAACTCCGACGGCGGCTGGGGCGAGACCTGCGGCACCTACGACGATCCCTCGCAGCGCGGAGTCGGCGCCAGTACGCCTTCGCAAACTGCCTGGGCGCTACTCGCTCTTCTCGCGGGCGGCGACAACCGGTCCGACTCGGTCGCCAAGGGCGTGCGCTGGCTCACCGAGCGGCAGCAGGAAGACGGCTCCTGGAGCGAGCTCGTCCCCGGCCGCAACGGCGAAAGCTACTACACCGGAACCGGCTTCCCGCGCGTCTTCTACCTTGGCTACCACCTGTACAAGCAGTATTTCCCTCTGCTCGCGCTCAGCACCTACCAGCGCAGCATGACCAACGAGGCCTCGGAAGCCTGATCGAAGAACCCGGTGCCACCGTCGGAAACCTGTTCCGCCCTTGGCACCTGTTCCGCTTCGTCCCTTGGCACAGCAGTCGCCCTGGGCGAAACTAGAGCAAAAGGAGCAAGCAAGCATGGCAGTACCAGTCGCACAGGCGTGGACAGTCGCAACCTACGTTCTGAAGCAGAAGCTGAAGGGCCGCAAGCGCTATCCGCTCGTGCTCATGCTCGAGCCGCTCTTTCGCTGCAACCTGGCCTGCGCCGGCTGCGGCAAGATCCAGTACCCAGCCCACATCCTCAAGGCCGAGCTGACGCCCGAGGAGTGCTTCCGCGCTGTAGAAGAGTGCGGCACGCCCATGGTCAGCATCCCCGGCGGCGAGCCCCTGTTGCACCCGCGCATGCCCGAGATCGTCCAGGGCCTGGTCGACCGTAAAAAGTACGTCTACATGTGCACCAACGCTCTCCTGCTCAAGGAGAAGCTGCACCTGTTCAAGCCGTCCAAGTACCTCAGCTTCTCCGTGCACGTCGACGGCGAGCGCGAGCACCACGACTTCGGCGTCTGCCGAGAAGGCGGGTACGACATCGCCATGGAAGGCGTGCGCGCCGCAGTCGCCGCCGGCTTCCGCGTCACCACCAACACCACGCTGTTCGACGGCGCCGATCCGCACTCCGTCCGCCGCCACTTCGACCAGCTCATGGACGCCGGCGTCGACTCCATGATGGTCTCGCCCGGCTACACCTACGACAAGGCGCCCGACCAGAAGCACTTCCTCGGCCGCGCCCGCTCCCGGCGCCTCTTCCGCGCTCTGCTGTCGAACCGCAAGAAGCGGTGGCAATTCAACGCCAGCCCCATGTTCCTCGAGTTCCTCATGGGCAAGCGCGAACTCACCTGCACGCCCTGGGGCATGCCCACCTTCTCGATCTTCGGCTGGCAGAAGCCCTGCTACCTGCTCCAGGACGGCTACGCCGACACCTTCCAGGAACTCATGGACGAGGTCGAGTGGTCCAACTACGGCACGGAAAGCGGCAACCCGCGCTGCGCCAACTGCATGGTTCACTCCGGCTACGAAGCCAGCGGCGTCAACTACACCTTCGGCTCGCTCAAGGGCTTCGTCGCCACCGCCAAGGCATTCTTCAATTGGCAGTACAAGGACGACGACGCGGCCAAGCTGCTGAACGACTGGCAACCCACAAGCCACGGCCCCCTCGTCCAGATCGGCACGCCGGTTATCTCCAAGGCTTCTGCCATTGAGAACCACGACACCACCGCCGTGGTCGGGAGCTAACAACTGATGGCGACCGAACAGCAGGAGCACCTGAAGATTGAACAACTGCAGCACGAGACGCCCGACACGCAGGAAGTGGCGGCAGGCCGCGAGCGCGAAAACCTGGAGGGCTGGATACCGGCCCTCGCCACCGACGCCGAAACCCGCGAGGCCCTCGAAAAAGCCTTCGACTACCGCGGCGACGTCACGCTCACTCTGCGCTCCGGCGAAGCTCTCGAAGGCTACATCTTCGATCGCAAGCAGGGCCGCTCGCTCACCGATTCGCTCGTCCGCATCATTCCCAGCAAGGGCGAGCAGCGCACCCGCCGCAGCATCCCGTACAGCGAAATCGCCGCGCTCAACTTCAGCGGCCGCGACACCGCCGCCGGCCGCACCTTCGAGGCCTGGGTCAAGAAGTACTGGGAAAAGAAGGCCGCCGGCGAGAAGAACATCCAGATCGAGCCGGAAAAGCTAGACTAGCTGTCCATGCAGGTCTTTCTCACCGGCGCAACCGGCTTCGTCGGGAGCCACGTCGCCCGCACCTACAGCGACGCCGGGGCGCAGCTTCGCCTCCTCACGCGCTCCACCAGCAACCTTGCCGCTCTCGAAGGTCTCCGTGCAGACGCCGTGCAGGGCGATCTCCGCAGCCCCGAAAGCCTGCGCTCCGCCCTCCGTGGTTGCGACGCCCTCGTCCACGTCGCCGCCGACTACCGCCTCTGGGTGCCCGATCCCGCGGACATGTACAAGGCCAACGTCGACGGCACCCGCGACCTGCTCCGCATTGCGCGCGAGGAGGGCGTCCGCAGAGTCGTCTACACCTCCAGCGTCGCGACCATGGGCTTCCGCAAGGACACCACCATCGTCGACGAGCAGTCACCCGTCTCCGAAGCCGACATGATCGGCCACTACAAGCGTTCCAAGTGGCTCGCCGAGCAGGAGGCGATCGCCGCCGCACGCGCCGGCCAGTACGTGATGATCCTCAATCCGACCACGCCCATCGGCCCTGGCGACCGCAAACCCACCCCGACCGGCCGCATCATCGTCGACTTCCTCAACGGCAAGTTCCCGGCCTACGTTGACACAGGCCTCAACCTCGTCGACGTCGACGAAGTCGCGCGCATGCACCTCGTCGCGCTCGACCGTGGCACGCCCGGCGAACGCTACATCCTTGGCGGCGAGAATCTCACGCTCAAGCAAATCCTCGACAAGATGGCCGCCATCTCCGGCCTGCCATCGCCAAGCATGAAAGTTCCGCACGCCGTCGCCATGGCCTTCGCCTTCTTCGACGAGACGATCACTGGCAAGCTGCGCGGCAAGGAACCACGCGCCACCGTCGAGGCCGTCCGCATGGGCCGCAAATACATGTTCGCCTCATCCGCCAAAGCCGAGCGCGATCTCGGCTTCCAGGTCCGGCCCGTCTACAAGGCCCTGCGCGCGGCCATGGACTGGTTCGTCGCGAACGGGTATGCACCCGCATTTCCGCAAGCCTGAAACATGCTCCGCCGGCAGGGAAGACCGAAGCTCATCGAACGCATGGAACCCCAACGCAATCCCGCCGTCGTCATCATCGCCGCCATGCCCGGCGAGATAGCACCGCTCGTCCGCTCCTGGGCTGCGCTCGCCACGGTCGACGGCGTCGCCGGTTACCAGCACCCGTCCAACACCATCTTCGCCTTCCACGCCGGCATGGGCGCGCGCCATGCCACCCGCGCCTTTGCTCGCGCCCAGCAGGTCTGCGAGGTACGCGCCGTCTTCTCCGTGGGCTGGGTCGGCGGCCTGGTCGAATCCGCGCACGCCGGCAATGTGCTCCGCGCGGACGCCGTCCGCGACCTCGCCACCGGTGAAGTCTTTCGCTGCACGCCGTCCGAGTGGGCCAGCCACGGCACCCTCCTGACCGCCCGCCAAGTCGCGGCCCGGGAGCACAAGCTGGAACTGGCTACCCGCTACCCCGACGCCCGTATGGTCGACATGGAAGCCGCGACCCTCGCCCGCCTGGCCGCCGCGCACAACCTTCCATTCCGCTGCGTCAAGGCCGTCTCCGACGCGCTCATCGACAACCTGCCCGACCTGAACCCGTTTGTGCGGGAAGACGGAACCTTCGCGCAGGCCAGCTTCGCTCTCCACGTGGCTCTGCGCCCACGCCACTGGTCCGACGTCGCCCGCTTCGGCAAACAGGCAAAGCTCGCCGCAGCGAACCTTTGCGACTCGCTCGCCGGTGAGCTCGGCATCGAAAAGCCACGCTAACCCGTCTGCGCGCAATCAGCGAAAATAGATCCATGCCGTCCGCAACTGCCGAAGCTCCCAGCACCACCACCAGCATCATCCCAGCCACTATGCAGGCCGCGGTCTATCGCGCCGTCAACGACGTCCGTGTTGAGACCGTTCCCGTGCCGGAGATCGGCCCGGGCGAAGTCCTGCTCCGCATCGACACCTGCGGCATCTGCGGCACGGACCTCAAGAAGATCCACACCGGCTCTCACTCGGCACCGCGCATCTTCGGGCATGAGATGGCCGGCATCGTCGCCGCCGTGGGAGAGGGCGTTCAAGGCTGGGCGGTAGGCGACCGCGCCATGGCCTTCCACCACATCCCCTGTGGCGAGTGCTACTACTGCCGCAAGCAGACATTTGCCCAGTGCGAGACGTACAAGAAGGTCGGCACCACCGCCGGGTTCACGCCCTCCGGTGGCGGCTTCGCCGAGTACATCCGCGTCATGGACTGGATCGTCGGTAAGGGCCTCGTCAAGGTCCCAGCCGATATTCCGTTCGAGCAGGCCGCCTGGATCGAACCGGTGAATACCTGCTACAAAGCCGTCGATCTGCTTCACCTGGAGCCGGACGAGACAGTGCTCGTCATCGGCCAGGGCCCCATCGGCATACTGCTGGCGGCACTCGCAAAGCGCACCGGCGCTACCGTGCTCACCAGTGATCTCTACCCCGAACGCCACGCGGTTGCCGCAACCTACGGCCTTGATCGTCCACTCGACGCGACTTCCGACGTGGTCGCAGCCTGCAAAGCCGCCACCGAAGGCCGCGGCGCCGATGTAGCCCTGCTCGCGGTCGGTGCCAACAGCCTCATCACTACCGCCATGAACGCCATCCGCCCCGGCGGCCGCGTCTGTCTTTTCGCTCAAACTCAGCACGGCGAAGCGCCCTTCGATCCGGCCGCCGTCTGCATGGACGAGAAGACCCTAATGGGCAGCTACAGCTCCTCCGTCGCCATCCAGGACGAAGCCATCGACCTCGTCTTCCAGGGCTACCGCGACGGCACCTTCGACCTCACCCGTCTCATCTCGCACCGCTTCCCGCTCAGCGAAAGTGTCGCCGCCATCGATCTCGCCAGCAACCCACAGCCCGACTCGATGAAGATCGTCATCCAGAACCGCTAACGCGCCTCGCGATCGAATGCTGCCGTCGAAGCTCCTCTACAACCCGGCAGCAGGCAGGCAGCGCGAGCGGCGATCACACGTCGTGCAAGGTGTAATCGCCACGTTGCGATCACAAGGCTTCCATGTAGAGTCCGAAGCCACTCGCGCGAAAGGCAGCGGTGCGCAGCAGGCGGCAGACGCCGTGCGGCAGGGTGCTGCAGCCGTCTTCGCCTGCGGGGGAGACGGCACCGTGCACGACGTCCTGCAGGGCATCGCCGGCACAGGCGCATCACTTGGCATCATCCCGTGCGGCTCAGCCAACGCTCTGGCGCAGGAACTGCGTATTCCCAGCGATCCGTTGCGAGCCGCCACCCTCTTGCACCCGCAGCATTCCATCCAGCTACGCACCATGGCGGTGCATCGCGGCGACCTTCCAACGCTCTACTCGCTCTGCATGGCAGGAGCAGGGCCGGACGGTCTGCTGATGTATCGCATGCTCACCGTCAACCGCGGCGGTCTGGGCCGATGGCGCTACTACGAGCACGCACTCCGCCTCTTCTGCTCCCATCGCTTCCCGAAGTTTCAGGTCGAGGTGCAGCAGTCCGACGGCAGCAGGGCAGAGCACACTGTCGTCAGCGCCATGGGGCTTCGCATCGGTGACCTGCAGGGCATCTTCCGCGGCATAGGCCGCGGTGCATCCATTCACGACCCCTCGCTCCACGTCATCCTCGTCGCCCCACCCGCCAGACTCACCCTGCCCCTCTGGTTCGTTCTGGCCTGGCTAGGCCTGGCCCGCCTGCATCCCGGCATAACCATCTGCAAGGCTCAGGCACTGGTCACACAGGAGACCGTTCCGCTGCAGGTCGACGGCGAATGGGCCGGCCACGTAATTACCGCCGTTACCATGGCTGGACCGCTACAGCGCGTCCTGACACCAGCACCTGTTCAGGCATGACCGCCCGTCTTCAGGCATGACCGTTCGTCCACTTTGCACGTGCGCTAATCCGTCCGCCATGAGAAATCCCTGTCAAGCCCTCATCGCTTCCATCCCGTGCAGAATGAGGCACTTAGACATGGCACCCTATTTCGGCCAAAACCGTACAATTGGAGAAGTGGTGTTTCCCGCAAGCGGACGTGGCGGCACAACTCGCACGCCTTGCGTATCTGATTGCAGCGTAGAAACTTGCGCGTAAGTTCTTACCATGGAAGAACTTAGCGCCTCGCATCGCGGTAAGTCTCGCCACAACAAGAACTTAGCTCAACCCACCCGGGGGGAGGCAGAAGCACTCCGCACAGCGGTCTAGTGCTGGCCGCGCTTCTTCACTTCCACATTCAACCGCTTGATCTTCTGGTTCAGCGTCGACAACGGGATTTTGAAGAACTCCGCGGTCTCGGTCTGATTCCAGTTACAGCGCTCCAACCGGTCCGCAACAATGCGCCGCTCGATCTCTTCCATGATGTCGAACAGGGAAGTATCCGACCGCTGCTCCAGCAACGCCGCGCTGTAAGGATTGCCGGAAAGCTGCTGCGGCAACACATCCAGCCCGATGACCGGCGTGGTGGAAAGCACCATGCCGCGCTCCATCGCATTCTCCAACTCACGAACGTTGCCAGGCCACTCGTAATCCATCATGGCGCGCATCGCGTCGTTCGACAGTGTGCGCACGGGCATCTCGTTCTCTTCGGCGAAACGCTTGAGAAAGTGCGCGGCCAGCAGTGGAATGTCTTCCTTGCGAGCACGCAGCGGCGGCAGGTCCAGGTTGATGACCGACAGACGGTAGTACAAATCTTCGCGGAAGCGACCGTCCTTCACCGCCTGCTGTAAGTCAACATTGGTGGCAGCCACGATCCGAACGTCAACCGCGATCTCCTGCGTGCCGCCGACCTGCATGAAGCGCCGCTCCTGCAGAGCGCGCAGGATCTTCGCCTGGGTCTCCATCGGCATGGTGCCGATCTCGTCCAGAAAAAGCGTGCCGCCATTCGCGACTTCGAAGAGCCCTTTCTTCGCTGCGATCGCAGAGGTGAATGCACCCTTCACGTGGCCGAAGAGCGTCGATTCGAGCAGGTCCACCGGCACAGCACCCGTGTTGATCGCGACGAACTGCTTGTCGCGCCGCGGCGAGTTCAAGTGGATGGCTTTGGCGATCAGCTCCTTGCCGGTGCCGCTCTCGCCTTGAATCAAGACCGTGGAGCGCGAAGGCGCCACCTGCGCGACGATGTCCAGCAGCCGCGTCATCGCGTCGCTCTTGCCGATGATGTTCTCGAACGAGTAGCGCTGCTTGAGGGTCCGCTTGAGCTGAACCACCTCTTCTTCGGACCGGTGCCGGGCGATGGCGGACCGGATGTCTGCCAGCAGCTTCTCGTTGTCCCAAGGCTTCTGAACGAAGTTCTCGGCGCCAGCCCGCAATGCATCCACCACGTTGCCGACGGTTCCGTAGGCGGTGATCATGATGACCGGCAGCTCAGGCCGCAGACGCTTGATGCGCGGCAAGAGGTCGATGCCGCTGTCACCTGGCAGCGCCAAGTCCAGCAGCAGCAAATCGAACTGTCGCGAGGCGAGCAGATCCAGACCGCTGCGGCCTTCCGATGCCATCTCCACGCTGAAGCCTTCCAGCGTGAGCAGGGTTTCCAGCGAGTCGCGGATGCCGGGCTCGTCGTCGATGATCAGAACGTGGCCGTTGACGAGGTCTTGTGCGATTGCTGGCGTCTCCAGCGCCGCTTCAGGCATGAACCGCACCGGCGCTTACGTCATCAGTTTCGAAGGTCTGCATGCTTGTTCTTTGGACGTCACCAGAGTCGTCGCGTGACCCTGCGGGCCGCAAAATCGGCAGCACCAGGCGGAAGGCTGTACCCTGGCCGACCTCGCTCTCCACCTGAATGCGGCCGCCGTGCTCCTGCACAATGCCGTAAGACACCGCCAAGCCAAGACCCGTGCCCTTGTGCTGGCCTGGTTTCGGCGTGTTCTTGGTGGTGAAGAACGGATCGTAGATGCGATGGAGATGTTCCGGCGCAATGCCGCCGCCCGTATCGCGCACGGTGAGAACAATGTCGTCACCCGCTGTCTCGGTTGAGACAAACAGGTCGGTGCCGCCGTTCTCGATCATGGCGTCCTTCGCATTCAGCACGAGGTTGAGCACCACCTGCTGCAGCTTGCCGTGGCTGCCACGAATGCGCGGCAGAGGCTCAGCGAGCGCTGTGTGCACCTGCAGCCGCGCCGTGCGAAGCTGGTGATCCAGTAGTGTGAGCGTCTCGCGTGCGACGGCGTTCAGGTCGAGCGCAATCATCTCACTTCCGGTCGCCCGCGAGAAATTCAACAAGCCGTTCACGATCTCTGACGCCCGGAAGGTCTGCTGCGTAATCTTTTCCAGCACCGGACGCAGGCGCTGTGCGGTGGGATCGTCGCCGCGGGCCTGCTTCTGCAGCATTTGCGCGTAGCTGCTGATGACTGCGAGTGGCGTGTTCACCTCGTGCGCTACGCCGGCGGCGAGCAGACCGATCGACGATAGCTTTTCAGCCTGCGTCAGCTGCGACTCCAGTTGGGTCCGCTCTGTGATGTCTTCGACCAGGACGATCGAACCGACGGACACGAAGTCGCGGGTCAGCAGGGGAGCGATGGCAAGATTGGCGGTGCGGACTTCACCGGTGCGCAAGGGCAGCTTCACCTTGGACAGGTGATGCGTTCCCGTCTGGCGATGCAGGTGTTCGAACTCGGCCACAAACTCCGCGGGGAAGATCTCCGAGATATGCCGGCCGAGCGCCTCCGCGCGCGACATGGCATACATCACTTCCATTTCGGCGTTCCAGCTCTCTACGCGGTCATCCAGGTCCAGGGCAAAGATGCCGACCTTGATCGACTCGACGATGTTCTCGTTGAATTCCTTGAGCCGTTCGAACTCGGCGCGCTGCACTTCCAGTGAAGCGAAGAGCTGCGCATTCTGGATCGCGATACCGATGTAGCCAGCCAGCGACTCAAGGAGTTCCATGTCTTCGGAGGAAAGAAAATCACCCTCGCGCGTGCGACCCAGCCCGATCACGGCGATGGTCCGGGCGGGACGGTCCGCCTCGCCAATGCGACACGGCAAGTAGTAGTTCAGATCGAGCTGGCGCGACAGGCGCTGATCGTCCTCGGAAAGGTGCGGCAACTGTGCCGCGTTCTCAAAGAAGAGATGGCCCTGTGTGTTGAGCGAACCGAACTGCAGAAATGAGGCGGCGCTGGTTTGATGCGGTAGAGCAGCCAGCGCATCGGGGGAGAAGCCGTGCGACGCGGCGAGCCGGAACGTGTCGACAGGAGCGCCTGCACCTGCTTGCTGCGACGCTGCGGGTGCAATGAAGAGGGCGACTCGCTCCACCAGCAGAGCCTGCGACAGGCGATCCACGATCGTGCGGGCCAGCGTCTCCGGGTCGGTCTGCGACGAAAGTCCCCGGCTGAACTCAATCAGCGTCTCGCGATAATCGAAGCGCTTCTGATCAAATACGCGGTCGACGCGTGCCTGGATGGCGGCCTTGATCGGCTCAAAAATTAGCGCGGTCGCGATAATGGCGGCAAGCAGACCCCAGATGCGCAGGTTTGGCAGACGTGCATGCACCACCTCGGCGGAGATGCCCACGATCGCGAAATAGACGCCGACCAGGGCCGCGGTCGCCAAAGTGTAGGTCACGCCCCGCTTGAAGATCAGGTCTGTGTCCATCAACCGGTAGCGGACGATCGCCCAGGCAAACGTCAGTGGCAGGAAGATGAGTGCAAACGTCGCAAGCTTTGCCGCAGCCGGGAAAATCGGCCACGAAAGTAAAAAGGGGATGGCGTAAACGGTCGTGAACGGAACCACGGACAGCAGCGTTCCGCGGCTGAGCCACTTCAACTGCTGCCGTTCCAACGCGGCGTTGGTCGCGCGGTACCGCTGCCAGAACACGATCGCAGCGATTACGTAGTACAGCGCCTGGTAGCCGACATCGATCTGATCCAGCCGATGCTGCAGTCGCTGGGTCGCAACCAGCTCCTGCATGGCCCACACCTTCAATGCGATCAGAGCTATGCCCGGGATGTAGAGCAGCACTGCGCCGAGCCGGCGCAATGCCGAGATGCGGGCCTGCCCGAACGTAATCGCGAAATGCAAAAAGAGGGCTGGTTGCAGAGCGGCCGCTACCGCATTGCCCCAGAAGAACGTCCAGTCCAGGCCGTCAAACTGCCCGACGGACTTGAACGCGTAGAACACGCCCGAGACTAGGCAGAACACATAGAAGTGGGTCGCCTTCGGAGCCGTCCACCGCCGGAACAGAACGTACAGTCCTATCGCGAGGTATACAAGCGCGATGAGGCGCAGGCCCTGGTTGCGAGTGCGGTCCGTCGGCTCCAGGATGACCTTGAGGCCGAACTGCTGACCACCGCGCTGCAGGGTATAGCTGATGCTGCCGTACACACCGGAGCGCGCCATCTCCCGCATGAGCGGGGCAACGGTCGGGGTGGGCCGGGAGTTTGCCGCGACCAGCAGGTCACCGGTGCGAACGCCTTCACGCTGGGCAGGCGAGTCGGCCGGAACGCGGTCGGCACGCAGGCCACCGTCGACCTCCATCCACCAAACGCCGTCGGTAGGCACGTCGTACCCGGACTCGCGGACATAATTCAGCGCACCCAGAACACAGATCACCAACGTCGCGACGGCGAGCACAATGGCGAGGATCCGGTTTTGTGCGGCTCTGTCCATCCGCTCCGTACGACTCCGATCATGGTGAGTCTCTGCGTCTGTGACTCTGCTGGGTGCCCTGTGACTACGAAGATGCACGTGAGTGGCCAAACCGGCCGGCTTCGTCACACCCGGAAACTTCGTGCTTTGTCCTTCCAGCCTACTGCACTCCCTTCGGTGCGGCCCAGAGGCGGCATCTCGCCTTCCAGAAACGGGAATGCGTCTACAACAAACCGTAGCTGACTTGGTTCGGGTTGGCCCGTTCGGGGCCGAATAGCTGCTTGACCAGTGCTTGCAACTCCTGTCCACTGGTAGAAATGAATCTTTTTCACCAGAACAGCGATGCTGAGCGCATGCTGGAGCGCGATCGCGAGTGGCTGTTGCCCGTGTACGCCCGCTTTCCGATCGTCATGGAGCGCGGGGAAGGCGTGTACCTGTTCGATACATCCGGCAACCGCTATTTGGACATGATGGCTGGCCTGGGTGTGAACGCCCTGGGGCACGCGCATCCTCGCATGGTTCGGGCTACGGCGGACCAGGCGAGGATGCTGGTGCACCTGTCGCCACAGTACTGCACTCCCTACGCCGGCGAGCTGGCGGAACGTCTGTGCGCGTTGTCGGGCATGGAGGGCGTGTTCTACTCCACCGGCGGATCGGAAGCGGTGGAAGGTGCAATCAAGGTCGCGCGGGCATACGCTGCGGAGGCATTCGGACCGCACAAGCACCGGATCGTCTCCCTGCTGGGCTCGTATCATGGCCGCACGCTCGGATCTCTGGCAGTCACCGGCCAAACAAAGTACCGCGATAACTTCGGGCCAGACCTGCCCGGCGTTGATTTTGTGGTGCGGGACGATCTGGCATCGCTGCAGGCTGCGGTCTCCGACGAAACCTGCTGCATCCTGATTGAGACGGTGCTGGGCGAAGGCGGCGTGTACGAGGTTTCGCCGGAGTTCCTGGCCGAGGCGCGACGCCTCGCGGATAAGCACCACGCCTTGCTGGTGCTGGACGAAATTCAATGCGGGCTGGGCCGCACGGGTGACTGGTTCGCCTTTCCACGAATCGGTGTGAAGCCGGATGTTCTGATCCTGGGCAAGCCGCTGGGTGGTGGCATCCCGCTTTCCGCCCTGCTTGTCACCGGCCCGCTATTCCACGCGCTCGGCCTGGGCAAGCACGGCTCCACACTGGGCGGCTCGCCGATGGCTTGCCGGCTTGGTCTGGAGTTCCTGTCCGTCGTGGAAGACGAAGGTTTGCTGGCCCGCGTCACCGATACCGGTGCCTACCTGCGGACTCACTTGGATGGGCTGGCGCGCGAGCTGGACATTGCAATGGAAGCGCGGGGTATCGGGCTAATCCAAGGCCTGGAACTCAGCATCCCGGGTCGTCCGATTGCGGAAAGCGCGCTGGAGCAGGGCCTGATGCTCAACTTCGTGCAGGGCAACGTGATGCGGTTTCTGCCCAGCTTCCTGCTGGAGCGGCAGCACGTGGACACCGCCATGGAGATCATCCGGCCGTTGCTGCACAAGGCGAATCGCGAGGCAAAGGCAGAGCAGCCGGAGCTCGTCGCGCGCTAACTGCCCAGGAAGGTGGAGCGCACCCAGGTGCGTACCGCTTCCTGCATCTGCGGCAGCTTGGGCGCTGGAGATCCGGGAACGCCCATGAAGAAGTGCTCCGCTCCCGCGATCCAATGCATTTCGATCGGCGGCGGAGCCTGCCGCATCACCTCTTCCATGCGCTCGCGCGGCGCAAAGGCGTCCTCCGCGCCTGTGACCAGCAGCTTCGGCTGCGTGCACTTACTCACGAATTCGTAGCTGTAATTCCGCCCGCCGGCTTCCAGCGGCATGCCGAGACCGATGAGGCCGCGAACGCGGGAGTCGCCACAGCCTGCGCGCCAGCTTACGTTGGCGCCGAAGGAGAAACCGGCAAGCAGGATCGGAAGTTGCAGCGTCCGGTCGATCCACTCCAGCGCCGCCCGCACGTCGTCCACCTCGCCCCGGCCGTCGTCGTAGGTACCCTCGCTGACGCCGACCCCGCGAAAGTTGAAGCGCAGCGTCGGAATGCCGAGCGACTCGAACACCTTCATCGTCTGGTACACCGCGCGGGTATGCATGGTGCCGCCTGAGGGCGGATGCGGGTGACAGACCAACGCAGCGTACGCACTTGTGTCCAGGCCCTCGTTCAGCACGGCCTCCAGCCGTCCCGCGGGACCACGAAGGTCTTCAATGGTTCGGATCACAGTAGTTCCATCGTACTTGGCCGGGTTCGCAAATCAGGCTCGCTCGTCGTGGGCGTTGAGTTGTCCCGTTCAACGGAGCACTCGATCAGGCGGCACCCAGGTACTGTCGAGCCAGCATCAGGTCGTCGCGCAGGTGACGATACAACTGCTCGCGGGCAGCGTCATCACGTCCGCGCAGCACGGCCGAAGGATGAATCGTCGCCATCACCTGCTCGGCGAAGTTCGCCTGCATCAGCTTGCCGCGGTCCCGCATGAGCGCGAAGGTGCCGCCCAGTAGCGACTTGGCCGCGCTGGCGCCAAGCGCCACCACCAGCTTGGGCTTCAGTGCGTCCAGTTCGGCCATGAGCCATGGCTTGCAGGCAGTGATCTCGCTCATCCGCGGGTTCTGGTGCAGCCGCAGCTTGCCGCGCTGCACGAACTTGAAGTGCTTTACCGCATTGGTCATGTAGACAGCGTCAGGATCCACACCAGCTTCTGCGAGAGCTTTCCGCAGGACGCCGCCAGCAGGGCCGACGAAGGGCTCGCCGCGCTTGTCCTCCTGGTCGCCCGGCTGTTCGCCCACGAGCACAAGGTCGGCGGTCACTGGTCCGCGGCCCGGCACCACCTGGATGGCGTGCTCGTACAGGTCGCAGCCGCGGCAGGTAGGCAAGGCCGCCTGGATCACAGGGAGCGTGTGCTCGTGCGGAACGAACGGAGCCGCGCTCGGCTTGCCGCCCTGTTTTGAGATCATGCTTTCCACTCTGCCCTCCGCCGCCTGCAAGAGAGAGGGAAGCAGTTCCACCTCCGGCAGGTTGTTCCAGTACTTCACCGGCATGTGGCTGCGCATCCCCTCGGGATTCAGACGGGCCGGGTTGAAGATGCTGCCGTAGTAGCTCTTCCACAACGTTTCGAGTTCGTCCCCGGCAGGCGCGTGTGTGCGGTCGAGTGGCGGACCGAACTGCAACTGATGCAACTCGGGATCCCAGTAGGCCGAACCGTCCGGCGTCAAGATGGACCAGCGCATCACGGCGAATCGTTCCGCGAAGAAGGGTGCAGCCAGTTCTAAGATGCGATGCGCCGGCTCGTACCAGGCGATGAACTCCTCGCCGCGCTCGCCCTCGATGCGGCGGAAGCGAACGAAAGCGTGCATCTTGTGCTCGTCGCGCTTCACTTGCTGCACCAGGCGCAGCATCGCACTTACGTCGTGGTCCACCTCAATGCGCATCAGGTCACGATTCGACTGGAGCCGCCACAACAGCCGATACAGCAGGTTCCAGCGCTGCGGGTCACGGTGGTAGCTGGCAAGTTTGGCGCGATCGAGAAAGGCTCGAGGAACATGCGGCCGCTCCTGCGACATCTCGGCGTAGGGGCCGTCCAGTGCACTCGCGTCGGTCTGCACCGCTCCGAACAGGTCGTCGGCCTGGGCGGCGACCGTGGCGTCTGCGAGGTCGATGCTGTCCGGCTCCAGCCCACGCAGAAGAGCCTTACGCGCGAGCTCGCGCCACGCATCGAAACTGGGCGGCACCGTCACGCGTGTCACGCGCTCCGCCAGCGCGTGAAGCAGACTCACAGCACACCCGTAGCCGCGGACTGAGCGGCGGCGGCAAACAGGTCCATCTGCTGCGCCGCAACCAAGCCAGCAAGGGGCTGGGCAGGCGGTAGGGCCGCAAACTCCGCGTCGGATGTCTCGCGATCTGTCTGCTCCGTGGTGAAGGGAAGCGTAGCCACAGGCAAGTGGTCCGTGGTGACGACGAACTCGAGCACGTCTTTCATGCGCACGTGCAGCTTGCGCAGGTCCTCCATGGAAAGCTTGTGATAGCGGCGAATGCGCAGGATGCGGTCCACATTGTGGTAGCCCAGACCCGGCACTCGCAGCAGAGCTTCGCGCGTCCCTGCGTTGACGTCGACCGGAAAAAACTCGGGATGGCGGCGCGCCCAAGCCAGCTTCGGATCGATCGCCAGATTCAACTCCGGGTCGCTTTCCGGAGCGATCTCGTCGGCGGCAAAGCCATAAAAGCGCATCAGCCAATCTGCCTGGTACAGCCTGTGTTCCCGCATGCGCGGCGTGGCCTGCAGGGGCAGTCGCGTGTCCGCCTCAGGGTACGGCGAGAATCCCGTGTAGTAGACCCGGCGCAACTTGTATCCGCCGTACAGGGTGCTCGCGCGCTGGATGATGTCGCGATCGGTGGCCGGCGTGGCGCCGATGACCATCTGAGTACTCTGGCCCGCGGGCGCAAATTTGGGAGCGCTGGGCAGCTTGCGGCGGTCCTCGTCAACCTCCGCCTTGCGATCGGCGATCTGGCCCATGGTGCCTTCGATCACCGTCGCCTTTTTCTCCGGTGCAAGCTGTACCAGGTCGTCCTGCGTCGGCAGTTCGATGTTGGCGCTCAGGCGGTCGGCGTACAGGCCGGCATCGTCGATCAGGCGCTGCGCACATCCGGGAATCGCCTTGATGTGGATGTATCCGCCGAAATGGTGCACCAGGCGCAGCGTCTTCGCCACCTGCACCAATTGCTCCATGGTGTAGTCCGGAGACTGGATGATGCCGGACGAGAGGAACAGGCCCTCGATGTAATTCCGCTTGTAAAAATCGAGAGTCAGCGTGACGACTTCTTCCACGGAGAAACGCGCGCGGCGTATGTCGCTCGAAACGCGATTCACGCAAAATACGCAATCGTACGTGCAGAAGTTCGTCAGCAGAATCTTCAAGAGGCTGACGCAGCGTCCATCCGGCGTGTAGCTGTGACAGATGCCCGTTCCGTCCGAGTGCCCCACACCCTTGCCGTTGCTCGCGCGGGTGGCGCCGGAACTGGCGCACGATGCGTCGTACTTCGCCGCGTCGGCCAAAATCTCGAGCTTTTGCCGCACCGTAAGCGAGGGCATCCAACCTCTATCGTAAGCGAAGAGGAGGCGAAACTGTACTCACCTCGTCTGGGAGGTGTGATGCCACAAACACGCACGGTGACTTCGGCCACTCAGGCACAGTTCCGCCAAAATAGCGCGGTTGCACAGGCGCTTCCGACCGTGCTCTGCGGCTAACGGAAGCCGATCCTAAGCCATTTCTTCGGGGAACAGCCGGATATCCACAACGTTGCGATACTTCTCGGCGAAGTCCATACCGTAGCCGATGACGAACCGGTTTGGGATCGAGAAGCAGACATAGTCCGCTTCAATCGGCACCAAACGCCGTTCCGGCTTGTCGAGGCAGGTCGCGATCTTCAGGCTGGCGGGCTTGTGCTGCAGCATCATCTTGCGCAGGTAGCTCAGCGTCAGGCCGGTATCCAGAATGTCTTCGACCACAATGACGTGCTTGCCCTCGATGGGCACGTCCAAATCCTTGATCAACTTGACCGCACCGGTCGAAGTTTTCCCTTTGCCATAGCTGGAGACCGCCACGAAATCGAAGGTGTTATCGACCGCGATGGCCCGAGCCAAGTCCGCCAGGAAGATTGCCGCGCCCTTGAGCACCCCAACCAGCACAATGCTTTCGCCGGCGTAGTCGCGGCTGATCTCCGCGCCCAGGGCTTGCACGCGCGCGTGAATCTCCTGCTCGGAGAAGAGAACTTCGCACTGCGACGCCGGGATGAACGTGGGAGTGCGGGGTTCGACCGGCTCGGCTGCGGAATCGCTGGTAGACATCCCCTAAGCCTAAACGCGAGCGCGTGCGCCAACAACCTCCGAAACAGCGAACGTATACTTCACAAGGCGCATGTTTCCCTATATCCACATCGGCTCGTTTTCGCTCGGCACCTTTGGACTCTTCATGTGGCTGGCCGGTGTAGCGGGTGTGGTGGTCCTGCAACGCAACATGAGCCGCAACCTGATCAAGGCCGATGCGGTGGTGGTTGTGGCCACCTCCATGATCGCCGGTATTTTTGGCGCCAAACTGTGGCACGAACTGCAGCAGCCGCTTGAGTTCGGACGCGACTTGCACTCCATCATCTTGCCCGGCTGGTCCCACCCGGTAGAGATCCTAGGGAACTTTCTGCAGTGGTTTCGCGCCGGCTTTGCATGGTACGGCGGCCTGCTGTTTGGCCTTGGTTCGCTGCTGTGGCAGGGGCGCTCGCTGCGCATCGGACCGTTGCGGATGCTGGACCTCGCCGCACCTGCCGCGGCACTCGGCTACGGCATCGGGCGAATTGGCTGCCTCACCTCTGGTGACGGCGACTACGGCATCAACACAACGCATCCGTGGGGCGTTCACATCCACGACGACGCTCTCGATCCGCCACGGCCAAATCCGCCTGGACTACTGGTGGAGCCGACACCGCTCTACGAGCTTCTGTTTGGTCTGGCTTTAGCGGTGTACCTGTGGATCCGCGGGCGCAAGCAACTGCCAATCGGCCAGATCACGGGCGAATACCTTGTGCTCAGCGGGATCGGCCGTTTCCTGGTCGAGTTCATCCGTCGCAACGACCGCCTCTACTTCGGCATGACCAACGCGCAGGTCGCGGCTCTGCTCACGATCGCAGCGGGCTTGGCCATGATCGCCTACGCCCGAAAGCGCGGCATTGTGCCGGTGCCTCCAGCGGTGGAGACCTCTCCCGCCGCAGTCTGAGCACAGCTAGAGCAGCTTCAAAAACGCCTTCGCTTCCTGTAGCTGCGGGAACAGCCGTTCTTCCGCTTGAAACTCACGCGAGTGGACGCAACGCCGCCCAGCCTTGACCCGCACCGGGTGCTTCAGGTGCAGCATCTCGTGGTACATCAGGTACTCGATCGCGTAACGTGGCACCCGAGGGCCATCGAACACCCGGCTGATCATGATCGTGTTGTGCGCCGCGTCATAGTGGCCCAGCAGGCGGCGGGCCGCGTGATGACTCCAGGTGAGAATCGGCCGGCCAAGCAGGCCGAAGAAGAACTGCCGGTTCACGGATTCGAAGATCTCGTTCAGGTCGTAGTACCGGCCCACGGCAGTGGTGATCTGCTTGCGCCCGCGGGTCTGGCGCGCCTGCTCCGTCTGCCGCAGAACGGCCTCGCTCTGGGTGTAAACGCGGTAGCGGTGCGCGTGCGATCGCTCGATCGGTTTGCGGTACAGCTTGGCCAGCAGGATGTGCGCAATGGCCTCATGCACGCTGGCCGGCGCGGCCTGGAGCAGGTCGCTCAGACGCACGATGAGCTGACCTTCCCGCAGCCGGATCGTCGTGTTGAGCGATACAAAGCGTCGGAACCGGATGTCGAAGGGCGGCATGGGCGCACGCGGCCGCAGATCGCGATAGGCCGCGGCAAACACCGTGTGCAGTTCAGGCGGAGCAACCACGGTTTCAGGATACCGACGCGGACTTGTGCTAGTGATCGCGGCGGTGTGGCGTTTCTTTCTCCACCTCGTACTGATCGGGCTCGGGAGCCTTGGACGGCGGGTGCTCCTTGAAGTACTGGGTCTGTTCCGGCAGCAACTTAGCCGCGTCTTCCTTCACGTCCGCCACGGCCTCCAGGGCCAGGGTTCGCGCCAGCTTGTACTGCTCGTTTTCCGGCGGCTGGCGGAGGATACTCTGCCAACGCTCGGTGGCGGAGAGCAGCTTTGGCAGCGACTTGCGCAGATCACGGTGAGCCGACGCGTACTCATCCAGGTTGTCCTCCAACTCATTCACGATGCCGCTGACTTCGTCCATGTTCTGGTGAATGTCCTTCGCCCGACCCTGCGCGCGAACGTCGGTGAGGACGCGCTGAATACGTTCCATGCGGGCATCTATCAGCTTCTGGAACACCAGCACACGCCCGGCTGGGTCCATCGCGGCGTCTCGCAACTGCTCGACTTCTGCCTCGGATAGATCGGCTCGGCCGCGTTGTGCTTGCGCCACAGGAATAGAAGTGGCCGCGAGAAGCCAAGCGAGCGCTGCGATCCGTGCTCTCGTGCGAGCGCCCATGGCTACTTGGAGAAAATCATCGCGAGCAATGCGGTCTGCGCGGCGTCCAGGCGCTTCAGGGCCGATTGCACGTGCGGCTTCGCGTCCATGCCTGCCGCGCGGACCATGTCGCTCAGCCGGCGATGGGTCATGTGCAGCAGCAGCTCGGTTTTCTTGAGGCTTTTGCTCTGCTGCAGGTTGTTTTCCATCTTTGCCGTGCAGGCTTCCATTCGCTCCAGCGTGGCCTCGGCCTCTTCTACTTCGCCGTCCGCAAGCTGCTTTCCGGCGAGGACGCTCATTTTGTCCGCCAGATCGGCGTAGAGAAATGCCTGCTCCCGTGCGTTTGCAGAGAGCGCCCGCTGCTCGAGTTCGGTCAACAGATGTGCATCAACGACTTCCACGCCGGACTCAGCCGTGGCCGGTCTGGAAGCCACGCAGCACCCCACCAGCACCGTACACGAGACGGCGACCCGGAACCCGGCTTGAACGCGCTTCCATTGTGTCGGAACCTTCATCACGTGCATCGCAGACCTCCCTTGCGGCTGGACTACTTTGCTCGGCGAAGCACCTGCAGGCGTTGCTGGGCCTGCCAAACCTCGTCGGGAAAGGACGAACCCGCAAGCTGCAGAAACTTGCGATAGTTTTCTGCGGCTTGCGCTGTGTGAAGCAACGTATCATGCGCGGTGGCTAAGAGGAAAGTCGTCGCGGCGTCCGGAGGCAGAATTTCGTCGCGAATTTGCACGGCACGCAAAACCGTCTCGGGGTGCTGGCTGGCTGAGGCCGCAAAGGCTAAGCGGCCGGCGGCGTTCGCTTTGGCAGTTGGCGTAGGGAACTGCAGGGCCAGTGCCCGCTCGAGTTCCGCTGCCGCCTCAGCGTAACGTTTCTGCCGGATCAGGCTGTCCGCATCGTCCACCAGCAGCGTCGGATTCTTCGGGTCGGTACGGAGCAGCGCGGCGAACAGTTCGTTCGCGCGATCCGGCGTGCCCGCGGCAACGTACGCGCGAGCCAACAGGAGCGTCGTCGCCTCGTTTGCCGGATCCGCAGCGTGCAACCGCTCCAGAATCGGGATCGCCTCGTCGAACTTCTTCCCGCGCAGCAGCAGGTCCGCTCGCCCGGCCAGCAGCGACGGGTTGTCCGGGTGCCCTGCCAGCCCGCGTTGCAGTGCCTGGTCTGCCTGATCGATCTTGCCTTCTCGCAGAGAAACTCGCGCGTAGGCAGCGGTTGCGTCCGGATCAGCGGGGCTTGCGGCCAGCACACGCGCATACGCCTGCTCGGCCGCGGCGTCGTCCTGCAACGCTTCGGCGATCTCTCCGCCAAGCTCGATATCGTCTCGCTGCTCACTGCTCAGGCGGATTGCCGCCAATAATTCGTCACGCGCATGTTCCGGGGCGGAGTGCAGGTCCAGCCGCGCCAAGGCACGCTCTGCCTGCGCGCGAGCAGGGCGAGACGCGGCTTCGTCGGGCAGCGCCGTAGCTTCGCGCAGCCAACGTGCCGCAGCGGCCGCGTCGCCTTGGCGGGCGAGCAACAGACCCAGAGAGACGCGAGCGCTGACCAGTGTGGGATCGGCTTTCGCTGCGGCCTCATACGCGGCTTTCGCTCCCGCGGCGTCGCCGCCGTTGTCCAACGCAAAACCCAAGTCGTACTGGGCATGGGCGTTGTTCGGCTCGCGCACAACCAGCGGCCGAAGCACCTGGATGGCACCCGACCAATCCTGCGCTTCCATCCGCTTTTCCGCGGTCGCTATTGTGCCGTTCGCACCCGAAGTGGGGTTCGCCTGCCGCGAGCTGTCGTCCGCGGACGAACTGGTGCCCGGCGGCAACTGCCACTGTGCCGCGGCGCTCAGCGGCACAGCCAGGCACAGTACACCCAAGCTACGCCGCAACATCGGTCCGCTCCGTCTGCTCCAGCGGAGGCATGCCCAGCGACGCGCGCAACCACCGGCCTGTATAGCTTTCCGGCACACGGGCAATCTCTTCCGGAGTGCCTGTCGCCACCACGCGGCCGCCGGCGGCACCGCCTTCCGGACCCATGTCGATGACCCAGTCGGCACTCTTGATCACGTCCATGTTGTGCTCAATCACCAGCAGGGAACCGCCGCCGTCGATCAGCTTGCGGAAGGCCTGCAGCAGCGTGGCCACATCCGCAAAGTGCAGTCCCGTCGTCGGCTCATCCAGGATGTAGAGAACGCGGCTGCCCACCTTCTTTGCATCCGGCTTGCCGCTGCCGATGCTGCGAATGCTGGCGAGATGAGCTGCCAGCTTCACGCGTTGCGCTTCGCCGCCGCTCAGTGTGGTTGCCGATTGCCCAAGCCGCACGTAGCCCAGGCCGACCTCGTCCAGCACCTGCAAGCGATCGACAATCTTGGGATGTCCGGCGAAGTAGTGCAACGCGTCCTTGACCGTCATGTTCAGAACATCGTGGATGTTCCGGTTCTTGTACTTCACGTCGAGGATCGCGGCTTTGTAGCGGGTTCCGCCACACTCTTCGCAGGGCAGCTCCACATCGGCCAGAAACTGCATTTCAACCGTGACCGTGCCGTCGCCTTCGCACACATCGCACCGGCCCCCGGGAACGTTGAAGCTGAAAGAGCCCGCAGTCAGACTTTTCCGCCTGGCGTCCGGTTGTGCTGCGAACAGCTCGCGGATTGCGTCGAACGCCTTCAGATACGTCACCGGATTTGAACGCGGCGTTCGTCCGATCGGCGACTGGTCCACCATGACGACCTCGCGCAGGTTCTGCGTCCCGCCCAGTTCGCGGTAAAGCTTCTCCGCATCGCTTGTCGCGCCTTCCATGCCCAGGGCGAACTGCAAGCCCCGGTACAGCACCTGGTGCACGATCGTCGACTTGCCGGACCCACTAACTCCGGTGACGCAGCACAGCATGCCGAGAGGGATGTCCAGATCGACGCCACGCAGATTGTGAATGCGCGCCCCACGTAGTTTCAGCATCTCGCGGCCCGGCTCCCGGCGCTCGCGTGGCACTGGAATCTGCACGCGGCCCGAAAGATACTTACCCGTGAGCGAGTTGGGATCGGCTTCGACTTCGGGCACCGTTCCTGCTGCCAGCAACTTGCCGCCAAGTTCGCCCGCACCCGGCCCCAGGTCGATCAGACGATCCGCGGCGGTGATCACATCCGGGTCATGCTCGACGACTAGAATCGTGTTCCCCAAGTCGCGCAAGTCATGCATGATGCGCACCAGCCGCGCCGTATCCCGCGAGTGCAGGCCGATGCTCGGCTCGTCCAAAACATACAGCGCGCCAACCAGCCGCGAACCGAGCGACGTGGCAAGCTGAATGCGCTGCGACTCACCGCCGCTCAGCGTGGACGAAAGCCGGTCGAGCGTCAGGTACTCGAGGCCCACTTGCTCCAGGAAGCTGATGCGCTGCCGCACCTCTTCCAGGATCTTGCCTGCAATCTCCGTCTGCGCCGGCGACAACGTCAGCGTATCGAAAAATTGACGAGCGCCCGTGATGGTCAAGCCGGCCGCTTCGCAGATGTTGCGGCCCTGCAGCAACACCGCGCGAGCTTCAGCACGCAGGCGCTGACCTTTGCACACCGGGCAGGGCGCGTAGCCGCGATACTTCGACAGGAACACGCGCACGTGCAGCTTGTACTTCTTCGTATCCAGGTGTGCGAAAAAGCCGCGGATGCCGGAAAAGCCGCCCTTGCCGTCCCACAACAGCTCCTGCTGCGCGGGCGTCAGATCGTACCACGGCGTCTTCAGCGGAATGCCGTTGGCTTGCGCGAAGCGCTTCATCTCGCCATGGTGTGCGCGATACTTCGGCGTACACCATGGTGCAATGGCACCCTCGTCCAGCGTCTTCGATTCGTCCGGCACGATCAGCTTTGGGTCGAAGTCGATCGTGTTGCCGAAACCCTGGCAGCGCGGGCATGCGCCGAATGGGTTGTTGAAGCTGAACAGCCGCGGCTCCGGCTCCCGATAGGCGCGATGGCACTGCACGCATTCGAACGCAGATGAAAAGCGCAGCCGCACAGGCCCGCTCTCATCGCGGGGTGCCGTCTGGAAGACGATCTCGTTGGCCTCGCGATAGCCCGTCTCGATCGCGTCCACGATGCGCGAGCGAACGTCCGCGCTCACGCTGAGCCGGTCGCCGAGCACATAGATGGGCTGCGAGAAGTCCAGCTCCAGCAGCGACTCCGGCGTAGAGAACTCGACGATGTTGCCGTTCTGAAACAGCCGGTTGTAGCCGCGCGTGCGCAGCTCGGTCAGGCGTGCCTTCAGCTTCTCGCTCACGTCCAGCACTGGCGCGGCAGCAGCCGCCTTGTCGGCCTTCTTGTTCGCAAGCTTCTTCGGCTTGGCTGCTGGTGCGGGCTGCGTTTCCGCGTCGGGCGACGCCGGCAGGAACTCCTGCATCGGCTCCAGCGTGATCGGCCGCGGCTCGATGGGGAACAGCGCATACACCCGCGTTCCTTCCTCCATTTCGAGCAGCGTCGTTGCGATCTCGTCCACCGTGTCGCGCCTGACGATTCCGCCGCAATGGATGCATGTCACCGTTCCGCAGCGCGCGAAGAGCAGCCGCATGTAGTCGTAGATTTCGGTTGCGGTTGCGACCGTGGAGCGCGGGTTGCGCGTTTGATTCTTCTGCTTGATCGCGATCGCGGGTGCGAGGCCGTCCATGAAGTCCACGTCAGGCTTTTCAATCCGCTCGAGGAACTGCCGGGCATAGGCACTCAGCGATTCCACATAGCGGCGCTGGCCTTCGGCATACACGGTGTCGAACGCCAGCGAGCTTTTCCCGCTGCCGCTCACGCCAGTGACGACGGTGAGCGCGTTATGCGGAATGTCGACGTCCACACCCTTCAGGTTGTGCGTGCGTGCGCCCCGAATGACGATGCTTGTAGGCGCAGCCGCCTTCACGTCCGCGGGCATGCTCGCTTCCAGACCGAGTTCCACAGCCGCTGCCACCTAGCGCACCACCGTTGCGTCTTCCATGTGCGTCTGCTTCTGCTTCGGCCACAGGAGTTCGATCAGAATCAGCACCGCGCCTACCGTGATACAGCTATCGGCCACGTTGAAATCGGGCCAGTGATAGTGCACGATGTGGACCTCAAGAAAGTCGATCACGTAGTGCAGCTTCATGCGGTCGTACAGGTTGCCGATCGCTCCCCCGAGAATAAGAGCAAGCCCTACCGCCGCCGGCGAGAAGACTCGGCCCATGCGCCAGAGCATCGCAAATACGATTACCGCTGCCACCAGGGAGAACACCACCAGCGACCAGCGCACCGCCTCCGGCGATGCGGACTCGGCAAACATGCTGAACGCTGCGCCAAAGTTGAGCACGTGCGTGATGCGAAAGACGTGCGGGATCACCGTGACGGCCTGACCGGTCTGCAGGTGGGCGACAACGTAAAGCTTCGTCAGGCGGTCGACGAGCACCGCGATCAGGCTCAGCAGCAGTAGCCACGGTCGTGCGTCGCGCTGGACCAGGTACGTCGCACCGGTGCGGTCGGTCTCAACATGCGTCGCGCCCGGATCCAGCAGAACGCGTTCCTGGTTGCGCTCGTCGATCATGCCGCCTCCTGCTCAACCGCGTACGGAGCAAAGCCGATCTTTTCCAGCGCATCCGCACACCGCGCGCAGACCGTCGGATACATGCCTTCGTTACCCACATCCGTCGTGTAGCGCCAGCAACGATCGCAGCGATCCCCCTCAGCCTTAGCAAACTCTGCTTCCACAGCCGTGGCTCCAAGAGCCGGGTCAATCGCCTGCAGCTCGACTTGCGAGACGCCGAACAGCTCCGGCAAATCGCGTTCGTACAGGGAGAGCAACGGCGCGATGGCAGTGTCGGGAACTCGCAGGATGAGCTTCGCCTCCAGTGCTTTGCCGATGGCCTTGGAGGCACGTGCCGCTTCCAGCACCTTCAACCCGATTTCGCGGACTGATCGCAGTTGACCAAAATCCTCCCGCAACTTCGCCGCTTCCGCTTCGGGCGCCAGATCGCTGGCAGCAGGGAACTGCGCAATGTGCACGCTCGCTTCGCGGCCTTGCGCCTGCGGCAGATAGCCCCAGACTTCATCCGCGGTAAAGCTGAGCACGGGCGCAACGAGCCGGATCAGCGCCTCCGCAATTTTCCACACCGCCGTCTGCGCGCTTAGCCGACGTGTGTCCTTGGGAGCGAGCGTGTAGAGACGATCCTTCAGCACATCGAGGTAGAACGCCGAAAGCTCTGCATTACAGAACTCGTTCAACGCATGGTAGGCACGGTGGAACTCGAATGCGTCGTACGCCGCGCGAACCTTACCCACCACCTCAGCACAGCGTGCCAGCATGTACTGATCGAGCGCCTCCATCTGCTCCCACGCAACCGCATCAGTTTGTGGTGCAAAGCCATCCAGGTTGGCGAGCAGAAAGCGGAAGGTGTTGCGCAGCTTGCGGTAGATCTCCTCGGCCAGCCGCTTCATCAGCGGAACGCTCGCGATCACATCTTCGCGGAAGTCGACAGACGCGACCCACAGCCGGACGATGTCGCCGCCCAGCTCGTTCATCACCTTGACTGGATCGACGCCGTTGCCCAGCGACTTCGAAAAAGCGCGCCGCTGCTCGTCCAGCGTCCACCCGCTGGTAGCCACGTACCTGTACGGCGCCTCGTCCCGAATGCCGACCGAGCTCAGTAGCGAGGAGTGGAACCATCCCCGGTGCTGGTCGCCACCCTCGGTGTATAGGTCGGCAGGGAAGCGCAACTCCGGCTCGGCTTCCAGCACCGCGTGCCAGCTCGCACCGCTCTCGAACCACACGTCGAGAATGTCCATCTCCTTGCGGAAGTCACCTACCGCACCGCAGCTCTTGCAAGCCGTTCCCTCGCGCAGCAACTGCTCGGCGGAATGCGTGTACCAGGCGTCGGCGCTCTCTTTCGCAAACAGCTCGACGATGCTCTTGTTCACCGCCGGATCGCGGAGCGGCTCATGGCACTTCTGGCAGAGGAACACCGCGATTGGCACGCCCCAGATGCGCTGCCGGCTGATGCACCAGTCCGGCCGGGTCGCGATCATGTTGCTGATGCGCTCTTCGCCCCATGAAGGGTCCCACTTCACCTTCTTGATCTCGTCCAGAGCACGTTGGCGGAACGTGGTGCCGTCCAGCGGCGTCTCCATGCCGATGAACCACTGCTCGGTCGCGCGATAGATCACCGGCCGGTGGCAACGCCAGCAGTGGGGGTAGCTATGGTGAATTTCCGCCTGCGCCAGAAGCGCGCCCTTGCTCTTCAAGAGCTCGATGATCGGCTGGTTGGCCTTGTGCACGTTCAGGTTGTCGTACTCAGGCAGGCCGTTGCGCAGACGGCCGGCCTCGTCCACGTCGCACACCTGGCTCAGCGCGTACTTCTTGCCGGTCGCGAAGTCATCGGGGCCGTGTGCCGGTGCCGTGTGAACGCCGCCCGTACCGGCGTCGGTGGTTACGTACTCGGCCATCACGCCAAGTACTTCGCGTTCCAGGAAGGGATGCTGGAAGCGATGCCGCTCGAGCGCCGATCCCTTGAAGCGCGCGATCTCCACCGCGTCCTCCAGATGGCAAGCCGTTCGCACGCTCTCCACCAGCCCAAGTGCCACGATGTACACCGCACCGTCGGAGTTCTTCAGCGCGACGTAGTCGAACTCTGGGTGGAAAGCGATGGCCAGTGAGGCCGGCAGCGTCCAGGGCGTGGTCGTCCAGATCAGGCCGTACACCTGCTCGCCTGCAAGCTCCGGCGCAATCGTGCCGGCATCGCTCTGCAGGGCGTACCGCACGTACACGCTGGGCGACGTGTGCATTTCGTACTCGACCTCGGCCTCGGCCAGCGCGGTCTTGTCGTGCATGCACCAGTACACCGGTCGCAGCCCCTTGTAGACGAAATCCTTCTCGAAGAAGGCATAGAACGTCTCCAGGATGCGCGCCTCGTATTCGTGGCTCATCGTCAGATAAGGATCGTTCCAACGTCCCAGCACGCCCATGCGGACGAACTGCGAGCGCTGCAGGTCCACGTACTTCTGCGCGTACTCGCGGCATTCGCGGCGGACGGTGACCGCGTCCATCTCCAGCTTCTTGCGGCCAAGCTGCTCGTCCACCTTGATCTCGATCGGCAGGCCATGGCAGTCCCAGCCGGGAACATAGGGAGCGTCAAATCCGGCCATCGTCTTGGACTTCACGACGAAGTCCTTGATGCACTTGTTCAGCGCGTGGCCCAGGTGAATCGCCCCGTTCGCATACGGCGGACCGTCGTGCAGGATGTACTTCAGCGCACCCTCGCGTGCTTGCCGGATCTGGCCGTACAAGTCGGCGCTTTCCCACTGGGCGAGCCGTCCCGGCTCGTTCACGGGCAGGCTGGCCTTCATCGGAAAGGCGGTTTTCGGCAGATTCAGGGTGTCCTTCAGCGCTTTCGCCTGGGACATGTCAGCCCCGGTCACGCCGGCGGCGCTTTCCAGCTTGGTTTCGTTCTCTTGCATGGTTCGGTTGCGGCTCCACAGGGTCAGGGCAGCGGTGGGGCGCGCCCAACTTCCTATTGTATGCGGCTGCCGCTTCCGTCCGGTGGAAGGGAAGAGGGCTGCGGAGTCGGTGGATTGTGACCAACTCGTGAGTCATTGCGTCCAATACAGTACGGTACGTTGCGTCTGCCGGAACCACGATCGCAACCCCGGGAAGATTTTGCTCGCACGATGTCACTAGAATGTCGGCAGAGGTCGCCGCGCATTCGGACCGCCTTTTTCTAGACTCCGCACACGGAGCAGGGCATGTGATCACACTGCCCACATCGGATTTAGCTCGGCGCACCGCCGGACTGGAACATCGGAGCACACCGGAACTGAGGCAATGGCGAATACTCTCATCACACCTCCTGAACTCGACGACAACCGCCTGGAAGACTCGGCCCGCAAGCGGCGCGCATCTGGACTCGTCTATGGCTCCGACGCCGGCTCCGCTTTTCGCGCCAACGACGTCCCGGACCTGGGCCAGCCCAAAGAGCTGGAAGCTTCCGCAAATCCCTTCCAATCGCTCATTCAGAACTTTCGCGACGCGTTCTTCCCGGAGAAGCTGCCGCCGCTCGAGCTGGAATCGAAGCCCATCGCGGTCAAGGACCCCATGGCGGTCCAGCGCGATCCCATGTCGACCGCCATTGCAGTCGGCGTTCACGCGCTCGCCTTCCTTCTGATCATCTGGCTCAGCGCTAAGGCGATCAAGAAGATTGTCGCTCCGCCCAAGGCGCCCGACAAGGTGATCAGCTTCAACGACGTCACGCCTCCGCCGCCAGTGCTGCCACATGCCGTCAAGCAGAGCTCTGGCGGCGGTGGCGGCCAGCACGACATTGCGCCTGCTTCCAAGGGTGCACCACCGAAGTTCTCCTTGCAGCCGCAGATTGTTCCGCCGTCCGCACCGCCAAAGATCCAGCCCAAGCTGGCGGTGGAGCCGACCATCGTCGCCGACCCACGCAACCAGATGAAGAGCAACCTGCCCAACATCGGCATGGTCAACGGTCTTGCCGGGCCGAACGTCTCCATGGGTACGGGTAACGGTTCGGGCATCGGCAGTGGCAATGGCGCTGGTTACGGCAGCGGCAACGGCTACAACATCGGTGGCGGTCTGCCACGCGCCGGTCAGAATGGTGTTTCCATTCCGCAGGTGATCTACCAGGTGGATGCCGACTTCTCTGAGGAGGCCCGCAAGGCCAAGTTCCAGGGCGAGGTCATCGTTTCGCTGGTGGTCGATGCCAATGGCCATCCGCAGAACGTGCGCGTGCCGCGCCCCATCGGCATGGGTCTGGATGAGAAGGCGGTCGAAGCCGTTCGCCAGTACCGCTTCAAGCCTGCGACCAAGAACGGCCAGCCCATCGCCGTTCTGATGAACGTCGCGGTTAACTTCCAGATTTTCTAAGCACAGGCAGGAAAAGTGAAGAGGCCCGCCTTGGCGGGCCTCTTCGGTTCTATGTGGTCGACACTAGGCCGGCGTCGCTTCTCTTGCTGCTTCAATCTCTTCGAACGTCATGTTTTCTGCGGAACTGTGAGTCCGTTCTTTCCAGTCAAGGAACATGCGTCCGTAGCTGTCGGTAAAGCACCACTCGCGCGCCACGTGCAAGCGCTCCAGCGCGGCGTCGATCCATTCGCGTTCGCCTTCCAGCTCCGCAAAAGTTCCGATCGGTGTCTCGTCAACAACAAGCGCACCAACGCCGTCCGTCAGCTCGGTACGAAATTTCTCATAGCGGAACATGGGCGAGAAACCAAGCTCTACGAAGACCGCGCCCATCGCCTCGCCGTCTTCCACGGCTGTCTCGGTTTCCAGCCGCTCCTTCACAAATGCCGTGTCATCGTTGCCGGCCGGCGGACGTTTGTGCGTCACCACCCATTTGTCTCCGTACTTCCGCATCCGCAGGATTTTGCGCTCGCGCAGCAGGTCGCGTCCGGGCGTGTCGAACAGGGCATTGCGTTCCAGGGTCCGCGGTGTCTCCACATGGAAGCCCACCTCAGCCGCTCGCTGCAACAACCGATCCACATGCGGCACACAGAACTTCAGCTCCACCTCGGCCTTCGCCATGTCTCATTGTAGGCACGTCTGCTGCTCAGCAGCCGCTTCCGCGATGCAATCGGGAAGTTCTATTTCGGTACGCCCCTTACACTCAAGCTGATGCTGTCCGATGTGACACTGAGGCTCGACTGTTCCGCGCAGTCCATTGCGATCGCCGCGACCCTCCTGCGAAATGGCGGCCTTGTGGCCATGCCAACCGAGACGGTGTATGGACTTGCCGCAAATGCCCTGGACGCCTCCGCAGTCGGGTCGATCTTCGCCGCGAAAGGCCGCCCTCACTGGGACCCCTTGATCGTCCACATCGCCAGCACGGCGATGCTCAATAAGGTGGCGGCAGAGATCTCCGCGACCGCCCAACTCCTGGCAGATGCGTTCTGGCCCGGCCCGTTGACCATGTTGCTGCCCCGTGCTGAAGGGATCGGCGACAGCGTGACCGCAGGGCGTGCCCTGGTCGGCGTTCGCTGGCCGCAGCACCCTGTGGCGCAGACGCTGATACTCGCCGCGGAACTGCCCCTGGCCGCCCCTTCCGCCAATCGATTCGGTCACATAAGCCCTTCGACAGCGGCCCATGTTCTTCACGATCTCGACGGCCGCATCGACGCCGTTCTGGACGGCGGCCCAACCGGCATCGGCGTGGAGTCGACGGTGCTCGATCCGAACACAACCCCCATCACGATCTATCGGCAGGGTGCAGTCTCCGCCGCAGACGTAGAGCGGGTCACCGGCGTACCCGTGCAGCTCTTTCAGCCTGAACCGAACCGGAGTCCGCAAAGTCTTCCGTCGCCCGGAGTCGGCATCCGGCACTACGCTCCCCGCACGCCGTTGCGCCTGGTTGAGTCCAGGTCGGAACTGCTGGAAGAAATCGCCGCAGCCTCTCAGCCGGTCGCCGTACTGCGACCGCAAGATTGGGCGATCCCGACGGATCCGCCACAGGTCTCTTGGGGCGCGTGGGACGACACCGCGCAACTAGCTCACGGGCTGTACGCCGCACTGCGCGAGCTGGACCGGATAGGAAGCTCTTTGATTCTGGCTCCGCTGCCTGACGCACGCGCCGGGGATGATCTGCGTTCCGCAGTGCGCGATCGCCTGCTGAAAGCCGCGATGCCCGCCGAAGACGACCGGCAGAGCTAGCGGCTTCCGGCGAGACTCTCCGCAAACGAGTCCAGCGCCAGCGACCGCAGCAGATTGCGACGCATGCCGGTATACACTCCGTCCAGCCCGCGCACCGCGTTTTCGATCCAGCGGAAATCCACTGCCTGCGCCAGACGCTCCAGTTCGCGTATCAGGTCCACGTTCTGCACGCGCTCGCCCACGCCCGACTGCAGCAGAAGGATGTCTTCCAGCAGCCCAGCTAGAGCCTGCAGCATAGCCGTGGTTTTCGCCTGCCCCTCAGCCCCCGCGCGGTACGTTTCGGTCATCTTAAACAGGGCCGTGTGGTCGCCGGCATCGGTCGCGCTTCGCAGCAGCACCATCGCATCTGCCCGGGCCGCCATGTACGCCTCCACGTCAAAGCCAAGTGCCCGCCCGGCCGCACCCTGGGCCAGCCGCGCTACCAGCGCGCGCTGTTGCGGTTTCCATTCGGGGCGCCGTTCCGCGAGCAGGTGCTCCAGTTCCTCGGCAGGCAGCGCTCCCAGCCTCGTGACCGCGCAGCGCGATCGGATCGTGGGCAGCAACTCACCCACGTGCTCCGCAAGCAGGACGATGTGGGCATGGGCCGGTGGCTCTTCCAAGACCTTGAGCAGGCTGTTCGCGGCTTCCTTCATGAACGTGGCCGCGGTGAAGATAGCGACACTTCGCGGTGCCTCCACCGGTGCGCGATAAATGCTGCCGATGAGCGTTCGTACCTGTCCCAGTTTGATCAGCAGTTGCGGCGGATCAGGCGGGATCACGAGCACCGATGGGTGTGTTTGCACCAGGATGCGGGTGTCCTTCTTGTCGGCGTCGCGCATCTCCTCGCGCGCGGCCAGGGCATCCGCAACCCGCGTTTTCAGGTCGGCCGACTCCGCAATCCGCGTGCAGTTGCGGCACACACCGCAGAAGTCCGCTAGATCACCACCGCTCGACCCAACGCGCGGCTGCCGCTCACACAGCAGCGCCATCGTGACCATCAGCGCCAGTGTGTACTTTCCGCTGCCTCGCGGCCCCGCCAGGATCAGCGAATGCGGCAGACGCCCGGCGGCAATCGCGCGCCGCAAACCTTCCACCTGCACGGCGTTGCCAAGGAACCGATCGAAGCCAACAATCACCCTGTCAGGATAGCGCCGCGCCGAAGTCTAGCGCTCTCGCAGCCTGACACGGATGGGATAGCGAGGCCGGAGCGTGATCTTCTCCTCCACGTCGACCGTCTGCCCGGGAATCAGTTCCATCCGCCATCTCTGCGCGACAGTGGCCAGCACCAGCACCATCTCCATCCACGCAAAGCCCTCGCCGATGCACTGGCGGCTGCCACCGCCGAATGGAAAATAGGCGAACTTGTCGCGCTTCGCCTTTTCCTCTTCGGTGTGACGCAGCGGCTCGAACCGCAGCGGATCGGGGTACAGCTCCGGGCTACGCTGCAGCACGTACTGCGACAGATACCAGTGCGTTCCCGGCGGCAGGCGGTACCCGCCAATTTCGATTGGCTCCGTGTTCATGCGACCCATCGCCCACGCAGGCGGGTACAGCCGCATGCCCTCCGCCAGCACCATGGTCGTGTACCGCAGGCGGGTGTAGTCGTTCAGCGTGGGCAAGCGAGCCTCGGCGCCTTCGCCCAGCACCTCGCGCAGTTCGGCGTGCATCCTGCGGTCCGCTTCCGGATTCAGCGTCAACAGGTACATAGTCCAGGTCAACGCGTTCGCCGTGGTCTCGTAGCCCGCGAGAAAGATCGTGATGACCTCGTCGCGCAACTGCGCATCGCTCAGCTCGGAACCGTCCTCATCCCGCGCCAGCAGCAGAAGTGCCAACAGGTCGGTTCGCTCGGACAGCTTCGCCTCGCCCAGCGCTCGCGTATCTGCAATGATGCGGTTGATCACGCGGTCCAGCCGGGCACGTGCCTTGCGAAACCGCGTCACACCCGGAATGGGCCAGTGCAGCACGGCCTCCAGGTTGGGAAAGGCGATCAGGTAGTTGTAGATAGCCATGATCGCGTTGGTCTCATCGTTGATGGCTCGAACGTCCGCGTCCACCTCCGTTGCAAACAGCGTACGCGCTACGATCTCCAGCGACAGACTCATCATGGTCGCCGCAATGTCGATCTCCTGACCCTCGTGCCACCGGTCCCGCGCGGCTCGCGCACTCTCGACCATGGTTTCGGCGTAGGCCGCGATGCGCTGCCGATGGAAGGCAGGCGCAGCAATACGGCGCGACCGCTTGTGCGTTGGATCGTCGCTGGTCAGCAGGCCCTCGCCCAGCAGGATTTTCAGCCGCTTGATCGTGCGTTCCCGAACAAAACTGCCCGCCTGGTTGATCAGCACCTCGCGCACAAACGACGGATCATTCAGGTACACGACATGGATGTTGAAAAGCCGATAATGCGAGATCGGGCCCAGGTTGCGCGCCATGTATTCGAACAGGCGCAACGGCCGTCCAAGACGCGCCCAGGGTTTGTGCAGATAAAAGGGAAGCGCCCGCTTCAGGCCAGGAGGAATACGCCAGGTCTCACCCTTGCCGTCCGTGTACTCGTGCGCAGGCCGAAGTGTGAACGCGGCATCGGGCGCTTCGGCTTGCCAGGATGTGTTCCGGTCGGTGTCTGCGTTCGGCTCTGGTGCGATTCCCATGCACCCATTAGAACTGCCGGCCGCGCTTCGCGCGCGCGCCGCGCCAGCTCGGTTCAGTGCGGATGCGGGGTTTGCCGAAGCATTTTCAAGCCGCGAACATCGATGACACCTGCAAGCGAAATGGCCTTGTCACCGTGAGCCGTAAGACCTAGCGGCACTCTTAGCCTGCAGTGCCGGTTGACTCTGGCAGCAAGTGCGCCAGCCTGCTGCGGATAGCCGCGGCAATCTCCTCGATGCCGCCGTCGCGGAAGATCAACACCCGCTCTGGCTCACGATCTGCGATTGCTTCATACGCTGCATGCACCCGGCGAAAGAAGGCCTCGCCCTCCGCCTCGAACCGGTTCTCGTCCGCACCGCCGTGCTTCTGCTGAAACGCAGCGTTCCGCTGCTGTGCCCGCGCCAGTGACACTTCGACATCCGGCAGCAGGAGCACCGTAGCATCCGGCTGGAATCCGTTGCAGATGGCACGGTGAACCGCGAGGACCCGGTCTGACCCAAGCTGCCGGCCGCCACCTTGGTACGCCTCGCTCGAGTCGGTATACCGGTCACAAAGCACCACCCGGCCGGCCTCCAACGCTGGTTGGATCACCTCTGCAATCTGTTGAGCGCGGTCCGCGAACATCAGCGCGAGCTCCGCCAAGGGAGCGATCGGCCCTAGGACTGCTTCGCTGCGGCTGTCCAGCAAAATGGCCCGGATGCGTTCACCCAGCGCGGTCGATCCGGGCTGGCGCAGCACTACGGGATCCAGGCCGCGGCTGCGCAGCCACTCCGCAAGCAGCCGCAACTGCGTGGTCTTTCCCGATCCGTCCGGGCCTTCAAAGGTAAGAAAGAGTCCTCGACGCGAAGTCGGAGCGGCACCCACTTCAGTGCCCATGCACGTTGACCTGGAACTCGGCGCGGTCCTGTGCGGGAAAGCGGATGGAAAGGCTACCTTCGTCACCCTCGTTCAGCGCGGGCCCTGTCTGCAGATGCTCCTGCATCTTCGCATCGGTGAAGTCCAGCTTGATCGGCCCGGAGCCAATCACCTTGAAGCGGTAGCGGAAGGTTTGGCCGTCGGCAAGATCCTGCGTTCCGAAGCTGGCCGACGGGTACGCCACCTGCACCGTGTGAAGCGGTGATCCACTTGCGTTGGTCACGCTGGCCTCGACGTATCGGGAACGGCAACCGGCCAGTGCAAGCGATCCACACAGCACGGCGACAAACAGGAAGCGCATAGCCAAACTTTAGCAGTGCAGCGATGCCAAGCCCGAACGTGCGATGCCTAGCGGCTCTGCCGCGGTTCGCTCAATCCAGGCTACGGGCGCTCAGCACCACGCCGTTACTGCCGTCGTGCAGCATGATCGGGAAGGCGAGCACGCTCCAGGTGGCTGTCTGCTCTTCGGCCTTGGGCTCCTTCAGCAGTCCCCGCCGCGTGCGGTCGATGTACGTTTCGCGGGACGTCGCGACCTTTTCGAGAACGTCGCGCCAATCACGCAGCCGTTCTCCTAACTCTGTAAACAGGTTGCGCCCGGAGAACCAGTCGCGCGGCTGTCCCAGGTATTGCGCGGCCGCCTCGTTGACATAAACCCAGGTCCCATCCGCTTCCAGAATCTGCACCAGCACATCCACCCCAATGGCCCGAGCGATGCGCGAGTAATAGAAGTCTCGCGCGTCCACGACCACGGGTGCTCCGCGCCGCTTGGCTTCCAGGGCTCGCAGGGCGCTCAAAAGATCCTCGACTGAGGAATACCCCTTCAGCAGGTGCATGTCTTCTACACCGCCGAAACGGCGCTCCAGCGTTGCCGACAAGATGATGATGGGAACCGAGGGCCTGCGATGCCTCAGCTCCGTCGCGACCTCCGTGCCGAACTTGCCCTGTCCCAGGTGGTAGTCCAGCACCGCCACATCGATCGAATCGATCAGTTCGTTGGCCTCTTCGACGGAGCTGGCAGGGAAACACTCGTAGCCGTTTTGCCGCAGGATCGCCGCTCTCAGCAACAACGTCGCCGGATCGTCATCCAGCAACAGCACCCGGACGTGCGCCGGCGAAGGCATGGAGATCACATTCGGACCTGCCGTTGAACCTGCCAACTCTGCGCCGTCCTTCTGATCCTCTCCACTCATCACGGCGTTGGATGCACCGCAACGGCTCCGCGTCATCCATTGGTGTCGTTGCTATCGGTTCCGTTCCGGGCTTCGCTCACATTTCGGTCAGATCGCGATCGAAGCGCGCGCACTTCGCGAATCAACTCCGGCAACCGGGCAAAGCCCGCCGCTGCTCGAAGCCACTGCCGGTTGTCCATTGCAGGGTAGCCAGAGACCACGGACCGCGGGGCCACGTCACTTGGAATGCCTGTCTGCGCGGTGGCTACGGCATCGTCGCCCACCTTCAAATGCCCGGCCACACCCACCTGACCCGCAAGGATCACGCGGTCGCCGATCTCGGTCGATCCGGCGAGCCCAACCTGCGCACATAGAAGCGTGTCCTGCCCGACAAGCGAGCCGTGTCCCACCTGGACCAGGTTGTCTACCTTGCTGCCGCGGCTAATGCGTGTCTCGCCGATGCTGGCACGGTCGATGCAACTATTGCTCTGCACCTCCACGCCGTCCTCCAGCACGGTCACGCCGGACTGCACGATTTTGCGCCACCGGGTCCCGTCCTTGGCGTAGCCGAAACCGTCCCCGCCGATCACGGCTCCATTTTGGAGCGTCACGTCATCGCCGATCTGACAGAACTCGCGGACAACCGCATGCGCATGAGCGAAGAATCGGTCGCCGATCCGGGCCCCCTGATAGATCACGACGTGCGGCAGAACGACTGCGCCCGAACCCAGCACCACGTCTGGACCGATAACCGCGTACGCGCCGATGTGAGCGCCATCCTTGATGATGGCCGAAGGATCGACTACCGCGGTCGGGTGAACGCCAGGAGCGTAGGCCGGGGCAGCATAGAAGAAGTCGAGCACTCGCGCGAACGCCAGGTAGGGGTTGCGAATCCGCAGCGTCGCTACCGCATCAACGGCAGGGAAGTCGGGCTCGACCAGCACCGCGGCCGCTCGGGTGGACCGCACCTGCGCCGCATACTTTGGGTTAGCAACAAAGGTGACCTGGTCTGGCCCCGCGCTTTCGATGCCGGCCACACCGCGCACCGGAACTTCCGCGTCGCCTTGAAGTTCTGCTCCAATCCGTTGAGCGATTTCGCCAAGGGTCAGCGTAAGCGGCGGCATTATCGGACCTCCGTTGCGACCGCATCCGGGAACAGGTCGGCCTGAGGCACCGGTTCATCGGCCTTAGCCGAGATCTGCTCCAGTTGTTTGCGGCGGGTAGGTGTGGTGACTACGGCGACCACCTGCAGCGCAGACAGCGCCGAGCGGGGAACATAGACCCGCTGCGAGTTGCCGCGAACGTCGGGCGGCACCAGTTGGATACCCAGGTCGTCCGCCAGCCCTGCTGCCAGAGACAGGTCAAGCGCGGCAAGGCCTTCCAGGTCGTCGCCGTCACGAAAAGCGAGTCTGACCCAGAGCCCCTCTGTCCTGGGCCGTGCCAGGAACTGCTTGCGCGGCAGCCTCTCCGGGTTCGCCTCGTCGGTCAGGTTGAATTCCCGAACGAAGTGAACGATCTTCACGTCGTGCAGCGGCACGTCTTGCACCCGGCCGGCAAGGTCCAGCAGTTGCAGCACCGGACTGTCCGCTTTGCGCGAAACGAAACCGGTTGCGGGCAGATATCCCCGCAGCAGGCCGGGAGAGAAGCGCCGGACGATCACCTTCTTCTGTCCGCTTCCCAAATCCGCTCCTTGCTTGAGGGGCCAACATCTCTGGCAACGCCCTTGCCTCACCGCACATCCGTGTGTGCAACAAACCGCGTGACTTCGACGAAAGCGCTATGGTACGCTAGGGCGTTACAGGGTTCCCGCCAGGTGCGACTAAATAGAGCAGATTGTGCGTCTTAGGCGAGGTTTGTATACCGGCTCAGGCCGGTCTCCGGAGTTCAAGAACGCCCCATGGCCGATTATATCTACCTCCTGGAAAATCGCCTTTCCGCCGCCCAGCAGCGCGCCATCCGCATCGTCAGAGATCTGGCCCGCACGGAGGAGATGACAGTCTTTCTGACCGGCGGTGCCGTCCGCGACCTAACGGCGGGCAGCGCCGTTCGCGACCTGGACCTGACCGTTGTCGGCGATGCGACCAAGCTCCGGGCCGGGGTTGAGGCCTCAGGCGCCATCTTCACCGGGGACAACGCCCGCGCGCAGGTACTGTACTTCCTGTTTCCGGGCGGCGTCCGCGTGGAGGTCAGCACCGCTGTCTCTATCGAGTTCCCGAAACCCGGCAAGCCGGTCTACACTCCCACCGGGATCATCGAAGACCTTCGCCGGCGCGACTTCACCGCCAATGCCATGGCGTTGTCTTTGAACGAGGGCTCCTACGGTCTTCTCATGGATCCGTTGAACGGCGTCGCCGACATCGAGAACCGCGAGCTTCGCCTGATCAGCAATTACGGCTTCCTGGAAGATCCGATCCGCATGGTGCGCGGCATCCGCCTGAGCGCACGGCTCGGTTGGCAGATGGAGGAGCGTACCCGCCAACGTTACGAAAGTGCCAAGGCGGAAGATCTGTTCGGCTCAGTCGCGCCGGAAAGCATCGGCTACGAACTGGAAGAAATCTTCTACGAAGAAGATCCGGTGCGCGTGATGCGTGCTCTGGATGCGGAGGGCTGGCTCAAGCTGCTCTCTCCCCAGCTCGCCTCGGCCAAGCCGAACGAAGCCGCGCTCACGGACCTGCGCGAGAAGCAGGGTCAGTTGCTCACGCAGGGCGTGCTGGCGGATGCCTCCGCCCTGGCGCTGCCTCTTCTGCTTGGGAAGCTCTCCGCGGCCGATCAGGCTGCGGTGAAAAAATCGTTCGCGCGACCGGGGTTCGCCACACAGGTCGATACCTTGGAGAGCCGCACCCGCGACCTGCAGACCCGCTTCTCCGGTAAGGAAGCAGCCACCCCGTCCGCAGCGTGGCGCATGCTTCACGAAGCCGAACCCGAACTCGTCCTTTCCATGCTGCTCAATGGCAAGGGCGTGGTCCAGCAGCGGCTCAAGACCTTCCTGAACGACTCTCCAACCGCCCGGCAGCGCATTCCATACGCCACCCTGCAGGAGATGCGCATCACGCCCGATCTGCCGGAGTACAAGGAGTTGCTCGACAAGCTCTTCTTCGAGCTGATGGACGGAAAGCTGTCCACGCCCGAGGAGCTGAAGGCGTACCTGGAACCGTATTCGCCGCCAGCCCCACCGCCGCCGGTAAACCTGCGGCGTGCGCGCGCCAAGAAAGAAGCTCGTCCGAGCCGGGCCAAGGGCAAGAAGGCCGCGGCTGCAGAGGCCGAGGCAACACTTGAGACGGTCGCCGAGCAAGAGGAAGCATTGGGCGTGGCGGAAGGCCTGATGGAGCCCGGAACGCTCACCGGTCCGGATCGCGGACCCGAGCCGACACCGGAGACTCCTCTGGAGGGCAAAGTGGCACCGCTCGCTCCGAGAGAGGAGGAGCCGACGGCGCAGAAGCCTGCCAAACCCGCGAAGGCTCCGAAAGTCCTGCCCGAAGCGGACACCGAAGCTGCAAGGAAGCTCACCGCGCAACCAGCGCCTGTGGCGACACGTCAGGGTAAGGCGGCGACCACACCGCACCCGGAGGCATCCCGCGACGTTGCGGCAAAACGGCCAGTGGTGATTCCACAAGCCTCTGCGAAACAGGCTGCACCCAAGCAAGCGGACCGTGGCAACTCGGCCAAAGCAGTAGCACCCTCGCGGAACGCTGCCAAGGTGGCACCGCCCGCAAAGAAGTCAAGCCCGGCCAAGTCCGTCCCTCAGCCGAAGAAAGGGAGTGGCGGTTCGGCAAAACCGAGTTCAAAGGCAGCAGTTTCTTCCGCAAAGGGCACGAAGGCTCCGGCCAAAGCAGCCAAGGCGGTCAAGACCGCGCCTCCGAAAAAGGGTGCTGCGGCTCCTTCCGCATCTTCGAAGCAGAAGCCTGCAGTCAAAGCCGTGAAGGCGAAGAGCATCAAGCCGAACTCGGCGACTCCCGCCAAGAAGGCTCCTGCGAAAGCGCCGGTGAAGAGCGTACCCGCTAGGCCAGCGAAGAAGGCGGCTAGCAAAGCCGCTAAATCGGCTCCGAAGAAGTCTGGACGGCGCTAGCGGACCGGGCACCGTGCCGCTTCCCTGACGGAGTTGGCATCGTGGCTAGGCCGCCTCTGTTTCGTTCACGGCGCGAAAGCCGAAGACTTAAAGATCTCTCGGCCCGCGTAGGCTGAATCCATGCCGTTTTTGGAGCAGATGCGCGCGGCCGAACCCGATGCTGCCGAGCGCAAACGTCGCACCTGGGTCTTTGTCCCGTACGACAGGATCAACGATCGCATTGGTCCGCTGGCAAAGCTTGCACCTGCGGAAGCCGGCTTGATTCTGATCGAATCCCACGCCAAGGGCCGGAACCGCCCGTACCACAAGAAGAAGGTGCTGGTCGTCCTCTCCAACATGAGGCATTTCGCCCTGGAGCAACAGGCGCGCGGCGTCGCTGTGATCTATCGCAACGGTCCGCCCAGCTATGGCGAGCAGCTGCTCGAATTGCAGAGGGAATTGGGCCTGCCGAGCATTCACCTTGCGGAGCCGGCGGAACGCGAGCTTCGCAAGGATTTGGAGACATGGCAGGCGAAGGGTCTGGACCTCACCATAGGGCCTGACGATGCGTGGCTCTCCACCGCTGAGGACTGGAGCGCTGTCTTCGGCGACGAGCCCGCGTCAGCTCCGCAGGTTGGCGGCCGCGGACAGCGGCAGTTCCTGATGGAGCGCTTCTACCGCTACATGCGCAAGAAGACCGGCATCCTGATGGACTCGCCCACAAAGTTCGTGGGTGGGCAGCTCTCCTTCGATGCGGACAATCGGCAGGCCTATCGGGGCGAGGTCCCGGTCCCGACCCGACCGAGCTACCCACCGGATGCCATCACGCTGGAACTCATAGAGTGGCTCAGCCACAATGGCGTCCCCAGCATCGGCACTTTCGACGGCTTCGATCTGCCTGTCACGGCTTCGGACTGCCGGGCCTACTGGCAGTTCGCCCTGAAGGAGCTCTTGCCCAATTTTGGTCCGTACGAGGACGCGATGTCGTCCCGCGAGCCGATGCTGTTCCACTCCGCCATATCCGCGCTGATGAACGTGAGCCGGATCCTGCCGCAAGACGTTATTCGTGACGTGGCAGACGCGTACGACCGCCTGCAGCTTCCTCTCGCAAGGGCGGAAGGCTTTATTCGACAGATACTTGGTTGGCGTGAGTTCATGCGCCACATTCATCGCGTGACGGACGGATTCCGCACGGTGGAGCAGCGCCCGGATCCGCCGAGCAACCGATCGGCAAACGAGTACAGCGCGTTGCTGGTGAAGGAGCGGAACGACGCCGCTCCCGACCGGCCAGCTACGCCGTCCGCGCTCGACGCGCATCGCCCTTTGCCACCGGCATACTGGGGCGTTCCATCCGGCATGTTCTGCCTGGATACGGCGACCAGCCAGGTGATGTTTCAGGGCTGGTCTCACCACATCCTGCGTTTGATGGTGCTGTCGAACCTGGCTACGTTGTGCGGTTTCTCGCCCCGCGAGCTGACCGACTGGTTCTGGGTGGCGTATGTCGATGCGTATGACTGGGTCGTCGAGCCGAATGTGCTCGGCATGTCCACCTTTGCCGACGGCGGCATCACCGGCACCAAGCCGTACGTGTCCGGGGCGGCTTACATCAACCGCATGAGCGACTACTGTGGCAAGTGCCGGCTCGATCCCCGGAAGAGCACCGGCCCTGGCTCCTGTCCGTTGACCGCGCTTTACTGGAGCTTCCTGGAGCGGCACCAGGATCTACTGGGCAGCAATCAGCGGCTGCGAATGCCTTACAACACCCTGAACAAGAAGTCAGCGAGCGAACGGACGGAGCTGCGCAATCGGGCGGAACGGGCGATCCGACAATTGGAAGCGGGCGATCTGGTCGACTGAGGCGGACTCGACATTTCTGCCAAAACGGGCTAAACTAAAGCGTTTGGTTGCGCTTGGGAGCGCTCTCGCAAGGCAGCCGCAGCAGAAGGAGCAGACACCAAGCATGGCAAAGCGCCGCGGTAACCCCAACTGGGGCAAGCCGGAGCCGATCGGCCCGGTGGTTCCCACCATCACTTCTTTCGAACAGGTCGTCAAGGAGTACAAGCTGACCCCGGACCAGTACGTTCGCTCCACCCGGCTGCGCGAATGGGCCCGGCGGAACAAGAATTCGAAGTACATCCCGGAATCCCTGCTGGAAGCCTGGGGTTTCGAAATCGAATCCTCACTTTAAGCTCTGTTCAGTTTCCGCATCTCAGACCACCCAACGCCGCTCCAATAGGAGCGGCGTTTCCGCAGGAGTATCCATCGATGGCCCAGGCACCCTTTGTCGACGTACCCGAAGCATTGCGGCAGTTCGCCGAAGGCAAGATCATCGTGGTCGTCGACGATGAAGACCGGGAGAACGAAGGCGACCTGACCCTGGCGGCCGAGTTTGCCACGCCTGAGGCCATCAACTTCATGGCCAAGTACGGTCGCGGCTTGATTTGCCTGACCCTGACCGAGGAACGTGCGGACTACCTGCGGCTACCGCCCATGGCAACCGAGAATACCTCCCGCTTCGGGACTGCGTTTACCGAGTCCATCGAAGCCCGGGAAGGGGTCACGACGGGCATTTCCGCAGCAGATCGCGCTCACACTATTCTGACGGCGGTGCGTCCGGGCACCACGGCTGCGGACCTCGCCCGCCCGGGCCACGTGTTCCCGTTGCGTGCCCGCAAGGGTGGGGTGCTGGTGCGGGCCGGCCAGACGGAGGCTTCGGTCGACCTGGCCCGTATGGCCGGGCTGATTCCAGCCGGAGTCATCTGCGAAATCATGAATGACGACGGCACCATGGCCCGGGTGCCAGACCTGGTGGCCTTTTGCCGTGAACACAATCTCGCCATGCTCACGGTGGCGGAACTGATCCGGTACCGGCTGCAAACGGAGCAGTACCTGCACCGCGTCGGGCAATCCACGGTACAGACCCCGTGGGGCGAGTTCCAGATGCTCGCCTACGCCAGCGACGTCGAGGAGCACGCCAGCCACTTTGCCCTGGTGCGGGGCGACCTGGGGCGCGACCCTGCCGGGCAGGCGGCGGAACCGGTTCTGGTCCGGGTGCACACCCACGCAGTTGCGGGCGGAGTCCTGCAGATGGATGGCGATGAGTCCCGCCGCAACCTGGAAGCCGCTATGCAGGCCATTGCAGAGGTAGGCAAGGGCGCGCTGATCTACTTGCATAACGCCTCGCCGGGCTACACGATCGATCACACGTCAGAACGCGAGCGTGCTCCGGGTGCGCAACCTGGCCTTGGCCGCATCGTCCTCAATCGCGAACACAGCGGGCGTGGACGAGGGGAACAGACGCTCCGTCACACCGGCGTGGGCAGTCAGATGCTGGCAGATCTCGGACTGCGCCGCATTCGGTTATTGGTAAGCCGACCCACCCACGTCCCGGCTCTGCAGGGCTTTGGGCTCGAGATTGTGGAGCAGGTCCCGCTGATTGCACCGGCTGCGACGGGCCTCAAGGGTTAAACCTGCCGAGTCGCCATCAGTGCAGCGCAAGCTGCACTGGTCACGCGTGAATAGCCCAGCCGCAGGTGAATTCTATTGTGGTGAGTTGGTGATGGTGAGCGTGATGGGAACCGACTGCTGCACAGTCACGCCCGTGGTGCTCGCAGCGGAAATGGTGAACTGGTAGGTTCCTGCCGCGGCGTAGCGAATACGCGAGTCACCATGCGTGCCGCTCCCACAGCCCGAACTCATGAGCAGGGCACACAGTCCAATCGACAGCAGCAGTCCCGCGCCCCAACGCCTGCGACGCAGACCCGCCAGCAACAGCACCGGTGTACTGCACAGCACGGCTGCCCGCCAATCGGGGCGACGGCTCGCGGCCGTGTTCACCGCGGTCACGGTTGTGATGGTTGCCGTCGCGTTGACCGTGCCGTTGATCAGCGTGACCGTGGACGGATTGATGGAGCAAGCCGTGTACTGGACGATTGCCTTTGGGGTGCAGGTGAGCGCTACGGCGCCGGTGAAGCCATTCGTCGGCGTAACCGCTAGAGCGTAGTTCGCGGCAATGCCATAGGGCACAGTTGCTGAACCACTTGACGCGCCATTGACCGTGAGGGTGAAGCTTCCACCCTGCAGGCCGTTGCCGGTCAACGGGACCTGCAGCGGAGAGGAAGGATCGGTGCTGGAGACGGTCAGCGTGCCGGTGCGAGCGCCAGGCTGGCTGGGCGTAAACGTCACATTGATGGAGCAGGACGAACCCGCGGTCAACGTCACCGGTCCGCAGGTAGACGTGCCCGTGAAGTCGCCGGACGAGATACCGATCTGTAATCCATTGACGTCCGTGGCGCTGGTATTTGTCAGCGTCAGCGCTAACGTTTGAGTGTTCCCGATCAGGATGTTTCCGAAGCTGAGCCCCGAGGGCGTTGCCACGAGCTGCGGCTGTACACCGACGCCGCTGAGGGTGACGGTGAGTGCCAGATTTGTTGCCGAATTGCTGATCGAAAGCACGCCCGTTCGCGTCCCGGTACGCGACGGCGTGAACGTCACCGGGAGGACGCAGGACGCCCCTGCTGCAATGGTGCCGCCGCTGGCGCACACGGCGCCTGCCGCTGACGACGACGCCAGCGCGAAATCGCCGGTGACCGTGATCGGACCCAGAGTGACAGCGCTGGAACCAGTGTTAGTAAACGTCGCGACCTGGGCCGCGCTCGTGCGGGACAGCAGAACTCTTCCAAAATCAAGGGCGCTGGGACTTAGCGAGACGGAGGCGGAGGTACCTGTGCCGATCAGGCTCACGTACTCCAACGCGTTGGAAGCATTGCTTTGGATCTCGAGAGCTGCCGAGCGGGTGCCAGTCCCCTGTGGAGTGAAGGCCACCTGGATCTGGCACGATGCGCGAACGGGAAGCGCGCCACAACCGTTCGTGGCGGTGAAGTCAGAGCTGGTGACGACGCCAGAGATGACCAGGTCTACGGTGCCGGTGTTTGTGACCGTGACGGCCTGGGCTGCCGAAGCGTTTCCGACCGTTCCGCTGGCAAAGGTCAACGCGCCCTGAGACGTGGTGAGCACTGCGAGCGGCGCCGCGGACGCTGGACTGTTGCTCTGCACCGGTACCGTACGCCCTGCAAGGTCGACCAGAAGCGGGCTATTTTCCGCGTCAGACTCTAGTGTCAGAACTCCGGTCTGGCTTTGCGACCCAGCGTTGCCGCTAATCGTGGTCTGTGCGTTGGGCGCGTACTTGACCACCACGGCACAGCTAGCCGAGGGCGCCAACGTAGCGCCGCAAGTGCTGGTCGCCTGGAAGGGGAACTCCGCCCGAATGCGGCGGACCGTGATCTTCTCCGAGGTGCTGAGATTGACGAGCGTCAGATTTTGCGACGCCGTCTGACCGGAAGCCACCTGGCCGAAATCGATCACGCCAGTAGCGGTGAAACTGCCTGTCACACCCAGGGTTCCCGAACCGACTCCGTATCCTTCCAGGTATGCCAGGCCGTTCACCGTGGCAGTGCCGTCCGTCGGCTGACCCTGGATGAAGAGCGTTCCGGTCGCGTCTGCGTTCAGCAGGGGAGCATAGGCGACTGTGACCGTGCACGATCCGCCCGGTGCCAGACCGGCGCAGTTCGTTGCCGTGATCGGGAACTGCCGCGGCGCTTCCAGCGAGAGCGTGAGGGACTTGCCGGAAAGATTGTTGACGCGGAACACCCGGGTTGCCGAAACGCTTGCGGTGGCCAGCGCTCCGTAGTTCACCGCGATGTCCTCTCCGGGCACAATCTCCAGCCCGGCGCTTTCTCCCGTGTATAGAGCCTGAACGGAAAGGGTGTATTGCGTGGTCTGCGCTGCGCCACCCGGTGCGGTAGTCACCGGCACCGTGAGCAGACCGCTGGCCAGCGAAGTGCCAGGGGTATACGTGACGGTCAGCGTGCACTGCGTACCCGGCTGCAGAGAGGTGCAGGTGCTGCTGGTGGTGAAGTGCGAGTCACTCACGGTGACATTGCCAACCGTCGCCGCCACATTGCCGGTGTTGGTCAGAGTGATGACCTGCTGCGTTGCCTGAATGCCGGGAACGTTCCGGAAGAGCAGGGAGGCCGGCTGAAACGACAGGCCAGGGTTCACGTCGCCGTAACCCGTCAGGTTGGAGCTGACAGGCCCGGCTGACGTGTTGAAGTTCACACTTCCACTCCGCGGGCCGGTTGTGGTGGGTGCGAACTGGACCGCCAGCGTGCAGCTTTCTCCAGCCTGCAGCGTGCCGCCGCAGGCAGTGCCGCCGGTGGCGGTGGAGCTTGCTCCGAAGTCACCCGAAAAGCCAGCGGTTCCCGTCGAGATTGCGCTGGAGGTGGCGTTGGTCAGATTGAAGAACTCCGCGCCGGTGGAACTACCGACTGGGACCGATCCGAAATCCTGTGCCGCTGGGGTCAGCAAGACGCCCGAGGGCGGGATGCCGGTACCGGACAGCGCGACGGTCTGCGCCGCGCCGCCCTGCGTCGAGGTGATGCTTAGGTTCGCCGTTTGCGGTCCGGCGGATGCGGGCATGAACTGCACGCCCAGGTAGCAGCTACCGCAGCTTCCAGTCAGGTTCTGCTGGAACTGGGTGCGGTCGGGCGTGCCGTAGCCGTAGCCCTGATCCTCCACCAGCAGAACGCGAAAATCGGAGCTGCTGGAAGCAATGCTGAGGCTTGCAAAGGGCTGCGAAAGCCGGAACCACTGCACCGCGGGTGTTTGAAGCGGGACCTGGCCGAAGTTGATCAGACCACTCCCGGGCAGGAAGCCGGTCGCAGTGCCTTGCAGCGTCACGTATACCGGGCTGCTGCTACCTGCCGTTACGCTGAGCAAACCTTGGCGCAGCCCAGCATCGCTCGGTGTGAAGTGGAGTGTGACGACGCACGAAGCTCCGCCGGCCAGGGTAGACGGGCAGGCACTGGCGGCGAAATCACCGCTGACCGCGACCGCAAGCGCAAACGGGGTCGCACCCGTGTTCTGGACCGTGACACTCTGCGTTTCGGTCGAGACCGTGGTGACCACCACCGGCTGCGCAAACGTGACGGTTGTCGCGCTGACCGACAGGTTCGGGTTGACCGCCGAACCGTTCACGCTGGGCTGCGGCACGGTTTGACCGTCGATCAGAACCGAGTAGCCATCTACCGTGATGGTGGTCGCGTCCGCTGACGGCACGGTCTGCGACAGGTAGGTCACGGAGATCTGGCAGACGGATTGCGGCGACAGGGTCGAAGGGCAGCCGTCCGTTAGATGGAAGGGCAGTCCGGGCGAGAGCGAAACCGCCGTGTGGGCCTGCGCCACGTCGCTGCCATTGGACAGATACAGGTATCGCGGCGAATGGAGTCCGCCCGCGAAGACACGTCCGAAGCCGAGGTGGGTAGCGGAGACGGTGAGCGGGGAAGCCTGCGTGTATCCAGTCAACGTCAGTTCACGCGGTCCAACGACCCAGGTGGCCCGGGCGCTCCCGTCGTCCGACGCACTGGAACTGGCGGCAAGCTGAAGCGTAATGGTGCACGACGCTCCGGCTGGAAGGGTGAAATGCACTCCATCTCCAACCGGCGTGCAGGTCGAGCTGCTCTGGCTCACGGTGAAAAGCGTGCTGGTGAGGCCTGCCTGTGAGGCGAAGGTCTGCGGCGAGCCAGTCAGATTCGTCACGGTCAGCGTTCGCTGGCGAGGTGTGGTCGCGGCGGTGCTGCCGAAATCCAGCTCCTTGGGGACGACGCTCAGGGCGTCCGCAGTGAGCGTGTTTGCAGGCAGAGCTGCAGTTGCGGTTGTAGCGTTGCCCGCTGAAACCGTGATGGAGCCCGGGCCGGAGCCCGCAAGAGCCACATCACATTCCGAACCCGCCGGCAGGGAGGCGCCACAAGTGGTGCTGCTGACGGTGAAGCCTGCGGCCGTGACCTGGAGACTGACGGCGGCCGTCGCCCCTGCATTGCGCACGGTGATGTTGGGCAGATCGTCCACTGAGAGCAGAAGCGACGCATCGCTCGCCGAGTCCAGCCGTGCCAGCACGGCCGCGCCACCGTCGCATCCGCTGCCGTTGCAGGTCGTCGGCGGCAGGGCATCGCGTACCGTCGAGGGGAGAGCCGCGGTGGTCGCCGGTCCTAACGAAACGTCGTAACGTTCGGTCGGCCGAAGGGCGCTGCTCAGGGTTGGGGCGATACCACCGGCGAACACTGCGGTACCGTCGCTCGCGGTGAGAACGCCACCGGCTGAGACGGGCACACTGCTGAAGCCAGGCTCCTGCACGGGAACGCCTCCGACGCGGGCCGTGCGCTGCACCTGGCCACTGCCGTTGCCCACCAGCAGGAAGCCGGAGCCCTCCGCCTGCAACGCCGACAAGGGCAGAAGAGGCGGAACATTCGCCGACGCAGAGGCTACCGCGGCCACGAAGCCGCTTCCGCTGGGTGCCACGATCGCCGTATCGCCGGGCGCGAGCAGGGTGGAGCTGGTGACCGCCGATCCATCCTGCGCAATTCTCAGCGCCGCCTGGTAGGTCAGACTGGCTGCCACCGGCGCGTTCACCACCGTCAGCGGAAACAAGCCTGCAGCAATGTTGCCGCCCACCAGAATGCTGCTGGTGCCGCTGTCAGTAGCCGCGGACGTCAGGCCATTGCCCGGGATGTAAGTAGAAAATACGAAGCCGTCGCCGGCAGGGGTGAGCTTTGTCAGAAAGCCCGACACGGGCGAACGGGCGTCGGTCAGCAGATCGGGGATGAGGGCGTTGAGAGTAGGGAAGCCGCTGGCCGTCGTTGAGCCAACGATGTAGGCGTTCCCCGAAGCATCCAGGGCAACGCCGGCCGGCGAGGTGTCTCCATTCGCGCCGCTCAGATACGTGCTGTAGCGCAGCGTCCCGTCGGTCGTGCTGAAGCTCTGCACGAATCCGTTGCCAAAGCTGCCGGGCAGTGGCTGCTGCTGGATTCCGTTCGGAGTAACCGGCAGCGTCGCCGCAAAGATTGAGCCGGTCACGACTACCTGGGTGGACGAAGCGTCGACCGCGGTTACCGCCATTCGGCCGCTGCCCAGAAAGGTAAGCCACTGCTCAGTGAGCGCGGGCGTGAACTTCGCCAGGAACGAGTTGGTGGTGGTATCCGCTCGGTTCGGGTAGCTGGTTCCGGCGGTGCCGGTTACAGAACCGTTGGACAGGGAAGTTCCCGCCACGTACACGTTTCCAGCGGCATCCAGCGCCAACGCCACGCCATGGTCTCCGGCCTGACCCAGATCCGTTTCGGCCAGGGTGGTCGACGCGGTCGGATCCATCTTGACTAGGCGGAGTCCATCGCCAGCTTCGACCAATGTGTACAGGTTCCCAGCTGCGTCGGCTTTTAGTCCGATAAAGCGACCCTGTCCATTGACGGATCGCAGCCCGACACGGGACACCGACTGCGCAGACGCGCCGGTGGCGCCGGTCAGCAGGGCGAGCAACAGAAGTGGGAGGCGAAATGGTCGCGGCAGTCTCAATGGCATCACACGTCACTTCACAGCAGCATTCTTGCCGCCGTGCAGCCGTAATCAGTAATCCATGGAGAAGAAGGGTGCGAGTGTCTCATTCTGCGATGAGTCCACGCAAGTTGCACCGGGTCGTACTGTTCTGGAACAGATGTGTCTCCCTTTGTATCAGCGGGAGTGGTTAGGTTAGGCGGTTGCGGTGGCGTGAGTGGGATCGAGCAGGTAGTGGAAACCCCGCTCCTCCATCTCGGCTAAGAAGCTGTGGTGATCGCGGTACACGATGCCCTGCATGCCAAACCGCTGGGCCGCGTGGATGTTCTCTTCCTTGTCATCGATGAAGAGAATGCGGTTCGCCGGCACGCCCAGGCCCTCGGTGGCGGCGGCATAGATCTCCTGCTGTGGCTTGCGCAGGCGAAGCGCGTGGGACCACACGGCGTGGTGAAAGTCGCTGATCCAGTCGAACCTGCGCACGATGCCTTCGGCCATCGCGCCCGGCATGTTGGACAGGATGCCGGTGCGCACGCCCGCACGGTGCAGCAGCTTGACCCACGCCAGCATTGGCAGGTTCATGTCCGTCCACAGGTCGACATCCAGGGCCAGAAGGCGCTCTTTCTGCTCGTCTGACAGGCTCCGCCCACCGCCCTGTGCGATCGTGTTCCAGTAGGCCGGGCCGTCCAGCGCGCCCTCGTCGTAGCTGTCGCGGTGCTGCCAGTAAAAGCGGTGCAGTGTCGCCTCATCCAGGCCACTTACCCGCTGCATCTCTGCCCAGACGGCGGGCACCGGGGGCAGGCTCAGCACCATGCCAAAATCGAACAGGACCGCTTCAACTGGCTGCATAGGCAGGATTGTACCCGCGCATCTGCCAGCGTTCCGCACTGAATCTCATGCATTTTTCCAATCGCACCCACTTCGGCGCGGAAGCCGATCCGCTGACGGAGGCCGTCGCTCTCCGCCGCCGCGCCGGTCTGCCAGTGCTGGACCTGACGGAGAGCAATCCAACGCGGTGTGGGCTGGGCATCGCCGGAACAACCCTGCTGCCACCTCTGAGCCACGCCACAAACATGGTGTACCGCGCGGAGCCGTTTGGGCCGATGCAGGCTCGCAAAGCCGTTGCGAAGATCTACTATCGCGAGCGCGGCGTGCAGGTCGACCCTGCCGAGATGGTGCTCACGGCAAGCACCAGCGAAGCTTACAGCTTTCTGTTCCGGCTCTTCTGCGAGCCGGGCGACCATGTTCTGGTGCCACAGCCGAGTTACCCGCTGTTCGACCTGCTCGCCCGCATCTCCGACGTGGAGACCGTGCCGTACCCTCTGCGTTTTCACGAGTTCTGGGAGACGGACCTCGACGCCCTGGAAGCTGCTATCACGCCTCGAACCCGCGCCATCGTCGTTGTGCATCCCAACAATCCGACCGGGCACTTCACCAGCCCGGAGGAACGGCAGGCTCTGGATCGAATTGCCGCGCGGCGTGGCTTGCCACTGCTGGTCGATGAAGTTTTCTTGGACTATCCCGCCGAGCCTCAAGCGGTACGAGGCGTCTCGCAAAGCTTTGCTGCCAGTTCGCAACCTGACGCGCTGACCTTCGTGATGAGCGGTCTGAGTAAGGTCCTCGCGCTGCCGCAGATGAAGTTGGCATGGACGCTGGTGCTGGGCCCCGAGCCACTGCGCCGCGAAGCTCTCCATCGGCTGGAGTACATCGCCGATACGTTTCTCTCCGTAGCGGCGCCGGCAGCAAATGCGATGAGCGACTGGCTTCAGGTGGGCGCCTCCGTGCAGGCGCAGGGAAAAGGGCGTATCCAATCCAACCTCACGATTCTGGATCGGGAGATCGCCGGAGCTTCGGTCGTGTCCCGACTGCCAGTCGAGGGCGGATGGTCGGTTCTGCTTCGGCTGCCTGCACTCGAAGCCGACACTGACTTCGCGCTTCGCCTGCTGCACGCAACCGGCGTTCTGGTGCACCCGGGATCGTTCTTCGCCCTGCCCGGGCGAGGCTGGGTTGTGCTTAGCCTGCTGCCGGAGCCCGAGAGTTTCGAGCGAGGAGTTCGCCTCCTCGTCGACTCGATTGAGAAATGGCTGGAGGTGACTCTTTAGGTTCGGGAGAACCTTTGGAGTAACGCTTGAGGCAGAGGCTTCAACTCAGAGTTGAGATGACCGCCTGCAAGCTAAAGATTTCGCAAGTAGATGTTGTGTTCTCGTTCCAAGCCGATGGAGGTTGTATTTCCGTGTCCCGGGATAACCAGGGTGCCCTCTGGAAGGTGCAACAGCTCGCTCTGAATGCTGCGCAATAACGTGCTGGTGTCGCCGCCCCACAGGTCTGTGCGGCCCACGCTGCCCTGGAAGAGCGTGTCGCCTGCCAGGAGCAGGTCGTGATCCGGGGCATAGAGGCAGATGCTCCCCGGGGTGTGCCCAGGGGTGTGGAGCACGCGGAGTGTTGACCTGCCGACGCGGAGTTCCGTTGCCGTTCCGATGCTCTCGTCTGGCGCCTTGACTTCGGGCGTCGGCACGCCCATCCACGCAGCCTGCTGATCCATGAGAGCGACCAGCTCCAGATCGGCCTGGTGGTAGAGCACCGGTGCTCCCGTGAGTGCACGCAGGCTGGCTGCGCCGGAGATGTGATCCAGGTGCGCGTGAGTGACCACAATGCCAGTCAGACGCAGGTTGTGTTTGGCCAGTACTGCAAGGATGCGCTGAACGTCACCACCCGGGTCGATCACGATCGCTTCAAGGGTGTCCGGGTCGCCCAGCACCGAGCAGTTGCACCGCAAAGGACCTACGGGGAAAGTCTCACGTATCAGGCGGGGTGGTTGCGACTCAGCGACCTCGGGCGTGTCAACGGCCATGCGCTCTCCTGACATTCGGAACGGGTACAAACGACGAAAGGCGCGTGCAAGATGCAACGCGCCTCAAGGGCAGACAGCAGGGGATCGCTGTTACTTCTTCGCCGGCTGCGAAAGATGCGTTCCACTCAGAACAGAGTGGCTGCCCGCGCGGGAGAACATGACCGTCAGCACGATGGCGAGCAGCATGAACAGGACGGCGGACCAGGTGGTCAGACGCGTAAACAGGTTCGCCGTGCCGCGGGGTCCAAAGGCCGTCTGCGTTCCCTGGCCGCCAAAGGCGCTTGCCAGGTCGGCGCTCTTGCCTTGCTGCAGAAGTACCACGCCGATAAGAAACAGGCAGACCACGACGAAGAGGAATACCGTGAAGTAGAGAAGAAAGGTCATGCCAGTCCTTAGATCAGCCCCAGGCCACGGTTGCACAGCACGTATGGCAAGCAGCGGAACGAGCGGAAGTTGTGAATGGTGCGGAGGAGGGGACTTGAACCCCTATGCCTTGCGGCGCTAGCACCTCAAGCTAGTGCGTCTGCCAATTTCGCCACCTCCGCATCGTGTTGGCCCATTGGGAACCACGCGAACGGATCAGCCATCCAAGGGCGAGTATAGCATCGCGGGTGGTGCGAGCCGAAGCTCCAGACGCACCAGCGATCAGAAGATCTGGAGCAGTTCGCGGATGCTGTTCAGTTCCAACAGGTGCTGCCCCGGCGGCGCTGGCGCGACTGACTCGTGCTCCAGCACCCAGGTGTTGGGATGCGGCAGGAAGACGGCGTGCAGGCCGGCCGCCAGCGCCGGGTTGATGTCGCTGCGAGGACTGTTCCCGACCATCCACGTGGTAGCGGCATCGTGCCGGTGGCGCGAGCGGAGGTCCAGGTACGCCTCGCGATGCTTCTCCCGAACCACCTCCACGTGAGCAAAGAGTGGCGCCAGGCCCGAACGGCGCAGCTTCTCCGTTTGTTCCTCGGCTGCGCCCTTGGTCATCAGCACCAGAGTGTGTCGCGTTGCGAGATCGGTCAGGGTTTCTGCCACACCGGGCAGGAGTTCGATACGGGCCTCGAGGATGGACGCAGTGAGTTCGTGAATCCGGCTGACTTCCGCAGAGGTGCACGCGCGGCAGTGGAACTGCTCGATCGCTGCAAGCATGGAGGAGCGAAAGCTGATAGCGCCATAGCCATGCACCGCCACGCGTTCATGCTCGAGCTGGTTGAAGGCGCTGCGCACCTCCTCGGCCGACCAGGTGGGATGCGCGAGCAGATCGATGAATCCGGCGATCGCTCGGTCAAAGTAGATGTTGTTTTCCCACAGGGTGTCGTCGGCGTCGAACAGCAGCGTTTGCCGGGTTTCTTTCAGTTGCAGGTTCAAGAGGCCCGCCGTCATGGAAGCTCAACCAGCCACGTGTCCTGGTCGGCGTAGCTTTCCGTGGATTCGTGCAGCAACTCGAGGTGCGCTCCGTCCTGCCGCAGTTTGCGCAGGAGCCACTGCTCCGGGTAGGTGTAGGAGCCGTAGACAACGAAGCGCCGGTGCTGCTGTTCGAACTGGCTGGCGTCGACAACGCGATCCGCAAGCCCGAACGTCTGCTGCACCAGGTCCAGATGGTCGAAGATGCTCGCGTGAGCGACGGTGTGTGCCGCGTTCAGATCCTGGAGGTAGAAGACGTTGGCCAGCGTTTCAGGCGATTCGCGGTGTGCCATTTCCACGTAGGTGAGACCGTTGCTATCGACCAGAGGCAGGTGCATTTCAGCGGCGATCTGACAAGGCACACAGGGCAGCGATACCGGCAACACGCGAGCCGGGTGACGCAGTTGGAGCAGGGCGCCCGGGAGCGCGTGACCTTCCAGCAGGGCCAGGACTGCGACGATTAGTGCCGCGCTGCGCCGGCCACCTGTCCAGCGGAACAACAGGGCAGTAGCCACTGCGGCGACACCAAGGCTTGCAACACTGCCGTAGCGGTAAAAGAACGCCGCCCTGGTAACCATGAACAGGATCATGAGCATGCCGGGCAAGCCAATCCACAACAGCGCGACCGCCCAGTCGGGGCGGCGCAGCCCCCAGCCGGAGCCACCTCGCAGGGCCGGGAAGCCGGCCACCGCCAGCAGCACCACCGCGGTCAGGGCCAACAGGATCTCTTCCCGAACGAAGCGGGCGTTGTAGAACGCGAACACCATCGTGGGGGTGGGCAGGAACGACTTCGGAAAGATTGTGTGGCCGTGTTCCGCGATGAACGTCCGCAACACCGGCGTGACCAGCAGGGGCAGCGCCGTGGCAGCAATCAGACGGGGCTGTCTCCACTCGCGAAAGAGAAGAACGACCGCGATCAGCAGCAGCCAGGCCGGCACTGCTAACGCCTGGGATAGAAGGGCCGTGCATCCCGCCAGGAGGAGCACGCCCAGGTGCAGTAACGCGGGACGGCCCGCCGTCAGCCGTTCGGCGGCTCCGTCTGTCATCCACCATGCCAGGGCAAGGGCGGCGACCATGAGAGCGTAGGGTCGCGCTTCGGTAAACAAGTCGCCCGTCGGGCTGGCCAGCAGCATCGTCGAAGCGGCAAAGCCGTACAGGGAACCGAACCGCCGGGCGACCAATCTGCCAAGGAACACCATGGCAGCAAAGAAGGCGAGCGTCTCCGGGATGCGGGCACCCAGGGCGTTCGCCCCAAACAGGTGCATTGAGAACCGTGTCAGCAGGTAGCTGAGAGGTGGATTCAGGTCCAGCGCACGGAGCTGCCGAAACAGTTCGCGGAGGGTCGGCGCCTGGGCGATGTGAAAGGTAAAGAGCTCATCGAACCAGAGAGGCCGGCTCGCGATGCTGCGCAACGCAAACAGCAGGTACACCACGAACAGGAAGCCGTACAGCAGCATGGGCCGCTGGTCCATCCAGGCCGCAACTGCCTCCAGGTGACGATCCGTAGCTCTGCGAACGCGATTGAGCGACAGCAGGAGAGCTGATTCCGGCATGTGCGTCAGTTTACCAAGTGGGCTTTGCCGAGCTACCACTTGCTCCCGATGCGATCCCACCAAAAGCGCATCGTGGGAGATGTAGGCTGTCGGCTATCATGGCTGCACTTCTTTCTACGGACACCGGCCCCGAGGAGGTCCGGAGGCTTGGACCCCGATTTCCCCCCAAAGCTCGGACCTTACGTAGTTCTGAACCAGATCGGCTCGGGTGGCATGGGGGCGGTGTACCGCGCTCTTGACCCACGGCTGCAGCGGGAAGTTGCCATCAAGGTACTGCACCGCAATCTGGAGATCGCGGGCGCGTCCGAGCGCTTTCTGCGGGAAGCGCGCACCATCTCCTCGCTCAATCACCCGAATATCTGCACCGTGTTCGACATCGGCGAACAGGATGGCGATCCCTACCTGGTCATGGAACTGCTGGAAGGAGAGGCGCTGAAGGACCGGATCCTGCGTGGGCCGGTACCCGAGCCCGACCTGCGCGAGATTGCGTTCCGGGTGGCCCTGGCGCTCCAGGCTGCCCACGGCAAAGGTGTGGTCCACCGCGACATCAAGCCCGCGAACATCTTCCTAGTCGCCGACGGAGCGGGCACGGTGGATGTGAAGGTGCTGGACTTCGGTCTCGCCAAGCTGGAACGGGACGGAGAGCCCACCAGGACCCGGTCGCGCGGGCTCACGCGGGCCGGATCCACCGTGGGGACGGTCGAGTACATGTCGCCCGAGCAGGCATGCGGCGAGGAGTTGGACGCGCGCACCGACCTGTTCTCGCTGGGCGCGGTGCTATACGAGATGGCGACCGGGCGACTGCCGTTTCCGGGTGCGACCAGCGCGATCGTGTTCGCAAACCTGCTGCACCTGCAGCCGGTGCCGCCGCGTGAGGAGAATCTGAACCTATCGGTGGACCTGGACGGGATCATTCGCGCTCTCCTGATCAAGAACCGCGCGGACCGCATGCCATCCGCAACCGCGCTGCTGGATGCGCTCGCTGCAGCAGAGCGAGGCGAAGCTCGACCGCAGCCAAACAGTGCGGAGGCAATGCGCAGAGCCGTCCCGGCCCCTCCCACGTCAGTTTCGCCGCCCTATCCCGCTTCGACCGGAGCACCGGCGAACCCTGGGCCGGCGACGGAGAGCACACGGCCGCGGTCCCGCCCGCAGCGCCCGCTGCCGAGTCCTGATACGGCCGTTGCTCAGTTACCGGCGTTCGAGCCGACCGATTCGGGTACGGTCCCGCTCGTGCCGGTAGCCATCTCGGCGGAAACCGCCAGTGCGCGCCCGATTGGAAACGCCTCAGGCTCCCGGGAACTTCGTTCAAGTCCACCGCAGCCGGTAGCCGAACCTGTGGAACCGGTTGCGGCAAACCGTAAACGGCGGACCGGTGAGGCATCTCGCCAGGGCAGCCGGCAACTTGGTGCGGGTGCAGTCACGGACTCCGTTCTGCTTGCGGCTCCTCGGACTCCTGGCGCCAACTCTCGCGGACCGCTGATCGGGCTGTTGCTGCTGCTGCTGGTCGGCGGGGCGGCCGCGGCCTGGCTCGCGTTGCGGTCGCGCGATGGGGCGAATCATGCGCCCGTCATTCGCGGCACCGTTCAGGTTGTGCCTCTCAGCAACCAGACAGGCGACCCCCGGCTGGACCGCGGTCCGACGATGCTCCTGGAGACGTTGCTGGACGAGTCGCCCCTGCTCACCGTCTGGCGGCCCGCGGCACCGGACGTGCTGGAAGGCGGAACGGATGGGACGACGACCCGCATCCAGAAGATCCTCCAACCGGCTCAGGGAGACAGTGCGCAGCCCGCAGCATCCAGCGACCTCTACACGGTCGGCGGCACACTTTCCCGGAGCGGTGACGGATACCTGCTGCACCTATCGGTACGGCGGGCAGCCGGGGACGAGGAGGTCGCCCACGTAGAAGCCTCGGCGGGTTCTGCCGCAGAGGTGCCCGGGTTGCTTTCGCAACTGGTGGGACGGCTCCGACTTGCGATGGGAGAAGACGCTGCAAGCGCGACGGAGAACTCCGGGAACATAGCAGACGGTGCTGACGCCTTGGGCGCCCTGGCGGCGCTGGCCGAAGGGGAAGCGCGCGCCGAGATCGGCGATGACGCAGGTGCATTGGCAGCTTTCAACTCGGCGACGAAGCTAGCTCCATCGCTCCTGGCGGCACGACTGCGAAGTGCCGAACTGCTGTTAGGCTTGCACGCCGACCGCGACGCGTCGGCGGAACTCGACGCGATCGCCGCGGCGCCGGCCACCGGCGGACCTCACTTGCGGGCCGAGCGCAACTATCTGCTGGCCCTACGCGGTGGGAGCGAAGAGGCGCTGCAGGCGGCGGAGCGTTGGCGTGCCGCCAGACCGGCGGACGCAGAGGCGCAGGCTGCAGTGGCCGAGCAGATGCTGCGCGCCGGCCATCCCAAGGATGCGCTCGCTGCGGCTGTTGCCGCCGTCCACCTGGACCCATACCGTCTTCGCCACCTGGAGTTGCAGACTGCGGCGGAGATTGAAAGCGGGCAGCCGGATGCGGCCTGGACGCTGCAGACCACCGCCTTCAACGCGGGCCTCGGTTCGCCCGAGCTTTCCCTGGCAGCGGCAGTGCTCAAAAACGATCGCGCGGAAACTGCGTCCGCGCTGATGCGGCTGCACAATGACAAGCCAACCCTGCCGCTGTTGCTGGCCGACGCCGTGTACCGTGCCAACACGGGCGACATCGCCGGCGCTGATACCACCTTCCAACGTGCAGGAGCGATGGCGGCCGGACTGAGCGGTGCAGCCTCTGGGGCAATGTACGCAGGGGAGTTGCGGCGCTGGAACCTGGCGCTGAGCGGCCAGTGCCCTCCGGCGGGTACCGCCGACGCAGGAGGAGAGGCAGCCACCCTGGCGTGGATGACCGCCGCCTGGTGCCGTTTGCCGGCGCCCCAAGTTGAAGCTCCACACGATGAGTGCGCGGACGCAGCGCGGATGTGGCTCGCGGGAGATAAGACCGGTGCGCTGGCGTCGCTTTCCAACGCACATACTCCCGACGCCCTGCTGCTGCGGGCGCGGCTGGAACTGCTGCTGGGGCGTTCGGACGCGGCGATCTCGGACGGTCGCGCCGTCGTGGAGCGGCGCGGCGCCGCGTACCTCTCTGGCAGCATCAGCTACCCCGCAGCACTGGCGCTGCTGAGTGCCACCTATCGCGGTCGAGGCGACGTCGCCAACGCGGAAACGGAGCAGGCCGCCCTGCGCGAGCTGTGGCATGATCCCGCTGCCGTAACGCGCTTGCTGCAGATTGCGGGGAGTGCGCGATGAAGCCGCTGAGCCACCACCTAGCCGACGTCGGAGATGCGTCCCGCAATGGGACACTCAGCTCGCAGCACACAGCCGATAAGATCAAAATGCACATAGATACGAGTAGCTGCACCTTTACCGATGACTCGATGTACCGGCTGCTGATTCAGAGCGTGACGGATTACGCCATCTACATGCTCAGCCTGGATGGTGTGGTCAGCAACTGGAATCCCGGGGCGGAGCGGGCCAAAGGGTACCGCAGCGAGGAGATCGTTGGCCGACACTTCTCTGTGTTCTACACCGAGGAAGACCGGAAGCGCGGCTTGCCGCAGCACATGATCGACTGTGCGCTACGCGATGGCAGGGTCGAGGGTGAGGGCTGGCGGGTCCGCAAAGACGGAACCAGGCTTTGGGCTCATGTGACCTTGCAATCCGTGCATGACAGCAACGGTCGAACCGTTGGCATCGCTAAGATCACTCGCGACATGACGGAGAAGCGCGAGCGGGATCGGCGAGCGCTGGAGCAGGAGCGCAATTTTCGCGTCCTGGTGCAGGGCGTAACCGATTACGCGATCTATATGCTTTCGCCGGAAGGCATTGTTTCTAACTGGAACGCCGGGGCGCAACGAGCGAAGGGATATCTGGCCGAAGAGATCGTGGGCCAGCACTTTTCGCGCTTCTATCGGCCGGAAGATCAGCGGCGAGGCCTGCCGCAGCGCGCCTTGGCCACGGCCTTGGAGCTCGGTAAGTTCGAGGGAGAAGGCTGGCGCGTTCGCAAAGACGGAACCAAGTTCTGGGCGCATGTGGTGATCGACGCCATTCGCGACGAGTCCGGCGCCCTGATCGGATTCGCCAAGATCACGCGCGATGTGACAGAAAAGAAGCGCATCGAGGACCAGGTGTCTCACCTGGCGCACCATGATCCGCTGACGACGCTGTTGAATCGGAATTCGTTCCGCAACGTGGCGGAACGCGCGCTGAATCGCGGCAAGCATTGCGCTCTGTTGTACCTGGACCTGGACCGCTTCAAGCCGGTCAACGACAGCATGGGTCATCTGGTGGGTGACAAGGTACTCAAGATTGTCGCGGAGCGAATCCTGGCGGAGCTGAATGGGGCTGGCGCAGCGGGAAGACTGGGCGGCGATGAGTTCGCCATTTTGCTGACCGACGTTGCGGGAATCGCAGCCGCCAACGCCGTGAGCGAACGCCTGATTCGACGTATCTCGCAGCCGATCGAGATCGACGAAAGGACAGTTTCGGTCGGGGTCAGCATCGGGATCGCTCAGACCGATGCGGAAGGTTGCGCGACGGAGATGCTGCTGAGGAACGCCGACCTGGCACTGTACTCTGCCAAGAAAGAAAAGCCCGGCAGCTTCCGCTGGTATGAATCGGGCATGGAGTCAGAGCTGGTGCAGCGGCGTGAACTGGAGAGCGACCTGCGCCAAGCCTTGCTGCGAAACGAATTCGCGCTGCACTACCAGCCGGTGGTGGACACCACCAGCAATCGGCTAACCGGCTACGAGGCCCTGTTGCGGTGGAACCACCCTACGCGCGGCAGCGTTTCGCCGGCCGACTTCATACCGTTTGCTGAGCAGCACGGCCTCATGATCGAAATCGGTGATTGGGTGCTGCGGACTGCGTGCGAAGAGGCTTCGCGCTGGGCAGATGAGCTGACGGTGTCGGTCAACCTGTCGCCCACGCAGTTTTGCTGGCCAAACCTCGTGCCGCGCATCACAGGCTTACTGGAGTCGTCAGGTCTGCCGGCAAACCGGCTGGAGTTGGAGATCACGGAAACGGCGATGATGAACGACGTTGCCAATGCGAAAAGTGTCCTGGAAGACCTGCGCGCCCTTGGGATTTTGGTCGCGATGGACGATTTCGGCACGGGCTACTCGTCTCTGAGTTTTCTGCGCACGCTTCCGTTTACTCGCATCAAGATTGACCGTAGCTTTGTGCAGGACCTGGGACGGACGAAGGAGTCCCTTGCGATCGTGCGTGCCGTGACCGGGCTTTGCAGCAGTCTTGGCGTGGCGACTACGGCCGAGGGAGTGGAGACGGAGGAGCAGCGCCGCATCCTGAAGCGCGAAGGCTGTCAGCAGTTGCAGGGCTACCTGCTGGGGCGGCCCGCGCTACTGCCTCCTGCCAAGGACGCAGCCCGCGTGATGCCAATGGAACTCGAGTCGAGCATGCAGTTGGAACTAGTGCATTAGAAAACGGCCGCACTGGATGCTCAGGGTTCTGCGATCAGGGACGGCTGGCCGCAGCGGCAGCGGCGGAGGCCCTCTGCAGCCAGCTGCTGTACACAAAGTCCGCCTTTCTCGCCTGCCACTTTTCCCGGGGCAGCACATCGAGCTGGTCTGCTGTGAGGCGCGGCACCTGTGCTGCAATGGCCTGGATACCGCCATCGCTGTTGTCATGGCTAGCGGCTTCGCCCAGATCGAAGCGAACCTCTTGCGCCCATTCGCTGATACGGATCGTCGGCAAAAAACGCACGTCCTTGCCCTGCCACACAGGAAAGTGAAGCTCCTGGTTCAGCCAGCCTGCAGCGGACGGGGTGATCCAGGACGGCCGGTGACCCGCGCCCGGATCGAAGAAGGTGGTGAAGACGCCGCGCTCCGATCCGTTCAGGCGCACGACGCGCTGCCGCAGATCGTTGAAGAAGTCGGCACCGTGGGTCGGGATGGCGACGACTGCGTCCGCCGTGCCGTTGACGATGAAGGTGTCGCCACGCCGCGCGGAGAGCGTAAAGAGGGCAGCACCGCGATCGCCCAGCACAGGCAGCAGCGCTTTGTAGGGCGCGGCCTGGCACATCACCGCGTGTCCGCTGTCCCAATAGCCGTCCGGGCCGTCCAGGTCGCCGCCGCCCACCAGCAGCAGCGCGTGGACCCGCGGGTCCGCCGAGCCGGCAAGGGAAGCGATGAAGCTGCCCATGGAGAAGCCCATGACCCCGATGCGCGAGGGGTCGACGTCCGGCCTTACGGTGAGTGTGCTGACCGCCTGCATCACGTCGGTGACCATGAGGCCGCCGAGTCGAACGGGCATGCTGCCGGGTGACGGGATCAGTTCGTCGTGCTCTCGCGTAAAGTCCCGGTGGTCGTCATTGCGCTCGCCCTCACCAATGGGGTCGTAGGTGAGCACCACCGCGCCTGCACGCGCGTAAAGGACGCCGGTGTAGAAGGCGTACCAGCTTGTCTTGTCGCCACCGTGACCGTTCACGACGACAATGCCGGGCATGCGTCCGGGTGGTCGGCGGGCGGGGCGGTACACCACCGCAGGCACGCGCAAGCCGTAGGCGGTCTGGTAGCTGATGCGCTCGATAGTTACGCCGTCCGCGATCTCGGCCGTGCTGTAGGCCTCGACAGCGGGGCTGGGAAGCGGTGAGGGGATGTACAGCGCCTGGTCCATGCGCCGGCGCCACTCGTCGACGGTAGCTGTGCTGGCGGGCGCCGGGTCGATCTGTCTAGGCGGCAAGCCGGTAGGCGGCACCGTCGGCATTTCGGCCGGCTTGCCCCAGTTGCTGTCCAGGAACCGGAGGTACTGCTCCCAGTCGTAACGGCGCACGTCGTGCGGTCCGGAGCGGTCGTGATACGCCAAATGGGTCTCAAGGCCGACGGGCTGGTCGACGGCTGGTGCTGGACCGTCGGGGCTGACCGTGGTTGCGTCAAAGAGACGATAAACGCGAGCCGCACTTTGCGTTGACAGGAATTCGCCGTGAGGGTCCGACCACTCGTCGCCTGCGGCGGAGGCAACATACAGCGGGCGCGGGGCGATGAGCGATAGCAGAAGATTGCCGTCCACCGGGATCTCGGCATCATGGCCCTTCCAGCGCGCGTACTCCGGAGCGAACCAGTACGGGAAGGAATCTGCAAGGTGGGCTACGGTCTCGCCCAGGCCGCGGCGCTGAATCGTCTGCCCGCCGTGACCACTTTCCGTGGAGAGCAGCGCGGAGAAGCGCGTGTCCTGCGCGGCGGCCCAATCCGCGGCCTTGCCCAGCCGACTGTGACCGGTGACGGCGACGTGGCTGCCGTCGATCAGCGGGTCAAGCTGCAGGTAGTCGAGGCATCGGCTCAGGCCCCATGCCCATGCTGCGAGAGCACCCCAGGCGTGCGGCTGTTCGAGGTCGGCAGCCGTGCTGTAGAGTCGGCGGACGCTGTACTCGGCCATGCCGGGCAAGTCCGGTTCGAGATCGCCGTAGTAGAACGTGGCTATTGCGTAGCCGCGGCTGAGCAGAAGAGGGATCTGCCACCGCTCGGCATCCTTACCGCGCGCGGACGAAGGAGGTGGGGCAGGCGCGGGAGAGGCACCCTGCGCGGGACGGCTCCAAACCGCGGTGGGCTGGATGCCGGGGTCATCGACCACGCTGCTGTTGCCGCCGAAGTTGGGTCCCAGCACCAGCGGGCTGGGGTGATGCGCGTTCGCCGGAACGTAGAGGAGCAGCCGAAGCGAGTGCGCTGCCGTTGGTGGCGCGGCGACGCCAGGCGCTGGATCGAAGGTAAGCTCGATCTGCTCGCGGATTGCGGTGCCGCCCAGCGCATGCTCATTATGCTTCAGCACCCGGGCGTGCATGACGGCGTTCTTGGCAGCCGTGGGAGTGACGCCGAACTCATCCTGCTCAAAGAGGTGCAGCAGTTCCGGGCGCCGTTCGGTGTTCCACTGCGCAGCACTGGTCACACGTTGACCGCTGGCCAGCGACAGCGGATCGAGCAGCGTGTAGGGCGCGATCTTCTCTTCGTCGTACAGGTAGCCGGGCTTGCGCTGCGCCACGGCGGAAGCGGCAACGCAGACCAGCATGGCGATGACCGGCGAGACGAGAATACGTTTCATGGGCACCTTGGGCACGACGGAAGAAGTTCTGTTGAAGAGGGAGCAGCGGGATGGACCCTCGCGGCTCCCTCCGATCGCGTGAGTTGCAGACGACCCTACGGCGCTGCCGTCAGGTCCGCATGGGCGTGCTCGATGCGTTGCTGATGCTGCCGGTCGCGATCCGCGTCGGCGGGGGCGGCTGGCGCACCCGAGACGGACTTGGTCGCAGGCTTGCTGTCGGCGATCATGCGATCCGTTGCCGCCAGAGCCTCCGCGTAGTGCTTCGCGAAGTCACGAAGCTCGGCCGCGGCCGTCTCCGGGTGGTAGCCGATGCGATCCCCGGTCTGCATTGCTGCGGTCACTGTGTCTGGCACGGCTGCGGTAGTCGGGTAATCCGCCGAGAGCTGGTCATATGCCATGCGCAGGCGCTCGACGCGCCCAGCAAAGCCGTCCAGTTGTTTGCGGCGGCCTAGCGAACCCGCGGCACGGCGCACCGTGATGGTGGCTCCGTTCTGCACGTCGATGGCCTCGGTCGGCACCGTGGTGGTGAGGGTGTTGCCGTCGAATCGCCAGCCCGGGCCATTGCTCTTCAAGGTGAACGTGAGAGGCGTTCCGTTGACCGTGACCGACTCGGGCGGAAAGTCGCCGGGCAGACGCAGCTCCAGGCGACGCTGCCGGGGCATGCCGTCGTAGCTGCCGCGAACGGGAGCGACCTTGACGGTCAACTCTTCGCCGTGTTGCTGCACCTTCACATCGGTCCACGCGGTGCCTACGTTCTTCTGGTAGTCCTCTGCATGGCCCGAGTCCTCATACACGCTGTAGCTCACAGTCTGTCCGTCGGCGAGCGGGAAGACCGTAAGGATCAGTGGATCCACCGGCTTCTGCCCGGTGTAGAGCATGGGCGGCTGCATCGGCAGGATGGTTCCTGGCTTGACGAAGACCGGCAACTGCTCGATGGCGTAGCTGCGGTCCACCGCTACCGGTCCGTGCAGGTGCGCGCCAGTGGACCACTCGATCCATTCACCCTTGGGCAGCCAGATGTGCTCAGTGGACAGGCCCGTCTGCGTGTTGGCAGGGGTTGTGACCGGGGCAACGAGCATGTTGTCGCCGAACATGTACTCGTTCTTTGAGGTGTATGCCTCGGCTGCTTCCGGGTAGTCGTAGTAGAGCGGACGATCGAATGCCACGCCCGTGTCATAGGTGCGACGGCCTTCGGTGTACAGGTAGGGCTGCATGGCATAGCGAAGCTGGAAAGCGCTGCGCATCACATCGCTGAATGGCTCGGGATAAGCCCACACGCGGCGTTCGGCTTCAGGATTCTTGGTCGTGTGCGTGCGCAGGATGGGGCTGAAGATGCCGAACTGAATCCACCGGGCGTAGAGTTCCGGATCGACCTTGCCCGGCATGTGGCCGCCGATGTCATGCGACCAGTAGGCATAGCCCACGTTGGCTGCAGTGGCGGTGAACCACGGCTGGAAGGCCAGCGAGTCCCAGACCGATACGGTGTCGCCGGAGAAGCCGATCTGGTACCGGTGATTGCCGAGCCCGCCCCAGCGATGGAAAAGCAGCGGCCGCTTGCCCTCGTGCTCCTGGTCGGTGAAGTGGATGTAGTTGAGCCACCAGGTCGGGTTCACGCCTGCAACCTGCGTCTTGCCTTCCTGCTGCCAGTCGAGCCACCAGAAATCGACGCCTTCTCGCTCCAGCGGATGGTGCAAGAGGTCCATGTAATTCAGAGCGTAGGTGCGGTTCGTCAGGTCGAAGGGAACGTATTTGCCGCTCGCCGGATCCATGCCCATCTTGCGCGCAAACTCCGGATACGCCGTTTCCCACGGCTGTACGCCGCTGGCGGGGTGCAGGTTCAGCGTGACCTTTAGGCCCTGGTCGTGCAGTTCGGTTAGGAAGTCCTTCGGGTCAGGGAAGAGCGTGTTGTCCCAGCTATAGCCGCTCCAGCCCTTGCTGTGGCCCGAGGCGTCCTGCTCGTCGAAATGACGTCCAAAGGTCTTATGCCAGTCCATGTCGATGACGAAGACGTCGAGCGGCAGGTTGTTTTCATGGAAGCCGTTGACCAGGTCGCGCAGCTCCTGGTCGGTGTAGGCCCAATAGCGGGACCACCACGCGCCGAAGGCGAAGCGCGGCGGCAAGGGGATGCGGCCGGCGACGCGAACGTAGTCGCCGAGCGCGGCTTTGTAGTCGTGGCCGTACCCGAAGAAGTACAGGTCGCTTCGCTCCGTCGCCGGACGGGGCTTCACCCACGGCTGGGTTGTCGCGTCGTGCGTGGTGCTGAACGCGACGGAGTCAAAGAGTGGACCATTGTCGTCGACCACGGCCCAGCCTTCGCGCGAGACGAGGCCCTGGCCGATCGGCTCGCGAAGGTGCTCCGCACCCTGCGCGCCGTCCAGCGTTCGCGTTGTGCCCAGCAGGTTGCCGGTGGTCGCCATGCCGGGGTGCCAGGTGACCGGATGGCCGTCCAGCTTGAGCGTGATGCCGAGGTTCTGGGCGGTGAAGCCTTCGCCGTCGCCCGGCCGATAGACCAGGTGCAGGTCCGCCGTGTCGATCGTCACCTCGCGCGCCGTGATCTTCTTCTGAAACGCGGGCACGGGAAGATTCCGATTGAGAAAGATGAAGCTCGCATCATCAACGAAGTGCCCGTCTGCGCTCGACTCAAGCCGGATGAGTTGCGGTGTAAGCACGGTGAATCGAACGTCTCCGGCCGAAACGACGGCTGCTGAGTTCGCTACTGGATTGATGCCGCTGTCCGGAGCAGCCTGGGCCATACTCAAGGACGCCTGAGCGACGCATGCTGCGACCGCAAGAAGAGAAAGACGCAAAGCCATAGCTGGCAGTGTAGAGGAGATGGCATTCGGCTGGCCCGCGAAGCGCGACGGCGCAGTGGCGATCAAGGCGGTGTCAGCGAGGTTTGCAACGATATTCGCAACTGTACCTGCCGGACCCTATACTCGCTGTGCTCTGGAGGCTCCGCTCTGATGAACACCGTAAGACTTCTATGTATGCCGGCAGCGATCGGCTTTGCTGCAGTCGCGCTTGGCCAGACGAAGTTGCAGCCCGGCACGATGAAAGCAATCGCAGAGGTGAGCCCGCGCTTTGTGTCGTACAACATCGAAGCGGTTGAGGTGACCGGTGGACGCTTCTGGAAGCCGTACGGAAGCACAGCCAAAGAGACGCAGCAGTCCACGAACACGCCCGGAGCGATGGACCCAAGCCTGTATGAATACAGGCCGCCGATCGATCTCTCGAATCCCAAGCTGCGAAAGCTGGCAGCAGCGCTCGGGCCGTCGTACCTGCGCGTGAGCGGTACGTGGCGGAACTTCACCTATTTTCAGGATGACGATCAACCGCCAGCTCAGACGCCACCGGCCGGCTACAACGGTGTGATGACGCGCGCGGAGTGGAAGGGCGTGATCGACTTCGCACGAGCGGTGGAGGCCGACCTTGTGACCTCTGTGGCAGTCAGCGCCGGAACTCGCGATGCGGAAGGGAACTGGACGCCTTCGGAGGCGAAGAAATTCTTCGCCGCGACAAAGACCATGGGCGGCCATATTGCCGCAACCGAGTTTATGAATGAGCCGACGTTTCCCGACATTGGCGGAGCCCCGAAGGGCTACAACGCCGCGCAGTACGGGGCCGACGCGAAAACCTTCGGCGAGTTCCTGAAGCGCGAGGCGCCCGATACACGGTACCTGGGGCCAGGTAGCGTAGGAGAGGACATGCAGCTTGCGCCAGCGGGCACCCCCGTCAGTCTGCGCATTCGCATGCTGGACACCCATGATCTGATGGCGGCGAGCGGGCCCATCTACGACGTGTTCTCGTACCACTTCTATCCCACGGCTTCCAGCCGCTGCCTTGGAGCGAACGCCACCAAGCCCGACGTGGTGCTGACGAACGATTGGTTCCAGCGCAACGTGACGGTCTACGACTTCTACGCGAAGATTCGCAATGCATCCCTGCCGGGCAGAGAGGTGTGGCTGACCGAAACCGGAGAGGCAGGATGTGGTGGGGATCCATGGTCCTCGCAGTTTGCCGATACCTTCCGCTTTGTCAATCAGCTTGGGTCGTTGGCGCAGCGAGACGTGAAGACAGTCATGCAGAACACGCTGGCGGCAAGCGACTACGCGTTCCTCGATCCGACGACACTCGACCCGCGGCCGAACTACTGGGCCGCCGTGCTTTGGAAGCGGCTGATGGGAACAGAGGTGCTCGACCCCGGCGTGCCTTCGACCGCTTCGCTGTATGTGTATGCGCAATGCCTGCGCGACCGCAAAGGTGGGGTGGCGGTCGTTGCCCTGAATACCAGTCGCGAGGCGGCGGAAACTCTGGACGTTCCAACCAAAGCGGAGCGGTACACGTTGACCTCTCGCGATCTGTTCAGCTCGGTCGTGATGTTGAATGGACAGAAGCTGACGGCGGCACCGGACGGTGCGCTCCCGGAGATGAAAGGCACTGCCGCCCAACAAGGTACGGTCTCGCTTCCACCTGCGAGCATCACCTTCCTGACCATGGCGACGGCGGGCAATTCGGCCTGTCGCTAAATGCGGAGCGCAACGGGTGCCTTAATCCGTTGCGCCTTGTTGCTTCTGCCTAGTGCTGCTTCACCGTGAGCTGGTAAGTGCTGCTGTGCGTCAGGAAGCCGTCACTGGCGGTAAGGGTCACGGTATACGCTCCCGGTGGTGTGTAGACGGAGTTCTGGTTGGGGATCTTTCCCGAGCAGCCGGACAACAAGGAAGCGGTACACCACAAGCCCACGCAAAGGATGCCCAACCGGGCGAGTTCCGGATACTTACGACGCAGGCGCAGGAGCCCTGCAACCGAAAGCGCAGCGGCCAGGGCCGTCCAGAGAGATGTGTGACCGTAGCCGACCAGCGTGTACTGCGACGCGGTGCTGACGGAGCTCTGGACCGACACCGGTGCAGAGAGCGCCAGGGTGGAGGCGCCCGTAAGAGAACAACTAGAAACCGGCACCGTGCTGGTACAGGTGAGCGTTACGGGTGCGCTAAAGCCGGCGATGCCTGCTAGGTTGATCACGTTCGGATCGCTGAGGCCGGCGAACACGGAATCGCTGTTGTGCTGAAACGCCACCGAGAAGTCGACGCCATTGCCGGTAAGCGTAATCGACGCGCCGACGGCCGGCGCGATCGAGCCACTACGAGTTCCGGATGCCGTGGGAGTAAAGGTGACGTACAGGTTGCAGGTCGCGCCCGCGGGCAGGGTGGTGGGGCAATCCGTGGACGTGTGATAGTCCCCGGAAACAGCCAGCGACGGGAACGGCAGCGGACCGGGTGCCTGGTTGGTGATCTGAATGGCCTGGGTGGCCGACGCGCCAACGTCCAGGTTGCCGAAGTTGAGCGAAGTCACTGAAGTTCCGAAAGCCTGGACGCCGGTGCCGGTCAGTGTTGCGGCAAGAGAAGTTCCGGCAAAAGTAGCGGAAAGGGCTCCGGTTCGGGCGCCCAACGCCGTGGGCGTGAACACGACGCTAAGGGTGCATGTGGAGCCAGCCGGAACGGAGTTGCACGTGTTCCCGGCCACTGAGAAGTCACCCGTCGTACTGGCGGTAGTCAAGCTTGAGTTGAAGACCGAGTTGTTGGTAATCGAGAAAGTCTTCGCGGCGGAAGCGAAGCCCACCGCCTGATTACCGAAGTCGGCTGAGGCTGGTGCGATGGTAGCCGGGCCGCCGTTGTTGGACAGGTCGAAAAGGCTGTACTCCAGCAGCTTCTCCTGCGGAGTCATGCTCGTCGCGGTATCGCACTCGGTCGGGAAGGTCTTGCCGCGCGAGGTACCGGTGTTCTCCACGTGGTACTCGTTGAACAGAACGCGGCCGCACTGATTGTTGGTCTGTCCGACCGGAGTGGCGAACGTGAACTGCATCACGTTGTTCGTGGAGTTCAATGTCAGCCACACCTGGGTGGGCGGGTTCACTCCATTCAGATCGTTCCTGGTGGTCTGCAGGTCGATCTGTCCAGGCGTGCTGGATGCTCCCACCAGCGATAGCCAACGGGTCAGGGTCACGCCACTGCCAAAGTTGGGATTGACCGTCGCTGGGCCGTTCGCGAGTGAGCTGCTGGCCCCGCGCCAGTTCGCAACGGTGTCAAAGGGTGGGTTGTGATACATCCACTCGTAGGCGTAGTGGCTTGCGTAAACGCGTCCACCCGCGTTCGCGTACGTGACAAGGTTGCTGAGTTGCGCGGCAGGCTCGTTGAACGCGTTACCTTCGCACGGCAGCATCAGCACGTCGTACCCATTCAGCGTGGTCTGACTGCCGAGCAGCGTCGCGGCACTGGTGGTCCCGGCGTCGATGGTAGCGCCGGGCGCGTTTGCGGCAGCGAAGACCTGGATGCGTCCCGATCCGCCTCCGTCGGTGAACTCCGAGTCCGCGATGCCGACCTTGCGCAGTACGCACTCTACCTGGTCCGCGTTGCCGGTCAGCACCGCGAACTTGGGGATATCGCCCTCTGTCTGATTGGTGGGGAAGCGGGCCCCGTTGACTACGGTGTTCGTGCAGGCGGTTGTCTGCGGGATCGTGATCTGGCGACGCCACTTGCCGGCAACAATTACCAGAGGGATGTTGGTGCCGACCGGGACGTTGCCGATCGAGAAGGTTCCGTCCGGGGCGGTAAATGTACCCACCAGCGGCGATCCGGATGGCAGAGCCCCGGGTACCGGGCATGAGACGCCCGCGGGAAAAGCACCGACCACTGCATTCGGAATGTAAACCGTAACGTTCGGGATGGGATCGGTGCCGTTGGGCGCATACACCGTGCCGCTGATGCTGGTAGTTCCGCCAGACGGACATTGCACCTGTTGCTGGCAAAGACCGGTGCACGGAGCCGAAGAAGTCTGCCCCTGCAGGGCAAGCGGGACCAGAGAGATGGCAAGGCCAAAGCGGGACAAAGTCATAGGCAGAACACCCGAGCCATTCAGGCTGGTGATTTACGTGCGGTCAGACGGTGAGTGGAGCATACTGCACGAAACGCCGGATGGACAGCGGCTGCAAGGGAAGCGGGTATTTGCCAAAGCTGAGGAGGATTGCGCTGATGGTGTTTGCGTCAGTGCACCGCGTGCGAGACACTGAGCGCAAACCTTTCTAGTTGTGGAGATTGCCTGTGATGCGAAGCGGTTCCCGCCGCCCTATGTTGTGCGGCCTGTTGGCTGGATCCATGCTGCTGGGGCATGTGGCCTTTGGACAGCAGCCCAATCCGGATGAACCCGGCAAGGCCACCGATGCGAACAGGGAAAAGCCGCTACCGGTGCCCGCGGAAATTGCAAGCACGACGAAACATGATCTTCTGCTGAACGGACGGACGATTCACTACACCGCGGCGGCCGGGAACCTGTTGATTGCGGACGAGAAGGACAAGCCGAACGCAAGCATCTTCTACACGGCTTACACCGAGGATGGTGCCGACCCTCGCACCCGGCCAGTCACCTTCTTCTACAACGGCGGCCCCGGCGCGGCGTCGCTGTGGCTCCATATGGGATCGTTCGGTCCGGTGAGGGTGGTTACGGAATCCCCAAACCCGACCGGTCCTGCGCCGTTCAAAGTAGTGCCGAACGATTCAAGTCTTCTGGATAAGTCAGACCTTGTCTTCATCGATGCACCGATGTGCGGTTACTCCCGCGCGGTCGGCACGGGAAAGGTCAAGGACTTTGCCGGAGTCGACCAGGACGTTGCGGCCTTTCACAAGTTCATCGTCAAGTACCTGACGCACACGCAGCGGTGGGCATCGCCGAAGTACCTGTTTGGCGAAAGCTATGGAACGCCGCGATCGGCAGCGCTGGTCGCCTCGCTGCAGGACGACGGACTCGAGTTCAACGGTGTGGTGCTGCTGAGTTCCATCCTGAACTACGGTGTTCGCACGCCGGGCTATGACCTGACCAGCATGGTGTACCTGCCGAGCTATGCCGCGATTGCCTGGTACCAGAACAAGGTGCCACATACGGGAACGCTGGAGCAGTTTGTGGAGCAGGCCCGCGAGTTCGACCGCACCGTCTACATGCCTGCGCTGGCGCAGGGTGACCGCCTCTCCGCAGCACAGATGAACGACATCGCGGCGAAGCTTTCCGGCTTCACCGGTTTGAGCGTGCAGTGGCTGAAGGAGGCGAAGCTGCGCATTGACCCATCCCGATTTCGCAAGGAGTTGCTGCGCGATCAGGAGCGCACCATGGGTCGCTATGATGCTCGCTTTCTCGGCTATGATTTCGACGCTGCCGGGGAGAATCCTGGCTATGACCCGTCGGATACGGGCATCAGCGGAGCGTATGTGGCTGCTTTCCATGACTACGCTCAGCGCGAGCTGAAGTACATGAGCGAGGAACCGTTCTACCTAAGCGGTCCTGGCGTAAATGAAGCGTGGGAGTGGAAGCACAAGGCAGCAGGAAGCCGGGGGCAGGCGCAGGCTGTGCCTGATACCGCGGTCGACCTGGCGGACGCCCTGCGAAAGAATCCGCACCTGAAGGTGTATAGCGCGAACGGCTGGTTCGACCTGGCAACTCCGTTCTACGAAACGGAATGGGACCTGGGCCACATGAGTCTGCCCGAGGCCATCAAGGGCAACGTGGAGTTCGGGTATTATCCGGCGGGGCACATGGTGTACCTGAATGTGGACGCGCTGAAGCAGTTCAAGGTGGACCTGAGCAAGTGGTACGACGAACGGAAGTAAGGCGTCGCGCAACGGGGAATCGGCTCAACGGCAGTACAGGAGAGAAGTTATGTGTCGGATCGGATGTGTATTGGCAGGAACGTTGGCGCTGTTCTCAGTAACTGCACCCGCACAGCAGCGGGACTACAAAGACACCTACACGGCTGCCGATGCAGGGAAGGCGATCGCGCCGGCTGCGGCTTTGGACGTGATGCTAACGCAACTGGAGGTGCAGGTGATTCGTGCGGCGGAGGCGATGCCGGCGGAGAAGTACGGCTTTGCTCCCAGCACTGCAAACTTTGCGACCGGCAGTCCGGCGAAGTTCGACGGGGTGCGTACGTTCGCACAGCAGGCGACGCACCTTATCAGCGCCAACTATTACTTCTACTCGACATTGGGCAAGACCAAGCCGCCCGTGGACATGCAAGCCATGAGCAAGCTGAGCGGCAAGGAAGAGATCGTCGCTGCGCTCAAGCAGAGCTTTGCCTTCGCGCATACCCAGATCGGTACCGTGACCAATGCCAATGCCTTTACCGCGATCGAAGGCGCCGATGGCATGCATACACCTGCGACGCTGGCTGCCTTCGGTGTTGCGCATGGCTACGACCACTATGGGCAGATGGTGGAATACCTGCGTATGAACGGCATCGTCCCGAGCGGCAGCAAGTAGCGCGCTCTCATCACTCAAAGCAAACGAGCCCGCGTGAATGCGGGCTCGTTGCTTGGGTGCTGACACGGTGACCTGTGCGGGCAATTACGGCTTGCCGCGGCTCGCAACTTCGCGGTCCTCGAAGCTCTGCCGGGAAGACATAAACACCGCGAACGTCATGGGAGGCAGATCGAGGGAGTTGTTCTGCACCGTCAGACCTTCCCGGGACACGAGAGTCAGCCGTTCGCCCTCCAACAAGGTGAAGGAATACGGCTTGCTTCCAAGGTTTGCGGTAATTCGTGCCTCCTCACGCTGATACACGAGAACGCGCTGGTCCTCATCGCAGGAAACGCGAAGGTGGTTCAAGTCTCCGTCATTCAGACACACATGGCTGCGCCGCAACCGAATGAGGCTCTTGACCCAGTTGAGCATCTCAGCGTGCTTGCCCTCGTTTACTTCGTCCCAGTTCAGCTTTGAAGCCTCGTACGTCGCCTGATCTTCGGGATCCGGCACGTCGTCGCCGAAACCGAATGCGGCGAACTCCTGCCGGCGACCCTCGGCGACCTGCTTGCGAAGCTCTTCATCCTCGTGGTCGGCAAAATACAGGAATGGCGTGGAAGCAGCCCACTCCTCTCCCTGAAACAACATGGGGACATACGGCGCAGTGAGCAGCAGACCTGCCGAGACCTTGGCAGCATCCAGGCCGACGAGATGTTCAATGCGCTCGCCTTTCGCACGATTTCCGACCTGGTCGTGGTTCTGGTCGAAGTGGATGAAATGGTGCGCGGACAGGCCGCTTGGTGGACGGCCGTGCTTCCGCTTGCGGAAGTCGGAATAGTTTCCGTCATACACATAGCTCTGCTGGAGCGACTTCTTGAGGTCTGCTAACTCTCCGAAGTCAGCGTAGTAGCCCGCTTCGCCCTTCTCGGGTGTGTACAGCAGGCTGAAGAGCGAGTGGTGAAAGTCGTCGCTCCACTGCGCGTCCATGCCGTAGCCGTTGGCCTCGCGCGACCGGATGATCCGCGGGTCGTTCAGGTCACTCTCTGCGATCAGGAAAAACTCTCGCGTCAACGTGGAACTGAGCCGTTCTACCTCTGTCGAGATTTGCTCAAGAAAGTGAACCGAGGAGAGATCGATGAAGGCGTGAACCGCGTCGAATCGCAGCCCGTCGCAGTGGTAATCCTTCAGCCACATGAGCACACTGTCGACGAAGAAGCGACGTACCTCGTCCGCACCTTCACCGTCCAGGTTCACGGCTGGACCCCAGGGCGTCTTCCGGTCATCGTTCAGGTAATTGCCAAATTTGGTCGTGTAGTTGCCAACCGGTCCAAAGTGGTTGAAGACTACGTCCAGAATGACGCTGAGGCCGTTCGCATGACAGGCGTCGACGAAGCGCTTGAATCCATCGGGGCCGCCATAGGGCTCGTGCGTGGCGAAGAGGGCCACGCTGTCGTAGCCCCAGCCCTGCTTGCCGGCCCACCCGGCGATAGGCAACACTTCCACGTGGGTGATTCCAAGTTCAGCCAGATACTGCAGGTGGGGAATGGCCCCGTCGAAAGTGCCTTCCTTGCTGAACGTGCCGACGTGCAGCTCATAGATCACCGCACCGGTCTTTGGAGCGCCGCGCCATAGCTGGTCGTGCCACTCGAACTTGCTATGGTCGTACAGTTCAGAAAGACCATGCACACCGTCCTGCTGCCGCAGGCTGCGCGGATCGGGGTACGGTTGTGGGTCGTCGTCCAACAGAAAGGCATAACGATCTCCACACTCTGCCTCCGGAACCTCCAGGGTCCACCAGCCACGCTTGCTGGGACCCTCCATCGGCAAAACCTTGTCGCTCCACTGCAGGGACATCTTCTGGGCTTTAGGCGCCCAAACTCCAAAGCGATGCACTCCATCAACCTCCGTCAACTTGCCTAGTTTGAGTGCGCGAGAGCTTTTGCAGTTTGTCTCTGGACCCGGTTCATAAAGCTTTGTTGCGCGACGATTTACGACACAGTCGACGTGAGACGGACTCTGTTGAAACCGGACAGAAGCGACTGTCGCAAGCTGGCAAGCGATCCCCGCATCCGCTAAGCAGAGTTATCGGGAGTCGCTCACGGCCGGCCTGCTCGCCGATGGCCTGTCGCAATCGCCGTGCTCCACTGCCTGCATCTTCTGGAACTCGCGGATGGCGTGGTCATGCTCAGCCTGGCACTCCCGCATCTTTGCGGGATTGCCAGCCGTCGCGGAGGCGGGACAATCCTGCTCGTACTGCTTGAAGGCGAGGTCCACTGCCTGATGCTGCTGATCTTTGGCCAGGTGACGATTGCGGCAGCCAGCCAACATCAACACACCGACAGCCAGGATCAACACGCGAGAGTGCATGGTGGGCGCCTCGCGACTGAGTGTACGCGCCCCAACCAGAGTTTGGGACGGGTTTTCAAGAGCGCTTACCACACTCGCGCGGACCTAGAATCGAGGCATGGCCGCCGACTTCACCCACCTGCACCTGCACACCGACTACAGCCTGCTGGATGGCGCCTGCGACGTGGATAAGCTGGCCGCGCACCTGAGCAAGCTGGGCCAGACCGCGGCGGCCATGACCGACCACGGCAACATCTATGGCGCGGTGCACTTTGCCGATGCGATGGGGAAGAAGGGCATCAAGCCGATCATCGGGTGCGAACTGTACCTGTCGCAGACCGCGGATCACCGCGAGATGAGTGGCGGATATAACCACTTTCTTGTGCTCGCGGAAAACGATGAGGGCTACCGAAACCTAGTACGGCTCACCAGCGAAGCCTCGCTGCACGGCTTCTATCGCAAGCCGCGCGTGTCGAAAGAGTTCCTCGCCAAGCACACCGAAGGCCTGATCGGCTTCAGCGGCTGCCTCGCAGGTGAGTTGAACCAGCAATTGATGAAAGACAAGTACGAGGAAGCCAAGAAGACCGCAGGCTTCTTCCGCGAGATCTTCGGCAAGAACAACTTCTTTCTCGAGATTCAGGACCACGGTCTGGAGCCGGACAAGGGAGTCTGCGAGCAGCTTTTCCGCATGGAGAAGGAACTCGACATCCCGCTAATTGCGACCAACGACGCGCACTACGTTGCGGGCGACGACTCACGCGCGCACGAGATCCTGCTGTGCGTGCAGACGGCGGCCAGCATGAACGACCCGAACCGTTTCCGCTTCGACACGCAGGAGTTCTACATCAAGAGTGCGGAAGAGATGTACCGCACCTTCGCCGGACACGAGGAAGTCTGCAGCCGCACTATGCAGTTTGTGGATCGCTGCAATGTGAAGCTGCAAAAGGTCGGCAATCCATTCCCGCAGTTTGAGGTACCCGCGGGCGAGTCGCTGGACAGTTATTTCGAGCAGGTGTGCCGGCAGGGCCTGCGCAAGCGCTTCGATACCGCGATCGCGTTCCTGGAGTCGCGGGGCATCCTGAAGCACACGCGCGCGGAGTACGAGCAGCGACTGAATCGCGAGCTGGACTGCATCAAGGCCATGAAGTTCCCCGGCTACTTCATGATCGTGTGGGACTTCATCCGCTATGCGAAGGAACAGAACATCCCCGTAGGCCCTGGCCGCGGATCGGCAGCGGGATCGCTGGTGGCCTATGTGATGGAAATCACGGACATCGATCCGCTGCAAAACGAGTTGCTGTTCGAGCGCTTTCTGAATCCGGAGCGCGTCAGCATGCCGGATATCGATATCGATTTCTGCATGAACCGCCGCGGCGAAGTGATCGAGTACGTGACGCGCAAATACGGCCGGGAACAGGTCGCGCAAATCATCACGTTCAACACGATGGCCGCGAAGGCGGCGATCAAGGACGTGGGCCGCGCGCTAGACATGCCGTACGGCGAGGTGGACCGCATCGCCAAAATGATTCCGCCGACCATCGGCATCACCATCGAACAGGCGCTGAAAGATTCGCCGATGCTGTCGCAGGCGTATGAGCAGCAGCAGCCCGTGCGCGAAGTGATCGATGCTGCCATGCGGCTGGAAGGCCTGGTACGCGGTGCGGGAGTGCACGCCGCTGGAGTGGTGATCGCACCGCAGCCGCTGACCGAACTTGTACCCGTGACGCGCACCAAGGACGAGGGCATCGTCACGGCCTACGACATGAAGGCCGTCGAGAAGATGGGCCTGCTCAAAATGGACTTTCTTGGGCTCACCACGCTGACGGTTATCGATGACTGCCTGAAGCTGATCAAGCTCAATCGCGGCGAAGACGTCGATATGGCCAAGGTGCCGCTGGATGATCAGGAGACTTACGAGCGCGTCTTCCACAAAGCACTGACGAGCGGCGTCTTCCAGTTTGAATCGGGCGGTATGCGCGACGTGCTGCGCCGCTACAAGCCGACCACCGTCGAAGATCTGACTGCGCTCAACGCGCTTTACCGTCCGGGCCCGATCCAGGGCGGCATGATCGACGACTTCATCGAGCGCAAGTGGGGAAGGCGCGCGGTCGAGTACCTGCTTCCCGACCTGGAGCCGCTGCTGAAGGAGACGCTGGGCGTCATCGTGTACCAGGAGCAGGTGATGCAGATTTCGTCTGCAATCGCCGGCTACTCTCTGGGCGGCGCCGACCTGTTGCGCCGCGCCATGGGAAAGAAAGATCCTGAGGCGATGGCCAAGCAGCGCGACCTCTTCATGGCCGGCGCAGCAGAAAAGAAGCATCCCAAAGACAAAGCCGGCCAGCTGTTCGATCTCATCCTGCAGTTCGCGGGATACGGCTTCAATAAGTCTCACTCAAGCGCATACGCTTTGCTGGCGTACCACACCGCCTGGCTGAAGACGCACTACCCCGTCGAGTTCATGGCGGCGCTGCTGACCAGTGAAACCAGCAAACCTGAGAACGTGGTGAAGTACATCGGCGAGTGCAGGGAACTGGGCATTACGGTGCTGCCGCCGGATGTGCAGATCTCAGACGCGAACTTCACTCCGGCGGGCGATTCGATACGCTTTGGCCTTGCTGCGATCAAGAACGTGGGAGGCAACGCAATCGAGACGATCACCACGTCACGCAAGGCTCTGCAGGCGGAAGGCAAGCCGGGCTTTGCCTCACTGTGGGAGTTCTGCGAGAAGGTCGAACTGCGTCTTCTGAACAAGCGCGTGCTGGAGTCGCTGGTGAAGGCCGGCGCGATGGATGCCTTTGGTTCTCGCGCCCGGGTGTTCGCCGCACTGGATTCTGCGATGGAGCGAGCCGCCAAGTCGCAGAAGGACGCCGCGAGCGGCCAGAGCGGCTTGTTCGGTCTCTTCGACGCGGGCACACCAGCGGCAGCCACGAGCAGTGCTGCCGACGATCTGCCCAAGGTGCCGGATTGGGACGAGCATACGCGCCTGCAAAACGAAAAGGAGGTGCTCGGCTTCTTTGTCAGCGGTCATCCAATGGATAAGTACCGCGAGAAGCTGCGCAACATGAAGGCAGTGGACACGGCAACCGCATGCGAGATGAAGCCGGAGCCGGTCGTCTTCCAGCGCGGCCAACGCGAGCCGCAGAACGAGATCTCAATAGCGGGCGTGATTACCGGCCTGAAGGTCGCAAAGTCCAAGCGCAGCGGCGAAATGTATGCCTCGGCGTGCCTGGAGGACACGGTCGGCAAGATTGACCTGATCGCCTTTCCCAAGGACTTCGAAAAGCTGCAGGAGAAGCTGAAGATCGACGTGCCGGTACTGGTGCGCGGGTCGCTGCGGGGGGAGGAAGACTCAGCACCGAAGTTGAGCGTCACCGCGATCACGGCTCTCGAGGACGTGCAGATCAAGCTGCCGGAGGCGCTGCGCATCAAGGTGCCGCTGCACCATCCTGATTCGGCACTGCTGGAAAAGCTGGCCAGCCTATTCCAGACGAGGCCGGGACCGGGCAAGCTGCTGCTAGACCTGGAGGAGCCAGGCGAGTTCTGCGCCGTACTTGAGCCGAGTGGGTTTTCGGTAACTGCGGACCGTCTCTTTATCGACCAGGTCGAGGAACTGGTCGGCGCTGGTGGAGTGCGCGTGATCAACTAGCGACCAGACCTGCAAAGAACGAACGCCCCGGGGTTCCCGGGGCGTTCTCGCTTTCATCCGATCCGATGTCAGCCAGCGCGATTGATCTTCGGCAGCTTGTCAAAGATCTTGTCCACTTCCTTCGCCGTCTTACGGTCGTTCGTGTCCGCGTGCTTCGTGGAGAACTCGTCAGAAGCTGTTCCGCGGAAGACAAGCTGGTGCGTCCGCGTGTCATACATGTCGACCGCCAACGTGCCTACCGGAACCGTCTGTGAGCGGGTGGTGGCAACGCCCTCACCGCCCCATCCCCAACCGCGTCCGCCCCAACCGCCCCAGCCCCAACGACCGCCCCAGCCGCCGTAACCCCAGCCGGGTCCCAGGCCGTCGTAGAAGGTCGTGTACTCCTGCGCGTTCTGCACATTGCTAATCGCGGTGATCGCCACATCGCCGCCCTGGGGAACTTCCTGCCAGCCGCGATCGCGCAGCGAAGCTTCGATGTCAGAGCGAAGACGGCTCTCCATTAGGGGGTCACCAGAGTGCAGGCGGTAGATGGAGAACGTGTGGTACTGCTTGAAGTCGGTGCTGTGGTTGTAATCGGTGTAGACCGAGGCCGCGGCCGCCACGGCCGCCGTTCCAAGTGCAAGGGTGGCTGCCAGTGCAGCCGAAGCCAGACGCTGATGTGCTGTCTTCATCTCAACTCCTTTGGCCGCCGGTACTTCTGCTTCGGCGGCGTACCAGAGATTTGATGGAGTGACGCGGGAAAGGCAGCTTCTCAGGCGTGACGTGGCGCGCATGGCGCCGCCCGCGCCTGTCAACGGCATGCGGCTCAGCTTGGGTACATGATCGGACTTGAGTACGCCGCACATCAGAGACCCTGAGCGTAGAATGCACTCGAGAGCACATGGCAGAAATGGAAGCAGTTCGGCCCCCTGAAACCAACGAGGCGTGGCGTAAGACCGAGGTAGCTCGCAACCCGCAGCGCCTGCACCCTATGGATTACCTCGAAGCGATCTTTACGGATCACCAGGAACTGCATGGCGACCGCGGCTTCAGCGACGACTGCGCCATGTACTGTGCCATGGCACGGCTGGACGGATCGCCCGTCATGGTCGTCTGCAATCGCAAGGGCCGCACCACCAAAGACCGCATGCGGTACAGGTTCGGATCGCCGGAGCCGGAGGGCTATCGCAAGGCTCTGCGCGCCATGAAGCTTGCTGAAAAGTTTGGCCGCCCCGTCATCACGCTCATCGACCTTGCCGGCGCGTACCCCGGTTTGGGTGCGGAAGAACGTGGGCAGGGCGAAGCGATCGCCCGCAACCTCATCGAGATGTCGCAACTGCGTGTGCCGACCATCGCCTTGATTACGGGCGAGGGTGGCTCGGGTGGAGCTCTTGCCCTCGCCGTTGCGGATCGCGTGCTCATGCTGGAGAATGCCATCTACTCGGTGATCTCGCCGGAAGGTTGCGCCTCGATTATGTGGAAGGATTCCGGCAAGCGCCAGAAGGCGGCCGCGGCGCTCAAGTACACCGCTCCCGATGTGCGTGCGCTGGGCTGCGTGGATGACGTGGTAGCTGAGTCGGCCGAAGGCAATCCGGAGGAGGGCATTGCCTTGGTCGCGCAGGAGCTGAAGAAGCACCTGTCCGCGCTGGAGCAGCAATCATTGGATGACCTGCTGGAACAGAGGTACACCAAGTTCCGGAACATCGCGCAGTTCTACACAATCGACACTGTGACGCAGTCCTAGGCGGGAACCAGCCTATGGAGCGACAACACGTGCCCACGTCCGCCGGCGGTGCCGCACCTGCGACAGGCAACAATACAGCCGGTCGAGCAGCCGTCACGTTTCTGCTGTGTGCCATCTACTTTTCAGGCACGATGGCACTGACAGGCGTGCTCACCCACATCGTCGACGTGCTGCGGCCGGGCGGCTCGGGCCCACTGCTTGGACCGCTGTTGAACCTGGTCCTGCTGGTTGCCGGATTACTTGCGATCGCCCGGATGCGCGTGCCGGAGTTGCGGCCGCTGAGCGCTCTTGGGCTGGTGCGGCGACCCTCTGCGACGCGGGAAGCTGGCCTGGGCGCGGCAGTGGGATGGGCCATCGCGGTTGCCCTTGTATTGCCCGGAGTCCTGCTCCTTCGAATGCGGAGCAGTTTGTCGCTGGATGGCTTCCACCTGGGCGCCGCAACTGCCTCGATCCTGGCGCTTCTACTCTTTGTGCTGGCCCGTCAACTGGTGCTCTGCGGCCTGCCATTTCAGGCTTTGAGCCGAGCTACCTCACCCACCTTCGCCACAATCGCCTTTGCGTGTGTGGCGGCGCTGCTCACGTCGTACACGGCAGGTGCCGACGGGGCAGAGGCGATCGTCGCCTCCATGGCGCAGGTAGTCTTCTGCCTCGCCGCTGCGCGCACGCGGGCGATCTGGTTGGGTGGCGCGTTGCAGTTCGTGTGGGGGCTTTGCATCACGGAGCTCTTCGGTTTGCCCTCGTTCCTTTGGCCACCCGCAACCAGCCTGGTGCGCAGTGGCATGCAGGGTCCGCGCTGGCTTACCGGAGACGGATTCGGCCCGGAAGCTACGCTCTGGGCAGTTCCCATTGTCATTCTGAGCGCGATTGCAGTGTGGCGGCTTACACGCGACTACGCGTGGTACTACACCTTCGACCCGATTACTGGCGCAGGGTACCCGATGGATGTTGCTCCGCCGCCCGAGCATACGCGCATGGAACAGGCGAGCCAGGCGGCACCGTTGATCCAGATCGGCGGCATCGGATCGCATCCGGGATCTCCCGCCTCTTCGGCCGGAGACACAGAACCGCGCATTTAGACGGGCCCGCTGAAGCAGGCGCAAGGCGGCAGTTGCAAAGTACCTCGATTCGGCGCTACAGTCGTGTGCATCGAGGGTCTGCTTATGCGTTTTCTTCGCCTTTGCACGTTGCTGGCAGGTACCGCCGCAAGCGCGTGGCTGGGCGCGCAAACGCCGGGTCCGCAACCACAACGGGATGTCTTCGTCGTGGGCCGGGAGACCGCCATTGGGAACCCGCTCGAAGGCTTTCATCCGACTCGGGTGGATCTGCCGAGCGGGGAGTTGGACTTGGCCGCTCGCCGCGACCTGGTTCGCATGCTGCTGGCCGAAATGGGCTTTGCGCATCTGCCGCTGCCGTTGGGTGCGCCGGGTTTGGAGCTGCATGCAAATGGTCGCCTGACCGTGAGCCCGGCGGACCTGCAGAAACGACTCTACGAGAAGGGAATGTGCGCCGACCGCGGCGATCGAGTGATGGTGACGGATCTTCATTTTGAGAGAGACCGCATCCTGATCGATGTGAACGGCGGACCCTATCTGCCACACCGCTTCCTGCGGCACATTTCCGTGAACGATATTCCACTCGCAGGAGACGGTCAGGTGGGGGAGCATGCCACCGGAACTCGCATCGCCCTGTTGTTTGAAGGTCCGGTGCCGCACCTGACCGCTGCAGAACTGAAAAGCCTGCTGGAGCCGCTGCTCGATTTCGGGGTGAAATCCGGGGAGCAGGCCTACGCAGACACCCTGCCCGCGCCCATCAAGCAGGCCATTGAAGAACACCGCATCCTGGTCGGCATGAACAAGCGCATGGTGCTTGCGGCCGCGGGACAGCCGGAAAGCAAGATGCGAGAGCGTGCCGCGGACTCCACCACCGGCGAGGTCTTCGAGGAGTGGGTCTACGGTCATACGCCACAGACGATCCGGTTTGTCCGCTTCCGTGGCGATCGGGTCATCCTGCTGAAGACCGGTGCGCTGGGCAAGCCGCTGGAAACGCGGGACAAGGACGAACTTGCAGACTACCGGGATCCTTCACGGACGAGAACCGTGGCCTTAGGCGGCGATGCACCGGCAGACGAAGATCGCAAAGCGCCTTCGCTGCGGACCGATGCCGAGAACAATTCGCAGGGCAAGGCCGCGGACTCGAAGCCGGCACCTTCCTTGAACTCCGGTAACTCGAAGATCGGCGCGCAGATCGCGTCCCGATAGTGCCGCCCGATCCGGAGATGGGCCAGGCAGGATATTGGTCGCAACAACCGAGACCTCACCCGCTGGTGATACCCTAGAAGGGTTGCGCGAGAGAGAAGCTTGACCCTCCTTGGTCCGGCGGCTCGTTCGTGATCCCTGAATCACAGCACTCGCGAATCACGATTTCACTGAGCCGCTCTGCGGCCAAGAAGAGGAACACCAATGGCAAAGATTGCCAAGACTGGCGACCGTAAGAAGGTCATGGATACCACCCGCAGCACCGACTGTCCGAAGTGCGGAAAGCCGACGCGCGTGGCAAAGCGCGTGAAGGACCGGGAGCGCGGAACACCGGGCGGCATGTACATCTCCTGCTCGGCCTGCGACTTTTTCGAGCGTCTCTAGTAGAAGTTTGGAACTAATGAAAGCCCGGCCTTGTGCCGGGCTTTCGTGCATTGGTTGCACCAGCTCCGGGGCCGAAGCGACATCAGGAACGAAAGGCGGTGTCCATCTCCAGAAGCAGGGCGCGCGCTGCCTGCAACGGGTCGGACGCGCGAGTGATCGGTCGGCCCACGACCAGCATCGACGCGCCATCGATGGTCGCCTGCCGCGCAGTCGCAGTCCGGCTCTGATCGTCTGCCGCGGCGTCCGCCGGTCGAATGCCGGGAACGACCGTGATCTTCGGAAATACGATCTCGCGCATGGCCGCGACCTCTTGCGGTGAACACACGATTCCATGCGCGTTTGCGAGCATTGCCATGGTCGCCAAGCGACGAACACGGCGCTCCGGCGGCAGGTAGGAACCGGTGGCCCGCAGTTGTTGCTGATTCATGCTGGTCAGCACGGTAACGGCAATGATCTTCAGGCCCGGCGAAGTTTCGGCGGCAGCACTTACCGCAGCCTGAACCATGGCAGGGCCACCCATGGCGTGGATAGTCAGCAGATCCGGCCCCAGGCGCGCCACGCTGCGTACCGCGCCCGCAACCGTGTTAGGAATATCGTGCAGCTTCAGGTCCAGGAAGACGTGCTTGCCTTTGCCGCGGAGTTCCTCCACGATGCGGCCACCCTCCGCCAGGTACAACTCCAGTCCTACCTTGTACCAGAGGACGTCGTGGCCCAGGCTGTCCACCAGCGCAAGCGCCGGCGTTCGCTCCGGATAATCCAGTGCCACAATTAGGCGTTCACGTGCGGCCATACCAGCAGTGTACGAGGTACGTCCGCAAGAACCGGGCGATCATACGGGCTATCCTGAAAGCCGTGAGCACCGAGCACATGGATGGGCGGCCGCAACGCAATCTCACGGCGCTGAGCATCGCTGGCTTCGATCCAGGTTCAGGAGCCGGGATCACGGCAGACCTGCTTACGTTCGCGCAATTTGGTGTGTTCGCCACCTCAGCGATCACGGCCCTTACCGTGCAGTCGACGCGTGGCGTTCGTCGCGTGGAGCCGGTGAGCGCCGATCTGCTTCATGACACCCTGCAAGAGCTGGAGGCCGACCTGCCCGCCGATGGCATTAAGGTTGGCATGCTCGGCAGCGCGCCGCAGGTGGAGGTGGTCGCGCGATTTTTGCAGCAAGTACGTTCCAAGCGGCCAATCACGGTAGTGCTGGACCCGGTTCTCGTGTCCAGCTCCGGAGCTATCCTGCTGGACCCTGCGGGGCTTGGCGCAATGCAGCGCGAGCTGCTGCCGTTCGTCGATGCGGTCACTCCAAATGCACCGGAAGCGGCGGTACTGACCGGAATGCCGTGCGCTTCAGAGCTCGACGCTGAGCGTTGCGCCGCTGAACTGTGTGGTCGGTATCCCAAATTAGTGCCGGTGGTGACAGGCGGGCACCTGGAGCCACCCAGCGATCTGGTCCTCTGGGAAGGCTCGCCAACCTGGATCGCCGGCAGAAGATTGCAGTCCCGCTCTACGCACGGTACGGGATGCGTGTTTTCCAGTGCTCTATTGGCGGCTTTCCTCCATAAGGGAGATTGGCTAGCTGCGGCTCGGCAGGCGAAGGCTTTCGTGACTGCCGCGATGCAGAATGCCACTCCCCGGGGCAGCGGGTGCGGGCCCTTGAACCTGCTCGGAAAGCCGAAGCCGATATCGGCCAGCTAGACCGCTCATGCAAATACGAGGCTGGCCGATAGGGAGGGAACAGCCGTCAAGGAGTTCTCACCATGGCCACACCTGCCGTTCTTCGCCTGCCCACTATCTCGATCACCGCGACTCCGCCCTTGCCTCCGTTGCAGCCGCGTCCGGCTCGCCGCCGCACCACGCCTCAGCAGGGTCGTGCGCTGGAGGTGCTTGGCCATGCAATCGAGTACCTGGTCGACTCGCGCTTGGTGGAAGGCGGTCCGAACGTCGCAGAGAACCGCGCAATCCGCATGCTCATGGGGTGCTCCCGCACAGTGTTTGAGGAGGCGGCGGAGATCGTCCCGGTTCATCAACGACTGCAGGACTGGGTGCAGGGCCGGCTGCGTAAGCGCCACGCCTGAGCCGCGTCACAGCAGAAGCGGGCAGCGCAGACCGGTTTGCTAAAGTTGTGCTTGAGGTGAACCCCTGTTGAGACTGACGGTGAACGGACTTGACCGGGACTTCCGAGAACTGCAGCAGGACGCGACGATCGCAATGCTGGTGTCCGAATTAGGATTTCGACCGGACCGGGTCGCATTGGAGCAGAACGGCAGCATCGTTCCGAGAACACGTTGGGCCGAAGCGCCTGTCCGGGAAGGTGACCGGCTGGAAGTGGTTCACTTTGTTGGCGGAGGGCTGCCGGGCTGACGCCCACTGCCCGTAAGCGACTCCAGAAGCGCCTCCCATTTGCTGCCGTATTCGTGCCAGCCTCCCAGGTGTTGCACCCGAAGCAGCGCTGCAGCACGCAAACGCTGTTGCAGTTCGGGATCATCGGCCACCTGCTGCATGCGCGCGGTAAGCGCGTCAATGTCGCGGATCGGAACGATAAACCCTTCCTGTCCGTCGCTGAACAGATCGGCGGCGCCAGTGTTGGTCGAGGCAAGCACCGGACATCCACAGGCCATCGCCTGCCCCTGCACCAACGCAAGACCCTCTTCGATCGACGGCAGGACGAACAAGTGGCTCCCTGAGAGGATGGCGGGCAGCTCGGTCTGCGGCAGAAGACCGAGAAACTCAACGTGCTCTGTAGGCAAGGTCTGCAGCAGCGCGCGCATCTCCTGCGACACGGCTCCGACCACGCGCAGCCGCTTGGCAGGGTGCTGTACGCGCTGGAAAGCCTGCAGCAGGTATGGAAAGCCTTTGCGCAGACTGACACCGCCGACAAACACCACCTGAAACGTATCGGCTTGCGGTTCGCTCACCGGCTGGAAGCGATCCAACCGCACCCCGTATGGAATGCAATGGAGCTTCTCGCGCGGAACCCCCATCTCCACGAACGATTCGAGGGCAAAGGTAGAGGGAACCGTGATCGCGTCAGCCTGATCGTAGATGGCCTCTTCGCGCACCGTATCGCGGGGATCGCTGACGCGCCGGTCCACTCCCCAGCGGCGGTACTCCTCCGCGATCACTTGCTCTTGGTATCGCTGATGCGAGGAGCCGCGATCGCACACGAAAACGCCCCCACGCCGCTGGACGAGTTGTCCTGTCTTGAGCGCCGATCCGGAGATCGCAACGAGAGCGTCGCACTCGGGAAGCCTGCGTAACGTGTACTCGTCGAATAGAAGCGCGTTGGCGTAGCCGGTCTGGTCCGCAAGCCAGTCCGGCAGCAGGCCGTAGCGTCCCAGGATGAACTCGGGTGCGTGAATCCAGGGGAACGTGCCGACCAGATCGCGCGAGAGGCCTTCGCGCTGCACCCGCCGCCATGGCCACGTGGAGTAGATGCGCCGGAGATGACCGCGACGATGGAGCTCCCGAGCCAGGTCGAAGGAATGGAATACGCCAAAAACGGTCTGGACGATGCGCATCGGAGCCAGACCCGAGACTAACAGACCCATCCGGGGCGGCCGACATCCCACCCGGGCACCATCACCCGTTGCTCCGGGCGATGGTGCACCCAAGCGAGATGCGGTTAGGCGCTTACACCTTCGGCAACTGCGTCGTGTTCCAGCCACCACCCAGTGCCTTGATCAGAAGAACACTGGCATCGAGTCGCCGCTGCATGATCACGATTTCATTCCGCTGGTTGTTCAGGGCGGCTGTCTGATACGTGACCACCTGCAGGAACGTATCCACGCCACCCTGGTATCGAATCTCAAACAGGTTCTGCGATTCCTTCGCGGCGGTGGTTGCGGCGCGCTGCTGTTCCGCCTCGGTCTGCAGCACGCGCAACGCAGCTAGATTGTCCTCTACCTGTTGAAACGCGCTCAGCGTGGTCTGACGGTACTCCGCAACCGTTTGGTCGTACTGCGCCTGGCTCAGTTCCTTCAACGACCGGCGGCGGCCCCGGTCATACAGAACCTGCGACAGTTGCGGACCAACCGCGAAGTAGCGAGCAGGGAAGCTGAACCAGTTGAGAAGGGAATTGCCGATGAACCCACCGCTGCCACTGATGGTGAGCGTCGGATAATACGCTGCCTCCGCGATGCCGATCTGCTCGTTGGCGGCAGCCACGCGGCGCTCGTCGGCCGAGATGTCAGGCCGGCGCTCCAGCAGCTCCGAGGGGAGCGCGCCTGGGATGTTGGGCAGATCCGGGGCCTTCAGCGTTGGAGAGGTGGGCGGGATGGTAAGCTCCGCCGGCGCCTTGCCAATGAGCACCGCGATGGCATGTTCGTACTGCGCCCGCTGCTGTTCGAGGTCTGTGCGCTGCACGCGTGCCTGCTGCAATTGGGTTTGTGCCTGCGTGAGATCGCTGTAGGGCGAAACACCGCCCTGGTAGCGATCCTGGGTAAGCTGGACGGCCTGCTGGTAGACCTGGATGGTGCTGTCCAGCAGCGTCTCCTGCGCGTCTGCGCTCCGCAAGCCGAAATAGTCCATGGCGAGTTCAGCATGGAGGCTAAGCCGGGCGTTCTCCAGGTCACCCGCGGCTGCCTGCGCCTCTTCGCGGGCCTGCGTCACGCCACGACGGATGCGACCCCAAAGATCCACCTCGTAGTTCAAGTCCACCGGCAGCGAGAACACAGACACGCCGCTGTTCGCATTGGCTTGGTTGAAGTACGGCTGGTAGACCGAATCCCGAACGCCCTGAAGGCTAGGCGAGATCGCTATCTGCGGCCCGGACTGCGATCGTGCGAAGCCGATCTGAGTGCGAGCCGCACGGAAGTTGGCCTCGGCCGCGACCAGGGTCTGGTTTGCGGTGTCGACCTGCGGCTCCAGCGCATTCAGTTGCGGATCGCCAAACATCGTCCACCAGTCGCCCTTGAGCTGAGCAGCCGAAGGTGTACCGGCCTTCCAACCCTCAAACGATTGAGGTGGTGCCTCCTTGAACGCCGGAGCGGTGGCGGTTGGGGGCGGAGCGGTGTAGTTCGGACCCACGCGGCAACCGCCCACCAGCACAAGGCTGATGCTGGCCACCGCCGTGGCCAACTGGAGTAGGGAACGGTTCATCGCGCACCTCCCTGTGTGTCTGCCGCAGCCGCCGCGCTCACTTTGACGGGTTGGCCTTCTGCCAGCGAATCGGACGGGTTGAGAATGACCGAGTCGGAGGGATGCAGGCCTGCGGTGACCTCGACTGTGGCACCGTAATCATGCCCGATGCGGATCGGCTGCAGGTGGACATGCCCGCTCTGCACCACGCCTACCCGCAAGCCTTCGGAACGGAAGAGCAGTGCATTCGAGGGCAGCGTGAGCGACGCATTCATGGCGGGCACCGGCAGGTGGACGAAGGTATACGCGCCAGGCAATAGGCGCCGGCCCGGATTGTCCAGATCGACCTCAACGCGCAAGGTTCGCGTGGCCGGGTCGATCGAGGTGGCGTTGCGTGCAATGGTGCCCTGGAACTGTTCGCCAGGCAGAGCGTCGCTGGTCACGGTCACGCTGCCGCCATCGTGCACGTCTTGCGTGTAGACCTCAGGCACCGGAACAAAGACGCGCAGCCGATTCACGGACGCCATATGGAACAGCTCGCTATGTGGCGTGTTGCTGTCGCCGGCCTGAATGAGCGACCCGATGTCGACGTTGCGGGCAGTGACGATGCCATCAAAGGGCGCATAGATGCGTTCGAATCCCTGCATCTGCTGCAGCCTTCGCAGGTTCGCCTCGGCTGCTTCCAGCGTCGCCTGGCGGGCGTTCTTGTCGCTCAGCGCCTGGTCGGTTTCCTGCCGCGAAACAGCGTTCTTGGCCAGCAGGTCCTGCCAGCGCTTGGCCGTGACCTCCGCGATCTGCTCGTTGGCCCTTGCCGTGGATACCTGGGCCTGCGCCTGCTCCACCTGCTGATCCACTTCCGGCGTCTGCACCACGGCCAACAGTTGGCCCTTGTGCACGGTAGCGCCAATATCTGCGAACCACTTCTGCAGGTATCCGTCAGTACGTGAGTAGATAGGCGTGTCGATGAATGCCTCGGTGTTTGCCGGCAGCCGAAGCTCCTGGGAACGCGCGCCCAGGGTGGGGTGTGTGACCGAGACAGTCTCGATCGCGTTCTCGCGCGTCTCGGTCTTCAGCGACGACGCCGCCCGCACGCGGCTCAGCAGGCCGAGCGCGATGACCACAACCAGCGCGACACCCGCGACGGCCAGGGCGACAAAAGCTCCGCGGCCCAGCTTACGATTCGGATCGATGGTGACCGTTGGCCCCTCTGCATGGGTGCTGGCCACAGGTTCGTGCTCGCCGGCTTGTGGAGCGCCTTCGGCAGCTACGGCGGCGCGTTGCTGTTCTGTCTCGGACGGGACGGTGCCGCCGGGACGGATATCGTTCGCGTTCGCGCCCTCGTTCATCGCTGGCGTTCTCTCGTGGGAACTCAACGGAGCGTTGCCGCTCTCTGGCCGCGTCAGCGCGTAATCCTCAAAGTCAGGCATGGGCTACTTCTCCGGAAGTGGTACTGTGTGCAGATTCTTTCTTGCCCTTCGCGGCGCCATGCAGCATGGCGAACACGGCCGGCACAAAGGCAAGGGTGGCCACGGTTGCGCAAAGCAGGCCACCAATCACGGCGCGTCCCAGTGGCGCATTCTGCTCGCCGCCTTCGCCCAGGCCCATGGCCATCGGAACCATGCCGATGATCATGGCGAGTGCCGTCATGCATACGGGGCGGAACCGGGTCGCGCCGGCTTCGATCGCCGAAAGAACCGCGTCTCCGTGCTCGTCCAGGCGGATCTTGGCAAAGGAAACAACCAGGATGCTGTTTGCGGTGGCGACGCCCATACACATGATGGCGCCCATGAGCGCGGGCACGCTAAGCGTCGTGTGAGTGACAAATAGGAACAGAACGATGCCGGCCAACGCCGCTGGCAAAGCCGTGATGATGATGAAAGGGTCAAGCCACGACTGGAAGTTGACGACGATCAGCATGTAGACCAGCACGATCGCGAAGACCAGTCCACCCAGCAGCGCGGTGTATGACGTCTTCATCGTCTCGACTTGTCCGCGTAGATCCACAAAGGTGCCGCGCGGCAAAGCCTTGCGATGCCGATCGACAATGCGCTGCACGTCGTTCGCAACAGCACCCAGGTCGCGGCCCTGCACCGAGGCATAAATATCAACGACACGCCGGATGTTGTAGTGGTTTACCACGGCGGCCTCGTGCCCGCGCGAGATGCTGGTCAGGTCGCCCACGATCTCCGGCGTCGTCCGCTGCTGCGAGGTTACGGAGTTGACCGGAATGTTCTGGATGTCCTGCAGCGACGTCATGTTGTACTGCGGGTTTTGCGCGACCAGGTTGTAGTTCACGCCGTTCTTCCAGTTCAGAAAGAACATGGGCGTGAGCTGGAACGAACTGGAGAGGCTGTTCAACATGCTCTGCGAGATGTCGCGGGTGGTATAGCCACCCTGCTCAGCCTTGGTGCGCTCGATGTTCACGTCGAGCGTTGGGTAGTCCAGCGGTTGCTGAATGCGTACGTCGACCAGGCCGGGCACGTTGCGCAGTTCCGAAAGCATGCTTTGCGCCTGCGCGGTAGCGCCTTCCATGTCCGAGCTTTGGAACTGCACGTCGATCGGAGCCGGCAGGCCGAAGTTCAAGATCTGCGTCGTGATATCCGCGGGCAGGAAGTAGAACGTGGTGCCAGGAAACTGCCGGGGCAGCTTCTGCCGCAGCGCCGCAACGTAGTCGGCGGTGGGGTGATGCTTTTCCGTAAGCCCCACGAAAATGTCGCCGTCGCCCGCACCCACGATTCCGTTGGTCAAGTGCATGGTGTTCATGGCGCTGTAGGGCATGCCCAGGTTGTCCAGCACACTTTCAACTTCGCCAGGGGCCACAGTCTCCCGGATAGATTGCTCCACCTGGTCCGCCAGCCGCGCCGTCTCTTCAATGCGGGTGCCAGTCCTGGCGCGAATGTGCAGCGTGAACTGTCCCGAGTCGGAGCTGGGAAAGAAGTCCTGGCCGAGGAAGGGCACCAGCAGCATCGCCAACACGCATCCGCCCAGAAAGACGGGAAGGAATATGCGCCGCGACAGCACCAGCCGAGTCAACAGGAATTCGTAGCCGGAGCGAAGACGTTCGAACCCGCGTTCGAACCCTCGCTGGAAGTTGACCAGGGGATTGCGCGAGGGAGCCGTGTTCTTGTGGCGCAACAGGTACATGGCCAGCGTGGGCACCAGGGTTCGCGACAGGATGTACGACGCGATCATGGCAAAGATGACCGCCTCGGCCAGCGGCGCGAACAGATAGCGCGCAACACCACTCAGAAAGAACATCGGTAGAAACACGATGCAGATACAGAGCGTGGAAACGAGCGCAGGTACAGCGATCTGTGCCGCGCCGTCGAGAATCGCATCCCGCAGTTCGTAGCCCTCTTCCAGGAAGCGCTCAATGTTCTCCAGCGTCACCGTTGCGTCGTCGACCAGGATGCCGACCGCCAGCGCAAGTCCGCCCAGCGTCATCGTGTTGATCGTCTCGCCAAGGAAGCTCAGCACAATCACCGACGTGAGGATCGACAGCGGAATGGAGACCGCGATGATCAGCGTGGATCGCCACGATCCGAGGAAGAGGAGAATCATCAACCCGGTCAGCGAGGCCGCGATCACCGCCTCACGCACCACGCCAGAGATCGCTCCGCGCACGAAGACGCTCTGGTCGTTCAGCGGAGTCAGCTTCAGGCCCGCCGGGGCAATCTGCAGAGCTCGCGGCAATAACTTGTTGATGCCGGTAACAACATCCAGCGTGGACGCTGTGCCGGCCTTCAGCACAGACAAGAGAACGCCGCGATGGCCATCCTGGCGCACGATGTTCGTCTGGTACGCAGCGCCGCTGCTTACCGTGGCCACGTCGCGCACATAGACCATGGCGCCGTTCACCTGCTTGATCGGCATCAAGCTGATTTCGTCGATCGTGTGCGGCGCAGCATTGCTGCGAACGTCGTACTCCAGCGGTCCAATCTTCGCGGTGCCGCTGGGCATCACCACGTTCTGTGCGTTCATGGCGTTCAGCAGGTCACCCGGTGAGACACCCTTGGCCTGCATTTTCGCCTGATCCATGCTCACGGTGATCTGCGGCGATTTGCCGCCGTACGCCTGCGGCAGCACCGCGCCGGCGACCGTGACCAATTGCGGCCGCACGGTGTTCTGCGCAATGTCGTTCAGTTGCTGCTCGTTCAGGTTGTTGCCTGACACACCGATCTGCAGAATCGGAACGCTGCTGGCACTGAAGTTGATGATCTCCGGTGGGAGGATGCCCGGTGGCAACTGACGCAGCAGATACTGCGAGGCCGCCGTCACCTGTGCGTTCGCCGTGTCCAGGCTGGCGCCCGGCTGCAGGTAGATCTTGACCACCGAGGTGCCGTTGTAGCTAGTCGACTCGGTGTGCTGGATGTTGTCGACCAGCGTGGTCAGCGCCTTCTCGTAGGGCGTCGTCAGCCTGCCCTCAATCTCTTCCGCATTCAACCCGGTGTACTGCCACGCCACGGCAACCACCGGAATGTTGATGTTGGGGAAGATGTCGGTCGGCGTGCGCAGAATCACGACAGGGCTGAGGATGAGGATGAGGATCGCTAACACGATGAACGTGTATGGGCGATTCAAGGCGATTTTGACAATCCACATGCGAAAACCCCTGCCCAGCGGTCGACGTCATCGGAAATACCGCTGTCTCTATTAGAAGGCCCGCAGTGTGTTTCGTTCCATCCTTTGTTCCGGCAGAGCCCATCGGTTTTTCCGCTCAATCTGAGAGTTACACTGCTTTGGACGATGGAGCTACGACATCTCAGATATTTCGTTGCGGTGGCAGAAACCGGCGGTTTCAGCGCAGCTTCTCGCGCTCTGCACGTGTCACAGTCGGCCATCAGTGAACAGATTGCGGACCTGGAGGACGAAGTCGAGGTCCCGCTGCTTCATCGGAAAAATCGAACAACCACACTGACGGCCTACGGCGAAGTCTTCCTGGAGCGGTCGCGCGACATCCTCCGCATGTCAGAGCAAGCCATTCAATTGACTCGCAGTGCGTACCGAGGCGAGACGGGTCGCCTGACCATAGGTTTTTTCGTCGGCGGTGTCCGTCACTGGTTCCCGCAGTGGATTCGCCAGTTCCGCAGGCGTTATCCATCCGTCACGGTTTCGCTCGTCGAGATGCCACCGACCGCGCAACACGCCGCTCTGCTGAGCGGAACCATCGACGTGGCGTTCACTCGACCCGTGCCCGCCGCCCTGCGATCTGACCTCCGTACCGAGCAGCTCTACAGCGAAGATCTGGTCGCCGTGCTTCCGCGACAGCACAGCATGGCCGCTATGAAGAACCTGAAAATGCGCGAACTGGAAGGGCAGCGTTTTGTCATGAACGAGCGCGCCAACTCGCCAGCCGTTTTCGACAAGGTGCTTTCGTTGTGTGCCGATGCGGGCTTTTCGCCACAGATTGTGACCCAGGCTTCGGTCTCCTCCGGAGTGATCGCCCTGGTGGAGGCGGGCGAGGGAATCGGCGTACTGCCCCGCGGCTCGGAGCAGCTTGGATCGCACGATGTCGTGTTCACGCCGCTCGCAGACGAGGGTGCCACCGTTGACCTAGTGATGGCGTGGCCGGCCAGACGCGATGATGCTGTGCTGCACCAGTTCGTCGAACTGGTGCGCAGCGCCGTACGAAGCAAGGCCTTCCCCGCCAGAACTGCAGTGAAACGAGCTTCACGACAGGACGCTCCCTAGCACGTCGCAAGCATAAGAGGCGCAGCCGTGGGACGGCCTTGAGGTCTATCGGGAAACGAAGCTGGTCTGCCCCGATCCGATCTCGGCCGTCGCTCCCGGCAGCGGCGATCCATCCTGCAGGTAGTGGCCCTCGGGTGCTGCCGGCAAACGCACCGTTGCCGTGGTATTTGCGGGCAGTCGCACCGTCATGGCAAAGCTTCCATCCGCGCTTCGCGTCCAGTCCGTCACCACGGTGCCGTATGGCGAATCGAACTCAGTGCGGGCATGGGCCAGCGCCGCGTCGATCACCGGCGCGATCACCAGGTGATGGTAGCCGGGGTGCTGTTCGTCCGTTGCTATGCCGGACACGCGGCTGTACACCCACGCCATCACCGAGCCAAACGCGTAGTGGTTGTAGGAGTTCATGCCCGGATCGCCCGTGTCCCCATTCCAGCGCTCCCACCAGGTCGTCGCTCCCTTGCGAACCATGTATCCCCACGAGGGATAGGTATCGCTGAGCAGCAGTTGATAGGCCACGTCGCCGCGGCCCTCGCGATCGAGCACGGTAAGCAGGAACGGCGTTCCGAGGAAGCCGGTCGTCAGATGATTGCCGTGGCTCTGGATGTCTGCCACGAGACGCCGGACCATTGCGGCGCGCTCCGCAGGTTCCGCCATGCCCGTATACAGCGAAAGCACGTACGCGGTCTGAGTATTGCCCGTAACTCCACCTTCTTTGCCGATGTAAGCGGAACGATAGCTGGCGCGCAGCCTGCGATACAGCGCGGCATACCGATCGGCTTCATCAGTCCGTTGCGTCGCGCGCGCCATCGCCTCCATTTGCCTTGTGATTAAGGCCCAGTAGGCCGTAGCCACCAGATCCGACGGCGTATGTGGATCGGGTGCAAGCCAATCTGCGTAATTGGGTCCCAGGTCCTTCCGGCGCAGACCGTCCGGGTTGGATCGCTCGATGAATTGCATCCATCGCTCCATCGCGTCCCAGTTACGGTCGATCACGCTGCGGTCGCCATACTGCTGCCAAGTCGCGTACGGAACCAGAACGCCCGCGTCGCCCCACCCAGGCGCGCCGGTTCCTTCCGGCCCTACCCGCAGCAGGTTGGGCGAAATGTTCATGAAAACTCCGCGCGCATCCTGCGCATCGGTCACATCGTCCATGAACTTACGTGAGAACGCGTCGATGTCGTAGTTGTACGATCCCGTTCGCCAAAACACTCCGGCATCGCCCATCCAGCCCATGCGCTCGTCGCGTTGCGGGCAGTCTGTGGGTATGGAAACGAAGTTGCCGCGCTGTCCCCACAGGCCAAGCTGAAACATGCCGTTCAGCAGCGTGCTCGAGCTGCTGAAGCGCATGGAAGGGGACTGCGGCAGGCTGTTCTCCACCTCTCCAACGATGGTGTCTAGCCCGGCGTCCGCGGCAAGTCCATCAACCTGCACATAGCGGAAGCCGTGGAAGGTGAAGACCGGCGTCCACTCTTCCCATCCGCCGCCGCGCAGGGTGTACTCGTCCGTTGCATCGGCGTTGCGTAGATTCTCGGTGTACACCGTGCCATCGGGCTGCAGGCGCTCCGCAAAGCGCAGGCGAATGGTGCGGCCGCGTTCGCCGCGAACCCGCAGGCGCACCACTCCCACCATGTTCTGGCCCATGTCGAAGACCTTGGCAGAGGTTTGCGCGCCGGCAACCTGCACGTCCTTCACCGCGACCGGCTTCAGCGATTGCTCCACGTGCGGAGGCAGGTCGGCTTCGGCAGTAATTGCAATCTGCTGCGGAGCATCGCCAACCTGAACAGGTTGCCAACCGGCGGTGTTCGTGAACGGCTGCCGATTCCAGCCATTCTGCGCAAGCCGCGCATCGTAACTTTCCCCGCCATAGATTTCCGAAGAGTCGGTGGCATCGCGGGCTCCCATCCAGCTTGCGTCGGTAACAACAGTCTGCCGGTGACCATCGCGCAACGTCAGTACGAGTTCGGCTCGGACCATATCCGGGCCGGGATAGTCGCGCAAGCCAGCCCACAGCAGCGGGCTGCTGTGCCATCCCCCACCCAACTGGATGCCGAACGCATTTCTGCCGGAGTGGACCAGGTCGGTGACATCGTAGGTCTGGTAGAGCACACGTTTGTGGAAGTCGGTGAAGCCTGGCGTGAGCACATCATGGCCAACGGCAACACCGTTCAGCGACGCGCGGTAGGCACCCAGCGCGGTGATGTAAAGCCGCGCGGAGAGCACACCTGCAGGCGCGCTGAACCCTTTCCGCAACAGCGAGACCTCCGTCGAAATTCGGTCGGGAGCTGCAATCATCTTTCGACGGTCAGAACCCGTGCTGACCTGCAAAGAGCTGAGCGGACCGACAACATCGGCGGCCTGCCACGCGGCACCCGAGCCAGAGCGCGCCTGCCACGCTCCATCTGTCACCACGGTTCGTGTGCGCTTGTTCGCCTCCCGCAGGAAGATCGCCGCCGCGAAGGCGTTCGCATTGGTTGCAGCATCGTGAATGCCACGAGCGGTAGTGTGAACGACGATCTCGTTATCGCCGCTCGCACCGGCACCGAAGCGCAAAGCACGCAGAATGTTTTCGCGGTCGAACGAACTCCAATCCTGCTTGTGGCCGGTCGTCTGGCCGTTGACCTCTGCGGTGAAGGTGCCGCCCGAAAGGCAATGGAGCACCGCGGATTCGGGCTCGCTGTCCAGATGAAGGGTGAGCCGAAAGTCCGCCTGCTGATGATCCGCAACGGCTCGCGGATCGCCTTGGGGCAGCCACAGCCACCGGATATTCTGAATGGCTTGTCGTTCGACAGGATCGTCGTATCGAATCCAGCGGGCCTGCCACGCGCTACCCATCAGCCCTGTTTCCCACCAGGCGTGTTCGGCGGAGACCTGTTCCACGTGCGCCTGGTCCCAGGTATGGACACGCCAGTAATATCGTGTGCGCGGTTGCAGCGGCTTGCCACGGTAGCCGATGCCCAGAGACTCATCGGAAGCGACCTGTCCGCTGTCCCACAGGTCGGCTTTGCCAGCCGCAAGAGCTGCCGCGGTAGTTGCCACCTCGATGCGGTACGCGGTCTGCCGCCAGTTCTTCGCGGTGTCGTCGCTTTGCCAGGAGAACGTAGGTTGCGACTCATCCACACCGAGCGGATTGCTTCGGGCGTCGACTCGCAGGTACATCGGCTTGGCCTGCGACGAACTCACCACGCTCCCCATCAGCAACACGGCCATTACGTTGATCAAGCCGAGGGGAAGAGAAAACCGAAAGGTGCGCATACTGCCTCCGCTGGCTCGTTCTGGGAGCCCATGCTGACACACGCCTGGCCAGGTTCACGTACCGGCCGCTGAAGGCGATTGCAACCTCGCCATCATAGGGTCTTCCACTGTGTTTGAGACAGCGGTTTGCCGAGGCTCGCAGCGCTGGGGGCTACGACTGGCCGATCAGCACCCCTGACAAAAAGACGAGAGCTCCACCAAGGATGACCTGCACGCAGGATCTCAAAAAAGGCGTCTGCATGAAGCGGAAGCGCACCCAGGAGATCGCGATCAGCTCCAGGCCGACCACCGCGTATGCCAACTCCAGCGCCACATGCAGGTTGTTCACGAGGAAGGGGAGAGTGTGGAGGAAACCGCCGAGGAACGTCATGACACCGGTGATGACGCCGCGAATCACCGGCTTGCCGCGGCCCGTAAGCTCGCCGTTATCGGATAGGCCTTCGGAGAAGGCCATGGAGATGCCCGCACCTACGGCGGAGGCGGCACCGATGAGAAAAGCGGTGTGTGCCTGATGCGTCGCGAAAGCCGTGGCGAAGATGGGTGCCAGCGTGGAAACGGAGCCGTCCATCAGTCCCGCCAGTCCGGGCTGCACCACGCGGAGCACAAATGCGGGCTCGTCCTGAAGCAGTTCGCGGAAACTCTCCATCGGCTGCGATTGCTGTTCCATACCTGCAAGGATGCCGCCCTGGTCTCCGGAAGAAGTACGACTGCGTCAGTCTGAGAAGCCACAGATCTCCCACCGTTTTGTGCTGTGAATTTTCCAACTTTGGCCGCCGTTCCACCTTTCGTACACTGCAGAAGATGTTTGAACCGCCCCTCGATCCCGCAACCAATATGCCTGGCCAGAATGAGGAGCAGCGCCTTCGCGCGCTGTACGAACAAGAGCTTCTGGATACTGCGCCGGAGTCCGAGTTTGACGAGGCTGTAAGTGTTGCGGCCGCGATCTGCGGCGCCGCTTCCGCCGTCGTGAACCTGCTGGATCGCGACCGGCAGTGGTTCAAAGCGCGAACGGGGATCGACTATGACCAGACGCCACGTAACGGAGCCCTGTGCAATCACCTGATTGGCACGGACGACCTGCTAGTAATTCCGGACGCGATCGCCGACCCGCGATTCATGTCCAATCCCTTCGTTGTCGGAGAGCCGGGTATTCGCTTCTACGCCGCAATGCCGCTCAACACGCGGGAAGGATTCACACTCGGTTCGCTCTGCGTGATGGACCGAGAGCCGCGGGTGCTGAACGCTGGTCAGCAGGACGCCTTGCGGGCACTAGGCAGGCAGGTCGCCGCACAGATCGAACTTCGATCCAGCCTGCACAAACTGCGGGACAGAGTGGCCGAAAAAGACCGTGCCGAACGCGATTTGAGGGAGCGCAATCGGCTCTTCAGCGCTTTCATGGATCACAGCCCTGCCATCGGTTTCATCAAGGATGCGAGTGGCCGGTTCATCTACTACAACAAGCTCTTCTGTGAACGCTTCGCCGTTTCTCAGACCGAGTGGATCGGCAAGAGCGTCTTCGACCTGTTTCCCCCGGAGTTCGCGACCGCATACCACGAGAACGACCTGGCCGTGCTCACATCTGGCGTGCCGAAGGTGATTGAGGAAACTTCGCCTGGGCCCGACGGTTCCATCATGTACTGGCGATCGCACAAGTTCCGGGTCGAGACGGAGGACGGCACCTGCCTCCTCGGAGGCCTCTCGCTCGACGTCAGTTCGGAGCAGGAAGCGGTATCGCGCTTGCGCAAGCTGCATGCAGACCTGACTGCGGCAAACGTTGAGCTCGCGGAGCTTTCCACGACCGACGCACTGACAGGGCTGAGCAATCGGCGCGCTTTGGATGAGCGCTTGTCCCGGCAGTTGCAGGCCACAACAAGCGCTGCATTCATCCTGCTCGACCTGGATCATTTCAAGGCGTTGAACGATACCTATGGTCATCCCTTCGGGGACTCTGTTCTGCAGACAACAGCGCGACTGCTCAAGTCGGCATGCCGCGCACCGGATTGCGTCGCTCGCATGGGAGGCGAAGAATTTGCCATTCTCCTGGTCAACGCAGACGGAAATAGGGCAATGGAGATCGCAGAGCGGTTGCGGCAGACGGTAGAGCAACATCCATGGACGGAACGGCCCGTCACCGCTTCGTTCGGCGTCACTCTCTGCTCGCCATCCAAGAGCGTGACCCAGACTCTGGCGGAGGCGGACCAGGCCCTCTATCAGGCGAAAGCAGCCGGCCGAAACCGGGTGTGCTCGTTCGATTCTCCAGTCGCGTCGTGACGTTCAGGCGAGACGAAGAACTACGACGCGCGCGCAAGCGCACCAGACCTCGCGACTCGCTGTGACCGGCCTTTGCTGAATCAGCTCTCGATTTTCCATATCATCGCGGCATGCTCACAGTTGCAGCCACGGTGGTTGTACTCGCCGCCGCCTTTGGCCTGATCAGCGTCCGTTGGCTGCGTTTGCCGATCGTAGTCGGCACCATGCTTCTCACGGTCCTGTCCTCGGTCGGCCTATTGGCCTTGAGTGGAGCAGTCCCGTCGCTCCGGCAGGCAGCGCTCCATTCCTTCGGCCAACTGAACTATGAAGCGTTCATGCTGCATGGCTTTCTTGCTCTCCTGCTGTTCGCGGGCGCGTTCCTTCTTGACATCGAGAGCCTGTGGGAAGAACGCGTCGCGATCGTCATCCTGTCGGTCTTTGCCACGGTCATCTCGACGTTACTTGTAGGTTGCGGCATCCGGTACTGCGCTCCCTGGACGGGCTTCCATCCCTCATGGATCCAGGCGCTCCTCTTTGGCGCTGTCATCTCACCCACCGACCCCATCGCCGTGCTTGAGATGCTGCGTCGCGTCGCCGCGCCTCGATGGCTACAGGCGCAGCTTGCCGGAGAGAGCCTCTTCAACGATGGCGTTGCTGCCGTGCTCTTCATCACGTTGCTCGGTATCGCGGAGCAGGGCAGAGCGCCGTCTGTTCCTGCGGTCGTGAGCCACTTGCTCATCCAATCCGGCGGCGGACTGGCGTTGGGTTGCGTGCTGGCTTGGCCGGTGGCCCGCCTGATGCGCGCGGTAGATGCTTACCAGATCGACATCCTTATGACCCTCTCGCTCGCTCTCGGGGGTTATGCCGTTGCGGAGCATCTACACGTTTCAGCGCCACTGGAAGCCGTTGCGGCCGGCCTTGCTTTGCGATGGGAAAGCCGGCGCAATCCGAACAACATCGCGAGGGAAGAGATCGAGCACTTCTGGAGCGCCATAGACGAGGTGCAGAACTCCGTGCTTTTCGTGTTAATGGGCCTGCAGTGCCTGGTGGTCGCCTACAGCCGCGGCTTTCTACTGCTGGGCGGTGTTTCGATCGTGGTCGTGAACGTTGCGCGCTTTGCTTCCGTCGCATGCGCGCTCTTAGCGTTGCGACTGATCCAACCACACAGGCGAAGCTCGCTTGCCGTTCTCTCTTGGGGAGGCCTGCGTGGCGGGCTATCCATCGCTCTCGCCCTTAGCCTTCCGTTTGCTTTGGGCCGCGAATGGATCCTGGCGACCACGTTTATTGTGGTCACGTTTTCCATCGTGATCAAAGGAGGTTCGATGGACATCTTCCTGAAACGCTTCGCTCCGCAGGACTAAACCGCTCTCAGGCTTGCGGCTCATAGGGCATGCACTCCAATCGGCAGACAACAGTTCCTCAGGTCGACCCTCTATGTCCTAGTGAGCTAGATACTGCACTTTGTAGCTCTACTGCAAAGGCGAATCAGGCTTCGCTGCTTGCCGACAACGACGTCGTCAAGGCCGGTGAAACGGATCTGTCCTGCAATCCTGGCCTGCAAAATCGCGTTGCGGCCTTCTCTTGCGCAATCCTCGCGGATGGTGTTCACATCGATGCCATGAACGAGCCAGCGGAACTCCAAGGTCGTAAAACCGGCGAGTTGCGTCGTGGGCCCTTGGCCGACAGACCTCCCGAGGCATTTGGAGCGACCGCATCCGCCGACTTCCAACGGCTTCTAAACGAGCAGCGCGATCGCTTCGAGTTCTCGACGGCCGCGTCTGATATCGGCTACTGGTTCTGCGATCTGCCCTTTGACAAGCTGATATGGGACAGCCGCGTGAAGCGGCACTTTTGGCTCGCACCAGATACTGAAGTCGACATCCACCTCTTCTATCGCCAGATTCATCCTGACGATCGCGAGCCGACCCGCCAGGCTATCGAGACGTCCATCAACTCTCACAACCGATACGACATTGAGTACCGAACCGTTTCGCCAGAAGGAGAGATTCGCTGGATTCGCGCGATCGGGCGTACCGCTTATGATTCGAACGGCCGAGCCATTCGGTTCGATGGCGTGACGCAGGATGTGACCGAACTGAAAGTCGCGCAGCAGGCATTGGACGCGGAACGGCAAAGGTTGACCGCGGTCTTCCAAAACGTTCCGATCGGTCTCGTCTTCGCTGAAGCAGACGGCCGGGTCATCAGCGGCAATCCGCAGGCGGAGCGCACGTTCCGGTTTGCTCCGGAAACCTCTGAGCAGCCCAGACCACACGAAGGTTGGAACCTCTTCGATGCGGAGGGACAACGAGTTCCCGGCAGCGAACTTCCACTATGCCGCGCCCTCGAAGACGGCGGCACGCACCGTGCTGAGTACCTGGCATGTGCCGAAGACGGTACGTTAAAGTGGGTGGAGCTTACCGGTGCACCCATCTTCGATGTAGAAGGGAACATCTCGGGCGGCATTGTCGCGAGCGTGGATATCGACGCCCGCAAGCGCGCGGAGCAGGCGCTGTTGCGCAGCGAGAAACTGGCTGCGGTGGGTCGGCTGGCGTCCACCATCGCCCACGAGATCAACAATCCGCTCGAGTCCGTCGTCAATCTGGTTTATCTCATCCAGCAGTTGGCCAAGGACCCGGTGCTCCAGGCTTACGCGCAGACCGCACAGGAGGAGCTTGCGCGCGTCTCGCACATCGTGACCCACAGTCTCCGCTTCAATCGTCAGACCAACGCGCCCCACGCGGAACGCATCTCTCGGCTGATCGAATCCGCGGTAGCTATCTATGAACCGCGCATCACTCGTTCTGGTTCAACGCTGATGCGCGACTACGCCGAAGACGACGTCGCATTGTGCCTGCCGTCCGAACTTCGCCAAGTCTTTTCCAACCTGATCGGCAATGCCTTCGACGCGATCAAAGGGCGCGGCATCATCCGCATCCGCACTCGCCTGGTCCATGGCCCTGCAGATGAGCGATGCGTTCGCGTGACCGTCGCTGACAGCGGCTGTGGCATGGACGAGGCCGCCAGGACCCGGCTGTTCGAAGCTTTCTTCTCCACCAAGGGCGATAACGGCACTGGGCTCGGGCTCTGGATCTCCAACGAGATCCCTTCCAGGCACTCGGCAAAGATTCGCGTTCGCAGCAGTCAACAAGCCGGTCGCACGGGAACAACCTTCTGCATCTGGCTTCCCATTCACCCGGAGGTCACCAGCTACGTTCCCGACGAGAGCATTCGCAGCGCTGCGCTCCAGCCCGTGCACAGCGCTTCCTGATGAGGCATACTCGCTCGGCTTGGACGATTCGTAGGCCGTCAAGAGACGCTTTCACACGGTTTCGTCAAAGGGAAGCGATCGGCATGACTCACGACCGATCCGGGTCAATAAAGCGCTCTCGCTCCAAGCCGCTCGGTCGCCGTGAACAACTGCATGGCTTGTGGACTCATGCAGAGTGGAACGGACCTGCCGTTACGGAGCGCTCGCATCCCGCGATCGCTTCATCCCTAGGTCGGGCGGATATCACGCCGCCATATGGGCGAGACATAGCCGCAAGACTCGGATGGGCGCCACAAGTCAGCTATACAGAATATGTGTTATCGGACATAGCATGCGTGGTGCGGAGCCCGGCTCTTCCTGACCACATCCTGCTCCGGATAGCCGCCATGCGAGCGCTCAGGCATACCTAGATCGCACGTCGGCCGGCGCCTTGTCCTTACATTCAGTCGTCCAATCCTTTGCGGCCCTTGCCGTAGTGTCACCGGCCCAACGGTCCGTCGCCATCTTTGCAGCACGCGCCGGCACGTACGCACGATCCGTCGACCGCGAACGCTCGCTATTACACGGCCTACACACATCCTTCGATGGATGACACAGCAATTCCGAGAGCGGTATCATGCCTGCATTCCGTGGACCCGCTCTCCCATCTGTTCCGCTACAGCCGGCTCGCCCTCACGTGGTTCGTGGCCGTCTCCGGATGCCTGACAGCGATCGCACAGGCCCCACCCGCTGCTCCCTCCAGCAAGCCGTCGTTCACGGACGTGGCTGTGCAACGAGGCGTCCACTTCAAGGGCCAGGCGTATCACACCAGCACGAAGTACCTGATGGAGACCATGGGCTCCGGGGTCGCCGTCTTCGATTACGACAACGATGGCCTGCTCGACATCTTCTTCGTTAATGGCGCCCCGATCCCCAACCCCGCGCCCAAGGGTACGGTGCCGCAAAAGGCGTCTCCTGCCGACTGGAACCGGCTCTTTCACCAGCGCAAGGATGGGACCTTTGAGGATGTCACCGAACGCGCCGGCTTAAAAGGTGTGGGCTACGGCATGGGGGTTGCCGTAGGCGATTACGATAACGACGGTTTTGAGGACCTGTTTGTCACGTCCTACGGCGGCAATCACCTGTATCACAACAATGGCAACGGCACCTTTACGGACGTAACGGTTCACTCCGGCACAGGTGGTCCCACCACGCCTGGACAGACCTGGTCGACCTCTGCGATGTGGGTCGATCTGGACAACGACGGACGTCTGGACCTCCTGGTGCTTCGCTACGTCACTTGGGACTTCGAAGACGTGTGGTGCGGCGAACACCGCGAGGGCTACCGCTCCTACTGCCACCCGGACATCTTCCCGGTGATTCGTCCCCTTGCCTACCACAACAATGGAGATGGAACCTTCAAAGAAGTAGGCGGCGATATCGGGTTGAAGCCGGGAAAGGGCCTGGGACTGGCGCTGGCGGACTTCGATGGAGACGGCAAGGTGGACTTTGCCGTTGCAAACGACTCCATGCTGGAGTTCCTCTACCGCAACAAGGGGGACGGCACCTTCGAAGAGACCGGCCTCAACGCGGAGATCGCCGTTGACAGCGACGGCAAGACCTACGCTGGCATGGGCATCGATTTCCAGGACTATGACAACGACGGTCTGCCGGATCTCGTCATCACCAATCTCGCCAACCAGAAGTATGCGCTGTACCGCAACAACGGCGACGGCTCGTTCACCTACGACACCTACGTTTCCGGCCTGGCGCGCATGACCCTGCTGCACTCCGGCTGGGGCATCCACTTTTTCGATTACGACAACGATGGCTTGAAGGACCTGCTGATCACGCAGGGGCACGACCTCGATACGGTCCAACTGAACTTCCCACAGCTTCACTACAAAGAGCCGATGCTCCTGGCGCGCAACGAAGGATCCGGCAAGTTCGTCGACGTCTCGCGGGAAGCAGGACCAGCTTTCCAGGAACCCTGGGTCGGACGCGGTATGGCCATCGGCGATCTCGACAACGATGGCCGTCTCGACGCCGTTGTCTCTACGAACGACGGACCTGCCCACATCCTGCATAACGAGACGGCATCAACGAATCACTGGATCACGCTGCTGCTGGTCGGGCACCGCTCCAACCGGGATGCGATCGGAGCGCAGGTAAAGGTGACAACCGCCAAGGCGTCGCAGTTCTTTACGGTATCGACCGCCGGCTCGTACCTTTCGGCCAGTGACAAGCGGCTTCATTTCGGGCTTGGCTCAGAGCAGACGATTCAGCGCATCCATATCCGCTGGCCAAGCGGAATCGAACAGGATCTGACAAACGTCGCTACAGACCGGCAGCTCACCATCGACGAGCCCACCAGCACGAAATCCCCTGCGAAACCCTAGCGGCCGCTTCCTTTCCCAAAGATAGTCGACCTGTCTAGTGGCGTGAACATCCCTGGCGGGAGATCACCTGTAGCTCTTGGCGTGCCTTGATGGAAGCAGGGCTGAACTTCAGCACCGTTTCGAGCGCGGTTCGGGCATCCGCGGCATTCCCCAGGATGCAATCCGCAACGGCCAAGTTGATACCAATCGCTTCCTGGTCCTCTGCGCGCGCAAAGATCTTCGCCCACATTTTCTGCGCCGTATCCATGTCGCCCTCTCGCGCCAGGATCAGCGCCAGATCACTCGCCGCTTGCACCTCTTCTGCCCTGCCCTTCAGAGCCTCGCGGTAGATCGTCTCCGCATCCTTCCATCGGCCCTGGGCCTGGTAGATAGCGGCAAGCGTGATGCCGACGTCACTGTCTGACGGATCTTTCGCCCATGCTTCTGACAAGTTAGAGAAAGCGGCCGGAGCCCAGCGTGCCTCCCCTTTCAACACCAGGTTGTAATACGCCAGTCCAAGCTCCCGGGCCGTCACGGTCTCTCCATCCAGCGCAGGTACCACGGCAGTCGAACTCGACCCGGTGCTTTCGCCAAGCTGCGGCAATTTCAGAATGCGGTGATCGGTCCACGCGACGTGCGGAGTATCGCTAATCTCCGCCTTCGGCATGTGGCATGACGTGCAGTCCGGGTTCTCCGGATGGTGGCTCGTCGCAAACGTAGCACCGGTATGGCAGGCCAGACATTTCGCCCGATAGAACGACGCCCGCTGCGCCGGTTCGGGATGGAAATGCGGGTCGTGACAACTCATGCACGACATGTGATCGCCGCTGCGCCGCTTGCATACGCTCTGGTTCAGTTGCTCGATCTCGGTCACACTTCGTCCTGAGTTACTGGGCACGACGAAGTATGCCAGGTACTTCCGGATGTCATCGCCCGGCTTGTATTGCGTGACGGACTTACCATGAAGCTCGACGCTGGTATCCCCTTCCAGATGACAACTGATGCATACCGAATCGCGAGCCGGCGCCGAGAGTTTGGCAGGGTTCAACGCCGGCTGTTTGCCTTTACTCAGAACATGCTGCGAGGTGTCGCCGTGGCACTGTTCGCACGTGATGCCGCCATGCAAAAACGGCAAACCGGCGAACCTGTTGCCACCACCGGGCAGCGGTTCCTGAACGTCGCTCATGTGGCAGCGCATACAGCGCGCGTTCATGGGCAATGCCGAGGGTACCGACGACACATCCGCCAGGCCCGGTGCCATGGCATAACCGCGGAGCGAAGAATGGTACGCAACCGGCGACTCGAGCAGGTAGCCGTCGATCGAGTACAGATAGGTCCGTCCGAGCTTACCGGAGCCCAGGTAGTACAGCAGAGATTGCCGAGCAGCAATGCCGCGTGTTGGCACCTCATAGCTCAGCACGGCACCGTCCGGCTCAGCTCCCACCCGGTATGTGGCTCCCGAACGTGCGTGCGTGAAAACGCCCGGTATCAGCCCGTCGCTTGCCACTCCGCTGGCGTTTGCCATAGGAGTCCGAAGATACTCATCCACGATCGCCTGATGGCAGTTCCTGCAAACCGCGTCGGCCGAGCTCACAGGCGTTGGGCCCGGCGGAGCAGATCGGGGCGCGGTGCCCTGATAGCGGCATGAACCGCCGGCCGCGACACCCCCAAGAGCGTTAGGAGGATCACCAGAAGACCGAGGATCGCAAATGGGAGCGCCCAACGCCTGAGCACGCCTGTTCTCCTGCTCATTGGGGTACTTCGGCCCTGCGACCATCCGCATTCGGCGTGGTGGTGCTGGAATGAGATCCGGCAAGTTTTTGAACAATTGCGAACTGTTGGTCTGCTTCCGGAGCCTTGCCGGCCGCGCGATAGGCTCGCCCAAGAAAATAGTGCGGCTGCTCCGCAGACGGTGCCAGCGCAGCCGCTGTCTTCAGCGCAACGATCGCCTCATCAGGGCGTTTCAATTCGAGGAGCGTGCGGCCAAGTTCCAGGAAGACAGTCGGGTTGCCGGGCGAAAGCGCGGCCGCCCGTTGCAACTGCGGCAAAGCTTGGTCAGCATGCCCTTGAGCGCGGTCGAGCACGCCAAGATCCAGGTAAGGCTGGGCATCAGGTGTGTGCTTCTTCTCGGCCCAATCGATTGCCGTTTGGTACGCAGCACGAGCAAGGTCCGGCCGCTGCAATCGCTCATAGGCAAGGCCCAGGTTGTACTCAGCCTTCGGGTCTTCCGGGATCACCGTCAGGCTGTGCTGGAACGACTCAACTGCGGCAGCGTTCTGCTCTAGGTTGTACTGCGTGCGCCCCAGCAGGTACCAGGTCTGCACATCCACCGGCTCTGTTCTGGTGGCCCGTTCTAGCCAACGCTCAGCGTCGGCATAGTCCTTCAGCAGGATGTAGTCCGATGCAACGCCGACGAACTCACTCGACGTCGGGTTCCGCAACTTCGCCGCAGCGGTGTACTCCTTCAAGGAGGCGTCTGGCTCATTATCGCGAAGCAGAGTGTAAGCCAGTAGATAGTGCGCGTTCGCGCAGGCTGCATTCGCAGAGATGTTCTGCCGCAACGAGTCTGCGGCCGCTTTCCAGTTCTGCTGCATCATCAGGCTTCGAGCTTCTACCAGCGAAGGACAGGCCGCAGCGGTGGGCTGCTGAGCAAATGCAGAAACCGTTGCAGCCGCGATCATGACAACGTAAAACCACCCTGCCAAAGCGAACGGCACCGAACGTCTAGGCCTGGCCTTGTAGTCCGACATACCCCATGACCATTGCCATGAACAGAGCGAGTTGAGCTTAGCCGCACTTCCGTCCACGAGTTCGCATGCAGCTTGTGCCTGCACCCGATCTTCTGCGTTGATGGACATAGGCGATTTCACTTCGATGTAGCCTGAGGGCGAGCTGTTCTCTCCCCTTCCACGATCGTATAGATGTGATCTGCCGCAAGGCCAGAGAAAGACTGGTGGCTGTGATCTGGCCAGGTAATCTCCACAGACTCGACCGTCGTAGCATCTCCTAACCCAAAGAAGACACGCGGATCGCTGGATGAGGCGAAGCTGCCCCCGCATAGCACATCACGCCTCAGGTGCAATGGCCCGGCCACCAACGTCACGCGAGCTCCGATCGCCTCGCGGTTCGACTTTCCGGTGCCACGTAAGCTGAACTCAATCCAGTGATGCCGATCGGAAGAAACATTCCGCAGCAACGTCGGCGGACCTTCCAGGTTGTTGATTACGACGTCGATCCTGCCTTTGTTGAAGAGATCACCGAAGGCGGCGCCTCGACCCGTGATCGCCTGCGCTAAACCACTTCCTTCCACAGCTTCGACTGGCCGGAACTTAGCGTTTCCGGCATTGCGAAACAGCAGCGGGCGTTGTGCGAAGCTGGTGCCCCATTGCTGCTGGTCCACTTGGGGGTAAACGTGCCCATTGACGAAGAACAGGTCCTCCAGCCCATCTCGATCGAAGTCTGCAAAACCTACGCCCCACCCCAGGAAAGGTGTACTCAAGTCGGCGATCCCCGCCTTTGCGCTGATGTCGCTGAAGCTGAGGCCGCCATCCCCCTCATACAACAGCTTGTAATCGTCCGAAAAGTTTGTCAGGGCTAAGCCAAGGTTGCCACTGTTCTTGAAATCCGCGGCGGCGACCCCCATCGTCGCGGTTTCGCGGCCCTGCCCGTTCACCGCAAACCCCGACTCGAAGCTCTCGTCCTGGAATGTGCCGTTGCCCATATTCTGGTAAAGGTAGTTTGGAGTTGAGTCGTTGCCGACAAGCAGCTCCGGCAGACCGTCCCCATCCAAATCGACGAAGAGTGATGCCAGCCCGTAGTAGCCAGGTTTGTCGGCAACGTGAGCTTGCTCGCTTACCTCAACGAAGGTTCCATCGCCCCTGTTGCGGAATAGATGGTCAGGCGCGCCCAGCAGACCACGCGGACCGCAGAACGTAGCCACGCCACGGAAGGTACAGGTATTCGCAGCAACGCTGTTCGAGCCTGGCTGCGGTAGCTTCGCGAAATCGAACGCCGTGTACCCGGGAACGAACAGGTCGAGCAATCCGTCCCCGTCAAAGTCCCCTGCGGTTGCACCCGTCGACCACCCTCCCAGGGCAACACCCGCGCTCTCGGCAATGTCCGTGAAGGTTCCGTTCCGGTTGTTGTGATACAGCCGGTTCTTGCCAAGATTGGTGACGTAGAGGTCGGGCCAGCCATCGTTGTCGAAGTCGGCCGCGATCGCGCCAACGCCCCAGCGATCGTTCGCCACACCGGCGGACCGGGTCACGTCCGTAAAGGTCCCGTCGTGATTGTTGCGGAACAGCGCGGCGTGCGCAGACACTGCTCTACCCTCCAACGCTTCCACCGTTGAGCCGTTCACCAGGTAGATGTCCAGCCAGCCGTCGCCATCGAAGTCGAGAAGCGCGACTCCGCTTCCCAGCGACTCGGAGATCAGGGTGCGTTTCGTGCTACCGACGTGATGCTGCCAGCTGGCCAGTCCGGCGGCGCGCGTCACATCCTCAAACACCGCTTCGCCAGCCGCGACGTATCCGCCAGCAGTGATCGGACGATGACGCGCATCGTAAGTGGGCGCGTGTGCCTCTCCTGTGCTGGCTCCTCCGCCGGTTTGTGCATGCACGAGCGCATACCCCACGCAGCCCAGCAACAGGATGCAGCCTGCACTGCGGAGTGAGCCCGGCCTAGCGCGCTTGGTCCTTCGCCGAGATAACATCCTTCGCCTGCTTTGCACTGGCCTCGCTCGCCTGCCGTTGCAGCCGCGCATACACCTGCAACTCCGAACGTGCTTCTTCGTTCTTCCCTAGTGCCTTGTACGCACGGGACAGCAGGAAGTGGATCGACGGTTCATCAGGCGAGGCCTGGGCCGCGGGTCGCAAGTCGTCCAGCGCCTGCTGTGCACGATCCAGCTTCAGCAGCGCATTCGCGCGATCCACCCGAGCCTGCATCAGATCCGGGCACGTTGTCACCGCAGAGTTCAGGGGCGGCAGCGCCTCTGCCGCGGGTTGGTTCGCACTTAGAATGCTGTTTCCTAGCTTCCACTGCGTGATGCAGTTGTTTGGATCGATTCGCAGTTCCGCCCGAAACTCGTTCGCGGCAGACTCGTACTTCTCCTCCAGCCAGAACGCATTCCCCAAATGGTAGTGATTGCCGGCTTGGTTCGGATCCTTCGCGAGCGCCTTGGTGTACTCCGCCAGAGCACCGTCGTAGTTCTTCATGCTCTCGTCGACTTCGCCAGCCATAATGTGCGCCACACCCGAGTCGGGATCGATCTGGTCGACCTTGGCCAGTGACTCCTCAGACAACTTCAGGTATGCCTTGCCCAGCAAATACCAGACTTGCTGGTCTTTGGGATTGCGCTGCAGATAATCACGCAGATGAGCCGTGCCCGCAGAGCTGTCACCCGTCGAGATCTCAAGTCGGCCTAGTGCGAGCTCCGCGTCATTGTTCGCCGGATCGGCTTCGAGCGCCTTGGTCAGTTCGGCTTTCGCTTCAATGGATCGGCCGAGCCGAACGTCACTCAACCCCAGCAGCGTCTGGGCAGTCGTCATCCGCGGATCGATGGCGAGCCCCTTGCGAAGCGTCTCCGCAGCGTGACTGTAATCGCCGGTGTTGTAGTACAGCATGCCCAGGTTGTTATACGCAGGCGCCAAACGTGGTGCCAACCGCAGGATCTCGGTATAACGCGCGATCGCCGTCTGAGCGTCTCCGTGCGCCTGAGCATCGTGCGCTTCCGCATACAGCTGCTGCACCTGCGGAGTAATTGCATCAGAGCCGCGCTGAGCTGACGCGCCGCTGCGCTGCGGCTGTGCCGCCAACGGGAACAGGAAGGCAACGGACACGGCGCAGAGCATGGATCGAATGAGTGTCGGGTGAGGCATGTGATTCCGTGCTGCAGGTTAGCAGAGCCTAAGTGAAGAAAGGAAGGGGCTGCTCACGCAGCCCCTTTAGCGAGTGGTCGGTGTAAGGTCAGAACGTGAACTTTCCGGTGATCTGACCTTGTCGATTGTTTGTGTTCGTGGACGGATTGAAGAGTCCGAAGCTTCCATTCGACAGGTCGGTGTTGGTGCCGCCCGCCAGATAGGTCCGGTTTAGCAAGTTGAAGTAATCCATCTTCAAGGTGAACCGGTAACGCTCGGTCAGGAAGAAGCTCTTCTCCAAACTTGCAGCCTCATTGTAGTAATTGGGGCTGCGCAACTCGGAGTAGTTTCTCTTCGCCGTACCGATGACGTACTGGCTACCCGTCGAGGTGAAGGCCGCGGGATTGAAGATTTGCGGAGCGCTGCCCTGCTTGCCGCCAATCAGGAATTTCTTCACCAGATCGTAGCTCGCCGTCTTCAGAGGCACGCTTGCATTTCGGTTCGGGCGGTTGAAGCCGTTGAGTGGACTAGAGCCATCCACAACGCCAAACGGTGTTCCCTGTTCGTAATCAAGGATCCAGCCGATCTTCCAGCCGCCGGTAAGCTGGCCGGTAACTCCCTTGTTGTTCAGGAATGGCTTGCCAGGACCAAGCGGCAGTTCATACGTGCCGCTCACTTTCAACGTGTTCGGCTCATCGGCGCCTGAGATCGACCACTCGGGCCTCTGATCGTATTTGTTGATGCCACCATTGACAAAACTGCTGAAGCCGCTGCTGGCATTATCCAGCGAACGGGACAGCGTGTAGCCCACCAGAAACGACAGGCCGTTGCTCAGGTGCTTATCTACCTCGACTTGAAGGCTCTGATAGTACGCGGTACCGAAACCCTCGAAGTTGTTCATGATGTTATTGAACTGAGGGTAGGGCCGCAGCGCTTGCGCCACCGTCGCGCTGCCGCCGAAGTCCTTGACGAAGTTGCCGTAGGGCAAGTTCACGCCGTCTAGCTGCGTTTGCCCTGGCTGGAAGACATCGGCAAGTTTGGCGCCCAGCGCCAGATACTTCGGATCGAGTTGGTCGATTGGGTTCAGGTTGCTGGGCAAGTGGATTACCCGGTTGCCAACCCACGACGCTGTCAGGAAGGTACGGAACGGCAACTGGCGCTGCACATTCACGTTCCACTGCTGGCTGTATGGGGCAAAGCCGTCGGTGGAGGTGTTCAGAGCGTTGACATTCTGCCCGTTGCCTAAGCTCGGGTTATACGGGGTGGCTTGGGGGTTCGGCAGCGGATTGCCGTCCCATTGCCCGTATGAGGAGGTGTAGCTGTTGGTCGTGCCTCTCACAAACGAGCCGACCAGCAGGTTGCCGTAGTTTACGGCGACCTTGTTGGTGCCGTACTCGTATGCGCCACCGTTCAAGAAGGCAAGCGAGAAGCCGCCCTGAACCACGGTCTTGTCATTCAGCTTGTAGGCAAAGCCAAGGCGCGGTCCAAAGTGGCCGAAGTGAGTGCCCACTCGAGATGGCTGACCGTTGTAACCGAGACGGCTGACCGCTCCGAACAACGGTTGGCCACCAAGATTGACGGCGGAAGGGTTCTGCACGTTGGCGTCGAAGTAGACAACGTTCTGATGCACTTCTGTGAATGGTACCTGGATGTCCCAACGGAGACCGAGGTTGACAGTCAGCCGTGGAGTGATTTTGATGTCGTCCTGAATGTAAGGCGAGTAATCGATATTGCGCAGTTTCAGTTCTTGCGAGTTGCTGCGCAACGCGTTGTCGGGCAGACCAAGCAGGAAGCTCGCGAACGGATTGCCGAAGGTTTTGAAATTGGCATCACCAGGATCGTGAATCGACGTCTGGTGATTGCTGAAGTTGAACTGGCCGCCGGCTGTCTGTTCTTCGTTGTCGTCCTGGAAGGAACGTCGGATCTCGCCACCGATGTTGAAGGTGTGTCGGCCCTTCGTCCAGAGCCAGTTGTTCACGAAATCGAGACCGAGCTTCCGATTGACCGATCCAGTATTTGAACCGCTCGTTCCCCAGCTTGTATAACCCTGGCCTCCGCCGAAATTGATGTTGGGAGAGATAATGCTTTGCTGCACCACCGGCGAGTTGATGCCAGTCAGATGGTTGAACTGATTATTGATTTCACCTACCCAGCCAAATCCGGCGGTCATCACCACCTTGTCTGTCAGGGAATTGCTATAGCTCAACAGGAACACGCTGCCGATATTGGGGTAGAACCGCTGGCTGCTCAGTGGATTCGGTGCCAGCACGAACGGCGAGTGATCAAAGCCCGAGTTGTTGAAGGTATTACGCCACTGCGTGTAGTGAATGCTCTGCTTGTCGTTGATCTTGTGATCAACTACGAAGCCCCAAACGTGCTGGATGTTTGGAATAGCATTCGGCGCCGCGTTTCTTATTGTTATTCAGGTTGTAGGTACCGCTTCCCGCACGATCGGGGTCCGGCAGGTACTGCAACATGCTGACTGACGCCGGGCTGAAGCGTGCTGTCGGGATGATGTTGGTGTCACAGGACGGGGTGCTGGCATATTGGGCGGCGCTCGCGCATCCAAACGGCGCCCCCGTGATGGGATCATAGATGGGGATCAATTTGCCCGTGGTCGTGTCGATCAGGTCGCCGAAGTTGCCGGCCTTCTCCTGCACGGTCGCGACCGTCGAAAGATCCTGATCCTGCAGATTCTGCTTGAACCACTCCTGGCTATAGAGGCCGAAGGTGCGATCATGCGCGTTGTACAACTTCGGGATTGAAAGCGGTCCGCCCACTGTAAAGCCGTAGTTGTTCTCGTGATCCAAAGGGGACTTACCACTGCCGCCCTGCGCCTTGCTGTTGTAAAAGCCGACAGAATCGAAGAAATTATTGCGGTTAATCTCAAAGAGATTGCCGTGGTACTGGTTCGTGCCGGACTTGGTCTGGTACGTGAGGGCGCCCTGGCCAAGACCGAACTGCGCGGAGAAGGTAGTGCGCTCCACACGTACTTCGCCGACCAGATCGTAGGGCGGGTTGTAATTGACGGTGTACCCTTCCGTCTCCGACTGCGGTACCGGGATGCCGTTGTAGATAATCTCCTGCGAGAAGTCCACGCCACCGCTTACGCGATGCGAGAAGCTGTTGCCCGTGGTTCCTGGCGAGAGGAACTGCAGGTTGTCGATCTGGCGACCGCGGCCTGATACCTCGACCGGCAGGTCGTCCGTGATTTCCGGATCGATTGTCGTTCCGATTTGCGGCTGTGTCGTGTTCAGTGTGAGTTGATTGGCCGTGACCTCGACGGTCTCAGACGCCGATCCATTTTGCAGGGAAAAATCCACCGTGCCGACTGTGCTGACCTGCACCGGAATACCGGTCTTGACGATCTTCTGGAATCCGGGAGCCGCAATTTCCACGTTGTAGTTTCCCGGAACCAGTCCGCGCACCGTGTAGGTGCCCGCGCTGCTGGTCACCAGCTTTTGCGATACGTTGGTGGCCTGATTGGTGACGGTTACGGCTGCGCCGGGAACCACCGCACCGGCGTTGTCGGTTACGGTGCCCGTTAGGCCCGCGTCGGCTTGCGCGAAGAGGCTTGGACTCGCGACAAAAAGCGTGCTGGCCACGCATGCAGAGAGAATTGGGGATGTCCAGCGTGAGCGTGGACGGAGTGGAAACGTTTGCATTTGGTCTCCAGAAAATGCTGCGAAGAGCGCTCTAAGGTGCTTCGGTGTATGGAGGTAGATCGCGACTCAGTGTCGAGGGTGTTCCCTCAGCGACTTCGGACCCGATCAAAGGCTGGCCTATGGATCGGCCAAAAACTAATGCCTTCGATGGAGGCGTGTCAACAAGTTTTCTTGTAACCAAATGCCGAAACAATGAGGCCGTCGTGCAAAGCTTTGCGCGCACAAAAGGCCGGGCGCACAGCGGTGAAGCGCCCCGCCGAACTGGCTGGACGCGCTTCACCGACGCACGCGCTTATGGGCGTTTGTAAGTAATCCGCACCGTCTGAATCTGGTACGGTTCGACCGGCACCTCAACTGCGTTGCCGGATACGTTCAATGCACCGCCTTCAGGACGCTCCATCAGATTGGCCACAGTTGCGCCCGTTGCGCCGCTTGGCAGCATTACTCGCACCATGCCGCGCTCGCCGGCCCACTCGTACATGCGAACGATCAGAGCATCGCCGTCCTCGGCCTTCTTCACTGCCGTGACGGTCACGTTCTTCGCATCCACAGCCACGAATGAATGCTCCGATTTCCAGTCACCTTCGTGCCGGTCCACCTGCATGGCGCGCAGGCCGTAGTTGAACTCGTAGCCGTGCTCCACACTACCGGCCTCCTTCCACGTTCCGGCGTGGGGAAACAATGCATAGCTGAACTGGTGGCGCTCGCGATCAGCGTCCGGATCAGGCCAAGTGGGCGAACGCAGCAGCGTGAGCCGTAACTGGTTCCCCACTGCGTCGTAGCCGTACTTGGAGTTGTTGATCAGGCTGAACCCATGCTTGCCGTCGCCCAGGTCCGCCCACCTCATTGCAGGCACTTCGAACTGCGCCTTCTCGAAGCTGTTATTGCGAGTGGTGGGCCGCTCGATAGTTCCATACGGAATCTCGTAGGTCGCAGCCGGGCCCGTTGCTGCCAGCGGAAATGCTGCCTTCAACAGCACATGGGTCTCGTGCCAATCGATGTCGTTCTTCACGACGGCATGATCCGAGTTCGCATAAAGGATGATGTCCTGCGTGATGGTCGAGTTCTGCCAATGCCGCGTCACGCGAACCACGGACCGCAGCGGTCCTGACTCGGTCATGCTCACCTGGTCGACCGTGTGCAACAGTGTCGGCGCTACATCAAACGTTCCGGGATCGACGTTCCAGGCGTCGTAATCCTTTGGCGTGTCTTTGAAGGCCTGCAGTTCGTTGCCGCATCCACCCTGCGCGATCGCGTCGTAGCCAGATTGCTTGTCGACCATCGACGTGATGCAGCCCGTCTGCGGGTCGACCACCACACGCAAGCGCGCATTCTCAAGCGTAGTCCCCTTGCTCACAAGGTCGGACCCAAACTTCGCATGTCCCTGCGTAACTTCCAGCACCTTGTAACCCAGCGACGGCACGGCGCTCACGTCCATCAGCACGGTCGCGCTGTGGGTCGCCGCGTTGCGATCCACAACTTCTGCCGGTACCGGCTTCCCTGCCGCATCCTGCACTGCGATTTCATTCACCTCGCCTGAGGGGAACTGCACCGTCGTTTCCACCAGGCCCGAGCGTTCCGCTGCCAACGGATTCATCACAACCACCGGAACGCCATTCTTCACGCGCGTGTCCATGTGCGAGGTCAGCGTCTTCAGCGATGCCTGGCTGATCTCATTCGTCGACCAGTGCACCTGGTCGTAGTCTTTCTGTGCTTCCCGGTAAATGGTGCCGATTCCGGAGCCTGCCGCCAGGTCATGGAACTGGTTGAACAGCACCAGCTTCCACGCATCGGTAAAGCGCGTCGTCGGATATGAGCTTCCGTTCAGCCAAGCCAGCGACGCATACTTCTCCGCATTCAGAACCCATTCCTCACTGTCGCGCATGTTGCGCTTGTGATCCGCCTGAGAGGTGAACACTCCGCGGTGATACTCCAGGTACAGTTCTGAGTTCCAGGTCGGAACGGTGATCTGCCCAGCCGGCGGTGCGGGCAAAGCTGTATTGCCGCTGGCCAGGGTCTTGTAGTTCCACGTCGGCGATTCCTTTGCGATCTGGTTCTCCACCTTCGTAAAGAACGGCTGTGCCGTACCGAACTCCTCGTGCGCCGCTACCCGTCCCGGCTCCATCCAGTGCAGGCCCTCATCCAACATCGTGCGCGTCGGACCGCCACCGTGGTCGCCAACCCCGTACAGATCCAGCATGGTCGTCGTGCCCGGGTCGCGCGCGACTGCCTGCTGGAAGTCTCGTGCCAATCGCACAGGATTCACATTGTCGTTCGCGTAGTCGTGTGGGAAGTAGGTCAACACCTTGCTGCCGTCCGGCGACTGCCACCAGAACAGCTTCAGCGGCAACTGGTTTGTGTCGTTCCACGTCATCTTCTGGGTTACGAAGTAGTCGATGCCGGAACGCTTGTAGATCTGCGGTAGCTGCCAGTTGTATCCAAAGGAGTCGGGATTCCAGCCGATCCGCGTCGTTCGGCCATACAGCTTCTGAAAGGTCTGCTGCCCAACCAGGATCTGCCGCACCAGCGACTCGCCGTCCGGCATGTTCAGGTCCGGCTCCAGCCACATTCCTCCCACCAGCTCCCAACGGCCCTCCTGGACGCGCTGCTTAATCTGCGCATTCAGCTCGGGATACTTATCCGCCATCCACTGGCTGTACGCCGCCGCAGACTGCGTGTAGGTGTACGTCGGGTATTCGCTCATCAACTGGGCGGCGGTACCAAAGGTACGCTTCACCACATCGACGGTCTCGGTCCACGGCCAGAGCCACGCGGCGTCAATGTGCGAGTTGCCCGTCAGGTGCAGCGTTGCCGTCTGCAGCAGCGGACGCACCGCCTCCAGCGTCGTGTGAGCGCGCTTCAGCGAAGCATCGAACGCCGCCTGGTTGTGCTGGTCCAGCGCAGACACATCAATCTGCTGAATCGCTTTCGATAGCACATCCAGGTTTGCCGGTCCTGCTCCGAGCGCTGGCAGCAGGTGTGAGGCGCTGGCCAGTTCTTGCCGCAGGTCGTCCGGATTCGGGCGATTCGGAGCGAACGTTACCTTCATCTCCACCCGATCAAAGGTCTTCTCGTCCACCGTCGGCAGCAGCTTCACCGCCACTTGGATCTTTTCTCCCGGTTTGGCAGCATGGAAGAGCTGCACCTGCTCCAGGTCGTCGCCCAGCGCAACCCGCCGGCCGTCGAAATACAAGATCTCCGGCATCGGGCCATTCGCCGACGCGCGGAAGCGGAAGCTGACGTCCGCTCCGGTCAGGTCGTACCCGTGCAGGGTCTGCGGGATCTCGATCGTTCGCCGGTACCAGACCGCGCCCTTCCCTGCCTTGCTCCCGGGCTTTGCCGTTGGCCAGGCGCTGTCATCCAGCGTGACCGCCTCGCCGTGCGGCACATCGCCCTCGTGCACCCGCCAGGGAGCGTCCGGGAGCGTGTTCAACTGCTCCAGCCGGGTCAGCTTTTCCTGCTGCGCAGCGGTCAGCGGACCGCTGGTATCGTGCGGTGCTTGGCCAAAAGTGGTGGCTGCCACAGCAAGACTGCATGCCAGCAAACGGAGGCGAGAGACAACAAGAGTCACAGGTACATCCCCTTGGCCATGATGGAATCGTTTCCACCGAGGCTTATGATTTCAGACAGGCTGCCATAGTAGCGCATCGACCACACCTTCGTCCCTGCCTTTCACATATTCCCGCTCCCGCACCACAATCTGCACAATTGCGTGAAACCGCTTGCATTCCCGCCGCGTCTCTCAGATATTCCTGATGGCCCGTGAAGTCGGGATGGTCAGTGCGTCGGATCGGAACGTGTCGATACCCTTTGACGTAGCCAAATTGGAGGATGTAGCGCGAAAGGCGGGCGTCTCAAACGCCACGGCTTCTCGTGCCCTCAGCGGCGCAGGCAAAGTCAGCGACACCGCGCGCCGGCGCATCCTGGAAGCGGCTAAGCAACTGAGTTACACCCCGAACCGCAGCGCACAGGCGCTCAAGGGTGGTCGCTCCGGCATGATCGGCATGGTCGTGCCCAATCTGTCCGACCTCTTCTTCGCCAGTTGCGTCAACGCGGTCGAGGCGGTTGCGATGCGCAACTCCTCACTCCTGGTCGTGGCAGCCACGCACGACCGCGCAGACCGCACCGTCGATGCCATGAAGCGGCTGCTCGATCACCGTGTGGACGGCCTCGTCCTTGGTTGCAGCGAGTACCTTACGCCGCTGCTCACACGCACCCTGCGAGCGCTGCCCGTTCCGGTCGTCGGCATCGACGCTCCTCTGACCAAGGCCGGCCGTCCGTCGGTGCTGATCGACAACAGCGCCGCCGCCCAACGGGCGACCGAACACCTGATCGCAAACGGCTATCAGCGCATCATCAGCGTTCAGGTAGAGCCCACGCTCTACACCATGAAAGAGCGCCAGCTCGGCTACGAACGCGCCATGCGCGACGCTGGACTGACCCCGGAAACGCGCCACGTGCCAGACGCAACAGCAGCGCAAGCATTGCTGCGCGACCATCAGGATGGCCGAACCAGGCGGGCCTTCCTGGTGGGCAATGAGCTCGGGGCACGATACATGATCGGCGCTGCCAAGCAGCTCTCCTTGAGCATGCCCAAAGATTTCGCCATGGTAAGCTTCGACGACTTCGAACTCGCCGGCTTCCTCGAGACTCCGCTCACCGTGATCAGTCAGCCAACCACCCTCATCGGCGAAGCCGCGGCCACGAAGCTGTTTCGGCATATGCTGCACGGGACGGCAGCAAACAGCGATTCGGAAGGCGAACTGGAGACCATTCTCGAGGCCAGCCTCGTCATTCGAGGCTCGTCCATCTGCCGGCCGAGCCCCCATGACTCGCGACGCTCTACCCACACGTAGGCCTCATAGCGTTGTCATCGAAGCGCCTGATCAACCGCGAGCGGCTCCATTGCACAACCTTTCACAACTCAGCTCTCTTCTTCCGGCAACGAAATCTCGTATTTCGCAAGCTTGTACGTCATATCGCTCTTGGAGAGACCGAGCCGACGCGCTGCTTCCGCTTTACGCCCGTGCGTCCGTCCTAACATCTGCACGATCGCACTCTTCTCCCAATCGGCAAGTGCCTTTCTCAAATCCATCTCTTCCGGCACCGCTGGGTTCGGCGTCGCTGCCGAGGCAGTCGGCAGGTTCACAGAAAAGATCACAGGATCGGCGGACAGGATGCACGCACGTTCCAACACGTTCCGCAGCTCACGAACGTTTCCGGGATACCGGTATTCCTGAAGTTCCTTCAAGGCTTTGGCGTGCAGCGTGCGAACAGGCATTTTCAGGTCGCTGGCGATTTGTTGCAGAAGATGCTTTGCAAGAACAGGGATATCTTCCGCTCGCTCGCGAAGGGGTGGCACCTCCACCGGCACGACAGCCAGCCGGTAATAGAGGTCCTGGCGAAAGCGCCCGGCCTCAACCTCTCGCAACAGGTTGCGGTGTGTAGCGAGCAAAACACGAACGTCTACGTCACGAGACACGGAAGAGCCCAGACGGGTGATCTTGCCTTCAGCCAGCGCGCGCAGCAGCTTTGCCTGCGCGTTTGGTGACATTTCACCGACCTCGTCCAGAAACAGGGTGCCCTGGTGTGCGGTCTCGAACAGACCGTGTCGCAGCCGGTCTGCACCGGTAAAGGCGCCCTTCTCGTGGCCGAACAGTTCGCTCTCCAGCAAGGTATCGGGCAGCGCGGCACAGTTGACCGTGACCAGTGGTTTGGTCGCACGCGCACTCAGCTTGTGGATCGCGCGGGCGACAAGCTCTTTCCCGGTTCCCGTTTCACCGGTGATAAGCACCGTGGCATCAGTCCGTCCCACGCGCCGAATCAGTTCACGGAGTGCGGCGATCCTGGTCCCGGTTCCGTAGATCTCCCCATCCCCTTCGAGTGCCTCGACCGTGTTCCGCAGCAGGAGATTTTCCCGGCGAAGCTGTGCGTGCTGTGCAGCTCGAGCTATGACTGCTCTCAGGTTGTCGGCAGCAAAGGGTTTGGTCAGGAAGTCGAAGGCGCCTTTGCGCATCGCTTCCACGGCCAGCTCCACCGTTCCAAAGGCGGTAAGCAGAACCACCGTTCCCGTGGAGCCTGCTGACCCCGGCATTTCCAACAGCCGGCTTCCCTCACCATCCGGCAGCTTCTGGTCCGTCAGGATCACATCGAAGTCCTGCTGTTCCAGAGTCTGCTGAGCCTCTCGAAGAGATTCGACCGAGTGGATCGTATGCCCATCCTGCCGCAGGTGCAGGCCGATCAAGCGACGCATGTTCGGTTCGTCTTCAATAACCAGCACTCGCGCCACCCGCTCAGCCCTCCACCGCAGATGATTTCAGTTGACCGGCAAACGCTGGCAACTTGAGTTGGAAGCACACCCTGCCCTGTTCGTTCCTTGCAAGGGTAAGAGTGCCCTCATGAGCCTCGGCGATTCTGCGCGCGATCGAAAGACCAAGCCCCGTTCCTCCGCTCTTCGCGGTAAAGAAGGGCTCGAAGATTTGCGGTACGGCATACGCCGGGATACATTCGCCTTCGTTCTCGACCGCAATACAGACCATCTCTGCCTCGCTCGCGCAACGAACTACGATTTCTCCTCCGGCCGGTGTCGCGTCTATGGCGTTCCGTACTAAATTCAGCAAAGCCTGCTGCAGCCGGTCCTGGTTGCCGAACAACAGCGGGGCATGGGTGACAACGGGCCGGATAGAAAGCTCCTTCCGGAGTGCCTGTGCCTTCGCGATCGAACACACGTAGCCGATCAATGGCTCAGCTTCCACCTCGCGGCAGGCAAAGCGATCCGGTTGCGCATAGGAGAGAAACTCGGTCGTCAGTTTCTCCAAACGCTGCGCTTCCGCCAGCGCAATGCGTGACATCTCGTCGCGGTCTTCCTCGGAGAGCGCAACAGAGCCAGCCGCCTCCATCGCGCTCGAGATGATCGCCACCGGATTTCTGATTTCATGCGCTACCGCGCTGGCCAGTCTGCCGACCGCTGCCAGCTTCTCTTCCTCGACCAGCCGGGCGCGGGTGGTCTCCAGGTCTTCCATGCGAGCGCGCAGCTCCACGTCTCGCCTTCGCAGCAGGTCTAGTAGCAGCCACACCAAGGTGCCGACGGTATACAGCAACAATGCCAGTGTCGCTGTCTCCAACAGCTCGCCTAACTGAAAAGGCGGTCGAAAGTGAGCGGCGTAGCTCACCCAAAGCAAACCGGTCAGCGAAGCCACGGTGGCAGCCATCAGCGTGATGGTGAGCGAAAAGTACAACGCCGCTTCCAGCACAGGCAGGATCAGCAGACCGAAGTAGTGCGTGTGAAACTGCCGCGTCGCGGCCGCAAGCAGGAATGGTGCCACCACTCCGAGCGTGATCGAAGCACACACCAGCATCCGAGTCCCGCTGCGAGATCGCGTCCACTCTTTGCGAGACAGCGCAAGCTCGGCCAAGCGAAGCGAGACAGCAATTGCCGCAACCAGGAACATCGTGCGAGGCGTCGCGAAATGGAAGTACGAGAAGCCCAGCTCGACCAGAACGAACACCAGAAGCGCGACCGCGTACACAGCTGCGATCGCCGTTCTCGGAAACAGGGCGCTTGGGAATCGAAACTGACTCAGGTCGTTCGTAAGCCGCTCCCCTTTCCGTGTGAAGACTGCAATCGCCTTGCCAATTTCGCCGGCCCAAACTCGGCGTCTGCCCCAGACTTGCGCCTGCCGGTGTTCGAATGATCGTATCGAACCGTACGAACTTTCGAACGACTCCTCGCCTTCTACCGTCGGCCAAGCTGGGCAATCTAGCAAAAACGGCTACATCTCGTTTCAACCTTTTGGCAAAGTGCATGCACTACGCGACTATGGTCCGCTGCGGACCTGCACCATCGGAGATGCCCATCTCGACTGAACAGACCAATACCGTTCCTGCCACGCGCTTTCCTCTACGGAGGAGGACGACGGTCCTGGCCGTCCTCGCATCGGCGCTGGCATGGTCCGCTCAGGCGCAGAGCCCTCCCACAGCTCCCACTCTGAGTCTCCACGATGCGATCGTCCGCTCACAGGCGAGCCCTCAGGCACACATCAGCCAGGATCAGGTAGACCTCACGCGTGGAGCGGTGATACAGGCCGGTCTGGCGCCGAACCCCAGACTCTATCTCCAGTCCGAGGATCTGCGTCCGTGGGCGAGCAACTTCGACTTCCCTAACTCGACGGAGGACTACGGCTACGTCGGGCAGCTCTTTGAGTTGGGCGGCAAACGCAGCCGCCGCGTCGACTTCGCGCGCGCCAACGAACGGCAGGCTGAAGCCAACCGCACGCTGGCCAACCAGCAGATTGCAGGCCGCGTCGCGGCAGCGTATTGGTCCGCTGTCGCGAACGCCGGCATCGAGCAATTGCTGGAGAGAGACCTTTCCGCCGTCGACGAGATCGCCCGCTACAACCAGGAGCGGGTGAACTCTGGAGCAGGGCGAGGTGTCGACCTGATCCGCGTACAGATCGAACGCGACAGGCTGCGGTTGGCGCTTGCTACGGCCAAACGTGAAGTGGTCCAAAGCCGGATTGAACTGTTTCGCCAGGTGGGACAAGCGCCCGACGACGCCGTCCGCTTGTCAGACAAGCTGGACTCCAGCCTCCCGGCACAAACCCAGACACTGGCAACCGTCCTGGCCACGCGCGCAGACCTGGTCGCCGCCCGAGAGGCTGTGCAAGCCGCGGAAGCCGATGTTCGGCTGCAGCGAGCCGTGGGGGTTCCCGACCTCGATCTACTCGCCGGCTACAAGCGCAATGCAGCGGACAACACGCTCTACAGCAGCCTGCAGCTGCCGCTCCCTTTTCGAAACCGGAACCAAGGTGAGATTGCCCGCGCACAGGCGTCCGTGCATCTCGCCCAGGACCGCCTCAGGCAGTTGGAACTTTCCGCTCAGGCCGACATCACTGCCGCACAGCAAGCGTTCCAGCAACAACAGGAGATCGTCCGTGACATCCTTCCCGACATGCGCGCGCGCGCAGCGCAGAACCTGGCCATCATGGACGACGCCTACCGCTCCGGTGGAGTCGATCTGCTGCGATTTCTCGACGCAGAGCGCACGGCATTCGACGTGGAAGTAAGCGCTTTGCGCACACTTGCGGAGTATCAGCAGGCTGGGCTTCGGCTGCAACTTGCCTATGGGATGCAACCATGACGCCATCGAAACGAGTTCTCGGTTTTCTTCTACTCACCTGCTGTCTCCACGGCTGCTCCAAGAAGCAGGCGGGCGATAAGCCAGGCGGTTCGTCTGGAGACGCATCACAGAGCGCCGCCACGTCCCAGGACCAGCCAGACAAGAGCGCCAAAGGCGGCGCGCAGGCGAACGACATCGTCAAGATTCCGGCGCAGGACCAGCAGCGTGCCGGCATTCAGATCGCCTCCGTCCTCGTTCAGCGCATGCCGCGCACCCTCGCCGTGGCGGGCCAGGTAGTCATGGACGAGCAGCATACGTCCCACCTCGGCACTATCGCAGATGGCCGTATCACCTCCGTCACTGTTCTTCCGGGCGCGGTGGTTCGGCGCGGTCAGGTTCTTGGAACTCTTCACAGCCACATGGTTCACGAAACGGTGGGATCCCTGGTTCAGGCCTACGCGGCAGAAAACCGGCAGCGCGGCGCCGTCGCATTCGCGAAGCAGGCGCAGGATCGCTATCACCATCTCTACTCCATCCAGGCGGCCTCCCTGGAGGAATCGCAACGTGCCGACCAGCAGTTGCAGGAGGCGCAGCAGATGCTGGTTGACGCGCAGGCAAACGTACACATGGAGCGGGAACACCTGTCGGAGTTGCTCCAGGTCTCGCCAGAGTCACTCAACCCAAACAATCTGTACGACCGTGAACTCATCCCCATCCGCTCGCCCATGGATGGCGTCGTGATCGCGCGCAACATCAGCGTCGGCCAAGTCGTTGACACCGGCTTTGTCGCCTTCGACATAACAAACCTGAGCACGGTCTGGGTGACGGCCGCGGTGAACCAGCCGGACATTGGCATGATGCATGCCGGTGCCGCAACGGATGTCGTGACCGCCGGCTTCCCCGATCAGGTGTTCCATGGTCGCGTTGGATTGGTCGGCGACACACTTTCGCCCGACACACGGACGATCCCCGTTCGCATCGTCGTTCCCAACCCTGGCACCCGCCTCAAGCCGGGCATGTTCGTCTCTGCGCACATTGCGGAACCGCAAACGCGCGACGCCGTCTTTGTTCCCCAGGACGCGCTGCAAAACATCAATGGCATGCCTGTCGTCTTCGTCACAAACGACGGCACGACGTTCCAGGCCCGTACCGTCAACGTGGGCACGCGTTCCATGGGCAAAGCGGAGATCCTGGAAGGCCTGAAGCCAGGAGACCGCATTGTGGTCAACGGCGCCTTCATGGTGAAGTCCGAGATGCTCAAGGGCACCATGGGAGACGGCTAGCATGCGCAGGCTTGTCGACTTCTTCCTGTCCAATCGCTGGCTCGTCGCCGCGCTGCTGCTCGTCCTCATCATCGGTGGCATCACCGTCATGCTGCACCTGCCGCTGGAGGCCTTCCCGGACCTCACTAACAACCAAGTCGTCGTCACGGTTCAGTGCCCGGGCATGTCGCCGGTCGAGGTCGAGCAGCTTGTTACGTATCCCATCGAGACCTCGATGATGGGCATGCCCAAGCTTCAGATGGTTCGCTCCACCTCCAAGCTCGACCTCTCCATGGTGACAGTCATCTTCGACGACTCCATGGACAAGTACCTCGTTCGGCAACTCGTCGCCGAGCGCATCAACCAGGTGCAGAGCCGCATCCCGGCAGGCCTGCAGCCGCAGATGAATCCCATGTCCACTGCGTTCGGAGAGGTGTACCAATACACCGTTGCTGCTCCGAACATGTCGCTGATGCAGATCAAGACTCTGCATGACTGGGTCATCCGCTACGCCCTGCTAACGATCCCGGGTGTGAGTGAGATCAACTCCTGGGGCGGAGAAACAAAGCAATACACGGCCGAGGTAGACCCTGAGAACCTGCGCCGCTTCAATCTCACACTGCACGATGTAGTCACGGCGGTTACCAACAACAACGCCAACTTTGGCGGCAGCTACATCGAGCACGCCGAGCAACAGTACACTGTGCGCGGTCTGGGGCGCGCTCAGAGCATCGACGACCTGGGCAACATCGTGGTCTCGACCACGAACGGCGTACCCGTGCTGCTCAAGCAGGTCGCCTCGATTCAGACCGAGCCTCTTCCCAGACACGGCGCGGTCATGCGCAACGGTCAGGGCGAGACGGTCTCCGGCATGGTCATCATCCTGCGTGGCGAGAACGGCCAGAAGATCATCAAGGAGATCAAAGCTAAGATCGCCAGCTTGAAACTGCCGAACGGTGCGAAGATCATCCCGTTCTACGACCAGTCCGACGTCATCGATGCGACCACCGCTACAGTGCGGCGCAACCTGATTGAGGCCGCCGTTCTGGTCATTGTCATTCTTCTCATCTTCCTAGGCGACTGGCGAGCCGCTCTGGTGGTCGCGTTCACCATTCCCCTCTCCTTGCTCTTCGGATTCCTCGGCATGGACCTGTTCGGGATTTCGGTCAACCTCATGAGCCTTGGCGCGATCGACTTCGGCACCATCGTCGACGGCTCGGTCGTGATGACCGAAAACTGTATGCACCGGCTGGAGAATGGCGGCGCGGGCAAGCCGTTGATCTATGTCGTTCGGGAAGCGGCGCAGGAAGTGGCTCGGCCGGTAATCTTCGGCGTTCTCATCATCATCGCCGTCTACCTGCCAGTCCTCACCTTGCAGAGCCTGGAAGGCCGCATGTTCCGCCCCATGGCAGTCACCGTGGTCTCGGCCCTGGCCGGTTCCCTTCTGCTTGCACTGTTCGTAGTTCCCACGTTGTGCACGATCGCTCTTCGACATCGCGCTCGCAAACTCGCGGAGGCCGAACAGCACAAAGCAAGTTCCAGGCCAGGCTGGTTCGATCGGTTGCGCGCTGCATACGGTCGCTCTCTCACCCGGAGTGAAGGACATCGAAAGCCGATTCTTATCGTGTCTGTCGTGTTGATTATCCTGGCGCTCGGCTCGCTCAAGTTCATCGGGACGGAGTTCATGCCGACCCTCGATGAGGGTTCCATGGTCGTCACGTCCAAACGCCTCCCCGGCATCGCTCTCTCCGAATCCGTAACCATCGGAGACCAGATCGAGAAGACCATCAAGGCCCAGCCCGGCGTCACCAGCATCGTGACCAAGCTGGGTCGGCCGGACCTGGCCACGGAAGCCATGGGCGAGTACGAATCGGACTCGTACCTCAACTTCACACCGCAGCTGCAGAACGCGAGCGCAAAAGAAAAGCAGCGGTTTACCGACGATCTTCAGCACTCCCTGGACAAGATCCCTGGAGTCACCTACGAGATCACGCAGCCCATGCAGATGCGCATGGACGAGACGATCACCGGCACCCGCGGCGATGTGGCGCTCAAGATCTTCGGCGAAGACCTCGACACGCTGGAGCAGATGGCACACAGCGCGGAAAAGATCATCTCGGGTGTTCAGGGCGCTTCGGAAACGCAGATGGAGATCATCTCCGGCGCTCAGGAGCTCCAGGTGCGCATCGACCGCCAGGAGGCCGCGCGTTACGGCGTAAATGTCTCCGACATTCAGGAAGTGATCGAGACCCTCTACGGCTCCAAACAGCTCTCCGAAATGTTGCTGGGCGAGGAGCGTTTTCCGATCGCCATTCGTCTCCCGGCAGACATCCGCAACGATCCGGAGCGTCTGCGCTCACTCCAGATCAAGACTCCTCAGGGTGAACTCGTCCGGCTCGATCAGGTGGCTGAAGTGAAGACCGTCGGTGGCCCGATCCTGATCAACCGCGAGCAGGCGCATCGCCGGGCTGTGGTCATGAGCAATGTCAGCGGCCGAGACCTTGGCAGCTTCGTCAAGGACTGCAAATCCGCGGTCGCCGCAAAGCTGCCACTGCCTCCCGGCTATCGCTTGGAGTGGGGCGGTCAGTATGAAAATCAGCAGCGAGCGCAGCAGCGCCTCCTCATCGTCTTCCCTGTGTCGCTCCTCATCATCTCCGCCCTGCTATACGCCACGTTTCAGAATGCGAAGCAGATGCTCCTTATCCTCTGCATCGTTCCGCTCGCGCTTGTAGGAGGCGTCGCAGCGCTTTGGCTTCGCGGGATCAATCTCAATCTCTCCGCGTGCGTGGGCTTCATTGCACTCTTCGGCATCGCCGTTCTCAACGGCGTAGTTATGGTGAGTCACATCAACTCCCTGCGCAAAGACGGTAAGGAGATGGAAGAAGCGGTCCACAGCGGTGCATCCGATCGGCTTCGCCCCGTCCTCATCACCGCGCTTGTCGCAAGTCTTGGCTTTGTGCCCATGGCGATCTCGACGTCACGAGGCGCCGAGATCGAACGCCCGCTTGCCACCGTTGTCATCGGCGGCCTCATTACGGCCACTGCCCTGACCCTCTACGTTCTGCCCCTGCTTTACCCCTTGTTCAGCAAGAACGCCATTGCAGAAGCGGAGTCTCACGCATAACCGTTCTCACCGGACAAGTCCGATCAAACGCCAGGCCATACGACGCCTGGTAAATCAAGGAGCTCTTCAATGTCTTCTGCCGACAACCAGCCCCGCAGGCTCGCTTCCTTCCTCCTCGGGGTAGTAGTCACAATCGTCGTCCTCGTGCTCGGCTTTTTCGCCTACATCCGCTTCGGCCGTCTACCCGTCGCCACGGCCGATCCGTCGTTCCCCATGGAAGCGCAAATCGTCCATGTGCCACTCGAGGCGCGAATCGCGCGAGAGATGCAATCGGTACCGTTCCAGGCCGATGCGCAGACTTACCAGGCCGGAGCTCAGATCTACGTGCAGCAATGTGCCAGTTGCCACGGAACTCCAGGACATGATGTTGCCTTTGCCTCCGGAATGTTTCCCAGAACTCCTCAGCTCTGGAAAAAGCACGCAAACGGGGTCGTCGGCGTAAGTGACGACGAGCCCGGCGAGACATTCTGGAAGGTAAAGAACGGTATCCGCCTCTCCGGCATGCCCTCGTATCAGAACGTGCTCTCCCCGACTCAGATGTGGCAGGTAACGCTCCTGCTCAAGGACGCCGACAAACCGCTGCCGGCAACAGTGCAGGAAACCCTCACCAAGGATCAATCGCCGGCTGCCGCTCCCCCGGCGACGCAAGGACTCAAGCATGACTAAGCAATCGAATCTCGCGCGGCGCACCTTGGCCACGATTTCTGTGTTGGCGTTCGCAGCCACCTCTCCTGCATACGCGCAATCGACTCTCCCGGACGCGCCCTCAGCCCAGGCCGCTCCCTCTGCGTCACGTTCACATGATCCACAAAACATCGACGACCTCTCTCTCAAAGGCACCCCGAAGCGCATAGTCCTCGACGAGGTAAAGATCGTCACCTCACCGGCTCGCCTGCGGTCGCGAGATCTCGTGTGGCTCCTCCCCGTCGCTGGTGCAACCGCAGCAAGCCTTGCCACCGACTCCTACACCATGCGAAACGTGGTTAGCCGAAACCCGGACTTCAACTCCGCTGCAACCACGAGTTCCGATGTACTTCGAGGTGCATTCATCGGTGTTCCGGTTGTCCTCTTCGGCGCCGGTGAGTTGACCCACCAGGCAAAGCCTCGCGAGGCGGGCCTGCTTGCTGGCGAAGCCATGGTGAATGCCTACGCCACCAGCGAGGCGATCAAATACATCACGCTGCGCGAACGCCCGAACCTCCAGAACGCTCGCGGCCACTTCTTTCAGGGCGACGCCGCCTCCGACCCATCGTTCGTCTCCGGACACAGCATCGTGGCCTGGTCTTCCGCCGCGGTACTCGCCAGTGAATACTCCAAACCATGGCAGCAGGTAGGCATCTACACGCTGGCCACCGGTGCCAGCCTCACCCGCGTCCTCGGGCAAAACCACTTCCCTACCGACGCGTTGCTCGGCTCCGTCTCAGGATGGCTCATCGGCAAATACGTCTATCGTTCCCACCACAGACGATAGGCTGAACTCTTCTTCGCTCGTGTTCCGGCAGCAGCCTCGAAGCGAGTTCATGCTGGCGTGAATCGGACGCCATGTCCCCACCGTGCCCGCTTGCACCGGCATCGGTGCGACTGCGAAGATAGAGCGAAGATGATCGCCAAAGCCAACGTGGATTTGTCCTCCCTTCTGCGTTCGACCTTTGGCTTCTCCGGCTTCCGCGCCAACCAGCAGGCCGTCTGCGAGGCGGCCGCCGCAGGCAAAGACGTCCTGCTCGTCATGCCGACCGGCGCCGGCAAATCCCTGTGCTACCAACTTCCAGCCCTCGCGCGTTGCGGCACCGCGTTGGTCATTTCGCCGCTCATCGCTCTCATGGACGACCAGGCGAACAAGCTCCAGTCGCTTGGCCTGCGCGTCGGCCGCATCCACTCCGGCATGGATCGTGAAGCAAGCCGTCAGGTTTGCTGCGACTATCTTGACGGCCACCTGCAGTTCCTCTTCATCGCGCCCGAGCGGCTGCGGGTCCCCGGCTTTGCCGACATGCTTCGCAAGCGCACGCTCTCACTCGTCGCGGTCGACGAGGCTCATTGCATCTCGCAATGGGGCCACGACTTCCGCCCCGACTACCGCAACCTTGCCCGGCACCTGCAGGCCTTCCGCCCCGCCCCGATCCTTGCTCTCACCGCAACGGCCACGCCACAGGTGCAGCGCGACATCGTGGCGCAACTGCAACTGGAAGGCGCGGCGGAGTTCATCACGGGGTTTCGCCGCACGAACCTGGCCGTCGAAGTCCTCGAATTTTCCAAACCGCAGCGCCGCGAGATGGCACTCAAGCTCCTGCGAGACAGCGCCGCCCGGCCCGCCATCGTGTACGCTCCATCGCGCAAAGAAGCCGAAGAGGTGACCGCGTATCTGCAGGACCACTTCCTGGTCGCGGCCTATCACGCCGGGTTGCCGCCCTCCGTCCGCGAATCCGTGCAGGCCAACTTTCTTTCCGGCCAGACTGAGGTCATCGTCGCAACCATCGCCTTCGGCATGGGCATCGACAAGGCCGACGTGCGCACCGTCCTCCACATGGCCATGCCCGCCAGCGTGGAAAGCTACTACCAGGAGATCGGCCGTGCTGGTCGCGACGGCAAACCGTCGCGCGCCGTGCTCATGTACTCCTACGCCGACCGTCGCACGCACGAGTTCTTTCTGGACCGCGACTACCCGCCGCCGAACACGCTGCACCGCGTCGCCGCCGCACTCAAGTCCGAACCGATCCACGCAGACGATCTTCGCCTGTCCCTTCGGCTCGACATGGACGCCTTCGCGCCCGCGCTCGACAAGCTGCTGGCCCAGGGCGCGGCCGAGATCGACTTTGGCAACAACGTATGGCGCACCGGCATGGCGCAGTCCGAGTGGCTGCCCCGCTATGAATCGCAGGTCAGCTTTCGCCGCGCGCAGATCGACAGCATGATGCGCTTCGCCTCTGCGGCGGAGTGCCGCATGGCCGCGCTCATCCGTCACTTCGGCGACCGCAACGACAGCGCCCGCACCTGCGGCCTGTGCGACTTCTGCTCGCCCGAGCGCGCCACTGCGGGGGCCTTTCGCGACCTGACCGACGACGAAGAGCGCCTGTCGCATCGCATCCTCAGTGAGCTGGAGCGATACGGGCAGGGCCGCTCCACCGGCAAGCTGTACGAAGCGGTGGACCCGCGATCGCGGATGGAACGTCGCGACTTCGACGCGCTGACCGACGCCCTGGCCCGCGCCGGCTATCTCACCATCGAATCCGCCAGCTTCACACCGTCCGACGGCAGCGGCCGCGAGATCGCTTATCGCAAGGCAATGCTTACGCACGAAGGGCACGCCGTTGTCGCAGGCGAGCCAATCGTCGGCGTTCAACTGCGGGCCGCCGTTGGTGAGTCAACCAAGCCGAAAAAGTCAGCACGCAAGGCCTCCGCGCCCAGCGAAATGGAACCGCTCACCGAGGCACAGAAGCGCACCGACGCCGCTCTGCGCGCTTGGCGCCGCGAGGTCGCAACCGAGCTGAAGCAGCCAGCATTCTGCGTCTTCGGTGACCGGGTCCTGCGCGCCATCGCAGTCGAGGAGCCCGCAACCGAAGCCGACCTGCTGCAGATCAGCGGCCTAGGTCGCGCCAAGGTCGACAAATGGGGAGCCGACATCCTCGAAGTCCTCCGATCCGCTGGCACGGAGCACACCCCTGCTGCAGAGAGCAAGACTCCCCGTCCGCATCGCTTGCGGGAAGACGCGAAGAGCGTCAAACCAGCTGCCAAGCCGGCGCCGGGCAGATCCAAACAGGCACGCAATGCCGTCACCGCCGCCAGCCGCCCTCTCCCACTCACGAACGAGCCCGCCGGTCCCAGACTCGTGCCGAAGAAGCCAGCAGTGGTCCCAGCATCCCAGCCGCCTGAAAGCGCCTCCCCTGCACTGGCCATGGATCGTGCCCTGAAAGTCTGGCGTATGCACGAGGCAAAGCGCCTCGGTGTCGCCCCATTTGTTCTGCTCCTCGACCAGACCATCCGCGGCATTGTCGCCGCCGAGCCACGTTCGCCGGAAGCCCTCCGCGGTATCGATGGCCTATCCGCGAAATGGGTGGAAGAGCACGGCCGCGCGATTGTCGGCGTGGTCACGCCGTTTCTGTCCTCTGTCTCCGCCGAAGCGTAAGCGGACACTGAAATCCGCGATAAACTGAAGGCCTCCGCACAGCCACCGACCGATCAAGGAGTGCTTGCCATGGCAGATCAAAGCCCCGACACCAGCAACAGCGCCAACCAGAACGGCCGTTACGCGCCGCAATCGCTCCGTCTCAAAACCGGGCTCGCGGAAATGCTCAAGGGCGGCGTCATTATGGACGTGATGTCCGTCGAGCAGGCGCGCATCGCCGAAGAAGCCGGCGCAGTCTCCGTCATGGCGCTCGAGCGCGTGCCCGCCATGATCCGCGCCCAGGGCGGCGTGGCCCGCATGGCCAACCCCAAGCTCATCAAGGAAATCATCGGCGCGGTCTCCATCCCGGTCATGGCCAAAGCCCGCATCGGCCACTTCGCCGAGGCACAAGTGCTGCAGGAACTCGGCGTCGACTTCATCGACGAGTCCGAAGTGCTCACCCCTGCCGACGAGAAGTTCCACATCGACAAGCACGCCTTCACCACACCGTTCGTCTGCGGTGCGAAGGACCTGGGCGAAGCCCTTCGCCGCATCGCCGAGGGCGCAGCGATGATCCGCACCAAGGGCGAACCTGGCACCGGGGACGTCGTTCACGCCGTGCAGCACATGCGCCAGATCACGCGCGAAATGAAGGCGCTCACCGTCCTCGGCGACGAAGAGCTCTACCACGCCGCCAAGAACCTGCAGGCTCCCTACGAACTCGTCCGCATGGTCGCGAAAGCCGGCAAGCTGCCGGTGCCCAATTTCTCCGCCGGCGGCATTGCGACACCGGCCGACGCTGCCCTCATGATGCAGCTCGGCGCAGAGACCGTCTTCGTCGGTTCCGGCATCTTCATGAAGGACGGCGCTGATCCGCTCGACGTCTCCTCCTGGACCAGGGAAGAGGCCGAGATCGGTCTGTGCACTCAGAAGGAAGTGGGCACGCCGCGCAATCCCGACGAGCACGCCGAAGCCGTGTCCCGCGCGAAGGCTATCGTTCTCGCCACCTTGCATCACAACGACCCCAAGATCGTCGCCGAAGCTTCGGAAGCCGTTCTCGGCAGCATGAAGGGTCTCGCCGCGGCGGGCATCGAAGAGTCCCAGCGCATGCAGACCCGCGGCTGGTAACTTCGCGCGCTCAGAACCAGCAGAGGCCGCGTTTCAAGCGCGGCCTTTGTCTTGTGTTCAGGACAGTAGAATCAAACCATGTCGGACGATGCTCACCTGTCGCACACACCACGCATCGGTGTGCTTGCCCTGCAAGGCGCGTTTGAAGCGCATGCATCGCGCCTTCGTTCGCTCGGAGCGGAAACCGTCCTGGTCCGCACTCCAGAGCAACTCGCCGGCCTCGACGGCCTCATCATCCCCGGCGGTGAGTCCACCACCTTTCTGAAGCATCTGGAACGCGGTGGCTTCTTCGACGCCCTCAAGACCTTCGCGCGCGACACCCCGACCTTCGGCACCTGCGCCGGCGCCATCCTGCTCGCCACGGGCGTCCGCAACCCGGAGCAGCGCTCGCTTGCCGCCATGGACATCACGGTCGAACGCAACGCTTACGGCCGCCAGAACGAATCGCACATTCTCGAGACCGAAACCAGCATTCCCGGCGGCCCGCTTGAGATGGTGTACATCCGCGCTCCACGCATCGCAGAAACCGGCCCCGAAGTGACCACGCTCGCCGAGCGCAACGGCTCCCCGACCCTCGTCCGCCAGGGCCACCTCCTCGCCGCCACCTTCCACCCGGAACTCTCCGAAGACCCCCGCGTGCATCAGCTCTTTCTCGACATCGTGCGGTCGACGAAGTAGCTTTAACCGTGTGAAGAAGCCCAGCCCCTCCCATGAAAAACACGCCGGCTGGGCTGTTCGCATCTCCATCAGCTTCTTGCTTTGCACATTCCCTGCGGGTGCGGTTAGATCCCAGCAGTGCGCGGTTGAGCCACTCGCAGACGCGATCAACCGCCTTCCCGACTTCCTTCCGGGATCCGAGAACAGCAAGTGCTCCCAGGCTTTCGAGCAACGGATGGAGCAGGCATCTGTTGCGGAAAAGCGGGCTGCTCTTCCTCAGCTTCTCAGATGGGCAGCCGACCCTCGACCCACCGTTCGCCTTTCATCGCTCACACACATCTACTTCTCACTGCGCGCCTTCACCTTTGCTCCCTCATCCGGCCCGAATGGTTTGAGGCCGGACGAGATTGCGCTCACACCAGAGCAGATGTCTCGAATCGCGTCGCACCTGCTGGATCCTGACGATCGCGTCAGCTATGTGACCACATTCAGTCTGAGAACTCTAATGTCCACACCTGCCGGACGGAGAGAATTGCAGCCATTTCTACTTTCCGTGCTGCGTGGCTCCCAGGCTCTGCAGTCTTCTGCACCCGGTGTTATGGCTTTCTATCTGCTGCTCAATGGCAACCCTAACCAAGTGGCAATCGAACCTGCCCTTCTCAGCTTCCTAAATCGGGACGATCAAACGGGCGCAACGCTAAAGGAATGTCTGCATAACGTTGGTCTCGCGGGGGCACCGGAACCCGTCGCTAACGACGCGATCAATCGCGTCTTCGAGAAAGGTGCGATGTCCGACTTCCTAATACAGTTCCTTGGTCGCGTTACCCTCACGCCCGAACACCTCATGAAGCAACGTGCGCGATTGGCGGAGTTGGCCCAAGACTCTTCCGCGACTGCAGAGACACGTCACGCCGCAGCCGTCTACGCAAAGTGCTGGGGCCAAGATGAAGCTTGCTGGCATGACCCGTCTAATGCTGCACTCGGCGGGGCATCTCAGGGCAGTTCGCGTTAACTTCGTCAGCGCAAATCAAAGATTCGCTGCTGGAAAGACCCGCAGATCGCCGCCAGTCATCTCCTTGGGCAGATCCAGTCCAAGCATCGCCAGCATCGTTGGCGAAAGATCCCGCAACGATCCACCCTCGCGCAGACGAAATCCTCTCCCCTGCTCCGTCACCGCGATCAGCGGCACAGGATTGGTCGTGTGCGCCGTGTGCGGGCCACCTGTGACTGGGTCGATCAGCATCTCCGCATTGCCGTGATCGGCGGTGATCAGCCACGATCCACCATTGCGGCGCAGCGCGGAGTAGATCTCGCCCAGGCAGGCGTCCACGGTTTCCACGGCTTTGACGGTAGGCTCCATCTTGCCCGAGTGACCGACCATGTCCGCATTGGCGAAGTTCACCACCACCACATCAAAGGCTGTGTCCTCGATCGCCTTCAGTACCGTGTCGCAGATGCCGCGCGCACTCATCTCCGGAGCCAGATCGTAGGTCGCCACCTTTTGCGACGGCACCACCTCGCGCTCCTCGCCGGCAAACGGCTTCTCGATGCCACCGTTGAAGAAGTACGTCACGTGCGCGTATTTCTCCGTCTCCGCCACACGCAGGTTGCGCAACTCATGAACCGCAAGCACGTTGGCCAGCAAGTTATCCATGCTCTCCGGCTCGATCACCATCGGCACGCGGAACTTCGGATCGTACTGCGTCATCGAGATATAGCGCAGCCCCTGCGGCACGCTATTCCGCGGAATCTCTAAATCCAGTTCTTCCGCCTTCGGCAGATCGCGAGCATCGCCCGCAGTCAGGCCACCTTCCACATTCCGCGCCAGCACCCGCGTAATCTGCCGCACGCGATCGCTACGGTAGTTGAAGCAGATGCAGAGATCGTCCTCCTGCACCGTCGCAACCGCGCGGCCGTCAGCCCCGGTACACACAAACGGCACAATGAACTCATCCGTCGTTCCGCCGCTGTAGTTCTCGCGCACACGCGCCACCGGATCGGCGAAGGCGCCGCCCTCGGCAACGCCTTTCACCATCGCGTCGAACACCTTCGCTTCGCGGTCCCACTTCAGGTCACGATCCATCGCGTAGTAGCGGCCCGAACAGGTTGCAATCGCACCGACGCCGATTTCGCGCATCTGCTGGTGCAACTGCTCCAGGTATCCCGCCCCACTGGTCGGCAGAGTGTCGCGGCCGTCTAGGAATGCGTGCACAAACACGCGCTTCGCGCCCTGCTGCGCGCACAGCCGCAGCAACGCATACAGGTGCCGCTGGTGCGAGTGCACCCCACCATCCGAGACCAAACCCAGCAGGTGGATCGCCCGCCCACGCTCCATCGCGGCCTGCACTGCATTCACCAGCAGCGGCAAGCTGAAGAACTCGCCTGAATCGATCAGCGCATCGATGCGCGTGATGTCCATGCGGACCACGCGGCCGGCACCCAGGTTCAGGTGGCCAACCTCGCTGTTGCCCATTTGCCCATCCGGCAGGCCCACAAAGTGCTCACTCGCGCGAACCAGCGTGTTGGGATACTCGCGCAGCAGCATGTCATACGTCGGCTTGCGCGCCATCGCAATCGCGTTGCCGTGAGTTTCAGAACGCACGCCCCAACCGTCCAGAATGGTGAGCACAAGAGGTTTACGACGCGGCATGATTCCACTCCAAAATGGCGAAAGGGCCACGTCGATTGTGACATGACCCCCAGCCCGCTCCTGCTCACGCTACTCGCCGCAGTTCACTGATTCGATGCCCACAAACTCCGCGGTCTGGCCCAGCTCTTCCTCAATGCGCAGCAACTGGTTGTACTTCGCAATGCGGTCCGTCCGCGACAGCGATCCCGTTTTGATCTGGCCCGCTCCCGTCCCTACCGCAAGATCCGCAATGAACGTGTCCTCGGTCTCACCCGACCGATGCGAGATGATCGAGGCATACCCATAGCGGCGACCCAGCTCAATTGCCTCCAGCGTCTCGCTCACGGTGCCAATCTGGTTCACCTTGATCAGGATCGCGTTGCCGACACCCTTCTCAATGCCCTCACGCAGCCGAGCCGAGTTGGTCACAAACAGGTCATCTCCGACCAACTGACACTTGTCGCCGATCTCGTCCGTCAGAATCTTCCAGCCGTCCCAGTCGTTCTCAGCCAGACCGTCCTCAATGCTAAGAATCGGGTACTGCCGAACCCAGTCGGCCCAGTATGCAGCCATCTCGGCCGGCGTCCGCTCCGACTTGTCTGACTTCTTGAAGACGTACTTGCCCGTCTCCGCGCTAAAGAACTCACTCGATGCAGGATCCAGCGCCAGCGAAATCTGCTCACCGGGCGTAAAGCCCGCAGCCTGAATCGCTTCCAAAATCACGTCGATGGCTTCGACGTTCGACTTCAGCGAGGGCGCGAATCCACCTTCGTCTCCCACGGCAGTGTTGTAGCCCTTCTTCTTCAACACGCTCTTCAGCGTGTGAAACGTCTCCGCACCCCAGCGCAGCGCCTCTGAGAAGCTTTCCGCGCCGACCGGCATGATCATGAACTCCTGAAAGTCCACGTTGTTGTCGGCGTGCGCGCCGCCGTTCAGAATGTTCATCATCGGCGTCGGCAGCAGGCACGCATTCACGCCGCCCAGGTACCGGTACAACGGCAGCTTCAGCGCATTCGCTGAAGCGCGAGCCACCGCCATGCTCACCGCAAGAATTGCATTCGCGCCGAGCCGACCTTTGTTCGACGTTCCATCCAGCGACAGCATCGTCGCGTCGATCAGCCGCTGATTGGCAGCGTCCATGCCAATCAGTTCCGGCTCCAGCACGCTCTCTACGTTCTCCACGGCCTGCAGTACACCTTTGCCCAGGTAGTACTCCTTGTCGCCATCGCGCAGCTCAACGGCTTCGTGCTCGCCTGTCGACGCACCGCTGGGCACGGCGGCTCTGCCGATCGCGCCCCCGTTCAGCACCACATCCGCTTCCACGGTGGGGTTCCCACGGCTGTCCAGAATTTCGCGAGCTTTGATGGAGACAATTTCAGTCATGCGGACGTTTTTTCCCTCTGCCCGGCTGTCCCCGTAGATCACGCGGTGCAGCAGGCGGTCGTTCAATTTGGGCCGGCGATCCACGGCGATCTCGCCGCCGCCAGCTCCAAGAATGGATTGCACCAAGTCAGCCATGTTACGGGTCGGGCCAGTGCCGACCGGCATGTGGCGTAGCGTGATTTTAGCAGGCAGCTATCCCGCCAATTGCCTCTACAGCTTTCCGCAAATGTCGGCTCGACCCTGTTTACGCCTGTGGTGCTGCCGCCTACTACCGCGTCCAAAACTGCCACTGCGGGTCTAACCTGACGAAACGCTGGCGTACTCGCCGCCGGAGGCTCCGCCTTGTCCAAGCTCCCCCTCGCCGCAGTCTTGCTTGCAGCCACCCCCCTGCTCGCTCAGCAAACCGGTGTGTCCCATCCGCCAGACTCCGCAGTGGAGGATTCCGCGCCCGTCACGAGCGCTCCAGTTCGCGTCGTCGACGCTCCCGTGCTCGTCGTTCCTTCTGCAGCGGCACCGGTACCTGCCCGGCCGGCCTACACACCAGCCGCACCCGTGGACGAATCGCCTTCCGTGAGCCTGCAGCGCCGCGACCTCGCCCGATTTGACCCGGACGGCAAGGTGGTTGGTGATGACGTAGTCGTGAATCCAAACGCCGTAGCCGCCGGCACCATGCTGCGCGCCCGGCTTGAAACCGAAATCCAGACGGCAACCACCCAGCCCGGTTCACCCTTCCGCGCCCAGATCACAGAGCCCCTCATGCACGAAGGCCGCGTCGTAGTTCCCGCTGGTGCCGTACTCGAAGGCCGCGTGACAGACATCCGCGGTGGCCGCCGTCTACATGGACCCGCGCTCATCCATCTCCAGGCGCAGACCATCGTCCTGCCTGACGGCTCGCGCATGCCCATCCGCGCCTCCGTCATCGACACGGACAAGTTCGCCGACACGCGCATCGACAGCGAAGGCAACATCGTGCGCAAGGATCACGCAACGCAGACGCTCGCCGAGTTCTCCCTGGCAGCCGGCAGCACCGCGGCCGCAGGCGGCCTCATCGCCGGCGTTCCTGGCGCTCTGGTCGGCGCCGGCATCGGCGCAGGCGTGGGCACCGTCATGTGGCTCAAGGCGGATCGCCAGACACAACTGCCGCCCGACACCCTGCTGGTGTTAGCGCTCGACACGCCTCTGCCGATTCAGCCGCTTGTGCGCGAGCCCGAATACTCCGTGCAGCCCCTTGCGCCCGCCGGGACTCCGGCGGCAAAGCCCACTGCGCCCGTCGAGGCGGAACCGCAAGCCTTCGTTCCCACCAGTTAGCTCACTCACGAACACCGGCTACTGCCCGCCTGCTCGCTAGCGCAACTCGCCGAGCAGGCGTTTCCACGTTTTGGTGTTCCTGCGCCAGTTCTTTTTCAGGTCTTCCAGAATCCGCTCGAAATCCCCATTGCCCTTCAGCCGATTCCACAGCGGATTGCGGCTGAACCACGGGTAGTTTTCATTACCGAGGTAAATGGCGCGGCGCAGCCAGTGCAGAGCCTCGCTCTCATCGCCTTCTACCGCGAAGTAAGTCGCCAGCCGGTACGCCATCTCACTGTCCGCCTCGGCCGCCGCCAGCGTCTCATCGACAATGTAGCTCGCCGCCTTCTCGCGCTGTCCCAACTGCGTGTAGCACATGGCGATCGTGGGGAACACGATGCGCAAGGAGTCGTCCTCACGCGTCACCGCCTCCAGCACCTGAACGGCACGCTCCAGTTCACCCATGCGCATGTATTGGTAGCCCTCGCTGATGCGCAGCAAAGGCTGCTTCGGCTCCAGCGTCAGGCCCTTCTCAATTTCGTCCGCCGCCAGCTCCAACTGGTTCTGGTACTGGTACACCCGCGCCCGGTGGTTGTAGACCACGGCAGCGTTAGACGGGTTCAGCCGAAGCGCAATGTTGAACTGCTCCAGCGCCTCGTCATACAGGCCGTCCAGCCGCAGCGTTTGACCCGCCACCTGGTGCACGTTCCAGTCGTTGCCGGCCGTCTGCAACAGGTGCTCAATCCCGTGGCGAGCGCTCTCCTTCTCACCACGCGACAGCAGCATGTACACGCGATACAGGTTCGCATCCACCGATCCCGGGTCGATCGACAGCGCTTTATCGAACGCGCGCCGCGCCTCGATCAGGTGCATCTGGCCGCCCAGTCCATGACGCGTGTACTGCAGATGCGTAATGCCCAGCCCGGTCCACGCGGGCGCATACTCTTTGTTCCGCTGCGTCACCTGCTCAAAGATCTGCCGTGCGCGGTCCAGGTCTTCCCGGGCTCCGGTGCGCGACATGAACGAGCTCAGCAGCGCACTGGCCTGCAGGTAGTCTTCCGACTGCTCATCCGACAACGGCCGCGACGGCGTGTGTTCCACAGGGTGAATCGAGTAGCTGCCCTGCAGCGTGCTGAAGATCTCTTCCGTGATCTCGCGCTGCACCGCCACCAGGTCGAAGCTCTCCACGTTCATCGACCCACCTGCGCGCACTGCACCCGCCGGCACGTCCAGCATCTGCCAGTTCAGGTCGAACCCGGCCTCCCGACGCATGAAGTTGCCAGACACCACGTACTGCACCAGCAATTTGCGGCCGATGGTCAGTGGGTCCATCTGCCGGTACGGCAGACTCATCAGCGCGCTGGAAGGTCGCACCACCAGCGATTGCACCCGCGCCAGTCGCGTCGCGATCGCATCGGCCAGGGCATAGCCGTACAGTGGCGCAGCCTCCGCCGGGCCCAGGTTGAAAAACGGCAGCACCACGATTGTGTTGCGCTTTTCATTGCCGCCGCTCTCGCGGAACCGCTCGGCTAGCATGCTCAACAGGCCGGTTGTGCGCTTCTCTTCTTCCGGACTATCGAGTGACAACCGCTCCTGGTTCGGCATGCTCGCCAGCGTGTCGCCCGGGATCAGCATGCCGTCCAACTGCGACGCTTTCAGGATCGTCTTCAGCGCCTCGCGCACATCCGAAGCCGATGCGAAACGCGCCGAAGGCTGCTTCTCCAAGCATCGCAGGATCACGCTTTCCAGTTCACCCGGGATACCTGGTACGGCATCCCGCAACGATGGTGGATCGGCAAACTGGATCGCGCGAATGCTCTGGAAATCCGGCAAGTCCGGCCGATGAAACGGATGCCGGCCCGTCACCAGTTCGTACAGCACCACGCCCAGCGCAAAGATGTCGCTCTGCACGGACGACTGACCGGTCACAAACTGCTCGGGCGCCATGTAGGCGATCGTGCCGCCGCGCGCGGTGTAAGTCGCTCCCGGCGCGGGCATGCGGTTCAGCGGCTTCGACGGATTGAACTCCGCATCATCCAAGCTGATGCGGCGCGCCAGGCCGAAATCGAGAATCTTGATCAAGCCGCCCTCGGTCAGAATCACGTTGGCCGGTTTCAGATCGCGGTGAAAGATGCCAAGCGAGTGCGCCGCTGCCAGGCCGTCCGCAATCTGGATGCCTGCCGACAGCACCAGCTCCACGTTTGCCGGCCCCTCTTCGATCAAGCGGTCCAGAGGCTTGCCCGGGACGTACTGCATCACGATGAACGCTTCGTCGTCCACCTCGCCCACGTCATAGATGGCGCAAACATTCGGGTGCTCGATGGCCGAGGCCAGCCGCGCCTCCCGCAGAAACGTGGCGCGCATCTGCTCCGGCGTCAAATTGCCGCGCGTCAGCAGCTTCAGCACCACGGGTCGCTGCAGCATCGTGTCGTTCGACAGGTACACCACACCGCTGCCACCCGCACCCAGCTTGCGGATCAGCTCATAATGCTCGATGACACGGCGCTTCATAGCCCGATTCTCTCATCCGGACACAAACAGAGACTGCCACTTCGGCGGCATATTGGCACAGGACGGCACCTCTCGCGCCAACATGGTTGCCCGCCAAGCGGCGAAATCCAGCTTTGCTGCATCACACCCTCAATTCCAAGAAAAAACAACGGTGTTGACTCACGCATGCCTTCTACTGTTCTGCTGATTGACGACAATGCGATCCAGGCCGCTACCCGACAGACCATCCTGAAACGTGCTGGCTACTTCGTCATCCCTGTTCTCAACCCGCAACGCGCACTGGAACAGTTCCAGGCCAATGACTTTCCTTCCCCGATCGATCTGGTCATCACCGACCACGTCATGCCCGGCATGACCGGTGCCGACTTTGTACGGGAACTACGGAAAGCGCACGCCGATCTTCCGGTGCTGGTCATCAGCGGCATGGAGGAAGCCCAGGACGAGTACCGTGACTTGAATGTCACCTTCCGCCTCAAGCCTCTGCTACCGGACTATCTGCTCGCCTCGGTCGACCGCATGCTCCACGGAGTCCAGTCCTAAAGAGTCAGCGAGCAAAGAGCTGCGGTGCGCTCTCTCCCGAGGACATCCACGCCATCTCCGCCCTCCGGCGGAGGTCCGTCTCCATCTGAGGTTGCGCGGCGTATTTCTAGGCGCGAATAGCGGCTTCGTACGTTGCTGCGCGGCCATTTCGCCTGCGACAATCATGAACATATGCATCCCATGCCCGAGTTCGGAAGCTTTGCGCTGCTGCTGGCTCTGGTGCTCTCCGCCTACACGCTCTTTGCCGGCTCCCTCTCGCTCTATCAGGTAGCGCACGGCGTTGCCGGCCGAGTCTCGCCCGAGCGTCTTGGCGAAACCGCCCGACGCGCCGGTATCGCCACCTTCATCGCAGTTTCGGGCGCCGCATTCGCCCTGGTCTGGGCAGCGTTCACCAACGACTTCTCGGTCTCGTACATCCTGCACCACACCAATCGGGCACTCCACCCCGCCTACAAGTTCAGCGCCTTGTGGAGCGGCCAGGAAGGTTCACTGCTGCTGTGGTCGTGGTTGCTCACCGGCTACGGCTTCATCCTGCGGTTGCGCCACCGCGAAGACGTCCGCCTGTACGCCTACGCATCGACCATCCTCTCCGCCGTCCAGGTTTTCTTCCTTCTTCTGCTCGTCATCCCCGCTCCGCCCTTCGCGTTGACCCAGGGTGCGATCCCGGCCGACGGCAACGGCCTGAATCCGCTGCTGCAGTACCCGGAGATGGTCATCCATCCGCCCATGCTGTACCTGGGCTACGTCGGCTTCTCCGTGCCGTTCGCCTTCGCCCTGGGCGCACTCATGATGCGCTACCCCGGTGAAAAGTGGATCCGCATCACTCGTCGCTGGACGCTCGTCACCTGGCTGCTTCTCACCTGCGGCATCTCGCTCGGCATGCACTGGGCCTACGCTGTTCTGGGTTGGGGCGGCTACTGGGGTTGGGACCCCGTCGAGAACGCCTCGTTCCTGCCCTGGCTCACCGCCACGGCCTTCCTGCACTCGGTCATGATGCAGGAGAAGCGCGGCATGATGAAGCAGTGGAACGTGTGGCTCATCTTCACCACGTTCCTGCTCACCGTGCTCGGCACCGACCTCACCCGCGGCGGCCTCGTCTCCAGCGTGCACGCCTTCGCGCAAAGCTCCATCAGCCAGTGGTTCACCTGGTTCCTGTGCATCACCGCCGCGGTCTGCCTCTTCACCTTCTTCCGGCAGCGTTCGCACCTTGTAACGGAGCACAAGCTCGAGTCGATCGTCTCTCGCGAAAGCTCCTTCCTCTTCAACAACCTCGTCCTGCTCGTCGCCTGCTTCACCGTCCTCTTCGGCACGCTTTTCCCCGTCCTCAGTGAGTTTGTGCAGGGCTCCAAAGTCACCATGGGCGCTCCCTTCTTCAACAAGGTCGCCGTCCCCATCGGCCTCTTCCTGCTCATGCTCACCGGCGTGGGCCCGCTGCTAGCCTGGCGAGCCACCTCGATCCGCTCCATTCGCCGCAATTTCGTGTTGCCGTGCATCGCGACCTTGGGCAGCGCCCTCATCCTCGTCGCCTGCGGCATCCGCCCGTGGCGCATGGCGGACGCCGATCAGCAGGGTTCCATCTACGCCCTGGTCTGCTTCTCCATTGGTGCCGGCGTCACGGTCGCTATCCTCACCGAGTTCCTGCGCGGCGTGGGCGTCGTCCGCACCCAGACCGGCCGCAACTTCGCCTCCTCTGCGTGGACGCTGACCCGCCGCAACAACCGGCGCTACGGCGGCTATCTCGTCCACTTCGGCATCGTTGCCCTGTTCGTCGGCCTCGCGGGCGCCGCGTTCAACCAGTCCCGCGAACTCGAGATGGGCTTCGGCGATTCGCTCCAGATCGGCAGCTACAAGCTCGTCTGCCAGAGCTACACGCAGGATTCCAACCCGAACTACGACACCGACTTCGCCCTGCTTGACGTCTACGACGGCCCGAAAAAGATCACGCAGATGGCGCCCGAGAAGCGCTTCTACAACGCCAGCCAGACCACCAGTACCATCGTCGCCATTCACTCCACGCCGCTGCGCGACCTGTACGTCGTCTTCGAAGGCCGCAACCCGGAGACCGGCCGCCCCATCATCAAGGTCTTCCTGAACCCGCTCGTCTCTTGGATCTGGATTGGCGTCGGCATCGTCATCGCAGGCACCTTCCTCAGCCTCGCCCCGGGACTCAAGCCTGCCCTCAGCCGCAGCACGGCTCCACTGCCTTTGCAGCCCGAACTGCAGACCGTAGGAGCCGACTGATGCCGCGACTGATGCGCCAGCCCTCGCGCCGCCTTCTCCTGCTCCTCACCATCTTCTTCGCCGCGCTAGTCACCACGGGCGCCAGCAACACCGGCTCCCGCTTCAACGATCTCGGCCACAAGATGGTCTGCACCTGCGGCTGCAATCAGATACTGCTCGAGTGCAACCACGTCGGCTGCCCAAACTCCAGCGGCATGATCGACGAACTGCGCGGCCAGCTCGGCTCTGGCGCCAACGACACCAGCATCCTCAACGCGTTTGCCGCCAAGTACGGCCCTACCGTCCTCGCTGCGCCGATCCGCGGCGGGTTCGACAACGCCGCTTGGATCGTCCCCTTCGTGGTCTTCCTGCTGGCCATCGGCGGTACCGCCCTGCTCATCCGGAAGTGGCGCGGCCGCCATCTCATCACGCCCGAGGGTATTCCCGTCACCCTGCCCGGCACCGACCACGACAGCATGCGCGAGCGCATTCGCCGCGAGACGGAGTTCTAACTCATGGGCCTGCTCGCCTCCGCCGTCCTGCTCCTCGCCCTCTTCGCCTACACCTTCTGGCCGGAAAAGAATCCCTTCACCCAGCGCGACCGCACCCGCCTCGACTTCCTGCAAGAGAGGCGCGAGGTTGTCATGAACAACCTCCGCGACCTCACCTTCGAGTTCCGCGCCGGCAAGTACCCCGCCGAGGACTACGCCACTCAACGCGAGATACTCGAGCGCGAAGCCGCCGAAATCCTGAGCGAGATCGACGCTCTCCAGGGCATTCCCTCGCGCGCCTGAGCCCGTGTCGGTGATCGCTCTTTGCAGAGCCACTCCATCGCGCGATGGACGCCGCAGCACCGCTCTCCACGTATGCTGAACAGGTATGCTCCAGCATTTCCGTCAGTACCTCGCCGGCCTCAGCTTGGCGCTGCTCAGCGGCACCGCTTTCGCCGCCGCCTCCATCACCGGCACGGTCACCAACCAGACCACGCATAAGCCCGCGGCCGGTGACGACGTCGTCCTCATCCGCCTTGCCCAAGGCATGCAGGAAGCCACGCGCACCACCACCGACGCGCGCGGCCACTTCGAGCTCACCGTGCCCGACGACGGCATCCACCTCGTCCGCGTCACCCACGAGAAGGCAAACTACTTCAAGCCCGCGCCTCCGGGGACGCAGTCGCTCGACATCGACGTCTTCAACGCCGCACCCAAGGTCGCCGGCGTCTCGCTCGACGCGAACGTCATCCGCCTGCAGACCGAGGCCGACGGCAAGAGCCTGCGCGTCGTCGAAAACTTCTTCCTCAAGAACGAATCGTCGCCGCCACGCACCCAGTTCAGCGACCGCGCGTTCGAGTTCAACCTGCCCGACGGCGCAGTCGTCGAGGGCGCCGCGGCCCAGGGCACCGGCGGCATGACCGTTCAGTCGCCACCCGTCCCGCTGCCCGAAAAAGGCCACTACGCCTTCATCTTTCCCATTCGTCCCGGCGGTCAGACCCGCTTCCAAATCTCGTACAAGGTCCCCTACAACGGCTCGCTGCAACTCGCGCCACTCGCCACCATGGCTACCGACAACCTGGTCGTGATGATGCCCAAAGCGATGAAGTTCGACGGGGGTTCCTCCTCGCCCTTCAACTCCGTTGCAGAAGAGATGGACGCGCAGACCTACGTCGCGCGCAGCGTACCCCAGGGCAAGACCACGGCCTTCACGGTCAGCGGCGTCGGCCAACTGCCCCGCCCCACCACCACGCCGAACGATGCCTCGCAACAGGACCAGGGCAACGCCGGCCCCACCGGCACTCCCGCCACCGGCGCAGACCCGAACGCCGACCCCGGCGCTAACACCAGCGACAAGCGGCCCGGCGGCGGCCTCGGCGCTCCCATCGGCAGCCCCGATCCGCTCTCCAAGTACAAGTGGTGGATCGTCGGCGGCCTCGTTCTCCTGCTGGCCGGTGGCGCCGGCTTCCTGCTCTCGCGTCCGCAAACCGCTGCAGTCACAGGCGCCCCGCAAACCGCCACAGCGGCTGGCCCGGCACCCGCACCGGGAAGCACGCTGATGCAGGTGCTGCGCGATGAACTCTTCACGCTTGAATCCGAGCGCCTCACCGGCAAGATCACCCAGGCCGAGTATGACCGGGTCAAGCCCGCTCTTGAGACCGTCCTCCAGCACGCTCTCACGCGTCACAACAAACCCACCCAGCAGGCCTGATCGACGCTGCGACAAACAGAAGAGGCCGGGAGCAATCCCTGCCTCTTCTCATTGCTTTCTTTCCGCCTGGCTACCAGGTCGAGTACGAAGACCCATCCGTCGCCCCACCGCCCGCGCCGGAATGCACGTTGTTGATCCCCGTGTCCGTCTCGTCCACGCTGTTGTAGCTGTCGCTGTGATCAAAGATCCACGTCTGCGACGAACTCGTAATCGGATCGATCGGGATGAACTTCAGGTACCCCGAAGTCACCAGGTCTTCCTTCGATTGCGGCGCCTTCTGCTTGTCTACCGTGTAGCTGTCGATCGCCTGTCTCATCGTCGCCAGATCTTCCCGAAGCACCGATTCCTTCGCCACCCGGATATGGTGCGAATACGCCGGCACGGCCATGGCAGCCAGCGTCGCGATAATAATCATCACCACGATCAGCTCCACAAGCGTGAAGCCCTGCTCTTCCTGACCGCCCTCAGTCACCGCTGTGTTCTCTCGCAGACGCGTCACCATGATGAGTATCTCGTCCCGTCCAGCGCCGTGCCGTCGCTCTTGCTATGAACGTCGAAAACGTTCTGTCCGCCCCAGCTTGTCGTGTCCGCATCGTCCTGCATCGACCGCAACTGCCACTCATTCGTCTTGGTCATGGGATCCACCGGGATCTCGCGCAGAAACCGCACCTTCTTGTCCTTCACGTCCACGCCATTCACCAACGTGTCCAGATCCGGCGGATAGTTGAACGAGTCCACCTTGGTCTGAAACGCTCCCCGGTCCGCCGCGTCCTTGTAGCGGTCGATCGCGTCCCGCATCATCCACAGGTCAGCGCGCAGCTCTCGCTCTTTCTGCCGCTTCAACTGGAACCGCGCAATCGGCACCGCCGCGGTGGCCAGCAGCGCAATAATGCTGACAACCACGATCAGTTCCACCAGCGTCATGCCGGCTTCGCCACGGTCTCGCATTCGGCACTGCTCGCTCGCGCGCATACCTATTTGACGTGCACGACCGTCTGGGAGCCCACTGCCGGCACATTTGCCTGGGCGCTGTTCTTCGCGCCCACCCGCGCCAGCGAGACTGTCGCATCTCCGGCGCCGATCGCCTTGAAGGTCAGCACCGCAACACTGCCCGTCCCGTCCACACCGCGCACTGCCGGCGGACGCGACACCGACACCGTCACCATCCCGTTGCCCTCATCGCGGTGAACCACTGACACAGCTTGGCCATCGCGCCCCAGCATCTCGCCCGAATCCACGTTCACCAGCGACAGCAGCTTGGGGTCGAACTGCACCTGCATCGGCGCGGCATACAGATCCTTCGCGTCCGCCGCCGCCACCGAAACCTGGAACGTGCTTCCCACAGCCTGCGTCGCGTTCGACGCCACCACGCTGAATCGCACCGGTGCCCCGCCCGTCGGCTGCGCGCTGACCGGACCGGTCGCCGCCTGCTGCACTCCGCTCGGCGAAATGGTGGGCTGATTCATCTGGTTATGAAGCGCGCTCTGCGCCGCTCGCTGCGCCTGCTCGCTCCCGACTTGGCCGATCATCGCGTTGGCAGCCTGTGCTGCGGTCATCCCCGTCGCCGGAATCTGCTGCCGTTGGAACGCTCCCGTCGTCACCAGCGCACTCGTGTCGCCGCTTGCGGCCGCCAGCGTGTCGTCATGCCGCAGCTCAAAGTGCGCGCTCGTGCCCGAGTCGATCGCTCGCGTATTCAGCCGCGTAATCAGCGGCTCGCGCACAATGTGCGGAATCAGCAGAAAGACGATCTCATCGTCCGTGTTCGTCTTCGTGTTGCTGCCCAGCACCTTGTTCAGGATCGGGATGCTTCCAATGCCCGGCGTTCCCGAGACCGAACGCTCCTCATCCTTGGTCAGCAGGCCGGCCAGAATGCTCGGTTCGCCTTCCTTCAACTGGATCGTCTGCTCCACGCGCCGCTGGCCGATGATGGGCTGCTGCACACCCGAGATCGTCACAGTGCCGCTCTCGTTCGAGATCTCCATCACCATCTTCAGCGTGATCTCGCGATCCTGGTGCACGGTTGGCGTCATCTCAATGTTCACGCCCACATCGATATAGGTGAACTGCGTGTTCACCAGCGAACTCACAATGGCCGTCGACGCGCCACTCGAAAATGATCCCGTAGCGATCGGAATACGCGACCCGATCTTCAACGTCGCCTTCTGGTTGTCCGTCGCACGTACGCGCGGGTTCTGCAGGATGCGCGTATCGCTGTCCGTCAGCAAGGCGTTCACCGCGGCCGTACCAATGCTCACCGCGATGTTCGAAGCCGTGAAGTTCGCCAGGTCGTTCAACGAGGGGTTGGTGGTCGTGCTGCTGGTGCTGGTTCCCGTCGTGGTGCTGCTCGTGCTGGTAGCGGAACTACTGTTCAGCGTCGACGATGTCCCGTTGTTCAACTGCGTTCCCAGTTGCACACTCTGTGGCAGCGTAATGCCCAGGTTGCGCGTGCGGGTCTTGTTCACTTCCAGCACCGCAACGTCCACAACCACTTCACTGCGCGGCCGGTCCAGGTTATTCAGCAGGCTTTCCACCAGCAGCAGTTGGTCGGGCGTGGAACGCATCACGATCGCGTTCTGGCTCGGCACCAGGAAGATCTTCGTCTGCGGGTCCAGCACATTACGCAGCGCCGTCAGCAGTTCATTCGCATCCGCCGCCGAAGCCGCGTTGGAAATGTAGAACGTCTGCACCGCGACCGTGTCCAGCTCTTGCCGCTTCTGCTGTGTGTTCGCCGCAACAAAGATCGTGTTGCTCGTCACCGGCTTCCAAAAGGTGCCGCTGATCGTGCCCAGGATGCGCAGAGCGTCGTACAGCGACACGTTCACCAGGTCCAGCGGAATGCGGCGAGACGTGTAGTCCGGGTCGAAGATCACGTTCAGCCCTGCGCTCTTCGCGATCGCCTGGTACAGCACCTTGGTGTCTTCCACCACGTGCAGCGTCACTGGCGCATTATCCACCGGCTTCAATTGGATCGGCCCCGCTACCGTCGACGCCGCGGCAGACGGTCCTACCGGCGCCTGCTGCAGCAGCGCCGCGCCGGGCGCGTTGCTCATGTCGCGCTCAACCGCAACAATCTCCTGCTGCGCCGTCTGGTTGCCGCCATCGATGGCCAGCGCGCGCTGAAACTCCGTCAACGCGCCGTTGAAGTCGCCGCTCTGGCGCAGGACCCTGCCGCGATCCACATGCGCCGCCGCGGCTGCAAACCGCACCCGCTCGAACTTGGTCTTGTAAATCAGGTTGTCCGGCCGCTGTAGAAGCGCCTGGCGATAGGCCTCGAACGCAGCGTCGTAGTCCTCATGCGCTTCCGCATCGGCGCCGCGCTTGGCCCAACTCTTCGCCGACTGCCCATGCGCCTGCACCGGCATCGCCGCGCCGCATCCTATGGCCAGTGTGGCGGCCAACGCCAGCCCCGCGCGCCAACCTGGCGCCCGCCGCTCCGTGCCGCGGCATACGTCGGATGAGGGGACAAGCCCACCGCTAAGCGGGAAGCGAAACGGCCACGTTGCGCGGCGCGAACCTGCGGAAATCAACCTCGTTGCCCCTCTGTGGCGCGCCAGGATGCACACCGCTTCCCGCCCTGAACCGCACGGCGAAAACAATTCGAAACGTGGCCTGGAATGCCTGAAAAGAATACCATCCGTGCCTGTTGGACGAGCCTCCGCGCAGAAGGGTAATGCCCGCTGTGCCCTGCCCGTCAACCCAGACTGGTAGCATCAAATCCAGCGATGCCCCACATGGTTTCCATGCCGACGCAGTCTGCGCCTTCCAAAAAGGCAAAGCCGCGCGATCCCATCGCCGTGGGCGACCGCGACGCCGCCGTCAATCGCGCCGCCAGCCATAACTACTTCCTTACCGACCGGTTCGAAGCCGGCGTCGCCCTGCGCGGCACCGAGGTCAAGAGCATCCGCGAAGGCAAAGCCAACCTGAAAGACAGCTACGGCCTGGTCAAGGATGGCGAGTGTTTCCTGCTCAACGCCCACATCGGTCCTTTCTCGCATGGCAACGTCGAGAATCACGAGGCCACCCGCACCCGCAAGCTGCTCCTGCACAAGGAAGAACTCCGAAAGCTTGCCGCCCGCACCCGCGAAAAAGGCCTCACGCTCATCCCCACCCGTCTGTACTTCCGCCGGGGCAAGGTCAAGTGCGAACTGGCCCTCGCCAAAGGCAAGCAGGACTGGGACAAGCGCGAAAGCGAGCGCAGCCGCGAGGCTGACCGCGAAGCCAAAGCCGCCATCGCCCGAGGCCAGCGCCGCTAAACACGGCTTCGGCGCGCTCCGTCCCACACGCCTTTTCACAGGTTGTTCTCTTTCGGAACCGCAAGCGGTACGCTCATCGGTTTTGCAGACGTGAAAAATTGCGGGCCAGTCCTGTAGCCTAAAGCAAGCATGCAGATCACGTTTGCTTCGGGAGAAGCCGCCTCCATCTCGTCGCCACTGCTCGCGGTTCTTGCCGTCGACACGTCTGACCCCTCGACCAAACCCGCATCGGCGACCCCCAACCTTCTCTCGGCATCCCTGTCCGGCTCGGCCTCGCTTGAGCGCGCCCTCTCCAGCGGTGAGTTCCGCGCCTCCGTCGGCGAAACCCTTCTCCTGCATACCCCCGCGAACCTGACTGCCGAACGCCTCTTGCTGGTCGGTGCCGGCGCTGCATCCACCGTCAGCGCAAACAAGCTTCGCCAGGCCGCCGGCAGCGCGGTCCGGTTTGCACGCGAGCGCTCCATCCGCTCCCTCAGCCTCCTCGTTCCCGAAACCGCGCTCGACCCCGCAGCGGTGGTCCGCGCCATCGCCGAGGGCGCGATCCTCGCCGACTTCGACCCGGACCTCTATCGCTCCGACCGCAAGGACCGCTCCATCCTTCATCTGGATCTGCTCCTGCCCTCCGTTGTGCCATCCCCGGCTCAGGACGCGGCGCTCGAAGTCGGCCGCGTCCTCGCCGAATCGCAGAACTTCGCCCGCGCGCTCGTACTCGAACCCGGCAACATTCTTCCTCCCAGCGAGCTAGCCCGTCGCGCCTCCGCCATGGCGGTCGAAGTCGGCCTCGCATGCCAGGTGCACAGCACCGAGTTCCTCCGCCAACACGGCATGAACGCCTTCCTTGCCGTGGCACAGGGCTCCGCGCAGCCGCCGGCGCTCATCCACCTCAGCTACGAACCGGCGAACACTCCGCCGGAAGGCGCTCCGCTGCTCGCCCTAGTCGGCAAGGGCATCACCTTTGACACCGGCGGCATCTCCATCAAGCCCGCCGACGGCATGGAAAAGATGAAGTACGACATGGCCGGGGCCGCTGCCATGCTCGGCGCCATGCGCGCCATCGCCCTGCTCAAGCCGGCCGTTCGCGTCCTCTGTATCGTCTGCTCGGCCGAAAACATGCCAAGCGGCACCGCCTACCGCCCCGGCGATGTTGTCACCGCCATGAGCGGCACCACCATCGAAGTCATGAACACCGACGCCGAGGGACGCATGGTCCTTGCCGACGGCCTGCACTATGCCCGCACCCTGGGCGCCACCCATCTGATCGACGCCGCCACCCTCACCGGCGCGGTCGCGGTGGCGCTCGGCCGGCTAAACGCGGGCATGTTCAGCAACGACGAAGAGACCTGCGCCCGCTTTACCACCGCCGCAGAATCGGCAGGCGAAGCCTTCTGGCGCCTTCCCTGCACGGACGAGTACCGCGACCAGATCAAGAGCAGCATCGCCGACATTCAGAACACCGGCATCGACCGCTGGGGCGGCGCCATCACCGCGGCCATGTTTCTCAAGGAATTTACCGCCGGCACGCCGTGGATCCACCTCGACATCGCAGCAATGGCCTGGATTGATGAAGCCCGAAACTACATCGGAAAGGGTCCCTCCGGTGTCGCAGTCCGATCCGTCGTCGACTGGGTACGGTCTTACGAAAGGCGTTAGCCATGGCGAACCACACGCACACCTTCGACAAAACGGCCCTCTCCGGCGTTCGTGTGCTCATTGTGGATGACGAACCTGTGCTGGCTTCAACCTTCTGCCTCGTGCTGCAACTCGCGGGCGCCTACGCCCGCAGCGCCGAACACGGTGCCCTGGCACTTGCCACGCTTGAAACCGAGCGCTTCGACCTGATCCTCTGCGACAAGCACATGCCCGTGATGACCGGCCCCGAGTTCATCCGGGAGTTGAATCGCCGCGGCGACACCACCCCCATCCTGCTCTTCATCAATGCTGCCGACTATTCGAGCATGGAGCAGATTCGCGACCTGCGCATCGACGGTACGCTCGCGAAGCCCCTACTCCCGGCAGAACTCGTGCAGGCCATCCGCGAAACGCTCCGCCGGAACGCCTGACTACATCGCCAGCGGCACCGCGATACCCAGCCAGCCCAGAACCCGCGTCAGCTCTCGTTGGGCTACCGCAACCGTCGCCAGCAGCAGCGCCTTGCGCTCCGGATCGGCCTCGTTCACCACGTGATTGCGGTGGTAGAAGTTTGAAAACTCCTGCGCAATCTGAAACGCATACCGCGCCAGGATGGCAGGCTCCGCCGCTGCAATGGCCTGCTCCAGGGTTGCGGTCACCCGCGACAGCAGCAGCCAGAAGCTCCAAATCTCATCCTCGCCACTCAGGCCGGTAAGAGGCAGCTCGGCCAGGTTCTCCAGAGCCTCCTCCGGTGCCACGCCCGCTTTGCGCAGAATGTTCGCGGCGCGCACCGCAGCGTATTGCACATACGGCCCGGTCTCACCCTCAAACGACAGCGCATCCTGAAAGTCGAACGCGAGAACCGTATTACGCGTGTACTTCAGCATGAAATAGCGCAGCGCGCCCACGGCGATCGCATTGCCGTTCTCCCGGCATTCCTCGGCCGACATCTCCGGATTCCGCTTCTCGGATTCCGCTGTCTCCGCCGCGATCAGCCGGTCCAGCAGATCGTCCGCCTTCACGCCAAAGCCCTTGCGCCCGCTCACCTCTAGGTACGCCTTGGCGCGGTCTTCCTCGCTCAACGAGTAACCCAGATCTTCGGCGCACCGCGGTGTCAGCGCCACCATGGCGTAATTCACGTGCGTGTACTGGTCCGCCGCTTCGGTATAGCCCATACCGCGCAGGGCCTCGCGCACATTCGCCTGAGGATCATTCTGCCGCGAATCTACGAAGTTATAGATCGCGTCGGCATGCCCGAAGTGGGGCTGCTCACCATCGCCAAGCTCGGCCGAGATCCAGCAGGTGCGCCCCGGATATTCCCGGAAAACGCGATACCCAAAATCGGTACCCAAGAGGCCGAACTTCCACAGGTGGTAGGCAATGTCTTTTCCGACATACGTGACCGTCCCGTTCGAACGCACGATCACCTTGGCGTCCAGGTCCGTCTCACCCTCTTCCACCGCCTCGGTTCCGGCCCGCCGCATTACCCAGCAGCCCGCGTTCTTGCCAGCCGTCTCCTGGTACAACACGCCGCGCTGCACCATGATCTGCCGCGCCCGCTCCCAGAAGTGCAGGTGCAGAATCTCGCTCTCCCGCGGCAGAAAGTCGTACTCGATGCCGAGCCGGTTCATCGTCTCCAGGTGCCGCGACAGCACCGCCGTCGCCAGCAGGTCGGCGATCTGTGCGGTCTCACCTTCCCCATGCTCCAGCGCGTGCAGCGTCTGCAACCGCACCGCGCGGCGCGCCTCTTTCTGTGCCGGGTCCGCGTCGTACCACTGCGAAACGCGCGCATACAGATCCCACAGGTAGTAGTCCACGCGCTCGCCACGCGCCGCCAGCTCCAGCAGCAACTCGTGTACGGCCTGCAGGTCCTTGCCCTGCAGGTGCTGCAGTGCAACCACCACGTCCGCAACCTGCACACCCGTGTTATCGATGTAGTTCTGCACGCCGATCTGCCATCCCGGCTTGTACGCGTCGGGCCGCAGCATCCGGGCAAACGTGTCGCCCAGGATAGCGTTGCGCAGGTGCCCCACGTGCGCCGCCTTGTTCGGGTTAATGCTGGTGTGCTCCAAGAGGCGGAAGCCCGGCCCACCTACCGCAGAGTGCTCATCCGCCGCAATCGCCTTCACCATCGCCGCGCGATCCAGTCGCACGTTCAGGTATCCCGCTCCCGCGACCTCCACCGAGCTCACACCCTCAACACCCTGCAACGACTCCGCCAGCTCCGTCGCAATCGCACGCGGCGCCTTCCGCAACCGCTTGGCCAGCTCAAACGCGACCGGCAGCGCGATCTCGCCCAGCGACACGGACGGCGGCTGTTCCGCCGCAATGCGCTCCAACGAAACGTCGTAGCGCTCCCGCAGCACCTCGCGAATGCGGTCCAGCACGGCCTGTTGCAGCTTGCGATACATCCTCTACCCTCGTGCGGCGCGGTCAGCACGCCTCTGTTCTTTTCTCCGCTGCGGCATCCCGGCTCTCAGCGCAGCAATCGCCAGGCGAGCCTACGAAATGCCGGGAGGCGTCGCCGCGGGCAGCTCGCTCGGCAGTTCCGCCAGGTCGTCACGCAACGGCCGCGTCGCTGCGCCGCGCGCTACCCGGTGCGCCAGAAACGCAATGCCGCCCGCAATCGTAACGCTGAAAAACACCACAACGTGCACCAGGATGCCGTACAGCCCGGAGATACCCGGGGCCGCTCCCTGGCTCGTCATCGCCGCCTTGCAGAAGTTCTCATACACGCCGATTGCTCCCGGCGAAGACGGGATCAGGAATCCCAGGTTGCTCAACGTCACCGCCAGCCAGGGCCCTCGCGGCAGCACGGCAATGTCCAGCATGCGAGCAATCGACACAAAGATCATGCCCTCGCACAGCCACACCGCCACGCTCGACACCAGCAGGAACATGCGCCCCGCAAAGCTCAGCTTCAGCACCGAATCAAACAGCAGCAGCGCCCAACGCTGAACCTTTTCGGTGCGTGCGCCCCCAGGCATGCGACGCACCAGCGCCTCCACCATCCGCTGTAGCAGCGACGCCCCAAACAGCAACAGCACCAGCCCCAGCGCAACCACCAGCAGCACCGGTTCTGCAAAGTGCAACACGTTCAGCGAATGGCCGCGCACCAGCACCGGCGGCAGGGCATGCGCCGCATGCACCAGCAATCCCACCAGGAACAGCAGCAGCGTAAAGATGTCCAGCAGCCGCTCCAGGATCACGGTACTCAAAATCGTCGACGACGACGCGTTCAGGTCGTTCGCATACGTGAACACCCGCAAGAAGTCACCAATGCGGAACGGCAGCACGTTGTTCGCCGCAAAGCTGGTCAACAACACCCGCGAACACACCGCAAAGCTGGCCGCCCCGCTGCGCCGCAGCATGAACCACCAACGGTAGATGCGCAGCGTGTAGCTGCCCACAAGGAACAGCGTCATGCCCACAATCCACACTGGATGAACCAGGTGCAGCGCGCGCAGGTCGTCGTAGTGGATGCCGCGGATCGTGCGCCACAGGAAAAACCCGGAGATGCCGAATCCCGGAATCAGCTTCCAGATCTCGCGTTTGCGGTCCTTGCGACCCTCTGTGCCGATGGCGGGCTCGGCCGGTGTCACGTCACCCGGACCCACTGTGTCTGTCTTCAAAGGTCCTGCCGGCATGCTCCTTGCATCATACGATGCCAGGCGCCCTGGCCTCGCCTGTTCCGAACGACGGAACCGGTGACACGGCCCTTGTCGCCCCGCCCACGGAACTCATCTGACGCATGTCACCCAGCCAGATCCGGCCCTTGCCGCACCAACCAAAGCCGCACGCGCCATCGCGATGGTCCAGTCACGCCTGGCTCGCCTTCATTCTCGCCGCGTCGGCGCTCGCCCTGCTCCTGCTTGGCTACCATCCTGACGCGGAGGACGGTGGCATCTACGGCGCAGCCATCGCGGCCCGAATCGACCCCGCCCTCTTCCCTCACGACCGCGTCTGGGTCACCGCGCACACCCGTTTCGCCCTGTTCGTGCCCACCGCGGCAGCCGCCGTCCGCATCCTGCACCTTCCGCTGTCCGCCGTTCTTTTCGGCATCCAAGCCCTTGGGCTGGTGGCGTTGCTCTGTGCCGCCGCACATCTTGCGAAGAGCTGCTTCCCGCTGCAGACTCGGCCCTGGCTCCCGGTCCTCGCGGTAGCTGTCGCGGCGGGTCTTCCCGTCGCCGGCACGGGACTCTACGCCGTGGACCCCTACAGCACCGCTCGCAGCCTCACAACGCCGCTGCTGCTCTTCGCGCTAAGCTTCGCGCTCCGCCATCGCTGGCCGGCCGTAATCCTATGCTGGGCTGCCGCGGCCACCTTGCATCCCCTCATGGCCATCTGGGGAGCTCTCCCCCTTCTGGTTCTCGCCAGCCTGGCAACCTCAAAGCCGCGCCGTTGGATCATCGCTCTTGCCCTCGCGATCTTCCTTATCGCCGCACTGTTGGTCACCACCGCTCCCGCTGAGACGGCCGGCACCTACGCCGTCGCCCACACCCGCGCGTACTGGTTCCCCGCTCAGTGGAGGTGGTTTGAGTGGGCCGGCGCCGTGGCTCCCTGCGCTCTGCTCCTTCTCATCGCCAGGCTGTCCGGTCTGCCCCGAACGTCGAACCTGCACCGGCTCACGGCCGCCGCTTGCCTCACCTCTGCCTTGGCGGTCCTACTCGCACTCACGTTCGCTCGCGAAAGCTCAACTAGCCTGGCGGTCGCGCGGCTCCAACCTCTGCGTAGCCTCCACCTGGTCTTCATCGCCCTTTTCCCAGCGGCCGCAGCCTTCCTCCAATCGCGCCTGAAGAGCCTGCCCCAGGCTGCCCTTCCCATCCTTGCCTGCGCTGCCCTGGGCGCGTCCACCTTTGCCATGCAGCGCTCGCTGTATCCGCACACCGCGCACATGGAATGGCCCGGATTACCGCCCTCCAACCCTTGGCAGGCCGCCTTCGCCTGGTGCCGTGACCACCTGCCCACCCCTGCCCTCGTCGCCCTCGACAGCAACTACATCAACTACCCCGGCGAAGACAGCCACGGCTTCCGCGCCGTCGCCCTGCACTCCACCCCTCCGGATAACGTGAAAGATGCCGGTATCGCCGCCGTCCTCCCCGGGCTCACCCCCTCCTGGCAAGCGGGCGTCGCCGCCACCACCGGCCTGAACACCGCATCGGACACCGAACGCCGCCAGCGGCTCCTGCCTCTTGGCGTAACCTGGATCGTTCTTCCGGCCGCGATGCCAACGGCTCTCACCTGCCCATACCGCAACGCGGCCGCGCAGGTCTGCGAGCTCCGCTAACCCGCTCCGACCCATACGAACCGGCGTCTTTTGACAGCCCGCACTCGCGCCGCGCCACCAAGACAGTCGCCGGTGCGCGGCACACACCCGCATCTCACCATCGTGAGCTCGCTCACCTGAGGACCCGACCCATGCCGGATGCAACACCCGAAGCAAACCCCACCTCGCAGACTTTCTCGCCGTCCGCCCTGCGCGGAAAGACCGCCGTGGTCACCGGCGCGGCTCGTGGCATCGGCCGCGCCGCCGCCATCGCCCTTGCAGCCGCCGGCGCAAACGTCGCCGGAATCGACCTTGCGACCACGGTGGACCCGCGTTCCGGCGTTACCCCATCGACCCCCGACGAACTAACCCAAACCGGCAATCTGGTCCAGGCCAAAGGTGTTCAGTGGCACCAAACTATCCTGGATCAGCGCGACCGCTCCGCCGTCCGGCGGGCCGCCAGCGAGATCGAATCCGCTTTCGGCAAAGTAGACATTCTCTTTGCCAACGCCGGCATCCAGCAGTTCCACCCGTTGCTGGAGATGACCGACGACGACTGGGACATCACCATCGACACCAATCTGACCGGCACCGCGAACGTCCTGCGCGCATTCGCCCCTGGCATGGTGCGGCACAAATCCGGGCGCATCATAATCACCACCTCGACACAGGGCGAGCACGGAACGCTCAACGGCTCCGCCTACTCCTCGTCCAAGTTCGCCCTGATCGGCCTTATGAAGTCCGCCGCCCTCGAACTCGGCAAGCACGGCATCACCGTCAACTGCCTGGTTCCGGGGCTCATCGACACCCCGCTCACCCGCCACGAGGAGCGCTACGCCCAGGCACTCGAAAAGTCCGGCAAGACCCCGACCGGGAATGTCGAGGAAGACGAGAAGGCGGCAAAAGAAGGCCTCACCAAGAGCTCGCCTCTCCGCGTGCCCTGGATCGATCCGGACGACATCGCACCGACGGTTGTCTTTCTCGCGTCCGAAGCAGCGCGCATGATCTCCGGCGCCAGCTTCGCCGTTACCGCAGGAGACAGCGCCAACAACCTGGCTTAACGTCGTCGGGGCGGATGCTCATCGCATCCGCCCCGCATTCATCCTTCCCGATCGACTGACTCGACTGTCTCTACGGAACCCGCAGCGGCCTCAACCCGTTCGATGGGAAGAGCCCGGTCGGGTAATCGTCCGTCGGATACTGCGACTTGAAGAGGTAGCGCAGGAAGATCGTCGGCTGCACCAGCGTGTAGTTGTTGGTGTTGTTCGCCTCCAGCGCCAGCCCCGCATACCAGTGATCCGTCACGCGGTAAGACGCCTCGCCCGTAATGCTGAAGTTCGCTCCCGTTCCCGTGTTCAGCGGCTGGTACGCGGTCGCACAGTTCCGCTGCTGCAGCGACAGCACCGTGCAGCCTTGCAGCGCCGCGGTTTGCAGCGCCGCATCTTCCGGCAGCGGGAAGTACGGATCGTTGTTCTCGTGGAACGTCTGCACACCGACGGCCGCCTGCGCAACGTAGTGCCACGCGTTCCCCGAGTGCCCTGTAAACGTCACCGGCACCGTCCCCAGGATGTACACATCCGGACTGAAGTACCCGCCCAGGCCATACGACGTCGCACGCTCGTTGTGGTCGAAATGCGCCGCAAAGAGGCTTCCACCCACGTTGAGCGTTCCGATGCCCGGGAACGTGTGTACCCGGAAGTACGCTCCACCCGTACCCTCGATACGCCGGTTCTCCAGCACATGGAAGCCGGTCAGTGTCGCGTAATCCGCGCTGGCGTACAGCCCGGCACGCTCATTACCTTGATCCAGCCGAACGCCGCCACCGGTTGCGATTACACCGCCCCAGATATTGCCTGTGTTCGAGAAGCCGATGGACCCGGGATCGCGTAGACCGGCGTACGAAAGCTGCGTATCCTTCACCGGCTGCCGCTCGGCATAGAACGAGATCGGCCCACCCGCCGGACGGTACCGGAAGCGGCCCGTGATGTTCGACACAAGGAACTCGTACGGCGTGTACCCGACCGCCAGGCCGAAGTTCTGCGTCGTCATCTGGATTTCACCACCCACACCCGACGCATATTGCGGAGAAGGCGTGTTCGTCGCCGCAGCCGACAGCGATCCCAGGTACGGCACAAATCCGGTGGTGTACCGCGTCGCATCTACGGTTCCACTGCTTAGGAAAACACCCGTCGGAACGATCGTGAACCGAGCCGACTTGCCGGCCACCACGCTTGCCTCAAACGGCAGCTCGAAGTCGTACAACCGATTCAGGCCGGGGTCGCCGCTGCGCGTCCGCACATAGGAGTTGCCGCCCACCCATCCGCTGTAACTCGCCTCCAGCTGTGCCAGGTCAAGCTCTTCCTGTTGGCGCTGCGTCAGTGGCGGCCCGCCATCCGCACCCGCCGTCGTATCGGGCAGGCTATAGCTGCCGCGCAGTGGCGGCACGTTCCGCGCCACCAGTTGGGCATCCGTGGGCGCGGTCTGTCCGTTGTTGTAGGGCGGCAGATCCGGGTACGGCTGCGACGAAAGCGCTGACGGCACGGCCGGATAGAAGATCGGAGGCGCTCCCGGACCAAACGCCGCCACTGAGCTGGGCTGCCGGCGCGCCGTCGATCTCCGCCGGGCCGTTGTGGTCGTCCCCCGGGTCGGCCTCGGATACTGCTGCCCAAACCTGCCGTTATCCGGCGCCTGCGGGAACTGTGTCGTCACCGTGCGCGAGCTGTTCCCATTCGCCGACGAACTCGCCGCCGGGTAGCTCGTCGACACATCACTGGGCGCAGTGTTCGTGGGCGCGGTCGCGGGCAGGCGCGACGGCCGGGCCGTCTGCCCAGCGGCGGGCGCCAGCGATCCATACTGCGCCTGGTGCGCATCGCTCAGGTCTTCAGCCGAATCTGCTTCGGGAGGTCCCTGCACGATCTCCGGCTCCGACTGGCGGCGGCGCACCTCCGCAGCCTCTGCTGCGTCGTCCTGATCGTGATGCACTTTACCGCGCCGTGTCGTCTTCGCATTGTGCAGCGGCACCAGCTTGCCCTGCGCCGTCGGAAAATCCGTGATGATCGTCTGGCTCGGCAGATCGACCGTGCTCGCGTTGTACGACACCGCGGGGGATCCCTGCTGGGTGGGCGGAACATACGGCACGTACGGCCCGTACACCTCACCGTTCCCGAACTGCCCGGTCTGCGCTCCCTCAGGATGTGCAGCCTCTACCCGGGCAACAACTTCCGTCAGCCCATCGCCGGTCGCGGGGGAACCCGCCGCCGTCGCCGACGCCACCGCTCGCCGGATCTGCTCCTGCTCGTCTGCCCGCTGTGCCGCCACGTAAACATCCGGCGCGGCGTTGCCACTCGGCTTCGCATCCGCGGGAATGTCCGTCTCCGACATACCGGGGTACCCCATCGTGGAACCCACCGCGGGGTTCGACAGGTTCGTCGCCGGAGGAGCATAACTGCCTTGCGGGATCACATAGGGATCGCCGCCGTTCGCAGCCGGCGGTTGATAGTTACCCAGCGTCGATCGAGTCCTCGATCCATTTGCTCCGCCGCCCGGGTTGCGCATGTACTGCGGAACCGCGGGCGCACTTGCCTGCCCTCCGCCGCTGCCGACCTGAACCGGCGCCGGCCCGTACGCATTGCTGTAGCTGGGAAGATACGGCCTCGGTGCGGGCAATGCGGCCGCGCCCATGCCCGTCGGATCGCTGCCCGGTGCAAGTAGGGTCGCCAGGTCCTGCGGCTGGTTAGCCGACGGCAGCGCCCGAGGGTTCAACGGCATCGGCGCATTCAGAATGTTCGCCAACTCCGTTCCTGGATCTGGTGGCGGCAGCGCCGCCAACGACGCCTTGTAGTAGTCCGCCGCGCGCCCACTGTCTCCGCGAGCCTGCTCAAACTTGGCCGCCAGGTTCAGCATTTCGCCGTCTTTCGGGTATTGGTTCAGCCCGAAGCGAAGCCACGTCTCCGCGGCCTTCATGTCGTTCGCCGCAAGCGCGGCACCCACCGCCGTCTTGTAATCCGAAGCCGATGCCGAGGTCATATCCCCCGACTTGAAGATTGCAACCGCCTCTTTCGGCAGCCCCGCCCTCTGGTACCCACCGGCCAGCGCGCGAATTACTGCCGGATTATCCGGAAACGTCTTCGCCGCCGCATTCAGGATCTGCAGCGCCCGTTTGCCATTGCCCGCCGCGCTTGCCTGGTTGGCGCGCCGCACCGCCCAGCTTGCCCAGATGGTCTGCACCGTACGACGCTGATCGTCCGACAGGTCCTGCCGGCTGCCCAGCACCAGCAGCTGGCGGTACAGGCCCGTATCGTTGTTGCCGTTGAACAGCAGCCACGCGTTCTGAATGTCGATGTCCGCAGGCGGCATGGTGTGTTGCGCCGCGTAGTGCTGCTGCACCCGGTTCAGAAACAGCATCGCCTGCCGAGGCTGGCCAAGTCCGTTGTAGATTTGGCCAACCGTCTGCAGGTAATCCACGCTCTGCTCCAGTTGCTTGCGAACTTCGGGCGGAATCTGCTGAATCTGCGCCAGCGCCTCCTGGTCGCGACCCGAGCTGTGCAGCGTCGTCAGCAACCCGCGCCACGCGTCCACGCGGTCCGGGTTCTGGCTCAGCACGCGCTGGTAGATCGGGTAAGCCCGTGCCGGATCGTTCCGCTGCAGGTAAAGCCCGGCCAACTGCAGCTGCAGCGGCACCGGAACCAGTTGACCCGTCGTGTTCTGCTGCGCAATCGCATTTTCCAGCAGGCCCTGCGCCAGGTCGTACTTGTTGTTGCTCTGGTACACCGCCGCCACGGCGCTCAGGAATCCCGGATCCCGCAGCGCCTGGTCGTACACGCTCGGCGGCATGCTCTCCACCGTCTGCAGCGCAAGCTGGTCGTTGTGCATGGCATGCTCGGCATTCACCAGGCCCTGCCACGCCAGCACGTTGTTCGGGTCCTCCGCCAACACCTGCCGATACAGCCCGCTGGCTTGTTCAATGCGGTTCGCCTGCAGCAACAGGCTGGCGTACTGCAGCTCCGTTTCCGCCTTCACGCCCTTGGCCTCTGCCGGAAACGGCAGGTCCAGGGCCGACCGCAGCACCCGCTGGGCGTCGGCATCGCGGCCCACCGCGGAATACGCCGAAGCCAGCGTCCGCAGGTACTCCGGATCCCGCATCAACTGCGCGCGAATGCTCGCCGGAATGCGCCGCTCGGTTCCCAGCGCTGCTGCCGCGTCTCCCGCCTGGTACTGCGCCATGAACAGCGAGCGCCACGACTCCGCCCCCGGCTTCACCTTCACAAACTGCTCAAAGTACGGAACCGCCGCCTGCGCCTGCCCCGCCTTCATCAGCGTTCCACCCAGACCCTGCAAAGCCTCGGGGCTGGTTGGCCGCATCTGCAGCGCCTGCTGATACTTCTGCTCGGCTGTAGCCAGGTCATTCTCGTTCAGCGCCACGCCGCCCTCGCTCAGCGTGTAGTAGAAGCGCGAGGTCTCGAGGTTCTTGTCCAGCCCGGGGTCCTTCGCCCCGTTCTCTTTGGCCTGCTCCAGGAACGAGATCGCCCCGCCAAAGTTCTGCTGGTTCATGCGAAGGTAGCCCATCCCCGCCAGGGCACGCGCATTCTGCGGGTCCTTCGCCAGGATCGCCTTGAACCGGCTCTCCGCGTCGTCAAACCGCTTGCCGTTCAACGCCGAATACGCCGCCGCCAGCTCCGTGCCTTCGGCGCGCTCTTCCAGCGTCTCTTCGCTTACCACGGCCGATCCCGCACCTGCAGAACTCCGCCGCGCCGCAGCCGCCGAACGCGCTGCCTGCGCCTGCGTGTTGCGCAAAGCCTCTTCCAGTTGCGGATCCTTGTGCTTCTGCAGGTACGCCCGCAAATCCGCTGCCGCGGCCGGGTTCTGCGAATCCCAAACCAGCGACTGCCGCAGCGCCTGCATCGCTTCCGGGTTGTTCGGATGACGCTCCAGGTACCGGCGCCCCTCCGACCGTGTCGACGGGTTGTAGGTCAGAATGCGACCCAGCGCAATCTGGTACCGCGAATCCTGCGGAAACCGATCGATCAGCGACCGGAACCCTGCAATCGCGTGCGGTCGCCCGTCTTCTGTCGCCGCTTCCGTCTGGTAATACGCCAGGGCCCAGTCGCCCGGCGGCGGCTGCGTTCCAAATACCTGGCGATAGATGTTCATTGCCTGGGCGTAGTTCCCCTGCTCGGCCAGCTTGCCCGCCCGCTGCAGCGCCGCAAGCTGGTTCGGCTGTGCCTGCGCCGACTCCGCCCGCGCGATCCCCGGATCGTTCGGGTTGATCGCCCGCAACTTCTCCAGGTACGTATTCGCCAGCGTCGTGTTGCCGGACACCTTGGCCGCCCTGGCAAGCCCACCCAGCGCTTCCGTGTTCTTCGGATCCGCGAGCAGCACCTGCTGCCAGGTCTGCGCCGCCATGTCCATGCGGCCCCGCGTCTCCAGGGCGTGAGCCTTGTCAAGCAACGCCTGCGTCGCCGCGGCATTGCCCTGAGCCCGGACCGGCACCACCATACATGCACTCAGCGCCAGCGCAACGCCGAGGCATGCCACGGCCGGAATGTGTCCCATCTGTCTCATCGGTTCAGTCCAAGAGCCGCCAGGGCAGATTCTCCATCTCGCCGGTGCGGATCTTCGTCCGCCGGCGTAAAAGTTCCGGTGTAGCAGCATCTTACTGTCTGCCCCTCTTCCTGTGCATCAACGATCTTCGTTCTTGCAACTTATTTCTGAAATCTGCGCGTTAGCGCCACTTCAGCTTCAGGCGTCCGTTCCGGTCAAACCGGAAGCGGCCCTCCTTCCAGCCCTGGGCAAACAGCACCAGGTTCTGGTCGTAGTAGTCGCCGTTGTGCCCGTACAGGCCCGTCGCGGAATCCAGCGTGGCGTCCACGCGGTCCATCTGCGACTTCGCCGCCTTCTGCTCGCCCATGGCCAGCAGGTAGGGATACACCGCCGCCGAAAAGCCAACGGGGCTGTTCGCTTCCACCACGCTGCCGCTGTTGTCCACGCTGGCCGGAGGCGTTGCATTACCGGCCAAGTAATGCGCCATGCCAGGCATCGCTTGCAGGCTGTCGCTCACGCCCGGCGTATCCCGGTCGGCGATGCCCAGCCACAGATACACACGAATCGCGTCGTAGCTGCCCAGCGCCGGCGTGCCCGCCTTGCCCTGCGCCAGCACGTCCGGCGACGACGAAGGATGCACGCCGCCGGCATCGCCCGCCACCCAGTCCATCGCAAAACCCGACGGAGCGCCCTGCGACAGCACCACCGGCAGGTCTTCCAGCACGCTTGACCACGGCCCGCCAGGAAGCTGCTGCCGCAAACGCGCCACCACCTGCGGCGGCATATAGCTCGGGTTCAGCACCCATTTGTCCGGCGACGGGTGAAATCCCGTCGGTCCCGGAATCAGTACCGTTCCCAGACCCGGGATCAGCGAGATCTCGCTGTGCGACATCCTGTCTGCCAGCACCAGCCCCAGCTTGGTCAGCCGGTCGTCGTTCCACAGCCGGCCGGCCTCCAGGCAGTCATAGGCCAGCCACAGGTCTGCGTCTGCCGCGGAGTTCGAATCCAACTGTCTCCAGCTTCCGTCCTCCGCCTTGCCCCACTTCCACGCGGGCAGCCGCGCAGTCAGGTCGCCACCGGCCAGGTTGTCCTCGGTCCAGCGCAGCATCTGGTCAAAGCTCTTGCGATCGTTCACCACCAGAGCAAAGAACATGCCATAGGCCTGCCCTTCGCTGGTGGTCTTGTCGCCGCCGCTGTGATCGATAATGCGGCCGGAGCTGTCCAGGAAGCGCTCCCGGTAGTGCTGCCACAGAGGCCATTGCTGCTCTGCCCGGCAGCCCGCTTGGAAGGAGACCAGGCCTGCCACCACCGGCAGCAGCAGCGCCACCACCTGCGACCATTTGCGGCGCACGCCCCCGCCCCGCTCTGCCTTGACGCGCGAGCGGCGCTGCTCCCGAGGCTGTCTCAGGACCCAGGCCTCAGACGCAGGTCCGGTAGCCGTCGTTGTAACGGCGATCTCGTCTGCCATGGCCCTAGTCCTCGCCCTGCAGCCGCAGCCGTGCGCGACGCCGCAGCCACACCCGCAACAGTGCCGCCAGCAGGATCGAAGCCAGGAACACCATGATCACAACCGCCCACGGGTAGCGCGCAAAGAACAGCTTCAGGTTCGTCCAGAGGCCCAGCGACCCCACGTGGTAGTTGTCATTGCCAATGCGGTACGACGTGAACTGCGTCCCGTGCAGAACGCTAACCGACTGACCGATGTCCGACGACTGCGAAACGCGCAGAAACGTAGTCAGGAAGCTCGGGATCACCGCGCGATCGCGCAACGCGATCACCACCAGTGAACGCTCCGATCGTTGCGGCCACTCCAGCCCTTCGATCATCGCGTCCGGCAGACCGCCAGAGGTCTCCAACTGACCCGTCTGCACGTGGTCCGACGACCGTACCTTCCACCACGCGTTCCGCAACTGCGAGAAGAAGCCTTGCGTGTCCTGCACGCTCAGCCCGTTGCTCTGAATCTGCACGGGCAGGCGGCCGCTCAACGCATTCAGCGCAGGCTGATCCTCCACCGTTCCCAGAACCAGATAGTCCCGTTGACCGTCGCTCTTCAGGCCGTCCGGACCGGAAACGCTCACGTTGGTCACCGGGTATCCGGTCTGCGCTCCAAAGTGCCCCATCAAGGTCAGGTACAGCTCGATCTCATCCGCGCCCGGATTGTCGGGCAGCACCACCGTCGTCTCCGAGAGATCCTTCATGCGGGTAAACGGGTAGCCCGCGTTCGCAAACAGCTCCAGATCCGGCAGGGCCGCCAAGTGAGGAATGTCCCGGATGTCGAGGTAGCTCTCCTTCAGTACCGAACCTTCCAGGTTTAGCGGAGCCGTGTCCTGGCACTTGTTCTTTTTCGCGATCTGAAAGACAAACTTCAGCATCATCGAATTGGAGAACGGCCGCATACTCACCCGCGGCACCGGAACCTCCGTCGACAGCACCTGCGACGCCTTCTCCGAATGCGGCATCGGCGTGGAGCTTACATACGCTCCGTTCGCATAGAACTGCAGCGTGCTTTCGTTCGCCAGCGGCACCGGGTTGTAGCGGTACTCCAGATGAAACGGGATGTTCGCCGGAGCGTAGTTAATGATGTCCGGCGGAATGCGGAAATACACGCCCACCGGGACCGATCCATCACCCTGCAGGTCGCCGGTGTTCATGAACTGCCCAATGTTGACCGGATCCTTGGTGTTGGTCGGCAGCCAGCGCGGAGCGTCATCGGGCTGACTGACCGGCAGAGCCTTCATCGACACAGAAACCTGGTTGCCCTGCCACAGGTTGCGTTGCAAGGCCAGAGCCCGCGCTGCCGTGATCAGGTCATCCGCCGAATCGCCCGAGAGTATCAATACTTTCGAGTACGGGTCGGACGGATTCGTCCGCATGGAGATCGTGGCGCCGCCCGAGCTCTGCACATTCAGCGAAGCCGGCAGGTCGGCCGGGTTCTCGCTCAACAGAACCACGTTGCCCTGCGGGATTTGACCAAACGACACCGGAAAGCGCACCGGTCGGGCGTCCGTCGGCAGCAGGCCAAACCAGGAAGCCACGATCCCGGCGGCCCGCATCGCTTTGGCCGAAGGCTGGTTCAGAAACACCATCGGGACGACCGGGTGCAAGTTCACCGCGGCATCGTAAAACGGCAGCGGCAACAGCTTCAGGTCGTCCTGCAGCGGCAAGAGACTTCCTTGCAGTTCAATCGAAGTGTTCGCATCCACGTGCGCCCACAGCGTCGAGTGCGACGGATCTTCGCACTGCAAGGTGTAGTGGCCAACAAACTCAAACGTGATCTGGTTGTCGTGCACCAGCATTTCGGCCGGCATGGTGAGCGTCGCTTCCAGCAAGGCGCTGTTCTCTGCAGGTCGCCGCACCGAGAGCTGCTCCGACTCCGCAGCCTTCTCCTCGGGGGTCAGATCCGCTGGAGCGCCCGCGGTCAGCGGCTGCGTGGTCACCGGTAGCGTCGCGAACAGGGTTCCGTTCACGCTCACCTTTAGGTGCGACAGCGCGGGCAGCAACCCCGGCGAGAAGTGATACCGCAATCGCATCGTCGCCGTTTTGATGACCTGCGTCTGCGGAACCGAGAAGTACAGCGAGTGGTACGCGTCCACGCCGCGCATCACGATCGTGTCTGCGGTTCCCACGTCGGCAAGCGTAAAGACGTTATCGAACTGTCCCGGAGGCACCGTTCGCCCGTTCGCGGCCGCCTGCGTCCCAGATGCACCCGCCGACGCGCCGCCCGGAGCGGCTGCTCCCGGTTGGGCTGTTGCACCTTTTGCCCCGGGCACAGCCACCTGCCCGGCGTTGGCCCGGCCCGAAGCCTGCATTGTCAGGCCCTGCGCCGCGGCAGAGTGCCCCGTCAGCAGCCCGAGCATGGCCGCGCACAACAGCAGCACCGGCGAGATGCTGGTTGCCAGCCGGCTCGATCCTGCCGCCTTTGCGGAGGACGCAGGTTTCGACCCCTTGATCAGGCCCTTTGCCGTCTCGCGCAGACCGATCACCGCCAGCAGCATGATGCGCCCGAGGCTGCGAAGCGGGCGGTCCGGTTCCCGCGTTTCGCCCCATCCCAGCCATGTGTCGGCTCTCGAATACAACACCTGCGTCAGCGCCTCTTCTTCCTGGATCGTTAGGTCGTTGAACTGCGCCCGGAGCTCCGTCCCGTTCACGCGCAAAATCGTCGCCGGAATGCCAGCTTCGCCATCCAGCACTGGAAACAGCACACACGCCGCGGTGCCCGGTGCAATGGCGTTCTCTTCCATCATTTCCAGCATCACGCCGCCGCTCGAAACGTCTGCGGTTACGCCGTCAAACACCGTGCCGTCGGCCAGTTCAATGCGCGCCGGCACCTGCATGGTGACGCGAACCGTCTGCCGGCGCTGCTGGCTTTCCCACGCCACACCGCAGGCCACGCCCAGGATCAGCGTGTTGAAGATCGTCCAGATCACATTCATCAGGATCGTGCCGGGGTGGGTTCCGTCCCACATGTTCGCGGGCACGTCCAACACCGTTGTCAGCAGTCCCAGGCCTTCCGGTCCGCGCGGGAACTGGATGTAGCGAGGAATCGCACACAGCACGCCGATCACGTTGAACAGAATCATCACTAGGAACGGCAGGGCAATGCGCTGGTCAAAGAAGCGGCTGCGCACCACACCACCCTTTGCCGTCACGTTGAAGGAGCCCAGCTTGGGGTTGAACAGCGCCATCGTCGTCGGCAGAAAGATGTACGGCGCCAGCACCGTCTCGTAGATCTCGTTCCAGAACGAGTGCCGGTGTTGGCCCTGGATGCGCGAGTTCGTCATGGACGAAAGCACCAGGTGCGGAAACGCATACGCCAGGATCGCCGCCCAGTATCCGGGAACGTTTGTGTAACCCCAGATCAGGTAGATCAACGGAGCAAACAGGAAGATCAGTCGCGGCAGCCCATACAGGAAGTGCGTCATCGCGTTGAAGTAGCAAAGACGCTGCAGTGGCCTCAGACCCTTCGCAAACAGGGGATTATCCGTTCGCATGATCTGGATCATGCCGCGCGCCCAGCGGATGCGCTGCTTCACGTGGCCGCTCAGACGCTCCGTGGCCAGGCCCGCCGCCTGCGCGATGTTGATGTAAGCCGTGTTCCACCCGTTCATCTGCATGCGCAAGCTGGTGTGCGCATCCTCGGTCACGGTCTCCACGGCGATGCCGCCGATCTCGTCCAGCGCAGAGCGGCGCAGCACCGCGCACGACCCGCAGAAGAACGTCGCATTCCAGAAGTCGTTGGCGTCCTGCACAATGCCGTAGAACAGCTCGCCCTCGTTCGGGATCGACCGGAACTGCCCCAGGTTGCGCTCAAACGGGTCAGGCGAATAGAAGTGGTGCGGCGTCTGCAGCATGCCCAGGTTCGGGTCGCGCAGGAACCAGCCGATCGTCACCTGCAGAAACGAGCGTGTCGGTACGTGGTCACAGTCGAAAATCGCCACCAGTGGCGAATCCAGGCGCTCCAGCGCCCGGTTGATATTGCCTGCCTTGGCATGGAAATTATCTTCGCGGGTCATGTACCCGATGCCGGCTTCTTCCGCGAACTTGCGGAACTCCTCCCGCTTACCGTCATCCAGGATGTAGACGTTCAGCTTGTCTGCGGGCCAGTCGATGTTGATGGATGCCAGAGCGGTGTACCGCACCACGCTCAGCGGCTCGTTATACGTGGGGATCAGAAGATCGATCGAGGGCCACTCTTCCGGATCGTCCGGCAGCGGCACGGGCGTGCGGCGTAGGGGCCACAGTGTCTGCGTGTAACCCAGGTACAGGATCGAAAACGCGTAGACCTCCGCACCCAGCAGCATCAGGATGAAGAACGCGTCCAGCGGTCCCCACAGCGTATTGCCGGGATCGCGGAAGAAGTTCACCACCGTTGCAATACGCCAGTACGCGTACCGGAAGGTCGAAAAACACGACGCCATCATCAGCGTCAGCGTGATCAGGTACGAGCTCGACGAACGGTCCATCCAGACGCCGATCAGAACACTGACCACCCCCAGGACCGCCTGCTGCGGCCAGGTCAGTTCCAGGCTGCCGCAGTACAACAACATGCCAACGCAGGCCAGCACAACTAAGAACCGCACGAACCGTGCCACGGCAGAGGTGCCGGTCTCAAACTCCTTCCATACGGAAGCTCTCGTCATCGCTCGCTCCACCGCGCCGGGCGCGCGTAGCTCAGCCCGGGATCGGCGAGTTTCCGTACCCAGTTCGCCAGGTTCATGTAATCCGTTGCAATCGGAGCGCGCGGCGCGTAGTCAATCACGGTCATGCCTTCCGCCAGTGCTTCGGAAACGACCGGCGTGCGCTGCAGCATGATCGGCAGGAGACGGTCACCCAGGAACTGGCGCAGGACTTCACGCACGTCCAAATGCAGCGGCATCGAGGGGTCGTATTGGTTCAGCACGTAATAGGGCTTCACCGGCCGTCCGTCGATTCCGGTCACATCCTGGAACAGCCGCTCCACCGCCTGTGTGCCCAACACCGAGTTCATATCCGGGGCCACCGGCACCAGCACCCACGGGTTCGTTCCTGCCACCGCGCGGGCCAGCCACGCGCTGTTTACGCCGGCGTCCACCAGCACACGTTGCACCTGGCTCGAACGCCGGTGCAGGTCTTCCAGAACACGCTTCTGCCCCGCGTCGTCGTAGGCCCGGCCATCCGCGTCATAGCTCACCAGCACCACGGGCGCGTCGCTGCTCCCGGGTGGTGGAGAAAATGTCCGAACCGCGCCCGGCTTTTGCTCGCGAGCGCCAAAGTAGTACGGCAAAATGCCATGAACGTTGGTGTCCGCCAGCATCACCTTTTCGCCCAGGGCAGACAAGGCCCGGCCCAGGGTCGCCACGATGCTGGTCTTCCCCACGCCACCGCTGATCGACAACACGGACAGGAGAGGTGCAGGCCGCGCCCCAGAGCGCTCCCCGACGCGCGGTTCCCCGCTTTGCCGTTCCGACCCCATCAAACCGCTCAAGGCAAACCACCGCGCCGCCACCCGCTCCCGTGACTGCTGCAGCGTGTCTGCCGTTTCAGGCAACGGTCCCGCCACGACCACATTCGGGTCTGAGGAAGCTCGCGTCGGCCGGACCTCCGGATTCGATCGCTGCGAGCGCGGCCGCAGGTTGGAAGGCTGGCGCCTAAGCACCGGTCGCGGCCCCGGCACGCCAGGGTCACCAGGCGTCGCCGGAACATCCGGTCCCGCTCCACCCTCTACCTTTGCTGCCTCGGCAGGCTGCGCCGGCACACGTTCTCCGCTGAGCCATGCCGGAGGCGCCGCATGATCCGCCACACTCTCCGCATCCTGCTGCGACCGGGGCTGCCGAACCGTGCGAGCCACCGGTTCTCTGCCCGGCTGCCGTCGCCGCCGAAAGCCGCTCTCGCCCGTCCGCGGCAGGGATCGCCATTGCACGGTTTGCTCCTGGTGCGCGACCACTTCACCCGACTTCAACACCGCTTCCGCCAGCATGCCCGGCGACACGTCGCTCACTGGAGCCCTTGCGCCCTCGGCATCCTGCACGAAGCGGTCGAGCTTGTCTCGGCTCTCGGCTTCCGCTTGCGACCGAACTTCGCCCTCCGCCGCAGCCGCGTCGCGCTGGCGCGTCTCCTCCAGCGTCGGCTCCGCTTCCGTCTGCAACACTCGCCGCCGTGGGCCCGGAAGAAACATCCTCGGACTCTCGACATCCTCCAGAAGCCCACTCTTCTCAAACGGCAGCGGCGGCAATGTCTCTTCGCCGTTGCCACGGAGGTCCAGCGGGCTGAAGAACGGCACCCCGTGCTCCTTCACTGGTTCGCTCTTCGTCTCCTGCAAGGGGGCGTCACGGCGCCCTTCAGCACTGCTGGCAAGGAACACGGGACTTGGGTCATAGCGCTCCCTGACGACCTCCTCACCTGATCCCACTGCGACTGGACTTGCCTCCGGAACCGCCGCGGGTTCCGCTGTCTCCACAAAGATCTCGGGGACTCGCCGTTCTTCGACCGGTTGCTGGGGCACTTCGGACGGCGTCGCTCGCAGCGACAGCGGCGACGGTCGCACCGCGCGCACCGGACGCTCGCGTTCCCCGCTGACGCGGCTTGCAGGCCGGATATGCAGGTCCGAAGGCGCGCTCTCGCCACGTACTCTGGTTCGCGGCGACGGCGCAAAGACGCGCGCTACATGGTCTCCGTCGTAATAGTCCTCGTCCAGGTTGTAGCCGGTGTCCCGATCGTCCACAGCCGCAGCCGGTCGCCGCGACTCCGTCAATCCCAAGCCGGTGTCGCTGCGTTCCCCGGCAGCTTCCGTCATCGGCAGACCCCGGTCCGGCAGACCGTTCAGCGGCGACGGCGCAAACTGCGCATTTCCGCGGAACGCCACGATGGTGCCCGAGTCGAAGTCCTCCGAGCCAGGATGCATGGGATACACGTAGGCCTTCCGCTCGGTCGACACACGCGCCGGCCGTGCCGTTCGTACGCCGGGCGTCGACGCAAAGAACGCCGGGTCCACAGGCCCCGAGTAGTAGTACGGGTCCGAGGTCTCCCCCGGCAGCATGCGCCCTTTCGGTCCGGCCTGGGGCTTCGACTGCTCAGCCTCCGCGTATCTGGCGGCCTGTTCTTCGGCCCGCTTGCGCGCCTCCAGCATCTCTTCCTGCGCACGCTCGGCCATCACTCGCAGGTCTTCCGCGGATTGTTGCCGCCGCAGGGCCTCCTGCCGCTCCTGCTCTGCACGTTCCTCGGCACGCCGCAGTATCTCTTCGGCATGCCGTTTGGCTTCGGCATCCGCTGCAGCATCCGCCGCAGCCTTCGCTTCCGCCTGCCGGGACGCTTCAAGTTGTTTCTGTGCGCGCTCAACCTCTTGCTGGGCCGCCTCTTCCAGTTCGCGGGCAGCCTTCAGCTCCGCCTGCCGCTGCGCCTCTGCGGCACGAGCCCGCTGCTGCGCCCGGTACTCCCGGCGCGATGCGGAAAAGTCGCGGTACTTGGCTCCGGGCAGATTTGCCCACGAGTACAGAATCGCGACATCTTCCGGTGTCTCCGGAGCCAGGGGCTGCTCGTCGGCCCTTGCGTTTGCGTTGTCCACTCGTCGCTCCACTGGCAATCGCGATGTCTGCGTTTGGGGGAGTCACGCCGCCAGCCCGGAAACCGGATAGAGCCGTGGTATGACGTGCATCGCCTGTTGTGCAGTACTTGGGTCTGAGGCTACGTCGCACATGGGGTGAAGTCAACGAATTCGCCCTGCAACAAAAGTGTCAAACGCGTACCCGGAGGACTCATTCAGACGGGCCGAAATTCCGCTAAAATCCGCGAACATCTCGACATTTCCGGCGAGGAAACCAGCACCGTGATCCCCGTCCGAAGAGCTAGCTGCCGTTGCACCACGAGCCGTGCTCTGCTACTATCAGTCCTGTTGAGCGGGAGTAGCTCAGTGGTAGAGTGCTTCCTTGCCAAGGAAGATGTCGCGGGTTCAAATCCCGTCTCCCGCTCCAGGATTTCCTCAGTCCCCTTCAGGACCAGTTCCGCGTAGCAAAGCTCCCATCTCCGGTTGAGCACTGCAGCGGCAGGGGCGCGGTACCCAAGTGGTAAGGGAGAGGTCTGCAAAACCTTTATGCGTCGGTTCGATTCCGACCCGCGCCTCCATTCCTCAACCTCCCAGCATTCATAGAAGCAATAGAAAAGGCACAGCGTTCGCTGTGCCTTTTTGCTTTTCGCGAATCGACTTACCGCGAAACGCCCTCCAGCGGCGAACTCGCCGACGCGTAGAGCCGTCGCGGCATCCGGCCGGCCAGGTACGCCTGCCGCCCCGCCAGAACCGCGTGCCCCATCGCCTCCGCCATCAGAACCGGATTCTTCGCCTCGGCGATCGCCGTGTTCATCAGCACCGCATCGAACCCCATTTCCATCGCGACGGCAGCGTCGCTCGCGGTTCCAACCCCGGCGTCCACAATCAGCGGAACTTCGGTGATCAGCTCGCGCAGAATGCGAAGGTTCGCCGTGTTCTGCAGGCCAAGGCCCGACCCGATCGGCGCTCCCAGCGGCATCACCGCCGCCGCTCCCACGTCGATCAGCCTCTTTGCAAACACAATGTCATCAGAGGTATACGGCAGAACTGTGAAGCCTTCCTTCACGAGTACCTCGGTTGCCATCAGCGTCCCGGCCACATCGGGATACAGCGTCCTCTGGTCCCCGATCACCTCGATCTTCACCCAGTCCGACAGGCCGACTTCACGCGCCAGCATCGCCGCGCGGATCGCCTCCTCCCCCGTGTAACAACCCGCCGTATTCGGCAGCAGGAAGTACCGCTCCGGGTCCAGGTAGTCCAGCAGGGACTCGGTCGAGCGGTCCAGGTTCACGCGACGCACCGCGACCGTCACCATCTCCGCGCCGCTGCGCTCCACCGCGTCTCGCGTCTCCGGGCCGTCCTTGTACTTGCCCGTGCCCACGATCAGCCGCGACTCAAACGCCTTGCCCGCAATCACCAGAGGTTCCATAGAACCATTCTAAGAGCGTTGCGCCTTCATCGTCCCATCGTCCCGGGCGCGCTCCGCGCCACTTTGCCGACCCCCTCAGCAACCACCCGCAAAAGCAAAGGCCCACACCGTTTCCGGTGCAGGCCTCTAACTTTCGGTGAACTGTTGAGATTGACCTGAGGCGTCCACTCTTGCGGAGGGCCTCGGCGGAGTACAGCCGAAACGACGTTCAGTTCGGCGAAATGCCAGGTCTAGAGCGAACGCTCTAAGCCTCAGTCACCTCACGTGTTGAACCACATAAACTACTGTCAGATTTCATAGGCTGGATCATCCTCCTTTCCCGTGTAAGAGTGTTGTACGCCTTGCTCCGGGGGTGGTGCAAGTGCCGGATTGCGCCAGCGGCGGTGGGCACCCCGACCGGGTGAAACGAACCCGCCAGCACAGCCCTGACCGGCCATCCGCTTGGCCCCGACTCGAGTCACCTCGCCCTTCCTATACTGGAAGGACCTGATGCTCGCCGAGATCGCAACGCTCGCTTTCGCCCTTCTGCTGGGCCTTGCCTTTGGCAGCTTCCTCAACGTCTGCATCGCGCGCCTTCCAAGTGGTGAGTCGGTCGTTACTCCGCGCTCCCATTGCAGATCGTGCAACGCACCTCTGCGCAAGCGGGACAACATCCCGCTCCTCAGCTATCTCCTGCTGCGCGGACGCTGCCACGCCTGCGGCGCTCCCATCCCAATCCGCTATCCACTGGTAGAAGTCGCAACCGCCATCTGGTTCGCCCTCAGTGCCCTGCCACTTGCCCGCCTGCTCGCCGACCCCGCCAGCAGCGGCGACGCCCTGCTCGCGTCCGCGGTCCACTTCGTCGCCATGGCCGTGCTGGGCTTCCTACTAATCGGCCTCGCCGTCATGGACTGGACCGACCCGCGCCCCACCGGCTACCTGCCGAACGAGTTCACCCTCGGGGGCCTGGCCGCCGGCATCTTCTTCACTTTCGCCGAGTCGTTCTTCGTGCCACCTGTAGCGGTCAAGACCCTCTTCACCCCAGAAGAGGTCTTCATCGCCCACCGCCTGCTCGCCGCCCTGCTCGGCTTTTTGGTTCTCTGGCTCATCCGCACCGTATACCGCCTCGTCCGCAAGCGGCCCGGCATGGGTGCTGGCGACGCCCGCCTGCTCGCCATGATGGGCAGCTTTCTCGGCCTGGCCCCGCTCTGCGTCGCATTCCTGGTCGGCACCGGCCTCGCCGCCATCGTCGGCGCCGCACTTCTCGTCACCCGGCGAGGCACCGCCGCGACCCCTCTGCGCTACGGCAGCTTCCTCGCGGTCGGCGGCCTCTTCGCCGCCCTCTGGGGAGACCGCCTCGCCACCTGGTACCTCTCTCTTTTCCGGTAGTCCGACCCGGCTGCAACATGACCGTCACTGCGAACCAGCGGCTGAACACGCGGGGCCGCCCGGTCATCCGCTCGGCGCTAATATAGAAGCTGATGAACACGGCGCATCCCTACATCTGGAATTACATTCCGCTCGCCTTCCAACTGCTCATCGCCATCGGCATGGCCGGTGGCATGGTCGGCGCTTCGTATTTCATCGGCAAGAAGCGCCAGAGCCGGGTCAAGGCAGGCGCCTATGAATGCGGCATGGAACCCATCGGCGACGCCCGCGGCCGCTTCTCGGTCCGCTTCTACATGGTCGCCATGCTCTTCATCCTCTTCGACGTCGAAGCCGTCTTCATGCTTCCCTGGGCCGTGATCTTCCGCCAGCTCCACGGCATCACCGGCTCGCGCCTCTTCGGCTTCTGGGAAATGCTCGTATACCTCGGCTTCGTCGCCGTCGGCCTCTTCTACGTCTGGAAGAAGGGCATCCTCGACTGGTCCAACGACCGCGCCGACCTGTAGCCCGGCCTAAGCCGGCCCAAACGCTGGCTGACGCGCAATCAAGGTGTGTGAGGAAGCTTCAGCTTCCAAGGTAGAAACTCAACCTCACCGCAAACGGGCTTTAGCCCCCGAGGTAGAAAATGTCAGAACCAATCCTTGGCCTCGAAGCCGTCGAAGCAGCCCTCCCCGGCAACGCCGGTATCGCCGCTCTCCGCAGCCTCGCCGCCCGCGTCAAGTGGGACCGCAACGAGCTGACCATCACCGTCGCGCCAGAGAACATCGTTGCCGCCGCTCGCGCCGTCCAGGCCGCCGGTTACAACTTCTTTGAGGACTGCACCGCCGTCGACTGGTACCCGTCCGAGCCGCGCTTCCAGGTCACCTACCACATCGTTTCGCACAGCTTGAAGCAGCGCATCCGCCTGGCCGTCATGCTCTCGGGCGACGACCCCGCGGTCGAAACCATCACCTCCGTCTGGCCCTCCGCCAACTTCTACGAGCGCGAGGTCTTCGACCTCTTCGGCATTCACATCACTGGTCATCCCAACCTCACCCGCATCATGATGCCGACCGACTGGAAGGGCCACCCGCTCCGCAAGGACTACCCCGTCGAAGGCTACCGCTAGACCGTCGCTGTTCCCTGTTCCCTGAACCCTGTTTCCTAGCCTGAAAGGCTCTTTCCATGGCGACCATCACACCTCCCGAAGTTCTCATCCCCGGCATCGACGACGTCATCCACGACGCCCAGAAGCACGCCAAGGATCCCGGCGGCGAACAGACCATGGTCCTCAACATGGGGCCGCAGCACCCGTCCACCCACGGCGTGCTCCGCCTGGTGCTCGAGATCGATGGCGAAACCGTCGTCTCCCTCGCGCCCGACATCGGCTACCTCCACACCGGCATTGAGAAGACCTGCGAAGCCAAGTTCTACCAGCAGATCGTCCCGCTCACCGACCGCATCGACTATCTCTCGCCCATGTCGAACGAGCTCTGCTACGTGCTCGCGGTCGAGAAGCTCCTCCAGCTTGAGATCCCAGACCGCGCCCAGACCCTGCGCGTCCTCATGAATGAGCTCACCCGCATCCAGTCCCATCTGGTCTGGCTCGGAACGCACGCCATGGACATCGGCGCGCTCACCGTCTTCCTCTACTGCTTCCGCGAACGCGAAGAGATCCTCCGCATCTTCGAAATGCTCAGCGGTCAGCGCATGATGGCCAGCTACTTCCGCGTTGGTGGCGTCAGCATGGAACCGCCACTCGACTTCTGGCCCAAGGTCCGCAAGTTCCTCAAGATCATGCCGGAGAAGATCGCCGAGTACGAAGCCCTGCTCAGCGGCAACCCCATCTGGATCTCGCGCCTCAAGGGCGTTGGCCCTCTGTCCGCGGCGGACGCGATCGCACTCGGCGTCTCCGGCCCGCCGCTGCGCGCCTCCGGCGTCGATTGGGATCTGCGCCGCGACATGCCCTACTCCGGCTATGAGAAGTACCAGTTCAAGGTGCCCACCAGCACCGTGGGCGATGTGTGGGCGCGCTACGCCGTCCGCATGGAAGAGATGTACGAGTCGGTCAAGATCTGCACCCAGGCGCTCGACCGCATGCCCGAAGGCGCAATTGTCGCCGACGCTCCCAAGATCGTCCTTCCGGAACGCGAGCAGATGAAGACCCAGATGGAGTCCCTCATCCATCACTTCAAGATCGTCACCGAGGGCTTCGCCGTCCCCGCGGGCGAGGTCTTCCAGACCATCGACTCTCCGCGCGGCCTCATGGGCTACTACGTCGTCTCCGACGGCACCGCCAAGCCGCTGCGCGTCCACATGCGTAACCCCAGCTTCGCCACGCTGCAGGCGCTTGAGACCATGTGTAAGGGCAAGCTGCTGGGCGACGTCGTCGCTGTCATCGGCTCCATCGACATCGTTCTCGGCGAAATCGATCGCTAACCCCATCTCACCTACCGCCCTACCGAAGCGCGCCTTTCCCAAGTGGGCGCGCTTCTTCGTTGGGCATCCATCTCCCACGCGTTCAGGTCCACATGCTCCAGAAGCTTCTTTGGCCGTTTCACACGGAGGGCGTCATCCTCCTCGCGCTTCCCGCGATCGCGGCCCTGTCCCTGCTTCTGCGCCGCCCCGGCATGAATGCCTCTTTTCTGCGGAACCGCCGATCGATCCTTCGCTGGGCCGGCATCCTCGGTCTCGCCGCTGCGGCCTTCTTCCTTCTCGCCGACATCGCGACCATCCCCCAGCAGCGCTCCTTTCAGGACGACGAGAGCTCCGTTCTCTCCGTCGCCGCGGCCTGGGTGCATCACCAGCCCATGTACCCCTCGCTGGACGCGCCCGTCGACTACGGCGTTCTCTACGGCCCGGCCACCTACCTGCTCTTCACCCTGCCCATGCTCTTCCATGCGGAGAACGTCATGGCCTACCAGGCCTGGGTCGCCCTCGGACTCGCCGCTATGCTGGCGTTTTCCTTCGTGGCGATGCGTCGCCTTGCGCGACCCGCAGTCGCCGCCGCAGCCTTCGGCTACTACGTCTTCACAGTCGGCCTGAAAGCCGCAAACCAGTGGAGCAACAAGGGCGACCCCTGGATCCTGCTCTTCCTCGCCGTGGCGTTCTGGGCCGCTCTACGCCTCAAGCCGCGGCAAGCCGACGTCACCATCGCGCTCTGCGGTGCAGTCCTCATCGACATCAAAGCCAATCTCTTCCTGCTCGCGCTTCTGCCCTTCCTGCTTGTCTCCCGGCCCGACAGGAAGGCCCGCACAACCGCGATCCTGGCCATCCCCGGCATGGTGCTCCTCGCCCTAGTCCCGTTCCTTCTCCCCGGCATCAGCCTCTCTGGCTACGGCATACAGCTCGCCCTCGCCTCGCGCCACGGCCTGTCGCGCTCCCTGTTCCTCATCAACGTCATGTACTTCGTCCGCGTCTTCGCCCTGCCGTTCGGCGCGAGCCTCTGGATGCTTCACCGCGGTGACCCCGAGCGTGCCTCCCGCTATCTCCACCGCCGGCGGTCCTTCCTGCTCCTGCTTGCAGCCGCCTCCCTGGTCGCTGTCGTCACTGGCGCAAAAAACGGAGCGGGTGCATGGCACCTCGTCCCGCTCGGGCTGCCCTTTGCCCTTGTCATCGCGGAGATGTGGAACGAAGCTCCGCCACTCACCCCCGCCAATCTTCCCCTGCGCCTCGCGCCTGCCCTGTGGGTCTTCGGCACGCTCGCCGTGCACGGCATCGAACGCACCGCCGACGCCATCCACACCCGCTTCTACAACGACATCCCCTCGCTCAACGAGTACGATTTCGCAGACGTTCAGCGCGACATGCTCCAGGTGCAGGCCGATCACCCCGGCGACACGCTTCAGGTCGGCGTCAGCGGCGGCCACGAGTACACGCTCACCCGCCTCCGCTACCTCTACGTCATGCGCGGACAGCCGCTCTTTACCGACCCCAACGCACAGGCCGAGCGCGACGGCTCCCACGTCCCGTTCTCGCCAGCGGTTCTTCATGCACTGGCCGACTGCACGATAAGCCTCTGGCTCATCCCGTCCAGCAGCGAGCCTCCGTTCAGCATGGGTGGCGGCTACGCCTCCGCCGCCTCCGGCACAGCCGGCCTCCTCACCGACCCGCATCTCTATCCGCAGCCCTGGCCAGACATCTTCCAGCAGCACTACCACCGTGTCGTAAAGAGCCGCTACTTCGATCTCTGGGCCTGCAACGCCGCACCACCACCGGGCAACCCTCCAGACCGCCAGAACTGATCCGCGTCACCGCCCGCCCACGCCGCATCCAAGTCTGCTGAGGGACATCATGGCAGACGAACAGCAAGGGCAGGCACCGGGTCAACCCAAGAGCGGCGCAATCGGGAAAGAGGCCGCCGAGGAACTCAGTGGCAAGATTCACAACGACGAGCAGCGCAAGCTGGACAACGAGAGCGACGAGAACTACGACGCCCAGTTCCAGCAACACCTCGTCGGCCGCCTGACCCCCGAAATCACCGCGTTCAACGACAAGGCTGAATTTGCCGATGCACTCAAGCTGCACAACGAGTCCGGCATGCTCCAGTTCTTCCGCGACAACAAACCTGCTTACGCCATCCTCATCCGCAATCGCCAGTTGCACTTCCTAGACCCCGGCAGCAGCACTCCTGTCAGCACACTCCAGATCAAGGGCGGCCCCGAAGAATACGTCTTCCATGGCGGCACCGGTGCCGCCGCACCAATTGACGAGAACGACGCCGTCAAAGGCTTCATTCGTCTTGCAGCCGGCGGCAAGTTCCAGGCGGAGTAACCCGTGCCCACACCGACCAACATCCAGAGCGAGATCATCCGCCACCGCGAGTCCAACAACGAGCGGCTGAAGCAAATGGTCGACGACCAGGTCAACATGGAGACGACCCGGCCCGTCTTTCTCCGCTTCTCCGCCCACAACTACGACGACGCGGTCGGCCTCAGCCGCATGCTCTTCGCCAAGGGCATGCGCCTCATCCAGCCAGAGCCGCAGCAGGACGGCCATCACTGGACCGTCGAGGTTGCCACCAAGCACAACCTGCGCGAACTCACCCAGGAAGACTTCACCTGCGATCTGGTCACCCTGGCCAGCGGCGTCCACGCCACCTACGACTGCTGGGACTTTCTCAGCAACGACGTTGCGGAAGAAACCCAAGAGCACAACAAAGTGCCGGAAGCGCAGTAGCGCACCATCGGTCTAGCCGCACACCCAAAAAGAGAGCGGCGGAGCATGGCATCTGCTTCGCCGCCCTATGTTCCACCAGACCGCCTTACGCGCCCGGCTGCATCACTGCAAGCTCATTTCCGGCCGGGTCCGTAAAGTGGAATCGGCGTCCGCCCGGGTAGGCAAACGTGGGCACTGTGATCGTGCCGCCGGCCGCACGCACCTGCTCTTCCGCCGCGGCAATGTCGTCCGTCTCCACCATCGGCAGCGGAGCCTTGGATCGGCCATCCTCAGTGCCGTTGTACCCGATCTCCAGGCCGGACCCATGCACGGTCGCATACTCCGATCCCCAGTCCTGGTGCGTCCACCCAAAGACCTGCCCATAGAACGCCTTCAGCACCGCCGTGTCTTCGGTCGGCAGTTCCAGATACGTCACCTGATTCTTTGCCATGAGTCTCCTCCTGCGCTCGTTCGCGCGCTCTCGCAGGCCAGCCCCCATCCGCCGCGCGGCGAGGAGTTTCGCGCAGCAGGTAGACACGGCACAGTGCCGCATCGCGAGGAACACCGTGATCCTAACCGACCCATGCGGTAGCGTGAAGAGGTGAATCCGCACTCCGATCTGCTCCAGCGCGAGCTCTGGTCCTCCTGGGCTGGCGTCCTCCGTTCCTACGCCGCCGTCCACTCCCTCGGCCGCGATCAGCACGCCGTCGTCGAGGTCTCCGAAGCCGAAATCCTCCTCCGCTATGGCAGCCGCTGGATGCGCTTCACCCACGACCACATCACCAGCAGCCAAGGCGCGGAACACACCTTCGCTCTGACGGAAAACGGCCGGGCGCGCATCGACAACACCGAAGACGAGATGGACCTTTCCGCGGAACGCCTTGCTCGGGAGATAATCACTCTGTGAGCACAGTCGCAGAGAGCATCTTCTCGCCGGCAACCGCCGAGCGATTCGACAAACTCGTCACGATTTACCCGGTCAAGCGCTCCGCGCTGGTCCCCATGCTGCTCTACGCGCAGGACGACCTGGGTTACGTGACCGACGCCGCCGTTTCGGAAATCGCACAGCGCCTTGACCTTCTGGAACTCGACGTCCGCAACGTCCTCAGCTACTACTCCATGCTGCGCACCAAACCTGCCGGCAAGTTCAACGTCCAGGTCTGCACCAACATCTCCTGCATGATCGTCGGCGGCTACGACGTCCTCGACCACTGCAAGAAGCGCCTCGGCATCGGCCACAAGGAAGTCACCGCAGACGGCCAGTTCTCCCTCGAAGAGGTCGAGTGCATCGGCGCCTGCTGCTGGGCTCCCGCCATGCAGGTCAACTACGACTTCCACGAGAACCTGACGCCCGAAAAAGTCGACGCGATCCTGGATGACTACGCCGCCGGTCGCGGAAAGGATGTGAAGTAATGCCTACCCTCGTTTCGCATCCCGATGAAGTCAAGATCCTCTCGCGCCGCTTCGGCCAGGGCGCAGCCGAGCTCGATCGCTACCTCGAACTCGACGGCTACAAGGCCGCCCAGCTCGCCATCGACAACGGTCCCGAGTGGGTCATCAACGAGATGAAAGCCTCCGGCCTGCGTGGCCGCGGCGGCGCCGGCTTCCCCACCGGCATGAAGTGGTCGTTCGTTCCCAAGCAGAGCGAAAAGCCCAAGTACGTCCTCGTCAACGGCGACGAATCCGAACCCGGCACCTGCAAAGACCACGTCATCTTCCTGCACGACCCGCACGCCATCATCGAGGGCACCATGATCGCCGGCCTCGCCATCGGCGCCAAGATGGGCTTCATCTACCTGCGCGGCGAGTACCGCTATCTCCTCAAGATCGTCGAAAAGGCGGTCGCTGACGCCTACGCCAAGGGCATCCTCGGCAAGAACATCTTTGGCCGCGAAGGCATCGACTTCGACATCGTCACCCAGACCGGCGCGGGCGCCTACGAAGTAGGCGAAGAGTCGGCCCTCATGGAGTCGCTCGAGGGCAAGCGCGGCGTCCCCCGCATCAAGCCGCCGTTCCCCGCCGTCGTCGGCCTCTACGGCGGCCCCACCGTTATCAACAACGCCGAGACCATCGCCTCCGCCCCGCACATCCTGCTCATGGGCGGCGCCGAGTACGCCAAGATCGGCTCGGAGCGCAACGGCGGCACTCGCCTGTTCGGCATCAGCGGCATGGTCGAGCGCCCCGGCGTCTACGAGCTGCCCATGGGCTACAACCTGAAGAAGGCGATCTACGACGTCGCCGGCGGCGTCAAGGGCGGCAAGAAGCTCAAGGCCGTCGTGCCCGGCGGCTCGTCCTGCCCGGTGCTTACTGCTGACGAGCTCGACGTGGGTCTCGACTTCGACCAGATGGCCAAGGCCGGCACTATGCTCGGCTCCGGCGGCATCGTCGTGCTCGACGAAACCGTCAGCATGGTCGAGTTCGCCCTGCGGACCATCAAGTTCTACCAGCACGAATCCTGCGGCTGGTGCATCCCCTGCCGCGAAGGAACGGACTGGCTCAAGAAGACCCTGACCCGCTTCTACGACGGCGGCGGCAATGCCAAAGACATCAACAACATTCAGTACCTCGCCGAGAACATGATGGGCCGCACCTTCTGCCCGCTCGGCGACGCCGCTGCCATGCCCACCCTCGGCTTCATTAAGAAGTTTCGCCACGAATTCGAGGAGTACCTGCAAGGCAAGCGCACCGAAAAGCACTTCATCACCACCGACGAACTCGTCGGCGCGGCGCACTGATGAAGATCCTGCGGGGCATTCCAACTCTGGTTGCAATGCTCTGCCTTGTTTTAGTGCTGTGGTACCGACCGGCAGGCTACGGGATCATCGTTTTCGCCATCGTCGGCGCGTACGTTTTCGGCGGCACCATACTTTGGATCGTTTGGCATCGTGCCAAAAAGCAAAGAGAACTCCAGAAGCACGCTAGAACAGAGGGGCTCTAGCTGAAGCATTTCGCGATGCCTCTCAATTTAGGATGAACTCCATGCCAGACGTGACCTTCACCGTTGACGGCCAGCAGCTTACCGCACCCGCGGGCACGCTGCTCATCGATGCCTGCAAGGCCAATGGCATCCAGATACCCGCATTCTGCTACTACCCCGGCCTCTCGCTCCAGGCCGCGTGCCGCATGTGCGTCGTCCGCATTGAAAAGATGCCCAAGCTGCAGACCGCCTGCACCACCCCGGTCGCCGAGGGCATGATCGTCTCCACTGAAACGCCGGAGATCGCGCAGGCCCGCAAGTCCACCCTGCAGCTCCTGCTCGGCAATCACCCGCTCGACTGCCCCGTCTGTGACGCCGGCGGCCAGTGCGAACTGCAGGACATGACCTTTAAGTACGGCGCGGCGGACTCCTTCTACACCGAGCCGAAGAACCACCGCGAAGAGCAGCAGTGGTCGCCCACCGTCTACTTCGACCGCCCGCGCTGCATCCTCTGCTACCGCTGCGTCCGCATGTGCGGCGAAGGCATGGATGTCTACGCCCTCGGCATCCAGAACCGCGGCTCCTCCGCCGTCATCGCGCCCAACATCCCCGCCTCGCAGTCCGAAGACGGTCTGCAGCACCTCGACTGTGAAGAGTGCGGCATGTGCATCGACGTCTGCCCGGTCGGCGCTCTCACCTCGGACACCTACCGCTACAAGACCCGCCCGTGGGAGATGAACCACGTCGCCACCGTATGCACCCACTGCGGCGACGGCTGCAAGACCACGCTCGGCGTCCGCGCCACCACCGAAGGCACCGAGATCATGCGCGGCGACAACCGCGACAAGTCCGGCATCAACGGCGACTTCCTCTGCAACAAGGGCCGCTACGGCTTCGACTTCGCCAACCGCGAAGACCGCATCACCCAGCCCCTGCTCAAGCAGGCCGACGGCACCTTCAAGGCCGTCACCTGGGAAGAGGCGCTCACCTTCGCCGGCAAGCGTCTGCGTGAGATCCGCGACACCCGTGGCGGCAGCTCGATCGGCGTGCTCGGCGGCAACCGCCTCACCAACGAGGAAGCCTACCTCCTCCAGAAGTTCGCGCGCACGGTGCTCCACACCAACAACATCGACCACCACCGCACGGCCGACTACGTCACCTTCGCCGCCGCGCTCTCTGGCCACCGCGACCGCTTCGCCTCGCAGCACGACAACGAGAACGCGCCCGCCATCCTGCTCATCGGCGGCGACCCCACCCAGCAGAACCCGCTCACCGCGTGGAACCTCCGCAGCAACGTCCGCCTGAACCGCGCCCGTCTCTACGTCGCGAACCACGCGGAAATCAAGCTGCGCCGCCAAGCCAAGGCCTTCCTCCAGATCGCCCCGTTCGGCTACGGCGCCATCGCGAGCTACTTGGCAGGCGACGACAACGCCGCATCATCCGCCGCGCTCGACACGAACGCCCTCACCGGCTTCCGCGACGCCCTGCGCAACGAGCAGTCCCTCGTCATCCTCATCGGCAACGAACTCCGCGGTGCCGACCTCCGCCGCCTTATCGAGTTCGGCCTCACCCTGCCCAACACCAAGTTCGCCCTGCTGAACGACTACGCTAACGGACACGGCGCGGCGGACATGGGCCTGCTCCCAGACATGCTGCCCGGCTACGTCCCCGTCGCCGGCCAGCACGCCTACGCCTCCGAGTACGAGAACCTGCCCACCGAGCCCGGCCTCGATCTCGTGCAGATGTTCGACGCCGCCGAAGCCGGCAACCTCGCCGCCCTCTACGTCGTCAATGCCAACCCGGTCGCGCGCTACTCCGCCGACCCCGCCACCCTTAAGAACACGTTCCTCGTCGTGCACGACATGTTCCTCACCGAGACCGCGCGCCTCGCCGACGTCGTCCTTCCCTGCGCCAACCTCTACGAGAAGTCCGGTTCCGTCGTGAACAGCTACGGCGACCTCCAGCTCGTCAAGAAAGCCGCAGACAAAGCCGGCGTCCGCACCGACCTCGAGCTCCTCGTCCGCGTTGCCGACAAGATGGGTGCCAACATCCGCGCGCTCGTCCCCTTCGGCAAGTCGCAGCCGAACGGCATCCGCGCCGACGTCGGCCAGACCCGCGGCGCACAGACCGGCGAGGCCGACCGCCACGCCGTCTTCCTCACCGCCAACAACCTCGAACCGAAGCTCTCCCCCTTCGACCCGTTCGCCATTCTCGACGAGATCCAGCGCCTCGTCCCCGGCTACGACCTGCTCCGCCTGCAACTGCTCAGCGGCAACGACCAGCACCTCGCGCCCGCGGCACCCGCCGACCTCATCCAGATCGACACGCAGCGCCGCGACCTCGTCCTGCCCGCCAACGACAACCTGTTCACCAGCGGCACCCTCGGCCGCTTCTCGCCCAAGCTGGTCGAACTCCAGGACAAGTACAGCCACGAACCCATCGGCATTCCGGCCGACTGAGAGCAGACGTGAAGGCTCTCATCGCAGTACTGGTTTGCAGTTCGGCATGCGCGCAAGCGCAAATCTCAACCGCGGATGGATCCTTCCTCGACAGGGCCCGTCATGCTCAGGACGCTCCGTTCTCGCGAGGGCTGCAGTCGTTTACCTGTGCCGTTGCCTTCGATTGGCCACAGCACTTCCAGGAAGCGCCCCGCGTGGGCGACGAAGGATCGGATGAGCAGATTCGCACACTCATTCAGCCCATCAAGACAAAAGTGACCGTAAGCAGTCGTAGTGCTATACCCACCTCCAACCTGAGTGAGAGCGACGAACGGAACCTGCCCTACGGCGGTATGGCGGAAGGTCTGCTGAAGCACGCCGTCCAATTCAGCTTGAATCAGTGGCTTATGGCGGCAAACAATGGGCTGCTGCCACCCTCCGGAACAAACGCAACGGTAGGAAAAGGTACGAACGGCTTTCACTTGCATTTTGCGATGCAGGGCGCCCAGGCTGAAGCGCTGCTCACGACCGACCTCCGTCTGCAGCAAGTCAGTGCCGAAGGTGACGATACAGACCGACTCGAAACCAAATTTGCTGCGGGCCCCAACGGATACACGGTGACGTCCCTCGCCGTGGGAGAAGATGGCAGGTTCGCTCCGGGTAACCGCATCATCGCCACCTACACCTACCAGACTGTCAGCGGCTTTCAGCTTCCCGCGGATGTTGTGCTCAATCGCGAGAGTCACCACGAAGTCTGGCATTACAAGTTGACCGGCTGTTCTGTCACTTCTTCGAAGTGAGCCGCACAGCATAGTCGGTACTGAACATAACGTAAGCTGCTGATCGAGTGCGGTTCAGCGGTTAGGATGTTGATGTGACGCTCTCGCCAACTGCAATCTTTCTCCTGCTCACGCTCGTCAAGATCGCGGTCGTGCTCCTCATCACGCTCACCTCGGTCGCCTACACCGTGCTGCTCGAGCGCAAGGTCATCGCGCTAGCCCAGAACCGCTGGGGACCCAGCCGCACCGGCCCCTTCGGCCTGCTGCAGCCCTTGGCCGACGGCATCAAGCTTTTCCTCAAGGAAGACCTGATGCCCCTCGCCGTCGAGCGTCCGCTCTTCGTCATCGCACCCATGATCGCGCTGGCCTGCGCTCTCGTCTCCATCGCGGTCGTTCCCTTCGGCAAGCTCACCGTCTATCACGGCGTCGATCTCTTCCAGATCTCCGACGTCAACATCGGCCTGCTCGTCATCCTCGGCATCACGTCCATCGGCGTCTACGGCATCGCGCTCTCCGGCTGGTCCTCGAACAACAAGTACTCGTTGCTCGGCTCACTGCGTGCCTCGGCCCAGGTCATCAGCTACGAACTCGCACTCGGCCTCTCGCTGGTCGGCGTCGTCATGCGCGCCGGCTCGCTGCGCCTGCGCGATATCGTCACGTCCCAGGCGCACCACGGCCTGCTTTCCTGGAACATCTGGCCCCAGCTGCTCGGCTTCTTCATCTACCTGATGGCCGCCTACGCCGAGACCAACCGCGCTCCCTTCGACCTTCCCGAAGCCGAATCCGAGCTTGTCGCCGGCTACCACACCGAGTACTCCTCGATGAAGTTCGCCATGTTCTTCATGGCGGAATACGCCAACATGATCACGGTCTCCTGCGTGGCCACGCTGCTCTTCTTCGGCGGCGCATCCTCCCCGCTCGGCCACCTGCTGCCCGACAACTTCGGCGGCCCGATCCTGTCGGTCATCTTCCCGGTTCTCTGGTTCGTCGCCAAGGTCTTCGCCTTCCTCTTCCTCTACATCTGGGTGCGCTCCACGCTGCCCCGCTTCCGCTACGACCAGCTCATGAGCTTCGGCTGGAAGTTCCTCCTTCCGCTCGCCATGGTCAACATCGTCGCCACCGCCCTCGTCCTCGCCTTCCGCAGCTAGCACCGCCGAAGCAGGCGCAATGAGATGTCGGGTGCGATCTTGAGAGCGCAAGTACGCGAGCGTGGAGCGTCGGAGAGAAGCATAGAAACGCCTATGCCCTCATGGGTCAAGAACGTTGCTGCGATCTTCGGGATGACGCTCATGAGTTGCCTACTCAACGGCTGTCTCGAATCCGAATTCGACTTGGCTGATGCATCCAAGCTTCCAAAAGCTCTGGCGCTCCCGACCGGTCAAGCCCGCGCAAACTACCGGGTAAGGCTTCGGTTCTACTCAACGTATGGGTACGACGCGACGTTTGCCCTAATTGATTCAAGCGGGCATACCGTTCGTGAAGTCAGAGGCAAGACCGTCGGCTCATGTGCGGACAGCTCCTCATGTCGAATTACTACCGAAGACGGCGAGACAGAAGTTCTAAAACTCAGACCCTACGAGCAACACGCCGGCATGGAGAAGAATCGCAGACCGGTCGCGCTCTTCGAATTCATAGGCGAGAAGCCCTGACTCGGGTCAGACACAACGCGCGATACAATCAGCAGTGTTCCCTAAGCTGTAACCTGCAACACCTGTAAGGACTTGCCCGGACGATGCAACTAGCCCTGTTCCTCATCTTCGCCGTGCTATGCGTTCTCGGAGCGCTGAACCTGCTCTTTCAGCGGCACCCGATCAATTCCGCGCTCTCGCTGGTCGTCGTTATGATGTCGCTCGCCGTCATCTATTGGACGCTCGGCGCCGAGTTCCTCGCCGCCGCCCAGGTCATCGTCTACTCCGGCGCAATCATGGTGCTCTTCACCTTCGTCATCATGCTTCTGAACGCCGGAGAAGAGGTCCGCACCCGCGGCTCAAGGGCCGCCTACCTGGCCGGCATCCCAGGCGTCGTCGGCGTCCTCGCCCTGCTCACCTTCATCTTCCTGCGTGAGAAGAGCGCCCTCGGCAACGCCGTCATCGGCGGCGGCATGAATCCCAACGGCGAGTCCAACATCACCGCCATCAGCCGCATCCTCTTCACCGACCTCCTGCTTCCCTTCGAAGTCACTTCGATCCTCATCCTCGTCGCGATCCTCGGCGCTGTCGTCCTCGCCCGGAAGGAGAACTAGACCGGATGCACTTCACCCAGCAGAGCCTCATTCTCTTCGCCGCCGTCCTCGCCCTCCTTGCCATCGGACTCGGCATCTACTCCGCCAATCGGCCGAAAGGAAAGTAGCCGCGAGGCACACCATGGTTCCCATCGCCTACTACCTCATCCTCGCCGCGGTGCTGTTCTCCATCGGCATCGGCGCGTTCCTCATCAAGCGCAACATCATCACCGTCTTCATGTCGATTGAGCTCATGCTCAACGCGGTGAACCTCACCTTTGTTGCCTTTGCCCACATGCGCCACGCGCTCCAGGGCCAGCTCTTCGTCTTCTTCGTCATGGTCGTCGCCGCGGCCGAAGCCGCCGTCGGCCTCGCCATCATCATCGCCGTCTTCCGCTCGCGCCAGACCCTCGACGTCGACCAGATCAACCTGATGAAGAACTAACGGGAGCAGACGAACACACCCATGAATCCCGAACACCTCCTCTGGTTCATCCCGCTTCTGCCCTTCGCCGGCTTCGTGCTCAACGGCCTCATCGGCCGCCGCCTGCCGCGCACCGGCGTTGCTGCGATCGCGCTGCTCTTCTCTGCGCTACCGGCACTGCTTGTCGCTGACCTGTGGCAGCACATGCTTTCCACCGGCACGCTCGCCATTACGGCGAACTCCGCCCCGTGGATCCAGGTCACCGGCTTCGTCGTCCGCTTCGCCTTCACGGTCGACCACCTCACGCTCATCATGCTGTCGATCATCACGGGCGTGGGCTTCCTCATCCACCTCTATTCGGTCGGCTACATGGCAGAGGACCAGGGCTACTGGCGCTTCTTCGCCTACCTCAACCTGTTCCTCTTCTTCATGCTCGTTCTGGTCCTCGCCCAGAACTTCCTCCTGCTCTTTGTGGGCTGGGAGGGCGTGGGTCTCGCCTCGTACCTGTTGATCGGCTTCTACTGGCAGAAGCCCGCCGCCAACGCCGCCGCGCGCAAGGCCTTCGTCGTCAACCGCGTCGGCGACTTCGGCTTCCTGCTCGCCATGTTCCTCCTCATCCGGAACTTCGGCACGCTCGACTTCACGGGCATCTTCTCCAACATCTCCGCGCACCCCGGCATGCAGGGCGGCATCCTCACAGCCATCGCTTTGCTCCTCGTCGTCGGCGCCGCCGGCAAGTCCGCCCAGATCCCGCTCTACGTCTGGCTGCCGGATGCCATGGAAGGCCCCACCCCGGTCTCCGCACTGATCCACGCCGCCACCATGGTCACCGCGGGCATCTACCTGGTCGCCCGCGCCCACGTCCTCTTCGACCGCTCGCCCTTTACCCTCGGCGTCATCGCGATCATCGGCGCAGCCACCGCGCTCTTCGCCGCCACCATCGGCATGGTGCAGCACGACATCAAGCGCGTCCTCGCCTACTCCACCATCTCGCAGCTCGGTTACATGTTCCTCGGCTGCGGCGTGGCCGCCTACTCCGCCGCCGTCTTCCACCTCATGACGCACGCCTTCTTCAAGGCGCTGCTCTTCCTCGCCGCCGGTTCCGTCATCCACGCCCTCTCCGGCGAGCAGGACATGCGCGCCATGGGCGGCCTTCGCAAGCGCATCCCGACCACCTTCTGGACCATGACTGCCGGCGTCATCGCCATCGCGGGCATCCCGCCCTTCTCCGGCTTCTTCTCCAAGGACGAGATTCTCTACCGCGTCTGGGACAGCTCCATCAACCCCGGCCTGAGCAAGCTGCTCTGGGCCGTGGGCCTCGTCACCGCCGGCCTCACGTCCTTCTACATGTTCCGGCTCTGGTTCAAAACCTTCTTCGGCGCCGAGCGCTTTGACGAGCACGCCCTCGGCGCCACTTCACACGCCGCCCACGCTCCGCATGCCCACACCGCCGGCACCAACGCGCACGCCGCCGAAGACGAACACGACGAAGGCCAGGCACACTCCCACGGTGTCCACGAGTCGCCCTGGGTCATGCTCGGCCCGCTCGTCATCCTTGCCGTCCTGTCCGTCGTCGGCGGATGGGTCGGCGTACCGCAGGCGCTCGCCGGCTCCAATCACTTCGAGCACTTCCTCGACCCCGTCTTCGCAGCCACTACGCACGCTGAAAACGCCATCAACGCCGACCAGGTCTCGCACGGCCTCGAGCGCGGTCTCGCCGTCGTCAGCGTTCTGGTCGCCCTCTTCGGCTGGTTCGTCGCCGACCTCTTCTACCGCCAGCGCCCCGGCACCCTTGGCGCCCGCGCAGCCGGCACGCCGCTCTACCGCCTCGTCGCCCACAAGTACTACATCGACGAGCTCTACAACGGCCTCATCGTCCTGCCGATCGCCGGCCTCACCCGGCTCGTCCTCGGTGGCCTCATCGAGGGCGGCATCGTCAACGGCTCCGGCAAGCTCGCCGCCTTTGCCACTCAGGCCGCCAGCTCCGGCACCCGGCGCATGCAGTCCGGCAACATCCGTTCCTATGCCGGCTGGCTCGCCGCTGGCGCCGCCATCGTCATCCTCGTCATGACCTACACCGTCCTCGCCCACACGGCCATACGCTAAAGAAAGGACCGAGCTTTCATGCATTCCTTCGACCACTCGATCCTCTCGCTCATCATCTTCACGCCACTCGTCGGCGCGCTGATCCTCGCGCTTCTGCCCGACCGCGGCAAGCTCCAGCCCGCCGCTGCGCTGGTCGTCACGCTGGTCACCTTCGTCCTCACGCTGCACCTTCCCGCGAACTTCAACGGCACGGACGTCAGCCGCACCTTCGGCTCGCAGCAGACCTTCCGCTTCGTGCAGGACGTCCTCTGGATTCCGCAGCCCGCCATCCACTACCACCTCGGCGTCGACGGCCTCGGCATGTGGCTCGTCGTCCTCTCCGGCTTCCTCGCACCGCTCGGCGTCCTCGCCTCCTGGAACGCCATCAGCGGCCGCCGCAAGCTCTTCTACACGCTCTTCCTGCTCCAGCAGGTCGCAATGCTCGGCGTCTTCGTCTCGCTCGACCTGTTCCTCTACTACGCCTTCTGGGAACTGTCGCTCGTGCCGATGACCATCCTCATCGCCACCTTCGGCCGCACCGAGAACCGCCGCCGCGCCGGCATCAAGTTCTTTCTCTACGCCTTCATTCCCTCGGCACTCCTGCTCGTCGGCATGCTCTGGCTCTACGTCCAGACCGGCACCTTCCAACTGCCCGACCTCGCCGCCCTCGCCGCCACTCACGCCATCCCGGGCTCGTCGCACGCGCTCTGGCTCTGCTCGCTTGCCTTCCTGGTCGCCTTCGCCGTGAAGGTCCCGGTTTTCCCGCTCCATGGCTGGATGATCGACGCCTTCGCCGAAGCTCCCACCGCCGCCGTCATGGTGCTCGCCGGCAAGCTGGGCCTCTACTCGATCCTTCGCTTCTCCTTCGGCATCTTCCCGGAGCAGTCGCGCCACGTCGCTCCTCTGCTCATCGTCCTCGGCGCCATCGGCATCGTCTACGGCGCCTGCCTCGCCCTCGTGCAGGACGACCTCAAGCGCCTCGCCAGCTTCTCCACACTCGGCCACCTCAGCTTCTGCGTTCTCGGCATCTTCACCTTCACCGTCAACGGCCTCGACGGCGGCATGTACCAGATCCTGAACCACGGCATCTCGGGCGGCGCGCTCTTCCTGCTCATGGGCATGCTCTACGAGCGCTATCGCACCTACGACATGCGCGACCTCGGCGGCCTCTCCGGCAAGCTGCCCTGGATGGTCACCCTCTTCGTCATCACGGCCCTGTCCAACGTCGGCCTGCCCGCGCTTAACAGCTTCGTCGGCGAGTTCCTCATCCTCAGCGGCACCGCGCAGACCGCGCTCTCGCACCACAACATGCTCTGGACGACTATCGCCACCACCGGCGTCATCTTCTCCGCCGCGTACCTGCTCACCATGATCCAGCGCGTCTTCTACGCCGACCTTGGCAACATCTCCGCCGAGCGCAAGGGCTGGGACCTGACCGCCCGCGAGCACCTCGCGCTCTGGCCGATGGTCGCCCTCTTCGTCATCATGGGCGTCGCATCTCCCTATTTCACGCGCCAACTTGATCCGCTCGGAACAACCTACGCCAACGTGCCCGCGCGCTTCGACGCCGATCAGACCCACGCTGCCCTGACCAAGGCGGGTCCTGCCTGCCCGACTCCGGCCGCCATACAGGCCCAAATCGTCGCGGCAAACACCAAGGTCATGGAGGCCGCCACTCGATGAACAGCCCCAACCTCCTCGCGCTTCTCCCCGAGTACATCCTTACTCTGGCCGGCATCGCCATCATGCTGCTTGAACCGGTTCTGCCGGCCGGCAGCAGCCGTAAGCCTCTCGGCTGGCTCGCCTTGCTCGGCACCATTGCGGCAGGAGTCGCGAGTTTCGTCCAACTCGGTCACGGCACAATCGTCGCCTTCGCAAACACGATCCAGGTCGACAGCTACTCGGTCTTCTTCCAGGTCCTCATCGCCGCTATCGTGGCAGTCACCCTGCTCTCCTCGCTCGACTACTTCCAGGGCAACGCGGGTCACGCTGGCGAATACTTCGCGCTCACCTGCTTCGGCGCCGTTGGCATGATGCTCATGGCCTGCTCGACCGAGCTGCTCATGGTCTTCATCGGGCTTGAGATCTCGTCCATCTCCACCTACATCATGGCTGGCTTCCGCAAGACGCAGGCCGCCGCCAGCGAAAGCTCCATCAAGTATTTCCTGCTGGGCTCCTTCGCCACTGCATTCTTCCTGTACGGCATCGCCCTAACCTTCGGTGCCACCGGCTCGACCAACCTGCGCGTCATCGCTCCGGCTCTGGCCACCACGACCACGCCGCTGCTGGCTCTGCTCGCAATCGCCATGATCGTCATCGGCATCGGCTTCAAGGTCTCCGCGGCCCCGTTCCATGTCTGGACACCCGACGTCTACCAGGGCGCTCCGCCGCCGGTCGTCGGCCTTATGTCCACCGCTCCCAAGGCCGCAGCCTTCGCCGTCCTTCTTCGCATCCTCTTCGGTGGCTTCCCGCTCTATCAGTCCAAGTGGTCTTGGCTGCTCTGGGGCATCGCCGCTCTCTCCATGACCATCGGCAACCTCGGCGCCCTGCTGCAGCGCGACGTCAAGCGCATGCTCGCCTACTCGTCGATTGCGCACGCCGGTTACCTGCTGGTCGCCTTCACGGCCTTCCCGCAGGACGGCATCGCCGCTGCCGCCTTCTACACCGCCGCGTATGCCGCCATGAACGTCGGCGCCTTCGTCGTCATCTCGCTCGTCTCGGGCTACCGCGAACGCCTCCGCACCGGCGAGGACTACACCGGCCTCGCCGTCCAGCACCCCGTGCTCGCCGCCGCGTTCAGCTTTTTCCTGCTCTCGATGATCGGCATCCCGTTCACCGGCGGCTTCTTCGGCAAGTTCTACGTCTTCGCCGGAGCCCTGCACGCCGGGCACGTCTGGCTCGCCGTCATCGGCCTGCTCAACTCCGGCATCGCCTGCTTCTACTACCTGCGCCTCATCGCCCGCGTCTACTCCGTCCCGACCGGCTACTCCGCTCCGCTCGCCATCGACTTCGACCCGGTCGGCTCGACCAACCCGATGCTGAACCCGGTGGCCATTGCGAACGGTTCGGCGGCCGCCGAGCCCACTTCCGCCGCTGCCATTCCGGCCTATTTCGGCCTGGCCGTCTGCGTTCTGGCTACCCTGCTCCTCGGCATCCTCCCTGGCCACGTCCTCACCTTTATCCAGGGCAGCACCGGTCTCGGCAACCCGACCCACACCGTCGCCACGAAGAGCTGCTGCCCACCGCGCAGCACAGCCGCCACAGAACTGGCCAGCAAGTAAGCCTCACCCGGACCACCCGCGGCCCCACTCAGCATCTGAGTGGGGCCGAACCTTTTAAGTGAGTGCCACCCGCTCGGTAGACAGTGACTGTTGCTAGATCGGGCACCAGTAACGCTCTCCACCTCTAAGGGTGACCCACACGTAGGAACTACACGCCGGCCGTCGAGCGTTGACGCGCGATTCAGTCCCACGGAAGCTGTCAAGCCTTCTGAACACCTAAGGCCAGTGCCTACAGCCACTTAGGCTTGGCATACAATTACAGCGAGCTAGCTACAATAGAGATAGGACCTCTCCAAACCAGTCGATCCATCCTAATTACCCCGCTCGCCTACAGACTCGCTCGTAAATTGCTGACGGGCAGGAACTTACACGTAAGTTCTATTCACAGAAGAACTTACACGGCATAGCCCTCCGAAACTGCGAAGAATGAAGAACTTGCCTCAGAGGCGGGGTGGGGTATCTAGCCGCAAAGCAAAAGGCCCTCACCGAAGCGAGGGCCTTGCACGTGCGTACCCGAACTACGAGAGTTTCAGGAAGATGATGACGAAGGTGAACAGAGCCAGCGACTCGATAAACGCCAGACCCAGAATCAGGAAGGTGAAGATGCCAGGACGCGCACCCGGATTGCGCGCCAGCGCCTCCGCGGCCGAAGCCGTCGCCTTGCCCTGACCCAGACCGCACAGGCCGGCCGCAATGGCCATGCCGATGCCGGCGCCCAGGTAGAGGTAACCCTTGGAAGCCGCACCAGCAGCCTCCTGCGCAAACGCCGGAACTGCCATCAGCAGAACCGCCATCACCGTAAACATGTACTTCATCATCTTCATAGTCGAACTCCGCCTTCAAAGTTCCCGGCCAGTGGGTGGTTGAGGATCACCGTGCTGTCCCCCTCACGCTGCACTCGGGTCGAACCCGGCTGTGGCGAAGGCATCTCCACAGCCGTCAAAGTCAAGTTCTGCACCGCAGTCTAGTGGTCGTGCGAAACGGCCAGGCTCAGGTAAATCGCCGCCAGCAGCATGAACACGTACGCCTGCACCAGCGACACCGCAAGGTGCAAACCCATAAAGATCAGCGGAATGCCAACCGGAACCAGCGAGAAGAACGCGAGCGTGACCAGGTCGCCGGCGAACATGTTCGCGTACAAACGGACCGTCAGCGAGAGCACACGCGCGCAGTGCGAGATCAATTCGATCGGCAGCATCAGCCAGCTGATCGCCCACACCGGCCCTAGAAACTGCTTGATGTAGCCCACGCCGTTCGCCCGGACACCGTGGTAGTGGTAGTACAAGAACGTGCACAGCGCCAAACCCAGCGGAACCACAGGCGTCGCGGTCGGCGATTCGAAGCCCGGAACCAGGCCGAGCAGGTTCATCGCCAGGATGAACAGCCCGAGCACACTCAGATAGGTGACGAACCGCTCGTAACCGTGCCCGATGATGCTCTCGCCCTGGCCGGAGACAAACTCGTGCACCAGCTCTGCCGAGTGCTGAACGGCGCTTGGCTTTTCCACGCTGAGCGAAATGCGAACGGCCACAAAGTACAGCAGCAGCAGCACAAACACCAGCAACTCCATGGCGAAGCCATTGCTGATGGGGGCCGCTGGATCGGCAACATGAATGTGCAGCGCACGCAGCACGCCGTCTGCCGGCGAGGCAAACAGGTGGTTCAACAAACGGGTAAAAACTAGCTGTTCCGGCATGGTCTGATCTTGGTCTGCCCCGGCTAGATTGTGCCGCTGCGCAACAGCCGAAGACCCTCAATCAGAAGCGCAAGAACGCTCATCGCGAGTCCGGCCGCAAGTGCGAGCACACTTCCGTGCAGATACCTAAGGCTAGCATAGAGAACCGCGATCACCACACCCAGGCGTACGATGAAACCGGCAACCGCGAAGCCGATCGACGGCGCTTTGCGGTCTTCCAGCGGAACCGGTTGAGGCAGGGAGGCCTGCACCGCATCCTGTGCATCCATGCGGTGCAGCAGGGCCGTCATCAATCGGCGCCATTCGTACAAGCCGCTTGCGGAGATGCCCGCACCGACCAGCAACAGGCACGCCGACTGCCACCCGCGCAGGTACCACGCCACCGGAGCGCCGAGGGCAGCAAAGGCCAGCACCAGCCACACAGCTCGCTGCAAACTTGCCGCTGCCTGCGCCTGGGTATACGGCGTCGGTGGAACGGTTGCGACGATCTCCTCGTCGGGTACCTGCATCGGCTCATCCCACAGGTTGCGCTTCTGGTCCCCATCGTCGATCATTCGTCGCTGCTCTTCATGTACCTGCTGGCAACCGTAAAGATCTGGATAAATCCGCCCACCGCGCCCAGCAGGATGCCGACCACGCCGATCCAGTTCTGGTGAAACTTGCCGTCCAGCCAGTGCCCGACGAGCCAGCCAATCAGGCAGCCCGCGGGCAGGCCGATCGCCAGCTGAATCATCGACTCGGCTTTCACGAGATCGCCAAGGGTCCCCTTCGGTTTGCCGGGAGTGCTATCCATCGTTCCTTATCGTATCGTTCCGCGATCCCCGACCGGCATTTTCGATTGCCCGGCTGATGCGCTGAACTGCCCAGATGAAGAGACCAACTGGCAAAAGCCATCCAAACAGAAGCATCACGTGAACCGGTTGCAACAACTCGCCCATGGAGTCCCCTTCGCGCTTCCACTCTACTCCGGAGACGAACTTTATACTTGCCTCTGACACACGCAAAGTGAGGCACCCACGTTGTTTGCATCCGAGTTCGAAGAGCGGCTCTTTGAAGAGCGCAAAGAGAAGCTGAAGAAGATCGCCGCACTCGGCGCACAGGACGGCCTGAGCGAGCTGGCCGCGACCTACCCGAACCAGTTCAAACTCGAGCCGGAGGGCGGCGTTCCCTCAATTCGTGCGCAGTTCGACGATGCCTCTGCGGAGACGCTCGAAGCGGATCGCCCGCACGTCGCCCTCGCGGGACGTTTGATGGCTCACCGTCGCCAGGGCAAGGCGGGTTTCGCGGTACTGCAGAACAACGGCCGCCGCCTTCAGATCTATGTTCGCCAGGACGCCGTGGGCGAGCGCGCCTTTGAGCTCTACAAGCTGCTCGACCTGGGCGATCACGTTGGCGTAAGCGGGTATCTGTTCCGCACCAAGACCGGCGAACTCACCATCCACGCCGAGACGCTCACCTTTCTCGCCAAGGCCATGATCCCGCTGCCGGACAAGTTCCATGGTCTGCAGGACATTGAGCTTCGCTACCGCCAGCGCTACCTCGACCTCTTCACCGATGAGGGTGAGGAGGCGGCAGCTCCCTCCGCCGAGGAGGCAGCCGCCGACAGCGACAACCCGGAGGCAATCGCCGTCGCCACGGCCGGCATGAAGAGGCTGCCCGCCCGCGAAGTTTTCGTGAAGCGCGCGCAGGTATTGCGCGCCTTGCGCACGTTCTTCGACAGCCGCGGCTACCTGGAAGTGGAAACGCCGATGATGCAGCCCATCGCGGGCGGCGCGGCGGCACGGCCTTTCGTCACGCACCACAACACCATGGACATGGAGTTGTACCTGCGCATCGCGCCGGAGCTCTATCTGAAGCGGCTGGTGGTCGGCGGCCTGGACCGCGTGTACGAGATCAATCGCAACTTCCGCAACGAGGGGATCAGCACCCAGCACAACCCCGAGTTCACGATGCTGGAGTTCTACCAGGCCTACGCGAACTACTGGGACATGATGGACCTGACGGAAGAGTTGATCACCTTTGTCGCGAACGAGGTGAATGGAACGACGGTAGTCGACTTCCCCCTGCCGAAGGGCCCGCGCGCAGGCGAGATGGTGCAGATCGATCTTGGCAAATGGCAGCGCCTGAGCATGGTCGAGGCGATCCGGAAGTTCTCACCTCAAGGTGAGGCTCAGGAGATACCGAGGGACGGCAAGGCTATCGCCGAACTCTTCGAAAACGTTGCCGAGCACCACCTGATCCAGCCGACGATCATCTACGACTTCCCTCTTGCCGTATCGCCCCTCAGCAAGGTGAAGCCGGACGAGCCCGAGTGGGTGGAGCGCTTCGAGTTCTACATTGGCGGTTTCGAGGTCGGCAACGCGTTCAGCGAGCTGAACGACCCCGAGGACCAGCGCCGCCGCTTTGAAGCGCAGCTTGGCGAGCGCGAGCGCGGCGACGACGAGGCGCACCAGATGGACGCCGACTACGTCCGCGCTCTGGCCTACGGCCTGCCGCCCACCGGCGGCGAGGGCATTGGCATCGACCGGCTCACCATGCTCCTCACCGGCTCCCGTTCCATCCGCGACGTCATCCTCTTCCCGCTACTGCGGCCGGCGAAGAAGCCCGTGCTGGAGGCCTCAGACGAAAAATCTTCAGACAGCCCCGAAGCATAATCCTGAAATGCGGGTTCTAACCGGCATCATGCGTTCCCTGCCCCTCCGCGCTCTGCGGCGGACTGCCTGCTTCGCGGCAGCGGCCCTGCTGCCCGTGTCGGCCCGCCCGCAGATGCCGACGTACCGCGTGCTGCCTCGCATCACCATCGCGGAGCAGTACCTGCTGCGCAGCATCAACGCCGAGCGCGCCGCGGTTGGTCTGCGACCCGTTCATTTCAGCTTGGAGTTGCAGGATGCAGCGCACCGCCATGCCCTGCTTATGGCTCGCACCAACTCGCTCGAGCATCAGTTGCGCGGCGAACCCGACCTCCTGCACCGTGGCATCAGCGCCGGCGCGCGCTTCTATCGCATCACGGAAAACATTGGCGTGGGCCCGTCGATCCTCGACATGCACGTAGCGCTGATGCATTCGCCGCACCACCGTGAAAACATCCTGGACGACCAGGTCAGCGCCATCGGCATCTCGGTAATCCAGGTGCGCGGCTATTTCTGGGCTGTAGAAGACTTCAGCGACACGGCCGGCTAGGCGGTCCCCTCGGGAATTGCTGCATTCGGAAGCTGAGACATCCGCTCCATCATGGCCCGGCCACGCACCATCGCTTCTTCCCGCGACCGTCCGTGCACCAGCAGGCCGGCTGGGTCCATCAGCTCGGCTGTCCAGCCATGGCGATCCTCTCGCAGGGTCATGCCCGGCTCGAACGCCTCGTTCTTGTCTTCGAACGTATGCAGAACTTTGCCGACACTTTCCTGCGCCTCATTTAGTGCGAAGACTTCAAGACCACGGACTCGGCTACTCGCCGCATATTGGGCCTGCACCATGGCGTCCAGCAGGCGCTCCACCTCACGCTCGTCCGCACCCGCATCACCGGCGATCGCTGCTGCGGATTGCGGCATCCCGCGACGGTCTACGAGTACCCCCACGACCTTGCGCTTCAGATTGAAGTCGTGGAGAAGACCCATGGAACAGCTAGATGCAGACGCGGATCAGAACGCCGTGCGCTCTACGGCTAGAAACGGCATTGGCGCTTGCTGACAGATGTTCCGGGCTGCAACACTGGCGGATGTGAACATTCTTTTTGTTGGCGATGTCTTCGGATCCGCCGGGCGCGCCATTGTCGCCGAACATATCGGCCATGTGTTGGAATCCAACGCCGTCGACCTTTGCATCATGAACGGCGAAAACGCAGCAGGCGGCTTCGGCATCACGCCCGCGATCGCCGGCGACCTGTTCGACTTGGGTGCTGACGTGATCACCACTGGCAACCACTTCTGGGACAAGAAAGAACTGCTGGACTGGATCAAGGTGCCAGCCGACTCGCACGATCGTCCGCGCCGGATCATCCGGCCAGCAAATTTTGCGCCAGCCACCCCTGGCTTCGGGGTGTACGAAGGCACACTGCCCACCGGCCAGACCTACGCTGTCATCAACCTGCAGGGCCGCGTCTTCATGCAGCAGAACGATGATCCGTTCCGGAAGGCGGACGAACTGCTGAGATCGATTGCGGCCAAGGTCATCTTCGTTGACTTTCACGCCGAGGCCACCAGCGAAAAGGTCGCACTTGGATGGTACCTGGACGGCCGCGTGACTGCGGTTCTGTGCACGCATACCCACATCCCGACGGCCGACGAACGCATCCTGCCGGACGGCACGGCTTACCAGACGGACGTAGGCATGAGTGGCCCTTACGACTCGGTGATCGGCGTGGAACGCGATGCCGTGATCGAAAAGTTCCTGACAGGGCAGCCGCGCAAGTTTGAGGCGGCCAAGGGCAATCCCAAGATGTGCGCGACGTTGATCGAATGTGACGGCGGCACCGGGCGAGCGTCGCATGTGCGCCGGATCATGCTGGGCGAGTAGCCTCTGCCGCTGCAAGAGGCGCGGAAAAGGGCGGCCATGGCGGCCGCCCCCTTTCTGTGTTGCGCCGATCTGACCTAGCGGCGGCGGGTGGGTGTCGCGCGGCGTGCCGGAGCGGTACGGGCGGGTGCCTTCGCCTGGATCTCGCCACCGGTCATCTTCACCAGCAGCGGCTGCTGCGTGTAGCTGTCGAACGTGCCGACTACGTCTACCGTCGCGTCAACCGCCGGTGTCGTCTTCGGAGCCTCCTTCAACGTCACTTCCACGTCGGCCGTCTTCGGGTTTGCCGCCTTGGCATCGTCGGTCACGGCCAGCTTCAGGTCTGTTCCGTCGATCGAGACAACAACGCCCGAGAGGCGAGCTTCCTTGCCCTTGATCGGCGTGAACTCCTGCTCCGCCTGATCGGCGGTGCCGTTTTGGATGACAAACATACGGTCAGCCAGGTTGGTCTTTGCCAAAGTCGGATCGTCCTGCTTGTCTGAAGCCAGAACCTGCGTCGCCTGATCGGCCGGCGTTGGCGCAGGCTTGATCGAGGTCTTCAGGGTGTCCGGCATACTTACGCTCGCCGCAGCGGCCGTCTTCACCGCGTCATAACCATCGTCGCCACCGTGGTACTTCTTGTAGCAATACGTGGCAACGGGCTGGAACTGCGCCTTGAACTGGTCCGGCGCGTAGGTCACGGCGCGGGTCGCGTAAAAGGTGCAGCTCAGGTAATCGGGCGGCGTGGACTGGTAGTAGGCCGTGCCCAAGTAATAGGTGTCCTGCAGGATCGGACCCGGCTGCTTGGTCTGGTCTTCCGGAACCGCCTTCAACTCGGAGGTGTACGCGGAGATGGCGGCCGGGTAGTCCTTCTTGCCCAGCGCGTCGATGCCGATGGCACTGTAGAAGATGGGCGCCAACTGCTTGGTTACGGTATCCCACTGACCCTGGTCCATCGCCGCCGGCTTGGTTGCGGCGAGACCGCGCGTGGCATAGCCGGCAGCCTTGTCATAGGCCGACTGGCGCGCCGCGGCGTCAGAGGACTGATCACCCTGCGTCTTTGCGGCCGAAGTGGCGATGAACAGACCCTGGATGCTGTTCGGGTCGGCCTGCAGCAGGCGGTCTGCCGCATCGGCGGCTTTGGCCCAGTTCTGCTGGCTGTAGTAGGCCACGGCGAGCTGCTGCAGCACGGCGCTCTTCACGCTGCTCTGCGGGAACTGCTGAAGAAAGGCTTCTGCTGCCGCCGCTTTACCGGCCGGATCGGCTGCCGTTGTCACCTTGTTGTACGCGTCAAATTCCGGCGGCGACAGCTGGACCTGGCCACCCGCGGCTGCCTGACCACCTGCTGCTGCTTGGCCGCCTGCGGCCGGCTGAGCCGCCGCCTGCGCTGCTGCCGAGTACGGTGCAGCCGCAATGGCTGCGGCCGCGAGCATCGAGGCGAAAATTGCCTTCTTCATCGAACACTCCCTGTGTGGTTCTAAATCGACTGGTCCCAAGAGAGACTCTGGCACTGCAAATACAGCGATACGATGCAAGCACTGTAACAGGTGTCGCTCGGCAGCGAATAACGGACCGATCTGCCGCGGAGCACCTGCGCCGGCTTCGAACGGTAAACGAGCGCCTACTGCGCCACCCCGCCCACGCCGTGCTGCTTTGGACGCCGCTCGGGGACAAACGTGTGCCTGCGCTCGCGGAGGTTAAAGTGACCCTTGCACGCCACGCCTTGCGGTTCCGGACTGCTTATCCACAACAGATTGCGAGTACATTGCTTGATTCCGGCGGGAATGCCCTCTAGCCTGAATACATCCCGGCCGGTCCAACGGTGCGGGCGTCAGTCGCGCAACGCGGTTGTGCGGTTTTCGTGGAGGTCTCGACCTTGCTCAAGCTCAAACGCGTTCAGATTCTTGGGTTCAAATCGTTTTGTGACCGCACCGACATGCAGCTTTCCGGCAACGGAATCGCCGCTGTGGTGGGACCGAACGGCTGTGGCAAGTCGAACATCTCCGACGCGATCACCTGGGTGCTGGGCGAGCAGTCGGCGAAGAGCCTCCGCGGAATCAAGATGGAAGACGTCATATTTGCGGGCACGCGGGACCGCAAACCAACCGGCATGGCGGAAGTTTCGCTGACGCTGGTCGACCCGGAGGTTTACGACGGGCACGACCTGAACGAGCCGGTTGCGATTGACACGGCGTCGGTGGCCGACTGGGACGAAGCCGCCGAACGCCGTGCCGCCGCTGAGGCGACCGAGGCTGCCGTTGCAGAAGCGCAGCCCGGTCCACTTCAGCCTGAAGAAGAGGCTGAGGAGATCTTGGGCGAGGACGCCGCGGCTGCACCGGGCGAAGAAAACGCCCCCGCAGACGGTGCCCAGGCCGGTACGCAGACACAACCCGGCGTTGTGCTGAAGATGCGTCGGCGCAAGTTCAACCGCGCCCCGGTGCGCGCAGGCGAAATCACCGTGACGCGGCGCCTGTTCCGCTCCGGCGACTCCGAATACCTGCTGAACGGCAAGCTCTGCCGTCTTCGCGACATCCAGGACATCTTCTTCGGCACGGGGCTGTCCGGTGAAAATTACGCCATCATCGGGCAGGAGCGCATCGGCCAACTGCTCAGCTCGAAGCCTCTGGATCGCCGCTCGATCATCGAGGAGGCTGCCGGCATCACCCGCTTCAAGACCAAGAAGCGCCTTGCCGAGCTGCGCCTGGAAGCTGCCAAGCAGAACCTCTCCCGCGTGGACGACATCTTCGACGAGGTCACGCGACAGATGGCGTCGCTGAAGCGCCAGGCGGCCAAAGCCGAGCGCTACGGTGAGCTGCGCGACGAGTTGCGCGGCAAACTGCGCATCGTCCTGCGCAGCCGGCTGCTGCAGATGGATGGTGAGCAACAGATTGCCACCGCCGCCGTGACCGATCTGACCACCAGGATCGACGCGCACGCTGGCACGCTGGAGTCGCTGGACGCCGAGCACGCGGCAGGCGTGGCGCGCGGATACGAACTCGATGAGGAGCTGCGCGCTGCGAATGGACGCGTGAACGAAACGCGCGTCGAAATCGAACGCGCCACCGCGCGCATGCATTCGAACACCGACCGAGTGCAAGACCTGGCCGCGCGCCTGGCCAGCGGCGCCGATGAACTGCAGCAGGTGAAGCACCACCTGGAAGCGCTCCGTGCCGATCGGGACGGTTTGCAGCTCTTTCTGGAAACCGCCACGGCAGACACTGCTGCTGCGCGCGACGCGGCCCAGGCCAAGCAGCGCGAGGCCTCTGAGTCCGCGGCGCAGGTGAACAACGCCGACCGCGAAGCACAGCAGGGCCGCCAGCAGAGTATGCAACTGGTGCAGCGCATCAGCCAGGTGCACCGCGAGGAGGCGCAAGCGACCGAGTCTCTGGCCGGTCTGGATCGCGAGGCGCAGCGACTGCAAACGGAGAGCCAGACGGCGCGCCAGGAGCTGGAAGCGCTCGGAAAGCAGCGCGGCCAGGTCTCGATCACGTTCGAAGGTGTAACCGATCGCCTGAAGCGCCTAGAGGCCGAGATCGCGCAATTGCGTCTTGACCTGGAAGCGCGCCGCCGTGAAGAGATGGAGACGCGCCGCCGCGGCGACCATCTGCGCGCCGAGGCCGCGACGCTGCTGGGCCGCAAGAACTCGCTGGAGTCGCTCATCCGCGACCACAGCTACTCCACGGAAACGGTACGCAAGATCTTCAAGGCGAACCAGGCGAACGCGGGTGTGGCCCCGGTCGGAACGCTTGCCGACTTCCTGGAAGTCGATGATCAGTACGGTGCCGTTGTCGACGAGTTCCTGCGCGAAGAGCTGAACTACATCGTGGTGAAGAGCTGGGACGCCGCCGACCACGGCATCGGCATGCTCAAGGGCAACGTAGACGGCCGCGCAACCTTCCTCGTTCACGAAGAGAACCCCCAGACCGGGTTCCCGTTCGCCGCAGGCATGGAAAGCCGATCGCACAACGTGGATCGCGTGCAGCCGCTGAAGAACTGCATCCGCGTTTTGAACGGCTTCGGTCGATCACTTGAGGTTGTGCTGCCCAAGCTGCGCGAAGGCTACATCGCGCCGGACAGCAACACCGCCCGTTCGCTCGCGATGGAGAACCCAGAGGCGTTCTTCCTTTCACCAAGTGGTGAGACGTTTCACAACCTGACCGTGACCGGCGGCAAGGCACGTAGCGAAGGTCCGCTTGCCTTGAAGCGCGAGCTGCGCGACATCCAGGCGAAGCTCGAGCACGTACAGCAGGAATTGAGCAACACCGAGCTTTCGGTTGGCGGCTTGACGAAGCAGATTCAGGAGCATCAACACGCTCTGGAATCCAAGCAGAACGAGCGTCGCGACGCTGAGCGTGAAGCCGCCAACAGTGGCGCTGCCCTGCGCCAGATGGAATCGGAAGCGGCCCGCATCGAGCGCCGCCTGACCGACTGGCAACTGCACTCAGAGCGCAACCGCGACGCCCGCGCGCAAAAGCAGGACCTGATCGAGCGCAAGCAGGCCGAGGCGGCGCAACTGACCGCCGAGCGCGAGGCCATCGAGGCTCGCGTGAACGAGGCCGTCTTGCGCGTAGACGATCTGCGCCGCAAGCGCGAAGAGGTGCAGGCCGCTGCCGCCGCCGCTGCCGCCGCATTGGCTGGCCTGGAAGAGCGCCGCCGTAACGCCTCCGCCAACTTCGAGCAGAACCAGCGCATGCAGAACACCCAGCAGCAGCGCCAGATGCAGCTTGAGTCGCAGATCGCGGCGAACACGGCCGAGCGCGCGCGTCGCGAAGAGGAGAACGTGCAACTCGCGGCGCAGCACACCGAGCTGACCGCCGCCCGCGAGCAGGCCGCCGCTGACGTGCAGCGCTTGACGGCCGAGGCGTCGGCTCTGCGAGCGTCGCTTGCAGAAAAGAACACCGCCCTGCGCACCCTGCGCGGCGAAGTCGAGACTCTGCGCGAACAGCGCAGCGGCCTGCAGCAGAAGATCGCCAAGCTGACCAGCGACATCGAGCACCTGGAAGCGCAGACCCTCGAAGACTTGAGCCTCGAGGCGGCTGCCCTGCGTGCAGACGAAGCCGTGCAGCGCATCGACGATGCAACCACACTCGCCGCAGCGGAGCAGGAGACCCGGACCCTTAAAGGCAAGCTGGAAGCGATGGGTCCGGTCAACATGATGGCGCTGGAAGAATTTGCCGAAGCGCAACAGCGCCACGGTTTCCTCGAAACCCAGCGCAAGGACCTGCTCGACTCCATCGGCAACACGCAGGCGTCGATCAAGGAGATCGACGAGATCAGCAAGGCCAAGTTCGACGAGGCCTTCGAGATCATCAACAAGAACTTCGCAGACACGTTCGTGAAGCTCTTCGGCGGCGGTCAAGCGTTCATGAAGCTGACCGACGAGGCAAACTCCGCCGAAAGCGGCATCGACCTGGTCGCGTCACCGCCGGGCAAAAAGCTGCAGAACGTTCTCCTGCTCTCCGGTGGCGAAAAGGCGCTCACTGCACTTTCGCTCCTCGTCGGCATCTTCGAATTCCAGCCCAGCCCGTTCTGCGTGCTGGACGAAGTGGACGCCCCGCTGGACGAGGCCAACGTGGGCCGCTTTGCGCGCCTGATTCACGAGATGAGCAAGAACACGCAGTTTGTCGTCATCACGCACCACAAGCGCACCATGAGCGAGGCCGACGTGATCTACGGCGTGACCATGCAAGAGCCAGGCGTGAGCAAGATCGTCAGCGTGAACCTGAACCGGGCTGAACGCCGCGTCGCGTAAGCCGCATCGTTGGTAACCGAGTGGGTGCGGCCCGGCTTCAGCTACAGGCCGGACCGTGTTCCACTAACAGCATGGCGAACGAAGTTCCAGCGCTGGGCGGTCTGCCGCACGTTCTTTCCGGCAAGGTGCGTGACCTGTACGACGCGGGCGACGACCGCCTGTTCTTCGTCGCGTCCGACCGCATCTCGGCCTTCGACCACGTGCTCGCCAGCACAATCCCTGACAAGGGCAAGGTGCTCACACAGATCTCGCTGTTCTGGTTCGATCACCTGCGCGAGATTGTGCCGAACCATCTAATCACGGCCAGCATCGACAGCTACCCGCCTGCACTCCGCGCGTATCGCGATCAGCTTCAGGGCCGCAGCATGCTGGTTCGCCGCGCCCGCATGGTGCCGGTGGAATGCGTTGCTCGCGGCTATCTTTCCGGCTCCGGCTGGAAGGATTACCAGCGCGACGGCGCGGTCTGCGGCATCAAGCTTCCCGCCGGCCTGCGCGAAAGCGATCGCCTGCCCGAGCCGATCTTCACACCCGCTGCGAAGAACCACACCGGTCACGATGAAAACATCGGCTTCGACGCCGTGGTCGCCGCCGTCGGCGCACCGCTGGCCGAGCACTTACGTGAGCTGACGCTCCGCATCTACGCGAAAGCCTCCGAGCACGCGGAAAGCAAGGGCCTCATCCTTGCCGATACCAAGTTCGAATTCGGCTTCGTCCCCGGGTCCGACCTCCACGGCACCCTTGCTGCACACGGGCAGGCTGCCGACGGTGACGTCCTGGTCCTTGCGGACGAGGTTCTCACGCCGGACTCCTCTCGCTACTGGCTTGCCAGCGGTTACGCTCCCGGCGGGGCGCAGCCGTCGTTCGACAAGCAGTTCGTGCGCGATTACCTGCTCTCGATTCGCTGGAACCAGCAGCCGCCCGCGCCCGCCCTGCCGGATGAGGTGGTCGCGCAAACCCGAGCCAAATATCTGCAGGCATTTGAACTGCTAACGGGGCAACCGCTGAAGGTCTAGACGGACGATGCTACAGCTTCACCACGCCGTGGATCCTGTCGCGCCAACCACGTTCGGCGGGCTCAACGCTCTGGACTGGGCGCTGATTGTGCTGGTCGGCGTGAGCACCGCCATGGCGTTCGTGCGCGGTCTCATCCGTTCGCTCATCTCCGCACTTGGCGTGCTGCTGGGCATTGTCCTGGCCGCCTGGTACGCTCCGGCGCTGGCCGACATTCTTCAGCAATGGATCCGGCAGCCGCAACTTGCAGAGATTGTGGCATTTCTGCTGATTCTTACCGGAACTTATGTGGTGGCCGCGCTCATGGGCCGCGTTCTGCGCGGGGCGGCAAAAGCAGTGGGGCTGGGTTTCTTCGACCGGCTCGGCGGCGCCGCGTTCGGTTTCGCCAGGGCGGTGCTGGTGCTCGCGGTCGCGCTCATCCCAGCCGCGCCGTTTTTTTCCGCGCTGCCGTTTGCGCGAAATTCGATCCTTTTGCCCTATTTGCAGACCGCCGCGCATGGGGTATCCTTCGTGATGCCGCAGGACTTTGGAAGAAGGCTGCTGTCCGGCAGCGTCCGTCGTGGCGGCGCTGCGGCAAAGCGCGGCTTCGCAACACAAACCACCGTTGAGGGAGAGGCACAGTGAGGCGTGAACTAGACATGCTGGTGGGACAGATGCATGCAAGCGGGATCTCGTACGAAGAGGGCGTCCGCGAGTTCAAGCGCCGCTTTCTGCTGCACGTCCTGACCAATCATCGCGGCAATCAGTGCAAGAGCGCGACCGAGCTCGGCATGCACCGCAACACCCTCAGCCGCACATTGACCGAGCTTGACCTGGACACCAGCCAGATCCGCAGCGGCATGAAGCGTCCGCCGCGTTCGGAGCGCCTGGCCAAGGTGCAGTCCATCAGCAGCGCCCGTTAGTTCCCTCTCTCGTCTAACCGTTGATGCCTGTATGCTCCCGTCGCTGCGCGATGATCCTGCCGCTGGCGGCGACGCTTGCCCTGATTGGCACAAGTTCTCTTGGTGCGCAGGCCGACCAGCCCACACCTTCCGCACCCGCGGCTTCGGCCGCCGACGCGGGAGCGCAGTCCGCCGCGTCCGCGACTCCCGCACCGCAGGCTGCAGCGAGCCAGGGTAGCGCGACCACAGACTCGGCCTCCGCTGCCGCAGCGAGCGCCAGCGGCACTGCAGCATCTTCGGCCCCACCCGCAATCCCAGCTCACCCCATCACAGCGCACGAGCGGCGACTCGCCGATCGTGCCTACGATCGAGGGCTTGCGCACATGCGCGAACGCCGCTACGAAGATGCGGCACGCGACTTCGCAACCGCCATCCAGCAGGATCCTTCACGGCCCAGCTTCTACCAGGCGCTTTCCGTTGCACAGGAGGCCCGTGTGACAGGCCTGCTGCAGCACGCGGCGCAAGAGCGCTCCAGCAATCCCGCGGCTGCGGACCGCCTGCTGGCGCAGGCCCGCGGCATCGACCCTGCGAACCCGCGTGTTCTGCAGCACGACACGACTGCCCTGCCAAGCCCGCTGGTCGCGCGACCGGCTCTGCAGCAACTTGCCTTTGTGCCCGCCGGTGCCATTGTTCCGCAGGTAAACCGAGTGGTCCACACCTTCCACGAGTCCACAGATACTCGCGCCTTCGCCGCAGAGCTTGGTTCCATCTACGGCTTGCGCCTTGCATTGGACCCGGATCTGCAGAGCCGCTCGTTCCGCGTAGACCTGGACGACGCCGATTACAACACGGCCATGAACGTGTTCGGCATGGTGGCGGGCGTCTTTCCCACGCCGCTCGACGAGCACAGCATCCTGATTGCAGCGGACACGGAGCAGAACCGCAAACGCTTTGAGCACCTGCTCGAAGAGACGGTCCCGCTGCCCGGCTATAGCGCCGAGCAGATCAACGAAGTCGGCACGATGCTGCGGACCGTCTTCGAGCTTCCCGATCAGAAGCAGGTGCAAAGTTCGCCTCTGCTGAATGCTCTCGTCATCCGTGCTCCGGAAGACACGCTGCACGCGATGGACGCGGTGCTCGCCGACCTGATCGACAGCAGCAGCGAAGTCACCGTCGACGTGAAGCTGTACAGCGTGGACAGCAGCAAGGTACGCAATCTGGGCGTGACTCTGCCGACCTCCTTTACGCTGTTCTCCGCCCGTTCTGAGATTCAGAACGTGCTCAATAGCAACGCTTCCCTAATTCAGCAACTCATCGCGAACGGCGCTCTGCCGGCAGGTGCCACGGGCGCCCAAATCGCGGCGTATCTCGTCTTTGTCGCGGGCCTTGGGAACGGCAGCATCCTGCAGAACACATTGTTTCTCTTTGGCGGCGGTCTCAGCGCCCTTACCTCCGGCACCGGGAGCACGAATAGCTTCGGCGTAACGCCCATCGGCGTGGCGACCGCCTCTTTTCCCGCGTTGAACTTTGCCCTGCAGACCTCGCAGGCGGTCGCCCTGGACGACCTGCAGTTACGCGTCGCCGACCGGCAGACTGCAATCTTCAAAGCGGGTTCGCGCTATCCAATTCAGACGGCGATCTTCAGCGACATCGCGACCGGCACGAACGCCACCGGCTCGTTGTCGTCCCTGCTTTCGCAGTACCTGGGCAGTTCGGCAGCCAGCGCTCTCACGTCTGTGCCGACCATCCCGCAGTTTCAGTACGAAGACATCGGCCTGACGGTCAATGCGACGCCGCGTGTGATGAATCGCGAAGAGGTCGCCCTGAAGCTTGAGGTAAAGATCTCCGCGCTGTCCGGCAACTCCATCAACGGCATCCCCATCCTGGCCAGCCGCGACATCGCATCCTCACTTTCGCTGCGTGACGGCGAAACCGTCGTCATGACCAGCCACGTTGCGGACAGCGAAGCCGCTGCGGTCACTGGCATTCCGGGCCTGAACTCTATCCCCGGTCTGCGCAACCTGACTGATAGAACCGACAACGATTCGCACACCACCCTCGTGCTGCTCGTCACGCCACACATCGTGCGCCACAGCCACGACCTACGCCGCGGCCCCTACGTTCCCGTGCAGAACCGACCCGACAACGAATAACCGAACGCGCGTTCATAATCTGTCGGAAGAAATGGGGCTTCAGATCGTCTCCATGTATTAGCGATGCAGTGGGTTGGCTGACACTCCAGGGTACGAAGGCGGAGGTCCGCCAGTGTCCCAGCGAACAGGCGACGGTCCCATGGTGAGCACAAGCCGACCGCCCTGCGCGATCTCTTTGTGTCGCAGCCATGCCCGGTCGAGCCGCTGCCCATTCCACTCCGCCGCTGTGACGTACCGGTTGGTCGCTGAGGTGCCGGGCGCTACAATCACGAGATCTTTCCCGCCCGTGAGATGCAGTGTGACCTCGGGCAGCGCAGGGCTGCCGATCAGGTAGATGTCCTGCCCTGCGTTTGGAAAGATCCCGATCTGGCCGAACGCGTACCAGGACGACATGGCGCCCGAGTCGTCGTTGAAAGCCATGCCCATCTTGCCGGGATGATAGTTCTTCGCCAAGATGTCGCGAATGTGCTCGGCCGTCTTGTCCTGGCGGCCCGCATACACATAAAGGTAGGGCGACAGAAAGCCGGGCTCATTGCCAACATCGTAGAGACCGGGGTTCGCGAAGAAACTATCCAGCCGTGCGACAAAGCGCTCGGGACCGCCACACTGTTCGATCAGACCGGCGACATCCTGCGGAACGAAAAGCGAGTAGGTCCAGGAATTGCCCTCGTAGAAGGTCTTGCTTTCCCAACTGCCCGAATCCGTGGTTTTGAACGGCTCCAGCCATTGACCGTCGCGATGCCGCGGACGAATGAACCCCTGAAAGCCTCTGTCGCTTAGAGTGTTATCCCAAAGCTTGCGCCAGTTCGCCGAGCGCGCCCGGTACTTTGCGGCGTCGTCCCGCTTTCCTAAGCCATCTGCGAGCAGCGAGATCTCGAAATCGTCCGCTGCATATTCCATCTGCTTGGAACCGGGCCGGTCCACCCCTTCTATCGAGACATAGCCCAGCGTCTTCCAGTCGTCGAGTCCACCGCGCCCTTCCTGGATCTGGTCTGGGGGCGTGCTCTCCGCATCCTTCACTTCCGCCGCGTATGCTGTCGCCCAGTCGATCCCGCCCAGTCCTTTCAGATACGCGTCCGTGATCAGGAACTCCGCATTGCTCCCGCCCTGCGTCCGTCCGGTGAAGTTGCCGCTGCGAGCATCCGGCAACCAGCCTTCATGCCGGTAGATGTCCACGAGTGAGCGCACCATGTCGCGCTCTCGGTCGGGTGCAATCAACGTCAACAGGGGTCCGGAGCTGCGAAAGGTGTCCCAAATCGCGTAGTAGTCGTCGTAGTACGGTTCGTTCGACGTCCACAGCGGATTCTCACCCGTGCGGTCTACCGGCATCAGCATCGTGTGGTACAGCGCCGTGTACAACATGGATCGCTGATCGGCGGTCTCTCCATGCACATCCACCGCGCCTAGTGCCTTGTCCCACGCAGCAATCAGCGCATTGCGTGTGCCGGTAAAATCGAAAGCCCTTACTTCCTCTTCCGCGTTCTTCCTCGCCTGCTCCACGCTCACGAAGGAGATGCCCACCTTCATGCGCACCTCTTGTCCGCGTGTGGTTGCGAAGCTCAAATACCCGCCACTTCCGCCGCGCGCATGCACAGCCCGACTGCCCGGTTGCGGTGTACGACTGTCCGTCCATGTTCCGAATGCTCTCGCAGGCGTGTCTGTGCGCGCATCGAAATGGACCGTGTATGTCGTGGTCTGCTTGTTCCACCCGCCGGTGACGGTGGTCGAGCCGGTGACCTCTGTCGGCGAAACGATGTTCACTTCCGAGGCAAGCACAGTCTGCCCTTCGCCAGCGCTTGCATAGGCGCTCAGGCAACGGCCCATATCGAACAGGATGTTGGCTTGCTGCGCGGCCGGATAGGTAAAGCGGTATACCGAGGTGCGCCGAGCCGCCGTGATTTCGGTCTGAATGCCGAACCTTTGCAGAGTCACGCTGTAGAGGCCGATCGCAGCGCGCTCGGCCGCACGCGGCGAATCGTAGCTGCGCGGGTCCACTGCTCCCGTCGTGGGCTGCACCAAGACGTTGCCATACTTCGCGCCGCCACCGGTCCCACTGACATGCGTCTGGCTGAACCCACGAATCGTGCCGGTCGACGCCCATCCCGCATTCGCGTCGTTGGCACCGGCGTTCATATCAGGACCAGGCTTCGCCATTCCGAACGGCACGGCAGGCCCAACGAAAACATTGCCGCCGGCGTCCGCGGCCGTAAATGGATCCACGGAGTGCGCGGCCGAAGGTGGCCCACTCACCTGCGCTGGTGTTGATTGCACCAGCAACCCCGCTCCGAACGCGAGCATGCAGACGAACAGGCGGTGCAAAGCACGATTGCCACGAGTCGAGCTTGCCCGTGGTGCAGCTCCGCTGTGTTCTTTCCGTCTTTTCTGCACGGGTAATCTCCTTATTCAAAGCACCATGCGCTCCAATCACCAGAACACGAGTGAGCCGGCAGCACGCCGTTATTTGCTGTCGGGATGCGCGAGTTTTCTCCACTCCTGCGTCTCTTGCGCACTCTTTTTTTCTTGCTGGTCGCGGAGACGGCTGTATTCGCGCTGCGCTGTCTCAGCATCGCCGGTGCGATGCAGTCTGGTGTAAACGCGCGCCAGTTCGTACCAGGAGCGCTTTCCTATCTCGCCATCTTTGTCCGCAGCGGCGCTGCGCTTCAGCCAGTCGACGGCCTCCTCGTAGCGCCCGCTCGCTGCAAGTCCTCGGCCGAGAAAGTACTCCGCGACCGGCGAATCAGGGAAGGTCTTGATCATGGCTTCGAGGAGCGGAACGCCAGTAGCGGCGTCTCCGCGTTCGATGGCGATGCTGCCCACGTTGTACATGGCCACTGGATTTGCGGGGACGATCTCGAGTTCCTGCCGGTACGCATCCGCTGCGGAATCCAGCCGGCTGGTCGCACGGTACTCGTCGCCTAGAGCTTCCAACAGATCCGGGTTCTTCGGCTGTTGCTTCAGCGCCGCCTGGTACTCGGTAATTGCCTGAGTGTGCTCACCGACTTCTGCATAGAGCTGGGCTTGCACGCGGTGCACGTGCCAATTGTTCGGATCAATCTTGGACATCCGCGTGTAACTCTCGCGAGCGACCTGGTTGTGTGCGCGGCCGCGGAGCTCAAGCAGGCCCAGGTCATTGGGAGCAAGCGCGACAGCGCGATCGAACGATGCGGCGGCGAGCTCCGGATGTTCCTGCGAAAGATCCACTGTCCCCAGCCATCTAAGAGCTTCCACGTTATTAGGGTCGAGCGCGAGCTCGGCTTGAAGTTCCGTGCGGGCCTGGTCGGGCTGGTTTACCTGCTGAAGAAAAATGCCGAGGAAGAGGTGGGCGGAGGGGAGCTGCGGGTTGAGTGCGATGGCTTCGCGAAGTCTGGGTATCGCTTCAGAAACTTTGCCTTCGCGAGCCAGCAAGAGCGCCAGGTCCAGATGAACTTCAGCGAGCTTCGGCGCCAGCTCTACGGCTTGCCGAAATGCCTTTTCGGCCGCGTCCAGGTTGCCGCTGCGCAGTGCCGCGGTACCGCGCTCCACGGCGGCGCGCACCGCCGGGTCCTGCGCTCGTGCCTGCCGAAAGGAAACGCAGAGAAGCAGAAAGAGGAGCGCAGCCGCGGCGGCGCGGCAGGCAGGTTTTCGCGTGCCAGGATACACGGACTCACCATAGCGCCGAGGTTTGCAGGTTGGCAATGCGTGCCGCTGAAGTGCACCAGGGAGGGCAAGCCGCGCGCTATCATGCCAACAATCGTCGTTGCGTCACACCCGGAGCCCTGCCGCATGAACATCACCGCCGTTGCACGGAAAGCGCGTGTGTCCACGGCGACGGTCTCTCGCACGATCAACGGATCCAGCAGCGTGCAGGCCGGGACCGCCGAACGCGTTCGGAAGGCGATCGCGGAACTTGGTTTTCATCCTGACATCAATGCGCGCGCTCTCGGGTCGGGCCGCTCCAGCCTCTACGGGCTGATCATTTCGGACATCACCAACCCATTCTTTCCGGAGCTGGTCAAAGCCTTCGAAGACGCCGCGGTGGCACACCACAAAGAGGTGTTGATCGCGAACACGGGATACGACCCCAAACGGCTGGACATATGCGTGAAGCGGATGCTGCAACGTAAGGTCGATGGCGTGGCGATCATGACCTCGGAGATGGATGACGCTCTGCTGGACGTGTTCCAGAAGCGCAAGATCCCTCTGGTCCTGCTGGACGCCCACCCGGCAAGCCCGGGTGTCAGCAGCGTACGCATCGATCATTCCGCTGGCATGTTGCAGGCAGTCCAGCACCTGGCCGAACTGGGGCATACACGCATCGGCTTTATAAGCGGACCGCTGAACCTACCGTCAGCGCGGGAGCGGCATACAGCGTTCCAGGCGGCCTGTAAGCAGTTCCGCATACGGCTGATGCCGCGCCGGATGACGCAAGGTGATCACCGCGTCGACGGTGGTTATAAAGCGATGCAGCAGCTTCTTCAGACCAACACCGACCTGACAGCGGTCGTCTGTTCCAACGACCTGACCGCGATCGGCGCGATGGAGATGCTCTTTGAGAGCGGCCTTCGCGTTCCAGAGGACATTTCAGTCGTCGGCAGTGACGACATTTTATTGAGCGCTTACACTCGCCCGGGCCTGACCACGGTGAATGTGCCGCGGGAAGACCTGGCAGGAGCGGCCTTTCGCAGTCTGTTGTCTTACACGCTGGGCGCCGACGTGAACGTTGTGGGACAGGAGCACATCTTTACGCCGAAGCTGGTCTGTCGCGGATCGACTGCGGCGAATGCTTCGAGGTCTGACGAAGAGCCATGAGCGCAGCATCTTTCCGCGTTGGTTGCTCGATCGCGCTGGTGCTGTTCCAGACGGCTTTGCTGAGTGCGCAGTTGACACCTGCGTCCACCGTGGCCGACGACGCAGGCTGCCGAAAAACCTATGCCGCGAAGGAGTTCCAGGCCGCTGCCAACTGCTTTGCCGTGATCGCCGCAAGGAAGGCCGATCAGCCCGAAGAAGCAAGCGGTGCGCTGCTGATGGAAGCGAAAAGCCTGCTTCATGCGAACCAGCCAGATCGCGCCGAGGCTGCGCTGCGCGCAGCAGTAAATGCGGCTCCGCAAACAGCGGAAAGTCTGTACCTGTTGGGACTCCTGCTGGAAGAGCGAAACCAGCCGAAGGAGTCGCTCGAGATTTACACCAGGGCAGCGGCGCTGCAACCCCCAAACGGAGAGCAGCTTCGGATAGTTGCGAGGGATTACGTACTGCTGGATAGCTACAAGGAAGCTGCTCATTGGCTTCAGAAGGCGGTGGCCTTCAGTCCAGGGAACGCGGAAGCCTGGTACGACCTCGGGCGCGTGCACATGCACGATGGTCGCTATCCGGATGCGGTAACGGCTCTGAGGAAAAGTCTTGCCATCCAGCCAAGCGCGAAGGCAGAGGATAACCTCGGCATCTGCCTGGAAGCGGAGAACCAGTCCGACGCCGCCCTCTCCGCCTACGCGAAGGCGGTCACGCTCGCCGATGCCGAGCCGCATCCGAGCGAGCAACCGTTTGTGGATTACGGCAAGCTCCTGGATCATCGCAACGAATTCAGCACGGCACTGCCTCTGTTGAAGCGCGCGGCCGATCTGAATCCGAAGAGCAGCGCCGCATTCGCGGAGCTGTCTCGTGCCTACAGCGGCGCGGGTCAGACAGACGCTGCTCGCTCGGCCATGGAAACAGCGGTCAGGCTGGATTCCGGCAATTCGCGGCTGCATTTCCAGCTAGGCCGGCTGTATCGGGCTTCCGGAAGAACGGCCGAAGCACAGCGTGAGTTTGAACTCAGCTCAAAGCTGTACGGAGAAAAATCCGCGGAGTAGCGGGATTGAATCGTTTCGACAGGCGAGCATCCGCCGCGTTGCAAGTTCGCTTTCGGCTCCTCCAATCGATGGAGTTGACATGCCTTCAAATGGCCTATTAGTCTTGCGCCCGATCCTGAAAATGTAACCGCTTACACCGGGACAGGTGGGGCGGCGAACAACAGCAAATTCGGTCAAGGTACGACGAAGCGCGATCTTGAATGCGCGTGTGCTTTTGGAGGCAACATTGAGGTTCGCAATCAAAATATCTCGTGTACTTGTAGGAGCACTGCTGCTGATCTTTGCGGCGGTGTATGCCGGTGCGCAGACGAATCAGGGGCAGATCGCCGGCAACGTGCTGGACGCCAGTGGCGCTGCAGTAGCGGACGCTGTGGTCACCGCCAAAGGTGATCAGACCGGCGCAACCTATACAGCCAAATCGACCTCGTCCGGGAACTACCGCTTCCCTTCCATCCAGCTCGGCCGCTACACCATCACCACAACCGCGCCTGGTTTCAAATCCACAGTCAGCACAGGCGTCGAGGTACGCGTCGGCACCGTGACCAGCCTGGACATCAGCCTGGCAGCCGGTGGAGCGAATGAGTCGGTCACGATCACTGCTAACGCCCCCTCGGTGGAAGCAGAGTCGTCGGATGTTGGCGGCACGGTGAACACGCGACAGATCGTCGAATTGCCTCTCGCTTTGGGTGGCGTTGGCGCAATGCGCGCCCCAGAATCTTTTGTGTTCCTCATCCCTGGCACAGTCGGACCGGGTTCCGGCAACAGCAACAATGGCATCTTCATCTCGCAACTCGGCGGCGGCCAGAACTTCGGCAACGAAGTCCTGCTGGACGGTGCGTCCCAGACACGTTCAGAGAACGGCTCCTCGTTTGACGAAGAGGCGCCTTCGGTCGAAGCCATCTCGGAGTTCAAGGTGACTACTTCCACTCCGGAAGCTGAGTTTGGACGAACCACCGGCGGCATCGAGAACTTCGTGACCAAGAGTGGCAGTAACGCCTTCCATGGCACAATTTTCGATATCTTCCGCAACGAAGATCTGAACGCCAACAACTGGTTCAACAACGGATATAAAGCCTTCTACACCGCCAATCCCACACAGGGATCCGAGTCTGCCTACAACCGTCCCAACGATAAGCAGAACGATTACGGCGGGAACTTCGGCGGACCTGTCTCCATTCCCCACCTGTACAACGGCCGGGATAAGACGTTCTTTTTCTTCAACTGGGAGCAGTACCGGCATACATTAGGCGGGCCGATTACGAGCACCGTGCCCACGGTTGCGGAACGGGGAGGAAACTTCAGCGACCTGTTGGGTTCACAGAAGCTGGACAACAACGGGAAGCCAATCCTGAATCCCTGCGATGGAACCCCGCTGTACAACGGTCAGATCTTCGATCCCAACACGACCCGCACGGTCAACGGAATTCAGTGCCGCACGGCTTTCGCCAACAACACGATTCCGCAGGGCCGCATCAGCCCGCAAGCGCTGAAGCTGCTTAGCTACTATCCCGTTCCGAATGCGAGTGGCGTGTCCAACAACTACACGCTTACCACCTCTTCGCCACTGACCAACACTACCTATAGCGTCCGGGTTGACGAGAACATCGGCGCCAAGGACAAGATCTACGGCTCGTACAACACGCGCGAGAATACGCGCTTCAGTCCGCAGAATTTCCAATTGCCCGCTCCTGTGACGCCAAACGTGCAGACGCAGGATTTCATCACGCACTTCGGACGCGGTGGTTGGGATCACATCTTCACACCCAACGTGCTGAACCACCTGAATCTGGGGTACAACCGTTCCAATTCGATCAACGGCTCCATCTACCTGCAGGGTGGGACGAACTACTCCAGCCAGCTTGGCATTCCGGGGCTGGTCACCGGGTTCCCTCTGGTCAACATCACCGGCTACGTAAGCCTTAGCCGCAATCAGAACGACGACAACGTCGACAACGGCATCCGGGTCAACGACTCCCTGAGCTGGCAGAAGGGCCGCAACAGCTTCAAGTTCGGCGTGGATTACCGGTACCAGCAGTATTCGTCCATCGCCAATGACGTTACTAACGGGTACTTCAACTTCAACGGCAACCAGACCAAGGCAGCGCGAACCAGTCCCTACCAGGACGGCACCGGCCTGGGTCAGGCGAGCTTCCTACTTGGTCTGTACGACTCGGCGGGAATCACGATTCCGAATCATCAGCCGCGCTGGATCAGCAATTACTGGGCAGGCTTCTTCCAGGATGACTTCAAGGTCAACAGCAGCCTGGTGCTGAATCTCGGTGTCCGGTACGACATCGACCAACCCCGTCGCGAAGCGCAGAACAACACGTCAAACTTCAGCCCAACGGCCATTGATCCCTACACCGGAACGCCGGGCGCGCTGGTATTCGCGACCACCTGCACGAACTGCAACAAGCGCTGGGCGGACACGTGGACCAAGGACATCGCTCCACGCATCGGCTTCGCTTACTCACCGGCCTCACTGAACAACAAGTTCGTTCTGCGTGGTGGTTTCGCCGTCCTCTACGGTCCGCTGCAATACAGCGACTTTGGTGGCGCGACGACAACGGGATACAACAGCCCGGTGAACCTCAACTCGAACGGCTTCGATCCAAGCTTCAACTTGAGCTCAGGTCTCGGAAACGTTTCGTTTGCCCCGAACCTCGATCCCGGCTTCTATGACAGCCGTGATTCGAGCGCACCGCGTAACTTCAGCAATTACATCAAACCGTCCTACGGGCGCCCTCCGATGATCGAGCAGTGGAATCTGCAGGTTCAGCAGGAGCTGGCCAAAGACCTGATCTTCACCCTCGGCTACATCGGGAACGAGGGAGCGCATCTCCGTTCCGGCATCGAGAACGTCAACAATACCTCGCCGTCCACTTTCATCCGGGGCGACGAACTCACCCGTACCTTCGGCTACGAGGCTCCGGCTCTCGGCACCGCCAAGCCCTACGCGGGATTCAACAACAACGCCAACTATTTCCAGGCACTTCGGCCATTCCCGCAGTATGACTACATCGCGACGGACTGCTGTCTGCAGAACGTGGGTCACTCGTCCTACGACGCGCTCATCGCATCCCTGGAGCGGCGCTTCTCGCAAGGTTTGAATCTGCAGGCGTCGTACACCTGGTCCAAGCACATTACCAACGCGGATTCGTCCTTGCCGGGCATCAATGCCGGCGTCAATCAGGAGCAGGATCCCTCTAATCCAAAGAGCACGAAATCACTGTCCATTCAGGACATCCCGAACACCTTCGTGGTCAGCTACATCTACGAGCTGCCGTTTGGAAAAGGCAAGGCGTTCGGCAACTTCCACAATCCCCTACTTCGCGCGGCAGTCAGTGGGTTTGAGATCGGTGGAGTCCAGCGGTACCAGTCGGGACAGCCGACCTCCTTTGGCGGCGCCACCGGTATTCCTGGTTTCCAGAACTTCATTGAGTTCACGCGCGTCCCGGGTTCGCAGCTTGCCAGCCCCGCACGGCGCGGACACATTGACCCGTTCCGTCGCTTGAAGGCGGGCAATCCTAACAACTTCTACTCGGACCCGAACACAGACAGCGAGTTCAACGGTCCGACCAACACCGGCAACGCCGCCCAGTCACAGTTCCAAAACGCGCCGGCGTTTCTCGATCAGAACAATCCTCAGATCCGCATCGCGCGAGCGCAGGTTGCGTGCGTTGCACCTGGAACCGTGGTCACGCCCAACTGTGACAACGGAGGTTTTCTCTTCGGCAACGTTCCACGTGTGACGGGTGAAATCCGGAACTACCGCTACTACAACGAGGATTTCAGCTTCCTGAAGAAGACGCCCATCGCTGAAGGCGTTGTGTTCACCCTGAAGGTCGAGTTGCTCAACGCCTTCAACCGTCACACCTTCTCAACCCCAGACACCGAACCGAACGATACGACCTTCGGCGTTCCAACCGGAACCATCAACGGACCTCGTCAGATGCAGATCACCGGCCGTATTCAATTCTGACGAGAGAGCAGCAAGGTCGGCGGGAGCACGCAACCGTGCTCCCGCCGATTGCATTTCACGGCTCCAGTGGGTCTAACTGTGCGGATGAGATATGTGACAAGTCGACATGCCGTGTTGTCCCGCGTTCGTCTCCTTGTGATCGGCTCTTGCTGCTTTCTCACTGCTGCCGCGCAGGACCTGTCGCACCAACGGACAGCCAAGGAGATCGATGCTTTGGTGCGCGAGGCAAAGGTAGAGCGCGACTCCGGGCAAACGGTAGAGGCCGAGGATCTGTTGCGGAAGGCTCTCGCCGCCGATCCGCAATCGGTGCCCGCCAACAATGCCTTGGGCGATCTGCTGTTCCAGCGTCGTCGTTTTCCGGAGGCCATGGAGCGCTTCGAAGCCGTCCTGCAGGTCAGCCCGCGAGATGCTGAGGCGCGCAGTGGAGAAGAAAAGGCAGCGCTCGCCCTGGCGCTTCACTACAAAGCTTCGGGCGACGCCGACTCTTGCGTGAGAACGCTTGAACACGCCAGTGCGGAGGTCCCCGGTGATGTCGTGCTTCTGACGGATCTTGGTATTCAGCAGCAGCAGATGGGCCGGTTGAAGTCTGCGCGAGAGACTCTCAAGGCGGCGCTTGCCACCGGCCCGGAAGACCCTAAAGCCATGTATGCGCTCGGTCGTGTCGCGATGGACCTGCAGGACTTCCCCGCCGCAGAGCAGCAATTCCGGGCTTACTTACGATTGCGGCCCAACGACGCCACTGCCCACTACGGCCTGGGCCGCGTTTTCCAGATGCAGCAGCGCACCGATGCCGCCGCGAAAGAGTTCGAGACTTCTCTCCAGCTCCAGCCCGAGCAGGCCGAGTCGCGGTTTCAACTGGGCCAAATGGCCATGGAGGCAAATCGCGACGCCGAGGCGGCTTCCGACTTCCAGCAGGTCGTAGAGCGCGTTCCGTCACATGGCGGTGCGCTCACCGGTCTTGGCTTCCTGGCATACCGGCGCAAGAACTACACGGATGCGGAGCGCTGGCTCTCGCGCGCCATCGCTGCTTCGCCGGACTACCAGCCCGCACACTATTACCTGGGCCTTACCTTGCGGCGCCTTGGCCGCCAGCAGGAATCGGAAAGAGAGCTGCGTGTGGCAACAGACCTTGTCAGGAAGCAGCAAGACAAGAGCGCACCGGTTCCAGCGCCCTGATTCCTTTTTCGGGGAAGAAGACCGCACGGGTGCGGAACGTCAGCGCTGAAGCGGCAGGTGCATCACAGTGACGCTGGCATTCGGAAAGGTGTAGTGCAACTTCCTTGACGCTGGCCGCTGGTCAGCAACGGGGGCAATCCGCTGCGGGTTCTCCTCATCATTCTCGTCCAGGATGCTGCTGCCGTGGATCGTACGAATGTGCGCAGTGCCCTTCACCGGCAAACTGCCGAGATCAATTTCAGCCTCCATAGCGCGGGTCAGGTGGCGATTCACGCATGTGAGCAGCACTTCGCTTGCGTTCTCGGGTTCGCTCGCAACGCAGTCCAGGTAAGGCACGTCCGCGATCTCCGGCAGGCGCGTGATGCCGTGGCTAATCGTGTACGTGCCGCCGTCGCTCACAACGTCGAGCAGCGTATGCGGCTGCGCCTGCGCGTACTCGCGCAACACGTAGTACGCGGGTGCACCGTACACCTGGCCGCGCTTCTTCCAGATGCCGCCGAACTCCATGATGCCCGTCATGTCAGAGATGGAGAGCACGCCCGCATTGCGCATCAGCATGTTCAGGAAGCCTCCCGCAAACAGCGCGCCGCCCATGTTGGTGAAGTTGGGACTACTGCGCTGCTCCGAGATCATGAGCCACTCGGTGAATGCCACGCGAACGTCTTTGTGCCCGGCCGCGGCGGCCTGCTGCTGGATCTGGTGCATGCGGGGAGCAAGTCCCCACGGAAGCGCAAGCGCCGCCATGCTTCTGAAATCCGCGTCACCACGCAACTGCGTTGAATCTGTGACCACGAAGTGCGTCGACAGGTAGTTGAACGTCCCCGGCGCATTCGTAAGCTGCCGAGCATTCCAGTCGTGGAAGGAATCTTCATCGCCGCCTGTTGCGATCAGCCTGGCTCTGGGATCGGCAGCACGCACAGCCTGACTGGTCGCGAGCGTCACGGCGGCGATGCGTTCCGGTCCCGGGTAGGCGATCTGGAAGTCCCCCCACAGCTCATTGCCCAGTTCCCAAAGTAGCCCGCCATGGTGGTCGCCCCAGTGCGCATTCACATAGCGCACCCATTCGGCATCCGACTCGGGCGTGCCCGTGCCAAGGTTCAGTGCTATCTGCGGGCTAGCGTGAATCAGTTCACAGAAACGCAGAAATTCGTCGGTGCCGAAGGTGTTGTATTCCGGAATCCCCCAGGATGGATTGATCACGGACACACGCTTGTCCGTGGGGCCAACTCCGTCATGCCAGTCATAGGCCGATGTGAAATTGCCGCCGAAACGCACGATTGGAGAGTGCAGGTCGCGCGCCATTTGGATTTCATCAGGATCCATACCGTCGATCGCATCGGCCGGGAACAGGGACACGGAGTCGAACTGCGCACGAGCGTCATCGTCCAGTGCAAGCACCAGATCTACTGGCTCCAGCCTCGCCACCTCATTGGGCTTCAGACTGAGGCGAACTTCATACTTGGTCCACTCCGGCTTATCCGCCACCACCTGTGCCGAAGCCAGAATCTTGTCTGGCTGGTTGTGCCGCCGCAGCGATACAGAGACGTTGCCGTTGCCGCGAACGTGCTTGACCCAGAGCGATGCGTTGTAGGTGTTCTGGCGCTGCGGAGAGAGATAGACACGCTGACGGATGCCGACCGTCTTGCCCGGTAATGCCATCACCAGCAGCGACTGATTGGAGTTTGCCGCGTCGCCACGGACTGGAAGATAGCGATTGCCCTGCCGCTGATCGAGCGGCTCCCACGGCAGCGGAAGGCCAAGCTCAGAAGCTCGGCGAAGCTCCGGTCGTTCGCGAAGCATGGCTGCGATGTTGCCAGCGGACCAGAGCCCCTCTTCCAAGGATGGGTTCTCGACAACGTCGGCCCAGAGACCGCCATAGGTTGAATGCCCGATCGGCTCCAGAAAGCTCCCGAATAGTGTTGCCGGGATCACCTGCGGCTGAGCCCGAGGACTCACGTGAATGTGGGTGATGTCCGGTGGATTTGCCGACTCTGTTACCTGAGCCCGAGCTCCTGTTCGAGGCGACAGCAACACAGCGATCACGACGAGTGCCCTGGCGGAATGGCGACCTACAAGCTGACGAGCGAGCATTCTTCAAGAGCCTCCCGGAAGCGTCGCAATTATAGATTGCGACACAGTCGGTCTGTGCTCAGGGAACAGCTACACAAAACCCAAACCTGTTTCCAAGATCCTGCCAGCAGCTTTACCGGACACGACTCCAGCATAAATGGGCCTTTCTCGCTGCCGAGCGATCCGGGTTCTCTTCTAAATCCCGAAACGCTGTAGCTTCTCGTAGAGCAGCCGACGTTGGATGCTCAATCTGCGTGCCGCCTCGGACTTATTTCCTCCGGAGAGCATGAGGGCGCGTTCGATCAGGTAACGCTCCCACCTTGCGGTCGCCTCGTGGAACGGCAGTTCTTCCCAGGACTTGAGATCTGCCTCGCCCTGTCGTACTGGGGGGCGCAAGTAATTCTGCAGCCTCGCCTCGGTGATCGGTCTGCCGGCTGCTTCCACCGCTGCTTTATTCATCAGTTGCTCTAGCTCGCGTACATTACCCGGAAAAGAGTACCCCTCCAGGGCTAGCAATGCAGATGAATCGAGCGCGGAGGTTGGCATCCTGTTCAGGGACGCGAACCGTTCGAGGAAGTATTCGGCGAGTAGGCCGATATCAGCTTTCCGAGCTCGCAACGGCGGAAGCTCGATGTGGTACGCATTGAGGCGGTAGAACAGGTCGGAACGGAACCTGCCGTGCTCGACTTCCTGGGTCAAGCTCCGATTGGTCGCTGCGATCACGCGCACATTGGCCTTCGCCGCCCTGGTCCCGCCGACACGTTGATATGTCCTCTCCTGGAGGACACGGAGCAACTTCGGCTGTACAGCCAGCGGCATTTCCCCGATCTCGTCGAGGAAAAGCGTGCCGCTCTCCGCCTGCTCAAAGCTACCCATCCGTTGCGACGTAGCGCCCGTGAAAGCTCCGCGCTCGTGGCCGAACAACTCAGATTCCACAAGCTCCTCGGGGATCGCTGCGCAGTTCACTGCGACGAACGGCCCTTTCACCCGTGGACTGTTGCGATGGATGACTTTCGCGACTACCTCTTTCCCGGTTCCAGTCTCCCCTTCCAAAAGAATCGTGAGGTCGGTCTGAGCCACCTGACCAACGCGCTTGAATGCTTCGATCCAAGCCGGCGATTTGCCAACAAGCTGTTCGCTGCCATTTGCAACTGTGGACGGAGCAATGGAGAGCCGACCGTCGCGAAACCGTTCTCGCTGCAAACGTTCAAGACTTCGCTGCAGAACAACATGCTCTAAAGCACGATTGAGACTTGCGAGCACTACATCGACATCGATGGGCTTCACAAGAAAGTCGTAGGCTCCAGCTTGCATCGCCTGAACAGTGCTTTCGGCGTCGCCGTAGGCCGTAAGCACAATCACTGGAATTCGTTGCTCGGCATCATGCTGCTGCATGGCCCGGAGCACGTCCAGGCCGCCAAGCGGTGACATACGCCAGTCGCAGAGTGCAACGTCAGGAGCCTCTTCACTCAGAATCTGTATGGCCTCGTGACCGTTCGAGGCTTGCAGCACTGTGTGGTCTTCACCGGCCACTAGGTCGGAGAGTGTCTCGCGAAGGTTCTGGTCGTCGTCGATGATGAGTACGGTAGCCATGGCTCAGCGCAGTCGTGTTGGCAATTGGATTTGGATAGAGGCTCCTTCCGCCTTGTTTGCAATCGTAAGAGACCCGTCGAGTGCGTGGATGATCTCCCGCGTGATGGCGAGGCCTAGACCGGTGCCTTGGGCGCGCGTGGTGAAAAAGGGTTCGGTAGCGCTCTGCAAGCCTATGGCAGAGAAGCCGCCGGCATTGTCCTCTACGAGGATGAGCGCTGTTCCATTGTGTTCACGGCAACGTACGTAAATCCAAGGTTCCGCAGTATGCCGATCTTCATGCTGGTGCACCGCGTTCTCGAGGAGATTATCGAGCACCTGGTTGAGACGCGAAGAGTCCATGATGGCTGGAATACGATCCTCCCCGATGTAGCGAATATCGACATTGGGGAAACGAGCCCGCCATCGCAGCACGGCCTCCGTACACAGCACCGCAAGGTCGGTATCGATGAGATTGAGGTGAATCGGCCGTGAAAAGTCGAGTAGCCTCTCGATGATCGCATCGAGACGGTCCACTTCTGCCAGGATCACAGCCGTCCCTTGACAAGTAAGTTCTTCCTGGGTCTTGCGTTGCGCCATCTGTGCCCGCAAGCGAATCGTCGCGAGCGGATTTCGTAACTCGTGCGCAACCCCAGCGGCAAGTTGGCCGATAGCAGCCAAACGTTCGCTCTGCCGTACCCGCACTTGCAATTCACGTTCACGAGCCATCTGGCCCCGCAACGCCGCCGTGAGCCGATCCAGACCGTCAAGCACGCGATGAAACTCTGCCAGTCGAACGTTCGCAGGGTGTGGCTGTTCGTCGAGATCGGACTCCATCGAGGTGAGGCGGTTCAGCACAGCGTCCGTCCCTGCACCGACCTGCCGGAGAACGAAGAAAGCGAAGAGCACGGTGACGCAGGCGGTGAGACCAAAGCCAAAGGCGCTCCATAACAGTTCCCTGCGGCGGTCTGACTCCGCGCCGGGGATGCGTCGCATTAGCCAAGCTGCTCCCGATGGACCGCCTGTGCAAGCCTTGGACTCGCAAATTGGAACGGCAACGAACAGAACTACATCATGGGGACCGTGGAACTGATCTTGTTGCAAGCTTCTCGATGTGTACGCGGCCGCTGTGATGTTGAGGATTTCCGGCGTCTCACGTGCGGGAAGAGCGGCGGGGTCACCGGGGCCTTCATGGGTCGGGAAAGCGTACCCGATCAACTGGTTGTCAGCCGCGCGATAGAAGCCTCCCTCAATACCTGTGTCATCAGCGAGAACCTTCGCGGTGATCTGCTCTAGGCCCTTCTCTTGAGGCGACCGCGGACGGGGTGGTGGGGGAGGCGGTCCAGGTAGCGGGGGCGCCTCACGTGGCGGGGCAGCCGCAGGAGGCTGCGGCCGGATTGTAAAGGCCTCGATAGCCTTTACCGAGACACTTGGATCTGGACGGTTCTCGTAAGCCTCTGCCAGGGTTCTGGCTACCGCCGAGAGATGCTTTTGAGATCGTGCGACAGCATTCGCTTGTGTTGTCCGCAGAACCCAGACAAGGATCAAGAGCGTCGAAGCAAGAAGAACAACGACGGTTCCCGCGAGCAGCGCGACACGCCCGCGCAAGCTCGGCGCGTGCCAGGCCAGAACGCTTTCATGGTTGTGACGCCCTTGACTCATCGACTATGTGCACTGCAAGAACGGTTCCAAAGCTCCCATGTCATTTTCGCTGTGTTCACACGCTTCGATCAAAGGGCGACTGAGCTGTTGTACGGAATGAGCACACCTAGCTGGACGGAATGCGTACAAGAACGAGCCCGTCATAAGGCAAGAGAGACCCTGCGCAGGAGTAAATCATTCCGAAATCGCCGGTTTCAGCAGAAGTACGGTTTGGCAGCGCAGTTGCCTTGATGGATGCAGAGGTGCGGCACCAATGGATTATCGGATCTTCTCTATTCCACTCCTTCTCGCGGCGGCTTCTGTCGGCGCGCAAGCTCCCCCAGCCCAGTTCCAGCTACGGCTGCAGCAGCGTCAACCATCACAGGCCATGTCTCCCGTTTCATGGCGGGGCCTGGCGATCGTCCTCAAGGCTTCCTCCTGCGCAACGGAATCTATGTGACGTTTTCACCTGGTCTGGCTCAGCGACTTCCGACGACCTTGAGCAAAGGAGCCCCCGTCCGGGTAGAAGGTGATGAATTCTCATATGCGGGCAACAAGACCATTCAAGCGCGGACAGTCACCATCGGAGGTGTTTCCTATGCCGATGCTGCGCCCATTCCCGGGTTTCCTGTGAACCCTGGCCCTAATGGATCAGCTGCAGGCGCACGCCCGGCAGGGCCGCCGCCTCTACCTCCACCGCCGCCCGGTCCGCGAGAAGCTCGGCGTGCCCTTCTGCCTCCAGCTGCGCCTGGTCCGCGTGATGCTCGTCCCGGCCCTCCGCCACCATCTGGCGTGTCCGCTCCTCCACCTCCACCTGTAGCGGCAGGCGGCCCTGCGGTGCCTGGACCTGGAGCCGTGCCTCCTCCGAGACCTGCTGCGCCGGACGGAGCCGCACCCCCACCCACCGCAGGTTCAGCTCCGGCACCAGCTACGCCTCCGGTTCCACCATCAGTCCCGCGGGGTATCTAGCTCATAGTCGGCACCTATCTCTTCTTTAAACCTGCCGAGCTCTAACGGAGCTCGGCAGCCTAATAGCGCAAAGGAAACATCGATGCCCATCCCGCCGAAAAAGGCTGCGAAGAAAGCAGCCAAGAAAACTCCTGGCCACCACGATCCACTCAAAGATGCACGACGAACCTTCGAACATCTCGGTCGCGTCCAGGCCATCGCGAACCTTGCGCAAGCCGAAAGTGAGGCTCTTCGCTTCCTTATGCATTCTGCGGACATCGCCCTTCGCGCTGAGCGGTACAAAGATTCAGCAGACCTGCTTCGTGCCGCAGAGCATCTCTGCTTCGCAACGCTGAACAGCAGCTCGACGGAACAAGTCAGTAAGGAACTGAAAGCGACGATTGCAGCCGAGTTTGAGCACCTCCTGCACCGCGCGGAAGATCACGCAGCCCATCACGAAGCTCCTGATGCTGTTGTCGAGCTTAGAAAGCGGTTGACCGAAGACGCGAAGGCAGCCTTGAAGCGTGGCTCCTTCCGTGCGGCGCTCGAGTACGCACGGGGTGCAGAGGCGCTGGCGCATGTGGACGAGTTGGACGGCTTAGATCTCCCGGCTCCCACAGCTCAGAAGCGGCTACGAGCGTAGCAATGAGGACCTCTGCTGCGGGAATGATCGTCGCGAAAGCCGATAACGCGAGGCGCCCCAGCGTACGAGCGCTCGAATGGACCAACTTCTTCCTTGCCGACGTGCAAGCTGGGCTTGGTCCATTCGTGGCTGCCTATCTCGCCAGCATCGGCTGGCAGGCGGGAGCTGTAGGCAAAGCGTTGACCTTCGGTGGAATCGTAACGGTATTGTTGCAAACACCGGCAGGCTGGATTGTCGATCGAGCGAAATGGAAGCGAACCATCCTGATTCTTGGCAGCCTCGTTCTCGCGCTTGGAGCGATCTTGTTTGCCCTATCTGGGCGTGCAAGCGTTGTCTATACGGCGCAAGGGCTCATCGGCCTTGCAGGCCCATTCCTTGGGCCCACGGTGGCCGCGATCACAATGGGACTGGTCGGGTCGGAGCTTTTCGATTGCCAGTTTGGTCGCAACCAGGGATTCAATGCAGGCGGCAATCTCTTCGCCGCCGCCGTCATTGCGGCGACATCGCACTTCCTTGGAAATCGAGCCATCTTCTTCGCCGTAGCGATCCTGGTCCTTCCAACCATCCTTTCTACGTTAGCGATCAAGAAAGACGACATCAACTTCGATTTGGCTCGTGGCGGGAGCGAAGGCGAGAAGGAAGGCGGCAGCAGCAAAGAAGTGCGGCTGAAGCTGGCGAAGGACCACGTCCTTCTCGCCTTTCTTGGCTGTGCCTTTCTGTTTCACTTCGCGAACGCAGCCATGCTTCCTCAGCTTGGCGAACTTCTGGCGCACGGTTCGGCGAAGGCAGCTGCTCCGTTCATGGGCGCTTGCATCGCAATCACCCAGGTCGCGATGCTGTGTACGGCTGCTTACTTCGGGCGCTTCGCCAATCAACATGGCCGCAAGCAGCTTCTGCTCTTCGGCTTTGGTGTGCTCCCCATCCGTGCGGCTCTCTACACGGTCTTCCATGCCGTGCCTGCACTGCTTGCTGTCCAGGTGCTCGATGGCGTTGCCAACTCCATCTTTGGCGTGGTGTCCATCCTTGTGATTGCGGACCGCACTCGCGGCACTGGGCGCTTCAACCTGGCACAAGGTGCACTCGCCACCGCTGTTGGTCTCGGGGCGGCTCTGAGCAACACCTTTGGTGGAATGCTCATGCAGCACGCGGGCTACCGGATCTCATTCTTAGCACTGGGCGGCGTGGCCTGCTTAGCGTTCCTGCTTCTGCTCACATCCGTCCCGGAAACATCAGACGGGCGGCAACAAACCGCTCGCGCTTAGGAGGTCTATGACTCAGACAACGGATTCTCCCTTCCAACCCCTGCCATTGAACAAGACTTCGACGGTTAGCTGGATTCATATTGGCGACCTCCACATGGTTAAGGAAGGCGAGCAGAACGAGATTGATCTCGGCCGCATCGTGGATACGATCAACCGTCTGTTCTCGGACGGCAGCGTCAACTTCGTCTACCTTCCGGGCGACATCGCGGACGATGGTAGTGCCCCCGCGTATCGGGCTGTAAGGAAGCACCTCGATCGGCTCAAGATTCCATGGTTTGGCATCGTGGGTGACCATGATGTTCATGAGAAGAGCTTCGAGAACTTCACATCGTTCATCTCGGCGAGCCTCTACGGCGGCTTCATCCTGGGCGGCTACCGCTTTCTGCGCCTGAACGCATTCGGTGAGCCTCGACCGGACTCGTTCACCTTGAGCGAAGAACAGTTGGCATGGATGGAAGCAGAGCTGGCGGCCGCCGAACAACTCAAGCAAAGGGTTGTTCTCTTCCTGCATTGCTATCCGAGCGACCTGCTGCAAGGGGGCGACGCACTTCGCAAGATGCTGCAGAAGTATCCTGTGCTGCTGATCGACATGGGCCACACCCACTACAACGAGATCAGTAATGACGGAACCGTTCTCTACAGCGCAACGCGCTCTACCGGTCAGGTGGAAGAGGGTGCGGTCGGATTCTCGCTGACCACGATCGACGACGATGTAATCAGTTGGCATTTCGTGAAACCGGACGACGCAGGTTTAGTTGCGATCACCTCGCCCTCTGACCATCGACTGCTTACGGCCAGAACGGCAGCGGCACCGAAGAAGTCTTCTATCGAGGTCGCCGCGAAAATTTGGGCAGAGGGTGGGCCTACTGCTGTGAGCGCCGTGTTCTCTGGAGAAGAATTGCCTTTGCGGCTCAGCGAGGACGGGCTATGGAGGGCCGTGATCGACGGGCACCGTCTTGCAGATGGTCTTCATCAGCTGACGGTGAGCGCTGTCATGGAGAGCGGCTCAGCGTTGTCGAGTTCCATTCAACTTGCTATTGGTGACTTGCCCCTACGCGAGGTGAAGCACATCGATCACGAGAACAGCATCGGAGAGTGGTCCGAACGTGGCCTTCTCGATACACAACTGGGTCCGAACAAGAACGGAAGGAAGTGGTAGGCGCACGATGATCACGACCGTTCTCATCCTGTCGATCTCTGCGCTCAGCATCGCGCTCATGTTGCTTCGTCCCAAGAACCTCCCTGAGGTGTACTGGGTGGGAGCCGGAGCGATTCTGCTCGTAGCGCTGAGACTCGTTCCGTTGAAGCTGGCAGGCAAAGCTGTTGCCGAAGGCAGCGATGTGTACTTCTTCTTAATCGGAATGATGCTGCTCTCAGCTCTCGCGCGGGAGAATGGCGTCTTTGACTGGGTGGCATCCACCTCAATTAGCGCAGCAAAAGGTTCGTGCAGCAGGCTCTTCCTGCTCATTTACGGTGTCGGTACTATCGTCACGATCTGCATGTCGAACGACGCAACGGCAGTCGTACTGACGCCTGCTGTGCTCGCCGCCGTGAAGAAATCCAAGGCGAAGCCCTTGCCGTTCCTATTCGCGTGCGCAATGATCGCGAACGCCGCATCATTCGTGCTGCCCATCTCAAATCCCGCCAACCTGGTGGTCTTCCACGCAGGCCTCCCCTCGTTGGGCCGTTGGCTGGCATCCTTTCTCTTGCCCTCGGTTCTGTCCATCGCGGTGACCTTCCTTGTGCTCCGCTGGTATTTTCGGAAAGACATCGGCGGAGAACTCGAACAGCCGAAAGAAAAGGCGTCCCTCCGCGCTAGCGGAAGACTGGTCCTGTGGGGGCTAGGCTTGGTCGTCGTGGTCCTGCTGGTCTTCTCGTCGCTCAAGAAAGACCTGGGGTTGCCGACCTGCATTGCAGCCCTTTGCGTAACCGCCGTCGTTTGTATCAGAAATCGCTGCAACCCGCTGCCCCTGGCAAAAGAGGTGAGCTGGTCGACGTTGGGTCTGGTCGCTGCTCTCTTCGTGCTGGTCGATGCAGTAGAGAGTGTCGGAGCGTTGAGAGTCACAGAATCTGCTCTGCGGCACGCTGAAGCGCTTGGCACTCATCTCGGCTCGCTCGTGACTGCTCTCGTGGTGGCTGTTGCCAACAACCTCCTAAACAATCTTCCACTCGGTCTGATCGCTGGCGCCACCATTACCGCAACGCACACCAAAGGCTTGCTCAGCAACGCTGTCCTCATTGGTGTTGACCTGGGGCCGAATCTTTCCGTCACGGGCTCTCTCGCAACGATCCTCTGGCTTATGGCCTTGAGGAAAGAAGACATCGATGTCAGCGCGTGGGACTTCCTCAAGGTAGGAGCCATCGCGATGCCCGCGGCTCTGCTCGCCAGCATGGCTGGCGCCTTTCTCATGCACGCCGTCGTACCCGCTCAGTAACTTCAGGAGAAAACTATGAACGCTGGTTGGATCTTTCCTTTCATCATCCTCGGTGGCGCACTGCAGACCTGTGGCGCAGCCATGAACGGTCAATTGAACAAGTCGCTCGCGAATCCATATCTCGCTTCGACGGTCTCATTCCTCGTTATCACCTTCTTCTTTATGGCGCTTTTCTTTGCCGTTCCCCATCCGTTGCCCACAATCGCGAATTTGCGCGAAATGCCCTGGTGGGCGGTCTTTGGTGGATTAGTCGGTGCGGTGCAGGTATTTGCCGGTCTGACGCTCGTAAACAAAGTCGGAACGGGAAACTTCATGGCGCTGACAGTCTCGGCAGCGCTGATCACTTCGCTGGTCGTCGATCACTTCGGCTGGTTCAGGATGGACATCCATCCGATCACTTTGACGAAACTGGGCGGCGCAGTCTTGCTCATCACGGGAGTGGTCTTTATCACCCGCCGATAGTGACAAAGTTCATTTCTGTAGGGTTTGTACGCAGATTCAGAGTCCAGAGACGCGATACCACCTCATAGGCGCCGTAGGCCTCAACGATCCCGCCGCCGATGCCGGTTTCTCCTTGGGCATCACGGTCCCTAACGCCGCCGGCTTCGCCATGCATGGCATTTGTCCATTTGGACGGGGCCGAAGGACTCGTCAGGACAAGGGTCGCCTGACACCACCGGCCTTTGCATCGGACCCGCCATGCTGCTTCGACATCGCGAGACCGACTTCAATCAAGAAGTCCGGCCCTACGGGTGAGTGCCAAACCGGGTTTCTAGCTCGCTAAGCATCACGAAGGTGGTATTTCCAACCACCGTGCAGAGTTGAAAACCTCTTGTGGTATGCAACAACGTCCCTACGAGAGAGTCGAGATGCATCCAGCAAAAAGCGGTTTGCGCTTTTTGATCGTATGCATTTGTACCTTCTTCTTGTTTGAATTCGTCAGCTTATACCTGAGCTGGCCGAAACAAGCGGTGCTTGGCGGACTTACTGTGCTCGCGGCCATCACGCTCAACCAGCCTGGCAAGTCTCGCTTGCTGACTCTCACGCTCATGCTGCTTTCGATCGCCGTGACCCTGCGGTACGGATGGTGGCGAGCGCGCCTCGTGATCGGCTACTTCTCAGACGAGTCGAATCACCGTTTTTCGGTTGATGCGGTTCTGATGCTGATCCTGCTTTCAGCCGAGATCTACACCGTCTGCATCATGGTGCTCGGTTACATGCAGACGTGCCAACGGCTTCAGCGGCGCCCGGTTCCCCTGCCCCACGATGAGAGTCTTTGGCCCCATGTTGATGTTCTGATCCCGACCTATAACGAGCCCCTCTCCCTTGTCCGATACACCGCTCTTGCCGCGATCAACATCGACTACCCAACCGACAAACTGCATGTCTACATCCTGGATGATGGGACGCGCGAGGAGTTTCGCGCCTTCGCCGAAGAGGCGGGAGTCGGCTACGTGGTCCGCGAGAACCATGATCACGCAAAGGCCGGAAACATCAACCATGCTCTGAAGGGTCTTACTTCACCGCTGGTCTCCATCTTCGATTGCGACCACGTGCCGACACGGTCTTTTCTGCAACTCACCGTGGGCTGGTTCCTCGTGGAAAACAAGCTCGCGATGCTACAGACACCGCACTTCTTCTACTCGCCTGACCCATTTGAACGAAATCTGCAGCAATACAAGTCAATCCCGAATGAAGGGGAGCTCTTCTACGGAATCATCCAGGACGGCAACGACCTGTGGAATGCCACCTTCTTCTGTGGATCGTGCGCAGTCATCCGCCGATCGGCGCTGGACGAGGTAGGCGGCATTGCAACGGAGACGGTGACGGAGGATGCGCACACCTCCCTCCGCATGCAGAAGCGAGGTTGGAGCACAGGCTATATAAACATCGCCCAGGCTGCAGGACTGGCAACAGAAACGCTGGCGGGACACATTGGGCAGCGTGTGCGTTGGGCTCGCGGCATGATCCAGATTCTTCGCACAGAGAACCCGCTGCTGGCTCGCGGCATGAACTGGGCACAGCGGCTCTGCTACTTCAACGCCATGATGCACTTCATGTATGCCGTGCCGCGACTCATCTTCCTGCTCGCACCACTTGCTTACATGCTGGCCGGCCGTACCATCATCCCGGGCTATTGGCTTGCCATCCTGGCGTATGCGTTGCCTCACCTCATCATCTCGAACATGACCAACTCGCGAGTGCAGGGGGAACATCGCCATTCGTTCTGGAATGAGATCTACGAGACAGTTCTGGCGCCCTACATTCTGCTGCCCACCGTTCTGGCGTTCATCAATCCCAAGCTGGGTAAGTTCAACGTCACGGACAAGGGCACGACGCTCCAGGAGACTCGATTTGATCGGAAGGTTGCGGCACCAACCACGTGGTTATTGCTGCTGAACTTCGCGGGAGTGCTTGCGGCGCCCTATCGTTATCTGGTGCTTGACCCGGAACACCCAGGCGTCGTTCTCAGCAATCTGTTCTGGATTCTGTTCAACATCGTCATCCTGGGCGTTGCCGCCGCCGTTGCGCATGAGCAGAAGCAGCGGCGCGCTTCGGTACGCATCCCGCTGAAGGTGCGGGTACTCGGTAAGACAGCCGGCGGTGTCGCGCTACAGGGCGAAACCGAGGACATGTCCGTTGGCGGAGCCTCCATCCTGCTGACACCCGGTGCCCCACAGATGCAAGTGGGCGAAACATTCCAATTATCGTTTCCCGCGCAGACAGGTGCCTCCACGGTCACTACGACAGTCACCGACGTGGAAGGATTGCGCGTACGCGCGCAGTTTTCCAGTCTGTCCCTGGAGGAAGAAGAGACGTTGACGTGCGCTCTGTACTCCCGCGCGGATTCTTGGCTGTCTGTCCGGGAACGCGCCGAAGTCGATCGGCCGCTGGTGAGCTTCTGCCGGATCATGCGGCTCTCAGTCACTGGCCTGCATCAGGTGCTGCTTGGATTGCTACCGAGACGCAAGCGCAGGATCCCTGTGCCTGCGGCTGTCGCACGGACAGCGTCCATCCTGCTTTTCTGCCTGCTTACTCTGCTTTCCGCCCGTGCCAGCGCGCAGCACAATCCGCTGACCACACCGGCAAACAGCTTGCCTGTAACGACAACCCAAACGCCCGCGGCGGCGGCCTTCCGGCTTCGCTTCAAGGACATGGGTGTGACCGACGAGGTGGAGTTCCGAGGATCACGCGCCTACTATTCCCTTCACTTTGTGCTTCCGCATACATCGCTCCCGAAATCCGCTCAGATGTTTGTTGGGTACCGATTCAGTCCGAAAGTCAGCGGCTCCGTAGCGTCGATCCAAATTGCGCTGAACGGCACTCCACTGCAGACCCTTACGCCAGAAACGCCGTACCAAAAGACCGGTGCGTACCGGGTCACTCCCATTACGATCCCCGCCGAACTGCTCATTCGGGATAACGAACTCACCTTCCAGTTCAACGGCGGCACGGATTTCGAAGCTCCTGTGCAGGGCCGCCAGGCTGTTTCGGCCAGCCTTGCCGGCGCTTCCGAACTGGTCATCAGCAATGAGCCGTTGCAGTTCAAGCCGGACTTCGCCTTACTGCCGCTTCCTTTCTTCGACAGCGGTCTGCAGAACACCACCAATGTTCAGTTTGTGTTCCCCACACCGCCCGATAAGAAGACGCTACAGGCCGCCGGAGTTGTAGCCTCGTGGTTCGGCATCCTCGCCAGTGCCAAGCCGATACGATTTCACGTCGTCATTGGGGATCCACAGCCAGGAAATGCTGTCGTCTTCGTCAACCGGTCCAGCAAACGGGATCTGCTGCAGAATGACGTTCCTGGACCCTCGTTGCAACTGAGACCAAACTCTTCCGATCCCAATGGAACCATGCTGGTGGTAGCGGGAGACGACGGTGACCAACTGTTGAGTGCGGCTTGCGCGCTCTCGCTACGCAGTCAGCACGGCGACGACCTGAACGTACAGAGGATCGGCGACACGATTCGTTTGCGAGATTTCGATTTGCCCGCGCCGCGGAAAGTAGACGATGCACCACGTTGGCTACCTACCGGCAAGCTAGTGGATCTAGCAACGTCCAGTTCTCAAGGCAGCTTGAAGTCGGACGGGTCCAAGCCGGTTCCCCTCTACTTCCGGCTCCCTCCTGACCTTTACTACGGCGAGACCGAAAACCTGAATCTACAGCTGCGTTACAGCTACAACTCAGGTGCTATTGCAAGCGACGCTGCACTGAGAACGTACATCAACGGAGCGTTGATCAACGAGGCTCCACTGCCGGATGGCAGTGGAACCGTGCACCGTCAGCGACAGGCTCTGCTGCCAACAGCCAATCTTCGCCCGTTCACGAACACGTTGAATCTGAATTTTGACTTTGGGCCTCTCGGCGTAGGTTCCTCTGGGCAAACCAGGGCAGGCCTGCTGCAGAGCGCCTCGTTGGACTTGCGCGGGCTTGCACACTGGATTCAGTTGCCCAATCTGGAGCTGTTTGCAAACGCCGGCTTCCCGTTCACCCAGTATGCCGATCTCTCACACACGGTGGTCATGGTGCCTCGGAGTCCGACCGATGCGGAGGTGACGCTGTTCTTGGATATGCTAAGTCACTTCGGCCGGCAGACCGGGTACCCTGCGCTGCGTGTCGAAGTCGCGACCCCAGGTGACACCTTTCGGGAAGACCGCGACTACCTGATCCTCGGCTCCTATGGCACGCAATCCGCGTGGGCCACGTTGAACGAAAGCCTGCCCATTACACTCGGCGCTTCCGGGAACACACTCCAAACGGCAGACACCAACGTTAGTCGTGCGCTCCGGTGGTTCTACGGTCTGACTGGTACTACGCCTGCGGACCAGACGATTCAGCCGCACATCGATGAGGCAGACGCAATTATGGAAGGAATCGGTTCACCCGGCGCCCAGGGTCGATCGCTGGTCGTGGTCGCTCTCCGGAACTCTTCTGTCGAAGAAGCCTTCATGGACCGGTTTCTCGACCGCTCGCAGTCCAGCGAAATCTCCGGAACGGTCAGCTTGTTTAAAGGAACAAGGTTCCTGTCCTACGACCTGGATGTACCCCGTTATAACGTGGGCTCAATTACGCGGTATGCCGCGATGCGCGTGTGGCTGACCGAGCACTTCTGGGTTCTGCTTGGCGTGGTCGTTGGGTGCTCGCTGATGCTCGCGGGCTGGACGCGCGAGCACCTGGATTCGATCGCGACAGATCGGTTGCAATCAGAACATTCCGAGCCCCACGCTTTGGCATAGGAGCCGCTTCAGGAGAGAGCCGCAACGCGCTCGGCTGATTCCGGGTAGAGCGCTCTCGCTCTTTGGATCAGAGCCTTAGTTCCATACAGAAGTTGAGAGAACGTGCCACCTAAACCTGGTTCGGCGCTCTCGTTTTTGAAGCGCCCCCGGCCGAGACACCCTGCCTCGAATGTCGCAATCTGACGTGCCACAAAGCTGGGATTACAAACCCCAACCGTTCTTCGGATGATGAGTCGAGCGAGAACCATCTGCTCGACGCGGCGCTCTCGCGTGTCCGATTTGCAGTTCTTTTTGAGGAGTGATCCCCCTGTCATGCCTTGGCCAACAAAGTTGCTACGCAAGCTGATCCGGGAGGGCCTTAGCAGCTCCCGGAGATCGTTCCATCGGCTCACCGCTGCCATGTTCATCGTGTCGGCTTGCGCTCACACACAGGCCCAAACCATTCCTGGGCAAACTGCCGTGGGCACGACGCGAGCACCCTTTCCCGTGCAGGTCATGCTTGCACAGGGTGGTACGGTGGCCACGACGGCCGTCGTAACGGGCGGAGCGACGGGCCTGGACTTCACGCTTTCCGCAAACAGCTCTGCAGGCTACTGCAGTGCAACCACATATTCGCCAGGGCAAACCTGCCTGGTCGATGTGGTCTTCGCGCCGCGCTATCCGGGCATTCGCATGGGTGCCGTTGTGTTGCGGGATGGAAACAATCAGGTCATTGGCACGGCGCAGGTCTCCGCAGTCGCCACGGGTGCTCTTCCGGTGCTCTTCCCCGGACTTACATCGACGGTCGCTGGAAACGAAAACTTCCTGTACCAAAGTCCGGGCGTTAGCGACGGCATCCCGGCGGTCACAGCCCCGATCCAGTTGCCGAAAGGCGTGGCGATCGACGCGCTGGGGAATCTGTACATCTCCGATTATCTGAACTACCGCATCCGGAAAGTCACAGCGAACGCGGCCGGAACGCTGGATGCGAGCTCCATCATCACCACGGTCGCTGGCAACGGCAATCCAGGCTTCACCGGCGATGGTGGACCGGCGACCTCCGCCAGCATCGCTTCGCCGACAGGCTTGGCAATCGACGGAGCTGGCAACCTCTACTTCGCGGACACCAATAACGACGTGATCCGCAAGATCGACACCGCGGGAACCATCACCACTGTCGTGGGTCAGGCTCGTAGCGCGGGGTACACCGGCGACGGCGGGTCGCCTACGATGGCAACCCTCGATCACCCAGAGGGTGTGGCGATCGACTTGCAGGGCAACCTGCTCATTGCGGATACCCACAACAATGTGATCCGCATCGTCACTCTGGAGGCAGCCTCCCCCACGATCTCCACGTTGCAGACGAGCCAGCTAAATCTGCCCAGCCAGATTGCTGTTCGACCAGACGGTTCGCTGCTGGTTTCAAACACAGGCAGCAACCAAATTCTTTCGGTGCAATCCGGCGCCACAGCGACGGTGATTGCAGGTTCTGGTGTGCGTGGCTATGCCGGCGATGGCGGAGCAGCCACTGCCGCGCAACTCAATCAGCCAGTCGGAGTCGCGATCGATCCGGCGGGCAACATCTACATCGCCGACCAGGGAAACAACCGCCTCCGTGTGGTCAGTTCCACTAACCAGCAGATCTCAACGGCTGCGGGTACAGGTAGCGAAAGCTTCGCAGGCGATTGCTCAACAGATCAGACTCCGGCGCCGAACCTGTGCGGACCTCAAACGAATGCCTCGTTCAACGGTCCCTGGAGCGTGCAGTTCTCGCCCGGAGGCGACCTGTACCTGAGCGATCCGTTCCACAACCGCATACGTCGGTTCAGTGGGTCCAACGTCCTGGCGCGGTATGCCACCATTCGCAACCTCAAGATTTCGCCCCCGCAGACAATTACGGTACGGAACGTTGGCAACGCCCAACTTAGCCTTACAGCACCTACCTGCACCGACACCAAGATCGACGGCGCACCACCGGTGTGCGCCTACCCCGCTTCGGCTCCCGCGACGCTGGCGCCAAACGATGGCTTGTCCATTCCAGTGGACTACACGCCCAACGTACCCGGCCCCTTCCCATACAGCGGCACGGGCAGCATGCAGATCAACGTCGCCAGCGCCACACCGGTACTCTCGCCGCCTGTCATCAACGCTCAGGCGCAGGTGCTGGACGTGAACCCGACGACGACGACGCTCACTTCCGCGAGCAATCCGGGCCTGGTCAATACACCGATCCACTTTGTAGCAACGGTGAGCAACAACAACGCCGGAGCATTCAGCGGCAACGTAACTTTCACCGTCGATAACGCCACCATTTGCTCGTCCGTAGCGCTGAACGGCGTTACTGCGGCCTGCGACATCACCTTCACCAGCCTGGGGCATCATTCAGTTGTCGCGACCTACTCCGGTGATGCGCAGGATGCGGATTCAACGTCGGCTCCCGTGGATCAGGTGATCAAGCTCTCACTGGATTCGCACTCAGCAGTCGTGCCATCGCCCAATCCGCAAGTGGTCACGAACGCGGTGCAGTTCACCTTCACTGCAGTAGCTCCAAATGGCAGCCCGGCGCCAACTGGCACCGTCACCTTCAGCGAGGGCGGCACAGACCTGATCACGGTGGCTCTCTCCTCGGGTGTGGCGACGTATTCGACCACGACACTCTCCGTGGGCACGCACACTGTTGTCGCCAGCTATTCCGGCGACAGCACATACATGCCCTATCAGTCCACCGCGACTGAGACGATTACGACGGCATCGACCACGACCCTGCTCAGCACCAGCGCAACGCCTGTCTACTCCGGTCAGAGCGTGACGTTTACGGCAGTGGTGAACCCCACCATCACAACCACCCTCACCGGCACCGTCACCTTCATGGATGGCGCTACGGTCCTCGCCAGTTCTGTTCCCCTGAACGCGCAGAATCAGGCAGCCTTCACGACCACTGCCCTGTCGACTGGTTCTCATACCATTCGCGCGGTTTACAGCGGAGACGTGAACAACGCGACCAGCTCGAGCGTCCCTCTGTCCGAGCAGGTCGATCTGATCGGTACGAGTACGACGCTGCTCTCTTCTGCGAATCCGCTGCAGGCGGGCGCTGTCCTTCATCTCTCCGCACAGGTCACGATCGCCGCGGGCATGCCCGCTAATGGTCCCATCGCAGGCAGCGTTCTCTTCCGCGATGGCACGGCTGTGCTGTCCACCGTGCAGGTGGACGGCAACGGTTCAGCCACCCTGGACGTGAGCGCACTGTCCGTCGGCTCACATCTGCTGACCGCAACGTATAGCGGCAGCGCGCAGTATGCACAGAGCTCGGGAACCCTGACCCAGACGGTTCAGCAAACCGGCACCACCACGGTGGGTGCCGCACAGACGCCGGTCGCGCTGGCGGGTCTTCCGGTAACACTTACGGCCACAGTGACCAGCACAACGGGAACACCCACCGGCACTGTAACGTTTCAGGACGGTGGCACAACCATCGGAAGTTCTCCGCTGAATGCGCAGGGCCGCACCAGCTACACGACCAGCAATCTCCCCGCAGGTACGCACACCATCACAGCCGTTTACCAGGGAGACTCCAACTATACCCCGTCCACGTCGAACCCCTTCTCGCAGCAGATCAACAAGGCGGCACCGCAACTTACGTTGTCGGGCCCAGCCAGTGCTGTCAACGTAACCACTTCCGCCACGTACACCGTGGGCCTCACCACCCCGGGCGCCACGCCTACGGGAACCCTGACCTTGTACGACGGCACCAATGCGATCGGGTCGCAGCCGATCAGCGCTGCCGGCACGTTTACCTTTGCGACTAGCTCGCTGACCGTAGGTCAGCACAGCATCACTGTGAGCTATAACGGCGACCTGAACACGCAGAGTGCTGTGTCGAACGCGGCGCTCACCACCGTGCAACTCGCGCCCAGTACGGCAGTCCTGGTAACGAGTCAGAGCCCTGCGATCGTGGGCTCGTCCATAACACTCACAGCAACGGTCACGAGCGTCACGCCGAACGTAACCGGCAGCGTCCAAATCCAGGATGGCAACCAGATTCTTGGAAGTGTGCCGCTGGCGAACGGCGTCGCAGTCTTCAACACGAGCACCCTGCCCTTCGGTGTACACACGCTGTCCGCCATCTACAGTGGTGACGCGAACCACGCCACGGCAACCTCCACCAGCTTGCGGCAGGCAGTGATCTACCAGGCAGTGCTGGCGGTGACGGCAGCACCGAACCCCGCGTACACAGGTCAGGATGTGGTGCTCGCGGCGAACGTGGCCCCTGTGAACGGCACTGTACCTACGGGTACATTGACCTTTCAGGACGGCGGTGTGCTTCTCGGTTCGGTGCACCTGGATGCGAGCGGAGCAGCGGTCCTCCACAACTCCACACTTGCTGTTGGGAATCACGCAATCACGATCCTTTACAGCGGAGACGACAACTTCTCGAGTGGCAGCGCTGGGACTTCTCTCACCGTCCGCAATTCGTTGACGCAGACTTCTCTCCAGGCGAGCGCCAATCCCTCCACATACGGTGCGCCGCTCACCCTGTCGGCCGCTGTTACCAGTTCAGGAGGACCAGCGACAGGCACGGTGCGCTTCCTGGAAGGAACCAGCGTCGTTGGGGCAGCGACATTGGATGGAAGCGGCAATGCAAGCTTCCAAACGACCACTCTTATTCCGGGACCTCACTCGATCGTTGCTCAATACGTCGGAGACGGACGTGCCGGAGCATCCACATCGAACCCGATCAGCTTCCTGGTGAAGCAGCGGACAACGCTCGTCATCTCGGCTGATAACAATCCCGCTCTCACGTTGGATCGCATCGTTCTGCACGCTACGCTCGGCTACAACAACAGCTTCCCGGCCACGGGCAGCGTCACCTTCTTTGAAGGAGGTACGCCGCTTGGCACTGCGCAGTTGAACGCCAGTGGTGTCGCGACGGCTACCATCGCAGCGTTGCCGACCGGTACGCACTCCATCACCGCGTCTTATTCCGGGGACGACAGCGATTTCGCGGCGACCGCCGCCACCTTCTCTCAAAACGTGACGATACGGTCGACGATGACGCAACTCAGCGCATTCGCTTCCAACAAGGACGATCCGCAACAGATCACCTATATCGGAATCGTTCAGTCGCCAACACTGTCCAGCGTTGCTGGCCCAACTGGAACCATCTCGTTCTACCGCGGAACCACGTTGGTCAGCCTTGCTCAGTTGGATGCCAACGGGGTCACCCGCATCACGGTGGAGTTGCAGGCAAACACCTCGGCAACCCTAACCGCCGTGTACAGTGGCGACGCCAACTATGCTTCGTCTACATCGAATCCGTCAACTACCAACCCAGGTCCGCCGACACAGTTCCTGCTCAGCGTCAGCAACACGAATCTGAAACTGCAGAGCAGCCAACGACAGACCGTAACAGTCACAGTGGCATCAATCTCCGGATTCAACGACACGATGAATTTGGGCTGTGTCGGCCTGCCTTACGCGGCAACTTGCACCTTCGATAAACCAAGCATGAAGCTGGCTGCGGACGGCAGCGCCAGCATGAATCTTGTGATCGACACCGGCGATCCGCTCGGTGCAGGAGCGCAAGCCGCGGTCCATTCACCCGAGTTGTTCAGCCGGTCGAAGGCAGCCCTCTGTGGTCTGCCGCTCGCCGCCATGCTGCTGTGTGGCTTCCGGCGCAGAAGCGTTCACAAGCTGCTACTCCTCACGCTCGCAGCAGCCATCACCCTCGGTGCCGTGGGCTGCGGAGGTCTCAAGATCAACAGCACACCCGCTGGCAGCTATAGCTTCCAGGTGACCGCGATCGGGCAAGGGACGCGAGCGCAGGAGGCCGTGACGGTGACGCTCGCGGTGACACAATGAGCGCTTCGCGGCCGCAGCGGACCGCATATCTGAGAAGGATTCCGCGAACACTGGGAACGCTCGACGGATTACTGCGAACGTTAGCGTTCCTCGTCGTCTGCATGCTCGGCTCACGCACGGCAATGTCGCAGGCTCTGCCAACTGCGACCGGTCCTGGATCGAACATCACGCTCGGTGGAGCATTCTCGATCTACCAGGAGGACTACGGGAAGCAGTACCTCGGCGGAGCCTCCATCTACACCGACATCCATCCTTACTGGCGCTACGGCATTGAGGCCGAGGCGCGCTGGCTGAGACTCAACCAGTCCGAAGAAGTGACGGAATCGACGTATCTGGTCGGGCCGCGTGTCATCGTGAGTCCCCATGCGCGGGCGTTTGAGCCCTACGTGAAGATGCTCTTTGGTGCTGGCCGAATCTCGCTTCCCTTCCATTACGCCCAAGGTGGCTTTCTGGCCTATGCGCCAGGAGGCGGAGTCGATTACTCGCTGAATAACACCGTGAAGGTGCGTGTCATCGACTTCGAATATCAGCGCTGGCCGGACTTCCCCTACGGAGCTCTGAGTCCTTATGGAATCAGCTTCGGCATCAGCGTCAGACTCAATCCCATGCGCCTGCTACCTTCGGGCACTCACAGGTAAGCGGTCCGTGCGGCCAGCCCCACGGCCGCTCTCTTCGACACTCGGCTGTTGACTCGCTCCAGATGGGATTGCCCGCTTCTTCTGGCCGCAGCCTTCGTTAGCAAGATCATTCAAGTCAGTTACGGCCTGCGGAGGTGACCTAGGCACAATCCAGACACACCGGATCCCAACGACAAAGGCGAGCCACTCGGCTCGCCTCATCTGTGTCATGTTGAATGATTTGTTTTGGTGAGCTCTGGGGCTCGAACTCAGGACCAGCGCCTTAAAAGGGCTATTCGAAATCGTACTTCGGTGCACTCCGCTACACCTACTGAGATGAGTTTTCTCACTTTTCGCGCCTTTTTGTAAATTCTTTTCGCAGCTAAGCGATGCACAGGAGTGTAGACATAGCCGTGCAAAGTCGTCCCCAGTGGTGTCCCCTTCTACATGCCATCAACCTGCTGCCCGCGCTTTGAACGTCCCGCTGCAGGACCAGCAGATGTCCTCGCTTCCCTGTCTTAATGCGCGACTCGCGTCCAAGAGGTAGCATTGCGCTGCTCCTCTTCGAGGTGCACATACCGCATTCATGTTCAGTTGCGGTCGGAAGGTTCGGCATGCCCTTCCAGGCTTAAGGGCGAAGAGGTCGACGGTCCGATAACGCATCTTCCGTATAGCGCCTTATAGCCGCTCAACAGTGGCGTGAGATTCCCGCCAATCAGAGCTGTCAGGTTCTGCGAATGGGGGGCGGGGATGAGCGAGCGCGACTTTCGGCGTTAAGACGTTCTGAACGAGGTGCAGTCCGGCAGGCGGTCGGTGGGGCAGCGGCTTCTGTGTTGGGCATCAGCAAGCGGCAGGCGTACCAACTGCAGAGCCGGTTAGAGCAGCACGGCGGGTTCGGGCTGGTCACACGGGGCCAAACGTCGAACCGGAGCCATAACTCGCGCGTCGAAAGTTCGCGTTTGAGTCGGTAGAGACCGACCACGGCGATTCCGCGTCCTCACCTACTCGAAGCAGCAGACTGCACTTGTCCGGGCAAGGTGAAGGCTTCCTGGCGACACTCGATGATGCTGTTGAGAAGTTGCGTTTTCCATCGCAGCCTAGCTCGAACAACATGCCGACTTAGGACGTAGATCCCCGTTGCTTGACATTTCCCCAAATCGACAATATGGTTATCGCCGTTCCAAGTGAGAGCGATTAGACAACCGTTTGTCTTGCTCCGCTCGGGGGACACTGCTTCGGAGGCACATGAAAAACAACTACTTGGTCGCTACGCTGGGTGTCGCCGCCATCCTGCTTTCTCCCGCGGGTGCCGTAGCGCAAAGCGCGAACGCCGGCGATATCCGCGGAACCGCAACAGACGCATCGGGAGCTCTCTTACCTGACGTTACCGTGACCGTGACCAACACCGGTACCGGCGTAAGCAAGACCCTGACAACGAACAAGGACGGTCTGTACGACACCGGTCCGATCGTTACCGGCAATTACAGCGTCACCTTCATCAAGGACGGCTTCTCCAGCCTGAACCGCACCGGGTTGAATCTGGACGTCTCTACGATCACAGTGGATGGCAAGCTCACCGTCGGTTCGACCAGCGACACCGTCAACGTGAACACGGATGTGGCCCTGATCCAGACGGAAACCGGCGAACAGTCCGCAACGTTGTCATTCCAATCGATGAACCAGTTGCCCAACGTTGGCGGAAACGGTCCTAGCTGGGAGAATTTCACAACACTGATCGCCGGCGCTGCCGCTACACCATCCGCCCCACTCGGCAACTCACCTGGGCAGTCGGTTTCAGTAAATGGCAATCTGCCGTACAGCTCCATTCTCTCGGACGGCGCGGAGTCCACGCTGCCCAGCTCCGCCAATGCAGACGTCTACGTCTTCGAAACGGTCCAGGAGGTCAAGGTAAGCACGTCGGCCTTCTCCGCGCAGTACGGCGTGGGTGGCATCCTCTTCAACCAGATCAGCAAGGGCGGCACCAATCGCTTTCATGGCTCGGCGTATGAATACAACCAGAACGACGCATACAACGCCCGCCCGTACAGCTTCACCAGCGTCCCTAATGCCAAGAATCGCGTCCGCTTCAACAACTTTGGCGGCTCCATCGGCGGTCCAATTTTGAAGGATCGTGCCTTCTTCTACTTCAACTACGACCAGATCAACAACAACTCCGCGGTGAACGCGCTATCGTCGGTGCCCACCCTGGCGCAGCGCGCCGGCGACTTCTCTGCCCAGTTGATCCCGGGCATCACGTGCGCCCCCACCACGGCAGGCGGAAACAGCAGTCCGGGTTGCATATATGACCCGAACAGCACAACCGTCGTGAACGGCGCGATCACGCGGACACCGTTTTTGAACAACCAGATCCCGACCGGTCGCTTCGACAAGGTAGCCGCAGCCATCCAGGCGTTCTTCCCTGCCCCCAACCGTCCAGGCACGGTGCAGACTGCATCGTTCGCGAATGGAAAGTACACGCCCGGCTTCACCAGCAACAACTACTACTACCAAGGCACCCAGTCGAACCCTTACAAAAAGTACTTCGGCCGCCTCGACTTCAACCTGAGCGATAAGAATCGCCTTACCGCAACCGTAGCGAAGCGCGACAATCCTGCCTTCTTCATTGGCCAAGACATCTGCCCCATCAACTGCTACGCTGGCGACGTCGACAGCACCAATGCGCAGATCACCGATGTTCATAGCTTCAGCAGCAACTTCATTAACGAACTGCGTCTGGGCTACACCAACCAACTGAACTTCTTCGTTGGCCAGAGCTTCGGTGGTGGCTACCCCAGCAAGCTTGGCTTCCAATTTGCCAAGGCTGACGGTTTCCCGCAGATCAACTACAACAGCGGTTTGCTTGGACTTGGGCCCGGCATTAACGCCATCTACAAGGAGCACGTCTTCGATCCCTCCGACGTGGTCACGTTGATCCGGGGTCGCCACATACTGCACTTCGGCGGCGAGTTCCTGATCAACGAAGACAACTCAACGGCCTGGGGCAATCTGAACCCCGGAACCTTCGGCTTCACGGGCGACTACACCAAAGGCTCGCTCAACGACAAGAATTCCGGTCTGGACTATGCCGACTTCCTTCTGGGTACGGCGCATGACTGGAGCGCTCAGGTGCAACCGGAGTACGCCGGTCGGCAGAAGACGCCTCAGGTCTTTGTGCAGGACGATTGGAAGGTCCGGCCGAACCTGACACTGAACCTCGGCCTGCGCTACCAGGTGCAGCTCGGCTGGAAGGATGCGAAGAACGACCAGGCGACGTTCGATCCATCCATCACCAATCCCGCAACCAACACGCCCGGTGCCATCTGGTTCGCCGCAAACAAGACCAACGGACGCACCGCTCTGCAGCAGAACAAGTACGACATCGTTCTGCCTCGCGTGGGCTTTGCCTACACCGTGCGTCCTGACCTGGTCATGCGCGGTGGCGTTGGCCTGTACTCCTATAACTGGAGCCTGGATCAGTACGGCCAGGGTCAGGGCCAAGCAATCCTATCAAGCGGCAACGCCTCCGACAGCACGAATGGCACGGCATACGTGACAACGCTCGCTGGCAATGGATCGAATCTTCCCTTTGCCCTGCAAAGCACGGACCCGGCAAGCAAGAATGGGCAGAGCTTCAACTACGTCCCATACAACACGCCGGTCGCACGGTCGTTGCAGTACAACTTCGGCTTTGAAAAGCAGTTCGGCGCCGACATGGCCGTTCAGATCGCGTACGTCGGCAACAAGAGCTATAACCTTGTCTTTCCGTCCGGAATCAACCAGCTCACACAGGCCGGGTTGCAGCAGGCGAAGGCAAACCCAAGCCGGGCGCAGTCGTTTCGGCCGTTCCCGCAGTATCAATCTCTGAGTGGGTACCAGACCGGCGCTAATTCCAACTACAACTCGCTTCAGGTCTCCATTACGAAGCGCTTCTCGCACGGCTTCAGCTTTGACACGAACTATGTCTGGTCCAAGTTCCTGGACGATATCGACTCTTCGGGCTGGGGTAGCCGTGCGGGTACGCTGCAGTACCAGGACCCATACAACTTCCACGCCAACTACGGGCCGTCTAACTTCGACATCCGCAATGCGTGGAAAGGCAGTGTGATCTACCAGCTTCCCTTTGGCCTGAACCAGCAGTTCCTGAACCACAATCGGTTCGCGGACGCGGTGATCGGTGGATGGCGCGTGTCGAGCACCTTCCAACTGCAGGACGGGAACCCATTTACACCGACCATCAACTCGCAACAGACCAGCGACTTCGCACTGTCGGGCGGCTCCAACTTCCGTCTGCGTCCGAACCTGGTCGGCAATCCCAATCCTGCCCACCGTACCCTGCTTCAGTACTTTGACACCAACGCTTACGAGCAACCCGCTCCCTACACCTACGGTAACGTGCACCGTAATAGCCTCTACGGTCCTGGCTATGAGAGCTTCAATGCTTCCATCGGCAAAACCTTCCACTACACCGAAACCATCGGCCTCTCCATACGTGCCGACGTCAACAACATCCTGAACCATCCCACCTTCGGTGTGCCCAACACGGACCTAACCAACGGCGGTGGCCAGATCACTTCCACCAGCAACGCCGCACGCAACATGCAGTTGAGCGCGCGCTTCGCATTCTAGTGATCGCTGCTAAATGGGCGGAGGCGGGCCGACTTGGCCGCCTCCGCTTTCTTGTTCCGTCTAAACTGTTGCGAGAGGACTTGATGTACCGTATGCGTCCATCGCGAGTTGCGTCTCAGCGCCTCGTGCTTGCTGCTGCATTGTGGACCTGCAGTGCGCACGGACAAGCGGCAGCAGGCATCGCCACCTCATCGGCCCAGCAGCACCTGCAACAGGCTCACGCATTCCTCGCACAGAAGCAACCTGCAAAGGCCATCCCGGAGTTCCAGGCTGTCCTGCAAGTAGATCCGAACAACGCCGACGCTGTCGGCAACCTTGGCGTGCTCCTATACTTTGTCGGTGACTACGCCCATGCCGAACCGTTGCTCGAGCGCACGGTCGCAACGCAGCCCGTGCCAAAGCTGAAAGGGCTGCTCGGTCTGGCGCAGCGCCGCAGCGGTCAGCCCGAAGCCGCGCGCGCAACGCTCACGCAGGCCTTCCCCGCCCTGCTCCAAGGCCAGGATGCCTTTGTGCGCGAAGTCGGTCTGGAGCTTGTCGAACTCGACTCTGCCGCTGGAGACCTGCCAGCAGCAGCAGCCGTGATCGCGCAGTTGAAGGCCAGGCTGCCCGCGGATGCCGGTGTGCTCTACGCCGCTTATCGCGTCAATACCGACCTGGCAAACGAGGCCATGCTGCAGCTCTCGCTGGTCGCGCCAAGCTCGGCAGAGATGCATCGTGCCATGGCACATGAACTCTCACGCGAACGCGACCTCAAAGGCGCCATCACCAACTATCGTGCTGCCATGGCTGCCGACCCGAAGATGACCGGCCTGCACTTCGAACTGGCAGAGGTCTTACGCCAGTCGCCCGAACCGGAGCTGAAGGCCGAAGCCGAACAGCAGTATCAGCTTGCCGTAAAAGCCGACCCTTCCAACGCACAGGCACTAACGCGGTTGGGAGACTATGCTGCGGACCGGAGCGAGCACGATAGCGCAATTACGTACTATCGCTCTGCCCTGAAACTCGCACCGCAGGACTCCAACGCAAACGTCGGTTTAGCGCATGAGCTGGTCGAGACAAACCATCCCGACGAGGCTCTCGCCCTGCTGCTGAACGCCGAAAAGGCAGACCCCACTGACACCCTGGTGCACTTCCGCCTCGCTGCTCTGTACCGCCGCCTCAAGCGTCCGGACGACGCGCATCGCGAGGTCGCCGACTACGAACGCTACAAGGCCATGAAGGATAAGCTGCACGCGGTCTATAAAGAGATGCGGGTAAACGCGCCGGGCCGCGGATCGGAAGACCAGACGCAGGGAGCCAAGCCGTAGCCATGCGCTTCGCCTCCAGGCTTCAAGCCGCGCTCTGCCTGGCGGCCATGCTGCTGCTCACTGCGCAAGCGCAGTCGCCCACCGCACCAGTACTCGTGGACGTCACAGCCTCTACCGGCATCCACTTTTCCCATCTGTCCAGCCCAGAGCAGGCCTACATCGTCGAGTCCATGAGTGGCGGTGTTGCCGTACTGGACTACGACGGCGACGGCTGGCTCGATATCTACTTCACCAACGCGCCAAGCGTTGCGATGGCACTGAAAGGCGAGCGAGCCAGGAGCGTTCTCTACCGCAACAATCATGACGGCACCTTTACCGACGTGACCGACAAAGCCGGTGTAGGCTACCCGTGCTGGGCCATGGGTGCCGCCGTGGCAGACTACGACAACGACGGCAAACCGGACCTGGTCGTCAGTTGCTTTGGCGGGATAGTGCTCTACCACAATCGCGGTGACGGAACCTTTGAGAACGTGACCGCGAAGAGCGGCCTTGGCAAAGACCAGGGGTGGGCCACCGGTGTTTCGTTTGGCGATTACAACGGCGATGGCTGGCCCGACCTGTTCGTTCCGCACTACGTCGATCTCGATCTGCACGACCTCCCAAAGTTCGGCTCCGAGCGTACCTGCCAGTACCATGGCGTCGCCGTGCAATGTGGTCCGCGCGGGCTAAAGGGCTCGCCCGACACGCTCTATCGCAACAACCGCGACGGCACCTTTACCGAAGTCGCCGAGCAGGCTGGCGTAAGCGATCCTAAACACTTCTTCGGCCTAGGGTCTCTGTGGACCGACTTCGACACTGATGGCAAGCTCGACCTGTTCGTGGCCAACGATGGTCAACCGAATTACCTGTACCACAATCAGGGCGATGGCCACTTCAAAGAAGTCGCGCTGGATGCAGGCGTGGCGCTGAGTGAGAACGGAGTCGAACAGGCGAACATGGGCATTGCCGCGGCAGACACTCGCGGCAACGGCCGCGTCGATGTCGCGGTCAGTCACTTCAGCGACGAATACATGACGCTCTACCGCAACGAGGGTTCGCTCAACTTCACCGAGGCAGCTCATTCCACCGGAATCGCTCATGCCACAGAGAAGTACGTCGGCTGGGGCACGGCATTCGTCGACCTGCAGAATCGTGGCATTCTCGATCTGTTGCTAGTGAACGGGCACGTGTATCCGCAGGTAGAGCAGATCGCTCAGGGCATTCACTACAAAGAGCCGGGCATCATCTTCCAAGGCATGCCGGATGGAACCTTTCGCGATGCGACTGCGACACTGGGACCTACCTTCGGCGCTCCGCAGGTAAGCCGCGGCCTGGCCGTTGGCGACCTGTTTCATCGCGGAGGTGTCGAGGTTGTCGTGGAGAACCTGGAAGGTGGGCCGCACATTTTCAGCACCCGGCCGAACCCGGCCAACCACTGGCTCAGCCTCCAGCTCGAAGGCGACACAACCAACGTGAGCGCGCTCAATGTGCGTGTGCGCGTCACGGCCAACGGCCGCACCCAAACGCTGGAGCCGCGCTCCGGTGGCAGCTATCTCTCGCAGAGCGATCTGCGGCTGCACGTCGGCCTTGGCGCTGCAACCACCGCCGATGTCGAGGTGCTTTGGCCGGGAGCGCCGCAGGTTTTCCACGCCGTCAAAGCCGACACCTTCTACCGCCTCCATCAGGGCAGGCAGTTGGTCGTGCAGCAGTTCGCTCCAGCCAAGTAGTTGCTACCAGACGTAGGTCGCCACGGCACCGGCTGGCAGCGTCGTCTGCGCCTGCTTGCCACAATTGCGAATGGCGAAGTGCGCCTCATCCGCCGTGGTGTTACTCACAATCAGAACTCGATTACCACTCGGCGTTACAAACGCGACGTGCGGCAGCGTGCCGGGTGAAGCGGAACTCACTCGCACAGACCCCGGCGGAACAAATTCCGACGCATGCGCCGCCGTGTAATAGGCCTCGTGCCGCGTCACGGTATCGCCGTCCAGCGTCATCGCACCCACACAGATCGGACAGCCACCGTCACTCGTATGCGGACCGTTCTGTGGGTCAGCTGCCAGGTTCCACAACAGCACATTGCGGCTCCAGTTCTCAGGCGCGCCGATAATCAGCCGAGCTACCGGCTCCGCAATGGCAAGCTCAGGGTGACCCCGCTTCGGGATGACCATCTGCTCCGTAAAGTACAGGTTCTTGTTGGGGAACGCGTCATGCACCTGCGACATCGCATCGACCGTGCCCAGGTACAGGTGGAATCCCGTCCCATCGGTATACCGGTACGCCTCAGGATCCTTCAAGAGATCGATACCGTACTCCGGATGATCGCAGTTGTGATCGAAATCGATGATCTTGGTCCTGAGGCCGGAGCGTGCGATGGCAGGCCCAAGATGTTTCCCGATGAACTCGGCCTCCTCGGCTGAGGTCACAATCATGCTCGGCGTGTTCTTCGGATTCTCCGGTTCATTCTGGGGCGTGATCGCGTTAATGGTAATGCCATGCCGCTGCATCGCCTGCACGTAGTCCACCAGGTAATGCGCATAGACCTCGTAGAACTGCGGCTGCAAACTGCCGCCCTTCACCGCACCGTTGTCTTTCATCCATGCGGGTGCCGTCCACGGCGAAGCGACGATGTGGAGATGCGGCTGGATGACGAGGATCTCCCGCAGAACCGGAATCACATCCTTCTCATCCTCCGCCACCGAGAAGTGCTGCAGCTCCGCGTCGGTCTGACCTGCAGGCATATCATCGTACGTGTAGACATGGTCATTCATGTCAGACGCGCCGATGGACACCCGCACGTAGCTAGTGCCGATACCGCCCTTCGCGTCGAACAGTTCGTGCAACAGCGCCGAGCGCTTCGCGGCCGACATTTTCATCAGCAGCTGCGCTGATCCACCGGTCAAGGCGTGGCCAAAGCCGTCCATTGTCTGAAAGCGCTTCGTATCATCTACGACAATTGCGTCGCTCGCTATCACGTCTGCCTTCTTCCATCTGAGGACAGGCTTGCGGGCCAGCAGATTTGCGCGATCGGGAGTCGTCAGCCAAATCCCGGCCGCCTTCTTTGACTGTGCGGGTGCGACCGCCGGAAGGTACAAGGCTGTGATGGCAAGGCTACCCGCAACCGCGGATCGAAGGGTGTGGGACCACTGCTTCATAGGTCATCCTGGGCAAAAGATCGCAAGCAATTTAGCGCTTGAGACGCATATGCATGCCGGTGCCGAACCCTTCCATTGAGCACCTCGAAGTACGAGCTGTCAACCCACATCGAGTTGAGACAACCGTTTGTTTGGCTGCTTCGCCTTGCTCGGTGCCACAGCCGTGGACTCGCGCACAATCAAGCTCGGCTCCAAGCAGACCAGCTCCGGAACACTCTCGCCGGCCAGCTTCCTCAGCAGCGCCGAAGCAGCCTCGTGTCCCAACCGCTGCAGCGGTTGGCGCACCGTGGTAAGTCGAGGGATCTGATATTCCGACGCGGGAATGTCATCGAAGCCAACCACCGAGCAATCGTTCGGCACCCGCAAGCCTGCGTCCGTCAGCGAACGGATCACACCCATCGCCGAGATGTCGTTGAAGCAAAGAACTGCCGTAAAATCGCGCGTGCGTTCCAACAGCTCCTTCATATCGGGATAACCCAGTTCCGGCGTGATGAGATCTTTCTCCAGCCGGATCGTCAGCCTTTTCCTCACCGGGATGCCAAGCTCGTCGGCCGCCCGCAGTGTCGCTTCCCAACGCGTGTCCGAATCAGAACTGAAGCTCTGCCCGCGCATGAAGACGATCCGGCGATGCCCCAGTGCATACAAATGCTTGAGCGACGCACGCGCTGCGGCGCCCTCATCCAGAATGACACTCGTCACGTTCGGCAAAGCAACGTGATTTGCAACACAAACTGTTGGAACGGCCGGCGTCTCCTCGAGGCGTGTGTCGATCGTAAGAAGGCCTTCCGCTCCGCGCGCATGCAGCAGCTTGGGGTAGGTATGAACCAGATCCCTGCGGTGTCGGTGATGCGCGGTAAAGAAGAAATAGTTCTCCCGCATCAGAACTTCCGCCATGCCGTTTAGTACCTGTGAGTGGTATCCATCCCCCATCTCCGGTAGGAGGATACCGAGGGTTTGCGTCTTCTTGCTCCGTAGTGACCGTGCGATGTGGCTTGGCTCATAACCGAACTTTGCGGCGGCCTCCCGGACACGCTGCCGGGTCGCCTCCGGAATCGACCGATTCGGCGTGTCATTCAGCACAAACGAGACGGTCCCAGGATTCAATCCGAGATACTCACCAAGCATCTTCAGGCTGACCGTTTTGCCGGCTTTTGGAACGTCAGGACCTTGTTTGCTCATCGTGAAACCCAGTCTAGCCAAGATCACGGAAGATTAGACGTCTGACGGATGAGGGCACTCGCCGGTAGCGACGACCCGCACTCCTGCTAGTGATAGCCCCTTGCGCGGCCACCCTGAATTTCCCGTGCCAATGACGGTGCTCTCGCCCGGCCTAGCGGCTTCGATACGCAGCGATCTGCCTGGCAATCAGCAGTGCTTTCGAATGGGCATCCCTGCTTCTATCTTGATCACGGTGTCCGCCGTGCCTCAGCAACTGCTTACACTCGCGCCCTGCCGCTCACTGAGCGTTGTGCGGCAAACAGACGGCATACATGTACCAGGCCGCGTGCGGAAGCCACTCCTCGGTCCAGCGCCAGTCTTCGTCTTTGCCGGTAACGGCGAATCCCTGATTGAACGCGATGCCGTCTCGATCATCGTCTGCCGCGGTCACTCCGTTCACGACCGCGCCAGGTGCGCCGGTGTACTTCCACGAGCGAAAGAACATATAGCGCGCATCGCCGTGTCCGCTGCCGAGCAGCATGCTTGTGTCATAAGGATTGCGCCCCAGTATCCAGTGGAGCTGATCGTTAGCATAGCCCTGCAACTGCTTCTGGAAGCTCGGGTCGTCTGGAAATAATGGAGCAGCTGCGCGTGCGGCTGCGGCAAGAGAGGCGATGCGGGCATTCTCACCCTGCCACCACGGAGCAGCCTCAGAGTCGTGGGGGAAGAAATATGCAGCTCGGATCGTGCCGTCCCCCATGCGGATGACCTGGCGGGCATAGCCAAACGGATTGTTCACGGCGTGGGTCAACTCCATCTCTGCGGCAAGCGAGCGATGGATGACCGCTTTGATCTCGGTCTGCTCAGCCGCAGGAGCGATCTTTGAATACGCCAACAAGGCAACCACAGGCATGCCTGCATCGGAAGGGTGGAAGAAGGGGCGGGTGCCCGCATCGGCCCGCCAATACTTCAGCGAGCCGTAAGTTCCGAAGCGCTGCATCAGACTAGCTGCGCGCGTCTGCGCCGCCTGCAGGTACATTGGACGGTTGCTTGCCCGGTACAGCTCTGTTGCCGCGAGCAGGGCGCAGTAGTCGTCCAGAATGTTCTCCCTGCCGTCGTTCAAGAGCGTGCGGTTATTCTGAGCAAGGAATGCGAATGCTTCCTCAGCCTTTTGCAGGTACACCTTTCGAGTGAAGTCACCGTCCTGGGGCATGGTGCTGGCGAGCGCGAGAGCTGCAATAGCAACACCGCCACCCGCGCGGAAGCTCGCCTGGTAGGCGTATGGACCCGTTGCGGCCTGCACTTGCTCCGTGGAGTCGGAAGCGTCTTTCTTGAGCTGCGTGCGCCAGTTTGGATTGCCCACTTCCCGATCGGCCGCCAGCTTGTCTTTGCCCGGCGCGCTCAGGCTTTCGAGAAATGAGCCGCTAGGCTGCTTCATACGCACGAGAAAGTCTGCTCCGAACAGACCTTCATCCAGCATCCTGCGGCGTTCTTCTGAGAAGTTATCGTTCTGCCGCGCGGTGAGTTCCTTGTATCCCGCAAGCGACGCCCAGGCCACCAACGGGACCTGCTGCGGGTTGAAGTACGACGTCAAGTTCTGGTGCGACAGGTGGATTCCGTAGTCCCCGGTCGCGTCGTACCAGCCGCCGTGCAGGTCCTCTACTCGTTCCGTGCCGGGGATGCGCAGATGCCGATCTGCGCGATCCAGGTCACCGCTGCTGCGCTGCCCTTTGAAGTAGAAGATGACGTTGGAAAGCGTGTCGCGCTCCAGCAGGTCTGGCGCGACTTCGAACGGAGCGGAGGCACCGACCACCCGATCTCCCCGCATGGCCTGCAGGATGTAGCTACCCGGACGTTTCCATTCAGAGAAGTCGACAGAGGACAACGCCTCCAGATGCCAGTGATCCACGGATCCGGCGGGCGCAGCCTTTCCGCTGAAGACCACCTCTCCCGTGTGTGAATCGACCAGGCGGAAGCTTGTGGCCTCGGCCGGACCGGGGCGGTAGTTCAGCAGGAACGCCTGCTTGGGCGTGTCTGGTTCATATCCGACCTGGTCCACCAGGACGCGGGTCTGGGCCGCAAGCGGCAACGCTCCTGCAACCAGGCAAGTGGCAATGCAGGCGTTCCACGCACGTGCCACCCTGTACCGCCTCCCCTGCAAAATCGTCATTCATTCCTCCTGCCGCGATGCGAGTGTGCCTGTGTGAAATTCCGCTTGCAATATTCGTCTTCCCATCCTAATCTTCACGTCATCCGACCCTTACAATCTTTTCTAACGTTTCATTAGCAACTCGAGCGACGTATGTGCTCGCAGCATCTCAGGAGATTCTTCATGGCTCGTAGGTGTTCGCTCCAGCTCGCCGCAATCCTGGTCATTCCGTCCGCAGCGCTCGCCCAAACCGTTACCGGTTCCGTTCGTGGCACCGTTCTAGATCCAACCGGAGCAGCGATCGTCGGCGCGCAGGTGACTGCGATCAACACGGCGACCGGGGTAGCCACAGCCGCTAAAACGGAAAAGAACGGCGACTACTCGCTGCGCTTCCTGCAGATTGGCAGCTACACCATCACAGTGACCGCGCCCGGCTTTGCGGAGGCAAAATATGGGCCGTTTCAGCTGAGCATCGATCAAACGGCCAAGATCGATATTCCGCTATCGGTGAGCGGCAACTCGGCCACGGTGGAAGTGGATACCGGGACCCAGCCGATTCTGGAGACAGAAGCTCCCACGCTGGGCGAGACCTTCACGACGAACGCAATCAACAGCCTGCCATTGAACGGACGCGACTTCTCTCAACTGACGGTCTTCACTCCAGGCGCCATTTCGACCAACTACGGTGCCTTCGGTGGTCAGAACTCAATCGAACGCAGCACCGGTGCCGACAACGAGCCCAACGTGAATGGCAACCGGCAACAGTCGAACAACTATCTGCTGGACGGCCAGGAAATCAACGAAAACCTGAACAACACCATCGGGTACTCGCCCAGCCCTGACGCGCTGGATCAGGTACGCGTGATCGCCGCAAACGCCAACGCGGAGTTTGGCAATGTAAATGGCGGTGATGTGGTGATGGTCACAAAGAGCGGCACCAACTCCTTCCACGGCAGCGTGTTCGGCTTCTTGGAAAACCAGAATCTGAATGCAAACAGCTGGACCAACAAGCGCTCTGGAACGCCGATCAATCCATACACGCAAGCGATCTTCGGCGGAACGCTAGGCGGCCCGATCTTCCGGGACAAGGTGTTCTTCTTCATGGATTACCAGGGTGCGCGTCAGCATAGCGGTGGTCTGGGCACGACTCACGTAGCGCCGGCAGCGCTACGCACCGGCGACTTCTCCGCCCTGTTGCGTGGCAGCAGTCCCATCCAGCTGTACAACACACAGAACGCAGGTGGCCCTGTTCCCTATGCGAACAATCAACTTCCAATCACCAACCCGGTGGCGCGCTTCCTGTTCAGCCACCCAGAGGTGTATCCCCTGCCCAACATCCCGGGCGCCAGCGACGATCCGCTGTCACAGGTAGACAACTACAGCGGGCTAAGCAAGAGCTACCAACGAAACGACCAAGGTGACATCAAGATCGACTGGCACTTCCGTCTGAAAGATGTGCTTTCTGGACGGTATACCCAGGGCATCGCACAGGACGCCACGACGGCAGTTCCCCTTGCTGTGCAGTTCCCGTCTGCATCGGACTACCCCGATCACCTGTTCACAACCACCTGGACGCACACGTTCAGCCCGTCTGTGGTCAACGAATTACGGGCGTCATACTCGCGCATCCGTTTCAACAGCGGCGTCACGACTGATCCGAGCGGCATCTTCGGCTTGAACGGCAACCAGGTAGTCGGCATTCCGAGTGCCGCGCAGCAGACAGCGGGGTTCAGCGCGCAGCAATTCTCGACTGGGTCCATCAGCAATTTCGGTGCAAACCCAACGCCGGAGATCTTCATCGACAACGTGTTTCAATATGCCGACAACCTGACATGGCAGCGTGGACGCCACCTATTTAAGTTTGGCGCACAGATCACCAGATACCAGCAGAACAGCTTTTACCCTGGCAACAACGGCGTGCTGGGCTATTTCCAATACACCGGCCAGTTCACGGCGGATCCAAGCAGCAGCAGCACCAATATCCCATTTGCGGATTTCGTGACCAATAACGTGTATGAAGCCGCGGTCGGCCAGGTAGTCGGGCGCACGGGACAGCGGCAGTATCGCGACGCGTACTTTGCGCAAGACGATTTCAAAGTGAGCGACAAGCTCACGTTGAACCTCGGCGTGCGTTACGAGTACGATCAGCCCATCTACGAGGTCAACAACAAGCAGGCGAACCTGAACCTGCAGACAGCGGCGATCGAGTACGCGGGCGTGAACGGGAACAGCCGAGCACTGTACAACCCCACATACACCAACATCATGCCGCGCATCGGCTTCGCCTATCAGGTCACCCCGAGGTTTGTGTTGCGCGGCGGCTACGGCATTACGACGTATCTGGAAGGCACCGGGGCGAACCTGAGACTGACACAGAATCCGCCGTTCCATAACGACTTCGACAGCATCGCAACCGTACCCGCGTTCAACGGTGGCGTTTATTCTCCTGGAACTCCGTTGCACGCGAGCAGCGGCTTTCCTACGACAAATCCCCCGGTCACAACCTTCTACGCCTGGAAAAAGAATCTCCAGCCGGCGTCGATCCAGGAAGCTTCTCTGACGACAGAATATGAGCTGACCCGAACCTCATCGCTCCAGGTTGGATTCGTGAGCGAGCTTGGCCACCACCTGACTGATCCCGTGTACGCCAATCAGCTTGCCTCGCCTACCGCAACGGCACCATACGCCAGCGTGGTTGGGCAAGGCGGTGTGGTGAAGGTCACGGACTCGCAATCTGCAATGAATTACGAGGCGCTGCAGGTCGTGTTCCGTCAGCACGTCAAGGCCGGCCTGGAGCTCACCGCCAACTACAGCTACGCAAAGTCGCTGACCGATGACATCGGATATTACGGCACCAGCAACACGCAGCAGCAGTATTATCAGCAGAACGCCTACGACCTCGCCGATGAGTGGGGCCCATCCGGCTCGGATGTCCGGCACGCATTGAGCGTCACCGGCACCTATCAGGTCCCGTTTGGGCGCGGCCAGCGCTTCGGAAACAAAACCAACTTCGCGCTGGACGAGCTATTAGGTGGCTGGAAGTTGAGCGGGACAAACGTGACATACTCTGGATTCCCGGTGACCGTCACGTCCAACGCCAACTACTCTAACCTTGTCTTCGCCTATACCGGTGCGGCACGCCCTGACCAGATAAATCCGGTCACGATTCACAATCGTTCGGTCGACCACTGGTTCGGCACCGATCCCGCAATGGTCAATTCCTGCGGCTCAGACCAGCGCACCGTCCTGGTTGGATCGACCGTCGTGAACTGCGTCTACGCCTCGCAGTCCGCCAATCACTTCGGCTCGGTACGGCCGGGTACATTGCGGGCTCCAGGGTTCCTGAACTTTGACTTTGCTTTGCAGAAAAGCTTCCGGATCTACGAGTCGCACCGGCTCGACTTCCGGTCAGACTTCTTTAATGCCTTCAACATCGCAAGCTATGGCAATCCCGACAACAGCATCAACGATCCTAACTTCGGCCAGATCACGTCGACCCGTTCTACCGAGCGTCACATCCAGTTCGAACTGAAGTACGCCTTCTAAACGGGCCTCCTAACAAAGAGGGCCGGAGCTTCTGCTCTGGCCCTCTTTTCTTTTGCGAAGGAAGGAAGGAGGTTAGCGCAGCGGCTTCTTCTCGCCTACCGCTTCTACCGCTTGCTGCAGCAACCTATTCTGTACAGGGCTGTCGAAGATGCGAGCGCCGTGACCCATATTGATGTAGAGCATCCGGTACTGTGTATTGGTCCAAACCACAGGCACATCTCCCTGGGTCAGTATGTCTTTCAGTCCTAGCGGATAGTTCTCCTGAGAGAGCGAGGCCAGTACCTTGACCTTCGGATTGTCACGTGGGTTCGGCAGCCACGAGTACCATTCGTTCGCCGGAGCCTGGTAGCTCTCACCGAATCCTTGGGTGATCGTACTGGTGGTCGATTCGATCGTAAGCCTAGCTGGCAGGGGCGGCCAGTTGTTGCCATAAAAGACAGCTCCACCCAAGAAGCTGACAAACCATGGCCACCCGGAACTGGCGTCGTTATAGGCCGAAGCATGGAAGCCGACCCAGCCGCCGCCGTGCTCCATGTAGCGCTGAAAGGCCTGCTTTTGCGCTGGAGTGTGTGGCTCATCGTCGAGCCAGACAACGAGCTGGTACTGATCCACGTTGCTGTCGTTCAGGTCGTTCCAGTTGGTTGTTGCGGTCCAGCTCCAACCGTCGCGCGCGGCAACACCAGCGTAGAAGCGCAGAGCATCATGCGCGAAATCGACGTGGTCGCCCTCGGTTTCTTCCGTGTAAAAGGCGAGGGCGCGAAACTTCGGCTGGGTCTGCGAACGAGCCGGCTGCGCGAAGGCAATGGCCGCGAGGGTCAGAGAAGGAAGAACCCTGCGAGGAGCTTTCATTTCTGAGCCGCCCATGTGATTGCATTGTGAAACATCTGGGTGAACGCGGTGTTCTGAAACAGCTCAGGATGATGCCCCATAAAGAAGTACACATTGCGAGCCTTCTTCTGCGGGTTGGTCCAGATCACCGGGTGATCTCCCATTTTGATGGAGGTGTCAGGGCGATAGCTGTCTTCATCCACGCGTGCAAGCACTTGGACATTGGTTCTGGGACTCTGCGACCAGGTGTACCATTCTTCATTCTGAACAGCGAACGTGCTGGGAACGGAACGCATGACGGGGTGCTCGGGAGCTTCTACGTGTACGGTCGCGGTCGCAAACGTCCTGATGTAATCCTTGAAGAGAATGCCGCCCATGAAATCCTGAAACCAGGGCCAGACCGAAAAGCCGTCAAAGCTACCCAGCAGGCTCGCATGATGAAAACCGATCCAACCGCCCTTGCCCTCGTCGATGTAGCGCACAAAGGCGTTCTGAGCGTCTGTTGTCCAGTTATACGGCGGGTAATTCAATTGCAGGAACAAGTCGCAGTGACTCAGCAGGCGATCGTTGATGCGATTCGTGTTTTCCAGGTATTCCACCGTGAACCCGTCGCGGCGCGCCTCGCGCGCTAGCCACACCTTTGCAGCATCGACAAACGGCTTGTGTATCCCACCCTTTTCTGCCAGTGCAACGACACGAAAGGGTCGCGCGGCCCGCTGCGCAATCGCTGTTCCGCCCAGGAGTGTCGCGAATGCCAGCAGGAAACAGAAAGAGAGAAGCCGCGTGCGTCGTGAGAGCGGAGGCGATGCGGGATCGTCAGTGATCTTCGGCCGAAGCATGTTGTCAGAATACGGTCTTGCGGCGTATTTGTAACGTTGAGAAAGATACGGTTCTCTACATTCGATGTTGAATGGAAAGGCGAGAAAACCCGATGATGGCGCCACATTATGTACATCGGAAATTGGGATCTTCTGCGGCTGCCGTTCTAATGGTGGCCTTCTTGTGCAGCGCTGTTCACCGCCTCGATGCACAGGTGAGCCAGCCAGCAGAACGGCAGATTACACCGGCAGCCCTGGAGATAGACGGACAGGCTCGTCGTCTGTACGCCGCCGATGCCGGCGGCAATCGCTTGTTGAGTCTGGACTTGAAGACAGGCCAGCAGACTTCGGTTGCAGTCGGACAAAGGCCGATCGGTGTGGCCATGGACACTGTCGCGCACCGAGGCTACGTGGTCAACGCGGGGAGTGGAACCGTCAGCGTCGTAGATCTGCAGGCGGAGCGAGTCGTCGCCACAGTCCGGACAGACATCCATCCGTATGCAATCGCCGTCGACAGTCGTTTGCATCGTGTATACGTGAGCAACGTGTTCAGCAATCAGCTCACGATGATCGACGGAGCAACCAACCAAGCCACGGTCCTCAAGGCCGGTTCGCAGGATGCGCTGCTTGCGGATGCGCAGGCGCATCAAGTCTGGCTGTGCAGTTACGAAAGCGACCACCTTGCTCTGCTGGATGAGGCGAACCTGGCGATTCGGTCCATCCCTTCGGTGAACCACGTTTGGGCTTTGATACCCGGTTTGAGAGAGGGTGAAATCTTCGCTGTCTCAATCGGCAGTGATGAGCTGCTTCGGATCCTTCCCGGTGAAAACGCAGAGAAGGTCAAGGTCGGCAGCATGCCTGACGCGCTCGCGATCGACAACGATCGTCATCGCATTTACGTGGCGAACTACGCGGACAACACAGTGACTGTGCTGGATGCGGATACCCTGAAGACCGTCACGACTGTACCGGTGGGTCACACTCCGCAGGCGCTGGCCGTGGATATTGTTCGGCAACGCGCTTACGTGGCAAACACTCACGACAGTACCGTCTCCGTGTTGGATACCAAAGACAATCGCGTGATTTGGACCGTACCTGTCGCGGGAGTTCCGTACGAACTCAAACTTGATCCTGAGAGCGGTGACGTCTTTGCTGCAACGTTCGGCAGTGTCCCCTTTCGAAGGGTAGTGCTTGAAGGCAAGTGATGAGCCGGCACCGGTCCTGTTGGGTTATACACAGCTCCTGGGACCAGAGGTGTCCAGATCGCTACGCAACGTCCGGAATAAGGATCGACGGCAGCGCTTCAAGCGCGAGGGCGATGGCACCCCACAGGACAGCTTCATCCCCCAGTGTTCCCGCCGCTACGTCGGTCACTGCAAACTCCACTCCCTCCAGCTCCTTGCGCACTGCAGTCAACATTGCTGGATGGCTTCCAACTTCACCGCCAAGCAGGATGAGGCCCGGATTCAGGATCAGAGAAAGATTGATCAGGATGTCCGATATGAGCTGTGCACGGCTCCGAACCACTGCAAGGGCATCTGCATCGCCCTCATTGGCAAGATCCAGAATTTCGCGTGCAGTCATCTTTTTCGTCTGCGGCCGCGATCCGGCTATGGTGGATAACCACTCTTGTACCAAGCCAAACTCCGTAACAAGCTCTTCCAGTTCCCCGAACTCTTGCCCGGTCGGTTTACGACGGGAAAGATGAGGCAGTCGAAGATATCCAATCTCTCCCGCGCACCATTGGGCACCGTGGTGGATCTGCTGCTGCAGCACGATTCCGGCACTTACATTAGGGCCGATGCTGACGTAGACAAAACTGTCCTGGTCAAGAGCGGCACCGCCGTATCGTTCACCCTGGGCGGCCAGATTCGCGTCATTCTCAATCACGATCCGGCAACCAAAGAGTTTCTCGAGCATGGTGCGCAACGGCACAGACCGCCAGTCGTCCATGGTGCTGACGAAAACAACCGAACCGTCCTGCACATTCGTCACCGCTGGCACGCCGACCACTAACGCAAGCAGTTGCTTGCGCGCTATCCGAAGCTGCTTCAGCACTTCGCGCATCGTTTCCTGGATCAGACGGCAGACACGTTCCGGGCTGCTTTGCCCGCGAAGAATCTTGACTGAATGGCGGCACAGGACAGTCCCGTCCAGATCGGTCACTAGAAAGGCCAGCTTGCTCGAGGTGATCTGCACGCCAGCAAGACACCCATGGGCCGCGTTGAAGCGGATGATGTCGGGTGGCCGCCCGCCTTTCGACTTGCCTTCGCCGCTCGGCAACACCAGATTGGCGGCAACCAGATCTTTCACCACGTTCGTCACGGTAGGCGCTGCAAGCCCCAGGGCGCGCACGATATCAGCGCGGGAACAGGAACCCATCTGCCGCAGCACCCGAAGGGTGTTCACGGCATTCATGTGGCGCAGCACAGACGGTCTGCCGAGATGAGGAACGTTTTGCTTCACAGGAAACGGAGCGGCCTTGCAGACTCAGTCTAAGGGAGCCGGGTACGGCCACCAAGCGCGAAAGTACAGGCGACAGACCGCGGCCCAGACGACTGCTGCAGCGCTGAGACGGACGTACGGTGAGCCGGAAACTATTGCTCCATGACGCCGTACTGAAAGCGTGGCGGCAACCGGCATCCCATGCGCTCCACCATCGCCAGTGTCAGCGCCTGGGGCACCAGCAACGAGGTAATCCCCTCCCACGGCTCCGCCACGGATTCAATGTGCACGGGGAGAAGCTGCTCGGTTCGACGATGCTGCTGTGACGAGACCAGGATGACCTTGCCGCCGCGGCGAATACACTCCTCCGCAAGTTTGAGGCCAAGCTCCGGCGCGCGGCCCAGCGCCAGAATGATAGCCAAGTGAGATGCGTCTACATCAAGATTAGGGCCATGCCGAAAGCCTGCTCCGGTATGTGGCGCTGCGCGGAACCCGCTCATCTCGCGGATGCACAGCGCGCTCATCACCGCGGCTCCGTAGCCTGCACCCCGGCCCACAATCTCGATATTGGCCGCACCGGCACAGAAGCCATCGAGCTCCTGCCGCATGCTGAAGATCGGTTGGAGGGCGCGAGCGAAGACTGCCACCGCATGCTCGGCATCGCTCTGCCACGGAACACCCAGGATCTCAGAAGCCATGATGATGGCTGCCGCCGTGCTGTTCGTATACGTTTTCGTCGCGTTGCCGTATTCGGGGCCCGCGATAATCGGCAGCCGATGCCTCGCTAACTCCCAGCAGGTGCTCGCAGGGTTGTTGCAGATGAGCCCCATGGGCCGACCCGCACCGACTTGGAACAGCTTGACCAGTTCCGCACTCTCGCCGGACGTAGTGAGAAGCACCGACAGACTTTGCCCGTACCAGGCGGGCAGACCGAAATGCAACCACTCGCCCGCGTCCACCGAAAACGCGGGCCGTCCGTTGGATTGCAGGAGCGCAGATGCGCTGATCGACGAGCAAAAGGACGCTCCCATGCCGATCAACAGAATAGGACCTGGGCGATCCACGGCAATAGTGCGGAACCATTTGAGCTCTTCCGTGATCTGCGGATCGCTGCGATAGCTCTGCAGGAGCGCCTGCAGAACTTCGGGCTGCTGGCGACACTCCAGCTCCAGGATCTCCGTGCCCGTGGCACGCAACAACTCCGGCGCGGGTTCAACGCCTGCGATCCACCGAACTGGCTTCGCATCGCTCATGTGCGGCTCACCTTTTCTTCTATGCCGTTCCTAATTCTTCATTATAAAGTCAAGCAGTAGCAGGAAGTGCCAGAGTGCGTGCTGGTTGCAGAATGGAGCGCTATGACGGAGACAAACGTACCGCATTGGAACGTTGACCGGAGCTTTGTGCTTCGTGTTTCCGTCATCGCTGCTCTGAGTGGCTTGCTGTACGGCTATGACATGGGCATCATCGCTGCTGCCCTTCTTTACGTGCGCAACACCTTCGACCTGAGCGCAGGGATGGAAGAGGCGGTGGTGAGCGTCGTACTTCTGGGCGCAATGCTGGGTGCGCTGCTTGGCGGCACCGTTGCCGATCGCATCGGTCGCAAGAAGACTCTGGTGCAGGCTGCGCTGATTTTTGTGTGTGGTTCAGTGCTGGCGCCTCTCTCTCCGAATGTCGGCGTCCTGATTGTTGCGCGTGCGGTACTAGGCCTGGCAATCGGCTTCACCTCGGTGACCGCGCCGGTATACGTTTCCGAGTTGGCGCCACCACAATCCCGCGGTGGGCTCATCGGCCTGTACCAGCTCGCTCTTACGTTGGGCATCGCCATTGCGAATCTGGTCGGATACTTTCTTTCTGGCCAGAAAGCCTGGCGGCTCATGTTCGGCATCGGCGCGGCGCCGGCCATTCTTTTTCTCATGCTGGTCCTAAGCGTTCCAGAGAGTGCACGCTGGCTCGCGTCGAAGCAGCGCTTTGAGGAGGCAGCAGCTGTCATCCGCAGCTACGCGGCCGAGCCCGCGGCAACATGGCTCTTGCAGGAAATCCGACAGAGCGTGGCTGCCAAGCTCGATCAGAGGTGGGCTTCGCTGTGGAGCCCCGGCATTCGCAAGCCGCTGGCAATTGCGGTCTCGTTTACTGTGCTGCAGCAGATCACCGGCATTAACACGATCATTTACTACGGGCCGCAGATCTTCGCCATGGCGGGATTCGGTTCAGATCAGAGCGACATTCTTGCGACCTTTGTGGTCGCGGCGGTGAATGTCCTGGCGACCTTGATCGCACTGGCGCTTGTGGACCGCATCGGGCGAAAGCCGCTTCTGTATGGCGGCGTGAGCGGGATGATGGTCTCGCTCGTGGCAATTTCTCTCGCCTTCCACTCCGCTTCGGGCAGGCTCCTGGGCACCGTCGCTATCGTCTCGCTTATCGCCTACATCCTGTGCTTTGCCGCCAGCTTGGGGCCGATCGCGTGGATCCTGGTCTCAGAAGTCTTCCCGCAACGCGTTCGCGGCCGAGGTGTGGCTGCGGCAACGCTTGGCTCCGGCTTGGCAAACGCTGCGGTCTCGCTCACATTCCTCTCGCTAATTCACGCCGTCGGTAGCCCTGCGACCTTCGCTCTCTTTGCCCTGTTCTGTCTGGTGACTCTGGTGTTTGTTCGCTTCGGAGTGCCAGAGACGATGGGCCGCGAGCTGGAGAGCATCAGCTTTGCGCCGACGGCCGACGCGCCCGCCTACGATCAACTTGAACCGAGCCACTAAGGATTCCCGCACGATGCAGCACGCAACGGAAACCATACGACATTCTCTGGCTCCTGCGACCCAGGGCTACGTGCTTGGCGTTGACATCGGTGGCACGAACCTCCGGCTTGCGCTCGCATCGCGAAAGGGCAGGATCGTGTCGCGTTTGTGCACTACGACGGTGGGCACCCGTAATCCAGAAGACGTGTTGCGGCAGATTGTGGATGGTGCGGACATCATGCTGCAGGAACAGGGCCTGGGTCGGCAGCATCTCCGCTGCATCGGAGCAGGCGCGCCCGGCATCACGGACGTGGACAACGGCGTCGTCGTCGCTACCTCCTACCTGTTTGGCTGGAAGGATGTGCCGCTGGCCCGGCTCCTGGAAGAAGCTCTGCATGTGCCCGCCGCCATCGACAACGACGTGAATCTCGCGACCCTTGCGGAAGGTTGGGCCGGTACAGCGAAAGGTGAAACCGACTTCGTCTTTCTTGCGGTTGGCACCGGGATTGGCGCGGGCATCATGCTGCGTGGTGCGTTGTTGCGCGGTAAAGATTGGCTAGCCGGTGAGATCGGCTACATGGTGGTCCCGGGCACAAGTGAGGCACCCGATGCACCCGGCATACCGGGCGCGCTGGAGCGAGTATCGGGTGGCGAAGGGATCCGAACGGTGTGGGGGGAACATTGCAGTGCAAGGGGTATGAAGCAATCGCCAGAGGTAACGACGGCAGAAATCTTCGAACTCGCGCGGAACGGTGACGAGTTCTCACAGTCGATTGTGGAGCAGTGCGCAACTCCCCTTGCCTACGCCATTCACAATATGGCGCTCGTGCTCAATGTGCCGTTGGTCGTGATGGGCGGCAGTGTTGGCACGAACCCAATGTATCTTTCCGCCGTACGTGCGGCGCTGCAAAGGCGCTCGCATCGCAGTACTCCCGTGCTGGGCGCGAGCGGGCTGGATCGCGATGCACAGCTCATCGGCGCGGTGCGCTTGGCTATGAGCAAACTTGCCGACCGACAGCGCTGAGCAGGTACGCTACTGGGAACACCACAACTTAGTCTTGCTATCCATGAGGTCAGCGGTGCCCATGCCAGGATTTCTCCGAGCCAAGCAGTTCCACTCTTCGTCCCTCCTCAGCCAAATCCTCATGCTGACCATGTCGGCACCCATGCTGGGACACACTGCGGCGGGGCAAAGCAAGGCGTCGGTCCCGCCCGCGTCTGCTTCGCCTCTCCGGCAAAACGTCACGGTTCCAGCACTCATGCCTCTGCCTGCGTCATGGACGACTGGCACCGGTTCCATGCAGATCGACGCAGGCTTTCAGGTGGTACTCACCGGTTATCGCGAGCCGAGGCTCGAGCGCGCTGCACAGCGTCTTCAGCAGCGCATCGCTCGCAAGACCGGGATCAGCTTTCTTCCGCAGTCAGACGGAAAGCATCTTGCATTGACCGTAAGCACCGCTGGAGCCAGCAAGGCCGTGCAGGAGCTGGGAGAGGATGAGTCTTACGTACTGAAGGTGAGCACGACTGGAGCAACGTTGACCGCACCGAACACCTTGGGCGTGCTGCGAGGGATGCAGACCTTCCTACAGCTCATCCACCTGGGTCAGAGCGGATTCGTAGTGGACAACACACTCGTCCGCGACCAGCCACGCTTTCCCTGGCGCGGGCTCCTTCTGGATTCGTCGCGGCACTTCCAGCCAATCGCAAACGTGCTCGAAGAGTTAGACGCCATGGAGATGGTCAAGATGAATGTTCTCCACTGGCACCTGAGCGACGATCAAGGATTCCGCGTAGAGAGCCTGCATTATCCAAAGCTCCAGGGCATGGGTTCTGACGGACACTTCTACACGCAGCAGCAGATTCGCGAGGTCATCGAATACGCTCGCGACCGCGGCATTCGCGTCGTGCCGGAGTTCGACATGCCCGGCCATGCGAAATCGTGGTTCGTGGGGTATCCGGAGCTAGCGGCTATGCCGGGCCCTTACGGAGTCTTACACCACATCACGGCGGAGGAATGGGAGCATCCCGATCCCAGGCAGGATCCTGCCATGGACCCGACCAAGGAAGAGGTATACCGATTCCTGGATAGCTTCGTGGCAGAGATGGCTGCTCTGTTTCCCGACGCCTACTTCCACATCGGTGGGGATGAATGCGACGGCAAGCAGTGGGATGCAACGCCGCATGTTCACTCGTTCATGAAAGCGCATAGCCTCAAGGACAATGCGGCGTTGCAGGCATACTTCACGGGCCGAGTGCAGCAACTGGTCACCAAACACGGAAAAATCCCGGTGGGATGGGACGAAATCCTGCAACCCGACACGCCGAAAAACGTGGTCATCCAGTCTTGGCGCGGACAACGCAGTTTGTTCCAGGCGGTCTCGCGAGGCTACCGCGGCATTCTGTCTGCCGGGTACTACATCGACCTGAACCAGCCTGCCGGGCAGCACTATCTGGTCGATCCGGCTGTGCTCCCTTCACCCGATCAGCGAGATCCCACCGCACGGGGCGAAGTGGTGCCGGAGCGCCTGTCCCCTCAGCAGGAAACAGCCATTCTGGGCGGCGAGGCAACGGAGTGGACTGAGTACATCTCGCCGGAAACCCTAAGCAATCGTATTTGGCCTCGCCTCGCAGCGATCGCCGAACGCCTCTGGTCGCCGCAGGCGAACCGGGATGTGAGCACGATGTACACGCGGCTGGATTGGATCTCGCACGAATTACGTCTCCAAGGCATTCAGAACGGCGGTGTGCTGACGCCCATGGTGGAGCGAATAGCCAATACGACCGCGGTCGATCACCTGCTTGCACTGGGCGCGATTGTGCAGCCGCCGCTCGACTATCAGCGCGAGAGTTTGCCGGGGCAGAGCTACGACGAGTTCCGTCCGCTGATCCACTTGGTTGATGCGATACCAGCTGAAAGCACTGCGGCCCGTCATTTCGCCCTTCTGGCCCACGCCATTGCTACGGGTACCGCGACGACTGCAGAGCACGTGGAAGCACGCCAGTTGCTGACGCGGTGGTCTCATTTGGATGCTGACGAAGCGGCTTGGATGAGCAACAATGAACTCACGGCGGAGTTGGTTCCCGTATCTCGGTCTGTAGCACGAACGGCGGAGATCGGCCTCGCGGCGCTCGATTGCATCGAGCACACGCGTTGTGAGGCCACCGAAAGCAAAGATCAGAAGCTGGCTGAGCTGAAGCGCCTTGAGGTGCTTACGCCTGCCGCCCTGCGCAACATGATCGCGGTGTCCTCGAGCGAGTTGGTGAAAGCCACCCCGTAGAGCTGTTGCAAAGTTATGTGAATCTTCCCGGTATCAAGATGGTGATCAACAATCCCCGATCGGGGGTAATTCAGCAGTACCTCCGGCCAAGGCCACCATGCTTGCGGCAGGTACGACGATCCCGATTCGCCTGAATGGTGAGATCGACACAAAACCGCCAAGGCTGGCGACACGTTCCAAGGAACAGTTTTTCCGCAAATGTGCTCTCGGGTGCGACCGTCGCGATCCCGACCGGAACGCCCTTGACCGAGTGTGTCGTTGCCGCCAAGTCCGCAGGCCGACTCAGCGGTGCGGCCGAGTTGTCCCTCGTGCTGGTCAGCCTGCAGCTCAACCGCCAGTCCGTCGCCATGACCACGCACGAGCTTTCCAGCAATACCGACGGACGTGGAACCAGCACCGTTGCGCGAACGGGTGGAGGGACGGCGCTGGGCGCGATCGATCTGCGAACGGGCACCCTCCACTATCTGCTCTGTGCCCGTTCTGCTGATGTGCTGAAAGAACGCGAGCAGCAACGTGAGCTTCCGTCTCACTGAACAGAAGAGAGCACCCGGTAGAGGGTCGATTCGACTTTGTCCACTGGAAGGAGATCAACCGCCGACTTTTCCAAGACGTTTATGCGTGGGCTGGACAGCCAGGCCAGAACTTCGACGCAGACAAGCAGGAATACGAGGGCGGCAAAGCCTATGCCTTCACGCCATCCGCGAAGATCGAAAGGGGAGCCCGCCGCATCTCGGGAAGTTGGCCGACAACGATCATCTCCGCGGACTCTCGCGCGAAGACTTCGTACCGGCGCTGGCGCAGCTGCACGGAGAGCTAAACCAACTTCACACCTCCCCGAAGTCAACGGCCGCACGCAGCGGTTGTTCCTGGAGCAGCGTGCAGAGCGCGCAGGCCATCGCGTGGACCTCAGCATAGGAACGCAACACTGATCATGGAGGCCAGCATCGCCCAGACGAACGGCGTGCACGGAATGATGGAGCGATTCATCGCAGAGGCGGTCGACCCGCAGCGCGTGAAGGCCATGCGCGAAGCCCTGAACCATCTCAGCGAGGTAAAGACCGCGAGTTTGTCGCCAGTCTCTACATCGCCGTCACGGAGCCAGGGGAGAAGTACAAGGGTGTGCTCTACGACCAGAACGGGCGTGATTACATCACGCGGACCAATGCTCAAAGCTTATCGTCGGACATGCGGTCGATCTTCCAAGAGGCGCCCAGGGCCCGCAAGCGATCCAACTCACCGCAACAGACGGCCATAAGGCGAGCATTTCACCCGACCTGCCCGGAGGCAAAGGGCTAGGTCTGAGCAATTTCTAGGGCAGCCGACCGGCCTTTCTTCCGTCCTGAATTTACCGCTTTCTTTTTTTCTCATTTGTACAAAGCCGCCGCCGAGGGCTCGGGGAATGTGGGAGACGCCGGCAGCATCGGAGTTTTCCAAGGAACGCTAAAGGTTGGGACAGCTTCACCGCTCCACGCTTTGCGCGGCTCTGTCATTTCCACGATCCCCTGTCGTGAGTGACGAGGATCCGACTTATCAGGACCGCTCATTTTCGGCACGGGCTCCAATGATTGTCTTTGCGCGCCTTTTGTTTAGGCAGGGTCTGAAAACACACCAGAAGCGTGACGGCCACCAGATCCCTTTCCATAGTCCATTAGAGTGGAAGGTGATGCCGCGTCCTTAAGGTAGGCGACAAACGCACGGAGATCATCCAGGCAGCGATTCAGAAGATCGCCCAGGAAGGTGTGTCGGCATCCACTGCGAGCATCCCGAAAGCTGCCAAGGTTGATGAAGGTTCGCTGTTCCGCTATTTCGCGGACAAGGACACACTGCTAAACGAGGTGTACCTCGCGATCAAAAGCGATATGAAGCGATCGCTCACAGAGCCGTTTCCGACGAAGAGTTCGCTGAAGAAGCGAGCAGAGCACCTGTGGAATGGATAGCTTTCCTGGGGCGCCGCGTAATCCGTCAAGGATCAAGCTCTGACGCAGCTCACCATGTCCGATCGCATCACGGAGCAATCAAGGCAGCAGGTTCTGAGAGCATACTCGTGATGCCCACTGTCCTGGAAGTGATCGCATCCGGCAGACTTCATACCCTGCCACGGACGTTCGCATAGGCACTGTTCGTCTCCATTGCAGACGCGACCATGTTATGCATGATTCAGGATGCGGGTCGGGCGGATAAGTACAGAGCGGCCGGCTTTGCCTCTTTCTGGAGCGCCGCAACCGAAGCGTAATCGCCGACTCTGCCCTGTCGGCTGTCTTGCACTTGGCGGGAGGCTTACAGTTAGCGCGCTGACATGACCCGATGCACCTCGTCACGCAACGTTGGAGCGTGTAGCGCCGACCCTGTTTGCATACATGCAACGGTCCCGCCAGGACGAACGCGAACCCTCAGTGGCGCAGCATAGCCGTGCGGTGTGGAAGCGTTTTCCTCACGGCTCGTACGACGGACAAGGGTGCCTCTGCTGTAGCCCGGATACAGCGTGAAGTTTCCTCAGCGAAGGTGCGCTTCGGAACCGTTGGACTTGGCGAGCCAGCAGTCGGTGCACACCTTCGCCGAGAGACTATTCTCTTCGTGGGCCCAAATTTCAGCCGCCAAAGATCGATTGTTCAGCTACTACTTGCATTCTGGAGCTGAGCAAAATCGGTTCTGTCTCCCTAACGCTAGATTGCGTCTGGCTTGGATGGCTTGGGACTGACCACTTCTCGTGAAGGGACTTGAACCGCTACACAGGCTGAGGTACTTTGCACTTAATGCCTCTCAGACTAGCAGAGAGAAAACGTCCGCTTGGTGTCACTAGGGGCCGCTCGCTTTGCCAAAGCTTTGATCCGGCACCAGCCTTCCAGCACACGGAACACCTCTCAGCTCGTTTCACGCAGGTGGTGTGCCGGCAATCGGATTACACAGCGAGCACCGGTCTGCGTGTGCCTGTCAAATCGGATCTCCCCTCCAGATCTTTCGACAACCAGCTTCGCGATAGACAAGCCGAGTCCGGTGGACTGGGATTCATGCCCGTTCTTACTTGAACCAGTGTAGAAGCGGCCGAACACTGCATCCACCTCCGCTAATGGGATGCCCGGACCTTGATCTTGAACGACCACCTCGATCGTTCTGGACGCGGTGTCGGAAACGGAGTACGTAATCTGCACCGTGGAATCGACGGGAGAAAACTTGATTGCATTGTGAACCACGTTCATGATCGCGCTGCGGATCAGGCTTCGATCGCCCGTAACAACGGCGTTGTGCTCTTCGTCGCGAACACTTGTAACGAGCCGGATGCGGCGTTCTTCCGCAAGGACCTCTAGTACCTCCGCGACCTCATGTACAACGTCCACTAGAGAAAATCGGTTGGGTCCGACTGCTCCCGCCCTTTCTGCCCGGGCCAGCAGAAGCAGGCCGCTGATCGTCTCGTCCAAGCGGGAGGCTTCCTCCAGCATGCTGACCACCGCTTCTTTACCACGCTCACTCGTCGCGGGCTGTTGCAGTGAGACTTCGCCTACCGCGCGGATTGCAGCAAGCGGCGTTCGAAGCTCGTGCGCGGCGTCTGCGGTGAAGCTGTTCAGCTGTTGAAATGCTTGCTCAAGCCTGTCGAGTAGTTCGTTGAAGGCCTGCCCCATGTGTCCTAGTTCGTCGTTCGCATCGGCGATACGCAAACGGTCATGCAGGTTGCTGGCAGTGATCTGTTTCGCTTTGCGCGCCATCTCTTCCAGGGGAACGAAAGCGCGCTTGGCGATCTGGTAGCCTGCGATGCCAGCGAGGATCAACGCCACCGGAAAGGCTAGCAGCAGGATGCCGAGAAACTGCTTCATTCGCTGATGGAACGGCACCAGGCTATAGCCAAGCCGAATAAGCAGCACGTGCCCTTGCAACGTGTGCAAATGGCTGATCAGTGACACGTGCGAACCGTCCGGCATGCGGACAATACGCTGGTTGAAGCTCGAGTCTCCTTCGCCCGGCATCGTCGATCCACCCAGCGAGACCCCTCCCAGATTCGGCGTTCGATAAAGCACTGCCCCAGACAGATCCCGAACCTCCATCAAGCGATCGATCAGCAGATGTGACTGCGGGCGGCTGAAGTAGTTCTGTTGCAATTGCAGTTTGCCGTTGCTCTCGAAATACAACAGGCCTTCGACCGTCTCCACGTCCTGCACCTCATCGTGGTAGATCTGGCTCGCTACGATGCGGTACTGAAACAGAAACACTACAACCAGGTAAGTGGCCAAGATCGCCGCCAGCACCCCAACGTACCAAGCAGTCAGCCGGCCGCGAATCTGCTTTGCAAGCAGCCAGTTCATGCCTGCGGCTCCCGCAAGGCGAAGCCAAGTCCCCGCACCGTCTGCAGTAGCTTGACTGAATGGCTGTCGTCGATTTTCTTGCGCAGGCGCGCAATCTGTACATCGATGACGTTGTCCAGCGGAGTAAAGCGCGAGGTCTCCTTCCACACATCGCGTGCCAACATTTCACGCGACACGATTCGGCCCGCGTTCTCTGCCAGATAAAGCAGCAGGTCGAACTCACGCTGCGACAATTCAAGAGTCGAACCGGCTCTCGTTCCGGTGCGATACTTCGTGTTCAGACATAGATCGGCGACCCTGACCTCATGCGAATTCTCCTGGGGCAACGTCCGGCGGAGCAGGGCCTCAATGCGCGCCAGCAGTTCCGGGAAAGAAAATGGCTTTCCCAGGTAGTCGTCCGCGCCCGTCCTCAGGCCTTCTACCCGATCTTCTATCGTGTTGTGCGAGGTCAGCATCAGAACGCGCACGTCGACGCGCTCCTTCCGCAACTGTCGTAAGAGATCGATACCGCTGCGCTGGGGCAGCGTGACATCCAGAATCATCAAGTCGGGCCGTCCGCTGTGCAGCAGGAAAAAGCCCTCCTCTGCGGAAGTGGCCAGCGATGCAGCGTATCCTTCCGCCTCGATTCCAGAGACGAGGGCTGACGCCAACTTGGCGTCATCTTCCACGATCAGAACGTGCGACCTGTGCGCTGCGTTTCCCAAGGAATTCCTCTCCTCTGGATCATAGGCAAGCGTTCGACCTGCCGCTCTGGCGATCCCTACTTGTCAGAAAGTTGTCAGAGTTCTGTAAGGAACGAAGATGGTCCACTCCTTGTGAATACAGACGGAGGACCTCTTATGACAGCTCTTCGCATCGCTCTGGTTGCACTCGCCGTTGGTGGTGCGTTGCCCGCCCAGGGTGGGGGGAACGCCGGAAGTATGGCACACCTGCCCGATGATGCAGCCCTCCCCATTGTGTTCACCAGGACGGTAAGCGCTGCACACGCCCGGCCCGGCGATCCCGTTCAGGCAAGAACGACGCAGGCCGTTCGCCTGAGCGATGGCCGTGAGGTGCCTTCGGGATCGCTCGTGAAAGGTCACGTGCTGGCTTCGAAGCCGTTTCAGTATGACAAAACGCCCTACGCCACGCAGGTTGCCGGAACTCTCGAGATCCAGATTGACTCTCTTGATGCTCAAGGTCAGGCTGTGCCTCTGCACGTTGCCTTGCGAGCGCTGGCTGATCCCTTCGCGAGTCAAGCGGCATGGGAGGCGAAATCCACCGACCTTGATTCGCTCGGAACTACGACGCAGGTTGGCGGCGACCTGCTGGTGCCCTCGCAAAGCGAAATCCGCAACCAGAATGGCGACGTTATTGGCTACAACAAAAAAGGCGGCCAGTTCGCGCATCTGCTTGCGGCAGGCGGCGGTGCTGTGACGTGCAAGCCTGGAAATACCGAACAGCCGGTATCGCGCTTTTCAGCATCGGCGTGCGGTCTTTACGGCTTCGGAGATATCTCTTTGACCTCGTACACCGACTCCCAGATCGGCCTTAGCTCCACTCACGTCAGCCCTGCGATCGATAAGCACAGCACAGCCCTTCTTGAGTCGCTGCAGGACTGAGGCCTGACCGGGCAAAGCGATCTCTCAACGTTGAGGAGGCACATGCTGGCAGTCGGACCTGCAACAAAGGTGACCATTTACCTGAACCAAGATACGGGTTCTCCGCAAGGATTTCTGCGCGACGAAATCCTGACCTTTCTGCGGCAGAAAGAGGTCGGCATTGGGGGCGCAACGGTTCTTCACGCCTTCGCCGGCTATGGCTCTCATGGTCAACTGCATAAGGCAGACGAACACGACGTGGCAGGGCTGCATCTTCCCGTTGTCATCTTCTTCGTGGAAGCGCAAGAGAAGGTGGAATCAATTCTCCCGGCGCTGCTGGATCTGGTGACAGACGGGATGATCGAGGCGCACCCAACGCAGATCCTGAAACGCGTCGCCTCCAAGGAGCGGGTCATCTCCTGATGCTCTGTCCCAAAATTCTTGCTGCTGCTCTCCTGTTCCAATCTCCTGCGACCCTGCTGTATGCCGGCCAGAACCCCGCTTCCTTCCCGGTGGCAACAACGCCACTGACGCTTGCAGAGGCTGAGAGCATTGCCCTGGCCAACCAACCGCGACTGCAGGCAGCGCAGGCGCGTGCCAATGCCGCTGCCGCCCGAGTGCGCCAGACGCGGTCGGCATATCTGCCGACTGCAGCCTTCAATGCGACCGGTGTGCGCGTAGCGGATACGGGCACCTCCACCGCTGCAGGTGCCCTTACCACTTCGGCACTCTCCAACCGCTTTGCCTATGGCGGCCAGCTTACCCAATTGGTGACGGACTTCGGACGTACCAGTGCCCTGGTCAGCAGTTCCCGGTACAACGAACAGGCACAGGAAAGCGCAGCGACGCTGACGAAAGCGCAGGTGCGTTTGAACGTCCGCGCGGCGTTCTACCAGGTACTCGGTGCCGAGGCCGTGCTGCACGCCGCGCAAGCGGCACAGAGCAATCGTCACCTTGTAGCCCAACAGTTGAACGCACTGGCACAGAGCGAACTGCGTTCCACGGTAGACGTGAATTTTGCCGAGGTGCTCGCCAGCGAAGCGGATCTGGCGGTTGTCCGCGCCCAAAGTGTCGTCGCACAGCAAAGAGCGCACCTGACTACAGCAATGGGCGTGTCGAAGACCATCACGGCACCACTTGCTGAATCCGCGATGCCGGGGCCGCTCCCACCCGCTCCGGATGCGTTGCAGTCGCAGGCGCAATCGCAACGCGCCGATCTCGGGATTGCGGAAGCGCAGCAGAAGTCGGCGCAGCAGTTTGCAACAGCCGAAAAGCGTTTACAGTATCCAACGCTGACCGTTGGAGCCGCCGCTGGCGACATCCCCTTTCGCGACCACACCCTGCACGACAGCTATGCCGCTGCTGGCTTCAATTTGAACATCCCGATCTTCAACGGCGGCCTGTTCACGGCGCGCAGAGCGGAAGCCGAATCGGAGGCCCGCGCCCGAAGCAGCGATGTTGCGGAGCTGCACCTGGAGATCACGGAGCAGGTTCGGAACAGCTGGCAGCGCGCCAACGAGGCATACCAGAGCCTTGCGGTGACAGATCGCCTGGTGGCGCAAAGCAAGGAAGCCCTGCGGCTTGCGCGGGCCCGTTACGACGCGGGGCTCGGAACCATCGTCGAGCTGAACGAAGCGCAGGTCAACGAAACATCCGCGGAGATCGCTGTTGCAGATGCGAATTACACCTATCTCTCGCGTCGGGCCGAGCTCGACTTCGCCGCTGGGCTGCTTAACTGAAAGGACTCACCACGTGAACCGTACAGGCCGCGCTGTGGCCATCAGTCTGTCGACTGCTTGCTGCGTCAGCTTTCTCACATCGTGCCGGTCCAGCGCACCGCCTCCAGCAGAGCTTCCCGTGGTGCCGGTCGCAGTGGTCGGTCCGGCCACGCTGCAGAACAACGTTGTCCTTTCTGCGGAGTTCCAGCCGTTCCAGGAAGTGGACGTGATGGCCAAGGTGGCCGGCTACGTGCGCAGCATCCGCGTCGACCTGGGATCGCACGTCCGCGCAGGCGATGTTCTGGCGACGCTCGAAGTGCCGGAAATCCAGCAAGACGTTCAGAAAGCGAAAGCCGGCTTGGCTGCTGCGGAGGCAAACATTGTCTCCGCGCAGGCGGGTGTGCAACGCGCCCAGGCTGCTGCAGATATCGCGCAACTCTCGTACCAGCGCATCAACGATGTCGCCACCAAAAACAAGGGCCTGGTGCCCCGGCAGGACGTCGACGTCTCCCGGTCGCGAAGTGCGGAAGCGGCCGCCCAACTGGCCAGCGCAAAATCAGCTCTGCTGGCTGCGCAGGAGCAACGGTCCGCCGCCGCATCGGACTTTGCACGCGCCGGAGCGATGGCACAGTACGCAACGATCCGGGCGCCCTTCGATGGCATCGTGACGAAGCGCTATGCGAACACGGGATCCATGATCCAGGCAGGGATCTCGTCCCAAACCCAGGCCATGCCTGTCGTCCGGCTCGCGCAGTACAACGTCCTGCGCCTCACGCTGCCGGTTCCCGTGACCGATGCAGCCGAGGTCAAAGACGGCCAGCCAGTCGACGTGACCGTGACCAACCCGCCGCGCCAACTGCACGGCAAAATCTCGCGCTACGCCGGATCGGTGCAGATGTCGACCCGCACCATGGACACGCAGGTGGACGTGCCCAATGCGGACGGCAGTTTGCTGCCGGGCATGTACGCGGAGGTTCACCTGCACCTTGCGGACCGGCCCAACGTGATGAGCGTTCCGATCGATGCCGTGGATGGGCTGGGCACAAGTGCCGAGCAGGCGTATGTGGTCCGTGGCGGCGTGGTTCATGTCGCGCAAGTGACGACAGGCCTGCAGACAGCAACGCGGCTTGAGGTTCTTTCCGGCTTGCAACCAGGCGACCAGGTCATTGTTGGACGGCATACCGGCCTGGCTGAGGGAGAACAGGTGAAAGCGCACCTTGCTACCTACGAGAACGACGCGAGCCACGGCTAAGGCTCAGCAACACCGGAAAGAGCGAGGAAGATGTCAGGATTCTCCATACGTAACCCTTACCTGATCGTTGTGCTCTGCCTGGTCATGATGATTCTGGGTACGGTCAGCGCCGCGGATATGCCCGTGGACATGTTCCCGGCCGTCAACTTACCTGTCGTTGCGGTAGCCACCTTCTACTCGGGAATGCCACCCGCGCAGATCGAAACCAATATCACCTACCACCTGGAGCGCCAGTTCACCCTGGCCAGCGGCATCGATCACATGGAGTCGCGCTCGCTTCCCGGTGTAAGCCTGATCCGCGTCTACTTTCGCGCGGGTACGGACGCGGACGCCGATGCGGCAACCATCTCCTCGCTCGCCATGAGCGATCTGCGCGACATGCCTCCGGGCACGTATCCGCCCGTCATCCTCAAGCAGGACGCAGCGAGTATTCCTGTGAACCTGGTGACGCTCTCCGGTTCAGGACTGGACGAGAGCAAGCTGAAGGATCTGGGGCAAAACTTCGTTCGCAACCAGCTTGCAAACGTGCCGGGAGCATCGGTTCCGCAGCCCTTCGGCGGGCGCTGGCGGCAGATCATGCTCTACGCCGATCCCTACAAGCTCGAGGCCAACCAGCTTAGCCCGATGGATGTGGTGCGCGCCGTGAACGACGCCAACGTCATTCTGCCCGCGGGCGATGTCGAGATCGGGCGGAACGACTATGACCTCTACACCAACTCCATGCTGGGCGGCGCAAGCGACATCGCGCAGCTTCCGCTCAAGATGGTTGGGCAATCGCCGGTGCGCGTCGGTGACGTCGCGACCGCGCAGGACTCCTTCAGCAGGCAGTTCAACGTGGTGCGCGTGAACGGCCAGCGTGCCGTGTACCTGCCGATCTTTAAGGCGGGAGCCGACGCTAACACGATCTCGATCGTGGAGGGTGTCCGCGCGACGCTCAAGAAGCTATATGACGTTCCGGCCTCGCTCAAGACGTTGGTCGTCTTCGACCAGTCGCGCTTTGTGAAGACCGCCATTACAACGCTGCTGCATGAGGGCGGCATCGGTCTGTTCCTCACCTGCCTGATGATCCTGGTTTTCCTTGGCAGCATGCGGGCGACCCTGGCCGTCTTCTTCTCCATTCCCCTTTCGCTGCTCACTACCTTCTTTGTTCTGAAGCTCACGGGCAGTTCCATCAACAGCATGGTCCTGGGTGGACTGGCTCTTGCGCTGTCCCGGTTGATCGACAACTCGGTTGTGGTCCTCGAAAACATCTTCCGCCACCTGGAGGGCGGCGAAGCGCCGGTGGTGGCTGCAGAAAAAGGCGGCCAGGAAGTCGCGCTGCCGGTACTTGCAGGCACGCTCACCACGGTGGTTGTCTTCTTTCCCGTCACCATGTTGTACGGTGTGAGCCGGTTTCTCTTCTCGGCACTCGCGCTGGCCGTTGTCATTTCGCTGTTCGCTTCCTACTTCGTCGCACTCACCGTGGTCCCACTCTTTTGCGCACGCTTCATCAAGAGTCCGCATGGTGATGTTGTCCACGAATCGGCGGAGGCGGAGCATGCAATCAGCGCGGCACCCTCCAGGCGGCCAAGCTTTGGTGCACGCTTCAACGCGAGCTTCACGCGCGGTTTTGACGCCATGCTGCACCGCTACGACGCCTCGGTGAACAAGGTGCTCGAGGCTCCCAAACTTGTGCTCGCCGCGTTTGGTGTCGTGTTCCTGCTGAGCCTTCTTCTTTTTCCTCTGCTCGGGCTGTCATTCTTTCCCCGCACCGACGCCGGCCAGTTCGTTATCAACTTCAAGGCACCTTCGGGCACCAAGCTGACCGAAACGGAAGCCGAAGCAGCAAAGATCGAGGGCATCGTTCGCGGCATCGTCTCCAAGCACGACATGGGTCTGGCCGTGACGAATATCGGCGTCGATCCTGGCTTCTCTGCCCTCTTCACACCGAATGCTGCGACGCACACCGGATTCACGCAGGTAGCACTCACTGAGGATCACTCGGTCAGCAGCTACGCCTACATTGACCGGGTAAAGTCCGCGCTGGCGAACCAGATGCCGGAGCTGCAGACCTTCTTCTCCAGCGGCAGTCTTGTCGATGGCGTACTCAACATGGGCGCTCCCGCTCCCATCGATATCCGGGTGGCAGGCAACAACATCAACGACGACTACGCGACAGCCCAGTCGATTGCCGAGAAGGTACGCCGCATCTCCGGAGTCGCAGACGTATACATCCCCCAGGACATCGACTACCCCTCTCTCCGCATCGCGGTAGACCGCACCCGCGCAGACGAGCTTGGCCTGACTGAGAAAGAGATCGTCTCCAACATCATCACCGCGCTCACCTCAAACCAGATGATCGCGCCCAGCGTTTGGATCGATCCAAAGAGCGGCAACAATTACTTCCTCACCGTTCAGTACAAGGAGGGTCAGGTCAAGTCGTTGGAAGACCTGAAGGCGATCCCGCTGCACGGCAGGGGCATCACGCAACCGACCCGGCTGGATATGGTGGCGGACATCCAGCAGTTCAAAGCACCCACGGAACTGGACCACACGCAGATCCGCCGCTTTGTTGACGTCTACGTTCGTCCACAGAAAGAAAGCCTGAACGGCATCGCCAGGCAGATCGACCAGATTGTTGCGTCTGCACATCCGCCTCAAGGAATCGACGTAACCCTGACCGGAAGCGTGAACTCGATGAACGCGTCGTTCCGCAGCTTCGCTATCGGGCTCACCCTGTCGGTTCTTCTGCTCTTTCTTATTCTCGTGGCGCAGTTCCGCTCCTTCATCGATCCGTTTATCATTCTGCTGGCTCTCCCTCCGGGCATCACAGGAGTAATCGTCGCCCTGCTGCTGTGGGGCACCACACTCAATGTCATGTCGCTGATGGGTGTCGTCATGCTCGCCGGCATCGCACTGTCCAACAGCATCCTGATCGTGGAGTTCGCTCACCACTTGATGAAAGAGGGCATGGCAGTGCGTGAAGCGATCACCACATCGTGCCGGGTACGCCTCCGCCCCATCCTCATGACCTCCTTGGCCACTTGGATCGGTCTGCTTCCAATGGCCCTCAAGCTCGGGGAAGGCAGCGAAGCCTACGCGCCTTTGGCTCAGGCGCTTATCGGAGGCCTCACCGTCTCCGTAGTTCTCACAGTGTTTCTTGTCCCCGCCGGCTTCTTCCTCGTCTATCGAGACCAAGGCCCGACCATTTCGTGACCGGCGCCATGCCTTTCATGGGGGAGTACCGCCGAGTTTCACAGACAACGAGCCGTCCGCGCCGTCAGTGTTTGCAAAGGTCTTCCTACCCTTATTGCTGCCCCGAACTGAGCCATGCGTTTGCAGCCTGTGTACCCCTCGGACCACGGTTGACGAGCGTAGCGCAAAGCTGCCCGGAAACCGCTGACCGACGACAAACTGTAGCGGAGTTTGTGGCGGGTACCCGCCCAGACAGCTTTGGCCGGTGCGCATGAGCGGCGTAGATTCGCTCGGAACGGTCACTTTGTACGATTTGGAGCTGGGTTCAGATACAGCCTCCCCAATATGAGTGAGCCTCAATCCGCGACTGCAGGTTACAAACCGAGATGGGTCAATCGTTATCCACGAGAGAGGAGATGACATGAGAACAGGCCCTTCAGGCGACTCTGGCAATCGAATCGCATGTGGTGTCATCCCTTCGAAGCGATGATGTACTGAGGGCTTTCTGAACAACTCCTCATCATTGTAAGAAGCCACGCACAATCGGCATCTCAGACGCGTACCTAAGTTCGTCGGAAGTCGACTTCGTGAGCGGCGATGGCTTCTTCAATCGTGGCAAAAGTTTGGGTGCGTTCGTCAGGCGCCTGCTCGAAGAGCAGTTCGAGATCTTGCTGCTCTCGCCACGAGTCCTCTTGCGCTGCCTTGAAAGGGGCGGGGTAGCTGTCTGCGCTCTGCACGCAATACCTCCGCCCCGGAAGAGTTTCGAAGCATTGGTACCTTGTCAGTCCCACGGCTGTTCGTTTCCACACGTCGACGCTCTTGTACAGCATTGCCGCCGATCATATTGGGGCTGGTGGGCGGAGGACCAGCAGATCACCAACTGCCAACATCAGTACCTGTAAACGCCCTTATGGGAAGTTTGGCAGATGACACCAAGTTGAGACGACGGAAGCCCAGGGTCGATGCCCTGGGCTGCCGTGGTACACCGTGCGGCTTACCTACGCAGCGAAGCGACGACGTGCTGCAACGATCACACCCAGGACACCGGTGCCGAGTAGAGCCAGGCTGGATTGCTCCGGGGTGGACAACGTTCACCGGCACTGCTGCAGACGCTGTCGTAAAGTCAATGCCCACCACCAAGTTGTTATTCGCCCCATCGTCGAAGCAGATGTTGCCACTCGGCGAGATGAAGCTGAGGCCGTCTATGCTCGCACCCCAGTACTGCCCCCCGTAGACAAGGCTGACGTTGTTTCCGTGACCAGTCCAGATTCCATGCTCACCGGCAAACACGTGACCGTTCTTGCAACCTTTTGTTAGCACGGTCGAGAGTTGAGAGTCCGGGGTTGATGTCGCATCCTCCGCCTGCAACCGGATTGGGGTCGTTGGGTAGCTCCGACAGAAAGAGTGTGTACGTCGTCGTGTTCGTGAGCACGCTGTAAGTGGCGGAGAACTTCTGCGAAAGGCGACCACAGGGACCGGTGCCGCCAGCATCGTTCAGATGCAGGATGTAGTCGCCATAGTCATCGCCGGAGACGAAGTAGCCTGCGCAGTACCGTGCGATCCGGGTGAGTGGAATGCTTTTGCGGTAAGGCACGACGAGCACAGTCAAGCTGAGCAGGAGAGAAGGATCGGCCACTTCAACAGCCAAATCCTTGCGCCTAGAGCCTGTCTAGCCCGAGCAATGGCGTGAACCTTGCCGTAAGCAGTCCATGCATTGTCTGCAGCCACATACCGCAACTCGAATCTCGGGCGAGACTGTGAAAAACGTTCAGGACTGGGTTCTCGGTGGGAGAGCTATGTGGACGTGTCCACGCGATCTTCGTGACGGAGTCTGCAGAGGTACCTTGGTCCGCCAACAAAACCTCCAGCGTGTCGGAGCGTTTGTCGCTGTCCACCTCGTAGGCAAACGTGATGGTCGTGGCGGGTCCAGAGAAAGGCGTCAGCTCAGAGGTGACAACCTGCTGGTTCTCTTACAGGTCATCCAGGAACAACCGGCATCGTGGTAGCTCCCACCTTCCTGATCGGTGTCACCGGCAACGTTCTTCCTCCTTTACGAGTTGTCGCTGCTTTTCTTGGATGAACCGGCTACACCCTCTCGCGAAGCAAAGTGAGCACCATGATGGCCGTCCGGGTCTTCCGAGCGGTACGGGCCTTCATGACGCACACCTCTGCACACCAATGCTCTCATTGCCGCCGTTCTGCTATCGACGCCATCTTCGTCTCCCACAAGGGCGCCGCTGCCGCCCTGGGCATCAGTTTCCGCGCCGTTTGCCTACCTCATTGCTGAAGGCGATTTGAAGATCCGGAAGCTGGGAGCCGGCACCATGATCGCCGTGGGAAGACCTCCACCGCTTTGCTCGCACTCCGCACCGCGAAGGATCAGCCCAGACAAGCGGGCAGCCTAAGCGTTCCATCCTCCCTCCAGCCGAGCCCAGCCCTCAATGGCTGGGCTCCTTCGTTCAGGAGCAGAGGTGTCCCCGCTGGTGTAACCAAGACTAAGGCCAGCCCCTCGGCTGGCCCGTAAGTCCTCATTTAGTGGTGAGAGCTCTGGGGCTCGAACCCAGGACCAGCGCCTTAAAAGGGCGCTTAGGCACTTCAGGACTATGCATCGTCGTGCAGCACAACCCCTCACATGCATGTCCCTAGACACTGCGTATTTACTGAACATTATCGCTGATGCAGTCTGCATAGCAGCGCATCACCACTTGTACACAAGCAATCGCGCTCAGACGATTTTGTATCCCCGCGTATCCCCGAGCGTATACCATCGCCTCATGGCAAAGCCGAAGGCGAAGGTCGAAGGTGTCTACGAAAAGAACCCAGGAAGCGGCGTCTGGTACACCCGCCTCCGCGTAAACGGCAAGCTGGTTCGCAAGAGGATTGGCAGCTACAAGGACGCGAAGGAATACATCGAGAAAGCCCGTACCATCCGCAACACAGGCGCTGGGATCATCCCACAGACCGCGAAGCGCCCTGCCATGACGTTGGGTGAATTGGACAGGGTTGGAGGCTCCGTCACCCTTGGCAAACTCTGTGACGACTGGCTCCGGTACATCAAGGCGCATCCTCTGGAATACAAGGATCAACGCAATCCGCCCTATCGGATCGGCCTCATCAAGGAAGCCTTTGGCGACTTGCCGGCCGGGTCGATCCGTCCCCCGCAAATTGCAGACTGGCTCGACGAGATGGCGAAAGACAGGGCTCCTGCCACCATCAACCGACTCAAGACCACCTGGTCAGCAATCTTTAGGTACGGCAAGGAACGGGGACACGTCGAGACGAACCCGGCTCGGGATGTGAAGCTGAGAAGAGTTGGCGGCGGTGTCATCCGTTGGCTTAAGCCAGAGGAAGAAGCTCGTCTCAGAGCGGTGCTGCAGAAGGCAGTAGACGACTGCCCTTCCCAGAAGCCGGGGATCCGTAACCGACTCTTGCACCACATCCTTGAGTTCGACATTTCCATCGGTACGGGGATGCGCAAGAGTGAGCAGTACGGGCTGCTCTGGTCAGACGTAGACCTGGAACACAAGATGATCACGGCGAGAGACACAAAGAATGGCGAGACACGCCACATCCCCATGATCAAAAGCGTTCATGCTGCATTCTTGCAGTTGGACGCCATGCGCCTCAAGCGAAAGAACCGCTCTAGCAAAAAGCCGAACCAATCCCCTGCCGAATCCGTGTTTGGGCTTGCCGACAACAAAAAGTGGTGGCTGGCAGCACTCAAAGCAGCGAAGATCGAGAACTACCGCTGGCATGACAATAGGCACACGTTCTGTTCCCGCCTCGCTCAGAAGGGCGCCAGCCTCAAGGTGATCCAGGAGGCAGCCGGACACAAAACGATTCAGATGTCAGCGCGATATGCGCACCTGCACAAATCCCACCTTGCAGATGCCATGTCTGTGCTTGATTGAAGAGATTCGGCTCATCTGATCACGTCAGCTCGTTGTAACCCGGTGGCCCGTCAAGGAAGAGTTGATAGTTGCCAAGCCGGTAACAGAAGTGTGTCCTGTGCTCCCGATCAGTAAGCGTATCCGCATACTTAATTGCGCCATACAGAAATAGGCGGTTTAGGCCAGCTTCGAAATGCGTGCTGCTGCCGTCGAACTTTCCGTATACGCCGAAGCTGTCGAAGAGTCCTATCTGATCTCTGCCGCCAGGAGCAATCCATCTCGCATTCACAAGCTGGCCGCCTTCTGCGAAGCCATAACCATATCGTGGCGGCTCAGGAAGAGTGGAGCCGATGGCTATCAGCTGCCCTGTGATGAGGGGATCCAACCAGATGACCTTCGCGGGTGTCTTCCCTGCATTCCTAAGCCAAAAGCTGAAGCCTTGAATTAGATCGCCTTCCCACTCGACTAGCAACCAAGGCCGCTCAGAGTTGACTAGAATCTCCGCGCTCTTCAGTGCTGCTTCTGCTGAATCCGCCGCTGCCTTTGCCGCGCGTGAGTTCGCTCTCAATGTCAGGAGTAGCAAAGGAACGCCGATAATTGTGACCACCATCTGCACAACAGCAGCGGCCACCTGAATTGTTGGCGCATTCCAATAGACCCACAACCAAAAGCAATGCCACATGGGCGAAGCGTACACAGGGCCAGAAGTGCCATGCAAATTTTTCCTGCATTAAGGCTCAGCCTTCGAACACAGACTTTTTTTTGCCGCGTGTTTGCTGCACTCAGGTGGGTTTTCCAGACGGGAAAAAATCCCTTGATCTAGATTTCAGCCATGTTCACAGAGAGACTCTGTTCATGATCACTTGGGAGCCTCTCGATGCAATTGACTAGCTACTCTGATTTGTCTGCCAACCTCAACCGGGCTGCTGCCCTCTGCGCCTCATTGGAGGCAGAACGGCAACGCCTCTTCGCAATCCTCAGCAATCGCTCACACACCCGCCGTGAGGCCGCTGCGTATGGTCGCGTTCGTGCCAACTTGGACCAGCTGAATGCCGTCTTCTGCTGGGATGTCGACTTCAACGAAATGCCAACCGCTTAGGAGACCCATGGAAAACAACTTTCTCATAGCTATTTTCCGAATCGCAGAGCAGACAGGGAGCACTGAGCAGAATAAAGCGAAGTACATTGGCCTGGTGCCCAGCGAAAATCCCAACACCTGTCCGATCTACTACTTGAGTGACACGCTTTTCGGCCTGCGCGAGAAGATGACCGAGCGTGTAATCAAATGGGATGAAGTAGAACGTGCGCTCTCAAAGGGTGGGGAGTTTTACATACCTCGCCCCATGTCGATTTCACAAGGCGCGATAGATAAGCTCAAGGGAGCTTAACCCACACCCAAAAAGCCCCTCTGAGTCCATGACGGATTCAGAGGGGCTTTTTGGGTGTTGTTAGCTCTACGTGTCGAAGGCGAGTCTGCGAACCGCCTTCACTTCCTGCCGTGCTTCCCACCTGTCGATCATGGAATGGCCACAGCGGTTGCCGTGGGCTTCGCATTCCTTGGCGCCACGGTTCCAAGAGGGACTGCTTTGAGGATCCTGCCGCTCAGACCACGTACAGGTGCGTAGACGGGAGCGGTAGCGCTCACGGGCGACTGCACGAGCGAAACGACGCTCGGCACGGGTAGACGGATGACGCATGGTGGCCGGCCTCCAGATCCGGTATGTCACGGGTGCGTCATCGCTCTCTTTCCTCACAGTTTTCGTGATTGATGGTACGCTGCGCAAATGCTGCAACATCTGCTTACGTTGTCTTCTGCCTCAGCAGGTTTAGCCTCTTGGTTCTCAGTCCTAATCGCAGCGGCGGGACTCTTCTATCAGAACGCAAGAGCATTGCCTGCGGAAGCAAACTGGCCACGTGCTATGGTCTACATCACCTATTTGACGATGCTAGCGGTGCTGGTCTCTCCAGGTGGCACGTCCATAAAGAGTACAGCCAACTTCTTAGTGATCACCGGATTTGTGTGGATGTTCTATACCGGATTCGGTCGACGGTGAATGCGCTTCTGCTGAAGGTTCAGCTTTGGGGGTAGCCGGCAGAAAAACGCTCGGCTTTGCTATCGCGAAGTCATAGTGGACTAGTGCGACCGCAGAACGAGGCAAAAATGTGGCCCTTTCTTCTCCCTTTCCCACAAGGAAGTAGCCCGCATCAGTCTCTGAGAGCAGGAAGCAGGATACTCGCGCGTTCGGGAGTACCGCAGAATCTTTACTGAGGACGATAGTGATCGGAATGGGCTCCCCGCCGCCCCAAGCGGTTTTTATATGTGGGTAGAAGTACCGTGAAAAGATGAACAGTGCGAGAAGGAATTCCAAAGGAAGGCGTTTCCACCTGCCTTCAGGTGTTTGGTGTGTCATCTCATAGAAGACAACGGCTGAAATCCCTGTGATCCACAAGGTCAGGGATGTCGGCGTGAAAACGCCCCGCAGCACTAGGCTTTCGCCCGATGTATAGAAGCCGAAGCAGATCAATGAGCTCAGCACAAAAGCGCTCACCTTTCTAAATCTTGCCTTTTCGAAGACAAACAAATGAAAGGCGACCACGCTGAATGCTGCTATATACAGAGCAGTCTTCCAGCTAAAGGGACTTGACTTCACTTCGTCGAAATTGAAGACGGCCCAAGAGAAGAAGTAAAGAAAATTGGACGCGAGAATGATGCCGTAGTACCACCGTAGGAGTGCTTCCCATGGCTGCACCTCCTTCATCTTCTCTCGCGTTCGTACTTTCACTTCTTTGAGGATCGCGACTGGAATGAAGAGCAGAAACGCGAACCAAAGGCCAGCCGCCAGGATGTGTGGGCGTAATGGATTTCCCTCAGAGAATCCATAGCGGAAGCTGTGCAGTGATGTGATGAGAAAACCGAAAGCGTAAAGGCCAAAAACACTCGCAGCCAGCAACTTAGAAAGGCTTTCGAGAGACGAACCTGTCACTCGACGTGCAAGAGCATCGCTCTGATCATCCGCCTGTACGATCTCACTCACCGTGCTCTCTCCTCCTTACTGTTCACCTCTTCTTATCACTTCGTCGCTTCCGCAGCCTTTCGTACTGCCCATCGTTCAACCTGAGACACACCATTCCCTTCCTAGAGGAGAACAGCGCGCGCTCTAGCTGGCGCTCCGCGTGCATCGGTTGGTAGCTAGCATTAACGATCCTGTAGAGCGGTTCCTGAGTCTTGTACCGGCCTGTCCAGGGCAGAGGCGTCATGCCGTCTTTCTCCAGGAAGCCCACATGGTAGCTGTCGGTCGCCAGATCGAACGTGAACGCCATGATTACCGTCTTGAGATCCTGCTCCATGCAGCGGAGGCAGAGACGGGCGCCTACTGCCCCATCATCTCTTGACGGCAGGATGTTCCTGCATCGGCAGCAGACCTTGCCGGCCTCGATCTGCCGGATTGTGGATGCTCTCGGGCCGCCCATGATCGGCAGTATAGGCGAAGGTTTAGCGAAACCCGTTGGCTGTCCACCGGCTACAGTGGAAAACTAGACAGAAATTTTCCTATTGCACCTGAGCCGGTGCATAAAGCGAATGTGCAAGGTGTACCTATAGGTTGTGGGTATCGAGAGGCCACCCACGACTTGTGCGGTACGACTATCAGAAGGTGGGAGTATGCGAAGCATTGTTTTGATTCTTCTTGGTTTGTTCCCTTGGTTTTCTGCATCGGCGCAGGTGCAGCCGCCCAAGAGCGAAGCGGGCTTCAAGCACGCGTTTAGGCGCCACACGGATGGATCCTTAGAGAAGCGCTTCGACGCCCTCAGCTGTTCGTTGGTCTTGCTCCGGGTTGCCAACCGGCTCGGAACGGGGTTCTTTGTCAGCGCAGACGGTGACGTCGCAACAGCCGCTCACGTCATGGGAGACAAAATATTCCCCAGGGTTGTAGGTGGTTCCGGAGTCGGCGTGACCTTGATCATTCCGCAGGACTTTAGTGCTCAGGACGCCAATGGCTCAGTGCATCCGCTGAAAGGAAGCACGTTGCAGAACAACATCGACGCCTTCGGGGCTGATGTCGCGCTCATCAAGACTGGGATCAAGCCGCCTTGCTGGCTGAAGACGGGGGATGACACCAAGGTGCGAACAGGTGAACCGGTCATCACCATCGGTTTCCCAGGTTTGGCTTTCGGCTCAGCCACTCTTTACTCCGGCTTGGTGAGTACTGCGCAATTACTGACGGGCCTCCCAATCGGCAAGACACCGGATGGAATGCCCGTCACAAGCCAGGTCAAGACAATCCGGGTGCAGATGCCGATCTCGCCTGGTCTATCAGGAGCTCCTCTGATAAACAGCAAAAACGAGGTGATCGGAGTGATCACCTCGGCAGGAGCTTGGAATCAGGATCTGGATGTCGTTATCGCGCTGCGTCGCATGCAGCAGGCTGGGCAGATCCCACCGGGCGTGAACCTACCGAACATACAGGAGTTGGGGTGGATCGCAGAGCTTGGTGAGATTCTTCACGACTACGCGTCTCCGGGGTATGGAGACGCTGTGCCGATGAGGTATCTGAGGCCATCAGCGGCAGCAACTCAGAAACCTGCAGCACCCGCCCATTGATTGCTACTTCTTTGTTCGTCTGACTGATGGAGATGGTGCTCGCGGTATCCGGATGCTTGCCTTCTTGTTGAGCCGCACAAACGGCCGAAACGTTCGTCGCGATGGCGAGACATGCAATGACCTTGAACATGGGGGACCTCACAGGAGTTGTGGAACGGTCGGAAGAATTTTCACGACTACGGAGAAATTTAGTCATAGGGCGAACCTGCGTCAACCCACCTTAGAGGGACGCTCGCGTTCGGCAGCGGGTAGCACGACTCCGTCTATGGGCAGAGATCAGGGTGAGAGCCCGCCCCCTGCTCAACGGAGGGGGCGTGTTCCGCCTACTGAAGATCGCTCTATTGAATGTCCGCAGCCATAGCCTCGGCAATGTGCATATGGCCGCAGTCGTTTGGGTGCTGTCCCACGGACCCCGCTGGAACTGCAGGGCAGCTTGTTCCCGAGTAGCCGGGTGCCCCCTCGCCAGCCGGTACCGTGGTCGCCGAACCACTCATATCGACTGCGTTGTTCATGTAGGCGTTCGTATTGGTGAAGTTCACGAGCAGGCCATCTGCTTGGAGGGAAGAAACCACACTCGACTCCATGCCCGCATAGGCATCAGTAGCCGCTGAGATGTTCATTCCGTTCTCGTAGATCGGGGCATAGACGAACAGCGATGCCGGCGAAGCGACGGGAAGAGGCGTTTTGGCCTGACCCACACCGTAAAGCACGAAGTTGTTGGTCTGCGTCGCCGCGCCTGCAGTCTGCGATCCCGTGCCATTCGGCGAGGTGACCGTAAAGAGTAAGGTGTGGCTGCCGGCGGCTGACAGGACGTACCGCTTGGCCTGAACCGATACGGTGCTGCCCACCTTGGTGCAGAAGCACTGGCCGGTCTGCGATGCGGTGTAAAGGGTGTCGACCACTGAACCGTCGACGCTCAAGGTTGCGGTGCCGCCGTCGCCGTCACGTCCCAGGTACCAGACGTAGACCGGCTGGTTCGCTGCCGTCGTGGTGACTGTCGTGCTGGCCGTGCTGTTTTGCGTCGTGGAGAAGATGCCGCCCGTGCTGTGGTCTGTGTACGTCATCCACGTGCCGGTGGTAGTGAAGCCGGAACCAGGAACTTTGTTGCCTGTCGGTGTAGTCAGGTAGCTGAAGGTCGCAGTGAGGGCAGACCGAGCATTCGCCAAGCAGCCTGTAGTATTCCCGCACCAGTGCAGGTCATTATGCAGGGCGAAGTACGTGCGCACGGGGTTTGCGGCACTCGTCGGCTTGTCAGCGAAGGCGTAGGCGAACGCGATGTCCTCTGACTGATAGCCCGACGCGCCGTTATTCGTGAGGGTCAAACCGAGTTTGGCTGCCAGGATATTCGCGTAGCACGTGGAGTTGCCGGTCGCTCCCGTGCAGGCGGTGATGGAATCACCGTATGTGGTCAGACCCTTCGCGCCAGAGGACAAACGAGGCCCCATCAGAAAGCGATGCACGCTGTTGAATTGGGCAGGCAACTGAGCTTCTGCGATCTGGCCCGAGGCGCCTGATCCCGGTGCGCCCTGCGCTGCCAACAGACCCCAATAGGAAGAACCATTGGCCGGAGTGTTGCCGGTGTTTGCAGACTGCAGCGACACCCAGCTCGAACCGGAGTACGTCACGATGGCGCCATTCGCGTACGTCGTGCTGCCGCTGTACGCACCCTGGTAGCTGAGGCTGGACCCGCTGGACTGCGAGGACGAGAGTAAGGCCCAGTAGCTGGAGGTGTTCGAAGGCGCATTGCCCGTGGTGTTCTGCAGGGCATAGTAGGCAGACCCGCTGCTAACGACGACGTCATTCTTGATGTACGCCGTGCTGGAGTTGTAGTTGCCTTGCATCTTGAGGGATGTGGTGAGATCGCTCAGATAAGCAATCGACTGCTGAGCCTGCGTATTGGCCAAAGGCGCAAAAAGGCTGACTGCACACAGTGCAGCGTAAAAAAGTTTCTTCATAGAGATCCTTGTGTTTGGGGCAGAAATAAGAAGAGCGCCCCCACCCGTGTTGAGTGGGGGCGCGATTGCTGCCGTGCTTAGCTGGCTGCCTGGGTCAGGTACTTGACAGGATGTGTGCCGGCGTCGGTGATGAACGAACCGCCGCGTCCCGCACCGACGAAAGCCACGCTGCCCTTAGTAGTGAGATACGTGTACGGGTCGCGGTAGACCGTGAAGTCACCAACCGAGCGTAAGGTGTACAGGGATTCGAAGTCGCCAAAGACCAAACTGGTCGAGTTGGCTGCGATGTTTGGCAAGAAGTTGTCGAGAACGATGGGCCGACCCAGCAAAGTGTCGAACGGCCCAGAAGTGGTGCTCGGCTGAAAGAGTGGGCGGCCTATCTGATCGACCACACCCATCAGAGCCGCACGAGTGGTAGTGTTCATCACAAACGTGCCCCTGTCGGCATACTCCTTGTCGACGGAAGCCCAGAGATTCAAGAGATCCTGGTAAGCAATAACGCCCTTAGCTGCGCTCGTGGCTCCGTTCACAGCGCCGCTCAGATAGGAGACGTATGCTCCGACAGCTGAACCAGAGGCAGTGGAGCCCTGAGAAACGTACTTCGCGAGGCCACGATAGAGACGCTGGCCAAAGATGTCCTGGACAAACTTGTCGATGTCCCAAGCAGAGTCTTCTAACTCCTCCAGAGTCACCGAGATCACGCCCGTCGTGTAAGTTTCAGTCGCTGAATAGTTCTTCGCTAGCGAAGGATCAGCTTCAGGCGCAGGGGTCGACTCGGCCCAAGGCTGAATACCAGCAGTAGCGTCATTGCTGCTTGCAAACTGCATAGAAGCGCCTGTATCGGTCTTCTTCTGATTCACGATATTGACGACACCGCCGTAGAACTTCTGCGCTTGGGTCAAAACCGGATAGAAAGCCGGCGCAACCAGTTGGTTGCCGCCCGTGATGCTGCCGCCAACAGTGCCCACACCTAGATCACGAAGCTCAGTCTGATCGCCAGTCACCATGAATTTGCGGAATGCTCGCTTTTCGAGCTCTGCATTTTCACCGTTGTCCATCGAGCGACCGGGGACCCCGCGAGGTGGGCGGTTCGTGCGTTGTTCAGCGGCGAAAGCCTCCACACGCTTGTGACGAGCGATGTCAGCGTCAAGTTCGTCCACCTGTTGCATCATCTGATCGAAAGCACTGCGCTGCTCAACAGCTTTGTCACCCTGCATGATGGCAGTCGCATCGTGCATAAGCTTGTTACGTTTTTCTTGTAGTTCGAGAAGAGTCATAGGGATTCCTTTGGCGCCGGCTGGCACCATGTTTCGTGGATCAGTTGTAGGGGTGGAAGGCCGAGCTACTTGCGGCGGGCGAGCTCTAGGCGCATGTGCATCTTGTTGCGGTCAGACCTGCTGATCGAGCGATCTTCGTCATCCTGCTCTGGGCAGCCGTTAGCTGCACAGGCTACGTCGTCGCATTCCTCATCGGAACAGCGATCACAATCCCCGTCTTCACACGCGGAGCAGTCGCAATCGCATCCGTCTGCGTTCGAGCGCTTCGTCAGCTTAAGTTTGCCTCTGAGAGCATCAGGGCAGGAGCGGATGGACACAGAAGAGGAACTGTAAGCCTCAAAGATGCACGGCGACACTTCGATCAAGTCGGCTTTAAGGATCGTCCGGACGACGCTCCCGTCCTTGTCTACGGCCCAATCATCGGAGATTGTCTGGAAGCCGAAGCTAGTGGCGTCCAAGTCCCCGCGATCAATTGCAGCGGCGAGAGATCTTGCCTGTTCCGTATCAGGAAGCCTGCAGCTGTAGCGAAGCGCCGTAGGGCTGTCAGTCAGCGTGAGCGTCTTCGACTTCGTTCTGCCCATGACCAGGTTCGGATCATGTTGTCGTAAGCAGTAGACGTCGGATCCCATCGAGTCAGCGAACACTCCTGGCGCCAGTAATTCGCGGAAACCGCCAAGATCCTCGCTCAATGAGGAGTAAACGATCGTCCCGCTGATGGTGCGAGAACCATCGGCGCTGGTTTGCACCCGCAGTTCTCGCGCTGGTTGGTACCGGAGTTCTTTGGTTTTAGGCATCTGGTACCTGTCCTTGTTGAGGTGGCTTTCCCTGCTTCAAGAGCTCCAGAGAGTTCTCCATGTTGACAGGATTGCTGTAGACGTCCAACTCAGGCCCCGCTTCATGCAGACCTTGTATCCGTCTGCAGTCATTGCCGGTAAGCCAACCACCCTGCCGTCCAATAGCGCAACCTTGCATCTGTGTAAGGAAGTCACCACGGATGAGTTCTGCAGTGTCAAAGCCAATCTGGAAGACTGCCGCTTGCCCCGGTTTTGGCATGAGCAGTTTAAGTGCGATCTCCGCTTCGATCCTTGCTAGTAAGGGGCTGATCGTTTGCGTGATGAACTGCAGGTTCATCTGCTCGGTGTTCGAGTTGGTCATCTTGCCGAGTTCGCCGATCATATGAGCTGGCACTCGGAAAATTCCCGCCACATCTGCACGAGTGAAGGCACGGGATTCTAGGAATTGCGCCTCTTCATTAGTGATGCCGAACCGCTCGGCTTTCAACCCGTTATCCAGGATTGCGATCCGATGTTGGTTACTTCTGGTCTGCAGAGTTTCCCAATCGGTGCGCATCTTCTGCTTTGTGAGAGGATCAACCTTCTGCTCTGTTGACAAGGCCATCATCGGCACAGCACCATTGCTGAAGAAGCGTGAAGCGTACTGCTCAGCAGCAATGCTGAGGCCGAGACTGCGCTTGCATTGGAGGATCGGGCTGAGACCCAAGATCCCGTTCCAGGTCATGAGGCGAAAGTGCAGCATGTCTTCTGCCGCGATTACTCGCGACTGGCCTGCCGCCTCACCGTCAGATGTGCGGTAATAAAGTGTGTTGTCCGGCTTACGAGAGGGCTCTGTGAGTTGCGGCTGCAGATTCCACAGACCTACGGGCTTGCCGCTGCTGTCTCTTTCGATAAACACATAAGCGTTTCCAGTGAGACAGAGGTGTGTGACGAAGGTCTCTATGAGAGTCAGTGAGCTCTGTTCTTCATTCGGAGCCAAAGTGAGCAACCGACTCAGCGGGTGGGAAGTCTCCGGAGTCCTGCCGCCTGCAGTCACACGGTAAAGACGTAGCGGGAGAGACGATACTGTCTCGGCAAGCACCTTGACGCATGCAAACACAGTGCTAATCTGCATTGCGCTGCTATTGGAGATGACAGCACCCGCCTCAGTGCCACTGCCGATCCTGAAAACTTCAAAGGCTCCAGGGTTCATTGCTGGCTCCGTGGTGCTTCTTCGCTCTGACTCAGGCCGCTGAGGTGGAGGCGGCAATCCTAGTGTTTGAATTCCCATGTATTTCCTTACAGAAACGGCAGAAATAGATCGCTTTCTGCGCATCAATTAGCTATTTTTTAGGAGTCGATTGAGGGAGCAGAATCAACGCTCAACGTCTCGAAATCCGCACATTGCTCAGCAACGTGAACACTCGCGCACAGTGTGCAGGGAGTTCAGAGGCGAGTTAGCGCGAAAATTGAAGTGTGGGCAAAAATGTTGCATGGGCGTACCGGTCGCAGTCGGTCGACCTTCCAGGTGCAAATGACCCCATACCCCATCGGGTCAGCCCCTAAGCCCAGCCGGATTTAGCAGTGTGTAACGTGGGAGCCGGTTCGTCTGCCTGTAGTCGATCAGTTCATGAGCGATCAGTTCTGTTCGAACATCGCTGATCTCGTGGAGCTTGCATCCAGCTAACGTTGCTGCTGCTACGTCGCTCAGGTGGATCCATCTCCAGTCCCGTCGCAGAAGGCACACAGCGACGTTGCGGAGCAATCGGACAGCAGGCTGACTGAGACAGTCCAGGATGTCCTGTGGTGCGAGATCCTGATCGTTAACCCACATCGGTGCTGTCCTCTAGCGCCGTCTTCTGAGGGGCTGTGGCACAAGCTGGAACTTGAGATAAGAACCGCTGTCTGTCACGATCACGAGGGTACTCGCGTGCAATTCGTTCACCATCGCTTCGACTTCATCCAGTGGACAATCTGCGGTCAGAGCAGTGTCATGAACGCTCAGCTTCATCCAGTCGCGATTTTTGGCGAGGGCGCGAGCGCGCAGGCGAATCAGGCAAACCCGAGCAGCAGCACTGAGCCGCATCAAGGCGTCCCTGTCGTAGCGGTATTGCTCGTGATGTGGTGCGAGCGTCTTCTGCTCTAGCACTGTGGCACCAGGCTGTAACGATGACGATTGCCGTCAAGGCTGTGCGTGATCAGGTTCTTGCTCTTGAGTTCTGCCACTAGGCGAACTACATCCCCTAGTGTGCATTCAGCACAGCGGGCGATGTAAAGGTCGCTGAAGTGCATCCAGCTCTGCTTGCGTCGTAAAGCACCGTTGCGTAGCCGGATTAGGAACTTGCGTGCTTCATCGCTTAGGTTCGCGATCACTTCTGTTCGGTAGTGGAACTGACTTGCTTCTGTCGTCATGTCTATCCTTCGTGTGTTGGTGGTACTAGACGTTTTGCGTGAGGCTGTCTGCGACTTGCCGCCGCATTCTGCCCAGTACTTGAGGGTTGTCACTCTTGCGGAGTTCACGCTCGAATACCGCAATAGCAGTGGCGAAGATTCTTGCTAGGGTCTGTACCGGGTTCTGAGGAGTATCGAACTTCCGCCATCCAGCGAGTTCACTCGCGTGCGCAGTGACGAGTTCTTCCAACAGGAACCCCGCGAGGCTTTGTGCAATGCGAAAGTTGTGTTGCTGAGCTTCTGTCGCCACATCGTTCAGGCTCAGTGCCTTGAGCATCTGATCGACCACATATTCAACTTCGAACCAGTCACCGCCGAGGCGTTCTGCCTCTTGCTTGCCGGCTTCAATGAATTCGAGTAGAAGGCGATACCCCTCTGCGTTCTTAGGCTGTTGCTGGGGCATGTCGCCCTCCGATCTTGGGAATGTTTGGTGACTGTTGCACACTGTGCGACGTATGACGGGCGAAACTCAAGGAACAGCTGATATCTGCCTACGGCGTTCTGCCCTACGCGCAGTGTGCGAATTTCGCTAGAGTTTCCTCGCGCGCGGGCGCGTTGCAAACAATCCTGTTACCAGCAAGGAACAAGCTTGTTTACTCACTCTGTTTACTCAGAAAGAGAACCTCTTCGTTGTTCCCTGAATGAGTACACGGAGAGTGTTTCTCAAAGACTGAGGCAGAAAGAGCAGCAAAATTGAATGTAAAGAGGGGTTGGGGTGTCTCGGTGACACAAGACTCTTTACATCACGTCTTTGTCACCGGCCAGGGCTGATCCATTCACTAGACCCGCTATTTAGCGTTGCGAGGTCTACCCCTCACGACGTGGATCAATCTTGGCAAGACTGGGGTTCGCCGGGAACTTGTCGCGTTACCATACCGCGACGGCCTACACCGTCTCATAGCCGCACACTATGCAGCCGACCAGGTTTGACGCTGGGATAGTCAACCGTAACGACTCGCTCCCCACAGGCTTCATCTAGCAAGGGAACGGGTTATGAGAGAGAAGAACGGTTGCACTCGTATCGAGTGGCTAACCTGCTTCAGGCAGGGAGAGTGAAAAACACCTCATACATATATGCGAGTCGAGAAATGGCAAAAGGTGACATCGCAATGAAAAAAAGCTGTGGGGCAGCAGCTTTTCTGCCCCACGGCATTACTTCTGGTGCTCTTTGGCTCTATTCTTCAGTCGGCTGACACGCTGTTTTAGCGCATCACTTGAGATCCCCAACACTGTGGCGACTTCGGGGTAGGAGTACCCTTCCTTGAGCAGTTCGACGATAACGCGATCATCCCCTTGCACCCAATCTGGAATTTCCGGGCTGATGTCCCAAAACTGCTGTGTCGGGTAGATGAGGGGATTGTCGTCGACCGATCCGTCCTCACTCATCAGAAACAGATCCAACGAGCTCCGCGACCGCTTCTCCGATGCCAGATCTTTGGTTCGCTTGCGTTCGGCTTGGACCGCTTCCCTGATGTCTTTCTCACTGACGGTGCCGAGGTTCGGACACTCTAGGAAGAGCGCGATAGTGCTCTCCTGTGCGATGTCGTCATGCGCAATTGCAGTCTCCCTCTTGTCTGAAAGCATCAGGCCGCGAGCGGTTCGAGTTGCGAAGCCAAGTATGGCAGCCTGCAAAGTGCCTTCAAGAGCTTTGCGCTCCTCTACAGAGGCAGTCCGATACTGCTCCTGCAATTCCGCAAGGCGCGTCTCTTTCCGCTTACGGTCTGCTCCAAGGTTAGGGACCAGAGGGGCATAGTCCGTTCGACCAGTGGCAGCAAGATAGGCGAGACAATCCCTCTTCAAAGAGGCAGCGAAGGCTTTGCCGGTCCTACGAAATGAAAGGGCAGGAGGATCCGCCAAAAGGTAGTCCTCTGCAGCTTCTTCGTTGACATGCTGCAGAAGGAAGGCGCGCGCATTGTCTTCCAGGTCTTCTGCTTCGATCTGGTCGCTCTTGAACGCATCGAATGCAGCTGCAATCTCGCTCTGCCTGATCTTCGCCGGCTTCCAGCAATCACCAGTCCTCCTATCCCTGGCGAGTTCATGGGTGCAGCTTTTCGCCGTGTTGATGTGGATTTGCTCAGGATCCAGCGAGTAGCCATTCTCTGACGCGAAGGAGGCAGCAGAAGCGTAGCTCCGCATGGCCGCGAGATCGTAGATCTTGCCGCACTTCCAGCACCCGGTAAACCGTACCTGCTCTTTCGGCTGCGGAACATCGACATAGCTCTGGTGACCACCACAGCGGGCGTAGTCCTCCGAACTCGGGTAGACGTCATTACGGATGCGGTCATAGATGTTGCCAGTGACGGCATCACGGATGACGTATGGCGCTTCGCCGGCCAGCTTGGCAGCCTGTAAGTCGACGAAAGGACCAATGGCCTCCGGCTGGGTAAAGAGTTCCTCAGACAGGGGCAGAGGGGCAGCAGTCGTCACCATTAGACTGCTACCCCTGAGAGAGTCGGCAGATCGTCTGTGCCGTAGGCGAAGCTCGTCAGTTCCGCGTGTGTGATCAGCACCTTCTTGCCAAGACGACGGAACGCGAGCTTCTTCTCAGCGAGCAAGTAGTCGATGCTCCGAAGTGACAAAGACAAGGCGAAAGCTGCAGCGCGGCGATCATAGAGCATTTTCTGCAGGGACAACTGGGGCGTTGCCGCCTTTGAGGCGGTTGCGTTGTGAGACAAGACGTATACCTTTCGTGGTTACAGGAACATGAGTGGTTGCAGTGAACGACTGCAGACGCACGCTTGCGCTGCTTCGGTCACAAAGGATTGCTGTGTGTGTCTCCGTTTTGGCCTGGTGGTTCCCCAGTCGGCTCTCAGAAAGAGAGGCCGGCCCGTTTGCTCTGCTCAGAAGCAGCCGGCACGGGAAGCCGGTAGAGGTCGGACTGGGTTACGCGAACCCTGCCCTAGTTGTCCTCACAGGTACGAAGAGAAGACTCCCAAACGGGTGCCCGTCATCTCCCAACTGTTGTATTCAGGAGTACATACCTCGCGGCAGGATGTCAAGCGTTTTGACGCACAACTATCCCCTGCCCTCACGAATGAAGGTATTCGGATCAGGACTGCACCGTGCTGCGTTACGAACACCTATGCTGCTGGTGGCTACGTAACCCTTTTGTATCCCCGCAATCTGGCGGGCTAAAGCATCATCTTTTGTGACATATAAACCGCTCATTCGAGGAGGTTTATGGTGAGAGCTCTGGGGCTCGAACCCAGGACCAGCGCCTTAAAAGGGCGATGCTCTACCAACTGAGCTAAGCTCTCACAAACCCGGCAGACTCGAAAGCCTCCGGGGGCAGGTAGCCTGCTCAGGATACCGCATCGTCACGCGCCAACCAAAAGCCGAGCGGACACAGGCGCCCCCAATCGGCTTGCGCTAGCTGGTCGGCTTGTCCGGTGGCGGCAGTCGAGTGCAGAAGTCCTGCTCAAACCGCCACGCGTACTCCTCTACGAGGGCTCCGATTCGCTCCTTCGACGGCGAAGCCACGATCAACCCAGCGTGATGCTGCCTGTTCATCCGCAGAACCACTTCGGGAGCGTCGTAGGCGCTCAAGTCCGGATGCTCCTGCCGCGCCAGGCAGATCACGGAACCGGCGTAGTGCTCGCGCAACCGCGGCAGCCGGTACTCTTCGCCCCGCAGCATCGCGGCCTCCAGGCGCGCCCACTCCACCCACGGATTGATGCCCGACTCGAACTCGATCAGCTCGGCGATGTAAGCTCCGCCAACGCGTGCCGCCGTCTCCAGAAAATAAAACTTGCCGCTTTCGCTGCGGATGTATTCCGAATGCGTCACGCCGGTGACCATGCCCAACGCGGGCAGCAGCCTCGCGTCCGCCGCACACAGGTCTCGTGCGTCCTGGCTGCTCCGACTCACTGTCTGCGTCGTGAACACGCCACCCTTCTGCATGAGGGCCATGGGCGGTGTTCCGTACCGGTGCACGGCCTGCGTCAGCAGCGTTCGATTCCAGCACACCGAGTCAACGTGGTACACCTCGCCCGGGATGAAACACTCGAGCAGGTAGTTCACCTGCTCCGGTCCCAGTTCCTCTAGCGTCCGCCACAGGTCGCGCGCGTTTTCAATCCGCCGGATGCCAATGGCGGAAGCGCTGGTGCGTGGCTTCAGGAGCCAGGGCGAAGGCGTGCTCTCCAGAAAGGCACGCAGATCTTCGTAATTCAGCACCGGGGCAAACGGCGGCACCAGCAAACCGGCGCGCTGCGCGGCAAACCGCATGGCCAGCTTGTCGCGGAAGTTGCGCGTGGTGGTCTGCCCCATGCCGGGCAGCCGCAGTTCTTCGCGGACCAGCGCCGCTGCTTCGAGGTCGAACTCATCCAGCGGAACCACCCGGTCGATGTGCAGGTATCGCGCAAGCTGCTGTACTCGCCATAGCACGTCGGCCGGGCTCGAGTCATCGCTCATGGTGTGCAGTTCCGCCAAGGCGTCGCGGGGCCAGTCTGCGTCGCGCAGCTTCTCTGCCGTCAACAGAACCACCGCCAGGTCCTCTGCCGCTGCGGCCCGCAAAAACGCCTGTCCCTTTTCGTAGCTGGCGATGCACAGCATCACCGGTTTCCGCTCGCTCATGCCGCACCTCCCCCGGTCAGTTTGCGCACGATGTTCGTCGTGGAAAACCCTTCCACGGTCGGCACGATCTCCACGCGGCCGCCGTATCCCGCCACCAGTTCGTGGCCGACCACCGTCTGCACGGTGTAGTCGCCGCCCTTCACGACCACATCCGGCCGTAGCAGGTCGATCAGCTCCAGCGGTGTCTGCTCAGCAAACAGCGTCACAAGGTCCACTGACGCCAGCGCGGCCATTACCTTTGCGCGCTCGTTCTCGCTCACGATCGGTCGCGAAGGCCCTTTCAAAGCGGACACCGACGCGTCCGTGTTCAGCGCCACCACCAGCTTTGACCCAAAGCGCCGGCAGTCCTCCAGCAGCGTGATGTGACCCACATGCAAGAGGTCGAAGCAGCCGTTGGTAAACACGATCGTTTCACCCGCCGCGCGCCAGTCTTCCACGCGGGCGCGGGCTCGCTCCCGCGTCAATACCTTCTCGTTGGAAGACACCACCGGCGACCGCGTCAGCAGGCCAACCAACTCCCCAGCGCTCACCGGCACAGTTCCCAGCTTGCCCACCACAATGCCTGCTGCCAGGTTTGCCAGCTCCACCGCGGTGGGCAACCCAAGCCCCGCCGCTAGGCTCGCTGCCAGCGTCGCAATTACCGTGTCGCCGGCGCCTGAAACATCGAACACTTCACGTGCCTTCGCGGGCGACACAAAATCCGGCTCGCCCCGCTGCAGCACGCGAATGCCACGCTCACTCATCGTCACCGTCAGGAATGCCACGTCGATCTGCTGCAGCAGTTCATGCGCCGCTGCCAATAGAGCCTCGGTATGATGAGCCGCCACACCGGTCGCCACCGACAGCTCCGACAGGTTCGGGCAAATCGTCGTACTTCCGCGATACCGCGAGAAGTCCCGCGTCTTCGGATCGACCAGCACGGGGATGCCCTCTCGCCGTGCCGCCTCGATGACCCTGCGGCAAACCTCAGGCGACAGCGCGCCCTTCGCATAGTCGGAAAGCACAACCGCATGCATGCCGCGCACCGCTGCCGCCGCACGCTCCGCCAGCGCGGCATCTTCGTCCGCCGGGATACTCTCGCGCGTCTCCACGTCCAGGCGCAGTAATTGCTGCGTTCGGCTCACCACACGCGTCTTGGTGATGGTCGGCACCGCGCTTTCCAGCACGCTCGTGGCGTCTATGCCCGACCCGCTCATCAGCTCGCGCAAATCCTCGGCAGCGACATCCCTGCCCAGGCGTCCGCACAACGCGGTCTGCAGGCCCAACCCGGCTAGGTTCATCGCCACGTTCGCCGCTCCACCCGGGCGGCTATATTCGCGCGCCTGGCGCAGCACCGGCACCGGAGCCTCAGGCGAGATGCGCTCCACCTCGCCCTCCACATAGCGGTCCAGCATCAGGTCACCCACTACCAGCACGCGCAGCGACGCAAACCCGTGCTCCAGCAATTCCAGCACCCTTGCCAGTTCCGGCACCATCCTTAGGCAGCTCCTTCCAACAGTTCCCGCAATGCTTCAGCAACTTCCGCCACTGTGATGGAAAGCAGGCACTTCTTCCGCTGCTCCAGGCATGTCTCCAGGCCACAACCCGCACAGTCCACCCGATGGTAGAGCACCCGGGACTGGGCTCCATACGGGAACCATGTTCGCGGAAGGTTGCGCGCGGCAAAGATCGCGACCACCGGCGTTCCCACCGCAGCGGCCAGGTGCATCGGCCCACTGTCATGCCCCAGGAACGCGCGCGCTCCGCGAAACGCCGCCGCACTTTCGCGCGGCGTCAGGTCTCCACACACATTGACTACTGGACCTGCACCGGCTACACCGGCCCATGCCTCCGCAACAGCATCGCTGCTTCCCCGCTCTTCGTTCGCACCGGCCAGCAACAGCCCGTGTCCCGGATACCGCCCCGCCACCTCGCGCAGCAGGTCCGCCCAGTTCCGTACACCCCAGTCTTTCGACTGCACCTTGGTCCCGATGCTCGCGGCGAAGAAAGGCGCACTGGCCAGAGGCGCACGCACGGCATCCGCACGCTCCACCTCGGCCGGGGTCAGGCGCAAGTCCCATGACTCGCCGCTCGCAGCATCCAGCCGACCCAGGTCACGCAGGCTCCGCAGCAGCCGCTCCACCTCGGGCTCCCAGTCGCCGTTCTCCAGGCGCAGCGCAGCCGTCTCGCCAGTGGCCGAAACGCCAACGATCCGGCGCGCTCCGGTCCACTGCAGAAAGCGTCGGTCGCGTTTGCTGTTCTGCTCGCCCGTCTCAGCCTTCAAATAGATCGCGACGTCTGGCCGGAAGCGCCTCAGCCGCCACAGCAGCCCAAGCAGCCGCAAAGGATTGCGCGTCCCCACCGGATAGCTCTCGTATCCATGCACCAGGCCGGAGTCGCCCAGGATCGCTGCGGCCGCCGGAGCCCGCGATACCACCGGCACGTTCGTCAGCAGGCGCCGCTCGGCCCTGGGAAATGCCTGCGCGATCAGGTGATAGCTGGGCAGCGCCACCAGCGTGTCGCCCAGGCTGCCCAGCCGCAGGATGACTATCCGCCGCACGGAGTCGTCGACCACCACACCGGCGTGCTCGTCATCCGGCTCAGCAGCGCCATGCGCAGTAGCAGCGCTCAACACCCCGGCAGGCCGGCTTTCGTCACGATGAGTGTCCCCACGCTGTGCGTCTTCACGCTGTACGTCTACACTCATCAGGGACATGCTACAAGAGCCCGATGCCGCGGACCTGAAGCACGGGTGTGCCGACGCGCCGGCCACCTCGGCCGCGCTGAATGCGGCCACAGCACGCTGGCACCTTGAAACAGCTGCTCCGCGCGGCCTGATCTTTCAGCTCCATCTCGCCAACTTCGAGCTGTGGCACCTGGAGGACAAGGCTCGCGACACCACCAACGGTGATGCCCTGGTGGCTGAGACGAAGCGAGCCATCGACCGCGTGAACCAGCGACGCAACGACACCGTGGAAGCCATCGACACGGCCCTGCTTGCTCTGCTCGCGCCACGCAACCTGCCCGCGGCCGCAGCACCGTTGCACTCGGAAACGCCCGGCCAGATGCTCGACAGGCTTTCCATTCTCGCGCTCAAGCGCTACCACACCGCCGTGGAGTCCAAGCGGGACGACGCCACGCCCGAGCATCGCGACCGCAGCCTGCAGCGGCTCTCCGCGTTAGAGGAACAGGAACGCGACCTCGCCAGCTGTCTTCAGACGCTCTGGCGCGAAGTGGAGGCGGGGACGCGCCGCTTCAAACTCTACCGCCAGATGAAGATGTATAACGACCCAACGCTCAATCCCGTTCTGTATGCGGCAGCGAAGAAGTCCTAGGGAGCCGCTTCAAGCAGTTCCCGCCTGCCGTGTCAAACCTTGACCGTCCGCTGGCGCTTGCGTATAAACCTGACACGGGCGCGACATTCCATTTCATGATGGTTCTCTTTACTGGAGACCCGCGCCCCAGGACACGCAAGCTATGGCCCCCATCAAATCCTCGAACCAGACCTCGGCAAAACCCGTCAAGAAAACGAAGACGCTGGAAGGCATCCTGGCGACCACGCCCGATCCCACCCGCCAGGCCGTGCTGGCCGACTACCAGGTTGCCGTCACTCTCATGCAGCAGGGCAAGTTCTCGGAAGCACATCCAGCCATGGAAAAGCTCCTGAAGGATGCGCCGCCTGAACTGACCGACCGCATCCGCATGTACCTGGCGGCCTGCGTCGCTCAGTCCGCAAAAGGCGAGCACCAGTTCAAGAACACCGAGGAGCAGTACGACTTCGCCATCAGCCTGATCAACGACGGCCAGTATGAGGAAGCTCGCCAGCACCTGAACGAGATCGCCGACGGCGCACCCGAGGCCGACTACCCCTTCTACGGCCTTGCCGTGCTCGCCAGCATGACCGGTGACGCGGAAACCTGCCTCGACAAGCTCGGCGAAGCCATCCGCCGCAAGCCACAGAACCGCTTCCAGGCACGCTCCGACTCCGACTTCCAGTCCATGGCAGACGATCCCCGCTTTACCGAGCTGCTCTACCCCGACGCATGACCTCCTGCAGCACTGACCGGCCGCTGCGTGTCGTTGCCATCGGCGGCGGCACCGGCCTGTCCACCCTGCTTCGCGGCCTGAAGCATTACACTAAGCCGCTCGGCCCCAAGTCGAAGGATGCTCCGCAGGCACCGTGCTGCATCCAGCAGCTCACCGCCGTGGTCACCGTCACCGACGACGGCGGCTCCTCCGGACGGCTTCGCCGCGACCTCCGCATGCTTCCGCCGGGCGATGTGCGCAACTGCATTGCCGCGCTCTCCGAAGACGAGTCGCTGCTCTCGCATCTGTTCCAGTTCCGCTTTCCCGAAGCCGAGGACGGACAGGACACAGGCCTCGCCGGACACTCGTTCGGCAATCTCTTCCTCGCCGCGCTCACCCACATCACCGGCGACTTTTCGCAGGCCGTGCAGATGTCCTCGCAGGTGCTCGCCGCCCGCGGACAGATCTTTCCCGCCACCAACACCGACGTCCATCTGTCCGCGGTCATGGACGACGGCACCGTTGTCGAAGGCGAAACCAACATCACCGCATCAACCAAGATCATCCGCGAGCTGCACATGCATCCGGCTGACGCTCCGCCCATGCAGCAGACCTTGCGCGCCATCGCGGAAGCCGACCTCATCACCCTCGGCCCCGGCTCGCTCTACACCTCGCTCATCACCAACCTCCTGGTTCGCGGCATCCCGGAAGCGCTTGCCGCCTCGCGCGCCACCCGCGTCTACATCTGCAACCTGATGACGCAGGCGAACGAGTCGCTGGGCCTCACCGCCTCGCAACACCTCAGCCGCATCCAGGACCACGCCGGTGACCGCATCTTCGACTACGCGCTCATCAACGACGCTCCGCTGTCTCCCGAACTCGTCGAGCGCTACGCCCGCGAAGGCCAGAGCCCCATCGCTCCTGACATCGACGCCATCCGAAGCCTTGGCATCGTGCCCGTGACCGGCAGCTTCGCCCACGAAGGCGAAAAGCTCCGCCACGACTACGACCGTCTCGCAGAATCGCTGATCGAACTCGGCCAGCGCGGCCGCCCCAGGCATAGTCCGTGAACACCACACCGACGCTCGAGGGCCATGGCATGCGCCTCATCCCACTCGAGCGCGCTCACCTCTCAGCGCTCACCAAAACACACGACGCCTCCACCTGGCAGTGGATGAGCGAGTCTGGCGCCACGCCCGATCTGCTCGCGGCATTCATCGATCGCGGCCTGGCCCAGGCCGAATCCGGCAACGCTCAGGTCTGGACCAGCACCCTCCTGGAGCCCGACGGCTCAGCTCGCGTCGTCGGCTGCACCCGGCTAGCCGACTGGAACCAGCACCATCGCACCGGCGAAATCGGCTGGACCTGGATCGCGCCCGACCTGCGCGGCACCGGTGCCAACGCCCGCGTCAAGCTCCTCCAACTCCGCCACTGTTTCGAGACGCTGAAACTTCGTCGCGTCGCCCTGAAGACCCACCACAACAACCTGCGCTCGCAGCGTGCCATGGAAAAGATCGGCGCCACCTTCGAAGGCGTCTTCCGCAACCACATGATCATGCCCGACGGCACCTCGCGCGACACCCACTGGTTCAGCATCATTGACCGCGAATGGCCCACCGTCGAAGCCCTGCTGCTGGACCGCATCGCGCGCGAACCCCTACATACCCGGTAATCGGCAAAGCCGATAAACTAGAGGGATGGCAGAAACCCTCCAGGCCGCCTCCATCTCCGCGGCCACCGCAACACCCGAGCGCAACATCCGCAAATCCACGCTGCCCAACGGCATGCTCGTCCTTACTGAGTCCATGTCCCACATGCGCTCCGTCAGCATGGGCGTATGGATCGGCACCGGTTCCCGCGACGAATCTGCCGCACAAAACGGCATCTCTCACTTCGTTGAGCACATGGTGTTCAAAGGCACGACCAGCCGCGATGCCAAGCAGCTTGCGCGCGAAACCGACGCCATCGGCGGCAACCTGGATGCCTTCACCGGCAAGGAAACCGTCTGCTTCAACATCAAGGTGCTTGACGAGAACGTTCCGCGCGCCATGGACATCCTCGCCGACCTCGTCCTCCATCCCACCTTCGCGGCCGACGACATCCAGCGCGAGCAGTCCGTGATCCTTGAAGAGATCAAGATGGACGAGGACAACCCCGACTATCTCGTGCACGAACTGCACGTCGCCAACTTCTGGAAGGGCGACCCGCTCGCCCGCTCCATCCTCGGTACTGCAAAGACGGTCTCCAGCTTCGATGCCGACGCCGTTCGCTCCTTCCACGCCGCACGCTTCACGCCGGCTAACATGGTCTTCTCCGCGGCCGGCAATCTCGAGCATGACAGCATGCTGGCGCTGATCGAGGAGCACTTCGGCGGCCTGCAGCCTGGCGACTTCACGCACGACCGCTCGCCCGCTCCGGTCGCCACGCCGCACATCACGCTGCGCAACAAGAAGTCGCTCGAGCAGGTGCAACTCTGTCTCGGCGTTCCCTCGCCCGCTGTCGACTCGCCCGATCGTTTCGTGCTCTACCTGCTCAACAACATCCTGGGCGGCGGCATGAGCTCGCGCCTCTTCCAGACCGTTCGCGAAGAAGCCGGCCTCGCCTACTCGATCTACTCCGAGCTTTCACCCTTCCGCGACACCGGCGCTCTCAACATCTACGCCGGCACCTCCATCGAAAAAACACCGGAGATGATCGAGCTGATCCTCAAGGAACTGCGCCTGCTCAAGGACGAACCTGTCTCCGACGAAGAGCTGACCCGCGCCAAGGACCAGTCCAAGGGCAACATCATCCTCGGCCTCGAAAGCTCCGCCTCACGCATGTCCAACCTCGCGCGGCAGCAGATGTATTACGGCCGTTTCATCTCCACAGAAGAGATCACCGAAGAGGTGAATCGCGTCTCCGCCGCAGACATCCAGCGCGTCGCCCGCGAACTCTTCATCCCGGAGCGGATCTCGCTGACCCTGCTCGGCAATCTCGGCGATCTCAAGGTCACCCGCGAACAACTCGCCTGCTAGCGGAACACGCTGCGGCTCCCATCAGGGGCGAAAACTGCTACCCTTCACCTGTCAAACCGCGCGCTGACACGTCACACCTGTAGCGCCATCGATCAAGGACGAGACCGAATGCATCGCAACACCGCCGAACGCCGCTCCGGGCTGAACTCCGAACAGGGCTTCACGCTCATCGAGCTCCTGATCGTCATGTCGATCATCATCATCATCGTCACTATCGCTCTGCCGAACATCACCAAGTACAAGCGCACCGGCAACGAGACCTCGGCTGTCGGCTCCATTCGCGCCCTGGTCGCGGCAGAGCTGCAGTACCAGCAGACCTACCCGCAGAACGGCTATGCCTGCTCCGTCGGCGCACTCGGTGGTGAGAAGGGCGCCACGCCCACGCCGGCCGCCGCGGGCCTCATCGCCGCCGACCTGGCCAGCGGACACAAGGCTGGATACACCTTTGCCATCGTCAACTGCACCAAGGTGACCATCAACAACCAGGACCAGTACACCGGCTACGAAATCACGGCTGTCCCTGACGCAGTCGGCAAGACCGGCGACCGCGGCTTCTGCTCCGACGATTCCCAGCAGATCAAGGTCGACCCCAAGGGCGGCACCAACTGCTCCGTCCCGCTGCAGTAACCGACAGCGAACGAGCAACACGACGACGGCAGCGACACAGCGCAGAACAACGGGTGAGATCGGGGCCTTCCGGCCCCGAACACACGGCTACCAATCACGGGCTTTAGCTCATCCGTCTGCGGCCCTATCCCGAAGCATCCTCATTCACAAGGAGTGTCATCCTGAGCGCAGCGAAGGACCTGCTTTTCTCCGCAGCCGCACTGCTGTGCGCATGCGCCGCGACCGCGCAGGCTCAGGACGCCGCCGCCCTTGCCAAACGCGTCGACGCCCACTACAACCACCTCACCAGCCTGCGTGCCTCCTACAGCGAGCGCTACAGCGGCATGGGCCAGACCCGCGAAGAGCATGGCACGCTGCTGCTGAAGAAACCCGGCCGCATGCGCTGGATCTACAACAGCGGCAAGCTCTTCGTGCTCGACGGCAAGTTCGCCACCAGCTACACGCCCGGCGACACCGAAGCGCAGCGCCTTCCCGCCAAACAACTTGACGACCTCCGCTCGCCGCTCCGGTTCCTGCTGGGCCATACCGATCTCGAAAAAGAGCTCGACCACCTCACGGCTACGCCCGCCGGCCCTGAAGGCATCACCCTCAGCGGCACGCCGCATTACCGCATGACCCCGGGAAACCAGCCCGAGCGCATCCAGCAAATCGCCGTAACGGTCGATCCGGCAACCGGGCAGATTCACGCCCTCCGCATCGCCGAGATCGACGGCAGCACCACGGAGTTCCACTTCAGCGCCCAGCAGGAGAACGCTCCCGTCACCGACGGTGACTTCCGCTTCAACCCACCCGCCGGCGTCACCGTGGTCAACGGCCTGCCACCTTCCTAAGCCTCCCGGCCTCGTACCCGCTCCTCAGACGCCTCTGCGCAGAACGCGCAGACGTCCTTTGCGCAGCCACTCCTCCTCTTCGCTTACCGGCCAGCCTCACACGCTATCCGGCTTGCAATCCAGCTCACAATCCCCTACAAACAGATGAGCGACCGATTTGGTCCTCATTCCACTCAGGACCATTTGCCCCTGTGATTCGTCTTTCTGCCACGCTCTCTCTCGCCCTCGTCGCCGTTGCGCTCCAAGCCCAGTCCGGCCCGCAAACACCGCCGCGCCGTCTCGTTCTGGAAGCGCTCGACCTGAACCACGACGGCCAGCTCTCGCCCGACGAGATCGAGAAAGCTCCGCAGAGCCTCCTTACGCTCGACCGCAACCACGACGGCCAGCTCACCGAGGACGAATACCTGCCCCAACAGCCCGATCGTGCCGCCGACTCCGATCTCCAGCAGCGCCTCATGGCGCTCGATCGCAACGGCGACGGCGTCCTCACGCCCGACGAGATTCCCGAGCGCTTGAAACCCCTCTTTCAGCGCGCCGACGCGAACCACGACGGCAAGGTCACCCGCGAGGAACTCGCCGCCCTCGCCTCAGCCCAGTCGGTACCCCGCGGCCGCGGCGTTGGCCGCAACGGAGCCGAAGGTATGGCCCGGCTCGATCCCATCCTCAACGCGCTCGACGTCGACCACGACGGCACGCTTACCCCGGCCGAAATCGCCAGCGCTCCCGGCGCGCTGAAGACCCTGGACACGAACGCCGACGGCACCCTGCAGGCCAGTGAGATCCGTGTTCGCCAGCAGACTCCCGCCGAACGCGCCGCGCACATCCTCGACGAGTGGGATACCAACAAGGACGGCGTCCTCACCAAAGCCGAATGTCCTGACCGCATCCAGGCGCAGTTCGACGCCATCGACACCAACCACGACGGCAAGCTGAACAGCGAGGAGCTGACCACCTTCTTCGCCACCCAGCCGCAGGGCCGCGGCCCGGGCACACCCCGCAATGACGCCCCGTCCGCACCCACCCTGCCGCCCGCCGGCGGCCAGACCGCGCAACCCGTTCCACCGCAGTGAGCGGGTCTCGCATCGCGCAACGATCGTTCGGCTCGACCCAGCCATCACCCACTCAGGCGACGCTCGCTGAGTCTCACGCCGTGCCGATCCTGAGCGAAGCGAGGATCTGCTTTCCTTGTCGGTCTGTACGAACGCCGAACTGAGCTCAAATTTCGTTCTTGCAACATCTGGAGACCTCCATGCCGCGCCCTTTCTCTCTCGCTCTCGCCGCAGTCTCTGCCCTGACCGCCGCGTACCCGTCGCCGCTCCTCGCCGCGCCAGAGCTCGCCGCGCACACCTCCGGCATCTGGACCGCGCACCACGAGAACGTCCTCGGCACCTCGCTTGAGCTTCGCCTCCGCGCCGCGTCACAGGCTGACGCCGACCGCGCCGAACAGGCGCTGCTGGCAGAGTTCGATCGGCAGTCCGCCATCCTCAGCGCCTGGGACACAAGCAGTGAGTTCTCCCGCTGGCAGGCTACGCGCGGCACCGCCGTCCGGGTCTCGCCCGAACTCCTCGGTACCCTTGCCCGCTTCGATCACTGGAAGCGCCAGACAGACAACCTGCTCAACGCCGCCGCAGCCGATGCCGCCGCCATCTGGCAACAGGCCGGCACCACCGACGAGCGTCCCGCCCCTGCCGTCCTCCAGGCCAGTGCCGTCCGCATGCAGCAGCCGCAGTGGCAACTGGACGCCGTTCACAACACCGCAACCCGCCTCTCCGGGTCGCCGCTGGTGCTGGCCAGCTTCGTCAAATCCCGCATCTCGCAGGCAGCAGCAAACGCCGCTCTGGCCGCTGGCGCCACCGGCGTCATGCTCAACGTGGGCGGCGACATCGTTCTGCGCGGCGACATGACACAGCGCGTCAGTATCGCCGACCCGTCCTCGGACGCGGAGAACTCCGCCCCGCTCGACACCGTTCTACTGCGCGACCGCGCCATCGCCACCAGCGGCGGCTACCGCCGCAACAGCACCCTGAACGGCGAACAGATCTCTCACCTGATCGACCCTCGCACGGCACAGCCCGCCACCGCCGTCCTCTCCGCCAGCGTCGTCGCGCCCGACGCCGAGCAGGCAGGCGCGCTCGCCACCGCTCTCGCCATCGCCAGCCCAGCCGAGGCACACCGCCTCCTTCGCGACTTCCCCGCCGTCGACGCCCTCGTCGTATACCGCGATGGCGACCGTCTGCAGACCGCCAACTGGTCACGACTGCAGGAGCCCCGCCTGGACCGCACCGTCTTCCGCGCCGCTCCAAGAGCCGCAGGTGCTGCACCCGCAAATGCTGCGTGGAATCAGAACTTAGACCTCACCATTAAGCTGGACCTGCCCCGTACAGACGATCCGCGGTATCGCCGGCCGTACGTCGCCGTCTGGATCGAAGACGAAGACAAGTACCCCGTGCGCACAGTCGCTCTCTGGTTCCAGAAGCCGAAGTGGCTCAACGAACTCAAGACCTGGTACCGCGACGACCGGCTGCGCAACCTGTCCGAAGGCACTGATCTATCGGCCACCATCTCCTCCGCCACGCGCGCACCCGGCGTCTATACCCTGAAGTGGGATGGCAAGGACAACAGCGGCAAGCTCGTCAAACCCGGCAAATACACAGTCTGCGTCGAAGCAGCACGCGAACACGGCGGCTACGGACTCAGCCGTTACACCATGGATTTCAACGGCACACCACAGCAGACCACGCTGCCGCCGCAGCCCGAGGTCGGCACCGTTCAGCTCGATTACGCCAAGCGTTGAGGGCTGCTGTCACGGCGTCCGCTCCAGGCGTGTCAGCCGCCGTGGCGACACTGCCGCCCACAAGTCCAGTATACGAAGCGGGTACCGGCTTGCCACAAGCCCCGCCCCAGGCTCCATCCTTGACACTCGGCGCGCCAAGACGCACGCGCTTGCTAGGGAGGAGTACATCGTGTCAGAGCCAGCCACCCGCTTCAAGCAAACGTTCTTTCACGGCACCCGTGCCAGCCTGGTGACAGGGGATTTCATTCAAGTCGGATACGCATCCAACTTTCGCGACGACGCGCCTTTGTCGTGGGTTTACTTCGCCGCGACTCTCGACGCTGCTCTTTGGGGCGCTGAACTGGCGGCAGGCAACAATCCAAGCCGCATCTACGTTGTCGAGGCGACCGGTGACATCATGGACGACCCTAACCTCACGAACAAGATGTTTCCAGGCAATCCCACTCTCTCCTATCGTTCGCGGGCACCGTTGCGGGTTCTTGGCGAGGTGGTAGGATGGCACGGCCATCCGGCCGAACAACTACAACAAAGGAAGGATCGCTTGGGGGCGCAGAGCCCGCGAGGCGCGCACATCATCGATTGAGAAACCAAGGCGAGCAGCGATCGAGTGGTTTGAAGCAGGCGTCCAGACCGTCGCCAGGTGCGGCGTGGCGCAAACGCATCGCCGTCGCCTCGCGCTGGCTGCACATCTACCTGTCGATGATCAGCTTCGGCGTGATCCTCTTTTTCGCCGTAACCGGGCTCACGCTGAACCACGCGGACAAGCTGAGCGGGATGCAGCGCGTAGCTCGGTACACCGGCACCATCGCTGCCACGGCCATGCAGCCGCAACCCGATCACGCCGCCATAGAGGCGCAGCTGCGCCGCGAGCACCACATCCGCGGAGCTGTCACCGACACCCGCGATGATCCCGACCAGGTCACGCTCTCGTTCAAGGGCGCAGGCTATGCCGCTGACGCCTTCATCGACCGCCCCGGCGGAAAGTACCAGATCATCGAGACGCGCTCTGGCGCGATAGCCACCCTGAACGACCTGCACCGCGGTGCAGTCACGGGCAGGGCATGGTCGCGGATCATCGACGCCTCGGCCGTCTTCCTCACCCTGGTCTCCCTAACCGGTCTGTGCCTGCTCCTTTTCGTCTACAAACGCCGCAGCTCCGGGCTGATCCTCGCCGCCATCGGCATCGCCGTCGCCGTTCTCATTGCCCGTTTCCTCGCGGCCTAAGAGTTCCTCAAAATTGCGGCAACTCCCTGTTGCCGCCCCTAGACCGAGATCTTGCCTGAATCACCAACGTTGTTGTTGTCGGCCCCGGTCACGCTTGCAATCGCCAGCTTGGCCAGGCGCACAATCGTGCTGCGATTCGCGTCCCAGTACTCGGCCGAGTCCACTGTCACCCGAATCAGTGCAGCCGCCGGATCGTCTTCGCCTTCCGGGAACCACGCCTTCGCGGCGGGCGTCCAGTGCTCGTGAATCTGCGCTCTGTCGCGGACGATCCGCGCCTTCCCGCTCAGCGCAATGTACTTTCCGTCTTTGGGCTCGGCATAGCTCACCAGAACTTCGCTGTCGTGCCGGATCTCGTCAGTCTTGCTGGAATCGATCCGCGTGATGAACCACAGCGTGCCGTCAAAGGGCCGGTCCGGGTTCGCCATCGGCCGCGCACGCAACGAGCCATCTTCCGTCACAGTGGTCAGCATCGCGATGTGAACATCGTGGATCAGCTCACGGATCTTCTCAATACCTTCCGCACCCGAGTAATTCTTCTCTGCCATCGTTCTCCTCGTCCCCAGGAGGTTGGATGCGGTGACGGCGACGATGGTCCCCGGTTCAACCGATCACTGTGTTCGGTTCGAACGTTAGCGCTTACGTTGCCGGGAACGCCGAATTGCGCCGGCTCCCGCCGCCAGCAATACATCTTTCAGTGCTTGCCAATCGTTCTCTCGTGCGCTTAGTATCCGACTCGCATCCGGTTCAGCCGCTTTTAATGGGAGAGCCAGGCTGCCTGTTTTGAGTTAGTTGCGTTTACCTCAAAGCGGTGCGACACCGCCTGAACGGAGCCCAACCCAGATGTCCTGGTACGCATATTGCATCGCGGAGAGAAGCGCTTTCCCCGAACTCCTCCGCCACCGCCGCCCCATGCCCCTTGAGCGCGTCTCGGGCCTCTTTGGCAATCAGATTTTCCTCTTCCCCGCCAGCGACTTGGCCATTGTCGTCTCCGAGCACAACCTGGAGGACGACACCCGCGTAGCTACGCCCGACAATCCTGACAAGCCGCAGCGCGACCACGCCCGTGTCATTGCCGCGACCTTCAAGCATTCGCCGGTTCTGCCCTTCCGCTTCGGTACCAGCTTCCAGGATGATGATGCCCTGCGCCGAGCCGTCCGGTCCAATCACCGTCACTTCACCGACACGCTTGAGCGACTCCGCGGCAAAGCTGAGATGCATCTGAAGGTGCTCGTCGACGACAACTGCGCCGCCAGCAAGCCCGGCCTGCGCCAGCCCACCTCGACCGGTAAGGAATACCTCTCCAACCTGCGCGAAACCGCGTCAGCGCAACGTGAACGCCAGTCCCGCGCCCGTGCCCTCCAGGTGCAGATGCACCGCATGTTCCTTCCCATTGAGGAAGAAGTCACCTGCAAACGTGCCGGCGAAGGCAAGATGCTGCTCGACATCGCGCATCTGATCGACTCCAAGTGCGTGGAGCGCTACCAAAACAAGTACTCCACCGCGACCAACGAACTGAAGGGCTGCCAGATGCAGCTCTCCGGTCCGTGGCCGCCCTACCACTTCGTCCACCGCAATCACGCCCACGCGTAGAAGAGTCCTGCACGGTAGCAGCAAGGCCCGCCGCCATGGCGGGCCTTGCTCATTGAAATTCCTCAATCGTGCCTTCGGGACGAAATCTACAGCCCCGGTCCGACAACGCCGCGGCGGCTCAAGACCTTCGCCGCCCGCGCGTTCTTCGCCGTCTGATCCACCTTGCTCCAGAACGCCGCGAAGTAGTCCACGGCACTGATGATCGACACAACCGTCATCCAGTAGATTGCCGCGACCGCGATCCAGTGGACCGGCAGCATGAACCAGCCCGGCCCATTGCCGCCCATTAGGTTCGACCCCGGCCCAAACGTCCACTCCGTGTAGCCGCGATCGAAGATGCAGGCCACCACGCTGACAATCTGGATCACCGTCTTCAGCTTGCCAATGTCGCTCGCGTCGATGGTGAAGCCCTCGTTGGCCGCGATGGACCGCAACCCACTCACCAGGAACTCGCGACCGATCACGATCACGGCGATCCATGGCTTCACCACGGCGGGGTCAAACGCGACCAGCACCACATATGCCGAGCAGACCAGCAGCTTGTCGGCCAGTGGATCGAGCAGCATGCCCATGGTTGTGATCTGCCCACGCCTGCGCGCCAGGTAGCCATCCAATCCGTCCGTCACACTTGCCGCGATAAACAGCAGCGACGCCACCCATTCCTGGGCATGGCCATGCAGCGGCGAACTCGCCGACAGCAGCCAGATCAGCAGCGGTACCACCGCGATCCGGCTCAGCGTCATGGAATTGGGAAGATTCACGCCACCGCACCCCTCCGCGAGCTCACAGCACCGGCAGGTGCCCTCATTCTGTCACACCCTCCGCCGTGTGGAATATCTTTACCGCGCCCGTGTTGACATCGATGCTCCACGGTTCAGGCTTAGGCAGCATCATGGCACCATTGCGCACCTGCAATGGCATCCACAGATAGCGCGAGTCCCACAGTGCCTGCGGCTTCCAGATGTCCCCAATGAAGATCACAGCGTCCGGGCGGCCATCGCGGCCAGCCACCTTCAGCAGCTCCGCGCTCTGGCCGCCATACGTGTTCATCTCTGGCGGAGCAAGATTCTGAAACGTCGACCACGGCCCTGCCAGTGACTTCGCCGTCGCGTACACATCCGGGTTCGGCTTCCAACCCGTCATGTGCGACCCGATGCAGAAGTACAGGCCGCCCGTCCGCACCACGGCCCCACCCTCCAACGGCGCCGGCACAAACGCCGTCTTCTCGACAACTTCCAGAGCATCCGCGCTCAGCTTCGCGATGAAGAAGCCCTTGGTCGGCCGAGCTTCAAAGATCAGGTAGTTCGTGCCATCGTCGTCCACAAACTGGCCGATGTCCCGGCTTTCCTCGCCCAGCGGCCGAAAATGCTTCACTAGCGTGTACGGCCCTTCCATCCGGTCGGCAACCGCGACGCCGACCTCCGCAGCCTTGTAGGCCGCGTCCAGATGCACATACATCACGTAACGGTGCTTCGATCCGGGTGCCGCGACAAAGACCTTGGGCCGTTCCAGTTGCCAGTCCGTCCCATACTGCGCGACGTACTCCGCAGGCTCACCCATCTCCAGCGCGCGTCCCCGGTCCTCCCAGGTCATCAGGTCTCTGGAGCGATACACGTGCACCGCCCGTCGCTCCTTAGGTAGGTCCTGCGACCGGTCTTCACCAAACCAGTACCAGTACGCACCCTCCGGCGTCACGCCGCCGCCATGCGCCTGGATGACCTTGCCACTGGTGTCGCGCCACACGGCGCCCGGCACAACGCGCTGCGCCACAGCGCTCGTTGCGGTCAGTGAGAGTAAAGCAAATCCGACCAAGTGCCGACGCATCGCTACCCCCCTCTCTCAACGTAAACCGGCGACGCACTGCGCCGCCGGTCGCTGCGCCCGTGCGGACAGCTACGCGTAGATACCGCGCTGCTTCGTCGTATACGCGACACGATCAATCGCCAGCATATAGCTCGCGATGCGATTGTTCACCTCGTGCGACTCCGCATAGCGAATCACATCGGTGAAGCTCGCCATCATGATGCGGTCCAGACGATCGTTCACCTCGTCTTCGGTCCAGAAATACCCCATGCGGTCCTGCACCCATTCGAAGTAACTGGCCGTCACCCCGCCCGCATTCGCCAGGATGTCCGGCACGACGAACACGCCATTGCTTGCCAGGATCTCGTCTGCTGCGGGCGTGGTCGGCCCGTTCGCGCCTTCGCACACAATCTTTGCGCGAACCCTTCCTGCGTTGCGGCTGGTCAAGACGTTTTCCGTCGCGGCCGGGATCAGGATCTCGCATTCGCTGGTGATCAGGTCGGCGGAGTCCGCCGCCTCGGCTCCCGCAAAGCCGTGAATCGTCCCTGCCTTGCGACGATGCTCCAGCAGCGCCGGGATGTTGATGCTCACCGAGTTGTAGAGACCGCCATCCCATTCGGCGATCCCGACCACGCGGTAGCCCTTTTCCTGCAGCAGCAGAGCCGCATTCGACCCCACGTTGCCGAAGCCCTGCACGATCACGCGGCAGTCACCGGGCAGCATGCCCAGGTAGCGAAGACTTTGATCGCAGGCCACGCTCACGCCGCGGCCCGTTGCAGCAGTGCGCCCGCGCGATCCGCCAATGTTCACCGGTTTGCCGGTTACTACACTGGTCACCGTCTGCCGCATGTGCATGGAGTAAGTGTCCATGATCCACGCCATGGTCTGTTCGTTGGTGTTCATGTCCGGCGCCGGAACGTCCTTCTCCGGCCCAATAAACTCGACCAGTTCGCTGGTGTAGCGCCGGGTCAGCCGCTCCAGCTCGCCCTGGCTCATGCGCTTCGGATCACAGATGACGCCGCCCTTGGCTCCGCCAAACGGAATGTTCACGACGGCGCACTTCCAGGTCATCCAGCTTGCCAAGGCCCGCACCTCGTCCAGGCTCACGTCGGGCGCATAGCGAATGCCGCCCTTGGCCGGCCCGCGCGCCACCGAGTGCTGCACACGATAACCGGTGAACACCTCCACCTTGCCGTCGTCCATCAACACCGGGAAGTGCACAATGATTTCGCGGGAAGGCTGCCGCAGCATCTTCCAGATTCCCTCGTCCAGCCCCAGCTTCTGCGCGGCAAAGTCGAAGCGCGCCGCCTGTGCCTCCCAGGGATTCAACTCCTTGCTCATCGCGGCGCTTGCCGCCGCGCCCGCTGCTTCCGGGTTTTGCGATTCTTCTGCCTTCAACTCCAGTTCTGCTACTGCCATACCAAGACGCCTATACCTTTCTTCCGGTGCACCGCCACAGGCCGCGCACCTCTCATCTGACGCGGTGGGCAGGTCTCGCGACGCCAATGTCGTCAACGGACATGTGCAGACGAGGAGACGCTCCAACGGACAAACTTTGCGAAGATACGCCCTGCTGTAGTGGATTGGCAACACGCGGGAGCGCTCCGCTGCTGCCTGCGGAGGTTCGTTTTGGCACGCGATTCCGCGCTACTCGGCCGTCGGCAAAAACATGCTGAATACTGTGCCGTGCATGACCGGGTGCTGCGTGGAACGCACCCACAAATGGCCCTGATGCCGCTCCACAATACCTTTCGAGATCCAGAGCCCCAGGCCGTTCCCGTTCAGACCTTTGGTCGTGTAGAACGGCTCAAAGATCCGACTGGCCGTATCCCGAGACATGCCATGCCCCGTATCTGCCACGGCAATCCGCACGCCCGGGGTGTCGGATCGCAGGTCGAAGGCGTCGTGCGCCCGCAACAACAGCCGTCCCCCGGTCCGCATGGCGTCGATCGCGTTGGCGATCAAGTTGTTCAACACCTGCCGGATGTCGTTCTCAAAGCAGAAGACCTTGCGCGCCGTACTGTAGCTCGCCTCCACGTGAATGCCGCTGTTGACCAGCCGGCCGGCGTACAGGTTCAGCACCGGATCGATCAACTGCGCTGCCGTGACCGCCGTGGGGTTATCGGCCTGCCGATGGAAGCGCAGAGTCTGCGTCGCAATCTGCGACACGCGGCACAGTTCATCCTGCGCCAGCCGCAGGTAGCTCTGGGTCGTCTCGTTCAGGTTTTCATCCGACAGCGACAGGTAGAGCAGGTTCGTCACTGCCTCAAGCGGGTTGTTGATCTCATGCGAGATGGACGACGCCAGTCGCCCCACCGCTGCCAGCTTTTCGCTCTGTACCAGAGCCGCCTCGGCCTTCCACAACTGCGTGATCTCCAGCACCGCCGCGCTGATGGCTCGCACCGAGCCGTCTTCGGCAAACACCGGCGAGTAGTTCACGTTGAACGATCGCTTCTCGCCCGGCCGAGCGTGAAACTCGGTGGTAAACGTCAGGTCGCGCACGGTCTCGCCCTGGGCCACCCTGGCAAACATGGCGGGAACCAGCTCGGTGGCTACCACCTCCTGGAAGCGCCGGCCCAGGATCTGTTCCCGAGGCAAACCGATGATTTCTGCCTGCCTCTGGTTCACCTGCAGGTACCGGAACTCCTTCGGCTCAAACAAAGCGAGGCCCACCGGCGCCGTGTCATACACGGCCTGCAACTCGCGCCGCCGGCGTTCCGTCTCAGCCTGCTGGGCTTCCAACTGCTCGCGCGCCATCTTTGCATCGTGAATGTCGTTCGCGATGCCCAGCCACATGGTGATCGCCCCGGAGTCGTCCCGCACCGGCACTGCCTGCAGCCGCCACCAGCGCGATGCCCGGTCTTGGGCGCGAACCATCCGCGCCTCCACGTCATAGCTCTCGCCGGTCGCCACCGAGTGCAGCCAGGCAGACATCACCCGATCCCGGTCCAGCGGATCGAAGCCCCTCCGCCACTGCTGACCCGCAGAAACCTCCGCTGCGCCCAGGTACCGCAGGAAGCGCTGATTGGCATACGTGATCTCGCCGTCCGGCGACCCGGTCCAAACGGCCTGCGGCCCCAGCTCCGTCAGCGCGCGATACTTCGCTTCGCTGGCGCGGATCGCTTCTTCGTCGTTGCGCTCTCGCGTCACGTCCCGAAAGATGAGAAGGATGCCTTCGTCTGACGGCCGCACCTGTACCGTGACCGTCACGTTCAACGGGTCACCATAACTCGCTTCGAACTCGGCCGACACCCGGTCGTTCATCGCCGCAAAATAATGCCGCATGAAGTTGGGACCTGGGTACATGATCCCGGGGAAAGCGTGGAACAGACCTCGCCCTACCACTTCGCCCATCGCATCGAGCAGGCGCCGACCCGCCCGGTTCACGAAGGTGATGATCCAGTCCCGGTCCACAGTCAGAATGCCGTCTGTAACCGAATCCATCACCTCCTGCATGCGCGACGCGTTTGCTTCCTTCTCCGCGTTCGCTTGCTTCAGCGCCGTAATGTCCGCGTAGTGCACGGCGATGCCCTCGCCCGCAGGAAACGCGCGGATTCTCAGCCAAACATCGAACGGAGCATAGTACGTTTCCAGTTCCTGCGGAACGCGCTCCTCCATCACGCGCCGATACTTCTCTTCCAGCTCCGTTCCCACGGTGGTCGGAAACAGCTCCCAGTGGGTCGGTCCGTGCAGGTCCGTAGGTTTGAATCTGCTGATCCGGCGACTCTGCTCATTTGCGAAGACGATGCGGTATTCGCGATCCATCAGCAAGAGGCCGTCACCTAGCGAATGGACCGCCTCCGCAAGGCTCTGACTCACATCCACAGGCATGACCGCCTGCGGTACCGCACTGACTTGCCGCTGCATGGATGGCATTTCCCAGCAGTGTAATCACGACAGACCAGACTTCGGCAATCCGTAGAATCACTGGATGCCGCATCCACCGGAGAAGCCGGCTGCCACGTTCACACGATCGCAACGATGGCTCGTCCGCCTCGTGCCACCGCTGGCGGCGCTTGCCATCCGGCTTTTGTGCGCAACGCTTCGCTTTCACGAAGTGCTGGCGCCCGATGCACACCCGGCCGACCGCGATCGTCGCGCCGACCTTTATCCCTTCTGGCACAACTGTCTTCTGTTAGCTGCCTACCGATATCGCAACCTCGGCATTCGCATTCTGATCTCGTCTTCGTTCGACGGTGAACTCATCGCGCGCACCGTTGCTCTGCTGGGCTTCGTGCCCGTGCGAGGATCCTCATCCCGCGGCGGCGCGGCCGGCCTGCTGGGCGTTGCACGAGCGCTTGCCGCCGGCCATAAGTGCGCCATCACCGCCGACGGTCCGCGCGGTCCCGCCTTTGTCGCCAAACCCGGCGCTGCCGCGATCGCCACCAACGCACTGGCGCAACGACGTCGTCAGAGCGATATCGGGCTTCAGAACGATTCGAACGCCGCACACGATCCCGACCCCATCCTCATCAGTGCCTTCCACCTGGAGCCGCACCGCGCCTGGCGGCTGCGCTCCTGGGACGGCTTCCTCATTCCCAAACCGTTCAGCCGCGTCACAGTCGCCTGGCAAACGCCCCTGCCCGCGACCACGCCCGACCTCCAATCCGCCTTGCAACGCGCTCTCGACGAGGCTCGCCGCGTTGCCACCGAGCCCGCCCGCTGACTTGCCCGCCGGCTTGCACACTGCTCTCATACCTGAGTGCGCGTTTCCGACTTCCACTTCCATCTGCCGCCGGAGCTCATCGCCAAACATCCGCCCGCCGAACGCGACGCCGCTCGCATGCTCACCTTCGACCGTGCCACCGGGCAGACCGCCGACCGCTACTTCCGCGATCTGCCCGATCTGCTCAACCCCGGCGACCTCGTAATCTTCAACGACTCCCGCGTCATCCCCGCGCGACTCTTCGGTCGGCGCGCCGGCCTTCGCACGCAAACGAACTCGCCCGGCCCCAGCGGCACCATAGAAGTCCTACTAACCGAGCAGCTCAGCTCCACCGACTGGCGCACCCTGGTCAAACCCGCTCGCAAGGTCCAACCCGGCGAAACCCTCCTCTTCAGCGCGAAGGCCATGCAGCCGGAAACGACCCTCACCGCCGACGTCATGGCCGCCGGGGATCGCGGCGAACGCACCCTCCGGTTCCAGGACACCCCTGACTTCTTCGCCCGTCTTGACGCCCTTGGACACATCCCGCTGCCGCCGTATCTCCACCGCGCCGACACCGCCGAGGACCGCGCCCGCTACCAGACGGTCTACGCCGATCCGGCTCAACCCGGCTCCGCTGCCGCACCCACCGCGGGCCTCCACTTCACGCCCGCGATCCTTCACCGGCTTGACGAGCGCGGTGTTGAGACGGCAACCGTCACCCTGCACGTAGGCCTGGGCACCTTTCAGCCCGTACACGTAGAAGACATCGCAGACATTCACCTACACGCCGAGCACTACACGCTTCCCGCCGCGACGGCAGACGCCATCAATCGGGCTCGCCGCGAAGGACGCCGGATCGTCGCCGTTGGCACCACCACCGTCCGCACCCTGGAGCACTGCGCCCGCGAGGCCGTTGCACGCGCTTCCGCCGCCGACTGGCAGCTCCATCCTCACTCCGGCAGCACCAGCATCTTCCTCAGACCCGGCGACACCTTCCAGCTCGTGAACGCCCTGCTCACCAACTTCCACCTTCCGGAATCCACGCTGCTTATGCTCGTCAGCGCCTTCGCCGCCCAGCGTTCCGATCCGCAGCAAGGCATCGCCCATGTACTCGCCGCCTACCGCCACGCAGTCCAGCAGCAATATCGCTTCTTCAGCTACGGCGACTGCATGTTCCTGCAGTAACCAGCACTCGCTCTCCTTGCCGTCGAGCAACAAGTTCGCGAAACGCCATCTCACGCAATGGCGAAGAAATAGCGAAGACAGCGCGCCAGCTTGGGCCTACAATCACCAAACAAAGCGAGGTCCCCTAACCAATGCCCAAGCTCACCTTCGCCGCCCAAGCCCGCACCGCCCTTTCCGGAAGTCAGAGGCCGCCCCTGCCAGGCGGTCAGCAGGACACCAAGCCGGTCCGGTCCTCCGCCCAGATAACCGTCTCCGTGATCGTTCGCCGCAAGCAGCCGCTGAACGCAAACGCGCTGGGCGAGCAGCGCCTTACCCGTGCCCAGTACAAGGCGCAGCACAGCGCCGATCCCGCCGCGCTCAAAGCCGTTCTCGCCTTCGCGAAGGAGTTCAACCTCTCCGCAGAGGCGGACGCTGCCCGCCGTACCGTACAACTCACCGGAACCGTTGCCGACATGCAGCGCGCCTTCGACGTCAAGTTGAGGCACCACGCCGCTGCCAATGGCGAAATCTACCGCGTCCGTCAAGGCGATATTTGCCTCCCCGAATCGCTGCAAGGGATAGTCGAAGCGGTGCTCGGTTTGGACAACCGCCCCCAGGCCAAGCCGCACTTCCGCATCCACAAGGGCGCGGCTCAGACGCCGGACGCGATCGTGCATCCACGAGCCACCAACACGTCCTTCACCCCCGTTCAGGTCGCTCAGCTCTACGGTTTGCCCCCAAACAGCAGGGCGACCGGCCAGACCATCGCGCTCATCGAGCTTGGAGGCGGCTTCAAGACCGCTGACATTAAGGCCTACTTCCAAGGGCTGAACCTGCCCGTTCCCACGGTCACCGCCGTCTCGGTCGACAAAGGCAAGAACAAGTCCGACGGCCCCAACGGTGCCGACGGCGAGGTCATGCTCGACATTGAAGTGGCGGCCGCTGTTGCACCTGGAGCCAAGATCGTCGTCTACTTCGCCCCCAACACCGACCAGGGCTTCATCGACGCCATCACCACCGCCGTCCACGACACGGCCAACAAGCCGTCCGTCATCTCCATCTCCTGGGGAGGCCCGGAGGATAGTTGGACCGCGCAGGCTCGCAACGCACTCGACCAGGCCTGCCAGTCGGCCGCCGCACTGGGCATCACCGTGCTCGCTGCCGCGGGAGACAGCGGATCCTCCGACGGTGAATCCAGCGGCAACCACGTCGACTTCCCTGCCAGCAGCCCGCACGTGCTTGCCTGCGGCGGCACCAAGCTGACCGGCAGCGGCACAACCATCCAGTCAGAAGTTGTCTGGAACGAAACCGCGGCCAACGAGGGTGCCACGGGCGGCGGCATCTCCACCGTCTTCGCGCAGCCGTCCTGGCAAGCCGGCATCGCCGCCACGAAGTCCGGTCGCGGCGTCCCTGACGTCAGCGGCAACGCCGATCCGGCGACCGGCTACCAGGTCCGCGTGGACGGCCAGAACCTCGTCATCGGAGGCACCAGTGCCGTCGCTCCGCTGTGGGCCGGCCTGCTCGCCGTCGTCAATGCTCAAAGCAAGACAACCGTCGGCTTCGTCCAGCCCAGGCTGTATGCCGCAAACGGCAGTAGCAGCTTCCACGACATCACCAGTGGCAACAACGGCGCTTTCAAGGCAGGCCCGGGCTGGGACGCCTGCACCGGCCTGGGCTCACCCAACGTGCCCAACCTGATTACGCTGCTCGCGCAGTCCGCCTCCACGACGAAACCCACCAAGCCCAAACCGACCCGGAAGACCAGCGCAGCGACAAGTTAACCTCGTGGCCCGATCCATGTGCGCAAGCTGCGTTCGTGGATCGGGCCGACCACCATCCGGACGGAACACATCAGGCCTCAGCGCCCACCCAGCAGCCGCACCGGCAGCATGAACACCGCCCGCAACAGCTCCAGCACACCGTCCACCGCCACGCCGACAATCCGAAACGGCAGCAGCAACACCCACACCACCGGGTACAGCACAAGTGCCAACAGCGCCAGCGGCCAGTACACCACCAGCAACAAGCAAAACAGCAAAAGCTTGATCACACGCGTTTCCTCAAGCGGGAATACGCCGGCTGCCGCTATGTGGTTCCGTGCCTGTCGCCGAGCGCTACATCAAGCGTGCGGTCGGATGCGCGTGGCTGCTGCGCTGCCTTGTGGGCAGCGTCCAGCACTTGCCGCGACGTAAGCTTCACACACTCTCCCGTCTCGAACCGGATCAAGACGTGTGATTCGTGATGGTGCACATCGGTAATCTCCGGCCCTGGGTCTTGTTCTAAACCGGTCATCTTCGTTCTCCTGGTAGACCATTCACACAAGCGATCAGCTTTTGCGCCATCCACTCTAACAACTCTTGCGTCAGCGCAAGCTACTCCGAATGAACCACATACGAGTGTCTGGAAGCGGACGAAAGGCAGAATGTTCAGTGAAAAGAGCCTTGGCTTCGGGGCGCGGCAACGCGAATCGGCCACGTTCCTCAAGTCCATGCGTCGACTGTCCTCGCATCTATCCTGAAGACCTATGCCGGACACCACCCAGAAGCCGCCCGTATACCTCCTCGACAGCATGGCCTTTGTCTTTCGCGCCTACCACGCCATGCAGCGCTCGCGGCCCATGTCCACGCGCACCGGCATTCCCACGGCGGCCACATACGTTTTCATCAACATGATTAACAAGCTGCGGCAGGACTTTCAGCCGCAGTATCTCGCCGCCATCTACGAGGGCGGTGCCCCCGTGCACCGCAACGAGCGCGCCGCCGAGATGAAGACAGTCCAGAAGTTCAACATCAAGACGCAGCAGTTCGAAGAGATCGACTACGGCGGCTACAAGGCCACACGCGCCGAAACGCCAGACGACCTCAAGCAGCAGCAGCCCTACATCCGCCGCGCGCTCGAGGCCTTTCACATCCCCATCCTCAACTACGAGGGCTACGAGGCCGACGACGTCATCGGCACTCTCTCCAAGCGCCTCGCCGAGCAGGGCCACCACGTCTACATCGTCTCGTCCGACAAGGACATGATGCAGCTGGTGAACGAGAACGTCAGCATCCTGAATCCCATGAAGGACAACCTGATCCTCGACCCCGCTAAGGTCGAAGAGGTCCTGGGCGTGCGCCCCGATCAGGTCATCGACGTGATGGCCCTGCGCGGCGATTCAATCGACAACATCCCGGGCGCCCCGGGCATCGGCGACAAGGGGTCCGTCGAGCTGATTCGGCAATTCGGGACCGTTGAAGCCGCGCTCGACACCGCCCGCGACAACCCCGACGCCATCAAGGGCAAGCGCCAGCGCGAGTCCCTCGCCAACAACCGCGATGCCGTCCTCATCTCCAAGGAACTCGTCACCATTCACTGCAGCCTGCCCGTCGAGTACACCCTCGACGCCATGCAGACCACCGAGCCCGACTTGGCCGCCGTCCGCGCCCTCTACACCGAACTCGAGTTCACCACGCTGCTCAAAGAACTCCCCGCGCCCGAAACCGCCAAGGTCGACTACAACCTGGACCCGACCGCGAAAGACATCGAAGCGCTCCTCGCAGCGGCCCGTGAACCGCTGGGCGGCGAAGCCTCGAACTCAGCAAGCAGTGTCATCCTGAGCGAAGCGAAGGACCCGCTTTTCTCCGAAGCGGCAACAACTACTTCTGGGACGGCAACGAAGAAATCCGCAAAGTCCAAAAAGCAGGAACCCGACACCGACAGCCTCTTCTCCGAATCAACGTCGAAGAGCGAAGCCCATCTCCCCACCCCATCCGACCCGCTCTTCTACACGGGCGCAAACCTCGCCGGCCTCGCCATCTTCCTCCCCGAAGATCCGCAAGCTATCGCCGAGGAGACCGCTCCCGAAGACTCCGACGCCGAGCCCGAAGAGCCCGCCGACCTCCCCGCCTCAAACCTGAACCTCTTCGGCACCGCACCCGAACCTAACGACTCGCAACCGGCAAGCGCAAACACCGAACCCTTCGCCCCACCGCAAACCGAACCGCTCCTCATCGGCCTCGCCGCCGCGGGCGACACTGCCATCCTGCTCGACCTGCACAGCGAAGCCGCAGCCCCCATCCGCGCCGCCCTCGCCGACGCCACGCTCCCCAAGGCCGTCCACGACCTCAAGTCGGTCCTGCGCACCCTCGAACTCGCCCGGCTTCCCATCGCCGGCGTGCGCGACGATGTCATGCTCTACAGCTACCTCATCAACCCCACGCACCTCAGCCACACCCTGGCCGACGTCGCCGCCCGCTTCAACGACCGCGCCCTCACCGGCACCAACCGCGAGGCCACCAGCAAAAAAGCCAAGCCGGTCGAAAACCCCAACCGCCTGCCCGAGGCCGCCAGCGCGGTCCTGCAACTGCAGCGCACCCTCGCCGCGCAAGTCGACGAAGCCAGCCTCCGCCAGACCTACACCGACATCGACCTCCCGCTCGTCCCCGTCCTCCTCCGCATGGAACAGGCCGGCTGCCAGGTCGACACCGCGCTCCTCCGCGACCAGAACTCCCGCCTCGCGCTCATGATGGACGACCTCGCCAAGCGCATCCACCAGATGGCCGGCGTCACCTTCAACATCAACTCACCCAAGCAGCTCGGCGACGTCCTCTTCAACACCATGGGCCTGCCCAAGCCGCTCAAGTACGGCAAGGGCAAAGTCGTCTCCACCGCGCAGGACGTGCTCGAAGAGCTCTCCGTCCACCACGAAGCCCCGCGCCTCGTCCTCGAGTACCGCCAGCTCGCAAAGCTCCGCTCCAACTACACAGAGCAACTCCCCTTACTCGTAGACAAGCAGAGCCGCGTCCACACCACCTTCAACCAGGTCGCCACCTCGACCGGCCGCCTCAGCGCCACCAACCCCAACCTGCAAAACATTCCCGTCCGCACCGAGCTCGGCCGCGAAATCCGCGCCGCCTTCACCGCCGCGCCGGGCAACATCCTGCTCTCCGCCGACTACTCCCAGATCGAGCTGCGACTCATGGCGCACTTCTCGCAGGACCCGCTGCTCGTTCACGCCTACCGGAACAACCTCGACATCCACACCCTCACCGCCAGCGAGGTCTTCGGCGTCCCCGAAGCGCAGATGGACAAGGAGACTCGCGGCCGCGCCAAAGCCGTCAACTTCGGCATCGTCTACGGCATTTCGCCCTTTGGCCTCGCCGCCAACCTCGGCATTGACCAGAAGACCGCCAAGACCTACATCGAAACCTACTTCGACCGCTACAGCGGCGTCCGCACCTTCATCGAGCGGACCCTCGCGGAGACCCGCGAATCCGGCAAGGTCAGCACCCTCTTCGGCCGCACCCGCCCCATCCCGGACATCCACTCGCGCAACCCCAACGCCCGCGGCTTTGCCGAACGCACCGCCGTCAACACACCGCTACAGGGCACCGCCGCCGACATGATCAAGGTCGCCATGCTCCGCATCGACGCCGCCCTCCGCGCCCGCAACCTGCAGACGCAGATGACCCTCCAGGTCCACGATGAACTCCTCTTCGACGCCCCACCCACCGAAGTCGAAGAAGTCACCCAGCTCGTCAAAACAGAAATGGAGAAGGTCATCACCCTCTCCATACCCATCGTCGCCGAAGTAGGCCAAGGCCCCAACTGGCGCGATGCTAAATGACTCCCTACATAGGGTGACTCTGGATTTGGGGGTTAAAACTCATGCGCCGCAGGTCAATGAAGAACGAAGTCAAGAAGAAGAACCAAGTCAAGAATACGGGAGGGCTTCATGGGCCAGTTATTCCGAATGAAGACAAGACACTAAGCAGTTCGTACCCCGAAGCAAGCTTCAGAACCAAAGCACCTGCACAGGTAGTGCAGACCTCAAAGGACGCCTCCGAGCGTGATCTGCTTAAGATCCAGACTTGGATTTCTGGTGCTGCGGCTATTATCAGTTTGGGCGGGTTACTCCTATTGTACGGTAGCTTCTACGTCTCCAAACTTGCGGCTGACGCTGCTCGAGAACAATCTGAAACCGCTTCGCGGCAGTTATTCGTCGCTGAAAGACCATGGGTTTCCATTCAAGGGCAGGCCATCACTCCACTCACCTTTCCCGCTGAAGGACCTCGACTGACTCTGCTCTTCAAGCTGCATAATCACGGTCAGACCCCGGCGATAGCGACCTCCTTTATCGCAGAAATGCATTCACGAACGAACTTAACGGATGCCGTTCCGCAGGCTGACTCTGTATGTCACATGTTGATGGGAAACACAGAAGGGAACGGCTTAGGCCAAGAGACTGTCTTTCCGGGCGAAGATGTAACAACGAAGGAAGAATTTAGTCAGTCGTGGGCAGATGTAGGCGCGAGCAGCGTGAATAAATCATTACGGCTTTACATCGTTGGTTGTGCTGTCTACCGATCTACTGTAGGACCAAGTGAATGGCACTACACAGAGACGCTTTTCGATCTCAACAAACAAGCCGATGTTGGAGGCGCCAACACGGACATCAGTGCGGCGAAAGCAGTGGGTCCGAGTTCACTATTTCTAAACACAATGGCGTATCCACAAAAGGCTAACTGAGAAGACCAAGCAATCCTTAAAGAGGCTAAGGCAATCGGCCCCATGCTACCCTGACCCGCATGAGCAAGGTCTTTTTGGCGAACGGCAATGGAGCAGGCTTACAACTTGAGCGCATTCAGTGCCGCAACGAAACGACGGAGCTGCAGGAACGATTGCTGCACCAACCAGGCCTACTGGCAGGCGATCAGATCGATCCCCTCAGCCCTCGTAAATGGTTATTGATCCGCCGAGAGATGCCCGTGGTCAATCCAAGCACCGGCACTACAGACTTCTCGCTGGATTTCCTTTACTCCGATCAGGATGGGACACCGACTTTTGTGGAGGCTAAGCGCTGCAATGACCCACGCGCGCGCCGGGAGGTCATCGGCCAGATGCTTGAGTATGCCGCCAACGGAAAAGCCTACTGGTCCGCAGACGATATCAAGTGTGCTCTTCTCCACACGCACAAGGGGGAATTAGCGAATGCTCTCCGTGAGCTGGAACGGGGATTTGAGGACGACATTGATGGCTTCTGCACCAACTTCATATCCAAGGTTCGTTCCGGTAACATTCGCCTCATCTTCTTTCTGGAGCAAAGTTCGAACGAACTCCGCACTCTTGCGGAATATTTGAATGATCAATTCACGAATGTCGAAGTCATGGTTGTAGAGGCCAGGCAGTATTCTCTTCCCGATCCCAACGCGGGCACCGTCATCGTGCCTCGCGTGGTCGGCTTCTCAGAGGCTGTTCGCATCACCAAGGAAGCTGCTCGCGCAGACAAAGCTCAAACCACGATAGCGAGAGGCGAAGCTAATTTCTGGCAGAACATCGAAGGGGCGCTCACTGCCGAGCAAGTCGCAATCGTGCGCCACACCATTGCGGAGTTGAGCGGCATCCCTGACGCTCGTGTAACGTGGATCGTCAGCGCCGTTTTCCTCCTAGCCCGTACCCTGCCCAAGCGGGGCCTCTTCGGCATACGCAAGGACGGTTCGCTTGAGATCTATCTCGCCTACTGGCGGCCCGAGAACTATCCCGACATCACGGAAGCCCAAGCATCGATCAGGGATCGCTTCATCGACGGGATGCAACAGCTTGGCTTCAACAAAGTCAACCAGAACAGCGCATATCCGCTCCTCAAGCCCAACGATTGGCTGCACAAAGCAGATGTGATCGTCGCGCTTGTCCGGTCGCTTGAGACTCTTGAACAGGCCAGTGCTCCGGCAAGGAATGAATAAGCTGGGTGCCCCACACATCGCGTTCTTTGCGATGTGTGGGTTCGCAGCAGCCAATGCTCGCTCCCGCATACGGGCGTGAGGACGTGGTAACGTCCCGGCATGCCAATTGAACACGAACCTTGAGTTCCCAACACTTTCACACAGATCAACGGCCAGAAGATTGCCATCGTCGGCTATTCTCATTACCGCGCGGAGCGGGACGAAGATAGCCCCGACTTCACGAAGTGGGTCGTCCAGCGCGTCATCAGCGGCGAGCAAAAGGGCGACTCCTTCTTCGGTCCGGTCAGCAGGTACTTCGGTTCCGACAACAAGGCGGACTTCTGGTCCGGCGTCCTGTTCTTCAACTTCATCCCTGAGTGCATCGGCCTGACCACCAAAGGCTGGCGTCACTTCCCGCTGACCGACCAGGAGCGCGCGGGCGGTCGCTGCACGCCACTCCTGGCGGATCAGGCAACAACCGGCCGCGAAGACCCATCGTGGGGCGATTACACCTCCGGCGACCACCTCATCCGCGCCTGCGGCTTCCGGCACCCGCAGGGTGCTTCCCTCGTCCAGATGCAGCAGCAGATCGCTGCCTTCCTCAACGTGTAGATCTGAATCGCAAAGACTCGTCCGTTGCATCGCGACACGCAGAAGCGCATGCACCACAAAGTGTGCAAGCACTCACAACTCCAACCGCAGCAGGAACTTACGCCTAAGCTCCGTCGTTCGAAGAAGTTACACCAGCCTGAAATTGCAACCCATAGGAAATGAGGAACTTACCATTTCCCCAGGAGGGGGAAGGGTATCCCCTATTTCGCCCCGGTGACCGCCGGAGCCTCCCGCCGCACGAGGCGGTACAGGTGCCGAAAGGCAAAGGCGTCCTGAGATCCGGCAGAACGAGTCTCTTCCAGCACCTCCAGCAGATTGCGCCGGATCGTCATCATTTCGCGGATCTCGGCCGGCTTGCCCGAATCCGTGCCGCTGCCCGTCAGCGTCAGCGTTCCGCGCCCACCCTTCAGCGCGGAGTAGCCCGCGACATGGAACGTCTGCGCCGGTTTGCCGTTGTCGACCGCCGTGTACTGCTCACGCGCCGGATCGAAGGTGACGGCTTCGATCTCATCAACCGTCTTGTTCGGCCCGTCATCATAGACGTAGTGCCAGGTCTGCTTGCCCTCGCCGTCGCTCGTCACACTGAGCCACGTCGGCAGGTCGACGCGCTTCGTTGAGGTCGGCGGCTCACTGTAGTCGCGGTATTCCAGTACACCCACCCAGTCGCCGCGCAAGGCCGACTTCAGATCAGCCGCAACGGTGCTGCCGCTGCTCTGCCCTGCCGCGGACACGCCAACCAGCGCAGCCCGCACACCATCCACAGATCGTCCGCATAGCCCGAACATACCCGAGACACGCCGGCGGACGGGATAAAATCTTGCCGCAACATCTCGGTTCGGAACGGGTCAGAGCATCCATCCGTGAAGTGGAGCAGTTGCAAACCTTCTGGTCCAAGTTGGGCAGAGCCGCCCATTCTGGCACCATCAGGCAGCTTTTGTCCAAGCAAATTCGTCTTACCTCTTGCAAAGCCTGCGATATCACGTTAGCTTTGTAGTCAACCGTCGTTACTCTAAGTTTGGAGATCGTGCCCATGACGTTCCGCCGAATCCTCGCCTTGGCAGTGTGCGCCATTGCTGCCCCTCTCGCCTCCCGTGCACAGAGCTGCCCTCCGGGATACACCTTCACGTCCACCCCGACCGGCTTCACATGCACCCTGAACCCGCCGTCCGCGCCCGAAATTGGAGCTTCCTCCAGCATCGGTGGCGTTGCCGTTCTGCTGGGTGGCGCACTGATGCTCCGCGGCCGCAAGCGTAAGGTCGCAGTTGCTGAAGTAGCAGCGTAAGTTCCTCCGTCGGATACCAGTTTGGAGGCGCTGGCTCCCAATACCGCCTCCACCCGGCAACGGACGTACGCAACGATCGCCTGTTTTCTGACAGCGATTGTCGTTGAGAAGCTGACCTTATTGCATTTGCCCCCCGACTGGATGTTGGGCGCGGTGCAGCGATTTGGAGGAGCGCCAGCAGCCTTTGGCCTGGCGCTTCTGCTTTTTGGCTGGCGTCGGCTCGTGCGCTTCCGGTTGCCAGCGCATTTGAACCGTCCTGCTCTGCTCACCCACATCGGCCTGCTCGTACTAATGCTGGCACTTCGGCCCGTTTATGCCAGGGTCGCAGCCGCGCATAGCTTGGCGGACCCGCCGCTCTTCTGGCTGGCAACGCTCTGGACAGCGCTGATCCCGCTGCTCGTTCTAACGCTCCTTCTCGTTTTCGTTCCGTGGCACACCCTGCTGTCACTAGCCCGATCTCTCGGTTTAGCTTGGCTTTACGCGCTCGGCGTTACGCTTGCGATCTCGCTGCTGCGGATGATGGGAACGCTGGCGTGGACCACGTCGTCGGACGGGTTCGTCGGATGGGTGCAGCAGGCGTGCTTTGAACAGACCCGGGCTCTGCTGAGGCACTTCTACACCACCGTCGTGAGCAACCCGGAGAAGCACCTCCTCGGCACCGAACGGTTTCAAATCCAGGTTTCCTGGCTCTGTTCCGGCGTAGAAGGCCTGGTGCTGGTCGCCTTGCTCATCCCGCTCTGGGTCGTCTTCTTCCGGCGAGAACTAAATGTCCGCCGTGCCCAGCTCGTTGCTCCAGTGGCACTGCTGCTCACGTGGTTCGCAAACATTGTGCGACTCGCGATTCTGATTGCAATTGGAGATCATGGCCACCCGCTGCTGGCCGACATTGGATTCCATGCTCAGGCTGGTTGGGTCAGCCTGAATCTGATCACCCTGGGCTGCCTGCTTCTGGTTCAGCGACACCCGTGGTTCCGCCAAGACGGAGTTCCGGAGGCGGGCAGGCGGGTGTCGGAAGCCGTGAACTACCCCGTCGTTTACCTCCTTCCCTTCACTCTCATTCTTGGCACGTCCCTCATCACGCAAGCCCTGTCGGCAGGCTTTGAGGCCTTCTATGTCGTGCGGCTGGTGGTCGCGTTGGCGGCGCTCTGGATTCTGCGCTCGCACTACCTCCAGATGGACTGGAGGTTCAGCAGCCTCTCCATTTTGGCGGGGGTTGCGGTCGGAGTGATCTGGCTTGCAATCCGACTCAAGTTCAAGGTCGTCACACCTGGCGTTTTGATCACGACGAACGCCCTCACAGTCATGTCTCGACCGCTGCGGCTTGCGTGGATCGCGACGCGCGTTGCCGCAGCGACGATCACGGTACCGATAGCCGAGGAACTCGCGTTCCGCGGCTTTGCGGCCCGTCGTGTGATGCGAGTCGACTTCGAGCATCAGCCGTATCGTGGCATGAACTGGGTTTCATTGCTGGTCAGTTCCGTCGCATTTGGAGCGATGCACGGTCGCATGTGGCCGGCCGGTGCCGTCACCGGAGCGTTGTTTTGGTGGCTGGCCAAGAGCAAGAACCGGATCGGCGATGCAGTCGCAGCCCACGCGGTGGCGAACGCGCTGATTGCCGTCGTGGCGGTTCATCTGCACGACTACTCCTTGTGGTGACGGGAAGTCGACTTCGAGCAAGTTGCATTGAAGGCCCACCATCTCTTCGGAAGGGCTGTTCCCAAGACGCCTTCCTGCTGGTGGCAGCCCGCGTTGTGGTGCCCAGGAGCCAAAGCGCGGGGTTTCCCTAGCTCTCACAGGTGCTAGGGATCGGTATCGTCAAGCGCGTATGTACAGCCGAAATGTATGTCCGACTCCAATAAGCGCTGACTGGAACCGTCTGTGACTAACAACTGCCTCCTGGATGGATTACCCGAACCGGTGCGGGCTAACCTGCTCTCGCAAATGGAGACCATCCCTTTGCCGGTGCCGAGCAGCATCTTTGTCCCGGATCAAGAGCCGCGGTTTGTCCACTTTCTCACCTCGGGTTTGGCCTCGGTTGTCACGACGATGGAAGGCGGTGAAAGCGTTGAGGTCGGACTCACCGGACGGGAAGGTTTTCCGGAACGGGTGCACCTGCTGGGTCCACAGCGAGGGAATACACGGTGTTTTGTTCAGATGGCGGGCGAAGCTCTGCGCATGCAGTTCCGCGCTTTTCAGGAGTATTTCCTGACATGTCCGCCTCTGATGCACTCGGTACACCAATTCGTGCAACACGATTCGCTGGTGTTGGCACAGTTGAGCGCGTGCAATCGGCTGCACGAGGTAGAAGCGCGGCTAGCGCGATGGCTGCTGATGGCGCAGGATCGCGTTGCTTCAAGGGATCTGCCGCTCACCCAGGAGTTTCTGGGCCAGATGCTTGGAACCCGCAGGTCGACAGTGAATCTGGCGGCAGGCAGCCTGCAACGGGCGGGAGTCATTACATTCACGCGCGGACGCGTCCGCATTGAGGACCGGGAGGCACTGGAGGGCATGGCATGTGAGTGCTATCCGATCGTCGCGGAGTTGTTTCGGTCCCTGTACCGCTGAGTGTCAAGCGCTGCGGACTGCAACTGCGCAAGCATCTTGAGCATTGCTTCTAAACGCCCAACCTAGAGCTCCGACTCAGGAATTACTTGGACGGTCGGATAGCGATCCAATGGAAGGTTGAGCGAAGGCGGGCGATAAGAAGGCAATCGCTGGTATCGCAACAGCGTAGTGTTCGACAACGCTGCGCATGCAGGCACGGTTCGGTGAACAGGCAAGCCCCACGGGATCAGCGACCAGGCATCATGCATGGGGCCAAGCGGCTGGAACGGCATGGGTGCATAGCACTGCTGTACCAGAGCTTCGTCGAACGTGAGTCCACATTCCTCTGCCTTGTCGATCATCCAGCGGAGCGTGATGTTCGCCAGTTGAGGTTCTTTTTCTCCGCCGCCCACGTCGGTGTGAACGCCTGGAAACCAGATCTGTGTCACTTGCCCGTCGTTTTCTCGAGGACTGCCGTCAGGGTTCGTCCAGAGCGTGGGCTGGAAGGCTGCACGTCGCTCATCGATGGAAGCCGCATGGAATGCAGACCGCACGCATGGGCTCAGCGTGGTATCGAGGAAGCCATACTTCAGTGCGTCAAACGTGCCGAACAGGTGACCGGGAATGCCGAGCGCTCCTACGGTGTCCCAAACGCCGACCATCCGAATCTCCGCATCCTGCAGACCGTAGGCGGACTGGAGTTGCTCCTTCAGAAGCGCTCGTTGTGCAGTATCCCGGGTGCGATAGGCTGCAAACACACGAGGAACAGTTTGGTTATCGAAGCTTCGGGTGGGAACACCAAAGTGGGCGATCATGCCCGCCAAGCTGCGTGCGACGTACGCGCCGCGACTGAAGCCGAACAGATAAATGGAATCACCGGGGTCCCATACGTTGGAAAGGAATGCGTAGCCGTCCTGGACCTTCTGGAACAGGCCCTCACCCAAGGCGCCGCCGAACAGGTGCTCGGCCAGGTTTCCGTTCGTGCCCACACCGCTGTCGTAGTAGCGCAGCTGCGACGCGTCTTCGGTCAGCGACAGGTAGAACCGCCGGACGTTGGTGTCCGCTGTCATGAGCGACGGGCCGTGCGAGGTGTTCCACGTTCCGTCGGCGCAGAAGATGATCCGTTTGCTCATCGGGCGGCTCCTGTTGGCGCGTTACGCCGGAGCCATTGTGCCCGCGCGCTGGTAGGCCGTCAAACAAAAAGAGACGCCGCGTTGAGTGCTGCCAGGCAGCGCTACTCACACGAGGGCGTCTCAGGGATCTCGCTGGTGCGTTGTAAAGCTGGCGCTTCCAGCCGCTAGTTCGTGGGGTTGTAGTGCGCCAGGATGTAGACGAACACGCAGCCGAACGCAATGACGATTGCGCCCCAGTTGCGGTCAAGAAACGAATTGAACCCGTGCGCGTGCTCGTGTGCGCCTTCGGGATCGTGACCGGGTTGATGCTCGCTCATGTGTGTCTCCTGTTCAGGTACAGCTTCCCTTCCAATGTACCTGATGCTTTTGCCTCGATATGAGCCGGAGGGCTCTGCCGGAACATCTACACTTTCGGTAGGAGAATCTGATGCGCTTCGTTTCCACCGTGGCCCTGTGTTCGGCCGCCCTTGCAGTGAGCCTGACCGCCGTATCAATGCAGGCACAAACGGCGTCAACCGCCCATCGCGCCTATTCGAGCGCAGCGGCGCACCGGTCCACCAGCGCGAAGGCGACCGCGCCGGAAGAAGGACTAGCCGCGGTAGGAAGCATGCCCGCCGTAACGGGCCCGGTAAAAACGCTGTACGCGTTGCGCTACGTTGACCTGAAGATCGGCACCGGCGAGCCGGCCGAAACGCGCAAGTTCTACACCGTGCACTACACGGGCTGGACCACGAGCGGAGAGAAGTTCGATTCGTCGTTCGACCACGACGGCAAGGAGCCGATCGTATTTCCAGTGGGGGCGCGGCAGGTCATCGTCGGCTGGGATACGGGATTCGAAGGCATGCGGGTGGGTGGCAAGCGGCGCCTGATCGTGCCCTACCAGTTGGCCTACGGTGAGCGCGGACGTCCTCCGATCGCTCCCAAGGCAGACCTGATCTTTGACGTCGAACTTCTCGCCCAGAGCGATACGCCACCGCAGCAGCAGGCTCCACCCGCGGCGCCGCCGGCACCCAAGAATCCGACGCAGCCGCAAACGCAGCCGCAGCCCGGTAGCAATCCCGCAACCGACCCGGCAAACAAGCCGGCGGCGAAACCCGAGTAAGCCTGTGACCCTGGGCAAGTTGCAGCCACTGGCACCCTACCTGCGCCGGTACCAGAAGTCGTTCTGGCAGGGCGCGCTCGCCGTGTTGCTGTACAACCTGTCAAAGATCGCGATCCCGCTGATCATCGGCCATGCCGTGGATGACATGCAGCACCACGGCCCGGCCGGTATCGTTCTGCGATCGGTCTGGGCCCTGCTGGGCGTGGCGGCGGTTGCGGCAGTTTGCCTGTATGCATCGCGCTGGATCCTGATCGGCGCGTCTCGCGAGATCGAGTTCGACCTGCGCAACGACCTGTTCCGCAACCTGGAGCGACAGTCGTTGAGCTATTACCACTCGCAGCGCACCGGTGACATCATGGCGCGCATGACCAACGACTTGAACGCCGTTCGCCAACTGCTGGGGCCGGCGATCATGTACTCCGCGAATACAGTGGTCTACACCGCAGCGGCCATTCCGCTGATGCTTCGCATCTCGCCGCGGCTGACGCTGTGGGCGTTTCTGCCGCTACCGGTTGCGAGCGTCCTGGTGCAGTACGTTGGGCGCCGCATCCATACGCGCTTCGAGCGTATCCAGGCGATGTTCTCCGACATCAGCGCAAAGGCGCAGGAGAACTTCTCCGGTGCGCGCCTGGTGCGCGCCTTTGCGCAAGAGTCGTCAGAGATCGAGCACTTTGAAGAGGCCAACCGCGAGTACATCCGCCGTTCCCTGCTGCTGGTACGCCTGATGGCAATGTTGTGGCCAACGCTCGAGTTTGTGCTTGGTATTGCCATTGTGGTCACGCTGTTCGTGGGTGGTCGCGAGGTGGCGCTGCACAGCATCACGCCGGGCCAGTTCACCAGCTACATGGTTTTCATGGTGCAGTTGACGTTTCCGATGATCGCGCTCGGGTACGTGGTGAATCTGTTTCAGCGTGGCACTGCATCGGTAGTTCGGATTGACGAGTTGCTGCGCCAGCAGCCGGCGATCAAGGACGAGAGCGGACGCGCCGCCGGTGAGACTCCGCTGGTGCCGCGCGGTGCAATCGAGTTCCGCAACCTGAGCTTCAGCTATGGCGCGGGCGGCGATGTGTTGCGCGACGTCTCGCTGACTATCCCGGCAGGATCAAGCCTGGCGATCCTGGGACCGACCGGCGCGGGCAAGACCACGCTGGTCAACCTCATTCCCCGGCTGCTGGATGCGCCGGCGGGACAGGTGCTGATCGATGGCCTGCCGATTCGGGAATGGCCGCTCGAAGACCTGCGCCGCGCCATCGGATTTGTGCCGCAGGAGACATTCCTGTTCTCTTCGACGATTCGCGAAAACATTGCGTTCGGGGTCGCTTCGGCGATGGAAGAAGAGATTTTGGCTGCCGCAGAAACAGCGCAGATCGCTCGCGAGATCCAGGAGTTCCCCAACGGCTTCGACACGGTAGTTGGGGAGCGTGGAATTACGCTCTCAGGCGGGCAGAAGCAGCGGACCGCCATCGCGCGTGCGCTGTTGCGGCAGCCCCGCATCCTGATCCTGGACGATGCCCTGGCGTCGGTCGATACGCTGACCGAGGAGCGCATTCTGCAGGGCTTGCGCTCCGCTATGCAGGACCGGACGACGATTTTGATCGCGCACCGTGTTTCCACCGCACGCACCGCAGACCGTATCGCGGTACTGGGGAACGGTCGCATCGCGGAGTACGGAACCCACGACGAACTGCTGGCGCGTGGTGGCTTCTACGCGGACCTGTACGCAAAGCAGCAGCTTGAGGAAGAGATCGCCGTCAGCAGCTAGAGCGCAGAATGCGTCAGGAGGTACGCGTATCCGCCACGGATTAGCGCTCGCGCTCACGCTGAAACGACTTCAGCGAGCGCGGGAATGGCGTTCAACTTCGCATCACGATCGTACCGCTCAAGATCGTATCCAGCATCGCGCCAGCCTTCGTAACCGCCCTTCAGCGGACGCACCCGATGCACGCCAATCTTCTGCAGGCGCTTGGCAAGGGCCGCGCTGGTCTCCTCGTTCGGGCAGGTGCAGTACAGGATCACGTCGCGGTCGCGCGGGATGAGGTCTGCATTCTTCTCCAGCTCGGCCGGCGGAATATGAACGGCGCCCGGAATCACGCGACCGTCGGGCAGGAACTCCAGCGGGTGGCGCAGGTCCACGATGAATGGGGGAAGCACATCATCCGCAGCGGCAGCCTCTGTGAGCTCGTGAAGCTCCTCGGCCGTGATACGCGCTTCGCGCAGTTCCTGCAGGAACGCGCGCTGTCTCCAGAACCGGTACAGCACGATAGCCAGAACAGCCAAGCCGAAGAGCAGGACCCCATGCTGCACAAAGAAATGCAGCGCAGGACGAGAGCGCTTTGCGATATCGCCCATAAAGCGACCACCGAAGACGTAAGCCGATGACCAGATCAGCGAGCCCGCAAGATCGTAGGCCAGAAAGCGGGAGAAAGGCATGCCGCTCTGCCCCGCAATCGGCGGCGCCACCGCGGACAGGCCAGGCACAAACTTCGCAAAGAGAAGCGTGACACCGCCGTGGCGGCCGAAATAGCCTTCCGTCTTCTTGACGCAAGTTCCGGCTTCAAGCGAGAGCCTGCAGATGAGCCGCACGACGCGGCCGCCGTAGCGCACGCCGGCAAAGTACCACACGGAATCCGCGATCGCGCAGGCCAGCAACACCGAAGCCATCACCGGGACGGCATGCAACTTGTGGGCCGCGGTGAGTGACCCCGCGGTCAGCAACAGGGGCACGGAAGGCACAGGCACACCCAGCTGCTCCACCAGCACCCAGAGAAAGAGGATGCCGTATGCGTAATGGAGGAAGAAATCGAGTGCGATCGGCATAGGGGGAGACCTGCTGTAAGGATGACACCACCGGGCGGCGCGATGCGAAAGTTCTTGCCGGAGAAAGACAGAAGGCCCGCCGGAGCGGGCCTTCTGTCTTTGTTTTCTGTGAGTGCGCTTACTTCACGTGGACTTCCGGATCGACCGAGTAGCCGGCGCGCAGCAGTTGATCGTTGTTCTCACCCTGGTCCAGGTTGATGCGGACCGGGATACGCTGCACAACCTTCACGTAGTTGCCGGTCGCGTTTTCCGGCGGGAAGAGCGAGAGCCGGGATCCAGTCGCGCCGCCAATCTGAGCAACGGTACCGTGGTACTCGCGGCCACCCAGGGCGTCCACCTTGATGTCGACCTTCTGCCCAACCTTCATGTGCTGCAACTGCGTTTCCTTGTAGTTCGCAGTGATCCACAGGTTGGTCAGCGGCACGATGGTCAGCAGGTTCTGGCCGACGCTGACGTTGCCACCCACCGCAACGGACTTGCGGTTGATGATGCCCGTAGTCGGAGCCACGATGCGGCAGTAGCTAAGGTTCAGGCGAGCCTGGTCCACACGCGCCTGCTGCTGCTGAATGTCAGCATTCGCGGCGTTGGCGCGGGCCTGCTGCGCCTGAATCTGCTGCGGCTGAGTCACCTGGGCCTGGCGTGCTGTGGCACGCGAGGCATCAAGCCGGGCCTGCGCCTGGCGAACTGCAGCCTGCTGGGCTATCACGTTCTGCTGCGCTTCCAGCAGCGAAGCGTTGGTAGCTGCGGCAGAAGCTACTGCCTGATCGAATTGCTGCTTGCTGATCACGTCCTTGGCGACCAGCGGCGTGTAGCGATCCACGTCCAGCTGCGCCTTCAGCGCATTTGCCTTTGCCTCGTCCACACGGGCCTGCGCCGCTGCGACCTGCTTGTTCGCCTGCGCCACACCGGCTTCACCAGTGGCAACGTCCTGCCCGCTGGTCGCAACCGTGGTACGCGTCTGCACGCCGATGATGGGCACGTTCACGTTGGCCTGCACGTAGCTGGCCTTGGCGTTTGCAAGCTGGGCTTCGGCCTGCTCCAGCGCGACCTGGTAGTCGCGCGGATCGATCTCCGCGATCACGTCGCCCTGGTTCACCTTCTGGTTGTCCGTCACGTAAACCTTGGTGACCTGGCCTGCTACACGGGCGGATACCTGGTAGAGGTCGCCATCCACCTGGGCATCGTCAGTGCCCTCAGTAAAGGTGGAGCGGTAGTAGAAGAAGCCTGCAATCAGCACCAGCAGCAGCACGACCGCAACGATGATGAAGGTGCGGCGAGCCTTTCCGGCGGGATTCTCCGGCTTGGCCGCCGGTGCCTGGGCATTGGCCGCGGGCGCCGCCTGGGCCTGCGTTCCACCGCCCGAGACGGAAGTTTCTCCGCCGCCCGGCAGATTCGCTTGGCGATTCTGTTGTTCGCTGTAGTTCGGATCGTTCTCTGCCACGATCAATGTCCTCCGGCTGAAAGAGCGTTCTTGTAGTTAGTTCCGGCGGTGCCGGTGGCGCGCGCCAGCGAAAGTTTCGCCAGATTGTGCTGGTACAGCGCGCTGATGTACTGATCGTTGGCCTGTTGCGTTTGTGCCTGCGCTTCGGAAACGGCCAGATTGTCCGTGACACCAGCACGGAACCGCTGCTGCGCCTCAGATAGTGCCTCGTTGGCCAGATCCACGTTGGACCGGGCTGTCTGCACAAGCTGGCGTGCCGCTTCGATGTCGAGCAGTGCGTCGCGAACGTCCTGGTTCACCTGCTGCACCTGGTCGCTGTAGCGTGCACGCTGCTGCTGCAGCGCGGCGTCGGCGACCTGTTTGTCGCCGCGAGTCTTGGCAATCTGCAGGATGGGCGCCTGCACTTCGCCGGTGGCCGTATAGGTATCGTGCAGGTTGTTGAAGCGCGTACCGAGGCCGCCGAAGTCGCCAGTGAAGTCCACGCTGGGATACTGCTCGGCGACGGCGGCTTTCCTGGTCAGCTCGGCACCTTTCACGTTCTCTGCCATGCCCTGCAGGTCTTTGCGCGTAGCGAGAGCCTGCGCAAACGCCTGCTCCGGGGTCACCGCGTCAGCTTCGCGATATGGGACGTCGTCGGTAAGCCGGAACCGCTGCTCTGTCGGCAGGCCGATGGCGCGGGCTAGGGCGAGCTTGTCCTTCTCCAAACCGTTGCGCGCCTGCACCAATTGCTGCTGCGCGTTCTGGTAGTCCACCTGGGCACGCAGAACGTCGAGCCGCGGGCTGGTGCCTGCTTCGTGCGCGGCCGTGGCCTGATCGAGCGAGACCTTGGTCTGCGCCAGAACGGCTTCTTCCGCCGTGATGCGTGCCGCATCCGCGATGCACAGCAGGTAGGCGTTGCCCACCGTCAGCACGACCATGTTGCGCGCGTCTTCCGCGGAAAGCTTCGCCCCGGTGAAGTTGTGCTTCGACGCGAGATAGCGATCGATGGACTGGACATTCAGCAGGTTCTGCTGCAGGTAGACACGAAAATCGATCGTTTGGAACGGCCCGATGACGGGATTGAAGCCCGGAAAGTTTAGGCCGTAGGCAGCCAGGTTGATCTGCTGCACGGTGTAGTTCGCGTGGCCTGTCGCCGTGGGTAGCAGATCCTGCAACTGCTGCAGACGGGTACCGCCGGCGCTTTGCACTGCGCTGGAATTCAGGATGACGCCAAGGTTGTTCCGCAGACCGCGTGCAATCGCATCGTCCAGCGAAAGATCCAGGATGCCCGCCGTTGCGGTTCCCTGCACGATGGATCCCTTGTAGTCGTTAGCGGTCGCTGCCTGGCCGCCTGTTTGCGCGTTGCTCGCGCCATTGAGTCCGTTCAAGGTCTGCTGCGCGGCCTGTACGGTGGCTGGTCCGGATGCCTGCTGGCCGCCGGCGGAGGATCCCTGACTGGTTCCATTCCCGCTTTGCCCCTGGGTCTGAGACCGAGCCGGCAGAGCCAGGGCGGCTACTATCGCCAGCGCAACCGTCGCTCGTCCCAGGGCCCGGCAACAGCCGCTTGCTTCTGTTGCGTTGTGCATACACCTCTGCCCGTCCGAGATTGGCGCAGCAACATGCGAGGCTTCCGGGGCGGATCGCAGTGTCATGCGCTTTCGAATATCTGATGCACACCCCTGGTGCGGACGATGCAGAATCTTTACGCCGCGCCGCTCACCGCGAAGCGAAGACAAACCATGTACTCTTCTGGTTGCGGACAACGCCGCGATGCAGGAGACAGGATGGGAATTCGCACAGGTGTGATCGGTTTTGGTCTTGCAGGACGCGTCTTTCACGCTCCCTTCGTTCATGCCGCGCGCGGATTGGACCTCTCCGCCATCGTGCAGCGGACCGGAGACGACGCGGCCCGCGCGTTCCCGAATGCCACGATTTTCCGATCGGCAGACGACCTGGTTGCGAGTGATGTGGAACTGGTGGTGGTGGGCACACCCAACAGCACTCACGTTCCGCTGGCGCGCGCTGCTCTGAATGCGGGCAAACACGTGGTCATCGACAAGCCGTTCACGCCGACCACCGCCGAGGCAGAGGAGTTGGAAGCGTTGGCGCAATCACGCGGTCTGCTGCTTGCGCCGTTCCACAACCGGCGCTTCGACGGCGACTTTCTGACAGTCAAGAAGCTTTTGAATGATGGCTCTGTGGGCCGCCCGGTCACGCTGGTGTCGCGCTTTGACCGCTTCCGCCCAACGCCGCGCGCCAACACGTGGAAGGAAGCCGAAGGTGCGGAAAACGGTCTTCTGATGGATTTGGGACCTCACCTTGTCGACCAGGCCCTGGTCCTGTTCGGCAGGCCTGAGAGCATCACCGCGGACGTTCGGACGGACCGCGACGGCACCATCATCGAGGACGCGTTCGACATCACCTTGCACTTCCAGCACGAAGGTCGCGGCGTTCGAGTGGATCTTGGCAGTTCGATGATCGCTGCCGATCCACAGTCGCGGTTCCTGCTGAACGGGACGTCCGGCAGCTTTCGCAAGTTCGGCGTGGACCCGCAGGAGCCTGCGATCCTGGCCGGCGCTGCCGTTCCGCCGCAAGGCCCGGCCGAAGACGAGTGGTACACGGAAGACCGTGCCGCTTGGGGAACTCTGACCACGCCCAAGCAAGCCGGTAACCCCGCGGATCTGCAACGGGAGACAATCCCAACCGAGCGCGGAGACTATCGCAGGTTTTATGAGGGCGTCGCGCAGGCGATCTCGTCTGGAGCTACGCCACCCACCACGCCGAGGGATGCCATAAGGGTGGCCCGCCTGCTGGAGATGGCCCGGGAATCGAGCCGCACCGGCCGCACTCTCGCCGTGCCGACCGAGACCTGGTAGCCATCCAAGGTAGATCACCCGCAGGCACAAACCTTCTGAAGCATTCAAAGATCTGGCAGGAGCATTTCGACAGCAGTGGCAACATTCGAGCAAGCACTTCCCGCGGGCTTTCGCTGGTCCGCGGTTCAGGCCGGCATCAAGGCAAGCGGACGCAGCGACCTGGCCCTTGCGGTGACCGAAGAGCCCGCCGCAGCGGCGGCCATGTTCACCAGCAACCAGGTAAAAGCGGCGCCCTTGCAGGTGGATGCAGAACACCTGCGCGCCAGCGGTGGCTACGTTCGCGCGGTGCTGGTCAACGCTGGCAATGCGAACTGTGCCACCGGAGAGCAAGGGCTCGCGGCGGCCCGTGAGAGCTGCGCTGCTCTGGGTAGGACCGTCGGCATCGCTCCGCACCAGGTCTTTCCTTCGTCGACCGGGATCATCGGCGTGCCTCTGCCGGTAGAGAAGCTGATTGCCACCCTGCCTGCGGCAGTGGCTGGTCTGAGCAGTGGAGCTGAGGCGGCCGAGGCATTCGCGACCGCGATCATGACGACCGACACGCGCATGAAGGTGGCGCAGGCGGAGGTCGCGATCGGGGGCAAGCCGGTACGCATCTTTGGATGTTGCAAAGGCGCGGGCATGATCGGTCCACAACTGG